>NZ_LSOF01000009.1:179134-253009 GCF_001592875.1 Pseudomonas sp. BMS12 | reverse complement strand
CGCTGGTTGCTCATGGCACCTCCTGATGGACCTCATTATGAGGCTTGGAGATGTCTACGAAACCAGGGGCGATTCACTGCGGCACACCTTCGCCAGTCACTTCATTCAGAACGGCGGGAATATCCTTACCCTGCAGAAAATCCTGGGTCACTCCAGCTTGGCCATGACCATGCGCTATGCGCATCTAGCCCCGGATCATTTGGCCGATGCTGTTCGTTTAGCGCCTAAGGTAGGGAGCTAGAAGGGGGCGTGTGCTCATTTGACTGAAGAGTTTTAAGGACATTTACCAGTTCTTGTTCCATCTGATCCCAATGATTGAGCATTTGCTGCTCAAAATTTTGAGATACGGTAGGTTGGCCAAGGTCTTCACGGATTGCCTTTAGCGCTTCGACGTAGTCAGAGCACAGGGGCTTCATTTCTGCGATTAGTGCTTTTGTAAAGGCCACATGCTTTCGGACGTTGTCGTCCCAAAGTAGGTTGAGTTTCTCGCTGTGGGTACTCATTTGCTCGAAATGGTAGTCATGGCGCTCTTGAAGTTGATCGAACACCTGAGGGTTTACAACGCCTGAGTCGACCATTTCTGTGAGAGTTTCTTGGTAGCGGCTGACTTGTTTAAGCGATTCCTCATAGCTCTTATTAGCGATCTCGATGTCGATGCGATTCCGCCTTATCGGGTCAGATGCTGCCAGTAGGCGTAGGGTTGCTGCACCGTATTTCGCGCTCAGCTCACTGATTTCAAATGCGGTGCTCGGTTCCGCGACCAGCTGTAGCTTCGTGACAGCTGAGAAGAGGCCACGCATTTCAAGCATTGCATTTTCTTTAGTAATGTCGACTGAGCCTAGAGAGCCCAGGAAATGGTTGGCTTTCCCTAGCTCTTCGGCCACGAGTAAGTAGACTTCTTGCCTCAGCTTCCCGGTGCGCTCTTTGGCTTTTTCTGATGCATCGTGCTTGAGCTGAATCTTCAACCGCTTCGTGTTGCTTGCGTTTGAGATGACTACCCCAGTTAGGGTGAGTAGCGCTGCTGATAGCCCTGACCAGACTACGTTAGGAACCTTGGAGAGCAGTTCGACGAACTCGGCTGTGATCATGAAGGAATGCATATGAGGGTGACTGGGTTCCTTAGCATATCTAAGGGGGCTGGAAGCTCGACACTTTTTCGACACCCAAAGAAAAACCCCTGACTTTCTTTAGGAAAATCAGGGGTTTGTTTGGTGGAGCCGGGGGGATTTGAACCCCCGTCCGCCAGTTCGCCGCTATCGGTTCTACATGCGTAGCCATCTCTATTGAGTTAACTCCGCGCGGCCCGAGTGGCAGGGTGCTTGGAGCGAGCTGCATAAGTTTTAGCCGTTACACCTGCAGCGAGCTTGGCGGCGATCCTGTTCTATCTGACTGACCAAATCTTCGGGTTTACAGGCATCCCCTAGGGTCAGCTAGCGGCACTTAGGCGGCTAGAGCGTAGTTGTCGTCGTTGGCAACTATGAAGTTGTGGCAGCGGATTTACGAGAACTGTCACCTACTCGGCATGCCCCTCAAGTTTTGTTACCGGCGTCGAATCCTAATCGGCCCCAATTACAGTCTTGCAAGGTACGGCTGCGAGTCTACGCCAAAGGTTGGTCAGCGTCGACCTCCGTTCTACCCTTACAATGGCGTCTGCCCGGGATGGCTGGCCGTTCGAGCGTCATGTGCCATCCTCTGTCTGATTCCAATCCGAGGAGCGCCGGCATGACGCCTGCAACGCTCAAGCCATTGCGTCGCTGGATCTGGCGCGCCTTTCTGCAGAGTGCGTTGATACCCCTGGTGTTGGTGGAGTCGGTGTTGATCGGCGTCTACCTCTATACCAATGAGTCCATTCGCGAGGCCCAGGTCGGCTATCTGCAGAGCAGTGCCCTGGAGAACCTGGACCGCGCGGTGCGGCGCGAGGGGCAGGTGATCGATGGACGCCTGCGGGCTATCGAGGCGCAGGTCAGCATCTACCGCGATGCAGTCGGCGAGGCGCTGCAGGATCGCCGCTTCCAGCCGGACGAGCTGGAGCACATGCGTCACGCCAGCACCGCCGACGGGGTATTCCATAGTCGTAGCGACGATGGCCGGGCGGCGTCCTTCTATGCCGCCAGTACCCCTCCGGAGCAACAGGACCGCGACAAGGCGCTGCGCCTGTCGCGCCTGGATCCGCTGATGCGCTCGATCCAGCAGACCGATCCGTTGGTGGCGGCGATCTATTTCAACAGCTGGGACAGCTACAACCGCATCTACCCTTACTTCGATGTGCTGCAGCAGTACCCGCATGACATGGTCATCCCGCAGTACAACTTCTATTACCTGGCCGATGCCAAGCACAACCCGAGCCGGGGGCCGGTATGGACCGAGGTCTATCTCGATCCGGCCGGGCTGGGTTGGACGATGTCGGCAATCGCTCCGGTCTACCGTGACGAGAAACTCGAAGGTGTGGTCGGCCTGGATGTCACGGTCGGGCAGATGCTCAGTGAGATCGGCAGCCTGCAGGTGCCCTGGCAGGGCTATGCACTGTTGGTCGGTAGCGATAACGAGATCATGGCCCTGCCGGCGGCGGGGGAGAAGGATTTTGGCCTGCGTGAACTGACCGACTATTCCTATGCCGAGGCAGTGCGCCGCGAGGTGCTCAAGCCAGCCGATTTCAAGTTGGATCGACAACCTGGGCTGCAGACGTTGCTGACGGCCATGAACGGGCAGCGCCACGGCGTGCAGGAGGTCCAGCTTGGTGGGCGTAGCCAGCTGATGGCCTGGAGCGAGGTGCCGCAGACGCGCTGGCGCCTTTTGCTGGTGGTGGACGAGGCCAACATCTTTCGTGAGACCAACGGCCTGGCCGAGCAGTATCAGGCCATTGGCTACTTGCTGATCGCCGGCCTGGTGTTCTTCTATCTGCTGTTCGGCAGCTGGATGTGGTTGCGTTCGCGGCGTTTGAGCAATCAGTTGGCTGAGCCGATCTCCGGGATCGTCGAGATGATGCGCAGCCTGGCGGCCGGCGAGCGCAAGCCGCAGCCGCCACCGACCAGTATTCGCGAACTGGCGGAGATGGCCGAGGAGGTGCAGCACGCCGGCCTGCAACTGCAACTCAGTGAGCAGGGGCGCGAAGAGGTCCAGCGCACTCTCGAACTGGTGCTGGAAAGCACCACGGAGAGCCTCTGGGAAGTCGAGGCCGCGAGCCTGAGTATCTGTATCAGTGAGCGCTTTGTGCGGCGTTTCGGGTTGCGCGACAGCTGCCTGCCATTTGCCGAGTTCAACCAGCGTGTGCATCCCGATGACTTGCCCCGGGTGCGCCATATGCGCTTGAGCATGGCCGATGAGACCCATGCGGACTTTTTCGAAGCCGAGTACCGCTATGCTGATGCCCAGGGTCGCTATGCCTGGCTGCTCAGCCGCGGCAAGGTCATCGAGCGCGATGCCGAGGGCCGCGTGCTGCGGGCGGCCGGTACCCATGTGGATGTCACCCGGCTCAAGCAGGTCCAGGAAGAACTGCGCCGGGCCAGCCTGGAGGCGCAGGCCGCCAGTCAGGCCAAGAGCCGCTTCCTGTCAAGCATGAGCCATGAACTGCGCACGCCGCTCAACGCCATCCACGGTTTTGCCCAGCTGATCGAGCTGGAGGCTCAGGACCATGCGGAGCGTGCGCAGGAGGCCGAATATGCCCGCGAGATCGTCGTCGCCAGCCGCCACCTGACTTCCCTGGTGGACGATATCCTCGACCTGTCCAGTATCGAGAGCCGCCAGCAGCAGCTGCAGCTGCAGTCGGTCGATATCGGCCCCTTGCTGCGCAGCTGTGCCGAACTGGTACAGCCCGAAGTTCAGCAGCGCCGACTGCAGTTGCAGGTACAGGCCGAGGCGTATCCGCCCCTGTATGTCCTCGCCGATCCCAGGCGCCTGCGCCAGGTGCTGCTCAACCTGCTGTCCAATGCGATCAAGTACAACAGCCCGCAGGGCATGATCCGCATGGGTTATGAGGTGCGTGCCGGTGGCGTACGGCTATGGGTCGAGGACAGCGGCTCGGGGCTCACCGAGCAGCAGCAGCAGAGTTTGTTTCAGCCCTTCCAGCGCCTGGGACGGGAAAACTCCAACATCCCCGGCACCGGTATCGGTCTGGTGCTTTGTCGCGAGTTGGCGGAGTTGATGGGGGGCGAGATGGGGTTCTCCAGCGATGCCGGCCTGGGCAGTCGCTTCTGGATCGAACTGCCCAGTGCTGCCGAACCCACCCAGGTCGTCGAGTCGACTGGGCAGCAGGTGCAGCGGGCACCACAGGATCTGGTGCCGGTGCTGTGCGTGGAGGATCACCTGGCCTGCATGCGCGTACTGCAGGAGGGCTTGCGTGACATGGCGCGGGTCGATGGTGTGCCATCGGTGCGGCGGGCGATGCTGTACCTGGCCGAACAAACGCCTGCGCTGGTGCTGCTCGATCTCGACCTGCCCGATGGCAGTGGCCTGGAAGTGCTCGAGCACATGCGTCGCGAGCCGCGGCTGGCCGAGGTGCCGGTGCTGGTGGTCAGCGCTGCCGCCGACGAGGAAGTGCTGGCCGAGGCTCGCGCGATGGGTGCCGAGGCCAGTTTGCTGAAACCGGTGGATCTGCAGCAGTTGCGGCGCGTGGCGCTGTCGCTGCTGGGACAGGATGCCTAGCGGTCAAGGCGCGGGTTCGCGTCTGCGCGGACTCTAGTGTCTCGCGCAGACGCAGGGGTTATTCACTGGCCTGCAGCAGGCTCATGGCTTCGTCCAACACCTTTACCGACTCGGCATGGTTGCCCGCCTTGTGCAGCTCCTCGCCTTCGGCGCGCAGGCGCTGTACCTCGGCGAGCACTTCGGGATCTGCCGGCGGATCGGTCTTGAGCAGAGCATCGATCTTGGCCATGTCCTGTGGACAGTGCATGGCCCACAGGTTGCTGCTGAACAGGCTTGCGCCGGCCAGGGTGAGGGCGAGAAGTAGAGGAACACGTCGCATGAGGCACCTCCGGAGCAGGGATGGAGGTTTGAGTATAGAGAGCGCTGGGCCCGGCGCGGGCCAACCTGGAAAGGGCTGGCCCTGCCGCGCCAGGTGGGCTTAGCTGCCGCCCTCGCCACCTTTTTCGGAGTTCTCCAGCAGCATCAGTGCCTGGTTGGAGGCTGCCGCACAGTCTTCGGTCTTGCCGGCCTGTTGGGCCGTCATGGCCTGGGTCTTCAACTCTTCGACCTGGGTTTTCAGCGGCTCGCCCAAGGTCGTGTTGGTAGTCAGCTCGTCGTCGAGCTTTTGCATGTTAAGGCTGCACTGGTCGTCGGCTGCGAATGCCGGGGCGGTGATCAGTGTTGCTGCAAAGAGTAGGGCAGTACGTTTCATGCTGTATCTCCTGTTGCTTCCTGTCTGTCTCGGAACGCTGCCTACGGCTGGCGTTGCGGCCGCGCAGGCTAGGCCATCCGAGTACGAAGCCCGGTGACGGGCTTACAGAGATGGACTTGGCAGGTTGCCCAGGGGTTCAGGTTTTTTGCGGCAGGGCACGCGGCGCGCACGGGGTGCGCTCACGCATAGCCCACGCATGCTCAGTGGCCGCCGCAGCAGTCTTGCCAGTGTTTCTTCTTCGAGGTGTGGCCGATGCCGGGGTTGAGCGTGTTGCTCGGGTCCAGCTCGCGGTAGAAACCGGCCAGCGCGGGCTTGGCCACGTAGAGGTGGCCGACATTGTGCTCGGCCGGGTATTCGGCGCGGCGCTCGTCGAGCAGGGCCCACATGCGGTGCTCCATGGCCAGCGGGTCGACACCCTTCCTGATGATGTAGTCCTGGTGGAACACGTGGCAGAAGAAGTGCCCGTAGTAGAGCTTGTGGATGATCTGTTCTTCCATCTCGGCCGGCAGCACCTCCACCCAGTCACGGTCGTTGCGGCGCAGGGCGATGTCCAGCGGCACGATGTCTTCCACGCTGCTTTGGTGCACCTCGCGATAGCGAATCGCCGCGCCGGCGATGGCGAAACGGTGCAGGAAGGCCTTGCGTCCTTCCTCGGCATCGCACTCGAAGAAGGCGCCGCTGCTGCGCTGGCCGAAGTAGTCGGCGAGGAAGGCGCGGGTCGCGTCTTTGGTGTCGTCGGAAACCCTTACCAGCAGGTGATGCTCGTAGCGGTCGCGGTAGTCGCGCATGCGCTTGGGCAGATGGCTGGGCAGCAGGTTCATCAGGGGCTGCAGTATCCGGTCGGTCACGCCGCGCAGGCCGAAGCGCTCGAAGAAACCGTCGACCCTGCTCTTCATGGCGAAGGCGGTGGGCACCTTGGCCGTGCCGAAGGTGTCGATCAGCAGGAAGGTGTCCTTGCCGTATTTTTCGCCGATGTCGAAAGCCGTGCGGTGGATGTACTCGCCGGCAATCGGCAGGCGCGGCAGATGGGCGAGCAGGTGACGGCGCACTTCAGTGAGGTCGTGCGGGTCGTTGCTGCCGATGTAGAACACCGAGCTGGCTTCCTTGGCGTAGGTGTCCAGGCGCACGGCGAACAGACACAGCTTGCCGGCCGAACCGGAGGCCTCGAACAGGCGCGAAGGATCGGCGTTGAAGCGCGCCGGGGTGTCGGCGTCGACGTCGCGTACGTGCTCGCCGTAGCGTTCGTCCGAACCCTTGCCGATATCTTCGTTGCGAATCTGCTGTGGGCTGTAATCGCCCTGCTGCAGGCGGGTGAGGATTTCCTCGGGGCTGTCGCCCAGCTCGATACCCAGGTGGTTGACCAGCTCCAGCGAGCCGTCGGCCTTGACCTGCGCGTACAGCGCCAGCTCGGTGTAGGCCGGGCCGCGGCGTACCAGGGCGCCGCCGGAGTTGTTGCACACCCCGCCGAGTACCGAGGCGCCGATGCAGGATGAGCCAATGACCGAATGGGGCTCGCGGCCCAGCGGCGCCAGGGCCTGCTCCAGGCGATCGAGGGTGGCGCCTGGCAGGCAGACCACCTGCTGACCGTCGTTGATCAGTTGTACACCGGTGATGCGCAGGGTGCTGACCAGCACGATCTCGCGATCATAGTCGTCGCCGTCCGGGGTCGAGCCGCCGGTCAGGCCGGTGTTGGCCGCCTGCATGATGACGATGCGATCGGCCGCCACGGCAGCCTGCAGCACGCGCCACTGCTCCAGCAGGGTGCCTGGGCGCACGACGGCCAGTACGCCGCCTTCGCCGCAGCGATGGCCCTTGCGGAAGCGCCGGGTGCTCTGCTCGTCGGTGAGCACTTGGTCGGCGCCCACGGCGTCGCGCAGTTGGGCGAGCAGGGCGTCGCGGCTGACAGCAGTCATGCTCAGAACTCCTTGACCAGCGAATCGCGGCTGATTTCGCTGATGGACTTGGCGCCGGTCAGGGTCATGGCGACGCGCATTTCCTTGTCGAACAGCTCCAGCAGGTTGCTCACGCCGGCACCACCGGCGGCGGCCAGGGCGTAGACGAAGGCGCGGCCGAGCATCACGCAGTCGGAGCCGAGGGCGAGCATGCGGACCACGTCGAGACCGGTGCGGATGCCAGAGTCGACCAGGATCTTCAGATCACCCTTCACCGCATCGGCAATCGCCGGCAGGGCACGGGCGCTGGACAGCACGCCGTCGAGCTGGCGGCCGCCGTGGTTGGACACGACGATGCCGTCGGCGCCGAAGCTGACGGCGTCCTTGGCATCCTGCGGGTCGAGGATGCCCTTGATCACCATCGGGCCGTCCCAGAATTCGCGAATCCATTCCAGGTCTTTCCAGGAGATCGACGGATCGAAGTTGGCGCCCAACCAGCCGATATAGTCGGCCAGCCCCGTCGGGTTGCCGCGATAGGCGGAGATATTGCCCAGGTCGTGCGGTTTGCCCAGCAGGCCGACGTCCCAGGCCCAGGCCGGGTGAGTCATGGCCTGCAGCACGCGGCGCAGCGGCGCGTTGGGGCCGCTCATTCCGGAGTGGGCGTCGCGATAGCGGGCGCCGGGCACCGGCATGTCGACGGTGAATACCAGGGTGGTCACGCCCGCCGCCTTGGCCCGCTCCAGGGCGTTGCGCATGAAGCCGCGATCCTTCAGCACATACAGCTGGAACCACATCGGCCGGTCGATGGCCGGCGCCACTTCCTCGATCGGGCACACCGACACGGTGGACAGTGTGAAGGGAATGCCCTTGGCCGCTGCCGCCTTGGCCGCCTGTACTTCACCGCGGCGCGCGTACATGCCGGTCAGGCCGACCGGGGCCAGGGCCACCGGCATGGCCAGCTTCTCGCCGAACAGCTCGGTTTCCAGGCTCAGCTCGGCCATGTTGCGCAGCACGCGCTGGCGCAGGGCGATGTCGGCCAGGTCGGCGACGTTGCGCTGCAGCGTGTGCTCGGCGTAGGCGCCGCCATCGATGTAGTGGAACAGGAAGGGCGGCAGCTTGCGCTGGGCGGCGGCACGGTAGTCGGTGGAGGCGGAGATGATCATGGGCAGATTTCCGTGAGGTCTGTTACGACCGCGCCCTGCGCGGGGCAGGGCGTGGCCAGGCTGCTATTCAGAGCCCTTGCAGTGGGTCGCTGATACCGAAGACATGGATCGCGATCAGGGCGATCACTCCAGTAAAGAGCACGTAGTACAGGGTCGGCCAGACTGTCTTGCGCAGGGTGCTGCCTTCGCGGCCGAGCAGGCCGACGGTGGCGGAAGCGGCGACCACGTTGTGTATCGCCACCATGTTGCCGGCGGCGGCGCCGATGGCCTGTACGGCGACGATCAGTGCCGTGGAGATGCCCAGATTCTGCGCCACGCCAAACTGGAACTGGCTGAGCATCATGTTGCTCACCGTGTTGGAGCCGGCGATGAAGGCACCCAGGGCGCCGACGCTCGGGGCCAGCAGCGGGTAGATGCCACCGACACTGTCGGCCACGTAGCGGGCCATGGTGATCGGCATGCTGGCCAGCTCGGCGGCGTTGACTCCAGAGTTGATCAGGATGCGCACCATGGGCACGGTGAACAGCAGCACGAAGCCGGCGCCGAGCAGCACGCTGGACGACTCCTTGACCGCAGCGACCATCTCGCGGGCCTTCATGCCGTGCAGGAAGAAGGTGGCGATGACCACGGCGACAAGAATGCCGCCCGGCAGGTACAGCGGCATGAAGTCGGCCTTGATGCCGGCCTCGCCGAGGATGTCGGGGAACACCAGCACCACTGACTTCAGCGCGGCGCCGACGTCGGGGAACACGCGGCTGATCACTAGCAGGGCGCCGACCAGCACGTAGGGCAGCCAGGCGCGCAGGGTGCTCATCGGGCGAGTGGTGAGGCTGTCCAGCTTCATCTCCACGCTGCCCAGCCACTCGTTCGGCCACTCGTTGGCCGGCACGAAGTCCCAGTGCTTCTTCGGCACCAGGAAGCCGAAGCGCGACGCCGTGGTGACGATGGCCAGACCGATCAGGCCGCCGAGCAGGGAGGGGAACTCCGGGCCGAGCAGCACGCCGGTGGCGGCATAGGGCAGGGTGAAGGCCAGGCCGGCGAACACGGCGAAGGGCAGCACCTCGAAGCCGGCCTTCCAGCTTTTCTCGCGACCGAAGAAACGCGTCAGCATCAGCACCATCAGCAGCGGCATCAGGGTGCCGACGGTGGCGTGGATGATTGCAACTTCACTGGTGATCAACTGCAGGAAGGCGTCCCAGCTGGAGCCGTGGGCGGCCAGCTGGTTGCCGATGCCGGCGCTGTCGAGGCCACTGTTGACGCCGACGATGATCGGCGTGCCGACCGCGCCGAAGGACACCGGGGTGCTCTGCACCATCATGCCGAGCATGACCGCGGCCAGCGCCGGGAAGCCGATGGCCACCAGCAGCGGGGCGGCAATGGCGGCCGGGGTACCGAAACCGGAAGCCCCTTCGATGAAGCAGCCGAACAGCCAGGCGATGATGATGGCCTGGATACGCCGATCCGGGCTGATGGTGGCGAAGCCGGCGCGAATCGCGGTGATGCCGCCGGAGTGCTTGAGGGTGTTCAGCAGCAGGATGGCGCCGAAGATGATCCACAGTACGCCGCCGGTGATGACCAGGCCTTGCAGGGTCGAGGCGAGTACGCGGTTGAAACTCATATCCCACACCGTGAGGGCGATACCGGCGGTGAGCAGGTAGACCAGCGGCATCGCGCGTTTGGCCGGCCAGCGCAGGCCGATCAGCAGGATGGCGGCGAGCAGGATGGGGGAGAAGGCGAGCAGGGCGAGCAGTCCGGAAGACATCTGATGGCTCCGATCAGGGGCGCGCCAGGCGCGGCTGTGAAGGGGAAAGAGACATGTTGGATACCTCGCGCATTGTTGGATTTGTTGGTTGCGCTTTGAATAATTGGTAATACCAATTTACAAAGTGTGGGGCTCAGGGTAAGAGTCGGGCTCGGCCGCTGTCAATTTCCGCGCCTTCGACTTTGGTCGCAGGGCCTCGTCTTGCTGGTACCGGGGGAGGCGGATAGGCTTGCCGCCAGGAGCCGGCGCCGAGCCGGTCGCGAGGTCAATGGAGCGGGTTATGGAAGTGGGGCAGATACGACAGCGCCGTCTGTCGGACGACATCGTCAGCCAGCTGGAGGCGATGATCCTCGAGGGCACCCTCAAGGCCGGCGAGCGGCTGCCCGCCGAGCGTCAGTTGGCCGAGCGCTTCGGCGTGTCACGCCCCTCGTTGCGCGAGGCGATTCAGAAGCTGGTGGCGCGCGGGCTGCTGGTCAGTCGTCAGGGCGGTGGCAACTATGTGGCGGCGCAGCTGGGCTCGACTTTCAGCGACCCGTTGCTGCAGCTGCTGGAAGATAATCCGGACGCCCAGCGCGACCTGCTGGAGTTCCGCCATACCCTGGAGGGTTCCTGCGCCTACTACGCTGCGCTGCGGGCCACGCCGGTGGATCATGAGCGCTTGCGCAGCGCCTACGAGAGCCTGCAGGCCTGTTATGCAGAG
Organism: Pseudomonas sp. BMS12; assembly: GCF_001592875.1. Taxonomy (GTDB): domain Bacteria; phylum Pseudomonadota; class Gammaproteobacteria; order Pseudomonadales; family Pseudomonadaceae; genus Aquipseudomonas. The sequence continues at coordinate 242,160 of NZ_LSOF01000009.1, read as the reverse complement.
GGCAGCAAGGCGACGCGGGTCGAAGAGGGCGCCGCCGATGCGCGCTTCCATCTGGCCATCGCCGAGGCCAGCCACAACGCCGTGCTGCTGCACACCATCCGTGGCCTGTTCGACCTGCTCAAGCACAACGTGGTGACCAACATCGGCGGTATGTACCTGCAGCGTGGCGAGACGCGCGAGCGCCTGCGCGAGCAGCATCGGGCGTTGTTCGAGGCGATCATCGAACGACGCGCGGAAGAGGCGCGGGACTGCTCCAGTCGCCACATCGACTATGTGCAGGAAGTGCTCGACGAGGCCCAGCAGGAGGTTAAACGCCTGGCTCGGGCGCAGCGTCGGGGTCTCTAGCAGGCACAACAAAGGGCGCCGAGGCGCCCTTCATGTTGTTCGGAAACTCGCCGTCTGGCTGGCGATTCCTCAGTCGTCGTTGCTGCCCTTGCCCTTGGTGCGCATGGCACGCTGGACTTCGCGGTCGGCATCGCGCTCTTTCTCGGTATGGCGCTTGTCGAAATCCTTCTTGCCCTTGGCCAGGGCGATCTCGCACTTGATCAGGTGGGCTTTCCAGTAGATCGACAGCGCGACGCAGGTGTAGCCCTTCTGCTGCACGGAGCCGAACAGCTTGTCCAGCTCTCGCTTGTTCAGCAGCAGCTTGCGGGTGCGGGTCGGATCGGCGATGACGTGGGTGCTGGCGGTGGTCAGCGGGGTGATGTGGCAACCCATCAGCCAGGCTTCGTCATCTTTCAGCAGCACGTAGCTGTCGACCAGCTGTGCCTTGCCGGCGCGCAGGCTCTTCACTTCCCAGCCGGACAGGACCAGGCCTGCCTCGAACTTGTGCTCGATGAAGTAGTCGTGCAGCGCCTTCTTGTTCAGCGCGATGGTCCCGGAGGGATGTTTCTTCTGTTTAGCCATAGGGCGCGCATTATAGGGAGTCGGCACGATGCTGGCGACAGCTGCGCTTGAGGGGGCAGGTCGAATTCCGCACAATGCGCGCTTCTTTGCGTCCGCCTGGGCGGCGCTGCAGTTGTGGAAATGAAGGCTGATGAGCACGCGAATCCAACGCTCGGCGCTGCTGCCCTACCCGGCGCAGGCCCTCTACGATCTGGTCAACGATGTGGCCAGTTACCCGCAGTTCCTGCCGTGGTGCTCGGCTTCCGAGGTGCTGGAGGTCAGTGAAAGCCAGATGCGCGCCAGCCTGACCGTGGCCAAGGGCAACATCAGCCAGCGCTTCATGACTCGCAACAGCCTGGTGCCTGGACAGGCCATCGAGATGCAGCTGGAGGAAGGCCCTTTCAGTCAGTTGCAGGGGCTCTGGGAGTTCAAGGCCCTGGGTGACAAAGCCTGCAAGATCAGCCTGGATCTGACCTTCGATTACGCCGGCCCGCTGGTTCGGGCTACGCTGGGGCCACTGTTCACCCAGGCAGCCAACACCATGGTCGATGCCTTCTGCCAGAGAGCCAAGCAACTCTATGGATAAGCCTAATATCGTGGTCGAGGTGGTCTACGCCCTGGCCGACAAGCAGAAACTGCTGCGCCTCAGCCTACCGGCCGGTAGCACGGTGCGTGATGCCGCACTGCGTTCGGGGCTGGATGCGCACTTTCCTGGTCTGGATCTGCAGGCCGCGCCGCTCGGTATCTTCGGCAAGGCCGTGCCGAAGCCCGAGGAGCGTCTGCTTGAGGACGGTGAACGGGTGGAGATCTACCGGCCGCTGATTGCCGATCCGAAGGAAGTGCGCAAGCAGCGTGCAGCCAAGGCCGCGCAGGCCAAGGCGGCTCAGGCCGAAGAATAGGTGTAGCCGTCTGGGAAAAGAAAACCCGGCCTAGGCCGGGTTTTTTGTGTGCTGCTTACTGCGGCTGCGGGTCCAGCGGCTCCGGAATCGGAACTGCCACGGGCTCTGCCGCATCGACTTCACGCTGGATCTGTTCCAGCAGCGAGCCTGGCTTGGCAGGTTGTTCCACTTCCTGCGATGGCGGAGTGGTCACGGTGCTGTCCGCGCCTTCGCCGAGAATTTCCTGATCGCGGCTGACGCCCGGCATGAAGTCGCCACCGAGACCGATCAACTGGTCGTTGGCGTCGAACATCAGGGCGATGCGCTCCTGGTAGCGCTGCCGGCCACCTGGCTGGATGCTGTACAGGTAGTCCCAGCGCTTGGCATGGAAGGTGTCGGTGATCAGCGGGTTGCCCATGATGAAGCGCACTTGGCGCTGGGTCATTCCAGGCTTCAACTGGTCTATCATGTCTTGCGTCACGACATTGCCCTGCTGAATGTCGATCTTGTAGACCCCGGGAAACGAACAGCCGGCGAGTGCGAACAGACCCACTAGCGTGAGGCTGGGCAGCAGGAGCTTGGTGTTTTGCATCGGTGGGTGACTTCCACTATCTTGGCTGGGCAAATAAACCCCGATCATACCCGCATAAACGGGAGCTGCGAAAGCAGCAACCACGAGAAAGCTGACCATGGTTGAAAACAACGAACTGCGCAAAGCCGGCCTCAAGGTCACTCTGCCGCGCGTGAAAATCCTGCAGATGCTTGACTCGGCCACTTCCGGCCAGCGTCACATGAGCGCTGAAGATGTGTACAAGGCCCTGATGGAAGCGGGCGAGGATGTTGGCCTGGCCACCGTCTACCGCGTACTGACCCAGTTCGAGGCAGCCGGCTTGGTCGAGCGCCACAACTTCGACGGTGGCCATGCCGTGTTCGAGCTGGCCGATGGCGGCCATCACGACCATATGGTTTGCGTGGACAGTGGCGAAGTGATCGAGTTCTTCGATCCGGAAATCGAGAAGCTGCAGAAAGATATCGTCAAGCAACACGGTTACGAGTTGGTTGACCATAATCTGGTGCTCTACGTGCGCAAGAAGAAGTAAGCGCACTGTGAAGTCATGAAAAGGCGCCTCGCGAGGCGCCTTTTTTGTGCCTGTGTTTTCAGCCCTGGACGCTGGTCACCATCTTGCGGGCATGCTGCAGGGATTCGTCTGTGAGGTCGACGCCGCCCAGCATGCGTGCCACTTCCTCGACCCGCTGTGCAGTGTCCAGGTTGGCTACGGCGGTGCGGGTTTCGTCGCTGCCGCGCTGCTTGTGCACGAACAGGTGGTTGTGGCCCTGGGCGGCGACCTGCGGCAAATGGGTCACGGTCAGCACCTGGCCGCGCTCGCCCAGGCGGCGCAGCAACTGGCCGACCACTTCGGCGGTAGGGCCACCGATGCCGACGTCGACTTCGTCGAACACCAGGGTCGGTACCCGCGAGGTCTGCGCGGTGATGACCTGGATGGCCAGGCTGATACGCGACAGCTCGCCACCGGAGGCAACCTTGGCCAGCGATCTCAGCGGCTGGCCGGGGTTGGCGCTGACCAGGAACTCCACCTGCTCCAGGCCATGCGGTTGCGGTTCGTCGCTGCCGCCGGCCTGCAGTTCGATACTGAAACGGCCGCCGGGCATGCCCAGGGTCTGCATCTCCACTTGTACCGCTTCGGCCAGGCGGCTGGCTGCCTGTTGGCGCAGGATGCTCAGTTCACTGGCTTTTTCCTGGTAGTGCCGAGCGTAGGAGGCCAGCTCTTCGCCGAGGCGCTCCACGGCCTCGTCGTCGGCGTTCAGGCCTTCCAGTTCTTCGAACAATCGCTGCTGCAGTTCGGTCAGTTCGAAGGGCTGTACGCGGTGTTTGCGCGCCAGGCTGTAGATGGCGTCCAGGCGCTCTTCCAGGAACTGTTGGCGCTGCGGGTCGGCGTCGAAGTGGTCGATGAAGCGGTTCAGCTCGCCCACCGCTTCCTCTACCTGTATCTGGGCACTGGCCAGCAGGCTGGTGGCTTCGCTCAGCGCGCCGGGCTGGCCGCTGAAGGCGGTGAGACGGTTGAGGCTGGCGGTCAGGGCTGACAGCACATTGCCGGCGTCACTCTCACTGCACAGGTCGAGTACCTGGCGGCAGGCGCCGAGCAGTTGCTCGGCGTTGCTCAGGGTCTTGTGTTCCTGCTCCAGCTGTTCCAGTTCGTTGTCGCCGAGCGCCAGGTTGTCCAGCTCTTCCAGCTGGTAGCTGAGCAACTGGTGGCGGGCGCGCTGTTCGTCGCCGCTCGAGGACAGGCGCTGCAGCTCCTGGCGGGTCTGGCGCCAGCGCTGGGCGGCCAGCTGTACCTGGCGAGCCAGTTCCTGGCTGCCAGCGTACTCGTCGAGCAGGCGCCGGTGAGTGTCGGGTTTGAGCAGCGACTGATGCTCGTGCTGACTGTGGATGTCGATCAGCAGCTCGCCCAGGGCCTTGAGGTCGCCCAGCGGGCAGGGCGTACCGTTGATGTAGCCGCGCGAGCGGCCTTCGCTGGTGATGACGCGACGCAGAATGCACGGGCCGTCGTTGTCCAGGTCGCGCTCGGCGAGCCATGTGCGCGCCTCGGCGATGTCGCCCAGGTCGAAGCTGGCGAGGATGTCCGCCTTGTCCGCGCCTGGACGCACCACGCCACTGTCGGCGCGGTCGCCCAGGGCCAGGCCGAGGGCGTCGAGCATGATCGACTTGCCGGCGCCGGTTTCGCCGGTGATCACGCTCATGCCGCGCTGCAGTTCCAGATCCAGGTGTTCGACGATGGCGTAGTTGTTGACCGACAGGTGCACCAGCATGGTGAGCGCTCCCAGAAAGTTTGTGCTGGGTATTTATACAGTGTTTTGTTCGGCGTCGGCAATAACCCTTGAAACCCTGCGGACGGGCCCCATATAGGAGGCCAGAAGCGCGGGCCATGACCCGCTGTCGCATTCACAGGAGGACCCGATGGCTGACGAACAGACCCTGGATACGGCGCAGGCCGAAGACAACCAGGCCCCCGAGGCGAACGCTGAGACCGATCTGGGCGCTCGCGTACAGAGCCTTGAAGAACAACTGGCTGCTGCCCAGGATCAGTCCCTGCGCATGGCCGCCGACCTGCAGAATGTGCGCCGCCGCGCCGAGCAGGATGTGGAGAAGGCGCACAAGTTCGCCCTGGAAAAGTTCGCCAACGACCTGCTGCCGGTGGTCGACAGCCTGGAGCGTGGCCTGGAACTGACCAGTGCTGCCGATGAGGCAAGCAAGGCCATGCGCGAAGGTATGGAGCTTACTCTCAAGCTGTTCCATGACACCCTCAAGCGTTACCAGCTGGAGGCGATCGACGCGCACGGCACGCCGTTCAATCCTGAGCACCATCAGGCCATGGCGATGGAAGAAAGCATCCACGCCGAGCCCAATACCGTGCTCAAGGTGTTCCAGAAGGGCTACCTGCTCAATGGCCGCCTGCTGCGCCCGGCCATGGTCGTGGTCAGCAAGGCGCCGACCACGCCGCCGCCGTCGATCGACGAGCAGGCTTGAAATAGTCGGTAACGCCCCCATCTACAGGGCAAGCGATTCAGTAGCTGACGCCGCGTGATCAATACCGCGGCGTACTCAAAGTTAAAGACAAGTTTCGGAGAATTTGAACATGGGCAAAATCATCGGTATCGACCTGGGGACCACCAACTCCTGCGTCTCCATTCTGGAAAACGGCAACGTCAAGGTCATCGAGAACGCCGAAGGCGCTCGCACCACGCCGTCCATCATCGCCTACGCCAACGATGGCGAGATCCTGGTTGGCCAGTCGGCCAAGCGCCAGGCGGTGACCAACCCGCACAACACCCTGTACGCAGTTAAGCGTCTGATCGGCCGTCGCTTCGAAGAAGACGTCGTGCAGAAAGACATTCAGATGGTGCCGTACAAGATCGCCAAGGCCGATAACGGTGACGCCTGGGTCGAAGTCAACGGCCAGAAAATGGCACCGCCGCAGATCAGCGCTGAAGTGCTGAAGAAGATGAAGAAGACCGCCGAGGACTACCTGGGCGAGACCGTGACCGAAGCGGTGATCACCGTGCCGGCTTACTTCAACGACAGCCAGCGTCAGGCCACCAAGGATGCCGGTCGCATCGCCGGTCTGGACGTCAAGCGCATCATCAACGAGCCGACTGCTGCGGCACTGGCTTACGGCATGGACAAGGCCAAGGGCGACCACACCGTGATCGTCTATGACCTGGGTGGCGGTACCTTCGACGTGTCGGTGATCGAGATCGCCGAAGTCGACGGCGAGCACCAGTTCGAAGTGCTGGCCACCAACGGTGACACCTTCCTCGGTGGTGAAGACTTCGATATTCGCCTGATCGACTACCTCGTCGACGAGTTCAAGAAAGAAACCGGCATGAACCTCAAGGGCGACCCGCTGGCCATGCAGCGCCTGAAGGAAGCCGCCGAGAAAGCCAAGATCGAGCTGTCCTCCAGCCAGTCGACCGACGTCAACCTGCCGTACATCACCGCCGACGCCAGCGGTCCGAAGCACCTGAACGTGAAAATTTCCCGTTCCAAGCTCGAAGCCCTGGTTGAAGACCTGGTGCAGCGCACCATCGAGCCGTGCCGTATCGCACTGAAAGACGCGGGCATCGACGTGGGTTCGATCAACGACGTGATCCTGGTCGGTGGTCAGACCCGCATGCCGCTGGTGCAGAAGACCGTTGCCGACTTCTTCGGCAAGGAAGCGCGCAAGGACGTCAACCCGGACGAAGCCGTGGCCATGGGCGCCGCCATCCAGGGCGCGGTACTGGCTGGCGACGTGAAAGACGTGCTGCTGCTCGACGTGTCGCCGCTGACCCTGGGTATCGAAACCATGGGCGGCGTGATGACCGCGCTGATCGAGAAGAACACCACCATTCCGACCAAGAAGTCGCAGGTGTTCTCCACCGCCGACGACAACCAGAGCGCCGTGACCATCCACGTGCTGCAGGGCGAGCGCAAGCAGGCGGCGCAGAACAAGTCGCTGGGCAAGTTCGACCTGGCCGAGATCCCGCCGGCGCCGCGTGGCGTTCCGCAGATCGAAGTGACCTTCGACATCGACGCCAACGGCATCCTGCACGTCGGCGCCAAAGACAAGGCCACCGGCAAGACTCAGTCCATCGTGATCAAGGCCAACTCCGGCCTGTCCGATGAGGAAATCGAGCGCATGGTGCGTGACGCCGAGGCCAATGCCGAGGAAGACCGCAAGTTCGAAGAACTGGCTGCAGTGCGCAACCAGGGCGACGGTCTGGTGCACGCCACCCGCAAGATGATCACCGAGGCGGGTGACAAGGCCACTGCTGACGAGAAGGCTGCCATCGAGAAAGCCATTGGCGATCTGGAAGCTGCGCTCAAGGGCGATGACAAGGAAGCCATCGAGGCCAAGATCAACGCCCTGTCCGAGGCCACCACGCCGCTGGCGCAGAAGATGTACGCCGAGCAGCCGCAGCCGGGTGCCGAGGCTGCTGAAGCCGATGCTGCCAAAGATGGTGCTGACGACGTGGTCGACGCCGAGTTCGAAGAGGTCAAGGACAACAAGTAAGCCCGCGGGACTACTTGCCTTCAGCCGGTCGCGGCGTGTGCCGCGGCCGGTCGCTCGACCACGCGGGGGCATGCTCCCGCGTTGGCGTGTCTGGAGCCGACGAATCAGAGGTGTTGAGGATTTATGGCCAAACGTGACTATTACGAAGTGCTCGGTGTGGAGCGCGGCGCCAGCGAGGCGGAGCTGAAAAAGGCTTACCGTCGCCTGGCGATGAAGCACCACCCCGACCGCAACCCGGACGACAAGGCCGCGGAAGAGAAATTCAAGGAGGCCAACGAGGCCTACGAAGTGCTCTCCGATGCCGGCAAGCGTTCGGCCTATGACCAGTACGGCCATGCGGGCGTCGACCCGCAAATGGGTGGCGGCGGTGGTTTTGGCGGTGGCGGAGCGAACTTCTCCGATATATTCGGCGACGTGTTCAGCGACTTTTTCGGTGGCGGCGGTGGCCGCTCCCGTGGCGGTGCCCAGCGTGGCAGCGACCTACGCTACACCCTGGAGCTGGACCTGGAAGAGGCGGTGCGCGGCACCACCGTGACCATCCGCGTGCCGACCCTGGTGGGTTGCAAGACCTGCGATGGCAGTGGCGCGAAGAAGGGCACCAGCCCGGTGACCTGCACCACTTGCGGCGGCATCGGCCAGGTGCGCATGCAGCAGGGCTTCTTCTCGGTGCAGCAGACCTGCCCGCGTTGCCACGGCAGCGGCAAGATGATCAGCGACCCCTGTGGCAGCTGTCATGGCCAGGGTCGGGTGGAAGAGAGCAAGACCCTGTCGGTCAAGGTGCCGGCGGGAGTCGATACGGGGGATCGCATTCGTCTGTCCGGCGAGGGCGAGGCGGGTTCCCATGGCGGGCCGGCCGGCGACCTCTACGTGGTGGTCAACGTGCGCGAGCACGCGATCTTCCAGCGTGACGGCAAGCACCTGTACTGCGAGGTGCCGATCAGCTTCGCCGACGCGGCCCTAGGTGGCGAGCTGGAAGTGCCGACCCTGGATGGCCGGGTCAAGCTGAAAATCCCGGAAGGAACGCAGACCGGCAAGCTGTTCCGCTTGCGTGGCAAGGGCGTGGCGCCGGTGCGTGGTGGCGGTGCTGGCGATCTGATGTGCCGGGTGGCGGTGGAAACACCGGTCAATCTGGACAAGCGCCAGCGCGAGCTGCTGGCGGAGTTCCGCAAGTCTCTGGAAGGCGACACTTCCCACTCGCCCAAGGCCAGCGGCTGGTTTGACGGCATGAAGCGCTTCTTCGGCGACATCTAAGGAATCGGCTATGCGACGTATTGCAGTGATGGGCGCCGCCGGGCGTATGGGCAAGATTCTGATCGAGGCGGTCGGCCAGGCGGAGGGGGCGCAGCTGACGGCGGCCATCGACCGCCCGGACAGCAGTCTGATCGGTGCCGATGCCGGCGAGCTGGCGGCGCTGGGCAAGATCGGCGTGACCCTGGTGGGTGATCTGGCGGCGGCGCTCGACCAGTTCGACGTGCTGATCGACTTCACCCATCCCTCGGTAACCCTGAAGAACCTGGAAATCTGCCGTCAGGCGGGCAAGGCCATGGTCATCGGCACCACTGGCTTCACGCCGGAGGAAAAACAGCTGCTGGCCGAAGCGAGCAAGCAGGTTCCGATCGTCTTCGCCGCCAACTACAGCGTCGGCGTCAACCTCTGTCTGAAGCTGCTGGATACCGCCGCGCGTGTGTTGGGCGATGATGTCGATATCGAGATCATCGAGGCGCATCACCGGCACAAGGTCGATGCGCCATCCGGCACCGCGTTGCGTATGGGGGAAGTGGTGGCCAATGCTCTGGGGCGTGACCTGCAGAAGGTTGCGGTCTACGGTCGCGAAGGTCAGACCGGTGCGCGCGAGCGCGAGACCATAGGTTTTGCCACGGTGCGCGCAGGCGACGTGGTCGGTGATCACACCGTGCTGTTCGCCGCCGATGGCGAGCGGGTGGAAATCACCCACAAGGCCAGCAGTCGCATGACCTTCGCCAAGGGCGCTGTTCGTGCTGCGTTGTGGCTGCAAAGCCAGCCTGCGGGGCTTTATGACATGCAGGATGTGCTGGGGCTGAGCTGAGATAGCTTTTTGGTCCATGCAGGCGGTGGACCGAAAAGGGACTTTCCTGTAAGCTTCCCGCTTTAGTGTGTCCACTAAAAGTAACGCAGAATGAATCAGATAAAAAAGCGGGGTGACGGTCAATACGTCACCCCGCTTTTTTACAATCTGCGTTTGAGCAAGTTCCAGATCTAAGGGAGGTCTTCTTGACTAAGCCAGCCATTCTCGCCCTTGCCGACGGCAGCATATTCCGCGGCGAAGCCATCGGGGCCGACGGCCATACCATTGGTGAGGTCGTCTTCAACACGGCCATGACCGGCTATCAGGAAATCCTCACCGATCCTTCCTATGCCCAGCAAATCGTTACCCTGACCTACCCGCACATCGGCAACACCGGCACCACGCCGGAAGACGCCGAGTCCAGCCGCGTGTGGGCTGCCGGTCTGATCATTCGCGATCTGCCGCTGATCTCCAGCAACTGGCGTGATAAGCAGCCGCTGGACGAGTACCTGAAAGAAAACGGTACCGTGGCCATCGCCGGCATCGACACCCGCCGCCTGACCCGCATCCTGCGCGAGAAGGGCTCGCAGAACGGCTGCATCCTGGCTGGCGAGGACGCTACCGAGGAAAAGGCTCTGGAGCTGGCGCGCAGCTTCCCCGGCCTGAAGGGCATGGACCTGGCCAAGGTGGTCAGCGCTACCGAGCGTTATGAGTGGCGCTCCAGTGTGTGGAATCTGAAGGACGACAGTCATCCGGAAATCGCCGCCAGCGAGCTGCCTTATCACGTGGTCGCCTATGACTACGGCGTCAAGGTCAACATCCTGCGCATGCTGGTTGCCCGTGGTTGCCGCCTGACCGTGGTGCCGGCGCAGACCCCGGCCAGCGAAGTGCTGGCGCTGAATCCGGACGGTGTGTTCCTCTCCAACGGTCCCGGCGACCCCGAGCCGTGCGACTACGCCATCACTGCGATCAAGGAAATTCTCGAAACCGAGATTCCGGTGTTCGGCATCTGCCTCGGTCATCAGCTACTGGCCCTGGCCTCAGGTGCCAAGACCCTGAAGATGGGCCACGGCCACCACGGTGCCAACCACCCGGTGCAGGATCTCGACAGTGGCGTGGTGATGATCACCAGCCAGAACCACGGTTTTGCCGTGGATGAGACGAGCCTGCCGGCTAACCTGCGCGCCACCCACAAGTCGTTGTTCGATGGCACCCTGCAGGGCATCGAGCGCACCGACAAGGCGGCCTTCAGCTTCCAGGGTCACCCGGAAGCCAGCCCCGGCCCGCACGACGTGGCCCCCTTGTTCGACCGCTTCATCGAAGCCATGGCCAAGCGCCGTTAAGCCCCGCCGACTGACCCAAGGATTCGAGTAAGAAACATGCCAAAACGTACAGACATCAAAAGCATCCTGATCCTCGGCGCCGGCCCCATCGTCATCGGCCAGGCCTGCGAGTTCGACTACTCCGGCGCCCAGGCCTGTAAGGCCCTGAAGGAAGAAGGTTTCCGCGTCATTCTGGTGAACTCCAACCCGGCCACCATCATGACCGACCCGGCCATGGCCGACGCCACCTACATCGAGCCGATCAAGTGGGCCACCGTGGCCAAGATCATCGAGAAGGAGCGCCCGGACGCCCTGCTGCCGACCATGGGCGGCCAGACCGCGCTGAACTGCGCCCTGGACCTGGAAAAGCACGGCATCCTGGAGAAATTCGGCGTCGAAATGATCGGCGCCAACGCCGACACCATCGACAAGGCCGAAGACCGCTCGCGCTTCGACAAGGCGATGAAGGACATCGGTCTGGCCTGCCCGGTTTCCGGCATCGCCCACAACATGGAAGAAGCCTACGGCGTGCTGGAGAAGGTCGGCTTCCCCTGCATCATCCGGCCGTCCTTCACCATGGGTGGCACTGGTGGTGGCATCGCCTACAACCGTGAAGAGTTCGAGGAAATCTGCGCCCGCGGCCTGGATCTGTCGCCGACCAGCGAGCTGCTGATCGATGAATCGCTGATCGGCTGGAAGGAATACGAGATGGAGGTGGTCCGCGACAAGAAGGACAACTGCATCATCGTCTGCTCCATCGAGAACTTCGACCCGATGGGCGTGCACACCGGCGACTCGATCACCGTGGCCCCGGCACAGACCCTGACTGACAAGGAATACCAGATCCTGCGTAACGCCTCCCTGGCGGTGCTGCGCGAGATCGGCGTGGAAACCGGCGGCTCCAACGTGCAGTTCGGTATCTGCCCGAACACCGGGCGTATGGTCGTGATCGAGATGAACCCGCGTGTGTCGCGCTCCTCGGCGCTGGCCTCCAAGGCCACCGGCTTCCCGATCGCCAAGATCGCCGCCAAGCTGGCCGTGGGCTACACCCTCGACGAGCTGAGCAACGACATCACCGGCGGCCGTACCCCGGCCTCGTTCGAACCGGCCATCGACTACGTCGTGACCAAGATTCCGCGTTTCGCCTTCGAGAAGTTCCCCAAGGCCGATGCCCGCCTGACCACCCAGATGAAGTCCGTGGGTGAAGTCATGGCCATCGGTCGTACTTTCCAGGAGTCCCTGCAGAAAGCCCTGCGCGGCCTGGAAGTCGGTGTCGCCGGTTTCGACGAGAAGCTCGAACTGAACGATCCGGAAGCCGAAAGCACCCTGCGCCGCGAGCTGACCGTGCCCAGCGCCGACCGCATCTGGTATGTGGCCGATGCCTTCCGGGCCGGCAAGACTGTCGCCGAGGTCTTCGACCTGACCCGTATCGACGAGTGGTTCCTGGTGCAGATCGAGGACCTGATCAAGGACGAGGAGCGCATCAAGACCCAGGCGCTGTCGGCCATCGACCGCGACCTGATGTTCAAGCTCAAGCGCAAGGGCTTCTCCGACATCCGCCTGGCCAAGCTGCTGGGTGTGACCGAGAAGACCCTGCGCAGCCACCGTCACAAGCTAAAAGTGCTGCCGGTGTACAAGCGAGTCGACACCTGCGCCGCCGAGTTCGCCACCGACACCGCCTACATGTACTCGACCTATGAGGAAGAGTGCGAGGCCAATCCGTCGACTCGCGACAAGATCATGATTCTTGGTGGTGGCCCCAATCGTATCGGCCAGGGTATCGAGTTCGACTACTGCTGCGTACATGCAGCCCTGGCGATGCGTGAAGACGGTTACGAGACCATCATGGTCAACTGCAACCCGGAAACCGTGTCCACCGACTACGACACTTCCGACCGTCTGTACTTCGAGCCGGTGACTCTGGAGGACGTACTGGAAATCGTCCGCGTCGAGCAGCCCAAGGGTGTGATCGTGCAGTACGGCGGGCAGACCCCGCTGAAGATCTGCCGCGCCCTGGAAGAAGCCGGCGTGCCGATCATTGGTACCTCGCCGGACGCCATCGACCGCGCCGAAGACCGCGAGCGCTTCCAGCAGATGGTCCAGCGCCTCGGCCTGCGCCAGCCGGCCAACGCCACCGCGCGCAGCGAAGACGAAGCTCTGGCTCACTCGAAGAATATCGGCTACCCGCTGGTGGTGCGTCCGTCCTACGTGCTGGGCGGTCGCGCGATGGAGATCGTCTACCAGGAAGACGAGCTCAAGCGCTACATGCGCGAAGCGGTGAAGGTCTCCAACGACAGCCCGGTGCTGCTTGACCACTTCCTCAACTGCGCCATCGAAGTGGACGTGGACGCGGTGTGTGACGGCGAAACCGTGGTGATCGGCGCGATCATGCAGCACATCGAACAGGCTGGCGTGCACTCTGGCGACTCCGCCTGTTCGCTGCCGCCGTACTCGCTGCCGGCACACATCCAGGACGAGATCCGCGATCAGGTCAAGAAAATGGCCCTGGAGCTCGGCGTGGTCGGCCTGATGAACGTGCAGATGGCCGTGCAGGGCGAGGACATCTTCGTCATCGAAGTGAACCCGCGCGCTTCGCGTACCGTGCCGTTCGTTTCCAAGTGCGTCGGCGAGTCGCTGGCCAAGGTGGCTGCCCGCGTCATGGCCGGCAAGTCGCTGGCTGAGGCAGGCTACGCCAAGGAAATCATCCCGCCGTACTTCAGCGTCAAGGAAGCGGTGTTCCCGTTCGCCAAGTTCCCGGGCGTCGACCCGATCCTCGGCCCAGAGATGAAGTCAACCGGTGAGGTGATGGGTGTCGGCGACAGCTTCGGCGAAGCCTTCGCCAAGGCTCAGCTGGGTGCCAGCGAAATCCTGCCGAACAGCGGCTGCGCTTTCATCAGCGTGCGCGAGGATGATAAAGAGCAGGCCGTGCAGGTGGCTCGCGACCTCGTCGGGCTGGGCTTCGAAGTCGTTGCTACAGCAGGTACCGCCCGTGTCATCGAGGCTGCCGGCCTGCCGGTACGCCGGGTCAACAAGGTGACCGAAGGCCGTCCGCACGTGGTCGACATGATCAAGAATGACGAAGTCACTCTGATCATCAACACTACCGAAGGTCGTCAGTCCATCGCTGACTCCTACTCCATTCGTCGTAACGCTCTGCAGCACAAGATCTACTGCACCACCACCATCGCGGCGGGGCAGGCGATCTGCGAGGCGCTCAAATTCGGTCCCGAGAAGACCGTGCGCCGGTTGCAGGATCTGCATGCAGGAATCAAGGCATGAATAAATACCCCATGACCGTCCAGGGCGCTCGCGCTCTGGAAGAGGAACTGGCACACCTGTCCAAGGTCGTTCGTCCCAAGCTCAGTCAGGATATCGGTGAGGCCCGTGAACTCGGCGACCTCAAGGAAAACGCCGAATACCATGCCGCCCGCGAGCAGCAGGGTATGGTCGAGGCGCGTATCCGTGATATCGAAGGTCGTCTGCAGAATGCGGTGGTCATCGACGTCACCACCATCGCCCATACCGGCAAGGTGATCTTCGGTACCACAGTTGAGATTGCCAACTGCGATACCGATGAAAGCGTGACCTATCAGATCGTGGGTGAGGACGAGGCGGACATCAAGCGCGGCAAGATTTCCGTGGGCTCGCCCATCGCCCGCGCCCTGGTGGGCAAGGAAGAGGGCGACGTGGTCGCCGTGCAGACGCCAAGCGGCCTGGTCGAGTACGAGATTGTCGAAGTCCGTCATCTTTAAGCGCCAGTCCCTGCGCGCAGGGGCTATCAGTTGGCAGCTGGCCCAGACGTTCTGGGTCGGCGGCCTGTGGCTGCTGCATTTCGTCATGCTGCCGGCACTGGAGAAACTTGGGCTGGCGCCCTTGCTGATCGAGGAGATTGGTGGGCTGCTGGGGCCACTGCTGATTGGCTTTGCCGCCTTCTGTGCCTTGCTGCAAGCCGTGGTACTGGTGCAGGCCGAAGGGCTGCGCAGCCTTTGGCAGGACATGCGCGGGCAGTTGTTGCTGGTGGTGGTGGTGATGGCGCTGGTGTTCTTCGCCGTCAGCCACTGGCAGCCGGATGCCGCGCGCTGGCTGCTGTTCAACTATATGGTGGTGGCTCTGTGCGGCCTGGTGCTGGTTCTGCAGCCGCTGCCGGGGCAGCGGGGCGAGTAAGGCGCAGCCGCTATCAGGCCTGATAGCGGTGGATGTTCGAGAGGTTCTTGTTCGGCTTGGGGTTCTTGCGGTAGATCAGTGCCATCTTGCCGATGACCTGAATCAGCTCGCAGCGGCCGGCGGCGGCCAGTTCGTCGATCAGGGCGCGGCGATCGTCGCGCTCGGTCAGGCGGAATTGCACCTTGATCAGCTCGTGATCGTTGAGGGCGCGCTCCAGCTCGGCGAGTACGCCTTCAGTCAGGCCGTTCTCTGCCACGATCAATACCGGTTTCAGGTGGTGGCCGATAGATTTGAAGTGTTTCTTCTGTTCGTTGGTAAGCGCCATAATCTGACCCTGTTGCTGAGAAACCCTGTCGCCAGGGCGCCTGGTGAAGCGCAGTCCGCTTCCCATGTGCCGGCGTGCCGGTTTCTGAAGTGTAAAAACGGCGTAGTTTACCCGAGCCGCCTCGGTAACGCCCATCTATCAGCATATCTGTTCGGGCGAAGAGCTCCGGGGTTCGTTACAAGGCTGGATTGCACGGCTTTAAAGGACACTTCGTTGCCTGTTGAGTGTTGCGATTGATCGAGGTTTTACCCTGAGAGGGGCGTCGGTGATCGTCATGCGGGCCTTGTGATTTCCGATATAGGCCCAATATGTACCATGTGAGTGCCGATACGGCTGGGTCCTGTCGTTTCAGGGTGGTGCTGGCTGGCGGATTTCGCGGCGCCTAGACTGGAACTGCAGTAGCGTCGCTCGATCAGAGTACCGAGGCCTCATAAAGGGTTACAGACGGCTCCTGCCTGCTGCGGGTGTTGTGTAGTAAGTTAGGTTGGTATCCATGCCAGCCGTCACGCGAAGCGCGTTTCAGGACGGGGCTTGCTTCAGAGGGTAGCGAATTGAACGACATGGCAAAGAACCTGATCCTGTGGCTGATCATTGCAGCCGTACTGGTCACGGTGATGAACAACTTCTCCAGCCCGAGTGACTCCGGCAAGCTGAACTACTCCGAGTTCATCCAGCAGGTGCAGGGTGGCAAGGTCAAACAGGTCACCGTCGATGGCTACATCATCAGCGGGCAGAATCTGGATGGCACCAGTTTCGAGACCGTTCGTCCGGCTATCGAAGACCGTGGCCTGATCAAGGACCTGATCGACAACAACGTCGAGATCGTCGGCAAGCAGCCGGAGCGCCAGAGCATCTGGACCCAGCTGCTGGTGGCCAGCTTCCCGATCCTGGTGATTATCGCCGTGTTCATGTTCTTCATGCGCCAGATGCAGGGCGGCGGCGGTGGCCGCGGCGGGCCGATGAGCTTCGGCAAGAGCAAGGCGCGTTTGCTGTCCGAGGATCAGGTCAAGACTACTCTGGCTGACGTCGCGGGTTGCGACGAGGCCAAGGAAGAAGTGGGTGAGCTGGTCGAGTTCCTGCGCGATCCGGGCAAGTTCCAGCGCCTGGGTGGCCGGATTCCTCGTGGTGTGCTGATGGTCGGTCCGCCCGGCACCGGCAAGACCTTGCTGGCCAAGGCCATTGCCGGCGAGGCTAAGGTGCCGTTCTTCACCATCTCCGGTTCCGATTTCGTGGAAATGTTCGTCGGTGTCGGCGCCTCTCGCGTGCGCGATATGTTCGAGCAGGCCAAGAAACACGCCCCCTGCATCATCTTCATCGACGAGATCGACGCCGTTGGTCGCCATCGTGGTGCTGGCCTAGGTGGTGGTCACGACGAACGTGAGCAGACGCTCAACCAGTTGCTGGTAGAGATGGATGGCTTCGAAATGAACGATGGCATCATCGTCATTGCCGCCACCAACCGCCCGGATGTGCTCGACCCCGCGTTGCTGCGGCCAGGTCGTTTCGACCGCCAGGTGGTAGTTGGTTTGCCAGATATTCGTGGCCGTGAGCAGATTCTGAAAGTGCACATGCGCAAGGTGCCGGTTGGCGACAATGTCGAGCCGGCGGTGATTGCGCGCGGTACCCCAGGCTTCTCCGGCGCCGACCTGGCCAACCTGGTCAACGAGGCTTCGCTGTTCGCGGCCCGTTCCAGCAAGCGTCTGGTGGAAATGAAGGAATTCGAGCTGGCCAAAGACAAGATCATGATGGGTGCCGAGCGCAAATCCATGGTCATGTCCGAGAAGGAAAAGCTCAATACGGCTTATCACGAGGCAGGTCATGCCATTGTCGGTCGACTGGTGCCCGAACATGATCCGGTTTACAAGGTATCGATCATTCCGCGTGGGCGTGCGCTCGGCGTAACCATGTTCCTGCCGGAGGAAGATCGCTACAGCCTGTCCAAACGTGCGCTGATCAGTCAGATCTGCTCCCTGTTTGGTGGTCGTATTGCCGAAGAGATGACGCTGGGGTTCGATGGAGTTACCACCGGTGCCTCCAACGACATCATGCGTGCGACTCATCTGGCGCGGAACATGGTGACCAAGTGGGGCTTGTCCGAGAAGCTCGGTCCGCTGATGTACGCGGAAGAAGAGGGGGAAGTGTTCCTTGGTCGCAGTGCCGGAAGTCAGCACACCAATGTTTCCGGTGAGACAGCCAAGGCGATCGACGAGGAGGTGCGCAGCATCATCGACGGCTGCTATGGCACTGCAAAGCGTTTGCTGGAAGAGAATCGCGACAAGCTGGACATGATGGCTGACGCGCTGATGAAGTACGAAACCATCGACGCCGACCAGATCGACGACATCATGTCTGGGCGCGATCCGCGTGAGCCGCGGGACTGGCAGGATGGTTCGGGTACTCCTCCGGCGTCGAAGGAAGAGGCCGAGCGTCCGCAAAGTCCAATCGGCGGTCCGGCGGGCGAGCACTAAGGCTGGCCCATGACTGTCGTGCAATACCCGTCCCGGCTGTCATGTGGCGGCCGGGTGCTTGATCTGACCCATCCGCAGGTGATGGGTATTCTCAATGTCACTCCAGACTCTTTCTCCGATGGTGGTCGTTTCGCTGCTCGCGACGCGGCCCTTCGGCATGCTGTTGAGATGGTGGCTGCGGGGGCGACCCTGATTGATGTGGGTGGCGAATCGACGCGTCCTGGTGCGCGTGCGGTTTCTCCGGTCGAGGAGCTGGAGCGTGTCGCGCCGGTGGTCGAGGCTATCGCGGCCGAACTGGATGTGGTTATTTCCCTGGATACCTCAACGCCTGCGGTAATGCATGAAGGTGCGCGCCTGGGTGCCGGTTTGATCAACGATGTGCGGGCCCTGCGCCGTGATGGGGCTCTGGAAGCGGCTGCCGATAGTGGTTTGCCGGTGTGTCTGATGCATATGCTTGGCGAGCCCGGCACCATGCAGCAGGATCCGCAGTACGACGATGTGGTGGTCGAAGTGCGTGATTTCCTTGCGCAGCGCATGGCTGTCTGTGTCGCAGCAGGTATTCCGTTGGAACGTATCGTGCTCGATCCTGGGTTCGGTTTTGCCAAGACCCTCGATCACAATCTGAGCCTGTTTCGGCATCTGGACGTGCTGCATGAGCTGAGGCGCCCTCTGCTGGTCGGGGTTTCGCGCAAGAGCATGATCGGGCAGGTGCTGGGGCGTGAGGTGCACGAGCGCCTTGCCGGCGGGTTGGCACTGGCTGCGTTGGCGGTGGCCAAGGGGGCTTGCATTTTGCGGGTTCACGATGTGGCCGAAACCGTCGATGCCGTTCGCATGATTGCCGCAGTGCAGTCTGCAAAATAAGAATTTGGAGTCGCCATGAGCAGAAAGTATTTCGGCACGGATGGTATCCGTGGTCGCGTTGGTCAGTTCCCCATCACGCCTGAGTTCATTCTCAAGTTGGGCTGGGCGGCTGGCATGGCCTTTCGCAAGCAGGGCAAGTGCCGGATCCTGATCGGGAAGGACACGCGCATCTCTGGCTACATGTTCGAGTCGGCGCTGGAGGCCGGACTGTTGGCGGCGGGTGCTGACGTGATGCTTCTTGGGCCTATGCCGACTCCCGCTGTTGCCTACCTGACCCGAACCTTTCAGGCCGAGGCGGGGATCGTGATCAGTGCTTCGCACAATCCGCATCATGACAACGGATTCAAGTTCTTTTCCGGATTCGGAACCAAGCTGCCGGATGAAATCGAATTGATGATCGAGGAGCTGCTCGATCAGCCGATGACGGTGGTTGAGTCCGAGCAGCTTGGCAAGGTCACCCGCATCAATGATGCGGCGGGGCGCTATATCGAGTTCTGCAAGGGCAGCGTACCCAATCACACCAGCTTTGCCGGACTCAAGGTGGTGCTGGACTGTGCTCATGGGGCTACCTACAAGGTCGCTCCCAGTGTGTTCCGCGAGCTGGGTGCCCAGGTTTCGGTGCTGGCGGCGCAGCCCAATGGCCTGAATATCAATGACAGCTGCGGTTCTACTCATGTCGAATCGCTGCAGGCCGAGGTATTGGCGCAGCAGGCTGACCTGGGGATCGCCTTCGACGGTGACGGTGACCGGGTGTTGATGGTCGACCACACTGGCGCTGTGGTTGATGGCGATGAGTTGCTGTACATCATTGCGCGCGATCTGAAGCAGCGTGGCAAGTTGCAGGGCGGCGTGGTTGGTACCTTGATGAGCAATCTTGGGCTGGAGCTGGCGCTCGCCGAGTTGCAGGTGCCTTTCGTGCGCGCCAAGGTCGGTGATCGTTATGTAATGGCTGAGCTGCAGGGACGGGAGTGGCAGTTGGGTGGGGAAAACTCCGGGCACCTCGTGTGCTTCCAGCACACCACCACTGGTGATGCGGTCATTGCTGCGTTGCAGGTGCTGATGGCCCTCAAGCGCAGTGGTGAAACGCTGGCGCAGGCGCGCCTGGCGCTGCGCAAATGTCCGCAGGTCCTGATTAATGTGCGTTTGGCGGGTGATGTCGATCCGCTTGAGGCTGTCGCTGTCAAGGATGCTTGCGCCAGCATTACCGAACGGATGGCCGGGCGTGGGCGGGTGCTGCTACGCAAGTCCGGTACCGAGCCATTGGTGCGGGTAATGGTGGAAGGTGATGACGAGAGTATGGTGCGGGGCTATGCCGAGGAGCTGGCCCGAGTCGTCAGTGATCTCTGTGCCTGATTTCGGCTTGCTAGTGCATAAGCTCTTGGGTAACATCTGCGCCCACTTTGAACGACGAGGTCTGGCATGCGTCGCCCCCTGGTAGCTGGTAACTGGAAAATGCACGGTACCCGCGCCAGCGTCGCAGAGCTGATCAAAGGCTTGCGTCAATTGGCCCTGCCTGCCGGCGTCGAAGTGGCAGTGATGCCGCCTTGCCTGTACATCGGTCAGGTGCTGGTCGGCATGGAAGGCAAGGCAATTTCGGTTGGTGCGCAGAACTGTGCGGTTGAGCCCGTGCAGGGTGCGTTGACCGGCGAAATAGCGCCGAGTCAGCTGGCGGATGCTGGTTGTAGTCTCGTGCTGGTTGGGCACTCGGAACGTCGCCTGATTTTGGGTGAGCGGGATGAGCAGGTAAGTCGCAAGTTTGCTGCTGCGCAATCCTGTGGTCTGGTGCCGGTGCTGTGCATTGGTGAGACTCTGGAGCAGCGTCAGGCGGGTCGAACTCTTGAGGTGGTTTCTGCTCAGTTGGGCAGTGTGATCGAAGAGTTGGGTGTCGGTGCTTTCGCTCAGGCGGTGGTGGCTTACGAGCCAGTTTGGGCTATCGGTACCGGCCTGACGGCGTCGCCGCAGCAGGCTCAGGAAGTGCACGCGGCAATTCGTGCGCAGCTGGCTGCTGAGAGTGCAGAAGTGGCACGCGGTGTAAGAATTCTGTATGGCGGTAGTGTCAAGGCTGCCAATGCTGCCGAGCTGTTCGGTATGCCGGATATCGATGGGGGGCTCATTGGTGGGGCCTCCTTGAATGCGGATGAGTTCGGTGCGATCTGTCGCGCCGCAGGAAGCTGAAGAAATGCTGGAAACAGTCGTAATCGTTGTGCATCTGCTGGGGGCTCTTGGGGTCGTCGGCTTCGTGCTGATTCAGCAAGGTAAGGGTGCCGATGCGGGCGCTTCCTTTGGTGCTGGTGCTTCTGCAACTGTGTTCGGCAGTCAGGGTTCGGCTACCTTTCTGAGTCGGGCTACTGCTATTCTCGCGGCGATTTTTTTCATTACCAGCTTGGGTTTAGCTTTCTTTGCTAAACAAAAGTCTGATAATCTTGTGCAAGCAGGTTTGCCAGATCCGGCAGTCCTCGAAGTACAACAGAAGCAACCGGTCGTTGAAGATGTTCCGGTGCTCGAAGCGCAAAAAGCTCCTGCCGGCTCGGCGGATGTGCCAAGCGCTCCGGAGCAGTAATACCCTCTTTGCCGAGGTGGTGGAATTGGTAGACACGCTACCTTGAGGTGGTAGTGGCCATAGGCTGTAGGGGTTCGAGTCCCCTCCTCGGTACCATATCTGGCAAGGCCCGCTGATCGCGGGCCTTGCTGTTTCAAATGGGGTCAGGTTGACCCTGCGGGGCAAGCTCCTTATAATCTTCGCCCAGCTTTGACGCGGGGTGGAGCAGTCTGGTAGCTCGTCGGGCTCATAACCCGAAGGTCGTTGGTTCAAATCCAGCCCCCGCAACCAGTAGTAGAGAAGCCCCTGTCAAGGGGCTTTTTGCTAGCTGAACAGTCCGCCACCGGCATAGATGCTGGGTGGCTCGATGGATGGGCGTTTCGCCCATTTTTTATTTCTACGACATGCGCGGAGGGCTTCGAGTGTCGAGCAAGCTGGAACAGTTGCAGGCCATGTTGGCCCCTGTGGTCGAGTCTCTTGGCTATCAATGCTGGGGAGTCGAGTTCATTTCCCAGGGCAGGCATTCCCTGCTGCGCGTTTATATCGATCACAGCAATGGCATTCTCGTCGACGACTGCGAAGCGGTTAGTCGGCAAATCAGTGCGGTGCTGGATGTTGAAGATCCCATTACCAGTGAGTACACCCTGGAGGTGTCGTCGCCGGGCATGGACCGACCGCTGTTCACTCTCGAGCAGTTTGCCGGGCATGTAGGGGAGCAGGTGAAGATCAAACTGCGTTCGCCCTTTGAGGGGCGGCGCAATTTTCAGGGTCTCCTTCGCGGTGTGGAGGAGCAGGACGTGGTGGTGCAGGTGGATGACCACGAGTTCCTGTTGCCGATCGATCTGATCGACAAGGCCAACATTATCCCCCGTTTTGACTGAGACGCGGATCCCGCGGATCCAATGGATTGCGAAAGGCGAGGCGTACGATGAGTAAAGAAGTACTGCTGGTTGTAGAGTCGGTATCCAACGAGAAAGGCGTGCCGGCTAGTGTGATTTTTGAAGCGCTGGAACTGGCGCTGGCGACAGCGACCAAAAAGCGTTTCGACGATGAGGTTGAGCTGCGCGTGGCGATCAATCGCCAAAGTGGCAACTATGAAACGTTCCGCTGCTGGACTGTTGTCGAGGATGACGCGCTGGAGAATCCGGCTGCCGAACTGACCGTCGAGCAGGCTCAGGAGCAGAAGCCCGGTGCCGTGGTCGGCGATATTGTCGAAGAACCGGTCGAGTCCATCGAGTTCGGTCGTATTGCAGCGCAAACTGCCAAGCAGGTCATCGTGCAGAAAGTGCGCGAGGCCGAGCGAGCTCAGGTGGTGGATGCCTACCGTGAGCGTGTTGGCGAGATCATCTCCGGGACCGTTAAGAAGGTCACCCGCGATAGCGTGATCGTCGATCTCGGTAACAACGCCGAGGCGCTGCTGGCTCGCGAGGACATCATTCCGCGTGAGACTTTCCGGGTCGGTGCCCGCATGCGCGCCCTGCTCAAGGAAATTCGTACTGAGAACCGCGGCCCGCAACTGATCCTGTCGCGCACCGCGCCGCAGATGCTGGTCGAGTTGTTCACCATCGAAGTACCGGAAATCGCCGAGGGCCTGATCGAAGTTATGGCCGCCTCTCGCGATCCGGGTTCGCGTGCCAAGATTGCCGTGCGTTCCAAGGACAAGCGAATCGATCCGCAGGGTGCCTGTATCGGCATGCGCGGTTCGCGTGTGCAGGCCGTTTCCGGTGAAATCGGTGGCGAGCGCGTGGACATCGTACTGTGGGACGAGAACGTCGCTCAGTTCGTGATCAATGCCATGGCCCCGGCTGAAGTGGCGGCGATCATCGTCGACGAAGATGCTCATGCCATGGATATCGCCGTCGCCGAGGACAACCTGGCTCAGGCCATCGGTCGTGGCGGTCAGAACGTGCGTCTGGCCAGTCAGTTGACCGGCTGGACCCTGAACGTGATGACCGAGGCGGACATCCAGGCCAAGCAGCAGGCCGAGACTGGCGACATCCTGCAGAACTTCATCGACGAGCTGGAAGTCGACGAAGAACTGGCCCAGGTTCTGGTCGAGGAAGGCTTCACCAGCCTGGAAGAGATCGCCTACGTGCCGATGGAAGAGATGCTCAGCATCGATGGTTTCGACGAGGACATCGTCAACGAGCTGCGTGCTCGTGCGAAAGACCGTCTGCTGACCAAGGCCATCGCCAACGAAGAGAAGCTGGCGGATGCCCAGCCTGCCGAGGACCTGCTGTCCCTGGAAGGCATGGACAAGAACCTGGCGCAAGAACTGGCAGTCCGCGGCGTAATCACCCGCGAAGACCTGGCCGAGCAGTCGATTGACGACCTGCTCGACATCGACGGCATCGACGAAGAACGTGCCGGCAAGCTGATCATGGCCGCTCGAGCCCACTGGTTCGAATAAGCGGTTGCGGCCTGAGGAGAGAAGTGCATGACGCAAGTCACGGTGAAAGAACTGGCCCAGGTGGTCGACACACCGGTGGAGCGCCTGCTGTTGCAGATGCGTGAGGCAGGTTTGTCTCACACCAGCGCCGAGCAAGTGGTGACCGATAATGAGAAACAGGCCCTGTTGGCCCATCTCAAGAGCAGTCACGGCGAAAAGCTGGAAGAACCACGCAAGATCACGTTGCAGCGCAAAACCACCACCACCCTGAAGGTTGCAGGTAGCAAGACCATCAGCGTGGAAGTGCGCAAGAAGAAAACCTATGTCAAGCGCAGCCCCGACGAGATCGAGGCTGAGAAGCAGCGCGAACTGGAAGAGCAGCGTGCTGCTCAGGAAGCCGAGCGCCTCAAGGCCGAGCAGGAAGCTGCACGGCGCGCCGAGGAAGAGGCTCGCAAGCAGCCTGCTGCTGCGGTAGCTGAAGCGGCCGTCGAGCCCGCACCGGCTCCCCTCGCTCCTGTGCTGGATGCCGAGCCGGTTGCTGCCCCGGCACCTGAGCGCAAGAAGGAAGAGCCGCGCCGTCCCGAGAAGGCGCGTAACGACGATGCCGATCGTCGTGGTGGTGATCGCAAGACCACCCAGCACCGTCCTACCGTCAAGGAAAAGGCCCCTGCGCCGCGCGTTGCGCCGCGCACTGTCGACGAGGAAACCGACGGTTTCCGTCGCGGCGGTCGTGGCAAGGGCAAGCTGAAGAAGCGTAACCAGCACGGGTTCCAGAGCCCGACAGGACCGGTAGTGCGCGAAGTATCGATTGGCGAAACCATCACCGTTGCCGACCTGGCTGCGCAGATGTCGGTCAAGGGTGTCGAAGTCGTCAAGTTCATGTTCAAGATGGGCAGCCCGGTGACCATCAACCAGGTGCTGGACCAGGAAACTGCCCAGCTGATCGCCGAAGAGCTGGGCCACAAGGTCAAGATCGTCAGCGAGAATGCCCTGGAAGACCAGCTGGCCGAGTCGCTGCGCTTCGAAGGTGAAGCCGTTTCTCGTGCGCCGGTGGTGACCGTCATGGGTCACGTCGACCACGGTAAGACCTCGCTGCTCGACTATATCCGCCGTGCCAAGGTGGCTTCCGGTGAGGCGGGTGGTATCACTCAGCACATCGGTGCCTACCACGTGGAAACCGATCGTGGCATGGTCACCTTCCTCGATACCCCGGGCCACGCGGCGTTCACCGCCATGCGTGCTCGTGGTGCCAAGGCAACCGACATCGTCATCCTGGTGGTGGCGGCGGACGACGGCGTGATGCCGCAGACTCAGGAAGCCGTACAGCATGCGAAAGCCGCTGGCGTGCCCATCGTGGTCGCGATCAACAAGATGGACAAGCCGGAAGCCAACCCGGACAACATCAAGAACGGCCTGGCCGCGCTGGATGTAATTCCGGAAGAGTGGGGCGGCGATGCCCCGTTCGTAGGTGTCTCGGCCAAGGCCGGTACCGGCGTCGACGAGCTGCTGGAAGCCGTATTGCTGCAAGCCGAAGTACTCGAGCTGAAAGCCACTCCCTCGGCCCCGGGTCGTGGTGTGGTGGTCGAGTCCCGCCTGGATAAGGGCCGTGGCCCAGTGGCTACCGTGTTGGTCCAGGACGGCACCCTGCGTCAGGGCGATATGGTCCTGTGTGGCGTCAACTATGGCCGCGTTCGCGCCATGCTCGACGAGAACGGCAAGCCGATCAAGGAAGCCGGTCCGTCGATTCCGGTCGAGATTCTCGGCCTCGACGGCACTCCGGATGCCGGTGACGACCTCACCGTGGTCGCAGACGAGAAGAAGGCCCGTGAAGTCGCCCTGTTCCGTCAAGGCAAGTTCCGCGAAGTGAAACTGGCGCGTGCTCACGCAGGCAAGCTGGAAAACATCTTCGAGAACATGGGCCAGGAAGAGAAGAAGACCCTCAACATCGTCCTCAAGGCCGACGTGCGTGGTTCTCTGGAAGCCCTGCAAGGCTCGCTCAGCGGTCTGGGCAACGACGAAGTGCAGGTTCGCGTGGTCGGCGGCGGTGTCGGTGGTATCACCGAATCCGATGCCAACCTGGCGCTGGCCTCCAACGCCGTACTGTTCGGCTTCAACGTGCGTGCCGATGCCGGTGCGCGCAAGATCGTCGAAGCCGAATCCCTGGATATGCGTTACTACAACGTGATCTACGACAT
Source organism: Pseudomonas sp. BMS12 (assembly GCF_001592875.1). GTDB lineage: Bacteria > Pseudomonadota > Gammaproteobacteria > Pseudomonadales > Pseudomonadaceae > Aquipseudomonas. The sequence goes on along the minus strand of NZ_LSOF01000009.1, from coordinate 216,514 downwards.
CATCGAAGACGTCAAGAAAGCCCTGACCGGTATGCTTGGCAGCGATGTCCGCGAGAATATCCTGGGTACCGCCGAAGTTCGTGACGTGTTCCGTTCGCCGAAATTCGGTGCCGTTGCCGGCTGTATGGTCATCGAAGGTACGGTGTTCCGTAACCGTCCGATTCGCGTACTGCGCGACGACGTGGTGATCTTCGAGGGCGAGCTGGAATCCCTGCGTCGCTTCAAGGACGACGTCGCCGAAGTGCGTAACGGCATGGAGTGCGGTATCGCGGTGAAGAGCTACAACGACGTCAAGGTCGGCGACAAGATCGAAGTGTTCGAGAAGGTCCAGGTGGCTCGTACGCTGTAAGCGCGAGCTGCAACACGCAACGCCCGGCCCCGCATCTGCGCGGCCGGGCGTTTGCCGCTTTTGAACCCGTGGGCATTACCGGCGGGTGAGGTAAGAAAAATGGCAAAAGTTTATAGCCGTACCCAGCGTATCGGCGATCAGATCCAGCGCGAGCTGGCACAGATGATTCCGCGTGAGGTCAAGGACCCGCGCCTGGGCTTCGTCACCATCACCGCCGTTGAGGTCAGCCGCGATGTCGGCCACGCCAAGGTGTTCATCACCGTGATGGGCGAGAACGACGCGGACAAGATCAAGCAGAACGTGCGAGTGCTGAACGACGCCGGCGGTTACCTGCGCATGCTGCTGGGCAAGGCCATGAAGCTGCGTAGCGTGCCGACCTTGCATTTCCACTATGACGAAAGCATTTCCCGTGGCGTGCACTTGTCCTCGTTGATCGAGCGTGCCGTCGCCGAAGACAGCAAGCATCAGGACGATTGAGCGTGGCCCAGGTCAAACGTATCCGCCGCAATGTCAGCGGCATCATCCTGCTCGACAAGCCCCATGGCTTCAGCTCCAACGCTGCACTACAGAAGGTGCGCTGGCTGCTCAATGCCGAGAAGGCCGGCCACACCGGCAGTCTCGACCCGCTGGCCACCGGCGTGCTGCCTTTGTGCTTCGGCGAGGCGACCAAGTTCTCCCAGTACTTGCTGGATGCCGACAAGGGTTACGAGACCCTGGCTCAGCTGGGCGTGACTACCACCACTGGCGACGCCGAGGGCGATGTCCTGGAGCGGCGCGAGGTGACCGTCGGTCGGGATGACGTGGAGGCCCTGCTGCCACGTTTTCGTGGGCAAATCAGTCAGATACCGCCGATGTACTCGGCCCTGAAGAAGGATGGCCAGCCGCTGTACAAGCTGGCCCGCGCAGGCGAAGTAGTGGAGCGCGAGGCGCGTTCTGTTACTATTGCGCGCCTGGATTTGCTGGCCCTGGACAATACGCAGCTGCGTCTGTCCGTGGCCTGCAGCAAAGGCACCTATATTCGTACCCTGGTTGAAGACCTGGGCCAGCTGCTCGGCTGTGGCGCGCATGTCGCTGAACTGCGCCGAACCCAGGCTGGGCCGTTCAAGCTGGCGCAGACGGTAACCCTGGAAGAGCTGGAAAAGGCCCATGCCGAAGGCGGCAGCGAGGCGCTGGACCGCTTCCTGTTGCCGGCAGATAGTGGCCTCGAGCATTGGCCGCTGCTGCAGTTCAGCGAACACAGTGCCTACTACTGGCTGCATGGTCAGCCAGTGCGAGCCCCGGAAGCGCCGAAGTTCGGCATGGTTCGGGTGCAGGATCACACCGGTCGCTTCATCGGCATCGGTGAAGTGAGCGAAGACGGGCGCATTGCGCCGAAGCGTTTGATATCGACCAAGGCCTAGCCTTGGTTTGCAGACCTAGGCCTTAAGGCCTGGGTCGACAGATTCGGTCGAAATGACCGGAGCGGGCTGTTGTTAGCAATGGTTCGTCTATGAGGGTGGCTGTCAGCAGGCACGGTCACTCCTCTTATTTAAAACACGGGACTCGTCCCGGCCTGTTCACTTAGGAGCCCATTACCATGGCACTGAGCGTTGAAGAAAAAGCCCAGATCGTAAGCGACTACAAGCAAGCTGAAGGCGACACCGGTTCTCCGGAAGTGCAGGTTGCCCTGCTGACCGCCAACATCAACAAGCTGCAAGGCCACTTCAAGGCCAACGGCAAAGACCACCACTCGCGTCGTGGCCTGATCCGTATGGTTAACCAGCGTCGTAAGCTGCTGGACTACCTGAAGGGCAAAGATGCCTCGCGTTACAGCGCCCTGATCGGTCGCCTGGGTCTGCGTCGTTAAGACGTAAACCTGAAGTGAGAAGCTGGAAGTTTGAAGCGGCAGACGGGTTGAACCGACTGTGGCTTCGGGCTTCCAGCTTCTGGCTTTCTGCAGAAGGGATTTAGAGCTTGTCCAAAATGCGCTGCCACGGCGGCGGATTCTGAACAGACTTTCGGGGCCCAGCCCTCGATCCACCAGTTCCCCCAAGGCAACAAAGAGAAGGAAGACACCGTGAACCCGGTAATCAAGAAGTTCCAGTTCGGTCAATCGACCGTAACCCTCGAGACTGGCCGCATCGCCCGTCAGGCCTCCGGCGCCGTGCTGGTCACCGTTGACGACGACGTCACCGTGCTGGTCGCCGTAACCGGTGCCAAGAGCGCCGACCCGGGCAAGGATTTTTTCCCGCTGTCCGTGCACTACCAGGAAAAGACCTACGCTGCCGGCAAGATCCCGGGCGGCTTCTTCAAGCGTGAAGCGCGCCCCAGCGAGAAAGAAACCCTGACCTCGCGCCTGATCGACCGTCCGATCCGCCCGCTGTTCCCGGAAGGTTTCCAGAACGAAGTGCAGGTCATCTGCACCGTGGTCTCCACCAGCAAGAAGACCGATCCGGACATCGCCGCGATGATCGGTACCTCGGCTGCCCTGGCCGTTTCCGGCATCCCGTTCAACGGCCCGATCGGCGCCGCGCGCGTAGCCTTCCACCCGGAAACCGGCTACCTGCTGAACCCGACCTACGAGCAGCTCAAGGCCTCCAGCCTGGACATGGTCGTTGCAGGTACCAAGGACGCCGTACTGATGGTTGAGTCGGAAGCCAAGGAGCTGACCGAAGACCAGATGCTGGGCGCCGTGCTGTTTGCCCACGACGAATTCCAGGCCGTGATCCAGGCCGTGAGCGAGCTGGCAGCCGAAGCCGGCAAGCCGACTTGGGACTGGCAGCCGAAGGCTGAGAACACTGCGCTGCTGAGCGCCATTCGCAGCGAGTTCGGCGAAGCGATTTCCCAGGCTTACACCATCACCGTCAAGCAGGAACGCTACGCGCGCCTGGGTGAGCTGAAAGATCAGGTGGTTGCCAAGTTCTCCGGCGAAGAAGGCCAGCCTTCCGCTGGCGAAGTGAAGGAAGCCTTCGGCGAAATCGAATACCGCACCGTGCGCGAGAACATCGTCAACGGCAAACCGCGCATCGACGGTCGCGACACCCGCACCGTGCGTGGTCTGAACATCGAAGTCGGCGTACTGGACAAGACCCACGGTTCGGCCCTGTTCACCCGTGGCGAAACCCAGGCCCTGGTGGTTGCCACCCTCGGTACCGCCCGTGATGCGCAGCTGCTCGACACCCTCGAAGGCGAGAAGAAAGACCCCTTCATGTTGCACTACAACTTCCCGCCGTACTCGGTCGGTGAGTGTGGTCGCATGGGTGCCACCGGTCGCCGCGAAATCGGTCACGGCCGTCTGGCCCGTCGTTCGGTACAGGCCATGCTGCCGGCCGCCGACGAGTTCCCGTACACCATCCGCGTGGTCTCGGAAATCACCGAATCCAACGGCTCCAGCTCCATGGCTTCGGTCTGCGGTGCTTCCCTGGCTCTGATGGACGCCGGTGTACCGATGAAGGCCCCGGTTGCCGGTATCGCCATGGGTCTGGTCAAGGAAGGCGAGAAGTTCGCCGTTCTGACCGATATCCTCGGTGATGAAGATCACCTGGGCGACATGGACTTCAAGGTTGCCGGTACCGCCAATGGCGTCACCGCACTGCAGATGGACATCAAGATCCAGGGCATCACCGAAGAGATCATGGAAATCGCCCTGGGCCAGGCCCTGGAAGCGCGCCTGAACATCCTCGGCCAGATGAACCAGGTCATTGCCCAGTCGCGCAGCGAGCTGTCGGCCAACGCGCCGACCATGATCGCGATGAAGATCGACCAGGATAAAATCCGCGACGTCATCGGCAAGGGTGGCGCGACCATCCGTGGTATCTGTGAAGAGACCAAGGCTTCGATCGACATCGAAGACGACGGCTCGATCAAGATCTTCGGCGAGACCAAGGAAGCTGCCGAGGCCGCGCGTCAGCGCGTGCTGGGTATCACCGCGGAAGCCGAGATCGGCAAGATCTACGTCGGCAAGGTCGAGCGCATCGTCGATTTCGGTGCCTTCGTCAACATCCTGCCGGGCAAGGACGGTCTGGTGCACATCTCCATGCTCAGCGATGCGCGTGTCGAGAAAGTCACCGACGTACTGAAGGAAGGCCAGGAAGTCGAAGTACTGGTACTGGACGTGGACAACCGCGGCCGTATCAAGCTGTCGATCAAGGACGTTGCCGCTGCCAAGGCTTCTGGTGTCTGAACCTTAGCCAGGCAGTCATAGAGAGGGCCCCTTGCGGGCCCTCTTTTTTTGCCCGGACAATAGTGCTCCTGCAGTACTCCAAGGATGTTACCCACATGGACGTCACCTACTGTCGTTACCACCCCGCACAACCGGCGACCTGGCATTGCCCGGCCTGCCCACGCGACTACGGCGACTGCTGCGTGCCGCTGAATGCCGAGGCACCGGACGATGCCCCGCTCTGTACTCTGTGCCGTGACAAGCTGCATTTCCTGGGGGCCGCCAATACCGCTCAGCCGTTCTGGCAGCGCATCCCGCAGTTCTTCCTCTATGGCCTGCAGCCCGGGGCGCTGGCGTTTGCGGCGGTGCTCTGCCTGGCCAGCCTGTTCATGCCGGCCTGGAAGCTGCTGTGGCTGGCGCTGTTCTGCGTCGCCACCAAATATCTGCAGACGGTCATCGAGAACGCCAGCCTGGGGGTTAGGGAAGCGCCATCACTGCTGACCGCTTTTTCCGCCGAAGGCTTCAGCCTGTTCTGGCGGCTGCTGGTGATCTTCTTCATCGCCTTTGCCGTGGTGTGGCTGGCGGCCGACTTCCACAGTGAGGCGCTATTCTGGGCAGCCACCCTGGGCGTCCAGTTGCTGATCCCGGCCAGTATCATCCGCCTGGCCCTGGACAAGACCCTGGGGGGGGCGCTGAGCCCCGACCAGGTGGGCGCGGTGATCAAGGCCATGGGCTGGCGTTACCTGATCCTCTGGGCCTTTCTGTTCATCCTCTGGCAGTCGCCGGACTGGGTCACCTACATGCTTTCCGGTGGCCTGCCCAGAGTCGTACTGCTGCCTGTCGCCACGCTGTTGTTCGGCTACTTCAGCGTGGTGATGTGCGCCATGATGGGCTACGCCGTATTCCAGTATCAGGGTGCCCTCGGCTACGTAGCGGTAGAAGAGGAGGTGCGTGGCTATCCGGCCGAGGAATACCGCCGTCGGCATGCCCTGGCCGAAGCCGAAATTCGTCTCAAGGAAGGTCAGGGCACGCAGGCGCTGGAGCTACTGGCCCGCGCCCTGGACGTGATGCCCAACGACCTGCGCCTCAATGAGCGCTTTCATCAGCTGCTGTTCGGCCTGCATGCCCGTGAGCGCTGCCTGCGCCATCTGGCCCACTATCTACCGCTGGCGGCACGGCTCAATCCGGCACAGGCCGCTATGGCACTGCTCAATGCGCGTCAGCTACAGGCCGATTATCTGCCGGACGATGCCCTGGTCTGCGAGCGGGTGGCGCAGGCCCTGCTGGAGCGCCACAAGACCCGCGAAGGGCTCAGCCTGCTGCGCAACCTGCATCTGCGCTTTCCCGACTACCCGCATATTCCCCGCGCCTATCTGCTGGCCGCACGCGGCTTTGCCGAAGACCTGGGGCAGATCGAGCCGGCTCAACGGCTGCTGGGCTTCATCCGGGCCAAGTACCCACAGTCGCCGCTGCTGGGCGAAGTGGCGAACCTGGAGGCCACGCTGGCCAGGCTGGCAACAGGCGCTTGATGGCTAACATTGCAATCTGCACGGTCGCGCAGGTGTGGAATCGGTAGTTTGCATGGGTCTGTGAATTTTCATTTAAAATAAGTTATTGATATTTAAGTAAATTATTTTTTACGGAGCCTGGCACAGGGCTTGCGAAGTTACTCCTGCAGACGCAGCCAAGGGTTGGCTGCCGACTTTTCGAAGCAACCAGGAGTAAATCGCCATGAAACAGTCCTTCAACAAGTGGACCCTTGCCGCTCTGACCGCTACCGCTCTGGGCCTGCCGCTAGCAGGTGCCTATGCTGCCGAGCCGCTGCAAGTGGCCAGCAATGACAGCGTGGAAGAGGCGCAGGCCGTGGTGTCCGATACCTGGATTACCAGCAAGGTGAAAGCGGACTTCCTGGCTGACGACAGCATCAGTGGTCTGGATATCGAGGTTGAAACCAACAAGGGTGTGGTGTCGCTGTCCGGCGTCGTGCCGACGGCCGCCGAGCGCGACCTGGCGGTGGAGAAGGCCAAGATGGTCAAGGGTGTGACTGCGGTTTCCGCCGACGGTCTGAAAGCCACCGACTAATCCTAAGTGCTGCCGGCCACCCGTCGGCAGCCCGCAACCCGAGGGAAAAACCATGAATTCCGATGTAATCAAAGGCAAGTGGAAGCAGCTCAGTGGCCGTATTCGTGAACGCTGGGGCAACCTGACCGACGACGATCTGGATGTGGTCGATGGCCATAGTGAGTACCTAGAAGGCAAACTGCAGGAGCGCTACGGTTGGACCAAGGAGAAGGCGCAACAGGAGATCCGCGATTTCAGCAGCAAGCTGTAGTCGCCTCGCTCCAAGGAAGCCCCGTTCGCGGGGCTTTTTTGTGGGCGTTCAGCGGCCCAGGTGCTGCTGGTAGAGGCTCAGTTGTACAGTCTGCTCGGCTTCGGGGAAGGCCTTGCGCAGGTATTGGGCCAGTTCACTGACGCCCCGCAGATCCTGGCGCGGGCCCAACTGCTTGGCCAGTTGCAGGGTCAGCGCCGGCAATTGGCCGACGGGTTGCGCTGTCTGGCTGAGCTTGCGCCAGGCGGACATGGCGCGCGGGCCTTCTCCTGCTCTGAGCAGCTTTTGCAGCAGGTGCAGTTGCACGGCGGGATGGCTGAGCAGTGGTTGGCCAGGGCCGGCGCTATCTTCTGCAAGGCGTAGCAGCAGTGGCTTTATTTCAGCGTTGTCGGGTAGGGCGAACAGCTGCTTGAGCACTTGTGACAGCAGCGCTTTATCCTGCCGACCGCTGGCGACCGCATAGAGCCGTTCCAGCAGGGCGAGGCGACCCGGATAGCGGGCTAGCAGATCGGGTCCACGGGCGGCGGCCTGGGCCAGGGCGAACTGGCCGATGAGCTGATCGAGGGCAGCCAGTTCGCGCTTGAAGGGCGCGTCCGGGTCCTCCTTGTGCAGATAGGCTTCGTCCATCTGCAGGCGACCGCTGAGGCGAGCCAGCCAGACGGCCAGGAAGCCCGCGCCCAGGCCTCCCAGGTGGGCGTAATAGTTGACGTGATCGTCCGCCGCCAGCAGGCCGTAAAGCTCCTTGCCCATCCACACCGGCAATATCCATAGGGCCGGCGCCTTGAAATAACCGATCAGTGGGCCGAGCCAGTAAAAGAAATTGATTCGGCGCAGGCCATAGACACCGATGTACATACCCATCAGCCCGGAGATGGCGCCAGAGGCGCCAACGCCGCTCACCCAGACCGGGTCCAGCGCCCACCACAGCAGGTGCGAGGCCACCCCGCTGAGCAGATAGAAGCCCAAGTAGATGGCCTTGCCCAGGGCGATCTCCAGGGCGAAGCCGAAGATGAACAGAAACAGCATATTGCCCAGCAGGTGGTCGAAGCTGCCATGCAGGAACATCGCGCCGAACAGCCCCTGCACGCTGAACCGGGCCGGGATGAAGCCGAAACGGATGGTACTCAGCCGATTGCGTGCGGCCTCGGCCTGCTCCCGAGCGTTCTGCCAGGCAGCATCGGCTTGGTAGTCGGGGCGCTGATGCAGACTGTTCTCGAACTCCAGGTCATACAGGATCCAGCGCGCCAGTTCCTGGCGGCGCATGCCGTCGACATAGGCACGCTCGTCGCTGTCCAGACTCTCTCGCTGACCGATGCTCTCCAGAAACAGCGCCCGCTCGCGATTGAGCAGGCCGCCATCGAGGTAGGCGTGAACGGCAATCTCCAGGCGCTTCTCATCGCCACCCTGATAACCGAAGTAGATCAGGGTGTTGAGCAGGATCAGGAGCAGGGTGATGACCGGCGGGCGCTTCCAGTCCAGCGGGTGTTCGGCAGGGGTGATCAGCATTAGCTACGTCCTTGTCGCTCGGCAGTTAGCTGCCTCGCTTGCTATCGATGCGGGTCAGAACGCCGCCCTCGATCAGCAGGAAGTACTGCATGCCGCCTTCCGGCGTGTAGATCCACTCTTCCTGCGGTACCTCAAGGTTCTGTCGTTCACTGACGACATAGCCGGTGACGGCTTTGCTGGCCGGCTCTCCGCACTTGCTCAGCACTTCCACACTGCGGTCGCCGGTGCTGACAATGCCTTTGGCGCAACGTAGGGAGTCAGCATGGCTGGTGGCGCTGAAGGCGAGCAGCAGGCTGCCGATGAGCAGGGTTTTCCCTTTCATGAAGTTCATCCTTGTGTAGTGGTTGATGTCAGTTTTTGCGTTTGCTCTCGATCTTGATCAGGCGGTTGCCTTCCAAGCGGAGGAAATAATACATGCCGTTTCTGGGGCCGTAGACCCACTCTTCAATAGCGACCTCGGTAATCGTGCCGTAATAGTCGCTGACTTCCCGGTAGCCAAGGAAGCTCTGGCTCACCGGTTCACCGCATTTGCTCCGCAGCTCGCTGGCCAGGTCGCCAGTGCTGACCAGGCCAGTACCGCACCTGAGTGTCGAGCTCGCGGTGGCAGTTTCACTCAGGGCAAGGGTTATGGCGAGCAGTATTGCAGTACGCATCTGGGTGTCGACTCGAGCGGGTAGTGGGGCTGGGTTAGTCGTTGCGCTTGCGTTCGATACGGGTGAGACGATTGCCTTCGAACGTGAGGATGCTGAGCATGCCGTTATCCGGTCCGTAGACCCATTCTTCTACCCGGTACTCGCGGCGATCGTAGCCACCCAACGTGTAGCCGACAATGTCGCGATAGGTTGGCGCACCACATTTGTTCTCCACCTCGAATGCGCGGTCGCCGACACTGACCAGCTTGCTGCCACAGCGCAGGCTGTCAGCCTGGATTTGACCAGCCGCCAGCAACATGGCGAGGGCAACCGCAAGGCGCATGATCACAGACTTCCCAGATGCAGCGCAGTACCGACGGGGGTGCTGGTGGCACCTTCCGTCAGGCCCACATCGAGCAGGTAGATGCGCTGGTCTTCCAGGCCGCCGCGCTCCACCAGGTAGTCCTTGATGCTGGCGGCGCGAGCCTGGCCCAGCTGACGCAGCAGCAGTTCGCTCTTGGCCCAGGACTGCAGGACGGCGTCGCGCATCTTCGCCGTGCGCTCTTCATCCGGCAATTCCTTCCACTCGGCCGGCGGCTGCTGCTTCAGGCGAGTGCGGTAGATGCCTTCCAGCAGCACCGGCTTGTCGTCCTCGTCCACTACCAGCAGTGCTGGCTCGGCGGGCACCTTGTCGCCACTGCGTTGCAGCATCTTGTACTGGGTGTTCTGGTATTCGCGCTCCAGGCGTTGTTCGGCCAGCAGGGGGCCGTCGCTGGCGCTGGCGCTCATACCCTCGACCTCCAGGCGTAGCACCGGGCGTTCCTTGAGGGCTGCGGCCAGGGTATCCAGGGTCTTCTGTGCCGGGCCGTCCAGTTCGCTGCTGCCGGCGGCGAACTGCACCTGACTGAGATCTTCGCTGCCGCCGCCGACCAGTCCGGCGATGAACTTGAACGGGGCCTGGGCCGCGCGTAGTACCAGATTGCGCAAGGTCTGCCAGACGATAGGCATGACGCTGAATTCGGGGTTGTTGAGGTCGCCCTTGACCGGTAGCTGGATGTCGATATTGCCCTGGGTATCCTTGAGCAGGGCCACGGCCAGGCGGATCGGCAGATCCACCGCATCCTTGCTGTCGACCTTCTCGCCCAGCTGCAGGTCTTCCAGCAGCAGCTTGTTATCGGCATTGAGCAGGCCTTTCTCGATCTGGTAGTGCAGGTCCAGATTGAGGCGACCCTTGCGGATGCGATAGCCGGCGAACTTGCCGGAATAGGGGGTGAGGGTGGTCAGCTCGACGTTCTTGAAGCTGGTGGCGATATCCAGGCTGTTCATCGGGTCGAACGGCGTCAGCCCGCCCTTGATACTGACCGGCGCGTACTTGTCGACCTTGCCGGTGATATCGACGCTGGCGGTTTTCGGGCTCTGGTTGTCGAGGGTGCCGATCTGGCCATTGAGCTGCTGGATGGCAGTGGCGAAGTTGGGCGTCAGGCTGAAGTCGGCGAAGTTGGCCGAGCCGTCCTTGATGGCGATGCCGCCGATGCGGATCGGCAGTGGCTTGTTGCTCTGCGTGGGTTTGGCGTCCGACTCTGCCGGTTGCGGGATCATCAGGTCGCTGACGTTGGTGGTCAGGTTCTCGTTGATGATGAAGCGTACATAGGGCTGCTGCAGATTGACCTGCTGGATCGCCAGGCCTTCGCCATGGCGGTAGTCGAGCCCGCTCACCTGCAGCTGTTGCCACTTGAGAAAGTCGCGATTCTTGATGGTGTCCAGGGTATGCAGTTGGCCGACCTCGGCGCTGCCGGCGATGCTGAAGGCCAGTGGCTCTACGCTTTTCAGGTCGACGGCCAGCTCGCTGCCGAGCATGCCGCTGCGTAGCTCCAGGCGTGCGAAGGGCTCGATATAGGCCTGGGCCAGACGCAGGTCGATGTCGCGGCTGACCACTTGCAACTTGGCCCAGGTGGGGCTGATCTGCACCTGGCCGTCGACCTTGAGCTGACCATTCTTGTTCAGCCCGGTATCCAGTTTGAGGCCAAAAGGCGAGGTGCCCAGGCTGTCGAAGTCGGTGATGTCCAGGTTGAGCGGGGCCAGGTCGAGTTTGACTTCCTGCTTTCCGGCAGCCTTGTCGACCAGGTGAACTTGATACTTGCGTAGTTGCACGTCGCGCAGCAGAACTTGCCAGGGCTTGGTGGGTTGGGCCTCGCTCGGAGCTGGTGGCGCGTCGCTGGTATCGGCCACCGGGGGCGCGGGCTGCGCCGCCGGCTCGGCAGCGGGCTCACTTGCTACGGGTTTTGGCTCCGAACCGGCGCCACCCTCACTTGCAGCAGGCGTCGCGGTGTTCGTGGTGGGCGGCTCAGTCGGTTCGGCTACTGGCTTGCTATGGCTGGCGAACAGTTTCTGCCAGTCGAGCTGACCATCGGCTTCGCGGGCGGCCCAGGTTTCCAGGTTATGGCTGCGTACTTTGCCGACGATGACCTGTTGTTTGGCCAGATCCAGGCTGGTTTCGCTGACGTCCAGGCGTTCCAGGCGAACCAGCGGCTTCCCGGCCGGGCTGTCGATGGCGAAGGGTGCCAGGCCGATGTTCAGATTGCTGAGCAGCAGTTCGGTGCCCTCGGCCAGGCTCAGCGAATAGTCGCTGTCCAGGCTGACGATGCCGTCTTGCAGGACCAGGGGCACGGCGTCGCGCACGTAGGGCCAGACACCTGTGAGTTTGCCGTCAGTGATCTTGACGTGCCCCTTGGAGGCAATCGGCGTCAGGCTGATCTGGCCTTGCCAGTCGACGCGTCCGCCGTAGGGACCGGTCGCCACCAGGTTCATCTCTGCGTTGTCGTTGGGCAGGGTGCTGAGGTTGTTCAGCTCCAGATTGAGCGAGTCGTAAACGAATTCCACCGCCTCGCTAGGGCGCAGATCCGCGAAATGCAGGCCGTTCTCGATCAGTTCGATGCGCTCGATGCGCAGCGGGAAGGGGTCGCTGGCAGCCTCGTCGTCCGACTTGGTCTCACTGGGTGGCAGCTTGAACAGCTGGGTCAGGTTGAGCGTGCCGTCCTTGGCGAACAGCACCTCGGCATGGGCCTGTTCCAGCTCGATGTCGGTCAGGTGCAGGGCGCCACTCCACAGGCTATCCAGCTGCAGGTTGGCGTACAGGCGCTGAAAGGCCACCTGCGGCTTCTCGGCTTCGCCTATCTGCAGGCCCCAGAGTTGCAGCTCCAGGGAGAAGGGATTGAGCTCGATGCGCTGCAACTTCGCCGGTACGGTGGCCAGCTCGGCGAGCTGCTGGTTGGCGATGCGCAGGGCGACGCCAGGCAGGATCAGGAAGCCCAGCAGGCTATAGAGGGCGAAGGCGATCACGAGCGCGCAGGCCGTGTTTTTCAATCCTTTGGGCATGTGGCAGCTTCATCTTCCAGGCTGAGGTGCCGGGAAGTATGGCATGGCTCCGGCAACCCTGTGGGCCATCAGAGTGCTCACGCGCTAGATCAGAAATGCAGAACCAGGGTCTTCAGTGGCGGCTGGCCGTCGCGTGAGGGGAAGTCGGCAGCAGGGGCAATCTGTTGCCATTCGCGCACGGGGCGGCCGAGTTTCTCCGCACAGCGCAGCACCTGGGGCCGCCAGTCGTCCATGCTCACTTTTGCCAGGTTGTTGCAGCACACCAGGGTGCCGTTCTCAGCGGTGGCCAGGATCGCCGGTTTGAGCAGGCTCTGGTAGTCGCGCAGCAGGTCGACCGTGCCGAAGGCGCTCTTGGCCCAGGCCGGTGGATCGAGAAATACCAGGTCGAACTGGCGCTGTTGCAGGCGTGGGTAAGCGGGCAGCTTGTGGCCACGGCGGCTGGCGATGGGTAGACCGGCCAGTTGGCGAATGGCCGGGAAGTAGTCGGACTGAATGAACTGCATCGGCGTCAGCTCGGGGTTCAGCGCGCCGTTCTCCTTGCCCACGGCCAGGTTGCCTTCGGCGAAGTCCAGGTTGACTACTTCGCTGGCGCCGCCGGCCGCGGCACAGAGGCCGACACCGCAGGTGTAGGCAAACAGGTTGAGCACCGACTTGCCAGCGCTGTTGGCCTTGATCCAGCCGCGGGCGTTGCGCAGGTCGAGGAACAGCAGCGGATCCTGGCCCGGATGGCGGCCGCGTACCCTGTAATTCAGGCCCCATTCCTGGCCGATCAGATCTTCCAGCGCTTCGGGGGCGGCCTGGTACACCGGGTCACGGCGGTCGATGCGCGAATTGCCACCGGAGCGGTCGTTGTAGACCAGCTGCAGATCGAGGCCCAGCTGTTCGCCGATGCTGGCATGCAGGTCGAGCAGGGCGTCGAGCTGCAGTGGCTGGTGAAAACTCTGGACCAGCAGCTGTGGGCCGTAGCGGTCGGCGGTGAGGCCGGGGGCGCCTTCCTGGCTGCCGTGGAACAGGCGGTAGCAGTCGGTGCCCTGCTGGTGCAGTTCGGCGAGCAGTGGTTGGCGAGAATCGAGAGCGGCGCGCAGCGCCTGATGGAGAGAGGACATGCGCGGCGTCTCGGCAAAAGGGCGCGCAGTTTACCAAGAAAAACGCCGGCACTAGGCCGACGTTACTCTGTGATCAGTCGCATGCAGCGCTCGTGGTCGCAGGGAGGCGGTGCGCAGAAAGGCCGCCTACGGCACGCGCCGCCGACACCGCGAATGCGAGCGTTGGGCGTAACCTTTAGCGCTCAATCGCCAGCGCTACGCCCTGGCCGCCACCGATGCACAGGGTGGCCAGGCCCTTCTTGGCGTCGCGCTTGAGCATCTCGTGCAGCAGGGTCACCAGCACCCGGCAGCCGGAGGCGCCGATCGGGTGGCCTAGGGCGATGGCGCCACCGTTGACGTTGACCTTGCTGGCGTCCCAGCCCAGCTCCTGGCCCACCGACAGAGCCTGGGCGGCGAAGGCCTCGTTGGCTTCGATCAGGTCGAGGTCGGCCAGCTGCCAGCCAGCCTTCTCCAGGCAGCGCTGGGTCGCCGACACCGGGCCGATGCCCATGATTGCAGGGTCGACGCCAGCATTGGCGTAGGCGGCGATCTTGGCCAGCACCGGCAGGCCGAGGGCCTTGGCTTTCTCGGCGCTCATCAGCAGTACGGCGGCGGCGCCGTCGTTGAGGCTGGAGGCGTTGCCGGCGGTGACGCTGCCGTCCTTCTTGAACGCCGGCTTGAGCTTGCCCAGGGATTCGGCGGTGGTGCCGGCGCGCGGCTGCTCGTCGGTGGCGAAGCTGACCGGATCGCCCTTGCGCGAGGGGATCAGGACCGGGGTGATTTCATCGGCGAAGCGCCCGGCCTCGATGGCGGCGCAGGCCTTCTGCTGCGAGGCGGCGGCGAAGGCATCCTGGGCGTCACGGCTGATGCCGTATTTTTCGACCAGGTTCTCGGCGGTGATGCCCATGTGGTAGTCGTTGAAGGCGTCCCACAGGCCGTCCTGGATCATCGTGTCGATGAGCTTACCGTGGCCCATGCGCAGGCCGGTGCGGGCGGCAGGCATGACGTAGGGCGCCAGGCTCATGTTCTCCATGCCGCCGGCGATGATTACCTCGGCGTCGCCGCAGCGAATCGCCTGGGCGCCCAGGTGCAGGGCCTTGAGGCCCGAGCCGCAGACCTTGTTCAGGGTCATGGCCGGTACGGCGTGCGGTAGGCCGGCCTGGATTGCGGCCTGGCGCGCGGTGTTCTGCCCGGCGCCGGCGGTGAGTACGTGGCCGAGCAGTACTTCATCGACTTCGGCCGGGTTGAGGCCGGTTTGTGCCAGCAGCTGCTTGATCACGGCGGCGCCCAGGTCGACGGCCGGCACGTTGGCCAGGGAACCCTGGAAGCTGCCAATGGCGGTACGGGTGGCGGCGACGATGACGACTTCTTGCATGACAGGCTCCTCGAATTCGGGCTGCGCAGTGTAGGCGCGACGGGGGCGTTATGGTGGCATAGCCTGTTCCGCCGCGACCAGCACGCGAACTGGCCGGTCAGCCCCTGGCTGGCAGGCCCAGGCGCTGGCGGGCGCGATGCACGGCGCCACCACGTACCGCCCAGCGCAGGGTCGGTGCCAGGCTGTTGACGCCGCTGCGGATGGCGCGGCTCTGCACTGCGCCGATGCGGGTGTCGAGCATGGCCTGAGCCCAGTCCGGCAGCAGGTCGACGCCAGCCTGCATCAGCAGCCTGCCTACCGGTACTGCCAGCGCACTGGGGGCCGGTGCGCCCTTGAGGATGCGCAGGATTTCCCGCGAGCGTTCATCGCAGAGCAGTTGCGGGCGGGCCTCGGCGAGGTAGGCGGCTACCGCGGAGCGCGAACGCGGCACGTTTTCGGCGCCCAGGCGTTCGGCGATCAGTGCGACCTCGGCGTAGTAGCGGTCCTGATCGGCTTCGCTCAGCTGCGGGTTGCGGTAACGCAGGTGCGCTGCGAGGAAGCTGGAGACTTCGGCCACGTGCACCCAGGTCAGCAGCGCCGGGTCACTCGCCGCATAGGGGCGGCCATCGGGTGCGCTGCCGACTACCTGCAGGTGGATGGTGCGTACCTTGTCGATCAGCCATTCGGCATCGCGGGTGGAGCCGAAGGTGGTGCCGGAGATGAACTGCCCGGTGCGGCGCAGACGGCCGATCAGGTCCTCGCGGAAATTCGAGTGATCCCACACGCCGGCCAGCGCCAGCGGGTGCAGGGCCTGCAGCAGCAGAGCGGAGATGCCGCCGACCATCATGCTGGTGAAGTCGCCGTGCACTTGCCAGCACACAGACTGCGGGCCGAACAGGCCAGGGTCGCCGGGTGGCTGGCTGAAGTCGATCTGGCCGAGGGCGATGCCACTGAGACTGAGCACCTGGGCTTCGATCTTGCGACGGACGAACTCCATGGGTAGGCGGCTCCTGCGAGGGGGTCGCCATTCTACCCTCAGCGGTTCAGGCGCTGTTCGATCAGGTTGTCGACCACGGAAGGATCGGCCAGGGTCGAAGTGTCGCCCATGTTCTCCAGCTCGTTGCAGGCGATCTTGCGCAGGATGCGCCGCATGATCTTGCCCGAGCGGGTCTTCGGCAGGCCCGGTGCCCACTGGATCAGCTCCGGTTTGGCAAAGCTGCCGATCTCCTTGCCGACCAGTGCCAGCAGCTCCTTCTGCAGGGCTTCGGACGGCTCGCTGCCCTTCATCAGGGTGACGTAGGCGTAGATGCCCTGGCCCTTGAGGTCGTGCGGGTAGCCGACCACCGCCGCCTCGGCCACTGCGTCGTGCAGCACCAGGGCGCTCTCCACTTCGGCGGTGCCGATGCGGTGGCCGGAAACGTTGATCACGTCGTCCACCCGGCCGGTGATCCAGTAGTAGCCATCCTCGTCGCGGCGCGCGCCATCGCCGGTGAAGTAGTAGCCGGGGTAGGGCTTGAAGTAGGTGTCGATCATGCGCTGGTGATCGCCGTAGACGCTGCGAATCTGGCTCGGCCAGCTGGCTTTGATGGCGAGTACGCCGCTGCCTGCCCCTTCGATCTCCTTGCCCTGCTCGTCGAGCAGCACCGGTTGCACGCCGAAGAAGGGGCGGGTGGCCGAGCCGGGCTTGAGCTCAGTGGCGCCAGGCAGCGGGGTGATCAGGATCGAGCCGGTTTCGGTTTGCCACCAGGTGTCGACGATCGGGCAGCGTTGGTCGCCGACCACGTTGTAGTACCACTCCCAGGCTTCGGGGTTAATCGGTTCACCGACGCTGCCGAGCAGGCGCAGGCTGGTGCGTTCGGTGGCCTTGACCGGTGCCTCGCCCTCGCGCATCAGCGCGCGCAGGGCGGTGGGCGCGGTGTAGAAGATGTTGACCTGGTGCTTGTCGATCACCTGCCAGAAGCGCGAGGCGTCCGGGTAGTTGGGCACGCCCTCGAACATCAGGGTGGTGGCGCCGTTGGCCAGCGGACCATAGACGATATAGCTGTGTCCGGTGACCCAGCCGACGTCGGCGGTGCACCAGTAGATGTCACCCTCGTGGTAGTCGAACACGTATTTGTGGGTCATCGCCGCGCCCAGCAGGTAGCCGCCGGTGGTGTGCAGCACGCCCTTGGGTTTGCCGGTCGATCCCGACGTATAGAGGATGAACAGCGGGTCCTCGGCATCCATCGGTTCGGCCGGGCAGTCGCCGCTGGCGTCCTTGAGGGCCTGGTGATACCAGAGGTCGCGGCCTTCCACCCAGTCGATCTCGCCCTGGGTACGTTCGACCACCAGTACGGTGGAAACGCTGGGGCAGCTCTGCAGGGCCTTGTCGACATTGTTCTTCAGCGGAATGTACTTGCCGCCGCGTACGCCTTCATCGGCGGTGATCACCGTGCGGCAGTCGGCATCGAGGATGCGGTCGCGCAGGGCGTCCGGGGAGAAGCCGCCGAACACCACCGAGTGGATGGCGCCGATGCGCGTGCAGGCGAGCATGGCGTAGGCGGCCTCGGGGATCATCGGCATGTAGATGCACACCCGGTCGCCCTTCTGCACGCCGCGGCTCTTCAGCACGTTGGCCAGGCGACTGACGTTGTGGTGCAGCTTGTTGTAGGTGATGTGCGCGGATTCGGCCGGGTTGTCACCTTCCCAGATGATGGCGATCTGTTCGCCGCGCTTTTGCAGATGGCGGTCGATGCAGTTGTGCGCAACGTTGAGTTGACCGCCCTTGAACCACTCGGCCTCGCCCTTGGCCAGGTCGCTGCGGTGCAGTTCGTCCCAGGGTTTGAACCAGTCGAGGAAGCTGTTGGCCTGCTCGCTCCAGAACGCTTCCGGTTGTTCTATGGACTGTTGGTACAGCTGCAGGTAACCCGCGTTGTCCAGCAGGGCGCGCTGGCGCACGGCATCGGGCACGGGGTGGCGAGTGATTTCGAACATGGCTTGGGCCTTCTTGTTGTCGTTCGCGATGGGGCTAGGGTGCATCCAAGCGACTGCGCGGTTCAACCCGCATTCGGACTACCCCTCCACTTTAGAACACTCCACAAAGCACGAACCCGGCACAGGGCCGGGTTCGTCGGGTTGGTGTCTGTCAACCGCGGTGCCGGCCGCGGAAGAAATCGATCAGACCCTGGGTCGAGGCGTCTTCGGCGGGTGGCTGGTCCCAGCCGGTGAGGCGTTGGTAGACGCCCTTGCCCAGCTCCTTGCCCAGCTCGACGCCCCATTGGTCGAAGGCGTTGATGCCCCACAGCACGCTCTGCACGAAGACCTTGTGCTCGTACATGGCGACCAGAGCGCCCAGGCGGCGTGGGCTGATGCGCTCCAGCACCAGGGTGTTGCTCGGCCGGTTGCCGGGGATCACCTTGTGCGGCGCCAGGCGCTGCACTTCGGCCTCATCGGCGCCGCGCGCACGCAGCTCGGCCTCGGCCTCGGTGCGGGTCTTGCCGAGCATCAGCGCCTGACTCTGCGACAGACAGTTGGCGTACAGCCACTGATGGTGGTCGGCCACCGGGTTGTAGCTGACCACCGGCACGATGAAGTCGGCCGGAATCAGCTCGGTGCCCTGGTGCAGCAACTGGTGATAGGCGTGCTGGCCGTTGCAGCCGACGCCGCCCCAGATCACCGGGCCGGTCGCGCAGCTTACCGGGCTGCCGTCCTGGCGCACGCTCTTGCCGTTGGATTCCATGTCCAGCTGCTGCAGGTGCTTGGTGATGTTGCGCAGGTAGTGGTCGTACGGCAGGATCGCGTGGCTCTGCGCACCCCAGAAATTGCCATACCAGATGCCGAGCAGGGCCAGCAGCACCGGCATGTTCTGCTCGAACTGGGCGGTGCGGAAATGCATGTCCATGCTGTGCGCGCCGGACAGTAGCTCCTTGAAATTGGACATGCCGATGGCCAGGGCGATGGGCAGGCCGATAGCCGACCACAGCGAGTAGCGCCCACCGACCCAGTCCCACATCGGGAAGATGTTGTTGGCGTGGATGCCGAAGGCGATGGCCGCTTCCTTGTTGCTGGTCACCGCGATGAAGTGGCGATACAGGCGCTCCTCGGTACCGCCACGGGCCAGGTACCAGGTGCGCGCGGCCTGGGCGTTCTTCAGGGTCTCCAGGGTGCTGAAGGACTTGCTGGAGACGATGAACAGCGTGGTCTCGGCATTCAGTTTGGCGGCCAGTTCGTGGAACTCGCTGCCGTCGATATTGGCCAGGTAGTGGCAGCGCACGCCGCGCTGGGTAAAGGGCAGCAGCGCCTCGGAGACCAGCTGCGGGCCGAGGAAGGAACCACCGATACCGATGTTCACCACGTCGGTGATGGCCTTCTCGCTGTAGCCACGCCACAGGTTGCTGTGGATGCGCCCGACGATGTCGGTCATCTGTCCGAGTACCCGATGCACTTCGGGCATGATGTCGACGCCATCGACTTCGACGGAGTCGCCGAAGGGGCGACGCAGGGCAGTGTGCAGGGCCGGACGCTGCTCGGAGGCGTTCACCGGGGCGCCGTCGAACAGCGCGTCAATGGCCTCCTGCAGACCGGCCTCGCGAGCCAGTTGGACCAACAGGGTGCGGGTCTGTGCGTCGATCAGGTTCTTCGAGTAATCGAGAAACAGGCCGCAACTGCTCATGGAGAAGTGCTCGAAGCGCCTGCCGTCATTGGCGAAGGCCTCGCGCATGCTGAAGCCCTGCATGGCCTGGCGGTGCTGAAGCAGGGCCTGCCAGGATGGCAGGCTGGTGACGTCGAGCGGCTGCTGGTAATACCCCATGGGCGGCGTGTTCCTTGTTCTGCTTGTGCGGCGTTCGGGCAATAAAAAGCCCGGAAGGTTCCGGGCTTCGAGTTTAACGGTATGCGCCAGGTTCAGGCGACTCGTTGCGCGGGATTACAGCTCGAACGTCAGGTTGTCGATCAGGCGGGTCTTGCCGAGGAAGGCGGCGACCAGGATCACCAACTGGCGAGTGGCCTCAGTGGCAGGGCGCAGGTCGTTGCTGTCGCGCACTTCCAGATAGTCCGGGCGCAGGCCGGCGGCCTCCAGCGTGGACTTGCCCTGTTCGAGCAGGCGCGGGTAGTCGCGTTCACCGCCGCGGATGGCTTCGGCCAGCTGCGTCAGCGTGCGATACAGCACCGGCGCCGTGGCACGCTGTGTCTCGTCCAGGTAGCCGTTGCGCGAGGACAGGGCCAGGCCGTCTTCGGCGCGGGCAGTGGGCTCGCCGACGATCTGGATCGGCAGGTTCAGGTCGCGCACCAGGGTGCGAATCACCGCCAGTTGCTGGAAATCCTTCTCGCCGAATACGGCGATATCCGGCTGCACCATGTTGAACAGCTTGGTCACCACGGTGGCGACGCCGTCGAAATGGCCGGGACGGCTGCCGCCGCACAGGCCCTCGGAGACACCGCGCACGCTGACGCGAGTCTGGCCGTCCATACCGTGCGGGTACATCTCCTCGACATCCGGATGGAACAGCAGGTGGCAGCCGGCGCCAAGCAGCTTCTCCTGGTCGGCGGTGAGGGTGCGCGGGTAGCTGGCCAGGTCTTCCTGGGGGCCGAACTGCAGCGGATTGACGAAGATGCTGGCGACCACGAAGTCGGCACGCTGGCGGGCCTTCTCGACCAGGGCGATATGCCCGGCGTGCAGATTGCCCATGGTCGGCACGAAGGCGATGCGCTTGCCTTCGCTACGCGCACGCGCGACGGCGGCGCGCAGGTCCAGTACGGTCTTGACGGTGTTCATGCGGAGAATCCGTGCTCCTCGGCAGGGAAGCTGACGTCCTTCACGGCACGTACATAGGCGGCGAATGCCGCTTGCACGCTGGGCTGGCCTTCCATGAAGTTCTTCACGAACTTGGGTGTGCGGCCGGTCAGCGCCAGGCCGAGCAGGTCGTGCATGACCAGTACCTGGCCGTCGGTGGCGCTGCCCGCGCCGATACCGATCACTGGAATCTTCACCGCCTGGGTGATTTCGGCGGCCAGCTCGCTGGGCACGCATTCGAGCAGGAGCATGGCCGCGCCGGCCTGTTCCAGGGCCATGGCGTCGGCGCGCAGCTGGCGGGCGGCGGCATCGCCACGGCCCTGTACCTTGAAACCGCCAAACACGTTGACCGCCTGCGGGGTCAGGCCCAGATGGGCGCACACCGGCACACCGCGCTCGGCGAGCTGGCGGATCGGCTCGGCCAGCCAGCCGGCGCCCTCCAGCTTGACCATGTGGGCGCCGGCTTGCATGACCGCTGCGCAGCTGGCGAAGGTTTGCTCCAGGGTGGCGTAACCCATGAACGGCAGGTCGGTGAGGATCAGCGCGCCTTGGTTGCCGCGTTTGACTGCGGCGGTGTGGTAGGCCATGTCCGCGACGGAGACCGGCAACGTGCTGTCGTGGCCCTGCAGGACCATGCCGAGGGAATCGCCCACCAGCAGCACTTCCACCCCGGCCTGGCAGGCTGCCTGGGCGAAGGTGGCGTCGTAGGCGGTCAGCATGGCGATCTTCTCGCCTTTCTGCTTGAGGCCCAGGAGGGTGCTTACGGTTGTATCAGGCATCAACGAATCCTCATCAGCGGGCCGGATTCCGGCACTTGTGGCACCTGCTCTCGGCCTCTATGGACGGCGCTGTGTGCGCCGCCTGTGGGCAACGGGACGCCTATAGTCCCGATGAGGGTGCATGAAGTCAATCGTGGGGTGTTACCGCGCTGTTACGGCGTTACCGCAGCGCGGCGGACCTAGTCGGACAGGCGTTCCAGGCCGACATAGGGGCAGGCCGCCAGCAGTTGCTGCAGGGCACGGCCATCGGGCAGCTGCAGCTCGGGGGCGATCTCGGCCAGCGGGTAGAGGACGAAGGCTCGGGCATGCATATGGTAGTGCGGCACGGTCAGGCGTTCCTCGGCGAGCTGGCGCGTGCCGAACAGCAGAATATCCAGGTCCAGGGTCCGCGGCCCCCAGCGTTCGGCCTTGCGCACCCGGCCCTGCTCCAGCTCGATGCGCTGCAGGGCGTCGAGCAGCTCGAGTGGTGCGAGCTCGGTGTCCAGCGCGGCCACGGCATTGACGTAGCGCGGCTGATCCGGCGGGCCGAGCGGGTCGCTGGCATAGAAGGAGGAGGTGGCGGCCAGGCGGCTGTGTGGCAGCTCGGCTAGGGCGTTCAGCGCCGCCTGTAGCTGTTGGCGCGGCTCGGCCAGATTACTGCCGAGGCCGATGTACACCCGTTCCATCTTATTCGCCGGCCGGAGCGTCGCTGCGCGGCCCGCGTTTGCGATTGCGGCCGCCACGGCGACGCTTGCGGGCCGGGGCGTCGCCGCCTTCGTCCGGGCGGCTGCTGAGGTCGCGAATCATGGCGCGGCGCTCGCTGTCGCTGGCGTCCTGGTAGTCGGTCCACCAATCGCCCAGACCTCCGGTCTGCTCGCCGGCTTCTTCGCGCAGCAGAAGGAAGTCATAGCCGGCGCGAAAGCGCGGGTTTTCCAGCAGCAGATCGGCGCGCTTGCCCTGGCGACGTGGCAGGCGCTCCTGCATGTCCCAGATTTCGCGGATCGGCAGGGTGAAGCGCTTGGGTACGGCGATGCGCTTGCACTGCTCGCTGATCAGGTCGTGCGCGGCTTCCTGCATGGCCGGGATCGGCGGCATGCCGCGCGCCTGCAACAGCGCAGCGCGGGCTGGCAGGGCCGGCCAGAGCAGCGCAGCGAAGAGGAAGGCGGGGGTGACCGGCTTGCCCAGGGCGATGCGCTCATCGGTGTTGGCCAGGGCCTGGCGAATCAGCTTGCCGGTGTACTCGGGGTTCTGCGCCAGGGCCTTGGCGCTGGCCGGGAACAGCGGCGCGAACAGGTCGTATTCGACCAGCAGCTCGAAGGTGTATTCGGCATAGCCGGCGAGGAACAGCTTGAGCACCTCGTCGAACAGGCGTGCAGCCGGGATGTCGTGCAGCATTGGCGCCAGGCGACGGATCGGCGCAGCGCTGTGCTTCTCGATATCGAAGTCGAGTTTGGCAGCGAAACGCACGGCGCGGAGCATGCGCACCGGGTCTTCCAGATAGCGTTGCTCGGGGTCGCCGATCAGGCGGATCAGGCGATTGCGGATGTCGTGTACGCCGTGGGCGTAGTCCAGTATGCGCTCGCCGCTGACGTCGAAGTACAGGGCGTTGATGGTGAAGTCGCGGCGCTGGGCGTCGTCTTCCTGGCTGCCGTAGACATTGTCGCGCAGGATGCGACCGCTCTCGTTGCGCGAGGACAGGTGGCTGTCTTCCTCCTCGTCGCCCTGGGGGTGATTGCTGCGAAAGGTGGCCACTTCGATGATTTCGCGGCCGAAATGCACGTGGGCCAGCTTGAAGCGGCGGCCGATCACCCGGGCATTACGGAACTCGGCACGGACCTGCTCGGGAGTGGCGCTGGTGGCGACGTCGAAGTCCTTGGGCTGGATGCCGAGCAGCATGTCGCGCACACAGCCGCCGACCAGATAGGCCTGATAGCCGGCCTTCTGCAGGCGATCCACCACACTTACGGCATTGCGGCTGAACTGGCCGCGTTGCAGCGAGTGCTGGTGCGGGCCGAGAATTTCCGGCGTGCTGCGCGGGCGAGCGGCGCGCTTGAGTGGCGAACGAAACGACTTGAACAGCTTTTTCAGCATGAGGGGCACTGTTTGCAGGAATAGACGGCTGGAAATACCTTCAGCCACACGAATGGCGCGGATTCTAGCATCGGGAGAGGGAATGAGGGTAAAGGCAGGCTGGGGATGACGAGGGGACTGAAGCTACTGGGGGAGCCGAAGCTCCCCCCCAAATAGGTGCGTGCTTTGTTTTTGTTATTTTTGCGGGCCTGTTGTTTTTGTTTTCGGCCCGTTGTTGGTAACCCCATCCGGGTACCAGGAGCAAACGGATTGCTTTGGATGCTGATGCTGCCTTGATCTTTCCGTGACCCAACCAGGGTAGGCGCTGCTTTAGTGCAGTTTTTGTTGTTCTCGGCCTGGTCGTGAGGCGAACCTCGAAGGCAAATCCTCTCCAAAAGAATCAGTTAGCTGCGCCTCCGCGTTGTTGTTTTTGTTGTGCTGGAGTCGTTCTGTATTGTTTTTATTATTTGAGGTTTCGAGCGTTGTTATTGTTGTTGTGCCAGAGATAAAGCAGAAGCCGTGCCAGTTTTTGTGAATCCTTTATTTTCAATGGTTTACGAGTTTCTGGCGTGAGCGATGGGCAGAAAAAAGCCGGGTTCTCGTTACCGATGAACCCGGCTTTTGTTACGTGATGTTGGATTGGGGTAACAGGTGCGGAACCTTTGCCGCACACATCTGTCACCGACCCTCGACTCAGGAGCCGGCGGCCGCGCCGGTCTTGCGTCGCGGAATGCCCAGGCGCTGACGACGTTCCCACAGGCACTTGCGGCTGATGCCGAGCTTGCGCGCCAGCTCGGTCTCGGTCATGTGGTCCTGGTGTTCGAGCACGAAGTGCTGGAAATAGTCTTCCAGCGACAGATCCTCGGTCGGCTCATGGTTGTTGCTGGCGTTCTGCTGGCTGGATTGCGAGCCGTAGTCGTCGTCTTCCAGGTCATCCAGCTCGATGTCGATGCCCAGCAGTTCGGCGGAAATTTCCATGCCTTCGCAGAGAATCACCGAGCGCTCGATGGCGTTCTCCAGCTCGCGCACGTTGCCCGGCCAGGGGTAGTGGCGAATGGCCTGTTCTGCATCCTGGGCGAAGCGCAGGCCTTCGCGACCCATGCGGCTGCACTGGCGGGCGAGGAAGGAGTGGGCGATCTCGTTGACATCGGCGCCGCGCTCGCGCAGTGGCGGCAGCTTGAGGGCGATGACGTGCAGGCGGTAGTAGAGGTCTTCGCGGAACTGGCCGGTCTTGGCCAGGGTCTTGAGGTCGCGGTGGGTCGCGGCGATCAGGCGTACATCGACCTTCTGCGACTGCACCGAGCCGACCCGGCGGATCTCGCCTTCCTGCAGTACGCGCAACAGGCGCGCCTGGGCTTCCAGCGGCAGTTCGCCGATTTCGTCGAGGAACAGGGTGCCGCCGTCGGCCGCCTCGACCAGGCCGGCGCGTCCGGCGCTGGCTCCGGTGAAGGCGCCTTTTTCGTGGCCGAACAGTTCCGACTCGATCAGGGTTTCCGGAATGGCCGCGCAGTTCACCGAGATCAGCGGTGCCTTGGCGCGCTTGGAGAGGTTGTGCAGGGCGCGGGCAACCAGCTCCTTGCCGGTGCCGGACTCACCCTGAATGAGTACGTTGGAATCGGTCGGGGCAACCTTGCGGATCTTGCCGTAGAGATCCTGCATGGCCGCGCAGGAACCGATGATGCCGATTTCGCCTTCGGCGGCGGCGCCATTGCTCTTGCCGGCGGATTTGCTCGGCGCCTCGCTGGGCGGATTGCGCCGCGCTTCCTGGAAGTCGCGCAGGATGCGCGCCACGGCCTGGAGCATTTCGTCGTGGTCGAAAGGCTTGGCGATGTAGTCCACCGCGCCCATCTTCATCGAGTCCACTGCCGAGCGCAGGCTGGCATAGCTGGTCATGATCAGCACAGGAATGCCTTGGGCCAGCTTGATCAGCTCGGTACCGGGAGCGCCGGGCAGACGCAGGTCGCTGACCACCAGGTCGAAGCTGGGAATGCTGAAGCGTTCCTGAGCTTCCTGCACGGAGCCGGCCTCACTGACCTGGTACTGGTTGCGTTCCAGCAGGCGGCGCAGCGCGGAGCGGATGATGGTTTCGTCTTCGACGATGAGGATATGCGGCATTGACTCTCTCTCGACGGTCTCGGAATCCGGCGGTTTGCGCCGCTCGGCTTCTTAGGTCACTACTCAGGTCGCTACGGACGTCGCTTCGACATAGCGCGGCAGAGTAACGCGGAATCGGGTTCCGCGCTGGCTTTGCGGGTCGGCCGGGCTGTCGATGGTGATCTGTCCATAATGCTCTTCCACGATCGAATAGACCAGCGCGAGCCCCAAACCGGTGCCCTTGCCGGGGTCCTTGGTGGTGAAGAACGGCTCGAACAGGCGGTCCATGATCGCCTGGGGAATGCCCGTGCCTTCGTCCTCGACGATCAGCTCGACGCTCTGCTCCGATGCTTCACTGCGTACGCGGATGGCACCACCGGGTGGCGAAGCATCGCGGGCGTTGGACAGCAGGTTGATCAGCACCTGGGCCAGGCGTTGTGGGTCGCCCTTGGCCAGGTGCTCGGGGTCGCACAGGTTGAAGAACTGCACTTCGGTGCCATTGCGATTGAGCGACAGCAGACCGATGGCATCCTGCGCTGCTTCGGCCAGGCTCACCGGGTACTCGGCCTGCTGCTGGGCGCCAGCGTGGGCGAAGTTCATCAGCGACTGCACGATGCGCGAGATGCGCTTGGTCTGCTGCAGGATCTGCCCGCTCAGCTCGACCATTTCCTCGTCTTCTTCGCGGTCCTCGCGCAGGTTCTGCGCCAGGCAGGCGATGCCGGTGACCGGGTTGCCAATCTCGTGGGCCACGCCGGCGGCCAGGCGACCGATGCTGGCCAGGCGCTCGGAGTGCACCAGCTGGTCCTCCAGCACGCGGGTTTCGGTAACGTCCTCGATCAGCAGTACCAGGCCGCTGTTGCCGGGCGCCAGTGGTTCGTCGATGGCGGCCTTGTGCAGGTTGAGCCAGCGCACTTCACCGTCCAGGGCCAGGTGTTGCTTGTGCTGGTGCTCTTCGCCCTGGGCGATGAAGTCCTGCAGCAGGCTGCGCCAGGGCTCGTCGAGACTGAGCAGGCGCGAGCCGACCACTTGTTGTGCACTGACTCCGGTGAGCTCTTCCAGGGCGCGGTTCCACATCAGCACTTCCTGGTCCTTGGCCAGGGAGCACACGCCCATGGGCAGGTCCTGCAGGGTCTGGCGATGGAAGCGGCGCAGGGCGTCGAGCTCGGCAGCCAGGCCGGTGAGGCGCGACTGGTAGTCCTCCAGGCGGCTCTCGATAAAGTGGATGTCCTCGCTGACATAGGCCTCGCTGCCGGCCTTGTAGGGCAGGAAGGTCTCGACCATATCCTGGGCCACGCTGGGGCCCATCAGACCGGAGAGGTTAGCCTCGATGCGGTCGCGCAAACGGCGCAGCGCGTAGGGGCGACGTTCATCAAAAGGCAGATGCAGGTCGCGCAGGGCGCGCTCCACTTCCTTTTGCGCGGTGACGGCGCCGAGCGGCTTGGCCAGTTCGCTGGCGAATTCCTGCGGCGATGCGGCCACCAGTTCGCGGCGCTGCGGACGGCGTACGTTGTCCACGGTGCAGGCTTCGGCGGCGCTTTTTTCCTCGTCGCTGGTTTCACTGAACAGCGAGACTAGGGTGAACACCAGCACGTTGGCGGCCAGCGAACCGACCGCCGCGTAGTGCCAGCTGTTCTCGTCGAGCATGTAGACGATGTCGAACCACGGCAGGTGCACGCTTTGCAGATTGCTGACCAGCGGGACCAGCATGCTCAGGGTCCACACCAGAATGCCGGTGAGCAGGCCGGCGATGAAGCCGCGGCGATTGGCGGTCGGCCAGTACAGCACCGAGAGGGCGCCCGGGAGGAACTGCAGGGTGGCGACGAAGGCGACGATGCCAAGGTTGGCCAGGTCCTGTTCCGCCCCGAGCAGCAGGTAGAAACCATAGGCGGCGGCGATGATGGCGATGATCAGGCCGCGCCGGGTCCACTTCAGCCAGCGGTAGATATTGCCTTCGGCCGGCGGCTGGTACAGCGGCAGCACCAGGTGGTTGAGGGCCATGCCGGACAGCGCCAGGGTGCTGACGATGATCAGCCCGCTGGAGGCCGACAGGCCGCCGACATAGGCCAGCAGCGCTAGGCTGCGGTCGCCCACGGCCAGGCCCAGGCCCAGGGTGAAGTATTCCGGGTTGGTGGTGGCGCCGAGCTTGAGGCTGGCCCAGAGGATCAGCGGCACCGACAGGCTCATCAGCAGCAGGAGCAGCGGCAGGCCCCAGCTGGCGCTGACGATGGCCCGCGGGTTGAGGTTCTCGGTGAAGGTCATGTGGTACATGTGCGGCATGACGATGGCCGAGGCGAAGAACACCAGCAGCAGGGTGCGCCAGGGGCCTTCCTGCAGCGGCGTGTGCAGCTCGTTGAGGGCGTGCTGGTTCTGCAGCAGCCATTGCTCCAGCTCGCCGGGGCCGCCGAACACGCCATACAGCGCGTACAGACCGATGCCGCCGATGGCCAGCAGCTTGACCACCGATTCGAAGGCGATGGCGAACACCAGGCCCTCGTGCTTCTCGCGGGTGGCGATATGGCGGGCACCGAAGAGGATAGTGAACAGGGTGATCAGGGCGCAGAAACCGAGGGCAAAGCGATCCTGCAGTGGCTCGCGGGTGAGGATGCCGATGGAGTCGGCCACGGCCTGGATCTGCAGGGCCAGTAGCGGCAGCAGGCCGACCAGCATGAACAGGGTGGTCAGCACGCCGGCCCAGGTGCTGCGGAAGCGGAAGGCAAACAGGTCGGCCAGCGACGAAAGCTGGTAGGTGCGGGTGATGCGCAGGATCGGGTAGAGCAGCACCGGTGCCAGCAGGAAGGCGCCCGTCACGCCCAGGTAGCTGGCGAGGAAGCCGAAGCCGTACTGGTAGGCCAGGCCCACCGTGCCATAGAAGGCCCAGGCGCTGGCGTAGACGCCCAGCGACAGGGTGTAGGTCAGCGGATGGCGGATTACCCAGCGCGGGATCAGGCCTTTTTCGCTGACCCAGGCCACGCCGAACAACATCAGGAGATAAGCGCAGCTGATCAGGATCAGCTGGCTGAGATCAAAGCTCATCGGCATCGCGTTGACTCTGCAGGATCAGGGTTACCACGATGAGGATCAGCCACAGCAGGTAGGGCCGGTACCAGGCGCCGCTCGGGTCGATCCACCAGTCCATGATGGCGGGGGAGAACAGATAGATGCCCACCACCAGAATCAGCACCAGTCGGTAGATGTACATGGAATAGGTCCGCGGGGAGTTGTGGTGGATGGTAATGGAAAAGCGCCGAGGGCTGGAGTCCGGATGTGCCGCGGCCAGCGGTTCCGGCGGTTAGCGGATTTGCGCCTCGGCTAGGGTGCGGCTGCGCGGGATGCGTGCGGTACTCCAGTGGGCGATGGCCCAGTTCAGTACTTCGCGCGGTGTGGCGCCATTCAGCTCGGCTGGCGGTTGCTGGCCGAGAGCGCGCAAGGCGCGGTTGAGCAAGGGCGCGGCCTGATCGGCCGGCAGCGGCGGCGAGCGGTAGCTCTTGCCCAGTTTGTGGCCGTCCGGCTGGATGATCAGCGGCACGTGCAGGTAGCGCGGCTGGTGCAGGCCGAGCAGCTCCTGCAGGTACAGCTGGCGCGGGGTGGAATCGAGCAGATCGGCGCCGCGCACGATGTCGGTGATGCCTTGCCAGGCGTCGTCCAGCACCACTGCTAGCTGGTAGGCGAACAGGCCGTCGCGGCGGCGGATGACGAAGTCGCCGACCTCGCGGCCCAGGTGCTGGCGGAATTCGCCTTGCACGCGGTCGGTGAAGCGGTACTCCAGCTCCGGTACGCGCAGGCGGATGGCGGCGTCGCGGTCGGGGTGGCCGGCGTTGCGGCAGGTGCCGGGATAGATGCCGCCGCTGCCTTCCAGCTGCTTGCGCGAGCAGGTGCAGGCATAAGCCAGGCCCTGGTTGAACAGGCGCTCGATCAGCACGGCGTACTCTGCGTGACGGTCGCTCTGGCGCACCAGCTCGCCGTCCCACTCGAAACCGTAGGCCTCCAGGCTATGCAGGATGGCGTCCTGGGCGCCGGGCACCTCGCGCGGTGGGTCGAGGTCTTCCATGCGCAGCAGCCAGCGGCCGCCGACGCTGCGGGCATCCAGGTAGGAGGCGAGGGCAGCCACCAGCGAGCCGAAGTGCAGGTAGCCGCTCGGGGTGGGGGCGAAGCGCCCGATATAGGCGGAGTCGTTCATGAGGCGGGAGGCTATCGGCTGGTGCTGGCGAATGCCAGCCCCACAAATGCAAACGGGGCGCCTGAGCGCCCCGTCGTGTAACTGCGATTCCGATCAGGAACCGAGCTGCTTTTCCTTGATTTCCGCCAGCGTCTTGCAGTCGATGCACAGGGTCGCGGTGGGGCGGGCTTCCAGGCGGCGGATACCGATTTCCACGCCGCAGGAGTCGCACCAGCCGTACTCGTTGTCTTCGATCAGCTGCAGGGTCTCGTCGATCTTCTTGATCAACTTGCGCTCGCGGTCGCGGGCGCGCAGTTCCAAGCTGAACTCTTCTTCCTGGCTGGCACGGTCGGCCGGGTCCGGGAAGTTGGCTGCTTCGTCCTGCATGTGGTGCACGGTGCGATCCACTTCCTGCATCAGCTCCAGCTTCCATTTGTTGAGGATGCTGGTGAAGTGAGCTCGCATCGGATCGCTCATGTACTCCTCGCCCTTTTTCTCTTTATAGGGTTCGAAGCCACGAATCAGCTGACTGCCGTTCTGTTTTGCTTTGGTGGGCATGGATGACCGCCTCTCACTTTCTCTGATCCATTGCGCAGGATCTGTTCCTTTGCCAGCAAATTCGCCGGCCCTGCGGCTGCAAGCCGGCGAACTTACCAGATCAATTCCGACGATGCTACTCCCGGTTGTCATGGCTGACGGGCAGTTGGTTAGAATCACTCCTTTTCCCGGATAAAGGAAGGCCAATGGCCCAGCCCTACAGCGGGCGCAGTCGCGCCATCGAACCCTTCCACGTCATGGCCCTGCTGGCCAGGGCCAACGAATTGCAGGCGGCCGGTCACGATGTGATCCATCTGGAGATCGGCGAGCCGGACTTCACCACGGCAGCGCCTATCGTCCAGGCCGGGCAGGCCGCGCTGGCTGCCGGTCACACCCGCTACACGGCGGCACGTGGCATTCCGCAGCTGCGCGAAGCCCTGGCCGGCTTCTACGCCGAGCGTTACGGCGTGCAGATCAGCCCTGAGCGCATCCTCATCACGCCTGGCGGCTCCGGCGCCTTGCTGCTGGCCGCTAGCCTGCTGGTCGATCCGGGCAAGCACTGGCTGCTGGCCGACCCCGGCTACCCCTGCAATCGGCACTTTCTGCGTCTGGTCGAGGGGGCCGCGCAGCTGGTGCCGGTCGGCCCCGAGAGCCGCTACCAGCTCACCCCGCAACTGGTCGAGCGCTGCTGGGACGGCGACAGCGTCGGCGCCCTGGTCGCGTCGCCGGCCAACCCTACCGGCACCTTGTTGCACCAGGATGAACTGGCGGCACTGTCGGCCAGCATCAAGCAGCGTGGCGGGCACCTGGTGGTGGACGAGATCTACCACGGCCTGACCTATGGTTGTGACGCCAGCAGCGTGCTGGAGGTCGATGACGAGGCTTTCGTCCTCAACAGTTTCTCCAAGTATTTCGGCATGACCGGCTGGCGCCTGGGCTGGTTGGTAGCGCCGGAGAACGCGGTGCCGGAGCTGGAAAAGCTGGCGCAGAACCTCTACATCAGCGCGCCGAGCATGGCCCAGTACGCCGCGCTGGCCTGCTTCGAACCGGCAACCCTGAGCATCCTCGAAGAGCGTCGCCACGAGTTCCAGCGCCGTCGCGACTACCTGCTGCCGGCCCTGCGCGAGTTGGGCTTCAAGATCGCGGTGGAGCCGGAGGGCGCCTTCTATCTATACGCCGACATCTCCGCATTCGGCGGCGACGCCTATGCCTTCTGCCGCCACTTCATCGAAACCGAGCACGTCGCCTTCACGCCGGGCCTGGATTTCGGTCGCCACCTGGCTGGCCACCATGTACGCTTCGCCTACACGCAGAACCTGGAACGGCTGGAGCAGGCAGTCGAACGCATCGCCCGAGGGGTCAAGACCTGGAGGCCCGATGCGCTTTGATCCGCCGCTGGAAGAAGGGCACCTGGTCAAACGCTACAAGCGTTTCTTCGCCGATATCGAGACGGCCAGCGGGCCGCTGACCATCCACTGTCCCAACACCGGCTCCATGCTCAACTGCCTGAGCGCAGGTGGGCGGGTCTGGTTCAGCCGCAATGACGACCCTAAGCGCAAGCTCAAGGGCACCTGGGAACTGGGCGAGACCCCGCACGGGCGCCTGGCTTGCCTGAACACCGGTCGCGCCAATGGCCTGGTGGAAGAGGCCCTGCGCGCCGGGGTGATCGGCGAGCTGGCCGGCTTCAGCGAGCTCAAGCGCGAGGTGCGTTATGGCGAGGAGAACAGCCGGGCGGACTTTCGCCTCGATTATCCAGGCGAGTCTGTCTTTGTCGAAGTGAAGAGCGTGACCCTGGGCTTTGCCGACTCGGCCGTGGCGGCCTTCCCCGATGCGGTGACCACGCGCGGCGCCAAGCACTTGCGTGAACTGGCCGCGTTGGCGCGCCAGGGCATGCGCGCGGTGCTGCTGTACTGCGTGAACCTGGCCGGCATCGAGGCGGTGCGCGTGGCCGAGGAGATCGACCCGGCCTATGCGGCGGCCCTGCGCGAAGCGAAAGCGGCAGGGGTCGAGGTGCTGGCCTATGGCGTCGATATCACGCCCGAGGCAGTGCGCCTGCTGCGGCGTCTGGACGTACTGGAGTAGGCGCAAGCTCTGCTGGTAGCGCCGCGCCAAGCCTAAGGCTCGATCCAGATACCGTCGCTGTCTTCCCGGCAGGGCAAGGACTGCAAGGATTGCCCGGCGCAGGGCCCGGTCACGCACTCGCCACTCTCGATCAGGAACAGCGCGCCGTGGTGGCTGCACTGCAGCATGCTACCGCTGGCGTCGAGGAAGTCGTCTGCGCGCCATTCCAGATTCAGGTCGCGGTGCGGGCAGCGGTTGCGGTAGACGTAGACCTGGCCTTCGCGGCGTACCGCCAGTACCTGCAGGCCATCGAGGGAAAAGCCCCGGCTCTGGCCTTCGACCAGCTCGCCCGGGGTGCAGAGAAGGACCATCACAACCTCCAGCAACGTGGTGGCGGATTATCCCTCAAGAGAAGAGGGGGCGCATCCTTGCGCCGGGATGAAGCTCAGTACTGCCAGGAGGCGGAGACGCGGAAGTTGCGCCCGACCTCGCTGTAGTAGTCGTCTGGTTGGGCGAGCGCGCCCGTGGGCACGTTGAGGGCATTCCAGTATTTCTTGTCGAAGGCGTTGAACAGGCCAGCCTGGAGTTTCACGCCCTTCAGTTCGGCGGGTTGCCACCAGCCGGTCATGTCGACCACGCCGTAGCCGGGTGCCTCGAAGTCGCCGTCGGTTTCCACCTTGTCGCGGGCAGCGGCCGCTCGCAGCATCAGGTCGGCACCGTACTGGTCACGCGCGTAGCTGAGGCCGAGCAGGCTGGTGATGGGCGCGACCGAACTCAGGCGCTGGTTGGTCTGGCGATCCTCGCCGTTGGCCCAGGCCACCGAGCCCCACAGCTGCCAGTGCGGCACGAACTGCCAGTGCGCCGCCACTTCGGCGCCGTAGATCTGCACCTTGGCGCGATTCTCGGAGCGGGTCACGCCGTAGGGGTAGTCGGCCGTGTCCAGGCCGATGGCGGCCAGGTCGGCAGCAGCCATGGCCACGTCGTCGTCGATGAAGTTCTTGTAGTGGTTGTCGAACAGGCTGATCGAGCCGCCCAGCTGCTCGTCACCCAGTTGCGCGCCGATCTCGTAGCCGTTGCTTTCTTCTGGCTTGAGCTCGCTGTTGCCCAGGCGCAGGTAGCTGCCCTCGGCGCCGTAGTTCATGTACAGCTGGGTGGCGTCCGGGGCCTTGAAGCCCTGCGCCCACTGGGCGTAGAGCAGCACCTGCTCAGCCGCCTGCCAGGTCAGCAGCAGGCTGCCGGAGAGCTTGTGGTCCGAGCTGGTCTCCAGGGTCTGATCGTTGGCCGGGTTGATGTTGTTGGCGAAGTCACTGCTGGCCTGTGGGTTCTGTTCGTAGTGGTCGTAGCGCAGGCCGGGAGTCAGCTTGATCAGGCCGTCGGCGAAGCTGATCTCGTTGCTGGCATAGAGCGCCCACAGGGTGCCTTCGGCCTTGGGCATGTCGGCCTGGTTGGTGTGCAGGAAGCTGCAGGCGCTGGGGCCCATCAGTTCGTTGAGCACGGCCGGGCAGTTGTCGTAACCCTCGGAGACCTGCTCGGTGTCGACCCGGTACAGCTCGCCCCCCAAGGTCAGGGTGTTTGGCAGGCCGGCGACGGAGAAGGTCTTGCCGATGTCGCCGGAAACCCCGTACAGCTCCTTCTCGATCTGGTTGTCGCGGCCAAAGGCGCCGCTCGGGTATTTGTACGGGTTGCCGCTGGGGCCGAAGACGAAGTCAGGGATCGCGGCACGCGAGTCGCTGACGGTGCGAATTCCGGTCTGGTCATCGTGGCGGCGCAGCTTCTGCCAGTAGGCGATGGCGTTGGCGCTGTCGATCAGGCTGCTGTCGTCCTCTGCACGGAAGGCGTAGTCGAGCGACAGGCGTTGGCGTTTGACGTGCTCGTCGGTGCTGTTTTCGCCGAGCAGGTAGGTGCTGCCCTGGTTAGTGCGGCTGTCGATGTCGTTCTCGCGCTCGAAGAGCTCGCCGGTGAAACCGAGCTTGTGACCGCCGGCGAAGCGCTGCTGCAGCTTGATCAGCAGGCTCTGCTGTTCGCTGTCGGCGGGGTTGGCCGCAGTGCGCGAGGTGCCGTAGCTGTTGTCGCTGCCGCTGCTTTCCAGCTCATGCCCCAGGCGCTGGCCGGCCTGCAACAGCCAGGCGGTGTCCTGGTAGCGGCCGGCGAGGGCGCCGTTCAGGCCCCAGCTGTTGTCGGCGCTGTCGTAGTCACTCTTGACCAGGCTGCCGAAGTCCTTGCCGTCGCCGAGCAGGTCCTCGGGGTTGAGGGTGAACAGTTGGACCGCGCCGCCCAGCGCGCCGGAGCCGACCGCGCTGGAGTTGGCGCCACGCACGATGTCCACCGAGGACAGGCCGTTGAAGTCGACCGAGTCGAGGCCACCCTGGGCGCCGCCGGTCGGGCCCTGGCTGCGCGCGCCGTCGGTCAGCCACGGCACACGGATGCCATCGATGGTGGTCAGCACGCGGTCGCGGTCGAGGCCGCGAATGTTGATGCTCTCCGTGGTGCGGCTGTAGTTCACCCCCGGCTCGGCGCGCTGGCCGAGATCATCGAAGCTGCGGATCTGGCGCTGGTCGAGGGTTTCGGCGCTGGTCTTGGTGGTGGTTGGCAGCGACTGCTCGACACCCTGGCCAACCACTTGTGTGGCGGCAAGTTCGGTGGCGGTGCTGGAGGTATCGGCATCCTGGGCGAGCGCCAGCGATGGGTTGAGCAGTAGCAGCGCCATCCATGGGCGCAGGGCGAAGGGTGGTTTGAACATGGCTGTACTCCCGCGATACGGCTCTGGGGGCCGGTTGAATTGGCGGACGCACGTTACTTGAATGCATTTCTTAAATGCAAATAGTTCTCACAAGCATTGGAAAGTAATTGTCGTTGATGTAGCCTGCGCTCATTCGCTTCATGTGAGGCGCCGCCTTCCTCTGTCCGGGGTGGGGGTGCTTCGGCCGTCATCTAGCCATTTCGAGGAACGTCATGAGCCTATCCACGCTGCCCGACAACATTGCCGCCGATTCGCTTTACCAGCGCTGGCAGAACCTGCGAACCGAACAAACCGGCCTGCGCGCCCGCGATGCCGCCGCCAGGCTCGGCGTCAGCGAGGCCGAGCTGACCGCCAGCCGGCTCGGCGTGGATACCGTGCGCCTGTGCCCGGAGTGGGCCGCGTTGCTGCCGGCGCTCGGTGAGCTGGGTTACATCATGGCGCTGACCCGCAACGAGCATTGCGTGCACGAGCGCAAGGGCTACTACCGGGATGTTTCGGTGATGGGTAATGGCCAGATGGGCCTGGTGGTGTCTGCCGACATCGATCTGCGTCTGTTCCTGTCCGGCTGGAGCAGCGTGTTCGCCGTCGCCGAACACACCGAGCGTGGCGTGCAGCGCAGCATTCAGGTGTTCGACCGCCAAGGCACCGCCGTGCACAAGGTTTACCTCACCGCGACAAGTGAAGAGGCAGCCTGGGCGCCACTGGTTGAGCGCTTTCGTGCCGAGGAGCAGAGCGCCGAGCTGGCCCTGCAGCCGTTGCCTGAACGTAAAGCGCTACGCGCCGATGCCGAGGTGGATGCCACGGTTTTGCGCGCCGACTGGGCCGCGCTGAAGGACACCCACCACTTCTTCGCCATGCTCAAGCGCCACGACGTGGCCCGTACCCAGGCCCTGCGCCTGGCCGGCCGAGAGTGGGCCGAGCCGCTGGCCAGCGCCGAACTGCCCAGACTGCTGGAAGAGGCCGGCGCGCGTGAAGTACCGATCATGGTCTTCGTCGGCAACCCGCACTGCATCCAGATCCACTCCGGCCCGGTCAGCAACCTGCGCTGGATGGGCGACTGGTTCAACGTGCTCGACCCCGAATTCAACCTGCACCTGAAGACGCCGGGCGTGGTCGAGCTGTGGCGTGTGCGCAAGCCCAGCAGTGACGGCATCATCACCAGCTACGAGGCCTTCGACGCAGAGGGCGAGCTGGTGCTGCAGCTGTTCGGTGCGCGCAAGCCGGGCATTCCCGAGCGTGGCGACTGGCGCGAGCTGGCCGAAGCCACTGCCGCCCTGGAGGTCTGATATGCGCCTGGCCAGAGTTCTCGCGCTGGGTGGTGGTCTGCTGCTCAGCCTCACTGCCGGCGCCGCCGACCTGCCGCAGCGCTGGGTCAGCTCCGGTGGCTCGCTCTCCGAATGGCTGGTGCGCCTAGGGGGGGAAAGCAAGCTGGTCGGTGTCGATACCACCAGCCTGCACCCGCAGTCGTTGCGCCAGCTGCCGAGCATTGGCTACCAGCGCGCGCTGTCTGCAGAGGGGGTGCTGTCGCTGCACCCGGATATCCTCATCGGCAGCGAGGAAATGGGCCCGCCGCCGGTCATCGCCCAGCTCAAGGCCGCCGGTGTTCGCATCGAGAGCTTTTCGGCCAAGCCTGAGCTGGCGGTGCTGGAAGGCAATGTGCTGCGCCTGGGCGAGCTGCTCGGCACGCCCGCCAAGGCTCGCGAGCTGGTGGCCGCCTACCGCCAGAGCCTGCAGTTGCAGGCCGAGCGGGTCGCGCAGGCGCAGGCACAACAAGCAGCGCCACGGGTGCTGATGCTATTGGGTCATGCCGGCAGCAACCTCCTGGCTGCCGGCAAGGACAGCCTGGCGGTGTGGTTGATCGAGCATGCCGGTGGGCACAGCCCGACCTCGCACAGCGGTTACAAGCCGATCTCCAACGAGGCGCTGCTGGCCATGGACCCGCAGGTGGTGATCTTCGCCGACCGCAGCCTGCACGGCGACGAGGCGCGTCAGGCCTTGCTGCAGCAAAACCCGGTGCTGCTGCAGACCCGCGCGGCGCGTGACGGGCGTCTGCTGACGCTCGACCCGACCCTGCTGGTCGGCGGCCTGGGGCCGCGTCTGCCCGAGGGGCTGGCCGAGTTGTCTGCGGCCTTTTATCCTTCCGCGCACGCCCTGACCGCCGAAGCCGACTGATGAATCCTGTGTTCCGACCGCGCCCCTTGCTGCTGGCAATGGGTGCTCTGCTGCTGCTCGCATTCTGGCTGTCGCTGGCCCTGGGGCCGGTCAGCCTGCCGTTGGGCGATACCCTGTTGGCCGCGCTGCGCCTGCTCGGCCTGCCCGTCGATGGCGAGGGACTGCAGCAGGCCGAGCTGATCCTCGGCCAGATCCGCCTGCCGCGCAGCCTGCTGGGCCTGTGCGTGGGTATCGTGCTGGCGCTGTCCGGC
>NZ_LSOF01000009.1:92736-179034 GCF_001592875.1 Pseudomonas sp. BMS12 | reverse complement strand
CTGGTCGGCGTGGCTGGCGGTGCGGCGCTGGGCGCGGCCATCGCCATCGTCGGCGGCAGCCTGGTGGGCGGCCTGCCGCCGGCGCTGGCGCCGTATCTGCTGTCGCTCTGTGCATTCACCGGTGGCCTGCTGGTCACCGCCGTGGTCTACCGCTTCGGTCGTCGCGACGGGCAGACCAATGTCGCCACCATGCTGCTGGCCGGCGTGGCGCTGACCGCCATGTCCGGTGCCGGCGTCGGCCTGTTCACCTACCTGGCCGACGACGCGACTCTGCGCAGCCTGACGTTCTGGAACCTCGGCAGCCTCAACGGTGCCAGCTATTCACGCCTGTGGCCGCTGCTGCTGGTGACCCTCGGCGTGGCCATCTGGCTGCCGCGCCGGGCAGACGCGCTGAATGCGCTGCTGCTCGGCGAGTCGGAGGCCCGCCACCTGGGCTTCAACGTCGAGCGGATCAAGCTGGAGCTGGTGCTGTGCACGGCCCTGGGCGTCGGCGCGGCGGTGGCGGCGGCCGGCCTGATCGGCTTTATCGGCCTGGTGGTGCCTCACCTGATGCGCCTGCTGGTTGGGCCCGATCATCGCGTGCTGCTGCCGGCCTCGCTGCTGGCCGGTGCCAGCCTGCTGCTGCTGGCCGACCTGGCGGCGCGCTTGGTGCTGGCACCGGCGGAGCTGCCGATCGGCATCGTCACGGCGCTGATCGGTGCGCCGTTCTTCCTTTATCTGCTGGTACGGGGGCGAGCCTGATGTTGCGTGCGGATAACCTTAGCGTTCGGCGAGGGCCCTGCACCGTGCTGGCGGGCGTCGACCTGCAACTGCACGCGGGCGAGGTGCTCGGCGTACTGGGCCCCAATGGCGCCGGCAAGAGCACCCTGCTGGGCGCACTGTGCGGCGAACTGGAACCCAGCGAGGGCCGTGTAACGCTCGACGGGCGGGCACTTGGCGACTGGCCCGGCCAGGAGCGTGCACGACGTCTGGCTGTGCTGCCGCAAAGTTCGACCCTGAGCTTCGCCTTCCCGGTGGCCGAGGTGGTTGCCATGGGCCGCCTGCCGCACGCCAGCGGGCGGGTGCGCGACGCCGAGATAGTCGACGCCGCCCTGCATGCCGCCGATGCCCAGCACTTGCGCGGACGCAGCTACCTGGCGCTGTCCGGCGGCGAGCGCCAGCGCGTGCATCTGGCTCGGGTGCTGGCGCAGCTGTGGCCGGGCAGGGCAGGGCAGGTGCTGCTGCTCGACGAGCCGACCTCGGCCCTCGACCCTTTGCACCAGCACACCACCCTGCAGGCGGTGCGCGACTTCGCTAGCCAGGGCGCAGCGGTGCTGGTGATCCTGCATGATCTCAACCTGGCCGCGCGCTATTGCGACCGCATCCTGCTGCTGCAGGACGGTCGTCCGCATGCCCTGGGCTCGCCGGAGACGGTGCTGCAGGCCGAGCCACTGCAGGCGGTGTTCGGTCTGGAGGTGCTGATTCAGTGTCACCCTGAGCGTGGTCACCCGCTGATCGTGGCGCGCTGAGTCGAACGCTTTCTGCCTAGGGGCAATGGTTAAGGAAACCGCATGCGCATTCTGCTGTTCAGTTCTTTCGTTCTGCTGGCCGCCTGCCAGTCCCCTGGCGTACTGCCGCCCCCGGCGCCCATCGCGCCCGAGGGGCGTGACGACCCCCAGCTGGGCCAGATACTCGATCTGACCAGTGGTGCGCGCCTCACGCCGGAACAACTGGTCGAGCGCCTGGCCCAGGCGCCGCGGGTGCTGGTCGGCGAGCAGCACGACAATCCCGACCACCACGCCCTGCAGCTATGGCTGTCGCGCGAGCTGGGTAAGCGCCGGCCGCAGGGCAGTGTGTTGATGGAGATGATCAACCCCGGCCAGCAGGCCAGGGTCGAACAGGTGCAGGCCGCGACTCGTGCAGGCCAGCCGCCGGCCGATGCGTTCGCCGCACTGGCCTGGCAGCCGAACTGGGACTGGGGGCTGTACGGCGCGCTGGTGCAGTACCAGCTACGCCAGCCTTATCCACTGCTGTCGGCCAATCTGGATCGTGCCGAGATCATGCAGATCTATCAGGCGCGTCCAATCCTCTCAGGCCAGGCTTCCACTGCCCCAGCAGTGCAGAAAGAACTGCAGGAAGACATTCGCGAGTCGCACTGCGGCCTGCTGCCGGACAGCCAAATCCCGGCCATGCTCGCCGTGCAACAGCAACGCGACCGGCGCATGGCCGAGCGCCTGGCCACCGCGCCGCAGCCGGCCATGCTGCTGGCCGGCGCCTTCCATGTGCGCAAGGACCTCGGCGTGCCGCTGCACCTGAGCGACCTGGGCGCGGGCGAAGGTAACGTCGTGCTGATCCTCGCTGAAGTCGGCAAGCAGCCAGCGGCTGGCAGCGCCGATTACGTCTGGTACACCGCCGCCAATGTGCCCGAGGATCACTGCGCTAAGCTGCGCAAGAAGTAACCGCCGCAGAAAACAAAAAGCCCCGCAATGCGGGGCTTTTTACGGACTGGCGGATCGATCTCGCGAGCTAGAGTCAGGCTAGGCGGAGAAGGGCCGAGGGCGCGGAGTTTACTGAGTGTAAATGAGCAGCCCGAGGGCCTTCTCCAACGACGCCTGGCCGACGCGCAGCAGATCGAAACCCAATCAGAGGCGCAGGCCGCCGTCGAGCTCCAGAATCCGCCCGGTGTAGTAGTCGTTCTCCATGATGTAGGCCACCGAGTGGGCGATCTCGGCCGGCTTGCCCATGCGGCGCAGCGGGATGCCGGCGGTCATCTTCTCCAGGGCTTCCGGCTTCATGCTGCCGGTCATCTCGGTCTCGATGAAGCCAGGCGCGACGCCAGCGACGCGGATGCCGTAACGCGCCAGTTCCTTGGCCCAGACCACGGTGTCGGCGGCGACGCCGGCCTTGGCGGCGGAGTAGTTGGCCTGGCCGATGTTGCCGGCACGGGAGATGGAGGAGATGTTGATGATGGCGCCCTGGTTCTTCAGCTCGATCATCTTGGCCGCCACTTCACGGGTGCAGAGGAACACGCCGGTCAGGTTGACGTCGATCACCGACTGCCACTGGGCCAGGCTCATCTTGCTCAGCTCGCCGTCCTTGACCTTGATGGTCAGGCCGTCACGCAGGATGCCGGCGTTGTTGACCAGGCCGTTGATGGCGCCGAAGTCCTCGGCCACCTGGGCGACCATGTGGGTCACCTGTTCTTCGTTGGCGACGTTGCACAGGTAGGCGCGGGCGTCACCGCCGGCGGCCTTGCAGGCGGCCACGGCTTCGTCGAGTTTTTCCTGGTTGAGGTCGACCAGGGCCAGCTTGGCGCCCTTGGCGGCCAGGTATTCGCCCATGGCGCGGCCGAGGCCCTGGCAGCCGCCGGTGATGATGATGACTTTGTCTTTGAGTTCCATAACACTACCCCTCAAGGTCTTACTGGTGGCCTCGCGGGCGCTACGGCTGACTGTGCAGGGCGCCGGTCCGTTTATTTCGACGGATTCTTAGCGAGGAGTCATAAATTGAGCGAAACAGCCGCAAAGCATGCCCGAGAATTGCTGCTCAAGGAATACCGCGGGGTGCTTTCCACTCATTCCAAAGTGGTACAAGGCTTCCCTTTCGGATCGGTGGTGCCCTATTGCCTGGATGAGCAGGGCTGGCCGCTGATTCTCATCAGCCGCATCGCGCAGCACACCCATAACCTGCAGAAAGACAACAAGTGCTCGCTGCTGGTCGGTGAGCGGGGTGCCGAGGATGTCCAGGCCGCCGGGCGGTTGACCATTCTGGCCGAGGCCGAGCAGATCGACGCTGCCGAGGGCATCGAAGCGGCTGCCGCGCGCTATTACCGCTACTTTCCCGAGGCCCGCGACTACCACCGCACGCACGACTTCGATTTCTGGCGCCTCAAGCCGGTGCGCAGCCGCTATGTCGGCGGTTTTGGCGCCATTCACTGGCTGGCAGAAGTCACCCTGGCCAATCCGCATGCCGGCGAGGCGGAGCGCAGCATGGTCGAACATATGAATGACGACCACGCCAGCGCCATCGCGCACTATGTCGAACTGCTCGGGCTGCCACGGCACGAGCCGGCACAATTGGTCGGTATCGACAGCGAAGGCTTCCATCTGCGCATCGGCAAGGCCCTGCACTGGCTGCCCTTTCCAACATCCTGTAACAACCCGGGTGCGGTGCGCCAGGCCCTGGTACAGCTGGCCCGCGCCGAAGTCTGGCCGACCGTTGGGCAGGCTTCAGCTTGAATTAAGCGCGACACCCCATACTTCATCGTTACCGGAAGCCGTTCTTCCGCCAAGGACCCTGCAATGCGCGCTTTTCTGTTTCTCTTCC
The DNA here is from genome assembly GCF_001592875.1 of Pseudomonas sp. BMS12. Classification (GTDB taxonomy): domain Bacteria; phylum Pseudomonadota; class Gammaproteobacteria; order Pseudomonadales; family Pseudomonadaceae; genus Aquipseudomonas. The sequence goes on along the minus strand of NZ_LSOF01000009.1, from coordinate 174,729 downwards.
TGCTGTTCCCCATCCTCGAACTGGCCGTGCTGATCCAGGTCGGCAGCGCGATTGGCGTTCTGCCGACCCTGCTGCTGGTGATCGGCTCTGCCTTGCTCGGTAGCGTGCTGCTGCGCGTGGCCGGGGTGGCCACCGCCTGGCGCGCCCGCGAGAAGCTGGCGCGTGGCGAGATGCCCGAGGGCGAAATGTTCGAAGGCCTGTTGATCGCCGTCGGCGGCGGTCTGCTGCTGTTGCCGGGCTTCATCAGCGACATCTTCGGCCTGCTCTGCCTGTTCCCCTTCACCCGGCGCCTGTTGATCGGCAAGCTGCAGCGCCGTGCCCAAGAGCAGGCGCTGCGCCAGCGTGCCTTCTTCGATGACGTCCAGGCCCGCTCCGGGCAGACCCATCCCAATGTGCTGGAAGGCGAGTACGAGCGTCGCGATTGAGTATGCGGCGCGTAAAAAATTTCGCCCGCGCCCTTGAAATACCCTTGAACGCCCCTATCTAGCGATCACCGCAAGGTTTCTGTCGCAGTGCTGCGGCGGAACAGACTTCCGCGTCTTGCCAAGGCGAGATGCGTCCGGCCCCAAGCCGGTTTTGCCTAACCCGCCGGCGCAGTCGCCGGCCAGTGAAAACAACTATCAGGAGAGATCGACAATGAAGCTTCGTCCTCTGCACGACCGCGTCGTTATCCGTCGCAGCGAAGAAGAAACCAAGACCGCTGGCGGCATCGTGCTGCCGGGTTCGGCCGCTGAGAAGCCGAACCAGGGCGTGATTGTCGCTGTGGGCGCCGGCAAGGTCCTGGACAACGGCGAAGTCCGTGCCCTGGCCGTCAAGGTCGGTGACAAAGTGGTGTTCGGCCCGTACAGCGGCAGCAACACCGTCAAGGTCGACGGCGAAGACCTGCTGGTGATGGGCGAGAATGAAATCCTCGCCGTCATCGAAGCCTGATCCCCGCGAATCTCCGCTTAATCAAGAATTGAGGAACAAGCAAAATGGCTGCTAAAGAAGTCAAATTCGGCGATTCCGCTCGCAAGAAGATGCTGGTCGGTGTCAACGTCCTGGCCGACGCGGTAAAAGCGACCCTCGGCCCGAAAGGCCGCAACGTGGTCCTAGACCGCAGCTTCGGTGCTCCGCTGATCACCAAGGACGGCGTTTCCGTCGCCAAGGAAATCGAGCTGAAAGACAAGTTCGAAAACATGGGCGCTCAGCTGGTCAAGGACGTTGCGTCCAAGGCCAACGATGCTGCCGGTGACGGCACCACCACCGCTACCGTTCTGGCCCAGGCCATCGTCAGCGAAGGCCTGAAAGCCGTAGCTGCCGGCATGAACCCGATGGATCTGAAGCGCGGCATCGACAAGGCCACCATCGCCATCGTTGCCCAGCTGAAAGAACTCTCCAAGCCGTGCACCGACACCAAGGCCATCGCCCAGGTCGGCACCATCTCCGCCAACTCCGACAACTCCATCGGCGACATCATTGCCGAAGCCATGGAAAAAGTCGGCAAAGAAGGCGTGATCACCGTTGAAGAAGGCTCGGGCCTGGAAAACGAACTGTCCGTCGTAGAAGGCATGCAGTTCGACCGTGGCTACCTGTCCCCCTACTTCATCAACAAGCCGGACACCATGGTCGCCGAGCTCGACGGCCCGCTGATCCTGCTGGTCGACAAGAAGATCTCCAACATCCGCGAACTGCTGCCGGTTCTGGAATCCGTTGCCAAGGCCGGTCGTCCGCTGCTGATCGTCGCTGAAGACGTGGAAGGCGAAGCCCTGGCCACCCTGGTGGTCAACAACATGCGTGGCATCGTCAAAGTTGCCGCCGTCAAAGCCCCGGGCTTCGGCGACCGTCGCAAGGCCATGCTGCAGGACATCGCCATCCTCACTGGCGGTACCGTGATTTCCGAAGAAGTCGGCCTGAGCCTGGAAAGCGCCACCCTGGAGCACCTGGGTAACGCCAAGCGCGTACAGCTGAGCAAGGAAAACACCACCATCATCGACGGTGCTGGCCAGCAGGTTGACATCGAAGCCCGCGTTGCGCAGATCCGCAAGCAGGTCGAAGAGACTTCCTCCGACTACGACAAAGAGAAGCTGCAAGAGCGTCTGGCCAAGCTGGCCGGCGGTGTTGCCGTGATCAAGGTCGGTGCCGGCACCGAAGTCGAGATGAAAGAGAAGAAGGCCCGCGTTGAAGACGCCCTGCACGCGACCCGTGCAGCCGTCGAAGAAGGCGTGGTACCTGGCGGTGGCGTGGCCCTGGTTCGCGCTCTGCTGGCCATCGAAGGCCTGAAAGGCGACAACGACGACCAGAACGTCGGTATCGCCCTGCTGCGTCGCGCTGTTGAAGCCCCGCTGCGTCAGATCGTGGCCAACGCCGGCGACGAGCCGAGCGTAGTGGTCGACAAGGTCAAGCAAGGTTCCGGCAACTACGGCTACAACGCTGCTACCGGCGTGTACGGCGACATGATCGAGATGGGTATTCTCGATCCGGCCAAGGTCACCCGCTCCGCGCTGCAGGCCGCTGCTTCCATCGGCAGCCTGATGATCACCACCGAAGCCATGGTCGCCGACATTCCGGAAGACAAGGCTGCTCCGGCCATGCCGGACATGGGTGGCATGGGCGGCATGGGCGGCATGATGTAAGCCGACCGGCTCCCTGAGCTGTCAAAAAAGCCCCGCCAAGTGCGGGGCTTTTTTATGGCTGCAGTTCACGCCTCGGCGGGTGCTCGGGCAGGCTCTTCCGCGGTTTGCGCTGCTGGGCGGTACAGCATGAGGTCGTACAGGCCCAGGCAGATCAGCCAGCAGAGCCCTGCGGTCCACAGGTTGTGCGAGAGAAAGTGGGCACCCTGGGCCATGCGTGAGATCGAGAACACGATGCCCAGTGTGCTGGCGCCGATCAGCGCCGCACGGGCCAGGCGCGGTTTGCGATCACGCAGGGCGAAGAACAGGGCGAACAGGCCGAACCCGGCTGCGGCGTGGCCGCCGGGCCAGCAGTTGCCCGGTTTCTCGACCGGTGCGGCGCGTGGGCCGAGCAGTGGCGAGAAATGCTCGACGCCGCCGTACTGTTCCAGGCTCCAGGGGCAGTGCATCTGCGTGACCTTCTTCAGCGGTGTGACGATGCCGGTCGACAGACCGATGGCCAGTACCAGATAGCCGAGCCGTCGCCGCAGCGGCCGCAGTGGTGTCGGCAGTAGGCTGATCAGGAAGCCGGCCAGGGCCAGCAAGGCAATGGCAATGCACACCTGCTTGGCGCGGTCGTGCAGGATGTCTTCGAGGAAGGCGTTGTGGCGACCAATGAAACCCTGCCCAGGCACGTAGAACAGGTTGGACAGGGCGAAGTCCAGCGGGCTGGGCTCGACGACCAGCATCAATGCCAGTACGGCCAGCGGCAGGCCGTACCACCAGCGACGATCGAAACGGGGGGATGAAAGCATGGCGAACCTATCAGTGGGCTAAGGGCGTGAATGCCCGGCAGTTTGCTGCGCCACATGTCGATAGCTGGTGAACTCGATGTGAAAAAACCGTCATTGCGCGGGGGTTATTGTCTGGTCCGGGGTATCTTTGCGCTTATCCGCACAACGAGATCAAAGACCATGCGTATTCTCCTGGTCGAGGACAATCGCGACATTCTGGCCAACATGGCCGATTACCTGCAGATCAAGGGTTACACGGTGGATTGCGCCCAGGACGGGCTGTCCGGCCTGCAGCTGGCGACCAGCCAGCACTACGACCTGCTGGTGCTGGACATCATGCTGCCCGGTATCGATGGCTATACCCTGTGCCGTCGCCTGCGCGAGGAAGCGCGCAGTGACACGCCGGTGATCATGCTCACCGCCCGCGACCAGCTGGATGATCGTTTGGAGGGGTTCAAGTCGGGTGCCGACGATTACCTGGTCAAGCCGTTCGCACTTTCCGAACTGGCCGCGCGCATCGAGGCAGTCCTGCGCCGCAGCCTCGGGGGCGGCAAGCGCCTGCTGCAGGTGGCAGACCTCAGCTATGACCTCGACACCCTGGAAATCAGGCGCGCCGACAAGGCGCTCAGGCTCAATCCTGTGGGGCTTAAGCTGCTCGCGCTGCTGATGCAGAAAAGCCCGCATGTGGTGCGCCGCGAGGTGCTGGAGGAGGCGCTGTGGGGCGACGACTGCCCGGACAGCGACAGCCTGCGCAGCCACGTACACCAGCTACGGCAGATCATCGACAAACCTTTTGCCACGGCGCTGCTGCACACCGTGCATGGCGTTGGCTATCGCCTAGTTGAGGGCACCGATGGAGTTTAAGCAGAGCCTGTCACGGCGCATCGTCATTGCATTCGTGCTGATGACGGCACTTGTGGGTGGCACCTTTGCCGTGGGTATCGTCGAGACTGTGCACCTGGTCGAAGAGCGCCTGATTTCCTCCGAGCTGGGCGGCGACCTAGACCGCCTGCTGAAGATGGAAAGCATCGACGACTGGCGGCACCGTCCGGAGCCGACCCAGGTATTTCACTTCTCCGGCGGACAGGGCGAGTTCGCTCTGAGTGAGGATCTGCAGAGCCTGCCGCCCGGTTTCAGCGAACTGTTTCGCAATGAGCGCTCCTACTATGTCTACGTGCACCTGGTGGATGGCCGACGCTATGTGCTGATGGAGGACCAGAGCGAGTTCGAGGAACGCGAGCAACTGCTGTTTGCCATTGTGCTGGTGGGTTTCCTGATCAGCCTGGCGCTCGCTGGTCTGCTCGGCTGGTTGTTGGCGCGTAAGGTGATCGAACCCGTGGTGCGGCTGTCGCAACAGGTGCGCCACCCCGATCAACTGCTCGATCGGGCGCCGCAGCTGGCACCGGATTACGCCGAGGACGAGGTGGGGCGGTTGGCGGCATCCTTCGATACCACCCTGGGCCTGCTACGCCGCGCCCTCACACGTGAGCGCCTGTTTACCAGCGATGTCAGCCACGAACTGCGTACGCCGCTGATGGTGATGGCGAGCTCCTGTGAACTGTTGCTGGAAAGTCCCTGCCTGGATGCGCGAGCGACGACCCAGGTGCGCCGCATCGCCAACGCCTGCGACGAAATGCGCGAACTGGTGCAGACATTTCTCCTGCTGGCTCGCTCTCCCGCCGATGGCAGCGTGGCGGCGCCCCAGGCCGGCTTGCGTGACATTGCCGACAGCCTGGTCGAGCAGTGGCGCCCCGCTATCGAGGCCAAAGGTCTGGTTTTCGACTACCGGTCCGATCTTGCTGATCAAAAAATGTACAATGCCCCCCTGCTGCGCTCGGTGCTGGGCAATTTGTTGCGCAATGCCTGGCACTACACCGAGCGTGGTCGGGTCGAGCTGCGCTTGCAGGCGGGAGGCTTCGTGGTCGAAGACAGCGGTGTCGGCATTCCGGCAGCGGAGCGCGAAGCCATGTTCCAGCCATTCGTGCGCGGTGGCGCCGCCCGGGGCGAGGGGCTTGGTCTGGGATTGTCGCTGGTCCAGCGGATTTGCGAGAGCCAGGGCTGGAGCGTCGAGCTGAGCGATGCCGCGCCCCATGGCTGTCGTTTCGAGGTCGTGTTGCGGGCTTCGGAAGAGGCGGGGCTGGTTGATTGATTGGATGGGTATGCGACTTGCAAGCAGTTTTTATCGATACCCGTACAGCGTATCAGGCTCGTGGGCTAGAGCCGTTTCGGCTGAGGATTCGGGTTACCGTGTTACCCGTAGTTACCGGGCGCGATACAAGGCATACCCCGTAGGGGCATAGAGTGGAGAAATGCATGAGTGTGACTGGCCAGTTCGAGCAGTGGTGGCAGCGTCAGGGGGACTGGGTCGAGGAACCCAATCGCCGGCGAGGTGGAGAGAGTGGTGTACAGCGCCTGCATGAGGAAGACGGCAGCGTTTATTACGTCAAACGCCAGGTCGGACATATCTATCGCAGCCTGCGTTATCCCTTCGGTTGTCCGACCGTGCTGCGCGAGCGCAAGGCGTTGCTGGATCTCGCCCGTCGTGGTGTGCGCGTGCCGCAGATCGTCTATTGCGGTACCGAGCGAGGTGCCGATGGCTGGAGAGGCCTGCTGGTCAGCGAGTCACTCGATGGTTTTCAGGACATCGAGAGCTGGTATGCGGCAGGTGGCCGAGAGCAGCTCGATGCGGCGCGGCACGACCAATTGCTGCAACAAATTGGTGCCATGCTGGCCCGCATGAATTCGGCCCGCTGGCAGCATGGCTGCCTGTATGCCAAGCATGTGTTCGTGAAGGTGACCGACGACGCGCTGGAGGTAGCTCTGCTCGATCTGGAGAAGAGTCGCCGGCGTTGGACCCGGCGCGGTGCTGCACTCCACGATCTGCGTCAATTGCGTCGCCATTCGTCGTGGAGTGCTGCCGAGTGGCAGCAGGTGGTCTACGGTTACGAAAAGGTGTTTGGCAGCACTTTCAAGAGGTTGTAGTAATGAAGCTAGAAATCGCTCGAGGTTTGTTCCTCATTGGCGCGCTCAGCGTTACCGCGCTGGCCGCCGCAGCCTGGCAGGAGCCGGCCCCGCGCGTACTGGATGACAAGCACTGTGCCGAGCAGCAATGCCCGGCGGTTTCCAGCCGGCATGTCGGTGTGAAACCGGTCGAGGCCGATGGCGACAACCTGCTGCTGCTGATGTTCGGTCTGTCCCATGCCATGAAAGGCGAGCAGTAAAGCGAAGGATTGGTGAAAAAAAGCCCCGCAAGTGCGGGGCTTTTTTGTTGGCCGGCCTCAGTGCGCGGGCACTGTGGCTGCAGCCTTGTCCGGCTTGGCCAGTAGGGTGTAAACGCAGGGCAGCACGAACAGGGTGAACAGGGTACCGATGGACATGCCGGTGGCGATTACCAGGCCGATGTCGAAGCGGCTGACCGCGCCGGCGCCGGTGGCGAGGATCAGCGGCACCATGCCGAAGACCATCGCCGCAGTGGTCATCAGTACCGGGCGCAGGCGAATCGAGGCCGCCTCTTCGATGGCCTCGCGCACCGACAGGCCCTTGTCGTGGCGCAGCTGGTTGGCGAACTCGACGATCAGGATGCCGTGCTTGCTGATCAGGCCGATCAGCGTCACTAGGCCCACCTGGGTGTAGATGTTCATGCTGGAGAAGCCGAGGAAGATCGGGATCAGCGCACCGCAGATCGACAACGGCACCGTGACCAGGATCACCAGCGGGTCGCGGAAACTCTCGAACTGTGCGGCCAGCACCAGGAAGATGATCGCCAGGGCCAGGCCGAAGGTGGCGAACAGGGCGCTGCCCTCCTGGATGTACTGGCGTGAGGAGCCGGCATAGTCGAAGGCGTAGCCGCGCGGCGCCTCCTCGCGGGCGATCTGCGCCAGGGTGTCCACCGCTTCACCCATGCTGACGATGGGCACGCCCTCGACGATGGCCGAGTTGAGCTGCTGGAACTGCTTGAGCTTGGTCGGTCGGGCACGGTCACTGACCTTGATCAGGGTGCCCAGCGGTACCATCGCACCGCTGTCGCTCTTCACGTAGTAGTTGCTCAGCCAACCCGGATTGTCGCGATAGGCCCGCTCGACCTGGGCGATCACCTTGTAGCTGCGCCCGTCGATGGTGAAACGGTTGATTTCACCCTCGCCGAGCAGGATGGCCAGGGTCGAGCCCAGGTCCTGCATGGACACACCCATCTGCGCCGCCTTCTCGCGGTCGATATCGACCACCACCTCGGGCTTGTCGAAGGCCAGATCGACATTGAGGAAGGCGAACTTGCCCGACTCCATGGCGCGTTGCTTGATCCGTTCGGCGACCTGCAGCAACGACTCGTAGTCGTTCGGCGTGTTGATCACGAACTGGAACGGCAGGCCTTCGCCGGTGCCGGGCAGAGCCGGCAGGTTGAAGCCGAATATCTGCAGGCCGGGAATATCATTGAGACGCCCCTGGACGATCGGCAGCAGCTCCATCTGGGTGCGCTCGCGCTCGCTCCAGGGCGTCAGCAGGAAGCCGCCGATACCGGATTGCACGCCGTCGAAGCCATTGATCTGGAACGACGAGTAGTACTCGGGGAACTCCTTGAAGATCTTCACGAACTGATCGGTGTAGGCGTTCAGGTAATTCAGGTTGCTCGGCTGCGGCGCGTTGGTGAAGAGGAACACGATGCCCTGGTCCTCCTCCGGTGCCAGCTCGTTCTTGGTGAACTTGAGCATGATCGGAATCAGGCACATGACGATCACCGCGAACACCAGCACCACCGGGCGGGTGTCGAGGGTGCCGTGCAGGGCCTTCTGGTAGCGGCGCTTGAGCCTGTCGAAGAGCTGGTCCAGCTTGTGCGCCAGGCCCGAGGGGTTTTCCTCGTGGCGCAGCAGGCGCGAGCACATCATCGGCGACAGGGTCAGGGCGACGATACCGGAGATGATCACCGCACCGGCCAGGGTCAGGGCGAACTCCTTGAACAACGCGCCGGTCAGGCCTTCGAGGAAACCGATGGGGGCATAGACCGCGGCCAGGGTTATGGTCATCGACACCACCGGAATGGCGATCTCGCGGGCGCCTTCGATGGCGGCGTCGAACGGCGTCTTGCCTTCTTCGATATGGCGATGGATGTTCTCCACCACCACGATGGCGTCGTCCACCACCAGGCCGATGGCCAGGACCATGGCCAAGAGCGTCAGCAGGTTGATCGAGTAGCCCATCAGCTGCATGAAGAACAGCACGCCGATCATCGACAGCGGGATGGTGATCACCGGGATCAGCACCGAGCGGAAGGCGCCGAGGAACAGGAACACCACGACTATGACGATCAGCACCGCCTCGCCGAGGGTCTTCACCACTTCCTCGATGGAGGCGCGGATGAACTCGGTGGCGTCGTAGGCGATGGAGACCTTCAGGTTTGGCGGCAGTTGCGCCTCCAGTTCCGGCAGGATCGCGCGCACGTGCTTGATCACATCCAGCGGGTTGGCGCTGGGCGTGCCCTTGATGGCGATGTAGACGGACGGGGTGCCGTCGAACGAGCTGATCGAGTCGTAGTTTTCCGCGCCCATTTCCACTCGGGCGATGTCGCGGATCAGCACGCGGCTGTCACCGTCGGTCTTCACCGGGATGGCGGCGAAGGCCTCGGCCGACTTGAGGTCGGTGCTCGCATTGATGCTGGTCACCACGTACTGGCCCTTCACTTCGCCTGCGGCGGCGAGGAAGTTGTAGCGCTGCACGGCGTCGGTCACATCCTGCGCGGCGATTCCATAGGCGGCCATCTTTACCGGGTCCAGCCACAGGCGCATGGCGAACACCTGGTTGCCGAGGATTTCCGCTTCGGCCATGCCGGGCAGGGTCGCCAGTTTCGGCTGGATGACTCGGGACAGGTAGTCGGTGATCTGTGGGTTGGACAGCTCGTCGCTGTAGAAGCTGACGTACATCAGCGCCGAGGCGTCGGCCGCTTCCTTGGACAACACCGGGTCTTCGGCATCCTGCGGCAACTGGTTCTTCACCTCGTTGGCCTTGGCCAGCAGCTCGGTGAACAGGCGGTCGCTGTCGGCGCCGATGCGCGCGTAGATCGAGATGATCGACAGGTTCTGCTGGCTGGCCGAGGTCATGTAGTCGATGCCTTCGGCACTGGCCAAGCTCTGCTGCAGCGGCTGGGTGATGTAGCCCTGGATGGTCTCGGCATTGGCCCCGGGGTAGGCGGTGGTCACCGTGATCAGGGCATTTTCCATCTGCGGGTACTGGCGGATCACCAGCTTGCTGAAGGCCTGGAAACCCAGCAGGATGATCAGCAGGCTGACCACGGTGGCCAGCACCGGGCGCCGGATAAAGGGATCTGTAAAAGCCATAACGAATTCCTTGGCTGCCGCGGGGCAGCCTGTGCATCAGCGGATCGCGTCGTCCTGCGAGCCCGGCGAGCGGGCTCAGGGAGCCTTACTGGGCGGCGTTGGCTGGTTCGGTCGGGTTCTTCAGCGCCTGGTCGTCGATCACCTTCACATGGGCGCCGTTGTCCAGCTTGAGCTGGCCGGCGGTGACCACCTGCTCGCCGGCCTTGAGGCCCTTGAGCACCAGTACCTGGCCGTCGCGGCGCTCGCCGGTGGTGACGAAGCGGCGTTCGACCACCAGCTGCACCTGGCCCTGGTCGTCCTTCACCACCTGGTCTTGTTCATCCTTCTGTTCGCCGATCACGTACACCGAATTGCCGTACAGGGTGTAGGTAATGGCGGTTTCCGGCACCAGTACCTGGGACTTCTCGCCCGGCAGCAGCACCTCCAGATTGGCAAACATGCCCGGCAGCAGCTTGCTGTCCGGGTTCGGCAGCATGGCGCGGACCTGCACGTTGCGCGTGGTTTCCTCGACCTTGGGGTTGAGCGCGCTGATTTCGCCGGTGAACACCTCGCCGGGATAGGCCGCCACGCCGATGCGCACCTGTTGACCGATGGCCAGCTGCGGGTAGTCCTGCTCGGGCAGGAAGAAGTCGACGTACAGCTTCGACAGGTCCTGCAGGGTGGCGAAGGGGTTGCCCGGGCTCAGGTAGTCGCCGGTGTCCACCTGGCGAATGCCGATGGTGCCGGCGAAGGGCGCCAGGATGCGCTTCTTGTCCAGCTGCGCCTTGAGCTGGGACACGCTGGCTTCGGCCTTGAGCAGTTCGGCGTTGAGGCGGTCGTACTCGCTCTTGGATATGGCTTGGCGGGTGATCAGGTTCTTGCCGCGCTCGAACTCTACGCGGGCCAGGCTGCGCACGGCTTCGGCGGTGGCCAGGATGGCCATCTCCACTTCGCTGTCCAGTTGCAGCAGCGGTTGGCCCAGTGTCACTTTCTCGCCGGACTGGAACAGCACCTCCTTGACGGTGCCTTCCACTTCGGCGGTCAGGTCAACGCCCTGGAAGGCCTTGAGCGTGCCGATGGCGGGCAGGCGGCTTTGCCAGGGTTTCTCTTCGGCGGTGGCGGCAGACACGCTAATGGCCGGCTGCGGGGCCGAGAACATCTGGATCTGCTGGTAGATGGAGAAGCCTTTGTAGGCGGCGAGGGCGAGCACCACGAGGACGACGACGCCCAGCATGATGAGCATGCGGCGGAGCAACATATTCCGGTTCCTTGGCAGGGCAATTTGAAGCCTGGGAATAGGCGAAGCGGGCACGTTAGTACCGCTTGACGATCAAGTCAAAAAATCCCATTTGCAAAAGGTTGCCGGTGCATTATCGCGCAACGGATTGTCGCGTAAACCGCACAGATGGCCGCATTTTCGCGACCACTCTGTGCTGCTGGGGTTTCAGGCACCCAGGCGCTGGGTCACTTCGCTCAGTTCGCCGGACAGGCCGCGCAGGGTATGGCTGGCGGCCTGGGTGCGCTCGACGTTCTCCTGGTTGGAGCTGGCGATGGCGGTGATTTCGGTGAGGTTGCGCGAGATGTCCTCGGCCACCGAAGTCTGCTCCTCGGCGGCGGTGGCGATCTGCCGGTTCATGTCGCGAATGGCCTCCACCGCGCCGGTGATGCGTTCGAGCATGGCGCCGGCCTCGGTGACCTGGGTCACGCCTTCTTCGCTGCGGTTCTGCCCGCTCTCGATGGCGCGCACGGCATTCAGTGCGCCGGTCTGCACCGTGTCGATGATCTGGTTGATCTCGGCGGTGGATTCGGCCGTGCGCTGGGCCAGGTGGCGCACCTCGTCGGCCACCACGGCGAAGCCGCGCCCCTGTTCGCCGGCACGGGCGGCTTCGATGGCGGCGTTGAGCGCCAGCAGGTTGGTCTGCTCGGCGATGCCGCGGATCACTTCCAGCACCTTGCCGATGCGCCCGCTGTCGGCCTCCAGGCGGCGGATCACCTCGGCGGTGCTGGCGATCTCGCCGCGCATGCCGGTGATGGTCTGGATGGTCGACTCCATGACCTTGCCGCCCTGGCGCGCCGAGTTGTCGGCATCGTCCGCCGCATGGGCGGCCTCGGCCGCGTGGCGGGCCACTTCCTGGGCGGTGGCGGACATCTCGTGCATGGCGGTGGCGACCTGGTCGGTACGCTCGAACTGCTCGTTGATGCCCAGCGTCATGCGCGAGGCGATCTGGTTCAGCTCGCCGCTGGCGCTGTCGAGATTGCCGCTGCTCAGGCGCAGGCTTTCGGTGGTGCTGGCGAGGAAGTCGCGCAGGGTGTTGGCCGCTCTGGCCAGCATGCCCAGCTCGTCCTGGCGCTTGGCTTCGACGCGCTGGTCAAAGCGGCCGTGGCTGAGCTGGTCGACGTGGCCAATGAGGTGGCGGATGGGGATGATCAGGTTGCGATTGACCAGCCACAGGCTGAACAGGGCGATCACCAGGCTGGCGGCGAGCATGATCAGGGTGCCGACCAATATGGTGTTCTCGGCGCTGCTGTTGATCTGCGTGGCCTGCTCCAGGCTCTGCTTGCGCAGTTGTTCGACCAGTGCGGTCATCTGCTCGCTGGCGGCACGGTCGATACCTTTGACGGCGGCATCGCCGGCCTTGGCATCGCCGCCGGCGGCGAGGAAGGCGTCGCGGCCCTTGCGGTAGTTGGCGCCGAGGGTCTGGTGCTCGCTGCGCAGGCGCTCGACCTGGCTTTTCAGTGCAGCGTCTTCACCGGCCAGTTGCGCCAGTTCGCCCAAGGTGTTCTGCACCTTGCGTTCCTGCTCCTCGAACTGGCCCCAGTATTTGTTCAGGCTATCGCTGTCCTGGCCGCGCAGCAGGACGTTCTTCCATTCCTGTACCTGAATCTTGAATTCGACGTTGGCAACGTCGATCAGGCGGGCGGCCTGTAGCGGGCCGTCGAGCAGGCCGCGATAGGCCTGCATGCCGCTGGAGAGAAAGCTGAAGCAGGCCAGGGCGGTGATCAGGATCAGCACCAGGCTGCCACCGAGCAGGGCGAGAATCTGCGCGCGCAGGGATTTCTGCAGAAACATGAGGGGCGCCTCTTCGAGGGTGATTGCCTCCGGCGCCCTGATGGGCGCCGGAACCGCGGATATCCCTATCACCCGGCCGTGAACAGCCGGTGACACCAGGCCCGCGTGATGCCGGCATGAGTGTGACGTGCAGTTCAGTATAGGTCGGCCGCGCCGCGCTGGCCTTTAGCCGCTATCTCTCTGCAAACCTGCGCTATGAACGGCGAGCCAGAGGGAAGCAAGGCCGGGCGGCCGCGCGGAAACGCCTGAGGAAACGCAGTCCGCAATTGCCCAGTGGGCATGGCCCGCTCCGGGGCTGTGCTAGGCCTCGCCGAAGGGCGGCGCAGCCTTTCCGGCGCGCAGCCGCTCGCAAACAGGCTTCAGGCCAGGCGCAGGTGGTTGTCCCACAACCCTGCCGGCAGCTGCAGCGCTTCGGCGACGATGCGCTCGCCGCGGCAGTGGTACAGGCGGCAGCGGCCCTGACCGGAGGTGACCACGAAACCGTCGGCCACCGCGCCGACACCGGCGCAGTCCGGCAACGGTACGTCCAGCAGCAGCTCGGTGCTGTCCAGGTTCCAGACGAAGAAGCGATTGCCGCGCGGCGCGGTCAGCGCCAGCAGGCGCAGTTCGTCGTGGATCGCCAGGCTGGCGGTGTACTGGCTCATGGCCGCGCGCTGTTCTTCCCCCAGCGGGAAGGGCTGGAACGGCTGACCGGGGCGCTTGATCGCCAGCAGCGGCACCTTATCCAGCGGATCGCCCTCGTACTGCTGGCCGGATACCACGGTGCCATCGGCGGCCACGGCCAGATGGCGCACACTGTTCATCTGCTCGGGCAGGCTTTCCTTGCTGCGCAGGGTGCCGTCGCGATGCATCAGTACCAGGCTCGGCTCCATGGCGTCGAGGTTCATCATCACCCGGCTGTCGGCCTCGGTGCGGATACCACCGTTGGCCACCACCATTTCCTCGCCACCCGGCAGCCACAGCAACTGATGCGGGCCGATGCCGTGAGTGCTGTGCTCGGCGACCCGCTGCAACTGTTCGCCCTGCAGGCGATAGACACCGAGCACGCCACGACCGGGCTCGGCGGTGTCGTTTTCGGTGCTGTAGAACCACTCGCCGCTCTGGTGGAACAGGCCGTGGCCATAGAAGTGGCGCTCGGCGGGCGAGGCGATGGTCTGCAGCAGGCGCCCGTCGCGGGTGTCGATCAGGTAGCTCTCGCGGCTGGGCCGGCGGCCGACGAAGACTGCCAGCGGTAGGTGCGGATGTGGCACCACGTCGTGGCAGCGCTCGCTGACGCGCGTGGCGAAGGCCTTGCTGCCATCGAGGCGGTAGCCCACGGCGTAGTGATTGCCGTCGGCGTCGTCCCGGGCCGACAGCAGCAAGGCTTGCGGGCCATGGCCGATCAGCTGCCAGCCGCCCAGTGCGCCGGCGGCCAGGGCCAGGCCGCCGAGGCCGAGAAAGGCTCTGCGTTTCATTCAATCACCATCGTGCGCGTTGAAGCCCAGCTGAATGCCGAGCACCTTGGCCAGCTCGCCCTCGTGCAGGCGATGCAGTTTGTTCAGGTTGTCGTAGACGGCGTTCAGCTCGTTGCGGCCGATCTCGTCGGCCAGCAGTTCGCCAAGCGGACGCTGCAGGGCGGCCAGTTGCTGGCGGGTGGCGCTGTATTGCTGGTCGATGCTCTGGGCGAGGGCTGCCTGGTCGTCGCCGAGCAGGGCGCGAACCCCATCGTTGTTGGCGCCGAGCCAGACCCGTTCGGCACTGGCCAGGGTGGCTGCAAGGCTGGCCAGGCTGGCGCTGCTGCGCCAGAACTCGGCCTGGTAGGGTTGCGGCACGCCTTTGCTCTGGCGGCCGAGGGCAGTGCCGAGTTTCTTCTTCAAGCCGTCGATGGCGCTGACCTGGGCGCGCAGCAGTTCGGCCATCGCCTCTGGCGCTTCGGCGTAGCGGGCGTTGGGAAAGGTGCTGAGCTGGGCACGCATGCCGTCCTCGGCCTGCCACTGTTTGAGGATGTCGCCGGACAGCTGCACCTGATGCTCGCCGATGGCGGTCAGCAGTGGGCAGTAGCGCGCCTTTTGGGCGCCGTCGGACAAGTCGATGGCGGCATCGAACAGCACGTATTCGTAGGCGGTGAGGCCCTGGACCACGACGCTGGACTTGTCCAGGTCGGCCAGGCTCAGTTGCGGCTTGCTCTTGAGCAGCGCCTCGACTTGGCGCTGCACCAGGTTCTTCTTGTCTGGCCAGAACTGCACCTGCCAGGCACGGTTGCCTTCTGCCAGCGGGCCGACCAGTAGCGGCTGCAGGGCGGCCCAGCTGGCCACGTCGGCGAGGAAGGCCTGTTGCGCGGCTCCCAGCTCCTGGCTACCGGCACAGTAAGCCTTGGCGCTTTCGGCCAATTGCTGGTTGGACTGCTGCCAGGCGCTGTAGGTCGGCAGCATCACGCCCTCGGCCAGGGCGGCGCTGGTGCGCTGCTGCGGGTCCTGCTGGCTGCAGGCGGCGAGGCCCAGGGCGACCAGGGCAATGGCGAAGGGCGAACGGTTCATACCGGGCTCCTACAGGGAGTTGAGAAAGGCCAGCAGCGCACCGCGCTCGCTGGCATCGAAATCTAGAACAGCCTGTCTGGCGCTCTGCGCCTCGCCGCCGTGCCAGAGAATGGCCTCCAGCAGGTTGCGGGCGCGGCCGTCATGCAGGAACTGGGTGTGGCCGTTGACCGCCTCGGTCAGGCCGATACCCCACAGCGGCGCGGTACGCCACTGGCGGCCGCTGGCCTGGAATTCGGGCCGATTGTCGGCCAGGCCTTCGCCCATGTCATGCAGCAACAGATCGGTATAGGGGCGAATGCTCTGGTTGGCCAGCTCCGGCTCGGCGGCCTCGGCGGCGGTGACGAAGTGGGCCACATGGCACTTCTGACAGCCGGCCTCGCCGAACAGTTGCTTGCCGCGGCGGACCTCCAGGTCGTCCACATTGCGCCGTGCCGGTACCGCCAGGTTGCGGCTGTAGAACAGTACGGCGGCAAGGATGTTGTCGCTGACCTCGGGGCTGCCGCCGTCTGGCGTGGCGCGGCAGACCGTCTGGGCGGCACTGCAATCGTCCTGCGTCAGCAGGCTGGTGGTCAGCCCCATGTCTCCGGCGAAGGCGTGGGCGTTCTGCTGGTTGAGGCTCGGTTGGCCGGCCTTCCAGCCGAAGCGGCCGAGCACGGTCTGGCCCATGGCATCGTCCCAGACTCGGTTGGGGATGCCGCGAATGCCATCGCCATCGCGATCATCCGGGTCGGCATTGGCCAGGATGGCGCTCTCGGGGATGGCTTCGAGCAGCCCCAGGCCGATCATTGGCGGGGCCACGCGGGCGGAGAACTGCGTGCCGGGCCGCATCTCGCCATAGCCGAGCTGGCTGATCTGCAGCTGCGGCTTGCGCAACTCGACGAGGGTGCCGTCGGCGAAGCGCACGGGTACCGCTTCGTAGCTGAAGCGCACCTTGCCCTCGGGGGCATGGCCGGGGTTGCTCATGTCCTGCAGCTGGCCGCCGTATACCGGTTCGGGCACTACACCGAGGCGTTGGCGCAGGGCAGCATGGGCCGGCGAGTCGTCGCCGGGGATCGACAGGCGCACCAGCAGCGAGGCGGCGCTGATGGCGTCGGCTGCTGGCGGGTGGCCGCGGCCGTCCTTGATGTGGCAGTTCTGGCAGGCGTTGGTGTTGAACAGCGGGCCGAGGCCATCGCGTGCGGTAGTGGTGGAGGGGGCGATAACCCAGGGGTTGCGGAAGAAGCTGTTGCCCACGCTGAAGTCCAGGCGCCGCGACGGGGCGAGGTTGGCGGAAGGCAGGGAAAAGGCGTTGTGATCGGTCTGGCGCACCGTGGCGCTACCTGCGGAGAGCGCCTCACCAGGTTCGGCGGGCGGCGGTGTGCGCTCGCAGGCTGCCAGGGCGAGAACCAGCGGCAGAAGGCAGAGACGCAACGAGGAGGGCATTGGCACGAACCAGGGCAATCGAACAGGCGCGCAATCTTAGCAGGCTAATAGATATCAAATAAGAGCAATTAGCGTTTGTGTCTCGGCCAGATTGTCGCGGGTAGCAAGCGTTCGCCACTCATAAAAAAACGGATGCGCCTTGTGGGCGCATCCGTTCTGGACAGCTCTGCGGGTATCAGAACTGGTGATCGGCGGTGTCCGGGTTCAGGTCGCTGATGCCCAGGGCCGCGGAGGCCTTTTCAATGGCGCCGGTCTGCTTGACCAGGGCAGCAATGGCGTCACGTACCTTCTGCTGGCCGGCGGTGTTGTCGGCGGCGATCAGTTGGTCGAAGTGCACGTTGTCCTTCTCGGCGCTGTCGACCAGCACCTGCAGCTTGGCTTCGGTGTCGGCGAGGTCGGCCTTCAGGGTGCTGTCGGTCTGGGCGTCGGTCTTGGCGACCAGGGAGGACAGGCTCGGGCCGGTCAGGGTGGTGCCGTCGACCTTCTTGTACTCGCCCAGGTAGACGTTGCGGATGCCTTTACCGTTGTAGAAGTGCGAGTTGTGGGTGTTGTCGCTGAAGCAGTCGTGCTCGTCTTCGGTGGAGTTGGCCTCCAGCGCGACTTTCATGCGCTCGCCAGCCAGTTCGCCGAGGGACAGGCTGCCCATGCCGAACAGCATCTTGCGCAGGCCGTTCTCGGCCGGCTCGGCTTCCAGGGTGGCGCGGTAGTTGTCGGCGACACCGGCCTTCCACTGCTCGACCATGCTGTCGAGGTCGGTGACCAGTAGGTCGGTGGCGGCCTTCAGGTAGGCGCGGCGGCGCTCGTTGTGCTCGCCGGTGGCGCCTTCGCCAACCAGGTAATCGGTGTAGGGACGCTCGCCCGCGCCGGCCTCGGTGCCGTGCAGGTCCTGGCCCCAGAGCAGGAACTCGATGGCATGGTAACCGGTGGCGACGTTGGCTTCGGAGCCGCCCAGTTCGTTCAGCTCGGCCAGCTTCTCGCCGGTGATTTCGCTGACGTCGACCTTGTCTTCGCCGACCTGGATCTCGGTGTTGGCGATGATGTTGGCGCTGGCGCCCGGGTTGCCCAGCGCATGCTGGTAGTCCTTGGCCACGTAGTCGATCAGACCCTCGTCCAGCGGCCAGGCGTTGAGCTGGCCTTCCCAGTCATCGACCACGGCGTTGCCGAAACGGAACACCTCGCTCTGCATGTAAGGGGCGCGTGCGGCCAGCCAGGCTTGCTTGGCGGCGTTCAGGGTTTCTGCGCTGGGGTTGGCCAGCAGGGCGTCGATGGCGGCCTGCAGCTGCTTGCCGGTGCTGGCGGCATCGCTGAACACGGCCAGGGCCAGGTCGGCATAGTGGCTGACGACTGCCTTGGCTTCGGCATCCGCGACCTTGGCCGGTGCGGCAGCGCTGCTGGCCGCTGCCGGTGCGGCGGCCTGCGGAGCTGCGGCTTCCTTCTTGTCGTCGCCGCAGCCGGCGAGGGAGATGGCGAGAGCCAGCAGGCTGGCGGTGGCCAGGGGCATGCGAGTCATGGCGGGATCCTTTGCGTTCTTGGTGTTGGGAAGACTGTGCAAATGCACTGAAAAACCGCGTCATAATGCGAAAGATTTGCATTTTATGCAAAGCCCGCGTTCCGTGAACTTCAGCTGTGGACGTCGAGGGTGCTGCCGCTAGAATGCCGGCAGTCCACAAGGAGCGTCGCCCATGAGCCTTACCGCCGTAGCTGTTCTCGTCGTGTTGTTTCTTCTCGCCGCCTGGGCGGTGGTCCTCTACAACGGCCTGGTGCGCCTCAAGCACGGCGTGAGCAAGGCCTGGTCGAATATCGACGTGCTGCTCAAGCAGCGTCACGACGAACTGCCCAAGCTGGTCGAGACCTGCAAGCAGTACATGCAGCACGAACGCACCACGCTGGAACGGGTAATCGCCGCACGAGGCGCCGTGGCCAGTGCGCGCGAGCAGCATGATGTGGGAGCCCTGGGCAAGGCCGAGAGCGGTTTGCGTGCAGGCCTCGGCCAGCTCTTTGCCCTGGCCGAGAACTACCCCGAGCTGAAGGCCAACGAGAGCTTCCAGCATCTGCAGCAGCGCATCTCCGGCCTGGAGAACGCCATCGCCGATCGCCGTGAGCTGTACAACGAGGCGGTCAACCTGAACAACGTGCGCATCGAGCAGTTTCCGGATGTGATTCTGGCGCGCATGTTCGCCTTCAAGGAGGCTGAGCTGCTGCAGTTCAGCGATGCAGAGAAGGCTGACGTCGACCTCAAGTCGCTGTTCAACTGAGATGGATGTGGCGGGGCTGGCCATCAGCATGGCCTTCAGCGTTGGTGCCTGCGCCGGCGGCGGCTGGTGGTGCATCAAGCGCCTGTCCGAGGCGCGCTTCCTGCTCAATACGCCGACCTCGAAGATCCGCTCGGCGGCCCAGGGCTACGTCGAGCTGTACGGCGTGCTGCATGCGCTGGATGGCGGTGAAGTCGAGGCGCCGCTGAGCGGCACGCCCTGCCTGTGGTGGCGATTCAAAATCGAAGAATACGACAGCGATGGCAAGCGTCGTTCCTGGCGTGTGGTGGAGCGTGGTGTCAGCGAGGCCTGGCTGAGGCTGAAGGACGGCACGGGCGAGTGCCTGATCAACCCGGCAGGTGCCGAGGTGCGGGTCAGCACCCGCCAGGTCTGGCGCGGTAGCGAGCGTCATCCGCGCGGTCTTTCGGGGCATGGCAGCCTGCTCGGTCGCCTGCTTTCGGCGGGCAGCGAATACCGTTACACCGAGGAGCGCCTACATGCTGGCCAGCCGCTGTATGCCATCGGCGATTTCCGTACCCAGGGCGGTGCCGAGGCCTTTGACCTGACCCTGGCCCAGGGCGCCGTGGTGCGTGAGTGGAAAAGTGATTTCGCCGGCCTGCTGCAGCGCTTCGACAGCAATGGTGACGGCCAGCTCGACCAGGCCGAGTGGGAGCGCATGCGTCAGTCGGCGCGGGTCGAGGCGCAGCGTCGCCAGCAGAAGCGCGGTGATATACCGGTGCATCACCAGTTGCGCAGGCCGGGGGAGTCATACCCCTTTATTCTGTCCACCCGTGGTGAGGACGAACTGGCTCATGGCTTCTACTGGCAAGCGGCAGGTGCTGCACTGGTGTGTCTAGCGGGGGCGCTGGCCGGCGCCTGGCTGGTGGCCAACGTGCTGCTGCCGGGGTTGGCTGCGGGCTAGACCTGGCCCTGTTTATGAACGCCTTTGGGCAGCTGTACCACGCGGCTGTCCGAGTAGATGTCGTGCCAGCTGCGCTTGTTCTTGTCCCAGAGCACCCAGAAGAAGCCCAGGCCCAGGCATAGCCAGGAGCCGATCGAGACCACGAAGCGCAGCAGCGCCTGCCACAGGCTGACGGCCGAACCATCTGCGTTCTGGATGCGCAGGCCCCACACCTGCATGCCCAGGGTCTGGCCGTTGTGGGTCCAGAACTTGGCGAAGAAGCCGAACAGGCTCATCACCAGCAGGGTAGATAGCAGGGGGTCGCCATCCAGTGCGCCGGCATCGGACATCTGGCGCAGTTGTTCCTGGCCGTAGATGCCCATTTGCACCACCTTGTAGAGCAGGGTGATCACCATCATCAGGGCTACGCACAGCAGGAAGTCATAGAACATTGCGGCGCAGCGGCGGATCAGACCGGCGCCGGGGAATTCGCCTTGTGGGCGCAGCATGTGCTTGGGCATGGACAGCTCGGAGAGAAGAAGACTGCGCGCGATTGTACGGGGTGTCGTTGCCAGGGACAAAAAACAGCGGGCACAAAAAAGCCCCTGATGTCGCCATCAGGGGCTCTTTCGTAGCAGCAGCGATTAGGCCAGAACCTGGACCTTGTCAGCTTGCATGCCTTTCTGGCCTTGCACGGCTTCGAAGGTAACCTTCTGGCCTTCTTTCAGGCTGCGGAAGCCGGAACCTTCGATAGCGCGGAAGTGCACGAACAGATCCGGACCGCTCTCGGGGGTGATGAAGCCGAAGCCCTTCTCGTCGTTGAACCACTTGACGGTGCCGGTTTGACGATTCGACATTGTCTTATTTCCTTGAAACTAGAGTTGATGACAGCCTTTCGACAAGAAAGGGCTGGAACTGGTTGCAGAGAGTAAGAGAAGTCGAGCGGGATGTAGCGGATCTAGGATCTACTGCACCAGGTCACGATTCAAGGCGACCCATGCAAACACAGTTGGCCAACTCTACGCTAACTCAAACGCGTTTGCCAACCCCCTTGGAATGGCTGATTCCAGAGGCTTTGCGGGGTATTTTGGAGGGAATATCGTGGTGCCCCGGGAGAGACTCGAACTCTCACTTCTTTCGAAAACGGATTTTGAATCCGCCGCGTCTACCGATTCCGCCACCGAGGCACGATGGGCGCGCAGTATAGGGAGGCGGATAGAGGTGGTCAATCGGGCCGAATGGTCCGGCGCTAGGGCCTCTTCCGTCCAGCCATAGTCTTCCTTGCCCTTGCTCCCTTCACTGGCCTTCGTTCATCGCAGAGTCACTTCCCAGCAACTCCGTGAAGCAGCGGTGTAGCAATGGTGAAGCAGAACTTGGCTAGCAGGCGGTTCCTTCTTTCGGATTCTTCGGTGGGGCGTGTGGGTTGCCAGCAGGGCTCCAGGACGGTCTTCGATCAATCGGGCCGAATGGCTAGAATGGGCTGTTTCCGGTAAGCTCTGCGCCCCTGCGAGACTGACCTGACCATGCGCGTTGCCGATTTTCATTTCGACCTTCCTGATGCCCTGATCGCCCGCCACCCACTGGCCGAGCGTCGGGGCAGTCGTCTGCTGGTGCTGGAAGGCACCAGTGGCGCTCTGGCCCACCGTGAATTCCCCGATCTGCTCGACTACCTGCAGCCGGGCGACCTCATGGTGTTCAACGATACCCGGGTGATTCCCGCGCGCCTGTTCGGCCAGAAGGCCTCCGGCGGCAAGCTGGAGATACTTATCGAGCGCGTGCTCGACGAGCAGCGTGTGCTGGCCCATGTGCGCGCCAGCAAGTCGCCCAAGCCGGGCACGCTGATCCATATAGAAGGTGGTGGCGAGGCCGAGATGCTGGTGCGCCACGACGCCCTGTTCGAGCTGCGCTTCAGCGAACCCGTGCTGCCCTTGCTGGAGCGGGTCGGGCATATGCCGTTGCCGCCCTATATCGATCGCGCCGACGAGGCCTCCGACCGCGAGCGTTATCAGACCGTCTATTCCGATCGGGACAAGGCTGGTGCTGTCGCCGCGCCTACCGCCGGGCTGCACTTCGATGAGGGCCTGCTGGAGGCGATTCGCGGCAAGGGTATCGATACCGCGTTCGTCACCTTGCATGTCGGTGCCGGTACTTTCCAGCCTGTACGGGTGGAGCGGATCGAGGATCACCACATGCACCGCGAATGGCTGGAGGTCAGTCAGGGCGTGGTGGGTGCGGTGCGGGCGTGCAAGGCGCGCGGCGGCCGCGTGGTCGCGGTGGGCACCACTAGCGTACGCTCGCTGGAGAGTGCGGCGCGTGATGGCGAGTTGAAGGCCTTCAGCGGCGACACCGACATCTTTATCTATCCGGGGCGGCCGTTCCATGTGGTCGATGCCCTGGTTACCAACTTCCACCTGCCGGAGTCGACCCTGCTGATGCTGGTCTCGGCCTTCGCCGGCTATCCGGAAACCATGGCCGCTTACGCGGAAGCGGTGCGCGAGCAGTACCGCTTCTTCAGTTATGGCGATGCCATGTTCATTACCCGTAATCCCGCTGCGCGCGGCCCCGAGGAAACCCCATGAGCCATATGTCCTTTGAGCTGCTGGCCACTGACGGTCGTGCCCGTCGTGGTCGCCTGACCTTTCCGCGCGGCGTGGTCGAAACTCCGGCCTTCATGCCTGTGGGTACCTATGGCACGGTCAAGGGCATGCTGCCGCGCGACGTCGAGGCGATTGGCGCGCAGATCATCCTCGGCAATACCTTCCACCTGTGGCTGCGTCCGGGTACCGAGGTGATCAAGCGGCACGGCGACCTGCACGATTTCATGCAGTGGCAGGGGCCGATTCTCACCGACTCCGGCGGCTTTCAGGTGTTCAGCCTGGGCGCCATGCGCAAGATCAAGGAGGAGGGGGTGTATTTCTCCTCGCCGGTGGATGGCGCCAAGGTGTTCATGGGGCCGGAAGAATCCATGCAGGTGCAGCGTGACCTGGGTTCGGACATCGTGATGATCTTCGACGAGTGCACCCCGTACCCGGCCGACTTCGATGTGGCCAAGCGTTCCATGGAACTGTCGCTGCGCTGGGCCAAGCGATCGAAGAATGCCCACGAGGGCAATCCCTCGGCGCTGTTCGGCATCGTTCAGGGCGGCATGCACGAGGAGCTGCGCCTGCGCTCGCTGGAAGGCCTGTGCGAGATCGGTTTCGACGGCCTGGCCATCGGCGGCCTGTCCGTGGGTGAGCCGAAGGAAGAGATGATTCGCGTGCTGGATTTCCTGCCGCCGCATCTGCCGGCAGACAAGCCGCGCTACCTGATGGGTGTGGGCAAGCCGGAGGATCTGGTAGAGGGTGTGCGCCGCGGTGTGGACATGTTCGACTGCGTGATGCCGACGCGTAACGCTCGCAACGGTCACCTGTTCACCGAGACCGGGGTGGTCAAGATTCGCAACTCGGTACACAAGCATGACGACTCGCCGCTGGACCCCAGCTGCGATTGCCATACCTGCACACACTTCTCCCGTGCCTATCTGCACCACCTGGATAAATGCGGCGAAATGCTGGGAAGCATGCTCAATACCATCCACAACTTGCGCCATTATCAGCGCCTGATGGCTGGTTTGCGCGAGGCAATTCAACAGGGTACATTGGCCGACTTCGTCGATGCCTTCTATGCCAAGCGCGGCCTGCAAACGCCGCCGCTGGAGCCCTGAGCTGCATCAGTATTGAAATCGGGCTAGCGCCACCCCATTAAACGGTGGTCCAGCTCGCCCGCCCCTGCCGCGTGCAGGTGCCGATAATAAATAGTTCGCTTTCCAGACCTTTGATAGGAGTTTTCCATGAGCTTTCTGATTCCAGCCGCCTATGCCGACGCCGCTGCTCCGGCTGCTGCCGCTGGTCCCGCCGGTAGTGGCTTCGAGTGGGTGTTCCTGATCGGCTTTCTGGTGATCTTCTATCTGATGATCTGGCGTCCCCAGGCCAAGCGCGCCAAGGAGCACAAGAACCTGCTCGGCGGCCTGCAGAAGGGCGACGAGGTGGTGACCAGTGGTGGCATCGCCGGCAAGGTAACCAAGGTTGCCGACGATTTCGTGGTGATTGAGGTTTCCGACAGCGTCGAACTGAAATTCCAGAAGCAGGCCATTGCGGCGACCCTGCCGAAGGGCACGCTGAAAGCCATCTAACGATCTTTTGTTCACCACTACGGGGCGCTTTCAGCGCCCCGTGTCATAACGGGCGGCGTCATGCTCAATAAATTCCCCCTGTGGAAGTACCTGCTGATCCTGGTCTTGCTGGTGGTCGGCTTCATTTATTCCGCACCCAATCTTTATCCGGATGATCCGGCCATCCAGTTCAGTGGCGTCAGCACTGCGACGCAAATCAGTCAGGGTGACGTCGATCGCGTCAGCCAGGCGCTGGGCGCTGCTGGCCTGACGGTCAAATCGGCCGAGCTGACCAAACAGGGCAAAGGTGCCTTGCTGCGTCTGGCCAAGCAGGACGATCAACTGCCGGCCAAGGAGCTGGCGCGCAAGGTGCTCGGCGACGATTACGTCGTCGCTCTCAACTTGGCGCCGACCACGCCCGATTGGCTGCGCAGCCTGGGTGCCGGCCCGATGAAGCTGGGCCTGGACCTGTCCGGCGGCGTGCACTTCCTGCTGGAAGTGGATATGGACAAGGCGCTGAGCTCTCGTCTCAAGGTCTACGAAAGCGAGGTCAAGAGCCTACTGCGCAAGGAGCGAGTGCGTTATCGGAGCCTGCCGCAGCAGGAAAATGCCTTCCTGCTGGGCTTTGCTGATACCGAGCAGCTCGAGCGGGCGCAAAGCCTGATTCGCAAGAACTTCAACGACTTCGAGCTGACCAGCGAGGAGCGTGGCGGGCAGCAGGTACTGCGTCTGGCCATGACCCAGGCCAAGCTGACCGAGATCCGCGAGTACTCGATCAAGCAGAACCTGACTACCGTGCGCAATCGGGTCAACGAACTGGGCGTCGCCGAGCCGCTGGTGCAGCGTCAGGGCGCCAACCGCATTGTGGTCGAGCTGCCGGGTGTGCAGGACACGGCCGAGGCCAAGCGTATCCTCGGCAAGACCGCCAACCTGGAATTCCGTCTGCAGGCCGATGTCGATGCCTCGCGCGCTTCCACCGAAGCCTTCGAGTTTCGCGAGTCGGGTCGTCCGCCGGTGGAGCTGGAGCGCAGCCTGATCATCACCGGTGACCAGGTCACCGATGCCCAGGCCAGCTTCGACGAGAATGGCCGCCCGCAGGTGAATATCCGTCTCGACGGCCATGGCGGCGATCTGATGAATCGCGCGACGCGCAACAATGTTGGGCGCAGCATGGCGGTGATCTTCATCGAGCAGAAGCCGCTGACCCGCTATGTCAAGCAGGTGGTCGACGGCGTCGAGAAGGAAGTGCCGGTCCAGACCTTCAAGGAAGAGAAAAAGATCATCAGTCTGGCGACCATTCAGTCGCCGCTGGGCAGTCAGTTCCGCATCACCGGCCTCAATGGCCAGGGTGAATCCTCCGAGCTGGCGCTGCTACTGCGTGCCGGTGGCCTGGCGGCGCCGATGTACTTCGCCGAAGAACGCACCATTGGCCCGAGCCTGGGTGCGGACAACATTGCCAAGGGTATCGATGCATCGCTCTGGGGCATGCTCTTCGTCTCCCTGTTCATCATCGCCATCTACCGCTTCTTCGGTCTGCTGGCCACGGCTGCCCTGGGCCTGAACATGGTGGTGCTGTTGGCGCTGATGTCGGCGCTGGGGGCGACTCTGACCCTGCCGGGTATCGCCGGTATCGTGCTGACCATGGGTATGGCGGTGGATGCCAACGTGCTGATCTTCTCGCGCATTCGCGAGGAAATCGCCAATGGCATGTCGGTGCCGCGCGCCATTCATGAAGGCTTTGATCGGGCCTTCTCGGCGATCATCGATGGCAACCTGACCACGCTGCTGGTGGGTGGCATCCTGTTTGCCATGGGTACCGGGCCGGTCAAGGGTTTTGCCGTGACCATGTCGCTCGGCATCATCACCTCGATGTTCACCGCTATCTTCGTGACCCGTGCCATGGTCAACCTGATCTTCGGTGGTCGTGACTTCAAGAAGCTGTGGATCTAAGGGGCGCGCTGCGATGAAACGTGTAATCAACTTCATGGGCATTCGCCATATCGCGTTTGCCCTGACCGTGCTGCTGACCCTGATCTCGCTTGGCAGTCTGGCGATCAAGGGGCTCAATTTCGGCCTGGACTTTACTGGCGGTACTCTGATCGAGCTGTCCTACGAGCAGCCTGCCGATCTGGCCAAGGTGCGCAGTCAACTGGCCGAGGTCGGCTATGGCGGTGCCGTGGTTCAGCATTTTGGGGCTACCACCGATGTGGTGGTGCGCCTGCAGGGTGATGATCCGCAGCTGGGTAACAAGCTGGCGGCCGATCTGGCCAAGGTGAGTGGCGAGGCGTTCAGCGTCAAACGTGTGGAGTTCGTTGGCCCGGCTGTGGGTGAGGAGCTGCGTGACCAGGGCGGCCTGGGCATGCTCCTGGCGCTCGGTGGCATCCTTGTCTACGTGGCTTTCCGCTTCCAGTGGAAATTCGGCTTCGGTGCCATCGTCTCGCTGATCCACGACGTGATCGTTACGCTCGGGGTGTTCTCCTTCTTCGAGATTCCCTTCGACCTCACCGTGCTGGCAGCGGTACTGGCGCTGATCGGTTACTCGCTGAACGACACCATCGTGGTGTTCGACCGTATCCGCGAGAACTTCCGTGTGCTGCGCAAGGCCGAGCTGATCGAGAACATCAATATCTCGACCACTCAGACCCTGCTGCGCACCATGGCGACCTCGCTGTCCACGCTGCTGGCCATTGCTGCGCTGATGGTATTCGGCGGCGAGAACCTGTGGGGCTTCTCCCTGGCGCTGTTCATCGGTGTGACTGCGGGTACCTACTCCTCGGTGTACATCGCCAGCATTCTACTGATCTGGCTGAAGCTGACGCGCGATGACCTGATTCCGCCGGTGGTGGAAGAGGTCGACGAACGCCCTTGATGGGTATGTAGTCAGCGAGAGGCCCGGCATCTGTCGGGCCTCGTCGTTTCTGGGCTGTGACACCTGTCCCATTTGTCGGCGCTGCCTTGCGTTTCGAGGAACTCGGTCCAAGCTGGAGCCTCCAAGGCTTGGAGCGAGGGCGGAAAAGACGCTCGAAAAAGCCTGAGGAGGGCGAGATGAACAAGTCGATGATCGTGGGTGCGGTGCTGGGTGCGGTGGGTGTTACTGCCGGCGGTGCAGTCGCCACTTACAGCCTGGTCAGCGGCCCAAGCTACGCCGAAGTGCTGGCCGTGCAGCCAGTCAAGGAAACCATCAAGACCCCGCGTGAGGTGTGCAAGGACGTCGCGGTAACGCGTCAGGCTCCGGTCAAGGACCAGCATCAGATCGCCGGTACTGCCATCGGTGCAGTGGTGGGTGGCCTGTTGGGTAACCAAGTCGGTGGTGGTAATGGCAAGAAGATCGCCACCGTGGCCGGTGCGGTTGGTGGCGGCTACGCCGGCAACAAGGTGCAGGAAGGCATGCAGGAGCGTGACACCTATACCACTACTGAAACCCGCTGCAATACGGTGATGGATGCGAGCGAGAAGGTGGTCGGCTACGACGTGAAGTATCAGTTGGATGGCAAGGTTGGTCAGGTGCGCATGGATCGTGATCCGGGCAACCGGATTCCGGTCAATGAGCAGGGGCAGCTGGTGCTGGTGCAGCAGGCCCAGTAAATACCAGGTATAAAAAAACCGCCCTTGTGGGCGGTTTTTTTATTGGGCGTTTATCAGCGCTTCATCGACGGCGCCAGGTGCGGCTGGATGGCGGTGAGGACGGCCTTGAAGCACTTGGTGTTGCCGGCAACGATCTGGCCCTTCTCAAGGAAGTCGTGGCCGCCGCTGAAGTCGCTGATCAGGCCGCCCGCTTCCTGGATCAGCAGGGCGCCGGCTGCCATGTCCCATTCGGACAGACCGAACTCCCAGAAGGCGTCGTAGCGGCCAGAGGCTACATAAGCCAGGTCCAGGCTGGCGGCGCCGGCGCGGCGGATGCCGGCGGTCTGGCCGACCAGGCTGCGGAACATGCCCAGGTAGTTGTCCAGGTTGTCGACCTGATCGTTGCGGAAGGGGAAGCCGGTGCCGAGCAGGGCGCCGTCCAGGCTCTTGCGATTGCTCACGCGGATGCGGCGACCGTTGACGGCTGCGCCGCGGCCACGGCTGGCGGTGAACTCTTCCTGGCGCACCGGGTCGAGCACCACGGCGTGCTCCAGGCGGCCACGGTATTTGCAGGCGATGCTGACGGCGAAGTGCGGCACGCCGCGCAGGAAGTTGGTGGTGCCGTCCAGTGGGTCGATGATCCACTGGTAATCGGCGCCTTCGCCGGTGCCGGCAATGCTGCCGCCTTCCTCGCCGAGGAAGCCGTGGGTCGGGTAGGCCTTCTGCAGCGCTTGGATGATGGTTTGCTCGGCGGCGCGATCGACTTCGCTGACGTAGTCGTGGGCATCCTTCTCGTTGACCGAGATGACGTCCAGGCGTTCGACGGAGCGGATAATCAGTTCGCCGGCACTGCGCGCAGCGCGCAGCGCGATATTCAGCATAGGCTGCATGGAAGGTTCACCTGGGTCGTTAAAGAAGAAAGCCGAGCATTCTAACAGACTAGCTTTTTCTGCGCAGCCGGTACGTCGTAGTGCATGGCATTGGGCTGTGGCCTTCTGTAACATTCATGGCCCTTTCGCATCCTCGGCGGAGCAGGCGTGCTGCAGAATATTCGTGTGGTTCTGGTCAATACCAGTCATCCCGGCAACATAGGCGGCGCCGCGCGGGCCATGAAGAACATGGGCCTGTCGCGTCTGGTGCTGGTCGATCCTGAGGACTTCCCCAGTGGTGAGGCGGTGGCGCGCGCCTCAGGCGCTACCGATATCCTTGACTCGGCGGTTGTGGTCTCGACTCTTGAGGAGGCTTTGGTCGGTTGCAGCGTGGCGCTCGGTACCAGCGCGCGTGACCGGCGCATCCCCTGGCCGCTGCTGGATCCGCGTGAATGCGCGACGACCTCTCTGCAGCATGTGGAGCAGGGTGGTGAGGTGGCTCTGGTGTTCGGGCGCGAATATGCCGGGCTGACCAATGATGAGCTGCAGCGCTGTCAGTTTCATGTGCATATCCCCTCGAATCCGGAGTTCAGCTCGCTGAACCTGGCGGCCGCAGTGCAGGTGCTGGCTTATGAGGTGCGCATGGCCTGGTTGGCGGCGCAAGGGCAGCCAACCAAGATGAGCAAGCTGGAAACGACGGCAATGCTCAATACCCAGCCGGTGACCACGGATGAGCTGGAGCTTTTCTATGGCCATCTCGAGAGTACGCTGGTGGATATCGGCTTCCTCGATCCGGCCAAGCCGCGTCACCTGATGTCGCGGCTGCGTCGCTTGTATGGGCGCTCGGGCATCAGCAAGCTGGAAATGAACATTCTGCGTGGCATCCTCACGGAAACCCAGAAGGTGGTGCGCGGCGAGCCCCACAAGCGGAGAGAAGACGATGTTTGAGCGTATGCGCGAGGATATCCAGAGTGTGTTCCATCGTGATCCGGCGGCGCGCAATGCCTTCGAGGTGGTGACCTGCTATCCGGGGTTGCATGCCGTGTGGTTGCATCGCCTGGCGCATGCGCTGTGGGGTGGCGGCTGGAAGTGGTTGGCGCGCCTGGTATCGAACTTCGGACGCTGGCTGACCGGGATCGAGATTCATCCGGGGGCGAAGATCGGTCGGCGCTTCTTCATCGATCACGGCATGGGCATCGTCATCGGTGAAACTGCGGAAATCGGCAACGATGTGACGCTCTACCAGGGGGTGACTCTGGGTGGTACCAGTTGGAATAAAGGCAAGCGTCACCCGACCCTGGAAGATGGTGTGGTGGTCGGTGCCGGTGCCAAGGTGCTCGGTCCCTTTACCGTCGGTGCGGGTGCCAAGGTCGGCTCCAATGCTGTGGTGACCAAGGAGGTGCCGGCTGGGGCTACCGTGGTCGGGATTCCGGGGCGGATCATTGTCAAGAGTGACGACGAGCAGGAGGCCAAGCGCCAAGCGATGGCCGAGAAGCTCGGCTTCGATGCTTATGGTGTCAGTCAGGACATGCCTGATCCAGTGGCGCGCGCCATTGGTCAGTTGCTCGATCACCTGCATGCCGTCGACGGTCGTCTGGAGGGCATGTGCTCGGCGCTCAAGGCGCTGGGCAGCGATTACTGCGCGAAAGACCTGCCGGTGCTGCGTGACGAAGACTTCGCTGACGTGTGCAAGGAGCAGGGCGACAAGCCGGCTGCCTGAGATTGCGTAGTCTGCTATGATTCGCGCCCCGTTGCGTTGCTAAATCCGACTATTTTGATTGGTCTTATAGTTGACCTAAATAGTCGGAAAAGGCGATAATCGTCGCAACTCAGTTCACCCGTGGTGCGAAACCATGCGTCTGACCACTAAAGGCCGCTACGCCGTTACCGCCATGCTCGATCTGGCGCTGCATGCCCAGAGCGGGCCTGTGTCGCTGGCGGATATCTCCGAGCGGCAGGGTATTTCCCTGTCCTATCTGGAGCAGCTTTTCGCCAAGCTGCGGCGCGGCAATCTGGTCAGCAGTGTGCGCGGCCCCGGTGGCGGCTATCAATTGTCGCGGGATATGCGTGTGATCCAGGTGGCTCAGGTCATCGATGCGGTCAATGAATCGGTCGATGCCACGCGTTGCCAGGGCATGGGCGATTGCCATTCCGGCGATACCTGTCTGACCCACCACCTGTGGTGCGATCTCAGTCAGCAGATTCACGAGTTTCTTAGCGGCATCAGCCTGGCTGATCTGGTGACCCGGCGCGAAGTGCAGGAAGTTGCCCAGCGTCAGGATCAGCGTCGCTGCAACGGCAGGATGCCGCAGTTGGACAAGATAGAAGCGTCCGCCATCGAGTGAGCAGGGCGCCTGCCTGAATAGGAGATACCTGATGAGATTGCCGATTTACCTCGATTATTCCGCCACCACTCCGGTTGATCCGCGCGTTGCGCAAAAGATGAGTGAGTGCCTGCTGGTGGATGGCAACTTTGGCAACCCGGCCTCGCGCTCCCATGCCTTTGGCTGGAAGGCTGAAGAGTCCGTGGAGAATGCTCGCCGCCAGGTCGCCGAGCTGGTCAATGCCGACCCGCGCGAGATCGTCTGGACCTCCGGTGCTACCGAGTCCGACAACCTGGCCATCAAGGGTGTTGCGCACTTCTATGGCAGCAAAGGCAAGCACATCATCACGTCGAAGATCGAGCACAAAGCGGTGCTGG
Organism: Pseudomonas sp. BMS12; assembly: GCF_001592875.1. Lineage (GTDB taxonomy): Bacteria > Pseudomonadota > Gammaproteobacteria > Pseudomonadales > Pseudomonadaceae > Aquipseudomonas. Next base: position 143,594 of record NZ_LSOF01000009.1, on the reverse strand, counting down.
ATACGACTCGCCAGCTGGAGCGCGAAGGCTTCGAGGTCACCTACATTGAGCCGGGTGAAGACGGCATCGTAACTCCGGCCATGGTCGAGGCGGCGCTGCGTGAGGACACCATTCTGGTGTCGATCATGCACGTCAACAACGAGATCGGCACCATCAACGACATCGCCGCCATTGGTGAGCTGACCCGCTCGCGCGGTGTGCTGTTCCATGTCGATGCGGCACAGTCCACCGGTAAGGTGGCAATCGACCTGGAAACCATGAAGGTCGACCTGATGTCCTTCTCCGCCCACAAGACCTACGGCCCGAAAGGCATTGGCGCGCTCTATGTGCGCCGCAAGCCGCGCGTACGTCTGGAGGCGCTGATTCACGGTGGCGGTCATGAGCGCGGTATGCGTTCCGGCACCCTGGCGACTCACCAGATCGTTGGTATGGGCGAGGCCTTCCGTATTGCCAAGGAAGAGATGGTTCAGGAAAACCAGCGCATCCTTGCTCTGCGCGACCGCTTCTACAAGCAGGTCGAGGGCATGGAGGAGCTGTATATCAACGGCAGCATGACTCAGCGCGTGCCGCACAACCTGAACCTGAGCTTCAACTACGTGGAAGGCGAGTCGCTGATCATGGCGCTCAAGGATCTGGCGGTTTCCTCCGGCTCCGCCTGTACCTCGGCCTCCCTCGAGCCTTCCTATGTGCTGCGTGCGCTGGGGCGTAATGACGAACTGGCACACAGCTCGATTCGCTTCACCTTCGGTCGCTTCACCACCGAAGAAGAGATCGATTACGCCGCCAGCAAGGTGGCCGGTGCGGTGAACAAGCTGCGTGAGCTGTCGCCGCTGTGGGATATGTTCAAAGAGGGTGTCGACCTGTCCAAGGTCGAATGGCAGGCACACTGAGTTTTAGTCGCCTGTAGAGCGGCACCTGATGAGAGAGGAATTGCACCATGTCGTACAGTGAAAAGGTCATCGATCATTACGAAAATCCGCGCAACGTTGGCAAGATGGACGCCGAGGACCCGGACGTCGGTACCGGCATGGTCGGTGCGCCGGCCTGTGGTGACGTGATGCGTTTGCAGATCAAGGTCAACGAGCAGGGTGTCATCGAAGACGCGAAGTTCAAGACCTACGGTTGTGGTTCGGCCATCGCCTCCAGCTCCCTCGCCACCGAGTGGATGAAGGGCAAGACCCTGGATGAAGCCGAAACCATCAAGAACACTCAGCTGGCCGAAGAACTGGCGCTGCCGCCGGTGAAGATTCACTGCTCCGTGCTCGCCGAAGATGCCATCAAGGCCGCTGTACGCGACTACAAGCAGAAGAAAGGTCTGCTCTGATATCCGAGGAATTGCTATGGCCATCACCATGACCGAAGCCGCAGCCCGCCATGTGCAGCGCTCCCTCGATGGGCGCGGCAAGGGCGAGGGTATACGCCTGGGTGTGCGCACCACGGGCTGCTCCGGCCTGGCTTATGTGCTGGAGTTCGTCGATGAAGTGGCGGGTGAGGATCAGGTGTTCGAAAGTCATGGCGTGAAAGTCATCATCGACCCGAAAAGCCTTGTCTACCTCGACGGCACCGAGCTGGACTTCACTCGCGAGGGGCTCAATGAAGGCTTCAAGTTCAATAACCCCAACGTGCGCGGCGAGTGTGGCTGCGGCGAGAGCTTCAATATCTGAGGCTTTGCGTGGGTAGTCCCTGTCATTTCGCCCTGTTCGAGCTGAAGCCGGATTTCCACCTGGATCTGAGTCAGCTCTCGTCGCGTTACCGCGAGCTGGCCAAGGCCGTGCATCCGGATCGCTTCGCCGATGCGTCCGAGCGTGAGCAGCGCCTGGCGCTGGAGCGCTCGGCGAGCCTCAACGAGGCCTATCAGACCCTGAAGAGTGCGCCGCGCCGTGCACTTTACCTGCTGGCCTTGCGTGGTCGCGAATTGCCGCTGGAAGTGACGGTGCAGGATCCCGAGTTTCTGCTCCAGCAGATGCGCTGGCGCGAGGAGCTGGAAGACCTGCAGGACAGTGCCGATCTCGCGGGTGTGGCGACATTCAAGAAACGTCTGAAGCTGGCTCAGGATGAGCTGGAGCAAGATTTTGCCACTTGCTGGGATGATGCTTCGCGCCGCGAAGAGGCCGAGCGCCTGGTGCGTCGCATGCAATTTCTCGACAAGCTGGCCCACGAAGTGCGCGACCTGGAAGAGCGCCTCGACGATTAACCCGGCGCAGCTCGTGCTGCGCGCCTGACATTCAGAGCACCATGGCCCTACTGCAGATCGCCGAGCCCGGACAGAGCCCGCAACCCCACCAGCGCCGCCTGGCGGTGGGGATCGACCTGGGTACCACCAATTCGCTGGTCGCTGCCGTGCGCAGCGGTCTTTCCGAGCCGCTGGCTGATGCCGAAGGGCAAGTGATTCTGCCCTCCGCAGTGCGCTATCACGCCGATCGGGTCGAGGTCGGTCAGTCGGCCAAACTGGCCGCCGCGCAGGATCCGCTGAATACCGTGCTGTCGGTCAAGCGTCTGATGGGGAGAGGCCTGGCGGACGTCAAGCAGTTGGGCGAGCAGTTGCCTTACCGCTTTGCCGAAGGCGAGTCGCACATGCCGTTCATCGAGACGGCACAGGGTGTCAAAAGTCCGGTCGAGGTTTCGGCGGATATTCTGCGTGCGCTACGCCAGCGTGCCGAGGATGCCTTGGGTGGCGAGTTGGTCGGTGCGGTGATCACCGTTCCGGCCTATTTCGATGACTCCCAGCGCCAGGCCACCAAGGATGCTGCCCGCTTTGCCGGTCTCAACGTGCTGCGCCTGCTCAACGAGCCAACTGCCGCCGCGGTGGCCTACGGCCTGGATAAGGGCGCCGAAGGCGTGGTCGCCATCTATGACCTGGGTGGCGGTACTTTCGATATTTCCATCCTGCGCCTGACCCGTGGCGTATTCGAGGTGCTGGCCACTGGTGGCGACAGCGCCCTGGGTGGCGACGACTTCGATCATGCCATTGCCAGCTGGATCATCGAGCAGGCTGGCCTGTCCAGTGATCTCGATCCGGCCACCCAGCGCAGTCTGCTGCAGACTGCCTGTGCGGCCAAAGAGACGCTGACGGCTGCCGAGGTGGTCGAGGTGGCTCATGGCGGTTGGTCCGCTCGCCTGACTCGTAGCCAGTTCGAGGAGTTGATCGCGCCTATGGTTGCGCGCAGCCTCAAGGCCTGTCGTCGTGCGGTGCGCGACGCCGATATCGAGATCGATGAGGTCGAGGCGGTGGTCATGGTCGGCGGCTCCACGCGTGTGCCGCGGGTGCGCGCGGCGGTCGGCGAGTTGTTCGGGCGCGAGCCGTTGACCGATATCGATCCGGATCAGGTGGTGGCCATCGGTGCTGCGATCCAGGCCGATACCCTGGCCGGCAATCAGCGTGGCGATGGCGAGGAGCTCTTGCTGCTCGATGTGATTCCGCTGTCCCTCGGCCTGGAAACCATGGGTGGGCTGATGGAGAAGATCGTCCCGCGCAACACCACCATTCCGGTGGCGCGGGCGCAGGACTTCACCACCTACAAGGACGGCCAGACCGCCCTTGCCGTGCACGTGCTGCAAGGCGAGCGCGAGTTGATCAAGGACTGTCGCTCCCTGGCGCGCTTCGAGTTGCGCGGTATCCCGCCCATGGTTGCCGGGGCGGCGAAGATTCGCGTGACCTTCCAGGTCGATGCCGATGGCCTGCTAAGCGTTGCTGCGCGCGAGTTGGGTTCCGGTGTGGAGGCCAGCATCCAGGTCAAACCCTCCTACGGTCTGACCGATGGTGAAATCGCGCGCATGCTGCAGGACTCCTTCAGTCATGCCGGTGACGACAAAGCGGCCCGCGCTCTGCGTGAGCTGCAGGTCGAGGCGCAGCGCCTGGTTGAGGCGGTACAGGCTGCCTTGCAGGTCGATGGCGAGCGTTTGCTCGACGCCGAAGAGCGCATGGTCATAGAGCTGCAGGTGCAGGAGCTGATCGAGCTGATGGGTGGCACTGACGCTCATGCCATCGAGCGGCAGACAAAACAGCTGTCGCAGGTGACCGATGCTTTTGCGGCGCGCCGCCTGGATTCGACGGTGAAAGCCGCACTGGCGGGGCGTAATCTGAATGAAATCGAGGGTAACTGATGCCGCAGGTCATTTTTCTGCCACATGAGAAGTTCTGTCCCGAAGGCATGGTTGTCGAGGCAGAGCCCGGCACGTCCATTCTTGATCTGGCGCATGCGCACCATATCGAGATGGAAAACGCCTGTGGTGGTGTCTGTGCCTGTACCACGTGCCATTGCATCATTCGCGAGGGCTTCGATTCGCTGAAAGAGGCTGACGATCTGGAGGAAGATTTTCTCGATCGTGCCTGGGGGCTGGAGGCGCAGTCGCGCCTCGCCTGTCAGGCGATCGTCGGGACCGAAGACCTGACCGTTGAGATCCCGAAGTACTCGCTCAACCATGCCGCCGAGGCGCCGCACTGATTCAAGGAGTTGTCATGAGCCTGAAATGGACAGATGTGCTGGATATCGCCATCGAGCTGGCCGAGAGCAAGCCGGATGTCGACCCGCGCTACGTCAACTTCGTCGATTTGCACCGTTGGGTGCTGGCTTTGCCCGACTTTTCCGATGATCCCCAGCGTGGTGGCGAGAAGGTGCTGGAAGCCATTCAGTCTGCCTGGATCGAAGAGCGCGACTGAGTAATGGCGCCTCTGGGCGCCTCCCTACGCATTTCCCCTTAACCCGCGTATAATTCGCGGGTTTAATTTTTCGCTTTAACTCTGGAGCTTCACATGGCTGTTCAACGCACTTTCTCCATCATCAAACCCGACGCCGTTGCCAAGAACGTCATCGGTGAAATCACCACCCGTTTCGAGAAGGCCGGCCTGCGCGTCGTCGCTTCCAAGATGGTTCAGCTGTCCGAGCGCGAAGCCGCAGGTTTCTACGCCGAGCACAGCGAGCGTGGCTTCTTCAAGGATCTGGTTGCCTTCATGACCTCCGGTCCGGTCATCGTTCAGGTTCTGGAAGGCGAAGACGCCGTACTGAAGAATCGTGAGCTGATGGGTGCCACCAACCCGAAAGAAGCCGCTGCCGGTACCATTCGCGCCGACTTCGCCGTGTCCATCGACGAGAACGCCGTCCACGGTTCCGATTCCGAGGCTTCCGCAGCTCGCGAAATCGCCTACTTCTTCTCCGCCACCGAGGTGTGCGCTCGCATTCGCTAAGCGCGAGCCGGCGAGGGTGAATCCATGACTGATGCAACCAAGACCAACCTGCTGGGGCTGACCCAGCCAGAACTGGAGAGCTTCTTCGAGTCCATCGGGGAAAAGCGCTTCCGTGCCGGTCAGGTGATGAAGTGGATTCACCACTTTGGCGTCGATGACTTCGACGCCATGAGCAATATCGGCAAGGCCTTGCGCGACAAGCTCAAGGCCTGCGCCGAGATTCGCGGTCCCGAAGTGGTCAGCCAGGATATTTCCAGCGATGGCACCCGCAAGTGGGTGGTGCGCGTGGCATCCGGCAGCTGCGTCGAAACCGTGTATATCCCGCAAGGCGGCCGTGGCACCCTATGTGTGTCGTCTCAGGCCGGCTGTGCGCTGGATTGCAGTTTCTGTTCCACCGGCAAGCAGGGCTTCAACAGCGACCTGACTGCCGCAGAAATCATCGGTCAGGTGTGGATTGCCAATAAATCCTTTGGCACCGTACCGGCCAAGATCGACCGTGCCATCACCAACGTGGTGATGATGGGCATGGGCGAACCCCTACTGAATTTCGATAACGTCGTCGCCGCCATGAATCTCATGATGGATGACCTCGGCTACGGCATTTCCAAGCGCAAGGTGACGTTATCCACCTCCGGCGTAGTGCCGATGATCGACAAGCTGGCGCAGGTTACAGACGTTGCATTGGCGCTTTCGCTACATGCGCCGAACGACGAACTGCGTAACCAGTTGGTGCCGATCAACAAGAAGTACCCGCTGGATGTGCTACTTCCTGCCTGTCGGCGCTATATCGACGGTCTGGGCGACAAGCGCTATCTGACGGTCGAGTACACCCTGCTCAAGGGGGTCAACGATCAGCCTGAGCACGCTGCGCAGATGATCGCACTTCTCAAGGATTTTCCTTGCAAGATCAATCTGATTCCGTTTAATCCCTTCCCCTTCTCCGGTTACGAACGGCCGAGCAACAACGCTATCCGTCGCTTCCAGGATCTGTTGCACAAGGCCGGCTTCAACGTAACCGTACGCACCACGCGTGGGGACGATATCGATGCCGCCTGCGGGCAGCTGGTCGGCCAGGTGCAAGACCGCACCCGCCGTAGCGAGCGTTATATTGCAGTACGTCAGCTGAGCAGCGAGGCCGAAGAGCCGCGCGCAAATAACCGAAATTGAAGGGGAGGGGTTTCATGACTTTGCGCGCTGCGCTTTATCTGTCGGTTGTCTGTTTGTTGGTAGGTTGTGTCAGAACCGGTGGGTCGGTTGACCCTCTGACCACCGACAAGGGGCGCGATGCGGCGCGTGATGCCTACATTCAGCTAGGTGTTGGACAGCTGCAGCAAGGCTCTACCGAAAAAGCCAAGGATCCACTACGCAAGGCTCTGGAGATCGATCCATCCAGCTCCGAGGCGCATGCCATCCTGGCGCTGGTATTCCAGCAGGAAATGGAACCCACACTGGCGGACGAGCATTTTCGCAAGGCCATCTCCCTCAGCAAAGGCGAGGCCCGCCTGCACAATAACTACGGCAGCTTTCTCTACGAGCAGAAGCAGTACGCCCAGGCTGTGGAGCAATTCACCATTGCATCCAAGGATACGCTCTACACGGAGCGCTCCAGGGTCTTCGAGAATCTGGGGCTGGCGTCGTTACAGCTTGGTCAGCGCGATCAGGCCAAGAAATACTTCACTCGGGCGCTGCGCATGAATAGTGGCCGCCCGATCGCGCTGTTGAATATGGCGCAGATTTCATACGCCGAAGGGCAGTATGTCCCGGCGCAATCCTACTATCAGAGCTTCAGCAAGCAGAGTCGGCAAAGCCCTGAGAGCCTGCTGCTGGGTATTCGCTTGGCTCGGGTCTTCGAAGACCGCGACCAGGCGGCCAGTCTTGGTCTGCAGTTGAAACGCCTCTATCCGGGTACGCCGGAATATCAGCAATACCTCTCGGAGCAGTGATGAAGACCTCGCATCCTGAAGTAGCGACAGCGCATCGGGTCAACCCCGGTGAGACGCTGCGCAAGGTACGCGAAAGCCGCAGTATGGCGCTGGGGGATGTTGCTGCGCAGCTGAACCTTACTGCCCAGGCCTTGCGTCACCTGGAGGCGGGTGACTTCGAGCAGTTGCCTGGGCATACCTTTGCGCGTGGCTATGTCCGCGCCTACGCCAAACTGATGGCTATGGACCCCAGTCGTCTGGTCGATGAATTCGATCAGTACACAGGAACCAATGCCAGCGGAAGCAGCGTTGCCAGCCTGTCGCGTATCGAGGAGCCCGCGCGGGTTTCTCAGGGAATCCTGAAGTTCTTCAGCATCGTCGCGTTGCTGGCGCTTGGCGCTGCCGGTTTCTTCTGGTGGCAGGACCAGGCCCGACGTGTCGACGTCCCCGGCAATGCCGGCCCGGCGCATGTCGAGGTAGAGGCAGCTGATGGTACGGTGGAGATCCACTCCTTGGCCGAGCCAGAAGATCAGGCTGTCGCGGAGGCCCAGAATGCGGAGTCTTCGCTGCCTGCTCCGGATGAGTTGGCGCCTGCCGAGCCTGCTGCCACGGTGGTATCAGATGCAGACGCCGGCGAGACCGTTGTTGCCGTACCGCCTGTTTCCGAAGCTGTTACTCCCGCGCCTGCTGAAACTGTGGACGAGGGCTCTGCGGCGGAGGCTGCTGAGCCTGTTGCCGCAATACCGTCTCCTGCACCTGTCAGCGCGGCCGCCGGCGAAGCTGTAGTCAACCTGCAGTTCACGGCCGATTGCTGGACACAACTGACTGACGCCGATGGCCAGATCCTGCTCAGCTCGCTGAAGCGCCGTGGCGACAGCGTCGAGCTGGCCGGCAAGGCACCGTTGGAGCTGCGCTTGGGCTTTGCCCGGGGCGCGGTGGTGCTGGTCAACGGCAAGCCGGTTGATCTTGCCCCTCATATTCACGGTGAAACCGCCCGCCTCAGCCTGGGGCAGTGAGCCAGACCATGCATTGCGAATCCCCTATCAAACGCCGCCAGTCTCGCAAGATCTGGGTCGGTAACGTACCGGTCGGCGGCGATGCACCCATTGCAGTGCAAAGCATGACCAACACCGAAACCTGCGATGTCGCGGCCACTGTTGGCCAGATCCAGCGGCTCGAGGCTGCCGGCGCCGACATCGTGCGCGTCTCGGTGCCGTCCATGGAGGCCGCCGAGGCCTTTGGCCGGATCAAGCAGCAGGTGAACCTGCCGCTGGTGGCCGATATCCACTTCGATTACCAGATTGCCCTGCGCGTCGCTGAACTCGGGGTCGATTGCCTGCGTATCAATCCGGGCAACATCGGCCGCGAAGACCGCGTCAAGGCGGTGGTCGAAGCCGCTCGCGACAAGGGCATCCCGATCCGTATCGGCGTCAACGCCGGCTCCCTGGAAAAGGACCTGCAGAAGAAGTACGGCGAGCCGACTCCCGCGGCGCTGGTCGAGTCCGCGCTGCGTCATGTCGAGCATCTGGATCGCCTGAACTTCCCCGACTTCAAGGTCAGCGTGAAAGCTTCCGACGTGTTCATGGCGGTGGAGGCATACCGGCTGCTGGCCAAGCAGATCGAGCAGCCGCTGCACCTGGGCATCACCGAGGCGGGTGGCCTGCGTTCCGGCACCGTGAAGTCGGCTGTGGGGCTGGGCATGCTGCTGGCCGAAGGCATCGGCGACACCATCCGCATCTCCCTGGCCGCCGATCCGGTGGAGGAGATCAAGGTCGGTTTCGATATCCTCAAGTCCCTGCGTCTGCGCTCGCGCGGCATCAACTTCATCGCCTGCCCGAGCTGCTCGCGGCAGAACTTCGATGTGGTCAAGACCATGAACGAGCTGGAAGCGCGGGTGGAAGACCTGCTGGTGCCGCTCGACGTCGCGGTGATTGGCTGCGTGGTCAACGGGCCGGGCGAAGCCAAGGAGGCCCACATCGGCCTCACCGGCGGTACGCCGAACAACCTGGTCTACATCGATGGCGCCCCGGCCTCGAAGCTGAATAACGACAACCTGGTGGATGAGCTGGAAAAGCTGATCCGCCGCAAGGCGGCCGAGAAGGTCGAGGCCGACGCGGCAGTTATCGCCCGCGGCTGACAAAGGAAGATTCGTGAGCAAGTCCCTGCAAGCCATCCGTGGCATGAACGACATCCTGCCGGCGCAAACCCCTGCCTGGCGCTACCTGGAAGGCACCCTGGCCAAGCTGCTGGGCGGCTACGGCTATCAGGAAATCCGCCTGCCCATCCTCGAGTTCACCGAGCTCTTCGCGCGTGGTATCGGTGAAGGCACCGACGTGGTGGACAAGGAGATGTACACCTTCCTCGACCGTAACGAGGAGTCGCTGACGCTGCGGCCGGAAGGTACTGCGGGCTGTGTACGCGCCGTGCTCGAACATGGCCTCTCCGGTGGCGGCCAGGTGCAGAAGCTCTGGTATGCCGGCCCGATGTTCCGTTACGAGAAACCGCAGAAGGGTCGCTACCGCCAGTTCCACCAGATCGGTGTGGAAGCCTTCAACCTGTCCGGGCCGGACGTCGATGCCGAGCTCATCGTGCTGACCTGGCGCCTGTGGAAGAAGCTCGGTCTGGCAGACTCGGTCAGCCTGCAGCTCAACAGTCTGGGTTCCAGCGAGGCTCGCGCGAACTACCGCGAAGCGCTGGTGGCCTACCTGCAGGAGCGTTTCGAGCAGCTCGACGAGGACAGTCAGCGCCGTCTGACCACCAACCCGCTGCGCATCCTCGACAGCAAGAATGCCCAGACTCAGGCGTTGCTGGTTGATGCTCCGATGTTGGCCGAATACCTGGACGAAGAGTCCAAGTCTCACTTCGAAGGCGTCAAGGCGCGCCTGGATGCGGCGGGTATTGCCTACCAGATCAATCACAAGCTGGTGCGCGGCCTCGATTACTACAACCGCACGGTGTTCGAGTGGGTGACCGACAAGCTGGGTGCCCAGGGCACCGTGTGCGCGGGTGGCCGCTACGACGGCCTGGTTGGCCAGTTGGGCGGCAAGCCCACTCCGGGTGTCGGCTTCGCCATGGGCGTCGAGCGCCTGGTGCTGCTGCTGGAAACCCTGGAGCTGCTGCCGTCCGAGCTGGAGCAGTCCGCCGACCTGTACCTGTGCGCCTTCGGTGAGGCGGCCGAAGTGGCCGGCCTGAGCCTGGCCGAGCGTCTGCGTGATGCGCTGCCGGGGCTGCGCCTGCTGGTCAACAGTGGCGGGGGCAGCTTCAAGAGTCAGTTCAAGAAGGCTGACAAGAGCGGCGCACGCTTTGCCCTGATTCTGGGTGAGGACGAACTGGCTGCCCGCGTGGTAGGTTGCAAACCCCTGCGCGACGACGCGCAGCAACAGAACATTGCCTGGGATGCTCTAGCCGAGCATCTCGCCGCCTGCCTGCAGGCTTGAGAACAAAGCGAATAAGGAGTCACCGCGGTGAGCATGACCGAAGAAGAACAGATTGCGCAGATCAAGGAGTGGTGGCAGCGCAACGGCAAGCCTCTGCTGACTGGCGGCGCGCTGGCCTTGGTGCTGGTGTTCGGCTGGCAGGCCTGGCAACAGTACCAGACCAATCAGGCTCAGAGCGGCTCGGCGCTGTATCAGCAGTTGCTGGAAACCAGCCTGACACCCTCCGGACAACCGGATATCGGCAAGGTCACCGAGCTGGCCGGCAAGCTGAAGAGCGAGTTTGGCGGTAGCCACTATGCCCAGTACGCCAGCCTGTTCGTCGCCAAGCTGGCCGTGGAGAACAACAAGCTGGACGACGCCGTCGCTGAGCTCAAGCCGCTGCTGGACAAACCGGCCGACGCCACCATCGACGAGATCGCACGTCAGCGTCTGGCTCGTGTGCTGGCCGCTCAGGGCAAGGCCGAAGACGGCCTCAAGCTGCTCGATGGCAAGGTCGATGGCGCCTGGCTGGCCAGCCGCGAAGAGCTCAAGGGCGATCTGCTGGTGCAGCTCGGTCGCAGCGACGAGGCCCATGCGGCCTACCAGAAGGCCAAGGAGTCTCTGGCCGAGGATGCCGCCGTTGGTGGTCTGCAGATGAAACTCGATGACCTGGCTAAAGGGGATGCCTGACGTGATGCGTTGGAAGAATGCCGCAGTGCTGGCCCTGGCCGTAATGGCCGTGGGTTGCAGCAGCAACAGCAAGAAGGAACTGCCACCGGCCGAGCTGCCCGACATCCAGGAAGAAGTGCGCCTGGATGCCCAGTGGAGTCGGTCCATCGGTGACGGCCAGGGCGATCTGTACAACCTGCTGACCCCAGCTGCCGACGGTGAGCGTCTGTTTGCCGCCTCTGCCGACGGTGAAGTGGTGGCGCTGGATCGTCTGACCGGCGACAAGTTCTGGGAAGTCGAGCTTGATCTGCCGATTTCCGGTGGCGTCGGTGCCGGCTACGGCCTGGTACTGGTCGGCACCCTCAAGGGTGAGGTCATTGCCCTCGACGCCAGCAGTGGCGAAGAGAAGTGGCGCGCCCGTGTGACCAGCGAAGTGCTCTCCGCTCCGGCTACCAACGGCGATGTTGTCGTGGTACAGACCCAGGATGATCGTCTGATCGCCTTCGATGCCAGTACTGGGCAACAGCGCTGGATCTACGAGAACAGCCCGGCAGTCCTGACCCTGCGCGGCACCAGCAGCCCGGTGATGACCAATCGCCTGGTCATGGCCGGCCTGTCCAGTGGCAAGGTCCTGGCCCTCGACGCCAGCCGCGGCTTCCCGGTCTGGGAGCAGCGTGTGGCCGTGCCCCAGGGCCGCTCCGAGCTGGAGCGTGTGGTCGATATCGACGGCAACCTGCTGCTCTCCGGCGGCACCCTGTACGTGGTGACCTACCAGGGCAAGGTGGCGGCCATCGACGTGGACAGCGGTCGTCCGCTGTGGAACCGTGATGCCTCCAGCTACAGCGGCCTGGCCCAGGGTTTCGGCAGCGTTTACGTGAGCCTGTCCGCCGGCGCCGTTGAAGGCGTCGACGAGCGCTCCAATTCCGCACTGTGGAACAACGACGCCCTGGCCCGTCGCCAACTGTCGGCCCCGGAAGTGTTCTCCAGCTATGTGGCGGTGGGCGACTTCGAGGGTTATCTGCACCTGCTGAGCCAGGTGGATGGCCATTTTGTCGGTCGCGAGAAGATCGATGGCGACGGCCTGCGTGCCCGTCCCCTGGTGATCGGCGACTGGATCTACGCTTACGGCAACAGCGGCAAACTGGTCGCTCTGACCATCCGCTAAGCTGAGTTGCAAAGTCCGGCCGCTGCCGCTCGACGGCAGCGGCCTTTGTGTTTTCTGAGGAGGAGCCAATGGTTCCGGTTATCGCCCTGGTGGGCCGTCCCAATGTGGGCAAGTCGACGCTGTTCAACCGTCTGACCAAGACCCGTGATGCCATCGTCGCCGAGTACGCGGGGCTGACCCGTGATCGTCAGTACGGCGAAGCCAAGTGGCAGGGGCGTACCTACATCGTCATCGATACCGGCGGCATCTCCGGCGACGAGGAAGGCATCGATGCAAAGATGGCCGAGCAGTCGCTGCAGGCCATCGAAGAGGCCGACGCCGTGCTGTTCATGGTCGACTCCAGAGCGGGTATGACTGCCGCCGACCAGATGATCGCCGAGCACCTGCGCAAGCGAAACAAGCGCCGCTTCCTGATCGCCAACAAGGTCGATACCGTCGACCCGGACATCGCCCGTGCCGAGTTCAGCCCGCTGGGGCTGGGCGATGCCTTGCCGATTGCCGCCTCCCATGGCCGCGGTATCAGCCAGATGCTGGAAGCCGCGCTGGGTATCTTCCCCAAGGATGAGGGCGAAGAGGAGCTGGTCGAAGGCGAAGATGGCGAGCTGGTTGAAGTGGTCGCCGAGGGCCAGGAGCCCAAGCGCATTCCCGGCCCGAGCGAGAAGGATGGCATCAAGATCGCCATCATCGGCCGCCCCAATGTCGGCAAATCGACGCTGGTCAACCGCATGCTCGGCGAAGAGCGGGTGATCGTTTACGACCAGGCTGGCACCACCCGTGACAGCATTTACATCCCCTTCGAGCGGGATGAAGAGAAGTACACCCTGATCGACACCGCCGGCGTGCGTCGTCGCGGCAAGATCTTCGAGGCGGTCGAGAAATTCTCGGTGGTCAAGACGCTGCAGGCCATCCAGGACGCCAACGTGGTGATCTTCGTGATGGACGCCCGCGAAGGCGTGGTCGAGCACGACCTCAACCTGCTCGGCTTCGTGCTGGATAGTGGCCGTGCCCTGGTCATCGCCCTGAACAAGTGGGACGGCATGGAGCCGGGCGAGCGCGATTATGTGAAGACCGAGCTGGAGCGGCGATTGATGTTCGTCGACTGGGCCGACATCCACTTCGTTTCGGCCAAGCACGGCACTGGCGTCGGCAACCTGTACAAGTCGGTGCAGACCGCGTTCAAGGCTGCGGTTACCCGCTGGCCGACCAACCGCCTGACCCAGATCCTCGAGGATTGCGTGCAGGAGCACCAGCCGCCGACCGTCAATGGCCGCCGCATCAAGCTGCGCTATGCCCACCTTGGGGGTGCCAACCCGCCGCTGATCGTGATCCACGGTAACCAGACCGAGGCAGTGCCGAAGTCCTATACGCGCTACCTGGAGAACACCTACCGGCGTGTGCTCAAGCTGGTGGGTACGCCGATTCGCATCGAGTACAAGAGCGGCGACAACCCCTATGAGGGCAAGAAAAACAAGCTCACCGACCGCCAGGTCAACCGCAAGCGCCGCCTGATGAGCCACCACAAGAAGGCCGACAAGAAGCGCAAGGACAAGAAGCGCTGATTCTTGCTGGCTTCACCGAAGGCGTGCCGACACCAGTCGGCGCGCCTTTTTCATATGGGCTGCGACCTGGTCATCCGCTATCCTCGCCGCTTGCCTCACGTCCGCAGGATGTCTCGATGCTCGCCAGCAAGCTGCCCAATGTCGGCACCACCATCTTCACCCGCATGTCCCAGCTCGCCGCGGAAATCGGCGCGCTCAACCTGTCCCAGGGCTTTCCTGACTTCGATGGGCCGCTGGCATTGCGCGAGGCTGTCAGCCGCCATGTGCTGGCGGGGCATAACCAGTATGCGCCGATGACCGGCCTGCCGACCCTGCGTCAGCAGGTGGCGGCCAAGATCGCCCGTTGCTATGGCGTGCAGCGTGACGCGAACAGCGAGATCACCATCACGCCGGGCGCCACCGAGGCGATCTTCTGCGCCGTGCAGGCGCTGATCCGTCCCGGCGACGAGGCGATCGTCCTTGACCCCTGCTACGACAGCTACGAGCCCTCGGTTGAACTGGCCGGTGGCCGCTGCGTGCATGTGCCGCTGGCCCTGCCGGACTTCAGTGTGGACTGGCAGCGTTTGGCTGAGGCCATCAACGAGCGTACCCGCCTGATCTTCCTCAACTCGCCGCACAATCCCAGCGGGGCGCTGCTGTCGCGCAGCGATCTGGAGCAGTTGGCGGCGCTGATCCGCGGTCGCGATATCCACATCATCAGCGACGAGGTCTATGAACATCTGATTTACGACGGGGTGCAGCATGCCAGTGTGCTGGCACACGAGGAGCTGTATGCCCGGGCCTTCGTGGTCAGCTCGTTCGGTAAGACCTACCACGTTACTGGCTGGAAGACCGGCTACGTGGTGGCGCCGCCGGTGCTGACCGCCGAGCTGCGCAAGATCCACCAGTACGTGAACTTCTGTGGGGTGACGCCACTGCAGTGGGCGCTGGCCGACTTCATGGCCGAGTGCCCGCAGCATGTCGAAGAGTTGCCGTCCTTCTACCAGGCCAAGCGTGATCTGTTCTGCGAGCTGCTGGGCGGCTCGCGCTTTGCCTTCAGGCCGACCCCTGGCACCTATTTCCAGTTGGCCGACTATTCGGCGATCCGCCCGGAGCTGGATGATGTGGCGATGGCCGAATGGCTGACCCGCGAGCATGGCGTGGCGGCGATTCCGGTGTCGGTGTTCTACCGCGAGCCGCCGACCGACATGCGTCTGGTGCGCTTCTGCTTCGCCAAGCGCGAGGACACCCTGCGCCAGGCCGCCGAGCGACTCTGTCGGGTGTAACGAAAAGGCCCCGCGAAAGCGGGGCCCTGGTTCACCGTGCGACTGTCAGCCGACGAAGTTGAGCAGTACGCCCGCCGCTACCGCCGAACCGATGACCCCGGCCACGTTGGGCCCCATGGCGTGCATCAGCAGGAAGTTCTGCGGGTTGGCCTCCAGTCCCACCTTGTTCGACACCCGTGCCGCCATGGGCACGGCAGAGACACCGGCCGAGCCGATCAGCGGGTTGATCTTGTTCTGGCTGAACAGGTTCATTGCCTTGGCCATCAGCACCCCGGCGGCGGTGCCGCCACAGAAGGCGACCATGCCGAGCATGAGGATGCCCAGGGTCTTGATCTGCAGGAAGGCCTCGGCCGACAGCTTGGAGCCCACGGTGAGGCCGAGGAATATGGTGACGATGTTGATCAGCGCGTTGCGCGAGGTATCGGCCAGACGCTCGACCACGCCGGCCTCGCGCAGCAGGTTGCCGAAGGCGAACATGCCCACCAGCGGCGCGGCGTCCGGCAGCAGCATGCCGATCAGCAGGCACAGCACGATGGGGAAGACGATCTTCTCTGCCTGGCTGACGTGGCGCAGCTGCTGCATAACGATGGCGCGCTCTTCCTTGGTGGTCAGCGCACGCATGATCGGTGGCTGGATCAGCGGCACCAGGGCCATGTAGGAGTAAGCCGCCACCGCAATCGGGCCGAGCAGGTGATCGGCCAGCTTCGAGGTGACGAAGATCGAGGTCGGGCCATCGGCACCGCCGATGATGGCGATGGACGCGGCCTCCTTCAGAGTGAACTCCATGCCCGGAATGCCTGCGGCGGTCAGCGCCAGCGCGCCGAGCAGGGTGCCGAAGATGCCGAACTGCGCGGCGGCGCCGAGCAGCAGGGTCTTGGGGTTGGCCAGCATGGGGCCGAAGTCGGTCATGGCGCCGACGCCCATGAAGATCAGCAGCGGGAACACGCTGGTCGGCAGGCCCACTTCGTAGAACAGGTGGAGGATGCCACTGCCGCTGGCCATATCGGCCACCGGGATGTTGGCCAGGATGCCGCCGAAGCCGATGGGGATCAGCAGCAGCGGCTCGAAGCCCTTGCGGATGGCGAGGAAGATCAGGCCGGCGCACACGGCAATCATCAGCGCCTGGCCGGGTTCCAGGTTGTAGATGCCGGTGCTGTGCCAGAGTTTGACGAGGTTATCCATGCTCGCGCCCTCAGCCGATGGTCAGCAGGCTGTCGCCCACTGCCACCGCGTCGCCGACCTTGACGTTGACGCTGCCGATGGTTCCGGCGCGGAAGGCGCGGATCTCGGTCTCCATCTTCATCGCTTCGAGGATCAGCACCAGCTCACCCTCGTCCACCTGCTGGCCGGGTTGCACCAGCACCTTGAAGATATTGCCGGCCAGCGGCGCCTTCTGCGGCTCGCCGCCACCGGCGGCCATCGGTGCCGGTGCGGCAGCCGGTGTATGCCCGCCCAGGGGCAGGATGCCGCTGATGTCGCCGCCATCGTTGACCTGCACGACGAAGCTGCGGCCGTTGACCTCGACGGTGTAGGACTCCGTCTGGCCGGCCTCGCGAGCCGGCAGCTCGGCGCCGTTCGGTACGGGCTCGAAGGCCGCGGGATTGCCGCGGTTCTCCAGGAACTTGAGGCCGATCTGCGGGAACAGGGCATAGGTCAGCACGTCGTCGATGGCCTCGGCTGCGAGCTTGAAGCCTTTGCTGCGGGCCAGTTCGTCGAGTTCCTCACTGAGGCGATCCAGCTCCGGCTCCAGCAGGTCGGCCGGGCGGCAGGTGATGGCTTCGCCGCCGTCCAGCACGCGATCCTGCAGGGCCAGATTGAAGGGGGCTGGCGCGGCGCCGTATTCGCCCTTGAGTACGCCGGCGGTTTCCTTGGTGATCGACTTGTAGCGCTCGCCGGTGAGCACGTTGATCACCGCCTGGGTGCCGACGATCTGCGAGGTTGGTGTCACCAGCGGGATGAAGCCGAGGTCCTCGCGCACGCGCGGGATTTCCGCCAGCACCTGGTCGAACTTGTCCAGGGCGCCCTGTTCCTTGAGCTGGCTTTCCATGTTGGTGAGCATGCCGCCGGGCACTTGGGCGACCAGGATGCGCGAGTCGACGCCGCGCAGGTTGCCTTCGAACTTGGCGTATTTCTTCCGTACCTCGCGGAAATAGGCGGCGATTTCCTCCAGCAGCTGCAGGTTCAGGCCGGTGTCGCGCTCGGTGCCCTGGAACATGGCGACCACGGATTCGGTCGGCGAGTGGCCGTAGGTCATCGACAGCGAGGAGATGGCCGTGTCGACGTTGTCGATACCGGCTTCCACGGCCTTGAGGATGGCCACGCTGGAGAGCCCGGCGGTGGCGTGGCATTGCATGTGGATCGGGATAGCCAGGCTGGCCTTCAGGCGCGAGACCAGCTCGAAGGCGGTGTAGGGGGTGAGGATGCCGGCCATGTCCTTGATCGCCAGGGAGTCGGCGCCCATGTCCTCGATCTGCTTGGCCAAGTCCAGCCACATCTGCAGGCTGTGCACCGGGCTGGTGGTGTAGGAAATGGTGCCCTGGGCGTGCTTGTCCTGGCGCTTGACCGCCTGCAGGGCGGTTTCCATGTTGCGCGGATCGTTCATCGCATCGAACACGCGGAACACGTCAACGCCGTTGATCGCCGCGCGCTCGACGAACTTGTCCACCACATCGTCGGCGTAGTGCCGGTAGCCGAGCAGATTCTGGCCACGCAGGAGCATCTGCTGGCGGGTGTTGGGCATCGCCGCCTTGAGCTGACGGATACGCTCCCAGGGGTCTTCGCCCAGGTAGCGGATACAGGCGTCGAAGGTGGCGCCGCCCCAGGATTCGACCGACCAGAAACCGACCTGATCGAGCTTGGGGGCGATGGGCAGCATGTCTTCCAGGCGCACGCGGGTGGCAAGGATCGACTGGTGGGCGTCGCGCAGCACCACATCGGTGATGCCAAGGGGGTTCTGGCTCATCTTCTGCTTTCTCCGAAAAGGGCGGTTCAGCGGCGCTTGGCGCGATGCTGGCGAATGGCGGCCTGGATGGCGGCGAGGGTGTCGGGGTCGACGGGGGCGCTGGGTATGGCCGGGGTGGCCACGGCAAGCGGTGCCGGCTCCGGTGCGAGGCGGGCCACCAGGCGCGACATCAGGCGAATGGCGAATACCAGGAGGATGAGGAAGGTGAAAACGATGCCCATGCCGAACAGCATGAGCTCGACACCCTCCAGCAGAAGATCGGCTGGGGTCATGTGTGGCTCCCTTGGTCTGGCCGCTGATTTGCGGTCTTTCTTGTTATGGCCGCCCAGCTCGTGGCCGGGACAGCTTCGGAACCTTACTGGGAAGCGCAGGCCGGCGCAATTATCGTGCCGCGCCTTGTGACAAGTTTTTGCCGTATATCGACACGGGTGACAGAAAAAAGGCCCGCGGTCTGGCGACGGCGGGCCTTGTCAGCGCTGGGCTGGCTCAGAGGTTGGCGATCTTCTCGCGTTGCTCGACCAGCTTGGTCAGCGCCTGCTCGGCCTCGGCCAGCTTCGCGCGCTCCTTCTCCAGCACTTCGGCTGGCGCCTTGGCGACGAAGCCTTCGTTGGCCAGCTTGCCGCCGACGCGCTGGACTTCGCCTTGCAGGCGCTGGATTTCCTTGTCCAGGCGCGCCAGTTCGGCGTCCTTGTCGATCAGCCCGGCCATCGGCACCAGCACTTCCATCTCGCCGACCAGTGCCGTGGCGGACATCGGCGCTTCCTCGCCGCCGGCCAGCACACGCACCGACTCCAGCTTGGCCAGCTTGCTGAGCAGCGGCTCGAAGTCGGCCAGGCGGCGCAGGTCTTCGGTATTGGCGTTCTGCACGATGATGTCGATGCGCTTGGCCATGGAAATCTTCATCTCGCCACGAATCTGGCGTACGCCGAGCATCAGCTGCTTGACCCACTCGATGTCGCCTTCGGCGGCGGCGTCGATGCGGCTCTCGTTCGCCACCGGCCAGGCCTGCAGCATGATGGTTTCGCCGCTGACGCCAGCCTGGGGCTTGATGCGCTGCCAGATTTCTTCGGTGATGAAGGGCATGAACGGGTGGGCCAGGCGCAGGATCACTTCCAGCACGCGCACCAGGGTGCGGCGGGTGCCGCGCTGGCGCTCGATCGGCGCGCTTTCGTCCCAGAGAACGGGTTTCACCAGCTCCAGGTACCAGGCGCAGTACTCGTCCCAGATGAACTCGTAGAGTGCCTGGGCGGCCATGTCGAAGCGGAAGGCGTCGAGGTGGCGGGTCACATCCTGCTCGCAGCGCTGCAGGGCGGAGATGATCCAGCGGTCGACCGGCGACAGGTCGACTGCTTCACCATTGATGCCGGTGTCCTGGCCATCGGTGTTCTCGATAACGAAGTTGGCGGCGTTCCACAGCTTGTTGCAGAAGTTGCGGTAACCCTCGACCCGACCCATGTCGAACTTGATGTCACGACCGGTGGAGGCCAGCGCCAGGTTGGTGAAGCGCAGGGCATCGGTACCATAGGCGGCGATGCCCTCGGGGAACTCGGCGCGGGTCTGTTTGGCGATCTTCTCGGCCAGCTTGGGCTGCATCATGCCGCTGGTGCGTTTCTCCAGCAGGGCATCGAGGCTGATGCCGTCGACGATATCCAGCGGGTCGAGCACGTTGCCCTTGGACTTGGACATCTTCTGGCCCTGGCCATCGCGTACCAGGCCGTGCACGTACACGGTCTTGAATGGAATCTGCCCGACCAGGTGGGTAGACAGCATGATCATCCGGGCGACCCAGAAGAAGATGATGTCGAAGCCGGTGACCAGTACATCGGTGGGGTGGAAGGTCTTCAGGTAGTCGGTCTGCTGCGGCCAGCCGAGGGTGGAGAAGGTCCATAGGCCGGAGCTGAACCAGGTGTCGAGCACGTCTTCGTCCTGGCGCAGCGGCGCGTCGCCGAGGTTGTGCTTGGCGCGAACTTCCGCCTCGTCACGGCCGACGTAGACGTTGCCGGCTTCGTCGTACCAGGCCGGGATGCGGTGGCCCCACCACAGCTGACGGCTGATGCACCAGTCCTGGATGTCGCGCATCCAGCTGAAGTACATGTTCTCGTACTGCTTGGGCACGAACTGGATCTCGCCGCTCTCGACCACGGCGATGGCCTTCTCGGCCAGCGGCTTGGTGGAGACGTACCACTGGTCGGTCAGCCACGGCTCGATCACGGTGCCGGAACGGTCGCCTTTCGGCACTTTCAGGGCGTGGTCTTCGATCTTTTCCAGCAGGCCGGCGGCCTCGAAGGCGGCCACGATCTGCTTGCGCGCGACGAAGCGGTCGAGGCCGGCGTATTCGGCCGGCAGGCTGCCGTCGATCTCGGTGTTGACGCTGCCGTCGATGTTGAACACCTGGGCCTTGGCCAGCACGGCGGCGTTCTTGTCGAAGATGTTGAGCAGCGGCAGGTTGTGGCGCTTGCCGACTTCATAGTCGTTGAAGTCGTGGGCCGGAGTGATTTTCACGCAACCGGTGCCGAACTCGGGGTCGCAGTAGTCATCAGCGATGATCGGGATACGGCGGCCCACCAGCGGCAGCTCGATGTAGGTGCCGATCAGGGCTTTATAACGCTCGTCTTCCGGGTGCACGGCCACGGCGGCGTCGCCGAGCATGGTTTCCGGGCGGGTGGTGGCGACGATCAGGTAATCCTTGCCGTCGGCGGTGGTGTTGCCGTCGGCCAGTGGGTAGCGCAGGTTCCACAGCGAGCCTTTCTCGTCGTGGTTTTCCACTTCCAGGTCGGAGATGGCGGTGTGGAACTTGGTGTCCCAGTTGACCAGGCGCTTGCCGCGGTAGATCAGACCGTCCTGGTGCAGGCGCACAAAGGCTTCCTTCACTGCTTCCGAGAGGCCCTCGTCCATGGTGAAGCGCTCGCGCGACCAGTCCACCGAGCTGCCCAGGCGACGGATCTGCCGGGTGATGGTGCCGCCGGACTGTTCCTTCCACTCCCAGACCTTCTCCAGGAACTTCTCGCGGCCCAGGTCGTGGCGGCCGATACCGTCGGCGGCCAGTTGGCGCTCGACCACCATCTGCGTGGCGATGCCCGCGTGGTCGGTGCCTGGCTGCCACAGGGTATTGCGGCCTTGCATGCGGCGGAAGCGGATCAGGCAGTCCATGATCGAGTTGTTGAAGCCATGGCCCATGTGCAGGCTGCCGGTGACGTTCGGCGGCGGGATCATGATGCTGTAGGGCTCGCCGGAACCTTGCGGGGCGAAGTAGTTGTTCGCCTCCCAGTTCTGGTACAGGGCGGTTTCGATGGCGTGGGGCTGGTAGGTCTTGTCCATGGGTGCGGCGGGACCGTATTGGCAACTGATCGGGAAAGCCCGCAAGTATAACGGCTGGCGCCCGCTGCGGGCCACCAGTCGCCGGCTGGCGTGCGCACCAGGGCTGGGCAGGCGGGTTTGGGTGATCGCGAGCAGTGGGCTGGTTGCCCCCTTGGTCCCTGCGGCGAGGTCAGGGCTTGGGCTGCTTGATCAGGCGATCCAGGCGGGCATCGAGGCGGCGCTTGAGCTCGGCCTCGATCTGCGGCACGAAGTCGTCGATCACGTCCTGCAGAATCAATTGAGCCGCTGCGCGCAGCTCGGCGTCCAGGCGGCTCTGGATCAGGCCGTTCGGCACTGTGTTGAGCTGCGCTTGTGGTGCGGTTGGTCTGGCGGCCGGGCTCGCTGCGGCGGGCGTGGCAGGGAGCGTTGCGACGGCCGGCTGCGCGGGGTAGGGCAAGGGTGCGGTGCTGGCGGCAGGCTTGGCTGTCGCGGCGGGCGCTACGGGGCTTGTCGGCACTGCGGGCCCCGGTTCGATGATTTCCGACAGCAGCGGAATCTGCAGGTCGTCATCCAGGGTTTCGGTGAGCAGCGGGGGCTCCAGCTGCTCCTTTTCCAGCAGTTGGCGAATGGCTTCGAGGTCGTCCAGCAGGTGGCCGGGCTTGGGTGGTTGCGAGCTGTCCATAGACGTGACGGTCGGGGAGGGTGGCCGAGGCGTCAGATTCTACGCCGAGCGCGCGCCTGGTTACAGCTCGACCCGCTGTGGATCGTGGCCCAGCTGGCGGTACTGGCGGAAATTTTCCCGGCACTGGGCCAGCAATTCAGGCTGCTGGTTGACGATCTCGATCACCCGAGTGAACTGCGCCAGGTGCGGCGACAGATGCGGGTGCAGGTTGAGCAGCACGCCGCCCGCTTGTGCCGGCGCCTGATCCAGACCGATCACCACTGGCGCCTGGGCATCTTCCTCGGCCGGGGAGTGGGGCACGAAGGATTCCGCGCGAAAGCTCCACAGCAGTTGGTCCAATACCTGGCACTGATCGGCGTCCGCGCCACGCAGGAATACTGGCAGCCCAGCCCTCCAGGCCTTCATTGCCAACTGGCAGGCGGCGCGCAGGCGGCTTTCCGGGGTGTTGGACGAGAGGACGTAGAACTCGACGCGCATGGTGGACCTGTGGCGATCATTCTGAGGCCCGGATGCAATCCGGGCTGCGGGGATGTATGGGCCTGGTGCCGGGTTATGCCTCCTGGCGGCATGACCCGGCCGGCTCCCGGGGTCAGGCCTTGGCGCGGTCCAGCAGGTACTGGGTCAGCATGGGTACCGGGCGGCCGGTGGCGCCCTTGTCCTTGCCACCGCTGATCCAGGCGGTACCGGCGATATCCAGGTGCGCCCAGTGGTAGCTCTTGGTGAAGCGTGACAGGAAGCAGCCGGCGGTGATGGTGCCGGCCTTCGGTCCGCCGATATTGGCGATGTCGGCGAAGGGGCTGTCCAGCTGCTCCTGGTATTCGTCATGCAGCGGCAGTTGCCAGGCGCGGTCGGCTGCGGTTTCGCCGGCCTTGAGGATCTGCTTCACCAGTGCGTCATTGTTGCCCATCAGGCCGGAGACATTGCTGCCCAGGGCGACGATGCAGGCGCCGGTGAGGGTGGCGATGTCGATCACCGCCTGCGGCTTGAAGCGCTCGGCATAGGTCAGGGTGTCGCACAGCACCAGGCGACCTTCGGCGTCGGTGTTGAGGATCTCCACGGTCTGACCGCTCATGCTGGTGACGATGTCGCCAGGGCGAGTGGCGCGGCCACTGGGCATGTTCTCGGCACAGGCCAGCAGGCATACCAGGTTGATCGGTAGTTGCAGCTCCAGCACGGCCTTGAGCGTGCCGAGCACGCTGGCGGCACCGCACATGTCGTACTTCATCTCGTCCATGCCGGCGGCCGGCTTGATGCTGATGCCGCCGGTGTCGAAGGTGATGCCCTTGCCGACCAGGGCGTAGGGCTGCTCGTCCTTCTTGCAGCCCTGGTAGTTGAGCACGATCATCCGCGGTGGCTGCTCGCTGCCTTGGGCCACGGCGAGGAAGGCGCCGGCGCCGAGCTCCTTGAGCTTCTTCTCGTCGAGGATCTCGACTTTCAGATTCTTGTAGGCCTTGGCCAGGGCCTTGGCTTCGTCGGCCAGGTAGCTGGGGTGGCACAGGTTCGGTGGCAGGTTGCCGAGATCCTTGGTGAAGGCCATGCCGCTGGCGATGGCCTGGGCATGCTGGCTGCCGCGTTCGACCTCGGTCTGTTCGGTCTTGTCGGCGATCAGGGTGATCTTCTTCAGCGCCTTGGGTTCGGCCTTCTTGCTCTTGAACTGATCGAACACATAGCTGCCATCGGCCAGGGTCTCGATCAGCAGGCGTGCCTTGCCGTAGGCATTGCAGCCCTTGACCTTGAGTTCGCCCAGGGCCAGCACGGCGTCGCTGCCGCCGAGTCCCTTGAGCACGCCATGGGCGGTGGCAACCAGTTTGCGGAACTGACGGACTTCGAGCTCGCCCTTGCCGCTACCTACCAGAAGAACGCGCTCGGCTTTGAGGCCCGGCAGGCTGTGCAGGAGCAGGGTCTGGCCCTGCTTGCCGGCGATATCGCCGCGCTTGAGCAGGGCGCTGATGGCGCCACCGCTGGCGTCATCTACGGCCTTGGCCGCGACACCGAGTTTGCGGCCTTCGCCGAGGGCGACCACCAGGGTGGCGGTTTTCAGGGTTTCCGGGCGGGTGCTTTTGACAAGAAATTCCATGGTGAGCTGTCCCCAAGACAAAGAGTCGGGTTTGCAGGATAATGCCGGTCATTTTTTCGAAGGTCCGCCTTGGCGGGCCGGCCAACCGAGTGCGGCTAGTGTGAGCGTTGCCGCCTGAGCCTGACAACCCTGGAGCGTCCGGTTTGATTGTCTTCCGTTATCTGTCCCGCGAAGTGCTGGTAACCCTCAGTGCGGTGAGTGCCGTGCTGCTGGTGATCATCATGAGTGGGCGTTTCATCAAGTATCTGGCTCAGGCTGCACAGGGAGTGCTGGACCCGAGCGTGCTGTTTCTGATCATGGGCTACCGCATGCCCGGCTTCCTCCAGCTGATCCTGCCGCTGGGCTTGTTCCTCGGCATTCTGCTGGCCTACGGGCGTCTGTACCTGGACAGCGAGATGACCGTGCTGTCCGCCACCGGCATGAGCAATTGCCGTTTGCTGTCCTACACCATGGCTCCGGCGGCACTGGTCGCCGCACTGGTGGCCTGGTTGAGTCTGGGGCTGGCGCCCCAGGGGGTGACCGAGCAGATGCGCATCCTCAACCAGCAGGACTCGCTGACCGAGTTCGATACGCTGGTGCCGGGGCGTTTCCAGGCGATGAAGGATGGCTCGCGGGTGACCTATACCGAGGCGCTGTCCGAGGACCGTGGCCAACTCAGTGGTGTATTCATTACCGAGAAGAAAGCTGCGACCGCCAAGGACAAGGCCAAGAATGCCGATATCAGCGTGCTGGTGGCCGAGAAAGGCCGTCAGGTGATCCAGGATGATGGCAGTCGCTATCTGATTCTGGAGAACGGTTACCGCTACGACGGCAACCCTGGGCAGGCCGACTACCGGGCGATCAAGTACGACACCTACGGTGTGCTGCTGCCCAAGCCCAACGTCAGTAACGAGATCGGTGAGCGCGAGGCCATCCCCACGCGTGAGCTGTTCGGTAGCGACAAGCCGCGCGAACAGGCCGAGCTGCAGTGGCGCCTGTCCATCCCCCTGCTGGTGTTCGTGGTCACCCTGCTGGCGGTGCCGCTGGCCCGGGTCAACCCGCGCCAGGGGCGCTTCCTCAAGCTGCTGCCGGCGATTCTCCTGTACATGACCTATCTCGGCCTGCTGATCGCCGCGCGCGGCCAGCTGGACAAGGGCAAGATCCCCATGCAGCTGGGACTGTGGTGGGTACACGGCCTGTTCCTGCTGATCGGTGCTGGCCTGTTCCTCTGGCAGCCCATGCAACTCAAGCTGGCCAGTCGCCGTGCACAGAAGGAGGCGACCCATGCGCAGGCTTGATCGCTACATCGGCAGTAGCGTGTTCTTCGCCATCCTGGCGGTACTCGGCATCATCGTCGGCCTGGCCCTGTTGTTCGCCTTCATCGATGAACTGGGCGACCTGAGCGAAAACTACGGCACCTTCGACGTGCTCATTTATGTGCTGCTGACGCTGCCGCGGCGCATCTACGAGATGCTGCCGATGGCGGCGCTGATCGGTTGCCTAATCGGCCTTGGCAGCCTGGCCAGCAACAGCGAGCTGACCATCATGCGCGCCGCCGGCGTATCGGTCGGACGTATCGTTTGGGCGGTGATGAAGCCCATGCTGGTGCTGATGCTGGTCGGAGTGCTGATCGGCGAGTACCTCGCGCCCTGGAGCGAGAATCTGGCCCAGGCGCAGCGCTCCCTGGCGCAGGGTGGCGGTGAGGCGCAGAGCTCCAAGCACGGCCTGTGGCACCGTCAGGGTCAGGAGTACGTGCACATAAACGCCGTACAGCCCAACGGCAAGCTGATCGGTGTAACCCGTTACCAGTTCGATGACCAGCGCAAGCTGCTGTCGTCCAGCTTTGCTCGGCGCGCCCTGTACCAGGGCGATCACTGGCAGCTGGAGGACGTCAAAACCACGCTGTTTCATGAGCGCAACACCGAATTGAAAACTGTCGCCAGTGAGCGCTGGGATGTCGAGCTCAACCCGCAGTTGCTCGGCACCGTGGTGCTTGAGCCCGAGGCGCTATCGGTGACGGGCCTGTGGCGTTACATCAAGTACCTCGGCGAACAGGGCCTGAACAACGGTACTTACTGGCTGGCGTTCTGGACCAAGGTGCTGCAGCCGCTGGTGACCGCCGCACTGGTACTGATGGCGATCTCCTTCATTTTCGGCCCGCTGCGCTCGGTAACCCTGGGGCAGCGCGTATTTACCGGCGTGCTGGTGGGGTTCGTGTTCCGCATTGCCCAGGACCTGCTCGGTCCGTCCAGCCTGGTCTTCGGCTTCTCGCCGTTGCTGGCGGTAGCCGTGCCGGCGACCATTTGCGCACTGGCCGGGGTGTTCCTGCTCAGGCGTGCGGCCTGATCCAGGCGAGTCAAGAAAAGGCCGGGCATTTGCCCGGCTTTTCTTTAGCGTAATGGCTGATGTTGGCTGCTACGGGGCGCTGAACGGGGTGCCTGTCAGCCTCGGGGCCATCCGGTCAGATTTTGCTGGCATGGCTGGATAGCATTCTGTGCTGAGGCAGCGGCCAGCATGTCGTGCTCTCGAGCCCTGCTCCTTAAGCCAAGCCACTTTCATGTCGTGGCCAGCCCCTACAGTGCTTTAGTCGCGTTGAGTGGCGCTCGGGGCAAGGGTAAACTGCCGGCCCCGTAATGCCCGCTAGCTGGAGTGCGTGATGCGTAAAGACAAGAAACAGGTGATTGGCGAAGAAATTGGCGACGACGCCATCAAGCTGTTCCTCGCTGTCGAGCCGGCGGATGCCACTCCGGCTTCCCTGCACAAGCTGGTCAAGGCCTACCGTGGTCTGCGCATCGATGATTTCGAGCGTTTCCTCGGATTCTTCAAGGAGGCCGGCTACGACCTCGACGCCAAGGATGCCCAGGGCAACGACTTCATCGCCCTGATTCAGGACCAGCGTCAGGCCGAGCCTTATATAGAAGCGGTAAAAGCGGCTAAAGCCTGAGCATTCGTGTGGAAAATGACCGTCTGACCGGGTTCGTGCATTTTTTGCGACTGAATCAGCGGCAATAGTGGTATCGTGCGCGCCGGAAAATCCCGGCCCGCAAGTGCCTGCAGGGTTCGATGCGCCTGGCGCGTCCCTTGCAGCATCTGTGGCAGAACCCTCGGGTACTGCTGGGTCGGTAAAGAGTTGAACGCACGGCTGCCCACAGGCAGGCGTGCCGGACGAGGTTGCTGCGGATCGGATCAGGCCAGGTCATCGGCCATCGATGCCAGTACCTCCGAAGCTCCAGACACTCGTCTGGCTGTCAGTGATTAGACGTCGGTGAGCGGCTCAAAAGGCCGATTTCAGCGGCTTGGTACTGCAGATCTTGGAGAAGCGTTAATGACGCAAGTCAATCACGAAACTGTTGATGTGCTGATGGTCGGCGCCGGCATCATGAGTGCCACCCTGGCGGTGCTGCTCAAGGAGCTGGACCCCGGTCTCACGCTGGAGATCGCCGAGCTGCGTTCTTCCGGTGCCATCGAGAGCTCCAACCCGTGGAACAACGCGGGTACCGGTCACGCCGGCCTTTGCGAGCTGAACTACACGCCCCAGGCGGCGGATGGTTCGGTCGATATCAAGAAGGCCGTGCAGATCAACACCCAGTTCGAAGTCTCCAAGCAGTTCTGGGCTTATCTGTGCGGCAAGAGCGAATTCGGTTCGCCCACCCACTTCATCAATTCGGTTCCGCACCTGAGCTTCGTGCGCGGCGAGAAGGACATCGGCTTCCTCAAGGCGCGCCATGCCAAGCTCAGCCAGCACCATGCCTTCGAGAACATGGAGTACAGCGAAGACCAGGCGGCCATGGCCGAGTGGATGCCGCTGATGATGCAGGGCCGCAACCCCGACGAGAAAGTCGCCGCGACTCGTGCCCTGAATGGCACCGATGTCAACTTCGGCGCGCTGACCAATCAGCTGCTCAAGTACCTGGATGCCCAGGGCAACAGCAGCGTCAGCTACAACCAGAAGGTCGTCGGCCTCAGCCGCAACGCCCAGGGCTGGCGTGTCGACATCAAGAACAGCAAGACCGGCGAGCGCCGCGAGGTGCAGGCCAAGTTCGTGTTCCTCGGCGCCGGTGGTGGCGCGCTGCCGCTGCTGCAGATGTCCGGCATCCCGGAAAGCAAGGGCTTTGGCGGCTTCCCGGTAAGTGGCCAATGGCTGCGTTGCGACAACCCGGAAGTGGTCAAGCTGCACCAGGCCAAGGTCTACAGCCAGGCCGAAGTCGGCGCCCCGCCGATGTCGGTGCCGCACCTGGATACCCGCGTAGTGGACGGCAAGACGTCGCTGCTGTTTGGCCCCTACGCTGGCTTCAGCACCAAGTTCCTCAAGTACGGCTCGTTCCTCGACCTGCCGCTGTCGGTGCGTCCGAGCAATATCGGCCCGATGTTGGCCGTGGCGCGCGACAACATGGACCTGACTCGCTACCTGATCAAGGAAGTGCTGCAGTCCCAGGAGCAGCGCCTGGAAGCCCTGCGCAAGTTCTATCCCGAGGTGAAGGCCGAGGACTGGAGCCTGGAAGTGGCCGGCCAGCGCGTGCAGATCATCAAGAAAGACGCCAAGAAAGGCGGCATCCTGCAGTTCGGTACCGAGCTGGTCGCGGCCGAGGATGGCACCATTGCCGCCCTGCTGGGCGCCTCGCCAGGCGCTTCGGTCACCGTTTCGATCATGCTCAACCTGATCGAGCGCTGCTTTGCCGAGCAAGCTGCCAGTGAGGCCTGGGCCAGCAAGCTGAAGGAAATCTTCCCGGCCCGTGAGAGCGTGCTGGAGGAAGACGCCGCGCTGTACCGCGAAGTGGCGGGGCAGAGCGCCAAGGCCCTGCAACTGGCCTGAGCTGCACCGTAATGAAAAAGCCGCCTTCGGGCGGCTTTTTTGTGGTTGCGCTCCTGTCACGAGGCATTTCGTGGGAGCGGCTTTAGCCGCGAAAGATAGCTAGCTCCAAAGCCGTGGGAATGGGGCTTATCAGGCCGCCAGCGCCTGGCGTGCCTGTGCAGGGCGCGCCTGCGGCATCGCCCGGGCGGCCACGGGTAGTGGCTGGCCAAGCCAGGCTGTGCGCAGCTCATGGACTTCGACCCAGCCAGGCGCTGTCGGTTGCTGGCGCGATTCGCGCAGGGCGCGGCAGTTGCCCTTGGCATCCAGCAGGGCGTAGCGGCGCATCCGGGCGCGCGGGGTGAACAGGGACCAGAGACTCATCATGTCGTACTCCTCCAGATGGGCCGGGCCTTTATCCCATGCAGGGCGTGACAGGGCGATGACAGGAACCGTGCACGCTGCTGCGGGTCTGAAACACAGCTGTCGGCGGCCTGGGGCGCTGGTTATACTGCCGGCCATTTTTCGCCATCACCTTTCCGGAGATCGCCCATGAAGAAGCATCTGTTGTTCGGTCTGCTCGCCGCCTTTGGCGTTACCCTCGTCGGTTGTGCCCACAGCCCGCAGAATCTGAAGCCGCAGCCCGAGCTGACGGCGCCTCTGACGGCCGTTGGCCAGGGCCAGCCAGTGGTGGTGCGAGTGGTCGATGGTCGCCAGTCGCCGGTGCTCGGTACTCGCGGCGGTCTCTATCCGGAGACCAGCTCCATCAGCGTGCAGGGTCAGGACATCCTCCCGCGCCTGCAGGCCCAGGCCGAGGCCGCGGTGCGCCTGCTCGGCTTCACGCCCAGCCCCAATGCTTACAACGCGCCGCAACTGACTCTGACTCTGGCCGAGCTGAAGTACCAGTCGCCGAAGGAGGGCATGTATGTCACCGAGGCGGATATCAGCGCCACCTTCCGTGCCGACGTGCAGAACAGCAGCCGGCGTTACAGTGGCCGTTATGGCGCTTCGCTCAACCAGCGCTTCGGCATGGCGCCGAACCAGGAGACCAACACCAAGCTGGTCAGCGATGTGCTCAGCGACGCTCTGACCCGTACCTTCAAGGACCCGACCATCGGCCAGCTGCTCGGCCAGCAGTGATACGGCGCTCATGAAAAAGCCCGGCCAGTTGGCCGGGCTTTTTGCTGTCTGGGGTCAGGCCGCTTCGGCGTAAAGCTCGGGCAGGCTCAGACCGGTGTGTTCGTCGATGTCCGGCAGGTCGTAGTGCTCGTGGCCGCCGAGGGCGCAGTACACCAGCCAATGATGGTCGTGCACGTTGAAAGAGAGTTCTTCGACCACGGCTTCCACTTCGTCCAGCGAGTCGATCAGGTAGTCGGTATCAACAGGTTGTGGGTTGAGCATGGCGGTTCCTCCGCTATTAAAGTTGCCACCAGTCATATCGTTCGACTGATGGGTCACTGATGGAGTATCAAACACTAGGCCAGTGTTATGACGGGTTTAAGACGATTTGGTGATGACGACTAACGCTCGTCGGAAACGAAGCTTATAAACAGCCACTTTCCAGTAGACTGCCGCCCGCCGCGCCAACTCCCGTTTGGGCTGCAGTGCCTTTTCCTGGTGCGCAGTGAGGGCGCTTCGACCCGGCTAGCAGGCCATTTGCGCCACTTCTGCCTGCTTCTGGTGCCGGTTTTCCTGTTCCTGGTGCACTCGAGGTGATTTTCGTGTCGCTGCAGTACCTCTGGACCCTGTTTTCCACTTATCCCGCGCAGAGCATCAATGGCCTGGCCCTGTTCTTCGCCGTGGCCGGCAGCTGGCTGCTGCTGGCAACCCGCCTGCGTGAGCAGCGCGCCGTTGGCCATCTGGCCAGTGCCATCGATCTGGATGAGGAGGCCTCCCTGCTGGACGAGCCTACCCGGCGGATCAATCGCTTCTTCTATGCCTTCGGTGGCGCCACACTGGGCGCCGCACTGCTCCTGTCCTGGTTCAGCACCGGGCTCTGAGTGGCCTGAAAGCAAAACGGCAGCCCATGGGCTGCCGTTTTCGTTTCTGCCTCAACCGCTGCTACAGGGGTAGGCCGGCCTTGATCCGGTACTGGTTGCGCACTGGCGTGGCGTATTGGCGGATCAGCCAGGGCCGCTGCTCGGCGGGGCAAGCTGCCAGGCGGCGTTGCCACTCGGCGCGGGCCTTTTCCAGTTCGGTGGCGGAGAACTGCTGCTCGGCTGTTGGCACCGCCAGCTCGGCATCGCGCTCCTCCCACTGGGAGTAGGCCAGATAGTGCACCGGGAACAGGCGGTAGCCGCTGAGGATGTGCTGATCCATCAGCGCTGCCAGCTGCTTGGCATCTTCGAAGCCCTGCCGCACCGGTGCGCCGAAATGGATATGCACGCGGCCTTTGTAGCCGGTAATGCCGAGGGCAATGCTGGCATCGTCCTCGCCAGCGGCCTTCTCGTAGCTGCCAGTGCTGGCGCGGGTGAACAGCTCGCGGGCCTTGGCCTGGTCACAGGGGTCGTATTCGTAGCTGATCGATACCGGAATCAGGTTGAGCGCGGCCAGGGCTTCGGCGAAAGGTTCGTCCTTGCGGCTCATGTGGAACATCTTGAGTATCGCCGAGTCGGTGCGGTCGTCGCCGTCCTTGGCCCGGCCCTCGGCCTGGGCAATCCAGATCGACTGGCCTTCTTCGCGGATCGAGTGATTGATGTAGGCCGACAGCAGCTGGAAGGCTGCCAGCTTCTCGCGGCGCCCGGCGATGTTGCGGTGCACGATGAAGCTCTTGTTCAGGCGCATCAGGTCGCTGACGAAGGGGCGCTGCAGCAGGTTGTCACCGATGGCGATGCGTGGCGTCGGCAGCTTGGCGTGGAACACCGCGTAGTTGACGAAAGCCGGGTCCATGACGATGTCGCGATGGTTGGCCAGGAACAGGTAGGGTGTGCCGGCTTCGAGCTGTTCCACGCCGGAGTAGGTCACGCCATCGGTGCCGCGCTCAATGCTGCGATCGACATAGGGCTCGATGCGCATCTGCAAGGCATCCACCGAAGCGACATCGGCCAATTGCGAACGCAGGCGATGGGCTATAAGAGGTTTGAGCAGCCAGCCAAATGGTCCGGCCAGGCGCGGGAAGCGGAAGTGCGTCAGGGTGCCGAGGAAGGTGTCGTCATTCAACAGACGCGCCAGTACGGCGGGGACTTCGTGGTCGGCATAAGGTCGGATGGAATCGAATTCGCCCATCATGTTCTCGTCGGTCGGCTACTCGGGATGCCCAGGCCCGCAAAGACGGGGCCTGCAATAGACCGGCGATTATACCGGCAAGTCACAGCAGCTCGACGAAAGCCCCGAAAATAGGAAGCACGAAGAGCGACCATGCCAGCGATTGACTACTGATTGCCTACAGCATGACCACACCGCAGAGATACCTAACAAGGCACAGGCTGTCGGCCTTGAAGGCTGTAGGGTTAGGACGCAGTTTGAGAAATCATGATTTCTGAAGTCGAATGACCATTCCATTCAATGGAGTACGTGTAAGTGAATTCTTGAAAAAAGCGATTTTTGCAGGAGATTTGAATAGACAGGTTTTTTAGTGTTTCGCCACTTTGGATGTGGAAAGGCATGGTGGCATCGACACCCTCTACCAGAGTTTTTGCATCGTAAATCTTCTCAGCTTTACCATTAGGCCTCACAAGTTCGACAACAAGGCTAGAAATTGTAGAGCCAATGTTTGAAATACTGAGCGAGAAAGACCGGCCACCTGACGCGGTCAAAAAACTAGGCCTACAGGTCAGAATTACTCTCGGGCGTGCAGCATCTTCTTGGACAATTCTTTCCCGTTCCCATACAAGTCTCTCCGCCGCAACCTGCTCTTTCGATACCTCTACCAGCGCCCGTTGCTGCTCAACAGAGTTCTTCAACTCCTCAGCTTGCAGAGCAAGTGTGTTGGTACTTAATCGAAGCTCCTCTCCTTGCTGAAGATAACCCAAGATAAGCCATAAAAAAGCGAGTGGCGCGAACACGCCAGCAAAAAAGTCACCCCACTCATTAGGCATCAATCCAGACAGCTTATCGGCTTGGTGAATAAGAGGGACAGTCATTGCTAGCAGCCATGCGATACTGATAGTGATACCGATTGAAAATTTCCTATTAGATATAGTCTTTTGCGGCTTATTAGTTTTATTGCTTTCCATATGGATTAACTCGACATGTGCAAAGGAAGTAAGTCGGAAATAGGTTATGGGGTGATAGGCGTTGTGTCTATCAGCCGATCAGCCGAAATAGCAGAAGATGAAAGCGACAGCGGATTCAGGGTCAAAGCCTTATCCAAGTGCTCAGGTGCAAGGTGCGCGTAAATCATCGTTGTGGTGATATCGGCATGCCCGAGAATGTCTTTCAAGGTGCGCAGATCACCGCCAGCCATGACGAAGTGTGAAGCGAAGGTATGCCGCAGGATGTGGGTTAGCTGGCCCGGCGTAGTGAACCCGCAACGGGCATAGCAACGCTCATAAGCGCCCCGAGCAGGGCCAAACAGCCGTTCAGTTGGTAGCGCCACCGACAAGGCCTCAGCGATCAAAGCGGGATCAACTGGCACTGTGCGATTCCGGCCGTTCTTGGTCGCTGTGAAAACGATCCGATCACTCAGCACCTGTGAGCGGCGAAGTCGCTCAGCCTCTGACCATCGAGCACCGGTAGCTAATGCAATCTTGGCAATGACTTGGACGTAGGGGTTTTGCGACTTGCCCAACTCGGTCAGCAGCTGCTGTATCTGCTCGAAGGTCAGGAAGGCCAGTGCTTTCTGATCGACCTTGAATAGCCGCATACCATGCAGCGGGTTCGGCGCTTAGTAGTGGCCCTGGCGGGCCAGCTCAGCGAACACTGACGAAACGTAAATGTGTTCAATGTTGATGGTAGAGCGCTCAGCCGTTTTCAGCCGTTCTGTGCGATAGCGTGACCATGTGGCCGTGGTGAAGTCGCAGGCGCGAGGGTTGCCCAGCCGCTCGGTGATCTGTTTCAGGGCGGTATAGCGTCTGGTTCCGTTTTTCAGGGTAACGCCGTGCACCTGATACCAGAGATCAACCAGATCACCGAATCGCTCTAGAGAGCGGGCAGGGGAGGCCACAAAATCCCGCTCGAAGCGCTGTGCATGAGCCTTGCTGGCGAAGCCACCACGACGCACCCGCTGACTACCGCGACCATCGACATAGAAGTCCACCGACCACTTGCCGTCAGGCTGCTTTTTCACGGTCATATAGCGCGCCCCCAACGAACATGGCGTTCTTCAAGTAGCGCTTTGATGTGCTTGTAGAGGTCACGCTCGCCCATGCCCTTGTCGGCGTAGTGATCCCGAATCACCGGCCAGCATTCCCAATCCGTCAAACGCCTAAAGGCTGTTTTGGCGCCTACCCGCTCCCTTGCTAGCAGGCTGACGAAGTTTCCCAGGAACAGCTCGACGTTCTTTCCTGAGAATCCCCGAGAGGTCTTGTATAGGCGCTTGTAGTCGGTTTCGTCGATGAGTGAATCGACGGGAAGGTCTACCCGCACATCATCACGAATCAGCGTCCAGATCGGCTCATAGACGCCAGGGCGGGAGAGGTATTTGAACTGGCTCAGGCCATAGCGCCACAGGCCGTCCAAGTGGCCAGCGAATGCGGCAAACGAGGTGGTATCAATGGTCGCCCCGGTGTTGATATCGACGGAGCCGCTAGCGAATTGCTGGACGATGGAATGGTGATAGCGCAGCTCAATACGCCAGACGGTTTGCTCTGGATCGTAGTTGCCCGGGTCGCTCTCATCGAAACTGTCCCGACGACGCCAGACACCTTCCCAGTAGTCGAGCTTATCGGATGCCCTGGCCTGCTCGGTCTTGTTGTACAGACACAACTGGATGCCGTTGGCAGAGCCAAACATGGAGGTTTCGCCACGTCCGTAGGTGCTGGACTTGGTAGCCCACTCAATCTGATTAATGCCGGAAATGTCCCGGTGCGTACGCGCGCGGCAATGCATGCGTGCCACCAGATCGGCAGGCGGTTGCCAGCCCTGCAGGTCTAGCGCGATGTGGACGGCGCATTGGTTCAGCTCAACATGGCTGAGGATTTCACTGGCATAGAAGTCGAGCCGAGCCTGGAGGCGTTCAGGGCTCAGGGCGTCGATTGCGTGGGGAGATACTTCGATTTTCAGATGGGGGCCGATGGCGTCGATTTTGGCGTTGAAGTTCTTCACCAGCAGGACGAAACCCAGGTCGGCATTTTGGAGCTTGTACTGGTAGCCAGAGTCACGACCAACGCGACCGGCATGCCAGCGCTGGCCAGCGAAATCGACAATGGTGCCGGGGGTTTCAAACAGTTCCAGCACCTGTGGGCGGATCAGCCCACGGTAAAGCTGGCGGACGGTATCGACACCACAGCGCAGAACACGAACGCCGGTGAGGTCGGTCAGCTGTGCGGTATCAGGGTCAACGAACAAAAGCCCCTTACCGTCTTCCAGGCCGGTGATGGGGTCTAGACGATGATGGTCTACCAGCTTCATGAGATTCCCTTTTCGAGATTGTTAGACTTTGCGTGCTGTTTAGAGGGGTTTATCTGACGTGTTACAGGGGCGTCCCCGCGTGCGCTTTAGCGCGCAGGCGCCCGGCGCTCTGCGCGCTTAAAGCGCCACTGGCTATGCCGACCCCTGCTCACCACAGGAAGCGGCCTTTCTCGTAAGGCACAACCACCACAGTGGTTCCCTTCGGGGCGTTCTCTACGGCCTGGGAAACGGCTTGTTCCAGGCCGGGAGGCGGCGCATTGCGGTTGTATTGGGCGTTGTTCTGCTGCGGCTGCGGGTCGGGCTTGGCCGCATCGAAGTAACCGTGCTGGACGGTGTTTTTGCAGAAGTTGAAGGTTGTGTTGTAGTGCGTGCCTTGCTGGGTGTAGCACTCGCAGATGGTGGCTTTACCGGCAGCGCGGACGACCCGGAAGCGCCTTTGATTACGTTCGACATAGCCCTCGTCCGAGCTCATGAAGCAGGACAACTTGGGGTAGGTCTGCGGCTGGGTCAGCTCGTCATAGATCGGCGCCGAGCTGGGCAAGTCGGGTATGCGCGGGGTGCGCTGGATCAGGTAGGTTTCTATCGTCTGCGGCTCTTTCTTGGTCAGGGCCGAAGCCGGATTGATGAAGGAGCCGACACCCTCTTTCACCTGCTCCACGACGCTGGGCGCGTCAGCAGCATCGAGCTTTTCGGCGCGGGCCTCTTCGTACCTGGTGTAAGCGCGAAACACCATGAAGCCAGCCGCGACCAGGGCCAGCACAGCCAGAATCATTTTCTTCGGGGCTTTGAACTGGAAATGATGCTGGGCGTTAGTGCTGGTGTAGACGCCGAAGTACTTCTTATCGAGGCGAACGGTTTTCTTGTCGGCATCCTTGAAGCTGCTTTTCACTTCGACCTTTTCGATCACCGCCTCTGATTCGAAACGCAGCAGCTGGGAGGACTTGAAGACCCGCCAGTAGTGGACATGGCCATTGCACAGGCGGCGCAGGTGAACATCGAGGTAGCGCGGGTCCTGGGTGATCAGATGCACTTCGAAGCCGTTGTGACGCATGGTCTCGAAGCGGGTGATGTGCTCCGGTGGCCGTGCCCGTGGGTCACGCTGGCCAAACCAGCCTTGGGCCTCATCCACCACGACGATGGAATCATTCGGCAGCTCGTGCCAGAGGTGCGGGTCTTCGAAGGCAAACCAGCTGGCTTTAAGCAGCTCCGGTTTCAGGCCGTTGATGTTGAAGTAGTAGACGGTGCGGCCTTCGGCATGGGCCTTTTCATCGACTTCGCGGATGGTGTTAAGGGTCTTGCCGTGGCCGGGCTTACCGGTGCGGATATAGAGCATCGTCTGGCCCTCCCTACGCTTCTATGGAGGTGCCGCCCGGCTTGCGCCAGACCTGTGCCCGGCGACGATCTTGGGCCTTGTTGATCCCGGCCAGGACAAAGCGTGTCGTGACCGCGGCGAAGTAGATGTTGATCGCTACATCGACCTTGGCCAGCCCGAGGATCTGCTGAATATCCATCGAGGTGCTGCTGATGCGGCTGGTGACGTATTCCATGGCCACATCGAGCAGGGCGTTGTAGCCGACATACGAGACAAAGCCGATGCCGATGACGCGGAATATCCAGCCAATGAGCGGCTGGATCATCAGGAAAACGAACTGGGCAATCCATATCCAGACAGGCATTTACTCACCTCCCGAGGCGCGGCCTATGTAGATGGCAAAGAACACCCCGGCAGCGGCCACGATCAGATACGAAAGGTCGCTGGCGAACTGGCACAGGGGTTCAAAGGAAAATTCGAAGGTGCGACCACCACCGGTCGTCAGGGAAAAGGTTTTGGGCTGCGGGCAGCCGCTGGCCGGAAGAAAGCGGGTGCCTTCGTTGAACAGGCCGGTCACGTCGACTTCTTCGTCTTCTTCGGGTTGGAAGTCTTCGTTGCTCAGGAAGTCTTCGAGGCC
Organism: Pseudomonas sp. BMS12; assembly: GCF_001592875.1. GTDB lineage: Bacteria > Pseudomonadota > Gammaproteobacteria > Pseudomonadales > Pseudomonadaceae > Aquipseudomonas. The sequence goes on along the minus strand of NZ_LSOF01000009.1, from coordinate 106,168 downwards.
GTCTTTCTGCTCGGGAAAGTCGAAGCGGTCGATTTCATCGCAGCGCTGATCTTTCTGGAGCTTGAGGATCGAGCACTGAACCGAATCACCGGAACAAGACAGCGTTTCGTCACAGCCAAGACCGCTGGCGGCGTTATCGCCGGTGCCGTCACCATCGCCGCCGCCGTTGTCCCCACCGTTATCGCCGCCGTTATCACCCCCATTGTCGCCACCATTGTCACCACCGCCGTTGTCGCCGCCGCCGTTATCGCCGCCGCCTGGGTCAGTGGGGTCTGTTGGGTCGGTCGGATCGGTGGGGTCTGTTGGGTCGGTGGGATCAGTCGGGTCGGTTGGATCGGTGCAGCCTTCGCCCTGGGGATTGGCCTCACAAGGGTCGGTGTCGGGATCAGGGGCGGTATCGTTGCCTTCGGAATATTGGCCAGTGTTGCAGGCCTCGCCATCGAGACTGGCCACACCGTGGCAGATGCCGGTAGTAGCGCCTTCGGAAACAGGCTGGCATTCAGAGGTGCCCAACGGGACGCGGCAGCCTTCGCGGCAGACGTATTCAATCGTGCCGAGGCCATCGAGATCGGGGCGCAGGATTGACCAGGTGATTGATGTGCCGGCCTGGCAGACATAAGTCCCTATCTGGCAAGTCGCGCCAGTAGAGACACAGGCGTAGAGGCCGCTCGAAACAGCACCAGTAGAGTTCAGCTTGCGAGTGAATTTGCAGCTGCTCGAAGAAAAAGAAGCAGCCGTAATGGTGTAGTTAGGCATCAACGCCTGAGCATCAGGAATAGCCGCTTCACAGGCGGCGTCAGGCGTGACGAAGTATTCATCGGGCCTGTGTGCAAGGGTGTAACCGGTCCCAGCGCGAGCCGCAAAACTAAGGACAGTGAGACAGAAGAAGGCGATCAGGCGTAGGCGCATAGTCACACCCGCCCGAAGAACACCGCCCACAGAGCAGCGGCAGTGATGATGAGAACAAACCATTCTTGAGACATACGGGGCGCTTCCAGCTGGATAAGAAAACCCCGCCGGAGCGGGGTTGTTCTTGCCCGGCACGGGACGTGTCGAGCAGGCTTACAGGGCGCGACGCATGTAGCCGAAGGCGGCCGCAGCGACGATGACGGCGAACACCGCCCAACCGATGGTGTTCACGTCACCCTTGGCGGTATCCAGGGCATCGGTGGCTTCGGCAGGGACTGCGGCATACACGGCATTGCCGAAGGCCAGAGCAGCGGTGGAAACGCCGCCAACCAGCAGGCGGGTACGGGTGAAAACGCTGTTGTGTTGTTGCATGGTGATTACCTCTGTTTCAGTGCTTTTTTCAGGACGAGGAAGCCGAACGCCAGAGCGAACAGAATCACGATTTCCCCTCGAAGCTCGGCCACGTCATCCCAGGTCAGGGCAGCCCCGTAGAGGGACTGCATTTCCTGTTGGGTCAGGCTGATCAGCGTCCCGGTGCAGATGGGTTCACCACCGGCACCGGCACTCCAATCGCCGTCACACGCCAGGAAATTCATTGGGGGCTCAGGCAGCGCGGGCAGGCTTTAATCAGCAGCCAGTAGCGCTCGGGAGCGCAGTTGCGGCAGTGATTGCAGAAAATCCGAACCATCGGAGCCGCCCTCTAATCAGGACTTGGCAGCGTCAGCCGGAGCCGAGGCGCTGGGCTTGGTCGGGGTGGCTTGTTGGGTCGGGCGCTGGGTCTATTCGCGGGGCTTTACGGGCTCGATATGCAGGCAAAGATTGTTGCCCTTCTGCTTACCAGCCCGAGCAATCTCAAAAGAGATGCGCACCATCTCCAGCGGGGCCAGTTGGGCACCGGCTGCGAAGACTTCATCGGCGACCTCTGGGGGAACGTCCATGCTGACAATGGAAAGGCCGTTTTCGGTGATGCCGTCCGGCTCATCGCCGTAGAAGACTTTGACGATTTTCACTTCGCCGCCGTTGTTGCTGAATGCCAGCTTCTGAGTGCTCAGGAATGCGACTTCCATAATGGAACGTGCCATTTGTATTTCCTCGCTTGTGGTGCGCCTGATTGCGCGGTTTACCTTTCAGCAGGCCGAGCGAGTCCACACGGGCGAACTTTCAGTTTTTCGCCCGAGGGGTTTCTCGGTTTGCTGGGGTTATTGCTTGGCCGATGCGCTGGCCGTTACTGCGTCAAACACCAAGGGCCACGGCCCTTGTCATCCCGTGTCGCCACCGTCGCCAGCGACTGGCGGGCCAGTCCCTGACGCCGGAGGCGATGGCTTTTCAACAGCGGGGGCTGTCGGTTGGGGGCATGTGATCTGTGCGCTATGCAGCTCCAGCCCGAACTGGAGAATTTGCGGTAGCCCGAAGAGCACAAAGAACACGACCAGGGCGGGCCAAATGATTTCTAGGAAGAAGACTTGGCTCGGGGTGGATTGGGGCTGTTCAGACATAACTCAGCCCTCCAGCTCGAACGGCTCCCGAATCGGCACGAAGGGCGTCGGATTGCCCGTGTCGTAGATAACGTGCCAGTACTTCGGGGGCCGGGGTGGTGGCGTGTGTTTCTCGCAGATAAAAGCCGGTGTCGCTTTCCAGACGCCATTTACCTTGGCAACCGACGCGGGGCGGCATTGGTCGCAGGGTGTGGACTGGCAAGGAGCGGATACCACCGGAACGCGACGGGACCAGCACACAGAGCAGTCGCAGGACTCGGGGTGCGGCTGGTGTAGATACCGATTGAGGCTCATTGGCTGGCACCTCGCTGGCGAAGCTCTGTTCCAGGCGGAAAACGAGTTCGGCGTTCAGAGAACGGCGGGCATCTTCGGCGGCCTGCTTGACCTGAGAGTGCAGGGCGGAGGGCATGCGCAGTTTGAATTGAGAGGCTGTGCGGCTCATTTCGGCGGCCTCAGCTGTAGTCGCCGGGCAGGAACTCGGTCTTGCCAGCTACGAGGTCTTGGATGATCTGGTAGACATTGACCAGCGAGTGACGGCCTACCTTGACGGTAGGCAGGGTGGATTGGTTGCACATGCCCAGGACAACGGAGCTGCCTTTGACTTCCAGGCCGGTGAGACGCGAGAACTCTTCGCGGGTGCAGATTGGGGGAAGGACTACGAAAACATTGCTCATTTGCTGATCTCTCCCTGTATTTGTGCGCCTGCCATAGCCGGTAAGCATCACAATGTCTGATAATCTCTAACTAGCTTCGCGTGACGTAATATTCGTCAGACAGGGAAAGAATACATGACGAAAAATACGACAGGTAGAAATATTCGTCATTTTTGAGAACTTTTAAGAATATGGAAGAACGCCTAAGAGAGGTTGTTCGTTATATCGGGCCGTCCACCCTGGCAAAGAAGACAGGGATAACGGAGCGCCGCCGATGGCAGACCGTTGCCACAGATATGAGGACGAAAGCCCGGCTAGAGGATTTCTCTGAGCTGATAAAGGCGTATCCCGAGTACGAGCTATACATCGTGCACGGTCAGATAGACCTGAGCCGGGGCCAGATCAGCCCTGGGTACACCGAAGCGGATCGAAAATTGGAAGAACGGCAAGCGGGCGGCAATTAACAGCGGAAGTGGCCCGGCGGTGGTTCAGCAAGGAGAGCCAGAGATGAGAGCAGACTGGGACGATGCCCCGAGCTACATCAAGAAAAAGTCAAACGACACACTGCGCATAGGTTTTGCGTTCTTAGCAGGGTGTGCAGTTACCGCCGGAGCCTTGTTCTTAGGCTCTAAACAGCTAGAGAAAAATCTCGCCCCAGCTCCTCCGGTTTCTCAGGTTCAGCAGCATCAAGCGCAAGGTGCAGTCGTGCGGCTTTCCACCAATATTCAGCCAGATAGGCGGGTCGAGGAAGAGAAGGCCAGGGCGCTAGCTAACTACTACACAAACAAGAAGCAGCAAAGCGAAGTACCGAGTTTCCATGATGGAAACTACACGCCGCGAGGCGCTACGAATGTTGTTCCGTTTGAAAGGCCGACAGAGCAACCCAAAAGAAATGGAGTTCAGGTTGTAGTCGTAAAGGAAGCGCCAAGAGCGGAGGATCGGTGTAACCAGTGGTATCGCGCAGGAAGCCTTGAGCTTAGGGAATGCCGCATGAAGGTGGATTTGGATGATAGAAACCGAAGCTACAGCGGTAACAGAAACCCTTGAACTCCACATTAGTTACTAACGATTAAGCTAACGGGCAGACAAAAGCGCAGCTTTTGGCTGTCCGGCGAACGAAGTGAGCGACGTTGAGCGCATTGTTATGCATGCTTTGGCTCCTTTGCTTTTTTAACAAGCTGTGTGATGGTGATTGTAATTGCACTTACTGCAATTAAGCTTGCCAGAAGGAAAGTGAAAAATAGCTTAATCGTTTCTGCTCTATCGTCATGGAAATTAGCTGCCCATGCGTAAATTCCCCACAAAGTTTCGCAGTGTGTTGTGGCGCAGCTGCATGCGCACGAACACTCAGTTGTGCTTAGTGCTAGCAGGGTAATCAAAAAACTAATGGTTGCAATTGTTGTCGCAAGAGTTTTGGTCATGAGCTTTGTATGCATAACGGTTAAGCTAACGGGCGGCCAAAAGCGTAGCTTTTGGACGTCCGGCGAACGAAGTGAGCAGCGTTGAGCGTATTGTTAGGTGCAACCACACTAAGCTCCTTTCTTTTTATTGGAACCATATTCTCTTTGATGCTCTAGCTCTGTATCAAAGAAAGCATCTATATATTCCTCGGGCTCAAGGTTGCTGTCGCGTAGCAAAGAGAAAATTTCAACGCCGTTGCCAGGTAACGGCTCGAATAGTGCGTAAGCCTGCGAGTAGCCCAAGAACTCCATATCGTCAGATGCATAAATTTCTGCTTCTTGCTCTGCGAGCTCAATGGCCTGATCCAGGCTTTCAGCCTGCCATAAGGTTATGCGCTCCTCGTATGTATGCTTCGCTTTTTGCCTTTGCCGAGGCTCCCAGCGGAAAATACACCTGACAGAATACGAGTCCATGTAGTTGCACCTAACGTTTGGTTAAGGGGCCGGCTTTAGCCGGTCCCGAGTGAGCGAAGCGAGCGACTTGAACCATTTGTTAGAGCTCGCTGCCCTCAACCTGATATGTCGCTTTGCATTAATAGAATGAGTATGCCGGCTGGTAATAGAATAGCCATACCTATGATCCAAAGAGTAAAAAATGGTGCAGCAATTGTGAGCGCTGCCAGATTCCAGTAATACTTAATCTTTGATGCGATACTATCTCCAAGTGGCTCTGGCTTTTTTGAATAAAGCTGTGTGAGCAGGGATAGACCAAAGCAAAACATGCCTGTGATCAGCGATATCCATGTAAATAAGAATAGAATTCGGCTGAAAGTTTCAAGCGATGCAGCGACCGCAAAAAGTGAGAGCCCAAATACGAGGCTAAAAAAGCTCAAGGCTATAATTTTTCGCCGTACTGGCCTGAGAAGCTTGGCTGCTTGCATGAGTAGCATTGGAGTCATGTTGGCTCTAACGTTTGGTTAAGGGGCGGCCGCGAGCGTAGCTTGCGGACGTCCGAGTGAGCGAAGCGAACGACTTGAACCAATTGTTAGACGCCTACACACTGCCGTGAAAATATGAACTATAACTGTGCCCGGTAATTCTAGCTTTTTTTAGCGATACGATAAGAGTCACCATCTTCGCTCCCAAGGTAGTTTCCACCGTAGGCATTGCCTTTGTCTTTTGAGAATTTCCGGCCCTCGAAATAACAAGTGGCGAAGCTTGTGGTGAATTCAGCCTCTCCATATTCGATGGTGTGCCACGGATATTGGTACTTACCATCAAATGTAAGGCGCGCCACAGATACTCTAATTTTTCGCTTAGCTGGCATAGGTGTCTAACGATTAAGCTAACGGGCAGACAAAAGCGTAGCTTTTGGCTGTCCAGCGAACGAAGTGAGCGGCAGTTGAGCGCATTGTTATGCGCTAAAACGCTGAATGAGTTTCTTTGCTCTGATGGCTACGAATGTGGCGAGCATGAAATTTATTCCTAGGCCAGTTGATAAGGCTATGCAGGTAATGAACGTTCTGCTGGTTTGACCAAATAGCTCGAATGCTTCGCGATGCAATGAAAATACGATGGTTGACCAAGGGTAGGCTAGGGCCGATAAAAACAAGCCTGGAATGTTTAGGTCTTGAGACCAGCCCCAACCGTAAATACGTAATGTCCACCATAACGCTTGGTAGATTGCGAAGATACCGAATCCTACAAGGAACGAGGTTTTGTATGCTTTGCGTATTTTCATTAGTGCATAACGGACAGGTTAAGGGGCGGACGCAAGCGTAGCTTGCGGACGTCCGGAGTGAGCGAAGCGAACGACCTTGAACCGTTTGTTAGGCGTCATGGCGCTATCCCGCTTTCGGCTTCTGTAAGTTCATGTAGACCTTCCCATACCATATGGTGGTGCTCTGCCAAGAGCATATTTTGGTCATATTTATTCAGCTGCGCCCTGATTCGCCGGATGGCGCCTGCTGAGTTGGCTGATTCTCCGAGTATGCTGCAGGCACCAGTAGAAACCTCATAGTTTCCGGTCAGAGCTAAATCTACTACTACCTCTAGATAAGCCTCGCAGTTGAATGCGCCTAATGCATAAACCAGTGTGCCGCGATGGTTGGCGTTCTCGGGCTTAGAGATAGCTCGGAGAAGTGGCTCGACTGCACGTTCATCAAGCGCATCCATCAAGGCTAAAGCTGCTTTATCTCGAATAGAGGAGTTCGAAGACTCGAGGTCTTGGATCAGTGCTTGGACTTCGCGCATATCTTAGTGATGCCTAACGTTTGGTTAAGGGGCGGGCTTTAGCCCGTCCCAGTGAGCGAAGCGAACGGTTTGAACCAATTGTTAGGCGCTCTCACTGCCTGGCTTATTTTTCTTTGCTGCTTCTAACCACTCTTTAGCTCTTTGTTTGCCTGCGGCTACCTGCTCAGGGTCACGCTTCTCTACCTCTTGGGGAGGTGAGATGTCGTCTGCCTCTGCTTGAATAACGCGGAATGAGATTGCCTGACCATCCTGAATGTCAGGGAGTTGCCAGCGCCAGACCTCTTCATCGCTGCTAGCGTGTGCCCAGGCACGCATGTAATTTTCCTGAACATTAGCCAGCTGGACGCTTGCAGGGCCGCCATCTGGAGCCTGAAGCAACATTACTCGCTTATCATCCAGTAGTACTTCAATTGCACGTTTCATTTGGTGCCTAACGTTTGGTTAAGGGGCCGGCTTTAGCCGGTCCCGAGCGAGCGAAGCGAGTGACTTGAACCAGTAGTTAGGTTTCATTCCCCAACGTTTCCTGGGCCTATGTGTCTATGCGGACTGCACTTGTTGAAATGAATATCTGGTGCTGATTTAGCATAAAAAAGATATATTTCCCCAGTGATAACAGCCTTCCAGCAGGTGCTTGCGGATGTGCTGGAAATCACTCTTTCTATTTTGTTTGGTTGCCCTTTCAGGGTTTCTAATATTTTTAGTTTAGATATTACTGATTCTGTTTCATCGCTATGCACAGTGCTCTGGCTGGTAATTTGTGCTGTGAAAACTATTTCTGATTCGGCATATGCGGTTTCAGCATTAAATTTCTTGCAGCCGCATGCGTAGGAGTTAGTGATAAGTATCAATAGTGCGATGAATGTAAGCACGCGCATGCTGATGTGAACCTAACGTTTGGTTAAGGGGCCGGCTTTAGCCGGTCCCGAGTGAGCGAAGCGAAAGACTTGAACCATTTGTTAGCCGTTATTTGAGCACGTGCGCAACCTTGTGAGGGATTATGTATGTACCGTCTAACATGTGCTCGATTATTTGGATGGCTAGCGACAGTTGTTGTTGGTTGTGTTTTTTTACTTCGTGAGCTGCGTCGTTGCCGAGCACTCTAAGTTTGTGCAGAGTTTCAACTCCCTCTTTTGTGACGATGCCTTGTTCTTGTAGGGAGTTTATTTTGTTGTAAAGATCTTTTCCTGCGGCGTTAAGGTCTTTGCATATTGTCTCAATTAGAGCTCTAATCCCTATGCCGGCAAGGATGTTCTGCTCATTCTCAATTGCAAGAATTGTTTCTTTGTAGATGTCTTGAACGTTCAGTGGTAGCAGATAGCTGTCAATGGCTTTTAATCCTGCTGACCGGCCTGGGTAAAACTTTATTGTCTCAATGTCATATCTGGTGTTGCTTTCATGGTCATAATCATAGTCTTCAGAGTTTGTTGACTCGACCCTGAAAGATACTGCCTCGCACCCTTGGCATTGAATAATTTGGTTGGCCTCATTCCAGTCGTAGCTATTTCCACGGCCACAGTCTTGGCTGCCGCTTTCTTTGTAAGCGGCAACGATAATATGCGTTGTTTCTCTGCTGCATTCTCGGCAGATAAATTTGTATTTTCCAGGAACGTTGCTTTCTAGCAGGAATGTTCTTTCTATGTTTCCCATGGGGAGTCCTGGCAATAATGGCTAACGTTTGGTTAAGGGGCCGGCTTTAGCCGGTCCCGCAGTGAGCGAAGCGAACGGCTTGAACCAATTGTTAGAGCTGCTCGGTTTCACATGTGAGCGCTGATGCAGCACTAAACTCTGTCTTCAAATTTTATTTATTAGGGTGGATGTAAAAGCTCTGCAACTCCAATGGTGCAATTTCTGGATGACTTTTAAATATAGGATTCAAAATTTCAGTAAGAATGGCGCCCATTATTGCACCTGCCGCACGACAGTATTCTTGGGATTCAAGCTCTGAACTCTGTTGGTGAACAATAGCGATCGTTTCGTCTATTCGCCCGCTAACCTCAAGCAGTATTCTTGAGATTTCTACTGCTAATCCATGGTCATTGATCACGATTTGCTCCTGGGGCTCTAACGTTTGGTTAAGGGGCGGGCTTTAGCCCGTCCCGAGTGAGCGAAGCGAACGGCTTGAACCACTAGTTAGGTGTGCGTTTACGCCGACCATATTTTTTCTGCAGATTTTTCCATTGCATATGTTCGTGCCACCGCAACCAGAGGCAAATGGCAATAGCGACGGCGCACGCCATTATGAAAGCAAGAAATCCATACCAATTAAACTGTACTAGCCAGAAAGTTCGATAAGTTTCTAGCCCTTTTCCAGCGATAACCATATTGATAGCTGTATAGGTCATGTGGATTAGCCATAAGATGCCAGCTAGGCCAAAAATGGAAATGCCATATGTTATCAAGTTACTACTGGTGTTTACCTGGCTAGGTTTCGCAGGTTCTTCCATGAGTGCACCTAACGTTTGGTTAAGGGGCCGGCTTTAGCCGGTCCCGCAGTGAGCGAAGCGAACGACTTGAACCATTTGTTAGGCATCTGGCGCTAATGCCCGCATTTTGTACTTTTTGCGAGGCTCAGGAACTTGACCTTCTGACACTTGCTTAAATTCGACAATATCATCTGCGCTGACAGGGTATTGAAGCCAGTCAATCATGTATCGATCTTCGCCTTCTAGGCACACAGCATTGGCGAAAATTTCGCTTTGCTCTGCAGTGACCATGACGGAAAGGTGCATATTCTGAACATTCGGGTGGCCAAATATCCCTAAAGATATTCCGTTTATGAATATTTGGTAGTACATGTTTTGTATGCCTAACGATTAAGCTAAGGGGCGGCGGAACGCCGTCCCAGCGAACGAAGTGAGCGCTTTGAGCGCATTGTTAGAAGTATTAGTAACCTTCGACCTCTAGAGTTTGATTGCAAAAAATGGATGCCCCTTCTAAGTCTGGAAATAATGTGGAGGCGTTGACATTCATCCGGTTTAGATATTTTAAGCAGCTCTCTAGATTGCTATTCGGAATATTGATCTTGATTAAGTCCATGTGCTTGGATTTTGGTTTAAATTTAATGATCCAGGACTCAAGATCTAAATTATTCGGGCCTCGCGTGAATAAACCTCTCTGGCTAACTAATCTGGAGTTTTCATCGCTTAGTGGTCGTACTATTTTTACAGTGGGCTTTTGGCTGTTAATGAGCTCTATTGGCTCGAATGAATTAACGATGTCATTGATCTCAGCTATTGTTTCTTGTGAAATACAAAAAACTGACAGCTGCTTAGTTTTTAATTTGATAGCCTCTGAGGCTGCAAAGTATAGAGCGACAAATGGAGACTCGCTCCAATCCAGTAGCGGGGTTCTTAAGCCATGATGCTGGCCTAGAGCCCACCAGTCATTTTCCCCTTCGATGTTTGGTGGGTTATTTCCTCTTCTTCCCCGAGTTGAAAACTTAAAGCTTTCTAAGTGTTGCGCCCTTTTGTTTGACTCTGGCTCCTTGATGAACCTGTCTAGCGTGGGTTCTAGTAGCCATAGTTTGTTGCCGTGGCCTCTATATATATATGAGGAGTAATCCAACATCTCCTGGCTGATATAGTCGGAAAAGTATTTCCAGGATGAAAGGGTAACCTCAACTATTCCGCAGCCATCTTTAGCTATCCGTGTGTCCCAGCGCTTTGTTCTCGGCACAATATATCCTGTACTTCTAACGTTTGGTTAAGGGGCCGGCTTTAGCCGGTCCCGCAGTGAGCGAAGCGAACGACTTGAACCATTTGTTAGGTCCATTTTTCCAGATAGTGTATTCCGCATTCTTGTGCAAAAGGTTTTATGATTTTTGCGGCCGATGGGTCCCTAAGATAAAAAACATTTGTGTCATCCCAGCTTTCGAAGAATACGGCATTGATTTCTGGGATTACGATCCTAAAAAAACAACTGCTAGAGTGGCAGATTGTTGGGGTCAAATAATCGTGGGCAGCTTTTGTGGATGTGAAGTGGCGGAATAAGGGGTGGCAAGATCTCCACTTGCCATTGAGCTTAAAATTGAATATCTCGAATTCGGATGCAATTTTTTTACTAAAGATGTGTAGCGCGTTATTTCTCTGCTTTTGAATTTCAGCAGGAACATTTTCAAGAAGTTCCCTTGCCTCTTTTCTGTCAAGCCAATGGTCAAAAACACTCACTGCCCCATAGGTGTAGGCTTGCGTTTCCTCTACGCATTGGAGCTTGTAAAGGTCAGGAAACTGAGCGGTCAGCTCTATTTGCTTGGCTTTATCAGCGTTTTTGAAGCGGCGCATTCTCAGTGGACCTAACGATTAAGCTAAGGGGCCGGCTTCGCCGGTCCCAGCGAGTGAAACGAGCGATTTGAGCGCCTTGTTAGGCACTCCCCTGATCGTGGTTTTTGTACCAATGCTCTACGCTTTTTAGTGCTTTTTCAAAGCACTCTTTGCATGTATTAGTTTGTTGGCATTGATATGAAGGTGCCTTGCCGCAGTAAGTGCAACTTTGCATGCTTGTTTCATGTTTTGCGTGGAGTTTATCTAGTGCTGTTCTAATGCAGTTTTCACAAGCATAGCCATTTAGACCGTGCACTGTTGGTCCGCCGCAACTACTAATCCGTAGTGTGCATGGCCGCTTGCACGATTCTTCAAAGGATACTCGTTGTCTTTCCATGACTGTCTAACGATTAAGCTAACGGGCGGCCAAAAGCGCAGCTTTTGGACGTCCAGCGAACGGAGTGAGCGGCAGTTGAGCGCATTGTTATATGATGCCTCGCAGCTCGGATAGTAACTCTTGTGCTTCTTCAATGTCGGCCTCGCACATATTGCTACTGGTGATGGCGAGGTTTAAGTACTCAATCGCTCTTTCTTCTTCTTTGGGGCTTACCATGTAGAGCTTGGCTAACTCCAAAGCGCCGCTACCGTCTCCAGCCTCAATGGCTCGCTCAAACCAATATTTGGCTTTTCTGATGTTGCCTTTTACTCGGTAAGAAATACCTAGATTGACGAGTGCGGTTATTTCACCACCCTCTATTGCTTTAAGCTCCCACTCAATAGCTTTGTCATAGTCGCAATTGACCCCTTCGCCACATGTGTACATTGATGCCACACGTGTCATACAGGATGTACTTCCTTTCTCTGCTGCCTGCATGAAGGCTGAGAACGCACCTACAAAATCACCTTTCTCGTAGAGTTCATCGCCTTTTAGGAAGAGCTCGTCAGCGTCCATGTTCTGTCTTCATATAACGTTTGGTTAAGGGGCCGGCTTTAGCCGGTCCCGAGTGAGCGAAGCGAGCGACTTGAACCATTTGTTAGCTGTCCACCGCCCAAAATTCATTCTCTAGGGCTTCCTTTGCAAGTTCTGCTGCATGGTTATTGTAGAGCGGGCATGCCGCAACGTACTGTAGAAACTCACGGCAAACCCGTTTCTTCCCACCGTTAATTTTAGAGAATTTATCTCGCGAGTATTCCCTAAGTTCATCATCGTCGTCATTCAGCCTGAAGTGGATTATTACGCTCCAAGCACTAGAGCACTTTGGGTGATCAAATTGCTCTGGAAACCTAAGCAGAGCGACCATGTACGCAGGCAGATAAAACTCAACGCCGCTCGAATCTAGGTAGCAAAGCGAGTAATGCAGGCAATCTTTCAGGTGCTCCAGTGGAACATTCCACCATTCACCTATGTAATCCTTTTCAAGTGTAATTTTCCTCAATTCTGTTTCGTCAGAAATCCAATCATCCATCGCCATCGCCGCATACAGGCCGCAATGAGTTGGAAATGGAATGGAGCCAAATTCCTCATGTATTTGTCGAAGCAGGGCGGGCGCGTTGGTCATGATTTGGACAGCTAACGATTAAGCTAACGGGCGGACAAAAGCGCAGCTTTTGGACGTCCAGCGAACGAAGTGAGCGGCAGTTGAGCGCATTGTTAGAGGCTTACTCACTAGTTGGGTCGAAGAATAGTCCAAAGCCTTGCTCTAGGTAAGCAGCGACTTCGGCAACACTTTGCTTGTTTGGGAGGGTTACATTCTGCAGTTGAAGTGCCACGCCCCGACTGCTTGCGTTGTGAATTACATTCTCCACTTTAAGCAACGGATCAAAGCCTGCTCTTGAAGGGGGTATGGATTTGTTCGGGGCATTAAAGAACGAAATTGTCTCGCCTGCTCTAGGTAGCGTGTCGACCTCAATGCTTCCCGATATCACGCCTTCTGCCGATGGCGCAGAGGTGAAGATTGAGAAGTCTATGTCGATACGCATGAACTGAATAAGCCTCTAACGTTTGGTTAAGGGGCGGGCTTTAGCCCGTCCCAGAGAGCGAAGCGAACGGTTTGAACCAATTGTTATGTTCCTCACTGCACGAGGCTATTCAAGGAAATCGACAGGAACCGTTTTTATATACTCCTTTGCTTTGCTGATAAGCGCCGCCCATTCTGCTTGGGGCTTTTCAGTGGCGTCGTATTCAATAAGTGCGTTTTCAAGCAAGTCCGCTAAACCCCAAATGGCTCTTCTTTCTTCTTCTGAAAGACTTTCGTGTGACTGCAAGTCTGAGAATTTTTCAGACATGATTTCCCAGGCAAGCAGCAGGTGGCCGAGGGTTATTCTAATTGATATTTCTTTGGAGAAATCTTCAGCTTCCATTATGGAGATTCCTTGAAGAGGAACATAACGTTTGGCTAAGGGGCGGCCGCGAGCGTAGCTTGCGGACGTCCAAGTGAGCGGAGCGAACGACTTGAGACAAT
>NZ_LSOF01000009.1:0-92636 GCF_001592875.1 Pseudomonas sp. BMS12 | reverse complement strand
CAGGCGCTGCGCCTGTTGGCGCAGGCGTTCGCCGGGGTGGCGCAGGCGCCGGGCCAGGCCATCCAGGCGCAGGCGCTCGCGGCCCAGGCGGGTCTGCAGGGTCAGGGCCAGGCGGCGCTTGAGGTTGTCCAGGCGACGCTGCAGGTCGGAGCTGTCCGGTGCCAGCAGTTCGGCGGCGGCGGAGGGGGTAGGCGCGCGCACGTCGGCGACGAAGTCGCTGATCGATACGTCCGTTTCATGGCCGACGGCGCTGACGATGGGCGTCTTGCAGGCAGCCACGGCGCGGGCAACGACTTCCTCGTTGAAGCACCAGAGGTCTTCCAGCGAGCCGCCGCCACGGGCCAGGATTAGTGCGTCGAAAGCGCCACGGTCGGCCAGTTCCAAGGCGCGAACGATCTGCGCGGTGGCCTCGCGGCCCTGCACGGCGGTGGGGATCAGGGTCAGCGCCACCTGCGGCGCACGGCGGCGGAACACGCTGATGATGTCGCGGATCACCGCGCCGGTCGGTGAACTGATGATGCCGATGCGCTGCGGATGGGTGGGCAGGGCGCGCTTGCGTTCGGTACTGAACAGGCCTTCGCCGCTCAGTTTCTCCTTCAGCGCCTCGAAGGCCAGGCGCAGAGCGCCGTCGCCGGCCGGCTCCACCGAGTCGAGGATCAGCTGGTAGTCGCCACGGCCCTCGAACAGCGAAACCTTGCCGCGCACTTTTACCGCGAGGCCATCACGCAGTGCTTGGCGTACGCGCGCGGCATTCTGTCGGAACAGCGCGCAGCGCACCTGGGCCTGGTTGTCCTTGAGGGTGAAGTAGATGTGGCCGGAGGCGGGCTTGGCCAGGTTGGAAATCTCGCCCTCGACCCAGACTTGCGCGAACACGTCTTCCAGCAACAGGCGGGCACGGTTGTTCAGCTGGCTGACGGAGAGGACATCGCGCTCGAGACCGAGGCGCTGGAAGGGGTCGGTGATCATGGCCGGCATCATAGCCGTTTGCCCGGCGTGCCCAAAGCGCGGCGAGCCAGTAGACTGCGCCGCCTTTTCAGCCATCCTTCCTTATATGAACGCTATGCAGAGCATTCTGGTGCCGCAAATTTCCAGCCTGCCCAATGCCGAGGGCCGGGCCCGCCTGGTTGTGCGCTGGCTGGTCGGCCAGCGCCTGGTCGAGGCGCAGCAAAGCACCTGCGGGCGCCTGGGTAACGGCATGGCGCATGCCATTGCCGAAGGTGCGCGGCGTCTGCCGCATGCCGAAGGCCTACCGTTCGGCCAGCCTTGCAACGGCATGCAGATCGTCACTAAGCGCTGCATCTATACGCCGACCCGCGATTTCCTCGAAGAGGCCGGTTGCCCCGAGTGCCGTCGTGAAATCGGCGTGGCGCTGTTCGCCAGCCTGGACGAGTGGTCGGCCGGCGTCAGCGACAACTTCACCTGCCCCGAATGTGGCCATGAGGACGACATCAACGGCTTCCTGTTCCTGCAGCCCTGCGCCTTTTCCAATCTGGCCTTCGTTTTCAATGGCTGGCCGGCTGAGTGCTTTTCCCCGGCGCTGCTGGAAGGTTTCGCCGAACGCCTGGGCTTTGCAGTGCGCCTGGTGCAGGTACACGACTGAGTAGCGCGTCGCCATTGAGTGAAGGCGGGGCGCTGGGTATAATGCCGCGCTTCTTATTTTTCCCTCTTGGGAGCCCCGCCATGCTGCGCATCAGCCAAGAAGCACTGACCTTCGACGACGTTCTGCTCATCCCCGGTTATTCCGAAGTCCTGCCCAAGGACGTCAGCCTCAAGACCCGCCTGACCCGTGGCATCGAGCTGAATATCCCGCTGCTGTCCGCCGCGATGGATACTGTCACCGAAGCGCGCCTGGCTATCGCCATGGCCCAGGAAGGCGGCATCGGCATCATCCACAAGAACATGACCATCGAGCAGCAGGCTGCCGAGGTGCGCAAGGTCAAGAAGTTCGAGGCTGGCGTGGTCAAGGACCCGATCACCATCGAAGCCGACGCCACTGTGCGTGACCTGTTCGAGCTGACTCGCCAGCACAACATCTCCGGCGTACCGGTGCTCTCCAATGGCGACTTGGTCGGCATCGTCACCTCCCGCGACGTACGTTTCGAGAACCGCCTGGACGCCCTGGTGCGTGACGTGATGACGCCGAAAGAGCGCCTGGTCACCGTGCCGGAAGGTGCCGACAAGGAAACCGTGCGTGACCTGCTGCACAAGCACCGTATCGAGAAAGTGCTGATCGTCGATGGCGCCTTCAACCTGAAAGGCATGATGACCGTCAAGGACATCGAAAAAGCCAAGGCCTACCCGCTGGCTAGCAAGGACGACCAAGGTCGCCTGCGCGTCGGCGCTGCCGTCGGCACCGGTGCCGACACCGGCGACCGCGTGTCCGCACTGGTCGCCGCCGGCGTCGACGTGATCATCGTCGACACCGCCCACGGCCACTCCAAGGGCGTGATCGACCGCGTACGCTGGGTCAAGCAGACCTTCCCGGAAGTTCAGGTGATCGGCGGCAACATCGCCACCGGTGACGCCGCCAAGGCGCTGGTCGAGGCCGGTGCCGATGGCGTCAAGGTCGGTATCGGCCCGGGCTCGATCTGCACCACCCGTATCGTCGCCGGTGTAGGTGTGCCGCAAATATCTGCAGTCGCCAATGTCGCCGCCGCCCTGGCCGGCACCGGTGTGCCGCTGGTCGCCGACGGCGGCATCCGCTTCTCCGGTGACCTGTCCAAGGCCATCGTCGCCGGCGCCTCCGCCGTGATGATCGGCTCCATGCTGGCCGGCACCGAAGAGGCCCCGGGCGAGGTCGAACTGTTCCAGGGTCGCTCCTACAAGGCCTACCGCGGCATGGGCTCGCTGGGTGCCATGGCGCAGGCCCAGGGCTCTTCCGACCGCTACTTCCAGGACTCCTCGGCCGGCGCCGAGAAGCTGGTACCGGAAGGCATCGAAGGCCGCGTACCCTACAAGGGTGCGATGAGCGCTATCGTCCACCAGCTGATGGGCGGCCTGCGTGCCTCCATGGGCTACACCGGCTGCGCCACCGTCGAGGAAATGCGCACCAAGCCGGAGTTCGTGCGCATTACCGGCGCCGGCATGGCCGAGTCGCACGTGCACGATGTGCAGATCACCAAGGAAGCCCCGAACTATCGGGTCGGTTGATTCGACGTTTTGCTATGCGACACGGGGCTGACAGATCAGCCCCGTGTCATTTGTGATTCCTCTACGAGACGACGGCCATGGCCCACGACATTCACGCCCACCGCATCCTCATCCTGGACTTCGGTTCCCAGTACACCCAGCTGATCGCCCGCCGCGTGCGCGAAATCGGCGTGTATTGCGAGATCCACCCGTTCGACATGGAAAATGACGCCATCCATGCCTACGCACCGAAGGGCATCATCCTCGCCGGTGGCCCGGAGTCCGTGCACGAAGCGAACAGCCCGCGCGCGCCGCAGGCGGTGTTCGACCTGGGCGTGCCGGTCTTCGGCATCTGCTACGGCATGCAGACCATGGCCGAGCAGCTCGGCGGCAAGGTGCAGGGCTCCGACCTGCGCGAGTTCGGCTACGCCCGTGTCGACGTGGTCGGCAAGGCCCGCTTGCTCGATGGCATCGAAGACCACATGGACGACGACGGCGTGTTCGGCCTTGACGTGTGGATGAGCCACGGCGACAAGGTCACCGCCATGCCCGCCGGCTTCCACATCCTTGCCAGCACCCCGAGCTGCCCGATCGCCGCCATGGCCGACGACAGCCGCGCCTACTACGGCGTGCAGTTCCACCCTGAAGTGACCCACACCAAGCAGGGCGGGCGCATCCTCTCGCGTTTCATCCTCGACATCTGTGGCTGCGCGGCCCTGTGGACCCCGGCCAACATCGTCGAAGACGCCATCGCCACCGTGCGCGCCCAGGTCGGTTCGAGCAAGGTGCTGCTGGGCCTGTCCGGTGGTGTCGACTCCTCGGTAGTTGCCGCGCTGCTGCACAAGGCCATCGGCGATCAGCTGACCTGCGTGTTCGTCGACAACGGCCTGCTACGCCTGCACGAAGGCGACCAGGTGATGGCCATGTTCGCCGAGAACATGGGCGTCAAGGTGATCCGCGCCAACGCCGAAGAGCTATTCCTCGGCCGCCTGGCCGGCGTCAGCGACCCGGAGCAGAAGCGCAAGATCATCGGTGCCAGCTTCATCGAAGTGTTCGACCAGGAAGCCACCAAGCTCAAGGACGTGAAGTTCCTCGCCCAGGGCACCATCTACCCGGACGTGATCGAGTCGGCCGGCGCCAAGACCGGCAAGGCCCACGTGATCAAGAGCCACCACAATGTCGGCGGCCTGCCGGAAGACATGCAGTTCAAACTGGTCGAGCCGCTGCGCGAACTGTTCAAGGACGAAGTGCGCAAGATCGGCCTGGAGCTGGGCCTGCCCTACGACATGGTCTACCGTCACCCGTTCCCGGGCCCGGGCCTGGGCGTGCGTATCCTCGGCGAAGTGAAGAAGGAGTACGCCGACCTGCTGCGTCGCGCCGACCACATCTTCATCGAAGAACTGCGCAACTTCGACTGGTACCACAAGACCAGCCAGGCCTTCGTGGTGTTCCAGCCGGTGAAATCGGTCGGTGTGGTCGGTGACGGCCGTCGCTACGCCTGGGTCGTCGCCCTGCGTGCCGTGGAAACCATCGACTTCATGACCGCACGCTGGGCGCACCTGCCCTACGAACTGCTGGAGAAGGTCTCCAACCGCATCATCAACGAGATCGAAGGCATCTCCCGCGTCACCTACGACGTGTCGAGCAAGCCGCCTGCCACCATCGAGTGGGAATGATGCAGTGACGAAAGGGCAGCTCAGGCTGCCCTTTCTGCATCTACGCGGCTGGTTATGCGCTTGGCCGATTAGCGGCCTGGCGGACAGGTCGATTGTTTCTAGGGGACTGCAGTCGTGCTGCCTAAGCTCACAGGGTGACAATGCTCCTCTGCGAGGAAACGATCATGGCCAAGCATGTCGACTGGCGCCTGCGCGGTGCTGGGGTTGATCTGTGCAATTGCGAATACGGCTGTCCCTGTCAGTTCAATGCATTGCCCAGCCATGGCACCTGCGAGGCGGCCGTGGGTTATCGCATCGAGGAGGGGCACTTCGGTGATGTGCCGCTGGCCGGTCTCAATGTCGCCTGTACCTTTGCCTGGCCGGGCCCCATTCACGAGGGGCGCGGGCAATGTCAGGCCTTTATCGACGAGCGGGCCAGCGAGGCGCAGCGCCAGGCGCTGTTGACCATTCTCAGTGGTCAGGAGCAGGAGCCGACGGCGTTCTTCGCCATCTTTGCCAGTACCGTGGAAACCATGCATGAGCCGCGCTTCGTGCCGGTCGAGGTGCGTACCGACCGCAGCGAGTTGACGGCCAGCATCCACGTGCCCGGGGTGCTGGAGGGCAGGGTCGAGCCGATTCGCAATCCCATGGATGGTTCGGTGCATCGCGCCAGTATGGTGCTGCCGGATGGCTTCCAGTTCGGCGAGTCCGACTGTGCGAGCGCCACTTTCCGCTGTTCGGGAGCGGTGAAGCTGGACTATGCCGGGCGCAATGCGCTGCTGTACGACCTGCACATGGGCCCCAATGGCATCATCCGCAGCTAGTCGCTCCCCGGATCTGGGTGCGCTGCTTGCCAGCGCCCTCATTCTGCTGCTCGCCGCCCTGGCCTGGTGGTGGCAGGTCGAGCAGTCGGCGGCGATGGCGGCGATGGGCGACATGCAGATGCCGCCAACCGACTGGCTGTCGTGCCAGGGAGCGCTGACCCTGCTGATGTGGGTGGTGATGATGCAGGCGATGATGCTGCCGGCCGCGTTGCCGGTATTCCTGCTGTACCGCCGCTGCCTGCACGGTGACCCTCAGCAACGGGCCAAACTGTGCTTGTTCTGCACCGCCTATGTGTTGTTGTGGAGCCTGTTCGCGCTGTTGATGGCGGGGCTGCAGGCGCTGGGCGAGCAGCTCGGCTGGCTCGACCCCATGGCGCTGCGCTTGCCGCCCGCGCTCGGCTCCCTGGTGCTGCTGCAGGCCGGCCTGTTCCAGTGGAGTCAGGCCAAGGCGACCTGCATGGAGCACTGCCAGAGCCCGCTGGGCTTTCTCCAGCATCATGTACGCCCTGGGCTGGCGGGCGGCTGGCGTCTCGGTATCCACCACGGCTTGTACTGCCTGGGCTGCTGCTGGGCATTGATGCTGCTCCTGCTGGTGGTCGGTGCCATGAGCCTGTGGGGCATGGCCGCGCTGGCGTTGCTGGTGCTGGCGGAAAAGTGCTTGCCATTGGGCCGGCGCTGGCGCTTCGTCAGTGGTGCTTTGCTGGTGCTGGGCTCGGCGTGGCAGGCCACTCTTGTTCTGACCTGATGGGTGCGACGATTGACCGTTCGACTTTGCCGGGACGGCCCGCCTAAAATGCGACTCTCTCTCGTTTGAACCCCGCCATGGCGTGCGGGCTGGGCCCGGTTGCGGGCCGCACATAGGTGGGCAATGAAGTTGAAGCGCAGGCAGGTCCTTGCCGGGTTGGCCGGTCTCGGTGTTGTCGGTCTCGGCGCTGGCGGCGTGCGTTACTGGCTGGGTCGTCCGGAAAATGTGGCGAGCCATGATTACGAGCTGATTGCGGCTCCCGTCGATGTCGAGCTGGTGCCAGGGCGCTCGACGCCCGCCTGGGGTTATGGCGGCCAGGTACCCGGCGTGGAGATTCGCTGCCGCCAGGGCGAGCGGTTGCGAGTGCGCTTCATCAACCAGCTGGAGCAACAGACCACCATCCACTGGCACGGCATCCGCCTGCCGCTGGAGATGGACGGCGTGCCCTATGTCTCGCAGTTGCCGGTGCTGCCGGGCGAGTACTTCGACTACGACTTCATCTGCCCCGATGCCGGCAGCTACTGGTACCACCCGCATACCACCAGCTCGGAGCAGCTCGGTCGTGGTCTGGTCGGCCCGCTGATCGTCGAGGAACGCGAGCCCAGCGGTTTTCAGCACGAACGCACACTGAGCCTGAAAACCTGGCATGTGGACGAGCAGGGTACCTTCACCGCGTTCTCGGTGCCGCGCGAGGCGGCGCGCGAAGGTACTCGTGGGCGCCTGTCGACCATCAACGGTGTTTCGCTGCCGACGCTCGATCTGCCGGCCAGGCAGGTGGTGCGTCTGCGCCTGATCAACCTCGACAACACCGTCACCTATCGCCTCAATCTGCCGGGCGCCGAGGCGCGTATCTACGCCCTGGATGGCAATCCGATCAAACCGCGCCCGCTGGGCAAGAACTATTGGCTGGGGCCTGGCATGCGTATCGACCTGGCACTCAAGGTGCCGGCCATTGGCGCTGAGCTATCGCTGCGCAATGGTCCACTGCGCCTGGCGACCATTCGCAGCGTGAGCAGCAATGCGGCGCCTGGCGACTGGCCGCCGGCGCTGCCAGCCAACCCGGTGGCCGAGCCGGACCTGAGCCGCGCCGAGACGCTGCGTTTCAATTTCGAGTGGGCGGCCACTCTGGCCAGTCCGAACCAGGGCGGTCCGGCACGCTACTGGCAGATCAACGGCCAGGCCTGGGACATCAACGACAAGACCTGTGCCGACCGCCCTATCGCCACGCTGAAAAAGGATGGGCACTACATCTTCGTGCTGCGCAACATGGCGCAGTACCTGCACCCGATTCACTTGCACGGCATGAGCTTCAAAGTGCTGAGTTCGGATCGCAAGAAGATCGAGCCCTACTTCACCGATACCTATCTTTTGGGCAAGAACGAGACGGCGCGCATCGCCTTCGTCGCCGATAATCCCGGCGTATGGATGTTCCACTGCCATGTGATCGACCACATGGAAACCGGCCTGATGGCCGCCATCGCGGTGGTGTGAAGGGCGACCCATGCAGAAAGTGAAAATCATCGACCGCAGTCAGGACGAACGCTTCATGCGCGAGGCCATGGAGCTGGCCCGTGAGGGCGCGGCACGGGGTGAGGTGCCGGTGGGCGCGGTGCTGGTGCAGGATGGCGAGATCATCGGGCGCGGCTTCAACTGCCCGATTACCACCTCCGACCCCAGTGCCCACGCCGAAATGGTGGCGATCCGCGCCGCCGCCCAGGCGCTGAGCAACTACCGCCTGCCCGGCAGCACGCTGTATGTCACCCTGGAGCCGTGCAGCATGTGCGCCGGGCTGATCGTGCATTCGCGCATCAGTCGCGTGGTATACGGCACCACCGAGCCCAAGGCCGGGGTGGCGGTCAGTCGCGGGCAGTTCTTCAGTCAGGACTTCCTCAACCACCGGGTGCTGGTCGAGGGCGGGCTGTTGGCCCAGGAGTGTGGCGAGATGCTCAGTGCTTTCTTCAAGGCCCGACGCGCCTAGTCAGCAGGCATTCTGCCGGCATAGATCAGTTCAAATTAAAAGGAATATAGAGCGTGAAACGGGGATTTTGGTTGTTGCTGCTGGTGTTGGGGGTTGTGTCGGCTCAGGCTGGGCAGGAGAAAGTCTATCTGCTGGCAACAGCTGGCCTGACAGATACCAGCGTGGCGCAGAGTATCTTTTTACATGAGCCGGATATCACCGATCTGGCTGGGTGCCAGGAGGCTGTCAGGCAGGGGCAGCGTCATCGCGACTGGCAGCAGTATCACCATATTTTGCGTAATGACAAGGCGCAGGGTTTCAGCCTGCAAATGCAGTACCAGTGTGTGATTGGTGCGCAGCAAGTTGAGCCCTGGTTCGATCGGGCGCGTTATCGATATACCTATCTGATCAAGGTCGATAAGCAGTCGAAACTTGCCGTGCAGTCGATGGACAGTATGGCAAGTTGTTTTGCGAAGAGGCGGGCGCTGCCGGCACTGGAGCAGGAGCGCAGTCATTGCAGTAAGGGTAATCAGCGAGTGCGTTGATTAGAGCTGGCTGGGCTCGCCGCGCGGGATGGTGCGGTTGACGCCCGGTACGTGCAGGCCGCTCTCGGCCACGCGGGTGCCTTCCATCTGCGGCTGGGTCACCCAGTTGAGGATGTCGTAGTAGCGGCGGATGTTGCGCACGAAGTGCACGGTTTCACCGCCGCGGGCGTAGCCGTAGCGAGTCTTGCTGTACCACTGCTTCTGCGCCAGGCGCGGCAGCATCTTCTGTACATCCAGCCACTTGTTCGGGTCGAGGCCTTCGGCCTGGGCCAGCTTGCGGGCGTCGGCGAGGTGGGCGATGCCGACGTTGTAAGCAGCCAGGGCGAACCAGGTGCGATCCGGCTCGCTCATCTTCTCGCTCAGACCGCTGTGCACCAGGGCGAAATACTTGGCGCCACCGGCGATGCTCTGTTTGGGGTCCAGGCGATTGACCACCCCCATGGCTTGAGCGGTGTTCTGGGTCAGCATCATCAGGCCGCGCACGCCGGTCTTGGAGGTGGCGTCTGGCGTCCACAGCGACTCCTGATAGCCGATGGCGGCGAGCAGGCGCCAGTCCACCTTGTACTTCTCGGCGGCCTTGCGGAAATCCTTCTCGTAGCGCGGCAGGCGCTGCTGCAGGTGCTTGGCGAAGGTGTAGGCGCCGACGTAGCCGAGGACGTCGACGTGGCCGTAGTAGCGATCCTTGAGGCGCTGCAGGCTGCCGTTCTTCTGCACCTGTTCGAGGAACTTGTTGGCCTCGATCAGCAGGCTGTCGTCCTTGCCGGCGGCCACGGCCCAGCCCAGGCTGCGTGCCTCGCCCAGATCGAAGGCGACGCGCACGTTGGGGAAGTACACCTGGTTCATCGCCAGTTCGTTGGAGTCGACCAGGGTCAGGTCGATCTGACTCTCGTCGACCATGCGCAGCAGGTCGACCACTTCCACGTCGGCGGATTCCTCGAACTGCAGCTCGGGCAGGGTCTTCTTCAGCTGGGCCAACTGTTCGGCATGGCTGCTGCCCTTGAGCACCAGGATGCGTCTGCCGATCAGGTCTTCGGGGCGGGTGGGGCGACGTTGGCCGTTGCGGTAGATGATCTGCGGAGTGACTTCCAGATAGGCGCGGGAGAAGTTCGCCTGGCTCTTGCGCCCCTCGGTCGCCACCAGACCGGCGGCGGCCAGCACCGGACCGTCGGGCTGGTTGAGGCGGGTGAACAGCTCGTCGAGGCTGTCGGCGGTCTCGACTTTCAGTTCGACGCCCAGGCTGTCGGCGAACCTTCTGGCCAGTTCGAACTCGAAACCGGTCTCGCCGGCACGGTCCTGGAAATAAGTAGTAGGGCTGTTGCGGGTGATGACACGCAGCGCGCCCTCCTTCTGGATGCGCTCGAGGGTGCTGGGCTGCGCGGCTTCCGGAGAAGCATCGCAGCCCGCGAGCAGCAGAAGGATTGCGGTCGACAGCAGCCATGCGGCCGTGCGGATGCGCAACGCAGTGTGGGCAAACATTGGCGCAGTATACGCAAAGGCCCCCGGGTGCCATATCTGGACAGCCGCCCTGCGCTCTGCTAGGCGATGCGCCACAGGTGCCGTCCGCTGGCGCTTTAGGCTAGAATGCACGGCCTCAAAGCACACCCCTTCCCCGAGGCTGTTCACGATGTTGATCCTGCGCGGCGCGCCCGCTCTTTCCGCCTTCCGTCACGGCAAACTGCTTTCGCAACTGACCGCCAAGGTTCCTGCCGTGACTGGGCTGTATGCCGAGTTCGCACACTTCGCCGAGGTGATCGGTGCGCTCGATAGCACCGAGGAGCAGGTGCTGGCCCGACTGCTGAAGTACGGGCCGAGCGTTCCAGTGCAGGAGCCGGCCGGCAAGCTGTTCCTGACCATTCCGCGTTTCGGCACCATCTCGCCCTGGTCGAGCAAGGCCAGCGATATCGCCCGCAACTGTGGCCTGGCCAAGATCGAGCGCCTGGAGCGCGGCATCGCCTACTACGTCTCCGGCGAGTTGAGCGAGGCCGACAGCCAGGCTGTCGCCGCCCTGTTGCATGACCGCATGACCCAGCTGGTGCTGGGCGCGATGGAAGAGGCCGCCGGCCTGTTCAGCCATGCCCAGCCCAAGCCGCTGACCGCCGTGGATATCCTCGGTGGCGGTCGTGCCGCCCTGGAGCAGGCCAACGTCCAGCTGGGCCTGGCACTGGCCGAGGACGAGATCGACTACCTGGTGAAGAATTTCACCGAGCTGGGGCGCAACCCGCACGATGTCGAACTGATGATGTTTGCCCAGGCCAACTCCGAGCACTGCCGGCACAAGATCTTCAATGCCAGCTGGGATATCGATGGTCAGAGCCAGGACAAGTCGCTGTTCGGCATGATCAAGAACACCTACGAGATGAACCGAGAAGGTGTGCTCAGCGCCTACAAGGACAACGCCTCGGTCATCGAGGGTTTCAGCGCCGGGCGTTTCTTCCCCAATGGCGAAACCCGCGAATACGGCGCCACGCAGGAGCCGGTACATATCCTGATGAAGGTGGAGACCCACAACCACCCGACCGCCATCGCCCCGTTCCCCGGTGCTTCCACCGGCTCCGGCGGCGAGATTCGCGACGAAGGCGCGACTGGCCGCGGTGCCAAGCCCAAGGCTGGCCTGACCGGTTTCACCGTATCCAACCTGCGCATCCCCGGTTTCGAACAGCCCTGGGAGAAGCCCTACGGCAAGCCCGAGCGCATCGTCACCGCGCTGGACATCATGATCGAAGGCCCGCTGGGCGGCGCCGCGTTCAACAACGAGTTCGGTCGTCCGGCGCTGAATGGCTACTTCCGTACCTTTGAACAAGCGGTGCAGAGCCCACGTGGTGAGGAAGTTCGTGGCTACCACAAGCCGATCATGCTGGCCGGCGGCATGGGCAATATCCGCGCAGACCACGTGCAGAAAGGCGAAATCTCGGTCGGCGCCAAGCTGATCGTGCTCGGCGGCCCGGCCATGCTCATCGGCCTGGGCGGCGGTGCGGCCTCGTCCATGGCTACTGGCGCCAGCTCTGCCGACCTGGACTTCGCCTCAGTACAGCGCGACAACCCGGAAATGGAGCGTCGTTGCCAGGAAGTCATCGACCGTTGCTGGCAGCTGGGCGAAAACAACCCGATCAAGTTCATTCACGACGTCGGTGCCGGCGGCATCTCCAACGCCTTGCCGGAACTGATCAACGATGGCGGCCGCGGCGGTCGCTTCGAGCTGCGCGCGGTACCGAACGACGAGCCGGGTATGGCTCCGCACGAAATCTGGTGCAACGAGTCGCAGGAGCGCTACGTGATGAGCGTGGACGCTGCCGACTTCGAGCGCTTCAAGGCCATCTGCGAGCGTGAGCGCTGCCCGTTCGCCGTGGTTGGCGAGGCCATCGCCGAGCCGCACCTGACCGTGTCCGACAGCCACTTCGGCAACAAGCCGGTGGACATGCCGCTGGAAGTGCTGCTCGGCAAGCCGCCGCGCATGCACCGCAGCGTCACCCGCGAAGCCGAGCAGGGCGACGACTTCGACGCCGCCAGCGTTGCCATCGAAGAGGCAGCGGAGCGTGTGTTGCGTCACCCAGCCGTGGCCAGCAAGAGCTTCCTGATCACCATCGGCGACCGCACCATCACCGGCCTGGTCGCCCGCGACCAGATGGTCGGCCCGTGGCAGGTGCCGGTGGCCGACTGTGCCGTGACCGCCACCAGCTTCGACGTCTACACCGGCGAGGCCATGGCCATGGGCGAGCGCACTCCGCTGGCGCTGCTCGACGCTCCGGCCTCGGGTCGCATGGCCGTCGGCGAGACCATCACCAACCTGGCCGCCGCGCGCATCGAGAAGATTTCCGACATCAAACTGTCCGCCAACTGGATGGCCGCCGCCGGTCATCCGGGTGAAGACGCGCGCCTGTACGACACCGTGAAAGCGGTGGGTATGGAGCTGTGCCCGGCACTCGGCATCACCATTCCGGTGGGCAAGGACTCCATGTCCATGAAGACCCGCTGGCAGGACGAGGGCGTGGACAAGAGCGTCACCTCGCCGCTGTCGCTGGTGATCACCGGCTTCGCCCCGGTGCAGGACGTGCGCCAGAGCCTCACCCCGCAACTGCGTCTGGACAAGGGCGAGACCGACCTGATCCTGATCGATCTCGGTCGCGGGCAGAACCGCATGGGCGGCTCGATCCTGGCGCAGACCTATGCCCAGCTCGGCAAGGCCGTGCCGGACGTCGACGACGCCGAAGACCTCAAGGCCTTCTTCGCCGTGATCCAGGGCCTGAATGCCGATGGTCACATCCTGGCCTACCACGACCGTTCCGACGGCGGCCTGCTGACCACCGTGCTGGAGATGGCCTTCGCCGGCCACTGCGGTCTCAACCTGTTCCTCGATGGCCTGGCCGATGCCGCCAGCGAGCTGCCGGCCGTACTGTTCAACGAAGAGCTGGGTGCAGTGATCCAGGTGCGCCAGGATGCCACCCCGGAAATCCTCGCCCAGTTCAGCGCCGCCGGTCTCGACGATTGCGTGGCGGTGATCGGCCAGCCGGTCAACGGCAGCGACGTGGCCATCAGCTTCAACGGCGAGCCGGTATTCGGCGGCCAGCGCCGCCTGCTGCAGCGTCAGTGGGCCGAGACCAGCTATCAGATCCAGCGCCTGCGCGACAACGCCGAGTGCGCCGACCAGGAATTCGACCTGATCCTCGACGAGGACAATCCGGGCCTGTCGACCAAGCTGTCCTTCGACGTCAATCAGGACATCGCCGCGCCCTACATCAAGAAGGGCGTGCGTCCGCAGGTGGCGATCCTGCGTGAGCAGGGCGTCAACGGCCAGGTGGAAATGGCCGCTGCCTTCGACCGCGCCGGATTCAGCGCGATTGATGTGCATATGAGCGACATCCTCGCCGGACGCATCAGCCTGGAAGACTTCAAGGGCCTGGTGGCCTGCGGTGGCTTCTCCTACGGCGACGTGCTCGGTGCCGGCGAGGGCTGGGCCAAGTCGGTGCTGTTCAACAGCCGCGCACGTGATGGTTTCCAAGCCTTCTTCGAGCGCAAGGACAGCTTCGCCCTCGGCGTGTGCAACGGCTGCCAGATGATGAGCAACCTGCACGAGCTGATTCCCGGCACCGAGTTCTGGCCGCACTTCGTGCGCAACCGCTCGGAACAGTTCGAGGCCCGCGTGGCCATGGTCCAGGTGCAGGAGTCGGCGTCGATCTTCCTGCAGGGCATGGCCGGTTCGCGTCTGCCGATCGCCATCGCTCACGGTGAAGGTCATGCCGAGTTCGAGAGCGAGGAGGCGCTGCTGGAAGCCGATCTGTCTGGAACGGTCGCGATGCGCTTTATCGACAACCACGGCAAGGTCACCGAAGCCTATCCGGCCAACCCGAACGGCTCGCCGCGCGGTATCACCGGTCTGTGCAGCCGTGACGGTCGCGTGACCATCATGATGCCGCACCCGGAGCGGGTATTCCGCGCCGTGCAGAACTCCTGGCGTCCGGACGACTGGCAGGAAGATGCCGGCTGGATGCGCATGTTCCGCAACGCCCGCGTCTGGGTGGATTAACAACGAGCAGAAGCCCTCTCCCCTCCTTGGGAGAGGGTGCCGCAAGGATGGGAGAGGGCGTGTCGGACTCGCAGGATCCCAAGCTCCCCGAGGTTCGCCAGGTCAATCCTGGCGAAACCTATCTGCTGTGCCGCTGCGGGCGCTCGTCCGCGCTTCCTGACTGTCCTTCCGACTGCGCCGCTGGTCTGCTTCTGCAGCCCGCACGTCAGCAGCTTCTGCTGTTATGCCGCTGTGGCCAGTCACAACGCATGCCCTATTGCGATGGCAGCCACAATCCTCCTGCCGAAGACCTGAAAGCCCGCTGGCGCCGCTTCGCCAAGGGTGATTAAGCCGTCTCGGCTTATGGCCAATGGCTCTAGTCGGGAAATGGACGATTCGCTCCCGGCGGACTCCAATGCAGAGTTGCGAACTAGGCCACGCGAAAGGGATAAGGCAAAATGCCATTATCGCTTTGGCAGTGCGGTCCCAGGATCGCTGTATTCGTCGATGCTCGGAGGGGCTGGATGTACAAATTCTGTTTCTATGTGCCGGAGAGCCATCTGGAAGAAGTGAAGGCTGCGGTGTTCGCGGCCGGTGCAGGACGCATTGGGCACTACGACAGCTGCTGCTGGCAGGCATTGGGGCAGGGGCAGTTCCGTCCCCTGGCGGGCAGCGATCCGTTTCTCGGTCAGCACGGTAGCATCGAGGAAGTCGCGGAATGGAAAGTGGAGCTGGTGGTGGCCGATGAGCTGATCCACGATGTGGTCAAGGCCATGAAGAAGATCCATCCCTATGAGACTCCGGCGTTCGATGTATGGCGCCTGTCCGATCTGCAGTTCTGATTCCTGTGCCTCAATAGAAAAGCCCCGGCAGCTTCTGCTGTCGGGGCTTTTTTGCGCGGGCTTACTTCAGGTGTTGCTTCAGCTCGGCGCCGGCCTGGCGCATGGCTGCTTGCACGGCCGGTACATGGGCCAGCGGGTTGAGCAGGCCGTAGTCGTGGATCATGCCGTTGTAGCGCACGGCGGTGACCGTCACGCCGGCGGCATCGAGCTTGCGGGCGTAGGCTTCACCTTCGTCACGCAGCACGTCGAACTCGGCGGTCTGGATCAGCGTCGGCGGCAGGCCCTTGAGCTGCTCGGCCGAGGCGCGCAGCGGCGAGGCGTGGATCTCGGCGCGCTGCTTGGGATCGGTCGTGTAGCTGTCCCAGAACCACTTCATCATGTTGCGGGTGAGGAAGTGGCCTTCGGCGAACTGGCCGTATGAGCCGGTCTCGAAGCTGGCGTCGGTCACCGGCCACAACAGCAGCTGGAAGCGCAATTTCGGCGTGCCGGCTTCCTTCGCCTTGAGGGCGACTACCGCGGCCATGTTGCCGCCGACGCTGTTGCCGGCCACGGCCAGGCGGCTGGCGTCCACGTTGATTTCCTTGCCGTGCTCACCGACCCATTTCGTCGCCGCGTAGGCCTGGTCGATGGCAGTTGGGTATTGGGCTTCCGGGGACGGCGTGTAGCCGACATAGACGGCCACGGCGCCGGAGTTCACCACCAGGTCACGGATCAGGCGGGCGTGGGTCGGATAGTCGCCGAGCACCCAGCCGCCACCGTGGAAGAACATGAACACCGGCAGTTCGCCTTGCACGTTTTCGGGGCGAACTATGGTCAGCGGAATCGACTGGCCATCAGCCGTCTGGATGGTTTTCTCGCTGACGGTGACGCCGGAGAGGTCGACCTTGACCGACGCCTGGGCGCCAACCAGCACGGCGCGGGCGTCCTGCGGGCTGAGGGTTTCCAGCGGCTTGCCGCCTCCGGCGGCCAGGGCTTCGAGGAAGGCCTGGGTGTTGTGCTCGACGCCGGGGCTGCCGGCGGCGAAGGCGTGACCGACGGCCAGGGTGAGCAGGCCGCTGCCAATGATGTGTTTGAGAGTCATGTCTTTTCTCCTGGCGAATCGATTTGGGGTAGGTACCAGGGCGTTAGCCCTGGCTGTGGCAGTTCTCGGCTTGCTTGAGGTAGGTGAGGGCTTGCAGTTCGCCGCTGGAGTCGCGGTAAACCATTTGCGCTTCGACTACCTCGCAGTTCTCACCGGCGGCTTCGCGCAGGCTGACCACTTCGGCGACGTCCAGCGACTGGCCGTAGCGGTACTGTTGAGCGGTGGGCTGCTCGGCGAAGCTCGTCGAAGCACCGATCAGCGCCAGTGCGGCGAGGGTGCTGTTGAGCAGGGCGTGCTTTCTCATGTCGTCGTCCTCAGGCGGCGCTGGGCTTAAGCCACAACCAGGCGCACGTCGATGTTGCCGCGAGTGGCGTTGGAGTAAGGGCAGACCTGGTGGGCAGCGGCGACCAGTTCTTCGGCGATGCTACGCTCGATGCCGGGCAGGCTGATGTTCAGCTCCACCTCCAGACCGAAGCCGCCAGGAATCTGACCGATACCGACCTTGCCGGTGATCGAGGCGTCGGCCGGGAAGGCTTGCTTCTTCTGGCTGGCGACGAACTTAAGCGCGCCGATGAAGCAGGCCGAGTAGCCGGCGGCGAACAGTTGCTCGGGGTTGGTGGCTTCGCCGCCGGCGCCGCCCAGCTCACGTGGGGTGGTCAGCTTGACGTCGAGGATGCCGTCGGAGGAAACGGCACGACCGTCGCGGCCTCCGGTGGCAGTGGCGGTAGCGGTGTAGAGGGCTTTGATGCTTTGCATGGCGATGTCTCCGATTTGATTTGCTGTCTAAAATTTAGCGCGCTAAGTAAGTGCGTGAAGCAGAAGTTAGCCCTATTTAATTTTGCGCGCAAGATAATTTTTAGAAGATTTTGATCTGCCTTGAATCGTTGTTGGAATAAACCGCGGGGGGAGGGGCGAGAAAGGAGGGTTGCGCGCCCTTAGGTGCAGTGGCGCGCAGAGGGCTCAGACGCTCTGTTGCAGCTGGTTGCGTAGGGCAACTATCTGGTCTTTGAGGGCGCTGATCTGTTCCATGGTTTGGCCGCTGGCCTCGAGAATGCAGCCGGGAAAGCGCTCGGCCTCCAGTTGCAGGGCGCGGCCTTTATCCGTCAGGCGTAGCTCCACCACCCGTTCGTCGGCACTGCTGCGGGTGCGAGTGATCAGTCCTTCGCCCTCCAGGCGCTTGAGCAGCGGGGTCAGCGAGCCGGGGTCGGTAAGCAGACGGGCACTGATATCGCCGACGGTGATGCCATCGCCTTCCCAGAGCACCAGCATGGCCAGGTATTGCGGGTAGGTCAGGCCGATACCCTGCAGCAGCGGCTTGTAGGCCTTGGTCATCAGTAAAGAAGTGGAGTGCAGGGCAAAGCACAGCTGGTTGTCCAGCTGCAGGGCGGCGCAGGATTTGGGTTGGGTCATGGTGCGGCTCTCCGCGAGGTATCTGCGCAATAATTTATCGCGCAAATTAACGTTGAGCAAATTTTGATCGATGGGCATGAAGCAGGCGCAGCTCGGGCGCCTCGCGCTGCGGTGGCTTCAGGATTTTGCGAGCTAGAGCCAGGCTAGGTGGGAGAGGGGCGAGGGTGCGGAGTTTGCATCGAGTAAATGAGCGCCCGAGGCCCTCTCCCAACGACGCATGGCCGACGCGCAGCAAATCCTCAGGGGCGGATTTCGATCAGCGTGCCGTCCTGCACCAGGTTCCAGACCTCGCGCATGTCGGTGTTGCGCATGGCGATGCAGCCTTCGGTCCAGTCCAGTGTGCTGAAGAACCACTCGGGGTATTCGTCGTCCAGCGGGGTGCCGTGGATCATGATCATGCCACCGGCGGAAACCCCCTTCTTGCGGGCATTGGCCGCATCACGGGCATTGGGGTAGGAGATGTGCATGGACAGGTTGTACTTGTCGCTGGTCTTGCGCCAGTCGATCCAGTAGAAGCCTTCCGGGGTGCGGCTGTCGCCTTCACGCAACTTGGCTCCCGCGGGCTGCTTGCCCAGAGAAATGCGATAGGTCTTGAGCACCTCGCCGCGCCCCAGCAAATGCAGCTTGCGTTCGGATTTGACCACCAGCACCTTGTCTATTGCCTTGCCGCGCAGCGTGGGTGCGGTAGAGGCTTGGGCGAGGCCGAGGGTGGTGATGCAGAGTAGGGCGAGCAGCCAGCGCATTGCGATGTTCCGAGGTATTCAGTATTGGCCCTGATGTTTCAGGTTGTTATAGCGCGAGAGTCTGCCTATGCCGAAGGGGATGTTCAATCGTCGGCGGTCGGATGGTGAACAGAAGGATGGGCGGAAGGCGGCCGCCTTACGGCGACAGCAGCAGGGCCAGTTCGTCGGCCAGCTCGGCCCAGTCCGAGTCCTCGGCCAGGGATTCGGCAAGAAATTGCGACTGGGCCTTGTTCCAGAAGGGCGCCAGCGGCAGGGCCTGACCTTCGGCCAGGCGGTGTTCGCGCAGGAAAGTATCGATGTCGGCGCGGCCGGCCGGTAGGCCGAGCTGCTTGAACAGGCTGCTCAGGTTGTGTTCGCTGGTGTCCATGGTGCCTCCGTCTGCTGGCTGTTCAGGGTGCAGAAAGGACTATAGACGGCCTCAGTCGCGAGGGCGCAGTGCCGCCAGGCCTTCGTTGCGAATCGGGTAGCTGTGCTCCAGGCGGTCGGCGAAATAGCACTTGAGGGTGCGGCCCACCGTGGGGAAGGCCAGCTCGTTCCAGGGAATCTCGTGCTCGTGGAACAGCTGTACCTCCAGGCTTTCCTCGCCGGCGCGGAAATCCAGGTCGACCAGCTCGGCGCGGAAGAACACATAGAGCTGGCTGATGTGCGGCAGGTCGAACAGGGTGTACAGCTGCAGCTCGCGCACCCGTGCGCAGGCTTCTTCGTCGGTCTCGCGCGCGGCGGCCTGGGCCAGGGTCTCGCCGTTCTCCATGAAGCCGGCTGGCAGGGTCCAGTAGCCTCGGCGCGGCTCGATGGCGCGCCGGCACAACAGCACCTGCTCGCCCCATATCGGCAGGCAGCCGGCGACTATGCGTGGGTTCTGGTAATGGATGGTGTGGCAGTGTGGGCAGACATGGCGCAGGCGATTGTCGCCCTCTGGAATACGCTGCTCCACTGGGCCGCCACACTGGCTGCAGAATTTCATGCCGGGCTCTCCTGATGCTTCGCCCATGTTGGCGCCATATCTCGGGTCGCGGCAAGTCGGCCGATGATCTGCGGGTCTTGGGCGCGCTGCGCCTTCATGCCATGATGCCGGACAGAACAGAAGAACCTAGAAGAACCGAGAACAATCATGCTCGACGAGCTCCTGCAGCGTGTGCGCGGCCATAGCCCGCGTATCCTGGAGACCGACCTGCGCTACCCGGAGGCGGCCGTGCTGGTGCCGCTGACCCGCAGCGACGAGCCGGAACTGGTGCTGACCCTGCGCGCCAGCGGCCTGTCCACCCATGGCGGCGAGGTGGCTTTCCCTGGCGGTCGGCGCGATGCCACCGATCCCGACCTCGCCTTCACCGCCCTGCGCGAGGCGGAGGAGGAGGTCGGCCTGCCACCCGGTCTGGTGGAGATGGTCGGCCCGCTCAGCCCGCTGGTGTCGCGTTTCGGCATTCATGTCACACCTTATGTCGGGGTGGTGCCGGACTACGTCGAGTACCGCGCCAACGACAGCGAGATCGCCTCGGTATTTTCCGTGCCGCTGCGCTTCTTTCTGGAGGCGCCGCGCGAGGTGACCCATCGCATCGATTACGAGGGGCGCAGCTGGTACGTGCCCTGCTATCACTACGACAGTTACAAGATCTGGGGGCTGACGGCGGTGATGATCGTCGAGCTGGTCAATCTGGCGTTCGACGCCGGCATCGACCTGCAGCGCCCGCCGCAAGCATCGGTACAGATCATCAAGGTTTGAGAGGAACGCCACATGAAATATCGCCTGGGCGACGCCCGCGTGGATGCCCACCCGCAAAGCTGGATCGCGCCGACCGCTTGCGCCATCGGCAAGGTGCGCCTGGAGCAGGGCGCCAGTGTCTGGTTTGGCGCCGTGCTGCGCGGTGACAACGAGCTGATTCATATCGGCGAGAACAGCAATGTGCAGGACGGCACCGTGATGCACACCGACATGGGCTTTCCGCTGACCCTGGGCAAGGGTGTCACCGTTGGCCACAACGTGATGATGCACGGCTGCAGCGTCGGCGATTACAGCCTGATCGGCATCAATGCGGTGATCCTCAACGGCGCCAAGATCGGCAAGTACTGCATCATCGGCGCCAACAGCCTGATCCCCGAAGGCAAGGAAATTCCCGATGGCAGCCTGGTGATGGGTAGCCCGGGCAAGGTGGTACGCGAGCTCAGCGAACAGCAGAAGAAGATGCTCGAGGCCAGTGCCGCCCACTACGTGCATAACGCCCAGCGCTACGCCCGCGAGCTGGTCGAGGACGAGGCGTGAGCGACGAACGCCCGGTCAAATCGCCCTGCGTCAGTGTCTGCGCGCTGGACGAGCAGGACATCTGCATCGGCTGCCAGCGCACGGCGGCCGAGATCACCCAGTGGGGCCGCATGAGCAACGACGAGCGACGCCAGGTGCTGCAGCACTGCGTCGAGCGCACACAGGCCGCCGGCCAGTTCCTGCAGCGGCCCGCACACTCCTAAGTTTCCTTTCTCCCCTATTCCCGAGGACATCCACATGCCCCGTATCGGTACCCCTTTGTCGCCGACCGCGACTCGCGTTCTGCTCTGTGGCTCGGGTGAGCTGGGCAAGGAAGTGGTGATCGAGTTGCAGCGCCTGGGCTGCGAAGTGATTGCCGTCGATCGCTACGCCAATGCCCCGGCCATGCAGGTCGCCCATCGCAGCCATGTGATCAGCATGCTCGATGGCGCCGCGCTGCGTGCGGTGATCGAGCAGGAACAGCCGCATTACATCGTGCCCGAGATCGAGGCCATCGCCACCAACACCCTGGTCGAGCTGGAGGCCGAGGGCTTCACTGTGGTTCCCACCGCGCGTGCCGCTCGCCTGACCATGAATCGCGAGGGTATCCGGCGCCTGGCCGCCGAGGAGCTGGGCCTGCCGACCTCGCCCTATCACTTCGCCGACACCTACGAGGCCTATGTCGCCGGGGTCGAAGCGGTCGGTTATCCCTGCGTGGTCAAGCCGATCATGAGTTCCTCCGGCAAGGGCCAGAGCGTACTGAAATCCGACGCCGACCTGCGCTCTACCTGGGATTACGCCCAGGAAGGGGGGCGCGCCGGCAAGGGGCGGGTGATCGTGGAGGGCTTCATCGACTTCGACTACGAGATCACCCTGCTCACCGTGCGTCATGTCGGCGGCACCGCCTTCTGCGCGCCGGTCGGCCATCGCCAGGTCAAAGGCGACTACCACGAGTCCTGGCAGCCGCAGGCGATGAGTGCTCAGGCCCTGGCCGAATCCGAGCGCGTGGCCCTGGCGGTCACCGAGGCCCTTGGTGGTCGCGGCCTGTTCGGCGTGGAGCTGTTCGTCAAGGGCGATCAGGTGTGGTTCAGCGAGGTCTCGCCGCGTCCGCACGACACCGGTCTGGTCACCCTGATTTCCCAGGATCTTTCCGAGTTCGCCCTGCATGCGCGGGCCATTCTCGGCCTGCCGATCCCGGTGATCCGCCAGTTCGGGCCATCCGCCTCTTCGGTGATCCTGGTCGAGGGCCGCTCGCAGCAGACGGCTTTCGCCAACCTCGGCGCCGCGCTGGCCGAGCCGGACACGGCACTGCGCCTGTTCGGCAAGCCGGAGGTCGATGGTCAGCGCCGCATGGGTGTGGCCCTGGCGCGCGACGAGAGTGTCGAGGCAGCACGCGCCAAGGCCGTGCGGGCTTCCGAGGCGGTCAAGGTCGAGCTGTGAGCCGCTGGCGTGCTGGCCTCTGGTGGGGCCTGACCCTGGCCCTGCTGCCGGTTGCCCTGCCGCAGGCTCTGTGGACGCGGCGTACGGCGTTGCGTCTGGCGCCGGCCGCGGGCGCTCAGTCCGGTCTGGCCGGTGCCGGATACGTTGGCGAGCCGTTGCGCTTGTTGCTGATCGGCGAGTCCACCGTGGCGGGCGTCGGGGTCGAGGCGCAGACCGAGGCATTGGCTGGCCAGCTGGCCCAGGCCTTGTCCGTTCGCTGGCAGCGCCCGGTGGCGTGGCGCGCCTGTGGGGAGAACGGCATTACCGCGGGTGAGGCCTGTGAGCGTCTGCTGCCGCTGGCGTTGCGCGAGCCGGCGGACCTGGTGTTGCTGGTGTTCGGCGTCAACGACACCACTCACCTCAGCTCGCTGGCGCGCTGGTGTCAGGCATTGCGCGGTCTGAGTCGGGCCCTGGCGGCGCGTGGTACGCAGGTAGCTTTCACGGGGGTTCCGCCGATCCAGCATTTCACGGCCTTGCCCTGGCTGTTACGGCGCCTGCTCGGGCTACGTGCCGCGTTGCTGGATGAGGCGCTGCGTCGAACCAGTGCCGAGGAACGTGTGGATTACGTGAAGCTCGGGCTGACGGTCACGCCGGAGTACCTGGCGCGCGATGGTTACCACCCTTCGACGCTGGGCTATCGGGTGTGGGCGGAGGGACTGGCCGAGCGCCTCAATCCGCGCTGCGAATGAGCTGCGCCTGCCATAGGCGCACGCTCTTCACCCGGTTTTCGCTGGACTCGAGGATCTCCAGGCGATAGGGGCCGATCTTCAGGCATACCGGGCAGTCGGGGATGGTTTCCAGGGCCTCGGTGATCAGGCCGTTGAGGGTTTTCGGGCCTTCGCTGGGCAGGTGCCAGCCGAGGGTCTTGTTCAATTCACGGATATTCGCGCTGCCCTCGATGATCTGGCTGCCATCTTCCTGGGGCTGGATGTCGGCATGCTGCTGTTGGTCGCGGCCGCTGAGGTCGCCGACGATCTCTTCCAGCACGTCTTCCAGGGTGATCAGTCCCTGCACGTCGCCGTACTCGTCGACCACCAGGCCCATGCGCCGCTTCTCCTTCTGGAAGTTGAGCAGCTGGGTCGACAGAGGGGTGTTTTCCGGGACGAAGTAGGCGGGCTGGCAGGCCTGAAGCAGGGTCTCGTGGGTCAGCTGGTTGTGCGCCAGGCGGCGGGCCAGCTGGCGCATGTGGATCACGCCCTCGATCTGATTGATGTCCTGGCGATACACCGGCAGGCGAGTGTGGCGGGTGTTCTGCAGCTGCTGGATGATGCGGCCGAGGGAGTGTTCCAGGTCGATGCCGATGATCTCGTTGCGCGGGATCATGACGTCGTTGACCGACACGGTTTCCAGGTCCAGTACGCCGAGCAGCATGTTCTGCCGGCTCTCGGGCAGGGCATGACCGGACTCGCGCACCACGCTGCGCAGCTCCTCGGTGGTCAGGCTGTCGCTGCCGCGCGCGTTGGGGTCGACACCGAACAGGCGCAGCAGGCCATTGCTGATGGTGTTGAGGGCGATCACCAGCGGGTAGAACAGCTTGAGCATGATCTGCAGCGGCAGGCTGGCAGGGTAGGCAATGCGTTCGGGATGCAGCGCGGCCAGGGTCTTTGGCGTGATCTCACCGAAGATCAGCAGGACGATGGTCAGCGCCACTGTGGCGATGGCGATGCCGGCCTCGCCCCAGATCTGCATGGCCAGCACGGTGGCGATGGCCGAGGCGAGAATATTGACGAAGTTGTTGCCGATCAGAATGGTGCCGAGCAGGCGGTCGGGGCGGCCGAGCAGCGCACTGGCGCGCTTGGCGCCGCGATGCCCCTCGCGGGCCTTGTGCCGCAGGCGGTAGCGGTTGAGGCTGATGATGCCGGTCTCGGAACTGGAGAAAAACGCCGAGCAGAGGATCAGGAAGGCCAACAGGCCAAGAAGAAAACCGGGGTGCAGCTCGGCCACGGCCAATGCCTCAGATATGCAGGATGAATTCGCGGACCAGCTTGCTGCCGAAGTAGGCCAGCATCAGCAGGCAGAAACCTGCCAGGGTCCAGCGGATTGCCTTGTGCCCACGCCAGCCGAGTTGGTGGCGGCCCCACAGCAGGACGGCGAATACGCTCCAGGCAATGCAGGACAGTACGGTCTTGTGCACCAGGTGCTGGGCGAACAGGTCTTCGAAAAACAGCCAGCCGGACAGCAACGACAGGGACAGCAGTAGCCAGCCGGCCCAGAGGAAGCCGAACAGCAGGCTTTCCATGGTTTGCAGCGGCGGGAAGTTGCGAATCAGGCCTGACGGATGCTTGTGCTTGAGCTGGTAGTCCTGCAGTGACAGCAGCAGGGCCTGGAACATGGCGATGGTCAGTAGGCCGTAGGCCAGGATCGACAGCAGAATGTGGGCGAGAATGCCTGCTTCCTCGTCGATAGGGGTCAAGGTGCCGCTGGGCAGAAACTGCGCCAGCAGCACGGTCAGGCTGCCCAGCGGCATCAGGATCAGCAGCAGGTTTTCCACCGGAATACGGCTGCAGGCCAGCAGGGTAATGGCGATCACCGCGAAGGCGATCAGGCTCGCTGCGTTGAAGAAGTCGAGGCTGAGCCCGGCGCTCGCATGCAGCTGCATGAACAGGCTGCCGCCATGGCAGAACAGGGCGACCAAGGCCAGCAAGGCCAGTAGTGGCTTGTTCGGCGACTCGCGTCTGGCCAGATACAGGCCTTGATAGGTGGTGGCGCCGGCATAGATGGCTGCGGCGGCCAGGCTGGGCAGCAGAGGGTGCATAAATCCTTGTACGGCGGAGCCCGAAAGGCCGTGAGTGTGGCACACAAGACGCGTTTCACGAAAGACCGCCGGCGGTGTCAGTGCTCTCGCCTCTTGGGTATACTCGCCAGCTTGCTGCAAGCCCCCCGCTCAAAGGATCGCGCATGTTCGAGAACCTAACCGACCGCCTGTCACAGACGCTGCGCCATGTTACCGGCAAGGCCAAGCTGACCGAGGACAACATCAAGGACACCCTGCGCGAGGTGCGCATGGCCCTGCTCGAGGCCGATGTCGCCCTGCCGGTGGTCAAGGATTTCGTCAACAAGGTCAAGGATCGCGCGGTCGGCACCGAAGTGTCGAAGAGCCTGACCCCGGGCCAGGCCTTCGTGAAGATCGTCCGTGCCGAGCTGGAAGAGCTGATGGGCGCGGCCAACGAAGATCTCGCCCTGAATGTCGCGCCGCCCGCCGTGGTGCTGATGGCTGGCCTGCAGGGTGCCGGTAAGACCACCACCGCTGGCAAGCTGGCGCGCTTCCTCAAGGAGCGCAAGAAGAAGACCGTGATGGTGGTGTCGGCCGACGTTTACCGCCCGGCGGCCATCAAGCAGCTGGAAACCCTGGCCAGCGATATCGGCGTGACCTTCTTCCCTTCGGATATCAGCCAGAAGCCTGTGGCCATTGCCCAGGCTGCAATTGCCGAAGCCAAGCTCAAGTTCATCGACGTGGTCATCGTCGATACCGCCGGTCGCCTGGCCATCGACGAAGAAATGATGGCCGAGATCCAGGCCGTGCATGCGGCGATCAAGCCGGCCGAGACGCTGTTCGTGGTCGATGCCATGACTGGTCAGGATGCTGCCAATACCGCCAAGGCCTTCGGTGATGCGCTGCCGTTGACCGGCGTGGTGCTGACCAAGGTCGACGGTGATGCCCGCGGCGGTGCCGCACTGTCGGTGCGCGCCATCACCGGCAAGCCGATCAAGTTCATCGGTATGGGCGAGAAGAGCGAGGCGCTGGAGCCTTTCCATCCGGATCGTATCGCCTCGCGCATTCTCGGCATGGGCGATGTGCTCAGCCTGATCGAGCAGGCCGAGCAGACCCTCGATCGCGACAAGGCCGAGAAACTCACCAAGAAGCTGAAGAAGGGCAAGGGTTTCGACCTGGAAGACTTCCGCGATCAGCTGCAGCAGATGAAGAACATGGGCGGTCTCGGCGGCCTGATGGACAAGTTGCCGTCCATCGGTGGCGTCAACCTGTCGCAGATGGGGGGCGCCCAGGGCGCCGCCGAGAAGCAGTTCAAGCAGATGGAGGCAATCATCAACTCCATGACGCCTGCCGAGCGCCGCGATCCGGAAGTCATCAGTGGTTCGCGCAAGCGCCGTATCGCGCTTGGCTCCGGTACCCAGGTGCAGGATGTTGGTCGCTTGATCAAGCAGCACAAGCAGATGCAGAAGATGATGAAGAAATTCACCAGCAAGGGCGGCATGGCCAAGATGATGCGTGGTCTTGGCGGCATGATGCCCGGAGCTGGCGGCCTGCCCAAGCTCTAAGCGGGCGTGTCAGTAGCGCCTCCGACCGGTGGCGCCGAAAAAGAGATTTGCAAACAGCCGGATAATCCTTAGAATATGCGGCCTTTCGGGCCTTGGCCCCTCAAAGTGTGTGCCTTAAGTTAGCACCGATTACAGGAACGAAGTTCAATGGTAACCATCCGTCTTGCTCGTGGCGGCTCCAAGAAGCGCCCCTTCTACCACCTGACCGTGACCAACAGCCGCAATGCGCGCGATGGTCGTTTCGTGGAGCGTATCGGCTTCTTCAATCCGGTAGCTACCGGTGCCGAAGTCAAGCTCTCCGTAGACCAGGAGCGTGCTGCTTACTGGCTGGGTCAGGGCGCTCAGCCGTCTGAGCGTGTTGCTCAGCTGCTGAAGGAAGCTGCCAAGTCCGCAGCTTGAGTGATATGAACGCGACGCCGGCCGCCGACGACTTGGTTGTCCTCGGCAAAATCACTTCGGTGCACGGCGTGCGTGGAGAAGTGAAGGTCTATTCCTTTACCGATCCGATCGACAACCTGCTCGACTATCAGCGTTGGACGCTCAAGCGCGATGCTGAAGTCAGGCAGATGGAGCTGGTCAGCGGCCGCCTGCAAGGCAAGGTGCTGGTAGCCAAGCTCAAGGGGCTCGATGATCGCGAGGTGGCACGCACCTACGCGGGTTTCGAAATTTGTGTTCCCCGTGAGCAGCTGCCGGACCTCGAAGACGGCGAGTTCTACTGGTACCAACTGGTAGGGCTGAAAGTGATCGATATGCAAGGGCAGTTGCTCGGGCGTCTTGACCACTTGCTGGAGACCGGTGCCAACGATGTGATGGTGGTCAAGCCCTGTGCGGGCAGCCTGGACGATCGCGAGCGCCTACTGCCCTACACCGAGCAGTGCGTGCAAGGTATCGACCTGGCAGCTGGCGAGATGCGGGTGGACTGGGACGCGGACTTCTGAGCCCCGGCCATGCGTGTTGAAGTTATCAGCATCTTCCCGGAGATGTTCGCCGCCATCAGTCAGTACGGCATTACCAGTCGTGCGGTGAAGCAAGGGTTGTTGCAGTTGAACTGCAGACAGCTACGCGACTACACCGACGACCGTCACCAGACGGTGGACGACCGACCTTTCGGCGGAGGTCCCGGCATGGTGATGAAGATCAAGCCCCTGGAAGATGCCCTGGCTGCTGCCAAGGCGGAGGCGGGGGAGGCAGCGAAGGTGATCTACCTGTCGCCTCAAGGCCGTCAGCTGAATCAGCTGGGGGTGCGTGAACTGGCTAGCGAGCAGGCGCTGATTCTTATCGCCGGCCGCTACGAAGGCATCGATGAGCGTTTCATTGAGACGCATGTCGATGAGGAATGGTCGATTGGTGATTACGTCCTCTCCGGCGGTGAGCTTCCGGCGATGGTGCTGATCGATGCTGTTACGCGGCTGCTGCCGGGCGCGCTCGGGCATGCAGATTCCGCCGAGGAGGACTCGTTCAGCGATGGCCTTCTCGATTGTCCTCACTACACCCGTCCGGAACTGTATGAGGGCAAACGTGTTCCCGATGTGTTGCTTAGCGGCAACCACGAACACATCCGGCGTTGGCGTTTGCAGCAAGCCTTGGGGCGAACCTGGGAACGACGAGCCGATCTTCTGGATAGCCGCTCGCTTTCTGGAGAAGAGAAAAAGCTGCTGGAGGAATACATCCGCCAGCGGGACGATAGTTAAGGTATCGATGGCAGACCGAGTCTGTCTTAGGAGCACAGCATGACCAACAAAATTATCCAGATGCTCGAAGCCGAGCAGATGAACAAAGAAATCCCGGTTTTTGCCCCGGGCGACACCATCATCGTTCAGGTGAAGGTTAAGGAAGGCGAGCGTTCCCGTCTGCAGGCCTTCGAAGGCGTGGTAATCGGCAAGCGTAACCGCGGCCTGAACAGCGCCTTCACCGTGCGCAAGATCTCCAACGGCGTTGGCGTCGAGCGTACCTTCCAGACCTACTCTCCGCTGATCGACAGCGTGAGCGTCAAGCGTCGCGGCGACGTGCGCAAGGCCAAGCTGTACTACCTCCGCGACCTGTCCGGCAAGGCAGCTCGCATCAAGGAAAAACTGTCCTGATCGGACGGTCTTCCGACCTGAAAAAGCAGCCTCCGGGCTGCTTTTTTCGTTTCTGGGCTGCTGACCGGCAAGTTCCAGCCTCCCCGCTGTATGGGCAGCGTGACAATAAGCACAACCGCGCAGCACAAGGCAGCCACATTCTTCAATGAGCAGTAGTGGCATGACCCCGAGAGAGCAAGAGATCCAGCGGCGCACCGAGCTATCGGAAACCCGTGTGACCAAGGCGGTGTTCCCGCCCTCCACCAATCATCACAACACCCTGTTCGGCGGCACCGCGCTGGCCTGGATGGATGAGGTCTCGTTCATCGCTGCCACGCGTTTCTGCCGCCT
Source organism: Pseudomonas sp. BMS12 (assembly GCF_001592875.1). Classification (GTDB taxonomy): domain Bacteria; phylum Pseudomonadota; class Gammaproteobacteria; order Pseudomonadales; family Pseudomonadaceae; genus Aquipseudomonas. The sequence continues at coordinate 63,801 of NZ_LSOF01000009.1, read as the reverse complement.
ACCGCTGGTCACCGTGTCCAGCGACCGCATCGATTTCAAGCATGCGATTCCAGCCGGCTCCATCGTCGAGTTGATCGGGCGGGTCATCGCCGTCGGCAATACCAGCCTCAAAGTCGAGGTCGAGGTGTTCGTCGAGGGCATGTACTGCGGGGGCCGCGAAAGGGCCATCAGCGGTGTATTCAGTTTCGTCGCCATCGACGAGGACAAGAAGCCGGTGGCGGTACTGGCAGACTTCAACTGATCGAGCGGGCGCCCCGTGGGGCGCCTTGTTCATGCGTCTGGCTCGATAAGGGCGATCAATGTCCAGTCGGCGTCTGGCGTGAAGTTCAGTGCGGCGCTGGCGATGTGGAACCAGCCTTTCGGGTCGAAGGCCAGTAGCAGGGTCGCGCGCTCGCCGTGCAGCGCCTGGTAGTCCTGCCAGCCGAAGCTGCCGGTGAGGGTGGTGCTGCGTACTTCGGCGCCGCGCGCCAGGGCGCTGGCCAGTTGGCCATAGCTCTGGCTCGGGTAGCCGAATGGCTGGCCACGATGCTCGTCGCTGGTGCGGTGTTTCTCGCTCAGACGCTGCTCGCGCTGGCTAGGCAGGTAGTACAGGTTGGCTTTGCCGAAATCGGGGCGAAAGCGCGTGCAAGCCAGGCTGTTCTGCTCGCTGGAGGGTGACAGGGCCAGCAACTGGCCGAGGCCGATCAGGTCGAGGTGGGCGTCGGCGTGCTGCGAGGCCGGGTTGCCGAAGTAGACGGGCAGGCCGTCCATGCGCGCGGCGCTGATGTTCTCCCAGCTGGAGTCGGTCAGCAGCACTCGTTGCTCGCGTTGCTGTAGGGCCTTGCCGATCGCCCGTGCGACCGGGTTGGCGCCGATGATCAGGAAGCCGCGGGGAGATGGCTCTGCCACTTTCAGCAGGCGCGCGATGGGGCGTGCGGTAGCGCTCTGCAGCACGACGGTACCGATGATCACCAAGAAGGTCAGTGGCACCAGTAGCTGGGCCTGGGCGACGCCATGCGCCTGCAGGCGTTCGGCGAAGATTGCCGAGACGGCGGCCGCGACTATGCCGCGTGGAGCGATCCAGGCCAGCAGTGAGCGCTCGCGCCAGTTCAGGCTGGAGCCGAAAGTGCTCAGCGCCACGCTCAGTGGCCGCGCAATGAACTGGATGATTGCCAGCAGCAGCAGCGTGGCGGGGCCCAGGGCGATCAAGGCCTTCAGGTCGAGGCGTGCAGCCAGCAGGATGAACAGGCCGGAGATCAGCAGAACGCTGAGATTTTCCTTGAAGTGCAGGATGTGCTTGACGTCCACCCCGCGCATGTTGGCCAGCCACATGCCCATCACGGTGACCGCCAGCAGTCCGGACTCGTGCACCAGCAGATTGGCGGCAATGAAGATGCCCAGTACGGCAGCCAGGGCCCCGAGGTTCTCCAGGTACTCTGGCAACCAGTGACGCCGCAGCACCTGGCCAAACGACCAGCCGCCGACCGCGCCGAAGAAAATCCCGCAGCCGATCACCTGGGCGAAGGTCAGCACGCTCTCGCCCAAGGGCGTACCGCCGCTACGGCTGGCGATGAAGCTGTACACCACCACGGCCAGCAGGGCGCCGATCGGGTCGATGACGATGCCTTCCCAGCGCAGAATATTGGCGACAGCCGCGTTGGGGCGCATCACACGCAGCATCGGCACGATGACGGTAGGGCCGGTGACCAGGGTCAGGGTGCCGAACAGGACGGCCAGGTCCCAGGAGAAGCCCAGCAGGTAATGGGTGGCGGCGGCGATCACCAGCCAGGTTGCCAGGGCGCCGAGGGTGACCATGCGCCGCACTACGCCACCAATCTCTCTCCACTCGGACAGGCGCAGGGTCAGGCTGCCCTCGAACAGGATCAGTGCCACCGACAGGGACACCAAAGGGAAGAGCAGGGGGCCGAACAGCGCCTCCGGGTCGAGCAGGCCGAGAATTGGGCCGGCGAGGATGCCGCATATCAATAGAAACAGGATCGCCGGCAGGCGCAGACGCCAGGCCAGCCACTGACTGGCCAGTGCGGCGGCGCCGATGCCGCCGATGCCGAGGAGGATATGCGTTTCGTTCATCAGGACTCCGTGTCTCTGGTGGGGGCGTTAGAGCTATGGAAGACTAGCGGTTGTCCCTGGCAAATACAGCCCCGCCATGCCCATTCTCGACCACGCTCTGATTGATCGTTTTCTCGATGCCTTGTGGCTGGAGAAGGGGTTGTCGGTGCATACCCGTGCGGCCTATCGCAGTGATCTCGGTCTGTTCAACGAGTGGTTGCAGGCGCGTGACCTGCAGCTGGAAAACGCTGGCCGCGAGATCATCCTCGATCACCTGGCCTGGCGGCTGCAGCAGGGCTACAAGGCGCGCTCCACCGCACGACTGCTCTCCGGCTTGCGGGGTTTTTATCGTTATCTGCTACGTGAAGGACTGATTGCCGAAGACCCGACTCTACAAGTCGAACTGCCGCAGATTGGTCGGCCGTTGCCTAAGTCTTTGTCGGAGGCGGACGTCGAAGCGCTGCTGGCGGCGCCGGAGTTGGACGACCCGATCGGTCTGCGCGACCGTGCCATGCTCGAAGTGCTCTATGCCTGTGGCCTGCGAGTGACCGAATTGGTGTCGCTGACCCTGGAGCAGGTCAATCTGCGTCAGGGCGTGCTGCGCGTGTTCGGCAAAGGCAGCAAGGAGCGCCTGGTGCCGCTGGGTGAAGAGGCCATCCTGTGGATCGAGCGTTATCAGCGCGAGGCGCGCCCGTTGCTGCTGGCAGGCAAACCCAGCGATGTGCTGTTTCCCAGCCTGCGTGGCGAGCAGATGACCCGACAGACTTTTTGGCATCGCATCAAACAGCAGGCGTTGGTCGCCGGTATCAGCAAGCCGCTGTCGCCGCATACGCTACGCCATGCTTTCGCCACCCATTTGCTCAACCATGGCGCCGATTTGCGCGTGGTACAGATGCTGCTCGGCCACAGCGACCTTTCCACCACGCAGATCTATACCCATATCGCCCGCGCCCGTCTGCAGGAGCTGCACGCCCAGCACCATCCGCGGGGGTGAGTCCTTTACGACGCACTGCGTCGCAAAGGGCGAACGACCGGCCATGGATGGCCGGGCCGGGGTTCGGCAGCGCCACGGAGTTGCGGCAGGGATGTCGCCGCCAAGCTCCAGTGTCGCTTGCGCCGCCATGGTTGAGTGATTGGTCGCAGTGTTTCGCCAAGGGGCATCCCGATTGCCAAATGCTGCGTAACCTGACTTTCTGTGCATCAGATGGCAGTCCATCCGCGGCAAGTGCCCGCCCGGCGTCTGCAGTCGGCTCTGTGCAGCGCCTGTGATAGGCTTGGACCACTGTTCATAGGAGTGTTCCATGTCCCTTTCCCGTGTTCTGAGCGGTGCCGCTCTCAGCCTCGCCGCTTCCGTAGTACTTGCCGCCGATCCTGACCAGGCCATTCGCGCCGCGCTGACCAAACTGCAGCCCGACATGCCGATCGAAGCTATTGCCGAGAGCCCGATGACCGGCCTGTTTCAGGTGCATCTGAAAGGCGGGCGCATGCTCTACTCCAGCGCCGATGGCCAGTTCCTCATCCAGGGCAATCTCTACCAGGTCAAGGGCGGCGACGCCGTCAATCTGACCAGGCAGGCCGAGAGCAAGGGCATCGCCAAGCTGATCAGCGATATTCCTCTCAGCGAGATGGTGGTTTTTTCGCCCAAGGAGCCAGCCAAGGCCCATATCACCGTATTTACCGATACCGACTGCGGCTACTGCCAAAAGCTGCACAGTGAGGTGCCGGAGCTCAATCGCCTCGGCGTCGAAGTGCGTTACGTAGCCTACCCGCGCCAGGGTGTCGGCAGCCATGGCTACAACGGTCTGGTCAGCGTCTGGTGTGCCAAGGACCGTCAGGACGCGATGAACAAGGCCAAATCCCGCCAGGAGCTGCCGCCAGGCAACTGCGAGAATCCGGTGGCCAAGCAATACGAACTGGGCCAGATGATCGGCGTCAATGGCACTCCGGCCATCGTTCTCGGCAATGGCGAGCTGATTCCGGGCTACCAGCCGGCACCGCAATTGGCGGAAATTGCCCTGAAGGCCAAGTAATACGGGGTCGCGGTCGATTGACTAATGGGGAACCGCTTCGTAATGTGCGGCTCTTTTGTGCGGCCGGGGCTCGCCCCGGCCGTTTCGTGTAGGCAGATGGGGAAAACAACGTGAAACCGGTGAAAGTGGGGATCTGTGGGCTAGGCACCGTCGGTGGCGGCACCTTGAACGTACTCAAACGCAACGCCGAGGAGATTACTCGTCGCGCCGGCCGCGGTATTGAAGTCACCCAGATTGCCATTCGCTCGCCAAAACCCCAGTACGACACCACCGGTATCGCCATGACCAACGACGTCTTCGACGTGGTCAACAATCCGGAAATCGACATTGTCATCGAGCTGATCGGCGGTTACAGCCTGGCTCGCGATCTGGTGCTCAAGGCCATCTACAACGGCAAGCACGTGGTCACCGCGAACAAGGCGCTGATCGCCGTGCACGGCAACGAAATCTTCGCCAAGGCCCGCGAGAAGGGCGTCATCGTCGCCTTCGAAGCAGCCGTGGCCGGTGGCATCCCGGTGATCAAGGCGATCCGTGAAGGCCTGGCCGCCAACCGCATCAACTGGCTGGCTGGCATCATCAACGGCACCGGCAACTTCATCCTCACCGAGATGCGCGAGAAGGGCCGTGCCTTCGCCGACGTGCTCAAGGAAGCCCAGGCCCTGGGCTACGCCGAGGCCGACCCGACTTTCGACGTGGAAGGCATCGACGCCGCGCACAAGCTGACCATCCTCGCTTCCATCGCCTTCGGCATCCCGCTGCAGTTCGACAAGGCTTACACCGAAGGCATCAGTCAACTGACCAGCGCCGACGTCAACTACGCCGAGGCCCTGGGCTACCGCATCAAGCACCTCGGCGTGGCCCGTCGCACCGAGGCCGGCATCGAGTTGCGCGTACACCCAACGCTGATCCCGGCCGATCGCCTGATCGCCAACGTCAACGGCGTGATGAACGCGGTGATGGTCAACGGCGACGCTGCCGGCAGCACTCTGTTCTATGGTGCAGGCGCGGGCATGGAACCGACCGCCTCGTCCGTGGTGGCCGACCTGGTCGATGTGGTTCGCGCCATGACCAGCGATCCGACCAACCGCGTGCCGCACCTGGCGTTCCAGCCGGACTCGCTGTCCGACCACCCGATCCTGCCGATCGGTGAGTGCGAAAGTGCCTACTACCTGCGTATCCAGGCCAAGGACCACCCGGGCGTGCTGGCTCAGGTGGCAAGCATCCTCTCGGAGCGTGGCATCAACATCGAATCCATCATGCAAAAAGAAGTCGAGGAGCACGACGGCCTGGTGCCGATGATCCTGGTCACCCATCGGGTCATCGAGTCGCGCATCGACGACGCCATCGCCGCCCTCGAAGGGCTGGCCGATGTAGTCGGCAAAGTCGTGCGTATCCGCGTCGAGCAACTGGTCTGAGGTAGAAGAGTCATGCGTTATATCAGCACCCGCGGCCAGGCCCCGGCCCTCAATTTCGAAGACGTCCTGCTCGCCGGTCTGGCCAGCGATGGCGGCCTCTATGTGCCGGAAAACCTGCCGCGCTTCACCCAGGAGGAGATCGCTTCCTGGGCCGGCCTGCCCTACCACGAGCTGGCTTTCCGGGTGATGCGCCCGTTCGTGGCCGGTTCCATTGCCGATGCCGATTTCAAGAAGATTCTCGAAGAAACCTACGGCGTGTTCGCCCACAACGCTGTGGCGCCACTGCGTCAGCTGAATGGCAACGAGTGGGTCATGGAGCTGTTCCACGGCCCGACCCTGGCCTTCAAGGACTTCGCTCTGCAGCTGCTCGGTCGCCTGCTCGACCACGTACTCTCCAAGCGTGGCGAGCGCGTGGTGATCATGGGCGCGACCAGCGGTGACACCGGCTCGGCCGCTATCGAAGGCTGCAAGGCCTGCGAACACGTCGACATCTTCATCATGCACCCGCACAACCGCGTGTCCGAGGTGCAGCGCCGGCAGATGACCACCATCCTCGGCGAGAACATCCACAACATCGCCATCGAAGGCAACTTCGACGACTGCCAGGAGATGGTCAAGGCCAGCTTCGCCGACCAGGGCTTCCTCAAGGGCACTCGTCTGGTGGCGGTCAACTCGATCAACTGGGCGCGGATCATGGCCCAGATCGTCTACTACTTCCACGCGGCGCTGCAGCTGGGTGGTCCGGCGCGTTCGGTGGCCTTCTCCGTGCCGACCGGCAACTTCGGCGACATCTTCGCCGGCTATCTGGCGCGCAACATGGGTCTGCCGATCAGCCAGCTGATCGTCGCGACCAACCGCAACGACATCCTGCACCGCTTCATGAGCGGCAATCAGTATGTGAAGGACGAACTGCACCCGACCCTGTCGCCGTCCATGGACATCATGGTGTCGTCAAACTTCGAACGCCTGCTGTTCGACCTGCACGGCCGCAACGGCGCCGCCATCGCCGGGCTGATGGATACCTTCAAGCAGGGTGGCGGTTTCAGTGTCGAGGAAGACCGCTGGACCGAGGCGCGCAAGCTGTTCGACTCGCTGGCGGTCAATGATGAGCAGACCTGCGAAACCATCGCCGAGGTGTACGCCGAGTGCGGCGAGCTGCTCGATCCGCACACCGCGATTGGCGTACGTGCCGCACGCGAGTGCCGCCGCAGCCTGGCCATTCCGATGGTCACCCTGGGCACCGCGCACCCGGTCAAGTTCCCGGAGGCGGTGGAGAAGGCCGGCATCGACGCGGTGCCGGCGCTGCCGCCGCACCTGACCGATCTGTTCCAGCGCGAGGAGCGCTGCACCGTGTTGGCCAACGACCTGCAGACCGTGCAGCAGTTCGTCGCCAGCCACGGCAATCGTGGCAAGCCGCTCTGACAGGCAGGTGGTTTTCGGCAGTCTGCTGAACCGTGCGTCGACAAACCCCGCCTGGTGCGGGGTTTTTTCTGTCTGTAGTAGTCCACTGTTACCCGGGAGTCGCCAAGCTGGACGAGACTGTCTGTTCTCGCGACTCACAACAGATGGAGGTTGAGCCATGACTACCAAACACATTCTCATGCTGGTCGGCGATTACGTCGAAGACTACGAAACCATGGTGCCATTCCAGGCCCTGCAGATGGTTGGCCACAAGGTCGACGCTGTGTGTCCGGGCAAGAGCGCCGGGCAGACCGTGCGTACCGCCATTCACGACTTCGAGGGCGACCAGACCTACAGCGAGAAGCCGGGGCACAACTTCACCCTCAACTTCGACTTCGACCAGGTGCGCGCCGAGGACTACCAGGCTCTGGTGATTCCCGGCGGCCGTGCCCCCGAATACCTACGGCTGAACGACAAGGTGATCGAACTGGTGCGGGCTTTTGCCCTGGCCGGCAAGCCGATCGCCGCCGTGTGTCACGGCGCCCAGCTGCTGGCTGCCGCCGATGTGCTCAAGGGGCGCTCCTGCAGCGCCTACCCGGCTTGCGCGCCGGAAGTGCGCCTGGCCGGGGGCGAGTATGTGGATATCCCCGTGGATGCCGCCCATGTCGACGGCAATCTGGTCACGGCCCCGGCCTGGCCGGCGCATCCGGCCTGGCTGGCGGCTTTTCTCAAGGTGCTGGGATAACTGGCAAGGCAGCAGGGCAGGGCGAGAGGGGCGTTGCCGCCTCTCGTCATGGCCTGGCCGCGACACAACACAGACTGGAGAGTGAGCGATGTGTGAGCTGTATGTGAAGGCCGATCCGATCCTCTACGAATCGCGCTCGCGCTCCCTGCGCATTCGCGGTGTGGTCACCACCCTGCGCCTGGAGAACCAGTTCTGGGACATCCTGCGCGAAATCGCCGAGGTCGACGGCATGACCACCAACCAACTGATCAGCAAGCTCTATGACGAGGTCATGGAGTACCGCGGTGAGGTGGTCAACTTCGCTTCGTTCCTGCGGGTCAGCTGCACCCGCTACCTGGAGCAAAGGTCGCAGCGTAGCGCCGAGGTGCTCAGCCTGGTCCAGGCGCGCTAGGCGCACATCTATAGAAAGCCCGCACTAGGCGGGCTTTTCATTGCGGTATGGCTCAGTGCTTGCGTGGCACCGGTTTGAGCAGCTCTTCCGGCGGCATTTCGCAGGTGATTTTTCGCCCCAGCAGCGCTTCGATCGGTGGCAGGGCGTAGGCGTCGTCCTCGCCGGCGAAGCTGATCGAGGTGCCGCTGGCGCCGGCGCGGCCGGTGCGACCGATGCGGTGTACGTAGTCGTCCGGCACATCCGGCAGGGTGAAGTTGATCACGTGGCTGATGCCGTCGACGTGGATGCCGCGGCCGGCCACGTCGGTGGCGACCATGACGCGGATTTTGCCTTCACGGAAGCCTTCCAGGGTCTTGATCCGCTTGTGCTGCGGCACGTCGCCGGACATCTGCGCGGCGCTGACGCCGTCACGGATCAGCTTCTCCTCGATGCGACGCACTTCGTCGCGACGGTTGGCGAAGACCATCACCCGCTGCCAGTCGTTCTGCGTTACCAGGTTGTACAGCAGCTTGTACTTGTCCTTGCTGGATACGGCGTAGACGTGCTGCTCGACGGTGTCGCTGGCGACGTTCTCCGGTTCGATCTCGACGATGGCCGGGTTGACTGTCCATTGCCGCGCGAGGTTCATCACGTCCTCGGTGAACGTGGCTGAGAACAGCAGGGTCTGGCGGTCGCCCTTCATCGGGGTCTGGCGGATGATCTGGCGTACCTGGGGGATGAAGCCCATGTCGAGCATGCGGTCGGCTTCGTCCAGCACCATTACTTCGACCATGTCCAGGTGCACTTCGCCGCGCTGGTTGAAGTCCAGCAGGCGACCCGGGGTGGCCACGAGGATGTCGCAGTAGCGCGACTCCAGCTGCTTGAGCTGCTTGTCGAAGTCCATACCGCCGACGAACTGCATGACGTTCAGGCCGGTGTACTTGGTGAGATCCTGGGCATCCTTGGCGATCTGCACCACCAGTTCGCGGGTCGGCGCGATGATCAGCGCCCGTGGCTCGCCCATGTAGCGCTCTTTCGGCACCTGGGTCTGCAGCAACTGGGTGATGGTCGAGATCAGGAAGGCGGCAGTCTTGCCGGTACCGGTCTGGGCGCGGCCGATGGCGTCCTTGCCCTTGAGTGTATGGCCGAGGACCTGTGCCTGGATGGGGGTGCAGTAGGGGAAGCCCAGATCGTGGATGGCATGCATCAGCTCTGGCGCCAGGCGGAAGTCGTGGAAGCGGGTCTTGCCTTCCTGCGGCTCGACCACGAAGTCTTCCAGTTTCCAGGTGTCCACCGGCTTGGCCGGGCGTTCGCGACGTGGTTTGTCGGCGCGCGGCTTCTTCGCCTCGGTTGCCACTTGAGCGTCGGGCTTGGCCGCTTTGGCCTTGGATTCGCGGGTGGCGCTAGGTCTGGCGCTGGCGGGGCTGCTGCTGGCGGGCTGTTCGGCTTCGCCCTTGCTGAATATTTTCTTGAGTGCTTTGAGCACGGCCGTCTCGTATTGGTCAAGGAATGAACGGTCGCCAGTGTAAAGCAAGAAGCCCCCGTGGCGAAGTGCCCGGGGGCTTGACACGGCGCTTACTCGGGCAGGCTGGCCAAGAGCAGGCGGCGCACGTTGCCACCCATGATCGCGGCGATTTCCGCCGGGCTGAAGCCGGCGCGTTGCAGCCCTTCGGTGAGCTGGGCCAAGCCGCTGGTGTCGAAGGGGGTGTGCACGGTGCCGTCGAAGTCCGACCCCAGGGCCACGTGCTCGACGCCGACCTTATCCACCGTGTAGCGAATGGCGCGGACGATGGCGCCTACTGAGGTTTCGCAGACGGCGGCGTCCCAGTAGCCGATGCCGATCACGCCGCCAGTCGCGGCGATGCGCTTGAGGTGCTCGTCGGTAAGGTTGCGCGGGCCGGGGCAGGTGCCAGCGACGCCGGTGTGGGAGACCAGCAACGGGCGCTTGGCGATAGCCAATACATCGTCGATCAGCGCCTTGGAGGCGTGAGCCAGGTCGACCAGCATGTGCTTCTCTTCCAGGCGAGCGATGACCTGGCGGCCCAGCGGAGTCAGCCCACCTTTGGCCAGACCGTGGGCGGAGCCTCCGACCTCGTTGTCGAAGAAGTGGGTGAGGCCGGCAATGCGAAAGCCGGCGTCGTACAGGCGGTCGATATTCTCCAGCTTGCCTTCGATGGGGTGCAGGCCTTCGGTGGCGAGCAGTGCGGCGACTCGCTGCGGGTCGCGCTGCCAGGTGTCGAGGAACTTCTGCAATTCACCACGGCTGCGCACCAGCACCAGCCGGCCATCGCTGTTGGCGACTGCATGCTGGAGTTTTCCGGCCTGGTAGAGGGCGCGTTCGAGCAGGCTGCTCCAGGTCGCACGCGGCCAGCGCTGGGCCATGGCCAGCAGGGTGATGTTGTCCGTGTCGGCGCCATTGCTCTCGTAGTTGAGGCCGCGCGGGGTCTTGGTTACGGTGGAGAACACCTGCAGGCCAACATGGCCTTCGAGCAGGCGCGGCAGGTCGGAGTGGCCATAGTCGTGGCGCTGCAGCAGGTCACGTTGCCAGAGCAGGGCATCGTCGTGCAGGTCGGCGACGAACAGGCTCTGGTGCAGCGTCTCGGCGGCGTCGCTAGCCCGGTAGGGTGGTGCATGGGCGACGCTGTTCATCTGGCGATCCACCAGGGTGGGGAGGCCGAAGAAGACTGCGGCGACAATGAGGATGAGCAGCAGGGCGAGCAACAGCTTGCGCATGAGGGCGTCCGTTCTTTGTTGTTATGCGGGCGACTCTAGCAAGTCGAGGTAGCGGCTGGCGATATGGCGGTTCAGCCGAACAGGCGGTTGCGCCCTTGCTGCTTGGCCTTGTACAGCGCGGCGTCGGCCCTGGCGATCAGGCTTTCCAGGCTGTCCTTGGTCTGCATCTGGGCCAGGCCGATGGAGACGGTGACACCCGGCAGGATGCCCATCGGCGAGTAGAAGCTGCTGACCTGTTCCAGGCTGCTACGCAGGCGTTCGCCGATATGGCGTGCCTCGTCGTTGTCGATCTCTGGCAGCAGGATGACGAACTCCTCGCCACCGAAGCGCACCAGGCTGTCTTTGGGGCGCAGCTGCTTGCGCAACGTATGTGCCACCAGACACAGCGCATAGTCGCCGGCCAGATGCCCGTGCTGGTCGTTGTAGGCCTTGAAGTGATCGACGTCCAGCATGAGCATGCCCAGCGGCTGCTGATTGAAGGCGCAGCGGGTGCTCTCGCGCTCGTAGACGTGTTCCAGCCAGCGCCGATTGAAGCAACCGGTGAGGGTGTCGACATTGGCATTCTGTTCGCTGTCGAGGATGATCCGGTTGCCCTGGCGTACCCGGTCGCAGAGCAGTTCCAGCAGGTTCTGCATCATTTCCGGGGATTGCTGAAACAGTTTGACCAGTGACTCGCGATGCAGGCGCAGCACCTGCGACGGCTGGGTCGCCACCACGTAGGCGGAGGGGCGTTCGTTGTCGATGAAGCTGATTTCGCCGGCGCAGTCGCCCGGTTGCAGGGTGCTGACCGGCTGGTTGTCGAGGGAGCCGAGGTAGACCTTCAGCTCGCCTTCGAGCAGCAGATAGAGATGCTGGTTGCGATTGAAAGGGGAGAGCAGGATTTCGCCGGACTCCAGCTCACAGGCACGGAATTCCTGCAACAGGAGTTGAAGGCTGTTGGCGGCGACGTTCTGGAACAGTCGCAGATGGCGGATCTGTTGTAGATCCTGCGGTGTCTGAGCGTTCTTCATCGTATGGGGGAATACGTTGGTGAACGATCTGGAATGGCTGGCATCGCGGAACACTCCCTGTCGTGGGGCGAACACCTCTACCGACCTTATGCCTGGCTACATTGCAGAAGCAATCCTCGGGCCTGGTCTGCCCGACCAGTGGTCGGATCACTCGACTCGAATAGAAGTGGCCGCCGTCTCCTTGACGCCAGCCCCTCTATTTAGCGGCTTGTGGGGCTAATCAGTCGGTTGCTTGACGACTCAGGCGCTGGCCTAGCCAGGCACCGATATCCTGGATTTCGTCCATCACGACTTCATGTCCCATGGAGTATTCCCGCCACTCGACCGTTACGCCGCGTTCGGCCAGGCAATCGTGGGCGTTGCGGCCCATGAAACGCGGTACCACCTCGTCCTGGCTGCCATGCAGACAGAGCACGGGTAGCTGACGGCGCACCTCGTCCAGTTGCAGGTCGTCCGCGAAAGTGGGGGCATAGGTCGACAGAGCGAGCACGCCGCCCAGTGGGCCTTGCCAGCGCAGAAAAGCGGTATGGAACACCACGGCGCCACCCTGGGAAAAGCCGGCGAGAAAGATACGGGCCGGGTCGATTCCGCCGTCGCGCTGCTGCTCGATCAGGTCCATCACGGTTTGCGCCGAAGTCTCCAGTTGTGCCTGGTCGATCGCGCGGGCCGGGCTCATCGCGAGGATGTCGTACCAGCTCGGCATCTCCCAGCCGCCGTTGATGGTCACCGCTCGGCTCGGCGCCTGAGGCAACACGAAACGGGTGCTCGGCAGGTTTTGCTGAAGCATCTCGGCCACGGGCTGGAAGTCGTAACGGTCGGCCCCCAGGCCGTGTAACCAGATGACGCAGGAATCGGCACTGAGAGGGGGCTCAAGTATCAGGGGGGATTGCATATGTGCTCCATTGTGGTGCGTCGTGATCAGTCGGGAGTAGGTGGGGTGCTGACTGTTCGCGGGATAACTTAAGAAGATGTCGCGCTGGTGGAAGTTTACCTATTGACCTGCCGATAAAGCGCTCTTGGTGCGAAGCTGGTACGGGCCTTGCTGTGACTACCGGGTCCGGCGGGGGCCGCCTGGGGCGGAAAGCCGGACATCTGCAGCGTCTCAAAGCCGTAAGACCTACGGTGAGGAGCGAGTCGTTCGCCGGTCAGCGGATCGGCATCTAGACTCTCTTCAGGTTCACTCCCCGGTCGACCCCGTCATGGTGGCGGGATCGAACGTGCCCCACAAGGGTACGGCGGCAGGACCGAGACCCGACCAAACAAGAACACTTGGAGGTTTTGATGAAGATGGTGAAATCCACCCTGGCGGTATTGACCACGGCCGCAGTGCTGGGTGTGAGCGGTTTCGCTCAGGCCGGTGCGACCCTGGATGCGGTGCAGAAGAAAGGCTTCGTGCAGTGCGGTATCAGTGATGGTTTGCCTGGCTTCTCCTACGCCGATGCCAAGGGCAACTACATGGGGATCGACGTGGATGTCTGCCGCGCCGTGGCTGCCGCCGTGTTCGGTGATGCCTCCAAGGTGAAATACAGCCCGCTGACTGCCAAGGAGCGCTTCACTGCGCTGCAATCCGGCGAAGTCGACATGCTGTCGCGCAACACCACCTGGACCAGCTCGCGTGACGCGGCCATGGGCCTGAACTTCACCGGCGTGACCTACTACGACGGTCAAGGCTTCCTGGTGAACAAGAAGCTCGGCGTTTCCAGCGCCAAGGAACTGGACGGCGCCACCGTGTGCATCCAGGCCGGTACCACCACCGAGCTGAACCTGGCCGACTACTTCCGCGCCAACGGTCTGAAATACACCCCCATCACTTATGACACCTCCGACGAGAGCGCCAAGTCGCTGGAGTCCGGGCGTTGCGACGTGCTGACCTCCGACCAGTCTCAGCTGTATGCCCAGCGCATCAAGCTGGCCGCGCCGAACGACTACGTCGTACTGCCAGAAGTGATCTCCAAGGAGCCGCTCGGCCCATCCGTACGCCAGGGTGACGAAGAGTGGTTCGACATCGTGCGCTGGAGCCTGTTCGCCATGCTCAACGCCGAGGAACTGGGTATCACTTCGGCCAATGTCGAAGAGATGGCCAAATCCACCAAGAACCCGGACGTGGCTCGTCTGCTGGGCGCCGAAGGCGACTACGGCAAGGATCTGAAGCTGCCGAAGGACTGGGCGGTCAAGATCGTCAAACAAGTCGGTAACTACGCAGAAATCTTCGATCGCAACGTCGGTGCCGGCAGCGAGCTGAAGATCGAGCGTGGTCTCAATGCCCTGTGGAACAAGGGTGGTCTGCAATACGCGCCGCCGGTGCGTTGACCTCCTGACCATCGCTCCGTTACGGGGCGATGGTGTTCCTGATTCCATGAACCCCGCGTCGCCCACAAGGGACGCGGGGCTTCCATGAGGGCCGTTATGCAAACTCCCGCGAATACTTCGCGCCCACGAGGCTCGGTCTGGACCGATCCGCAGGTGCGCGCTTGGGCTTTCCAGATCCTCGCCGTCATCGCCGTCGTGGCGCTCGGCTGGTACCTGTTCCACAACACTCAGCACAACCTGGCGCAGCGCGGCATCCTGTCGGGCTTCGGTTTTCTCGACAACAGCGCCGGCTTCGGTATTTCCCAGCATCTGATCGACTACAAGGAGAGCGATACCTACGGGCGCGTCTTCGTCATCGGGTTGCTCAACACCCTGTTGGTCTCGGTCATCGGCATCTTCTTGGCCACCATTCTCGGCTTTATCCTCGGCGTTGCCCGGCTATCTCCCAACTGGCTGGTCAGCAAGCTGGCCACCGTCTACATCGAGACCTTCCGTAACATCCCGCCGCTGCTGCAGATATTCTTCTGGTACTTCGCGGTGTTCCTGCCGCTGCCTGGCCCGCGGCAGAGCATGAGCCTGGGGGATGTCTTCTTCCTCAGTAATCGCGGCCTGAACATGCCGTCGCCGACCATGGCCGAGGGCTTCTGGCCCTTCCTGATTGCCGTGGTTGTGGCCCTGGCGGCCATCTTCTACCTGGCCCGCTGGGCCAGCCACCGCTTCGAGGCCACCGGGCGTACCTTCCCCACGCTGATCAGCAGCCTGATCCTGATCGTTGCCCTGCCAGCCTTGGCGATTCTGCTGTTCGGCCAGCCCTTCACCTGGGACATGCCGGAGCTCAAGGGTTTCAACTTCCGTGGCGGCTGGGTGATGATCCCCGAGCTGATGGCGCTGACCCTGGCACTGACCATCTACACCGCAGCCTTCATCGCCGAGAACGTGCGCTCTGGCATCCAGGCGGTCAGCCATGGCCAGACCGAGGCGGCGCGCTCGCTCGGCCTGCCTGCCGGCAAGACCCTGCGTCTGGTGATCATTCCCCAGGCCCTGCGGGTGATCATTCCGCCTTTGACCAGCCAGTACCTGAACCTGGCAAAGAACTCCTCGCTGGCCGCCGGTATCGGTTATCCGGACATGGTTTCGCTGTTTGCCGGCACCACCCTCAACCAGACCGGCCAGGCCATCGAGACCATCGCCATCACCATGAGTGTGTACCTGGCCATCAGCATCAGCATTTCTATGTTGATGAACTGGTACAACAAGCGCATCGCGCTGATCGAGCGGTAAGGAGAGGCGCATGCAAGTACATCAATTCCGACCCGATCTACCGCCGCCAGCCTTGAGCGTCGGTGTGCTCGGCTGGCTGCGAGCCAACCTGTTCTCCAACTGGTTCAATACGCTGCTGACCCTGTTCGCCGCCTATCTGGTCTGGCTGATCGTGCCGCCGCTGCTGCAGTGGGCCATCTTCCAGGCCGACTGGCACGGCACCACCCGTGCCGACTGCACCAGCGACGGCGCCTGCTGGGTGTTCATCAAACAGCGCTTCAGCCAGTTCATCTATGGCTTCTACCCGGAGGCACTGCGCTGGCGGGTCGACCTGACGGTGTGGTTGGCGATTATCGGCGCCTCCCCGCTGTTCGTGCCGATGATGCCGCGCAAGGCCGTCTACGGTCTGGCGTTCCTGGTGATCTATCCGCTGCTGGCCTTCTGGCTGCTGCACGGTGGCACCCTCGGCCTGCAAGAAGTGTCGACCAGCCGCTGGGGTGGTCTGATGCTGACTCTGGTGATCGCCGCTGTCGGCATTGCCGGGGCCTTGCCGCTGGGTATCCTGCTGGCACTGGGGCGGCGCTCCGACATGCCGGCGATCCGCGTCATCTGTGTGACCTTCATCGAGTTCTGGCGTGGTGTGCCACTGATCACCGTGCTGTTCATGTCCTCGGTGATGCTGCCGCTGTTCCTGCCGGAAGGGTTGTCCTTCGACAAGCTGCTGCGCGCCTTGATCGGGGTGATCCTGTTCCAGTCCGCCTATATCGCCGAAGTGGTACGGGGCGGTCTGCAGGCGATTCCCAAGGGGCAGTACGAAGCGGCCGCTGCGATGGGGCTTGGCTACTGGCGAATGATGGGCCTCGTGGTCCTGCCGCAGGCCATGAAGCTGGTCATCCCCGGGATCGTCAACACCTTCATCGCCCTGTTCAAGGACACCAGCCTGGTGATCATCATCGGCCTGTTCGATCTGCTCAACAGCATCAAGCAAGCCACCACGGATCCGGCCTGGCTGGGCATGGCCACCGAGGGCTATGTGTTCGCTGCTCTGGTGTTCTGGATCTTCTGTTTCGGCATGTCCCGCTATTCCATGCGCCTGGAGCGCAAGCTGGACACCGGCCACAAGCGTTAGGAGTGACTCATGACTGAAGCAAACAAGCAGGCTAGCGCCGAGCCGATCATCCAGATGCAGGGTGTAAACAAGTGGTACGGCCAGTTCCACGTGCTCAAGGACATCAACCTCGACGTGCAACCGGGCGAGCGCATCGTGCTCTGCGGTCCGTCTGGTTCGGGCAAGTCCACCACTATCCGTTGCATCAACCGCCTGGAGGAACATCAACAGGGGCGCATCGTGGTCGATGGCACCGAGCTGACCCATGACCTCAAGCACATCGAGGCGGTGCGCAGTGAGGTGGGCATGGTGTTCCAGCACTTCAACCTGTTCCCGCACCTGACCGTACTGCAGAACTGCACCCTGGCGCCGATGTGGGTGCGCAAGATGCCCAAGCGCAAGGCCGAGGAAATCGCCATGCACTTCCTTGAGCGCGTGCGCATTCCCGAACAGGCGCACAAGTACCCGGGCCAGCTCTCCGGCGGCCAGCAGCAGCGCGTGGCCATCGCCCGTGCCCTGTGCATGAAGCCGAAGATCATGCTGTTCGACGAACCCACCTCGGCGCTCGATCCCGAGATGGTCAAGGAAGTGCTGGACACCATGATCGGCCTGGCTGAAGACGGCATGACCATGCTCTGCGTAACCCACGAGATGGGCTTCGCCCGCACTGTGGCGAATCGGGTGATCTTCATGGACCGTGGCGAAGTCGTCGAGCAGAACGAGCCCAACGCCTTCTTCGACAATCCACAGAACGAACGGACCCAGCTGTTCCTCGGGCAGATCCTGCACTGAGGCCGGGTGTAGTGAAAAAGGAGCCTGCGGGCTCCTTTTTTGTTTCTCTGGATCAACGGCTGATTAGAACGGCGCCGGGCTCTCGAAGCGCAGGCGCTCGCCAGTCTGCGGGTGGGTCAGGCTGAGCATGCTGGCGTGCAGGCATAGGCGCGGCCAGGCGGCCAGGGCCTGTTCGTGGGCGTACAGGCCGTCACCCAGCAACGGATGTCCGATGGACAGCATGTGCACGCGCAACTGGTGCGAGCGACCGGTGATCGGCGTGAGTTCGACTCGGCAGTAGTCGCCGCAACGCTCCAGCACACGCCAGAAGGTCAGAGCGTGCTTGCCCAGTTCGTGGTCGACCACATGGCGTGGCTTGGTTGGCGGGTCGTAGCGCAATGGCAGGTCGATGCTGCCGCTGTCCAGCTCGGGCTGGCCCCAGCACAGGGCGGTGTAGGCCTTCTCGGTTTCGCGGTCGTGGAACTGGCGGGACAGCTCGCGGTGGCTGTCGGCATCGCGAGCGAGGACGATGATGCCGCTGGTTTCCCAGTCCAGGCGGTGGACGATGCGCGCTTCCGGGTAGCCATTTTCCTGCAGACGGGTCACCAGGCAGTCGCGGTTGTCCTCGGCACGGCCAGGCACCGAGAGCAGCAGGGTAGGTTTGTTGATCACCAGCAGGGCGGCGTCCTGGTGGATGATTTGCACATTTGACAGCGGCATGGCGTTTCCACAAATGACAACGGCGGCCATGGCCGCCGTTGCTTACCCCGAGCGAATCAACGATCCGGCAGGGTGATGTTGAGTTCCAGAATCGAGCAGCTGCCCTGGTTTTCCAGCGCGACCTGCACCTGATCCTGCTCGATGTTGACGTACTTGCGAATCACCTCGACCAGCTCTTTCTGCAGGGCCGGCAGGTAGTCCGGCTGGCTGCGCTGGCCGCGCTCATGGGCGACGATGATCGACAGACGCTCTTTCGCGATCGAAGCAGGGGTTTCCTTTTTACGTTCGCGAAAGAAGTCGAAAATATTCATTAGCGCGCTCCAAACAGGCGTTGCATGAGTCCCTTCTTTTGCACGTCGAGGAAGCGGTGGGGCACTTCCTTGCCCAGCAGACGGTCGACGGCGTCGCCATAGGCCTGGCCTGCGTCGCTCTGATCGTCGAGGATGACCGGCACGCCTTGGTTGGAGGCCTTGAGCACCGCCTGGGATTCCGGAATCACGCCGAGCAGGTTGATGGCGAGGATTTCCTCGACGTCTTCCACGCCGAGCATTTCACCCTTGGTGACGCGCTCCGGGTTGTAGCGGGTCAGCAGCAGACGCTCCTTGATGGGTTCCTGGCCTTGTTCGGCGCGACGCGACTTGCTGGCCAGCAGGCCGAGCATGCGGTCGGAGTCGCGTACCGAAGACACTTCCGGGTTGGTCACGACGATGGCTTCGTCGGCGTAGTACATGGCCAGGTGGGCACCGGTCTCGATGCCGGCCGGAGAGTCGCAGATCACGTATTCGAAGTTCTGTGCCAGCTCGTCGATGACCTTGCCGACGCCTTCCTTGGTCAGGGCGTCTTTGTCGCGGGTCTGGCTGGCGGCCAGGACGTAGAGGTTTTCCAGGCGTTTGTCCTTGATCAGGGCCTGGGTCAGGGTTGCTTCGCCGTTGATCACGTTGACGAAGTCGTAAACCACACGACGTTCGCAGCCCATGATCAGGTCGAGGTTACGCAGGCCGACGTCGAAGTCGACGATCACAGTCTTGTGGCCGCGCAGGGCCAGGCCGGTACCGATGGCAGCGCTGGTGGTGGTTTTGCCCACGCCGCCTTTGCCGGAAGTGACTACGAGGATCTTGGCCAAGGTGATTTACCCCAAATATATGAAAAATCAGGCAATCAAGAGCCGATAAGACTGGCTTCCTGATGCCCTTTTTGGTCCCTGAAAATTGGCCGCAGTATCCGTTAAAGGCGGGTGATGTTCAACACGTCACCCGACAGGCTGACCAGCACCGATTGCCCCCAGAGCGGATCGCGGCGCAGGTCTTCGGCGGTCTTGTACTGACCGGCCACCGACAGCATTTCGGCGCCCATTTGTTGGCAGAAAATCCGTGCCTTGGCATCGCCTTTGACGCCGGCCAGGGCACGGCCGCGCAGGGGGCCGTACACATGGATATTGCCATCGGCGAGAAGTTCCGCCCCAGCACTGACCGGTGCCATGACCACCAGGTCGCCGCCCTGGGCGTAGATCTGCTGGCCACCGCGTACCGGGCTGGTGATGATCTTGGTCGGTTTGGCCGTCGGCTCGGCAGGTTTTTCCGGCTTCTTGCGCGCTTCCACCGGCTCGACCAGTTTCTCTCTTGCGCCGGAGGGCGGCAGCACCGGAATGTCCAGTGCTTCGGCAGCAGCGATGTCTTCCTCGCGGCTGGCACGAATGGCCAGGGTGCGCAGGCCGTGCTCGCGGCAGACTTCCATCAGCTTGCTCAGGTCGAGCTCGCCTTCGCCTTCCGGCAGTTTGTCCAGGGCCAGCACCAGGGGGATGTTCTGGAAGAAATTCGGCGCCTGGGCGACTTTTTCGGCCAGTTGCCGGTCCAGCCGCTCCAGGTCGTTGTGCGCCAGTTCCAGCACGGTGATGGCGAGCATGCTGCCCTTGAGCTGGAACACGGGATCTTGGTCGAGGAGGTCGGCTTGGCTCATGGTCTGCCCACTGCATTGAATGGGCACGACTTATAGCGAGAAGGGGGCAGCGCCGCAAGCTGAGAGGAGTTCTGTAGAATGCCGGGCTTTATTGCTTGCCCGGAATCATTCATGGATCGTCCGCAATTTCGCGCCTATTTTCTTCATCCGCGTTTCTGGCCCCTGTGGCTGGGCCTGGGGTTGCTGTGGCTGGTGGTACAGCTGCCTTACCCGGTGCTGCTGGTGCTGGGGCGCAGCCTGGGGGCTTTGATGTACCGGGTGGCCGGGTCGCGGCGGCGGATTGCCGCGCGCAACCTGCAGTTGTGCTTCCCGCAGCTGTCGGCTGCCGAGCGGGAGAAGCTGCTCAAGGAAAACTTCGCCTCGACCGGCATCGCCTTCTTCGAAACGGCCATGGGCTGGTGGTGGGCCAAGCCGCGTCTGGCTGGCCTGGGGCGGATCGAAGGGCTGGAGCATCTGCAACAGATCCAGGCGCATGGGCAGGGGGTAATCCTCATGGCCCTGCACTTCACCACTCTGGAGCTCGGCGCCGCGCTGCTCGGCCAGGTGCAGACCATTGATGGCATGTACCGCGAGCACAAGAACCCGCTGTTCGACTTTGTTCAGCGTCGTGGCCGCGAGCGACACAATCTGGATGCCACGGCCATCGAGCGTGACGACATCCGCGCCATGCTCAAGGTGCTGCGCGCAGGAAGGGCCATCTGGTATGCCCCGGACCAGGACTACGGTCCCAAGCAGAGCATCTTCGTGCCGCTGTTCGGCATCCAGGCCGCCACTGTTACCGCGACTACCAAGTTTGCCCGCCTGGGCAAGGCGCGCGTGGTGCCGTTCACCCAGCAGCGCCTGGCCGATGGTTCGGGCTACCGGCTGGTGATCCACCCGGCGCTGGAGGGCTTCCCCGGCGAGAGCGAGGAGGCCGATTGCCTGCGCATCAATCAATGGATCGAGCAGGCCGTCAGCCAGTGCCCCGAGCAATACCTGTGGGCCCATCGCCGCTTCAAGACGCGCCCGGCAGGTGAGCCGAAGCTATACCGCAAGTAGCACGCCTATACTCGCCAGAAAGCTCAAGGAAATGTGCCCATGACTCCAGCCGCAGACGCCGCCAGGCCCATGACCGGGCTGATTCTCTCCGGCGGCGGAGCTCGTGCGGCTTACCAGGTGGGGGTGCTGGCGGCGATCGCCGATCTGCTCGGCGAATCGGCAGACAACCCGTTTCCCGTCATCGTCGGCACCTCGGCCGGCGCCATAAACGCTGTCGGCCTGGCCTGCGGGGCCCTGCATTTTGCCAGTGCGGTGCAGCGTCTGACCCAGGTCTGGCAGGGCTTCCACTGTAGCGACGTGTACCGCAGCGACTGGCCCGGTGTGCTGCGCCAGGCCAGTCGCTTCCTCGGCCACAGTCTGCTGGGTATCGGCAGGGATCAGCCGGTGGCGCTGCTCGACAGCTCGCCGCTCGGCAAGCTGCTGGCGCGCGAACTGGATTTTTCGGGTATCGCCGCTGCGGTGCGGGCTCGTCAGCTGCGTGCGGTAGCGGTGACCGCTTTCGGTTACGAGAGCGGTCAGGCGGTGACCTTCTACCAGGGACGCGCGACCATCGATCCCTGGTTCCGCCATCGCCGTGTCGGCGTGCCGACCCGCCTGGATCTCGATCATCTGCTGGCCAGCGCTTCGATTCCGCTGGTCTTCCCGCCGGTCAAGATCAACCGCGAGTATTTCGGCGATGGCGCCGTACGCCAGCCGGCACCGATCAGCCCGGCTCTGCACCTGGGCGCCAGTCGCGTGCTGGTGGTGGGGGTGAGCGGCAACCCCTTGGGACGAGGTGCCAGCCAGGAGGTGGTGCGGCCGCGCAACGGCCTGCCGCCGAGCCTGGCGCAGATCAGCGGACACATGCTCAACAGCACCTTCATCGATAGCCTGGAAAGTGATATCGAGTTGCTGGAACGGCTCAATCACATGAGTCGCCTGGTGCCCTCGGGCCTGCATCCGCACGGGCTGGGTCTGAAACCGGTGGATGTGCTGGTGATCGCGCCGAGCCAGCCGCTGGACCAGATCGCCGCGCGCCATCGTCACGAATTGCCCAAGGCCATGCGCTTCTTCCTGCGTGGCCCGGGCGCTACCCGCGCGAGCGGCGCCGGGGTGCTCAGCTACCTGTTGTTCGAGCCCGGCTACTGCAACGAGCTGATCGAGCTGGGTTACCAGGACGCCATGGCGCAGAAGGAGGCCCTGCTGCGCTTCCTCGGCGCGACGCCGGTCGAGGCTGACGTGAGCCCGGCATTCGAGCCTTCGAACCGCTGAGGCTTCAGGCTGTCAGGCGATCGTCGCGCAGGTCGCGCAGGGCCTGTTCGATCTCTTCGCGACTGTTCATCACGAAGGGTCCGTACTGCACGATGGGTTCGTTCAATGGCGTGCCGGCGATCAGCAGCACCCGTGCGCCGGCGCCGCTGCTCATCTCGATGGCGCCCTCTTCGGACAACCGCGCCAGGCGGCTGCTGCCGACCGTGTGGCCGTTGACCGCCAGCTCGCCTTCGTAGACGTACAGCAGCACCCGCTGACCGTCCGCCAGGCGCGGCGTGACCCGCGCGCCGGCCGGCAGCTGCAGGTCGAACAGCTGCGGCGCGGTGTGCGGGCGCTGCACGGCGCCGTCCTGCTGGATCTGGCCGTCGTCGAACCGTCCGGCAATCACCGTGACTGCCACTCCTGAGGCGGTGGTGATGCGCGGTATTTCACCAGGGGCATAGTCGCGGTAGCCGGCGTCACCGAGCTTGTCCTTGGCCGGTAGGTTGAGCCAGAGCTGGAAACCACGCATCACACCTTGTTCCTGCTCGGGCATCTCGCTGTGAATGATGCCGCGCGCGGCGGTCATCCATTGCACGCCGCCGCTCTCCAGCAGGCCGACGTTGCCCAGATGGTCTTCGTGGCGCATGCGGCCTTCGAGCATGTAGGTGATGGTTTCGAAGCCGCGATGCGGGTGTGGCGGAAAACCGGCGATGTAGTCGTCCGGGTTGTCCGAGGAAAACTCGTCGAGCATCAGGAATGGATCGAAGCGTTCGATGCCGGCGCCGCCAATGACGCGAGTCAGGCGCACACCGGCGCCGTCGGATGTGGGTTGGCCGATGTGCTGGGCAAGGACTTTGCGGAACGGGGTCATGGGCACCTCCTGAGGTGGAATGTGCCCATGCTAATCCTGTTGATTGGATTGATGGTTGCGAGTTTTACGGGTTAACTATCGATTTTATCGATTACTCGGCGACCTGCAGCTTGCGCGCCTCGCGGTATACGTAGCGCACCTTTTCATACTCGAAGGGGCTGTTGGTCTGACCGTAGCGGAAGTTGGTGGTATGGCGAGTATCCACCGCACGCAGGGCGATGATCTCCGGATGGTCGCTGCTGGTCTCGGCGACGTTCAGGTAGTTGATCTGGCTTTCCGCAGCGAAGTCGAAGACCAGGCCCCCGGTGTCGCGCAGGTTGGAGGGGCCGAGCAGCGGCAGCACCACATAGGGACCGTCCGGTACGCCGTAGAAGCCCAGGGTCTGACCGAAATCCTCGCGCTGCTTGGGCAGGCCCATGCGTGTGGCCGGGTCCCACAGCCCGGCGATGCCGATGGTGGTGTTGACCAGCAGGCGGCCGGTGGTCTGCAGCGAGCGCTTGCCCTTGAACTGCAGCAGGCTGTTGAGCAGGTTGGGCACATCGCCCAGGTTGCTGAAGAAGTTGCTCACGCCGCTACGCACGAAGCCCGGCGTGACGTAGCGATAACCGCGCACCACGGGCAGGAACACCCACTCGTCGAAGCGATAGTTGAAGTGGTAGACCCCCCGGTTCCACGATTCCCAGGGGTCGTAGACCTGCAGGGCGTCGAGGGTCGAGCGCTCGAACTCGCGCTGGTCCAGATGCGGGTTGAACTGCAGTTGATCCAGCGGCCGGGTGAAACCGTCGTCATCGGCCGTCGTCTCGGCTTGGGCCAGGCCGGTGCTGAGCGAAAGAGCGAGCAAGAGAATCCATTTTCTAGCCACGGAAGAACTCCAGCATGGCGTCGCTGTTGACGCGGTAGTTGAGGTTGCCGCAGTGCCCGCCGCGCGGGTACAGGGTCAGGCGCTCACCGAAGGTGCGACGCAGGAAGCCGATGTCGCCGGGGCCGAGGATCAGGTCGTCGGCGTTGTGCATCACCGCCACCTTGTGGCTGCTCTTCAGGTATTGCTCCAGGCTGTACAGGCTGACCTGGTCGATCAGCTGCAGCAGGCTGCCGCCGTTGTACTTGGCCCGCCAGTAGGGCACCAGTTGGTCGACGATGTAGCAGTCGAAGTCGCACTGCAGGGCACGTTTGAAGAAGGGGGTCAGGCTGGTGCCTTCGCTGATCGGGTAGTTCGGCGGGGTGATCAGGCCGCGGCGGTTGATCAGGTCGGCGGTGAAGGCCATGTCCGAGACCGAGAAACGGAACGAGGTGCCGATCAGCATGGCCAGCTGTTCGTTGCTGAGCTTCTGCCCCGACTTCTGGAAGTCGTAGAGCATCGCCTCGTTCATGTCGATCTGGCCGTTTTCCTCGAAGTAGCGCGTCAGCTTCTGTAGCACCAGATCGAAGTAGGTGGTGTGGTTGTCGACGCCAGCGACTCGGGTCTGCACCAGGCGATCCAGGTTGGTCACCGAGGTGTACAGGTTGACCGGCGGGTTGAGCAGCAGCACGCGCTTGAAGTTGAATTGGCGCTGTTGCTCGTCCAGTGCACTGACGAAGGCGGCATGCAGCCCGCCCAGGCTGTAGCCGGTGAGGTAGTAGTCGCTGACCTCGAGCCCCGGATGCTGGGCGCGCACGGCCATCATTACCCGGTACAGGTCTTCGGCGTCGGCGCTGGAAATGCCTGGCGTGGCGGTGCGCGAGGCGGCGCTCATGAAGTCGTAGCTGGTCGGCGAGGACAGCTGCACCACGTGGTATCCAGCGCTGTAGAACAGACGCTTGAGCTCTTCGGTCTTGCCGCTGGCGTAGTTGGCGCCGGTGCCGGAGATGATGAAGATCAGCGGCGCCTTGCCATCCTGGCGGGCCAGGCGATAGCGCAGCTTGGTCACCGGCCAGAAGTTCTCCGGCAGCTCGAACTGGCGCTCGGGGCGCAGCTTGAGGTCGTAGTCGGCCTGGTCGATATCGTCATCGCTGGGCAGTTGCGGCCGCAAATCTGGTGGTGTGCCGGCGATGGTGGCTTCGAAGGGGTTGCTCAGCGGAAAGCCGTAGCTGGCGGCGTCGATGTCGACCGCCAGGGCCGGCGCAGCGCAGCAAAGCAGGCCGCCGAACAGCGCGGGGCGAAGAAGAGAGCGGAGCATGGCCGTATCCCTGTGGCGTGGGGTAGGGGGAGTGAATACTGCCGGCATGACAAGTGCAAGCGTGCCGGCTCAATCGAGAATGCCAAGGCTCTCTACCCAGATCAGCTCGCAGGCGCCATCGCCGGTGTCCTCGCGGCTCAGCGAGCTGAGCCAGGTGAAGCCGTCGCTGCCCTCCACTCGCACCAGTTGGCCGCTCAGGCTGATGGTCTCGCCGGGGGTAATGGCGGCCAGGGTACGCGCCACTTCGGGGGTGGCCGGGATCAGATGCATGTTGGCGCTGTGGGTTTCGATATCCCGACGCGGGATGGGGAACTCGCTGACGCGCCAGCGATACCAGCGGTTGCCCTGGGTGATGCGGATCTGCGCCAGGATCTGCGGTTCGGCCATCGGCCCCCAGCCCAGCGCCAGGTCGGTAGGCGCCACCGCGGCGCCCCGATCGAAGCGGTAGTCTTCACGGCCAAGTACCCGGGCCTGCAGCTCGAACGGTTGCAACGGGGTGATGGTGTAGCCGTTGCGCTGGTAACTGCCAGGTGGCGGGTTGGCCAGTTCTTCTGGCTGGCGCAACCAGTCCCAGCCCAGCGCGAGCAGGCCGAGGGTGACGAAGATGAGCAACAGGCGGCGAAGGTTCATCGGCAAATACTATCCCGCTGGTCTTGCACCCGATGCCGGGCGGATTAAGCTGGGCGACTTTTTCGACCGACGGAATACGCCAATGTCCCGCCCCGTGCCTGTTGTGCTGTTGCTGCTACTGCTGTCGTCGTGGCTGGCGGCCTGCTATGGCGTGCGTTTCGCGCTGATGGAGGATGCGCAGTGGGTGGGGCTGTGCGTGGAGCAGGCCGCGCGCTGGGAGTGCCAGGTGCGCGCCGGTCTCGGCTACCTGATCCATTTCCGGGTGATCGCCTGGGCTTCGCTGCTGGTGGCCGCGCTGGCCTTTGTCCTTCCCGGCAAGGTGGGCCGCGCCCTGGCCGTGCTGGCCCTGCTGCTGGGCTTGCCGGCGCTGGTGCTGTACAGCGCCAGTCTGGCGGTATTCGCCCTGGTGCTGGCGGGGCTGCGCCTGGTGCGGGAGAACCGCTGACCTCACTGCCGGAGGTCAACGCGCTGACAGTTCAGCCTTCGGGCGCAGGGCTCGGTAGGGCACGCAGGCGCTCAGATCGAGGGTCATCAGCGCGAGCAGTAGCAGCCCAGGCATTCTTGTCGCCCGTTCAGCCGCGCGGGCTGCGCAGGCTGCGCCACAGGGCGGCCACCAGCAGGGCACTGGTCAGCGCCCAGCCGATGGCCTGCAGGTTGTGCGGGCCTTCCAGGTACAGCTGCGGAGCGATGCCGGCGCCGATGATGACGGCGAGCAGGGCGATCTCGCGGCGCGGACCGCGCGCCGGGCGGCACAGGTAGACCAGCGCCGGTAGCAGCAGAGCCAGGCTGGGGAAGCTGCGGTAACGGGCGTCGAATACCAGACCGAGCATCAGTACCGCACCGGCGAAACCGGCGGCGGCCAGCCACCAGCCGCCCCGAGCTTCCAGCCAGGCGAAGGCGCGGGCGCGCCAGCCATCGGGCGTCGCCAGCGCCAGCACGGCATGCGCCAGTACCAGCAGATTGAGACCGAGCAGAGCGGCGGCCCACAGCCATTCGCCCCAGTAGCGACTGGTGACCTGGGCCAGCTCGCTCCAGCCCAGGGCGCAGGCGGCGCCGAAGGCGGCGGTGAAGGGCAGCAGCAGGGCGGCGCGAGTCGAGGTCGGGCGCCCTGCGAGAACCAGCGCAGCGAATAGCAGCAGGCCGCTGGCGCCCAGCCACAGTGGCCAGTGCGGCAGGTTGGACACCGGCCCGGCGAGAATGCCCTTGTCCTGGCGATTGGCGTCGAACAGACCCCAGTAGCCACCGACGGCTCCCTCGCTGGCACGCTTCCAGGGTTGGTCGAAAGCTTCGATCAGGTTGTAGCGCCAGCCGTTGTCCTCGGCAAGCTTGACGAAACCACGCACGAACAGCGCCTGGTTGATCCGGCTCGGCAGTGCCGTTTCGCGCTGGCGGCCCTCGCTGGGCCAGCCGGTCTCGCCGATCAGGATGTCCTTGGGCGCGTAGGCGTTGCCGAAACTGCGGCGTACGTTGGCGACCTGGTCCAGCGCGGCGTCGATGCCACTGGGCTCGTCTTCCCAGTAGGGCAGCAGATGGATGGTGATGAAATCCACCGCTGGGGCCACCTGCGGATACTGCAGCCAGAACTCCCAGACGTCCGCGTAGGTCACTGGCTGCGCCACTTCGGCCTTGACCCGCTCGATCAGCCTGACCAACTGCTCGCCGGTGACTTCCTTGCGCAGCAGGGCCTCGTTGCCGACGATCACCGCTTCGATCACATCCGGGTTGGCCTTGGCATTGGCGACCAGCGCCGCGATTTCCCGCTCGGTATCCACCGGGTTGCTGCTGACCCAGGCGCCGGCCAGCATCTTCAGGCCATGTTTGCGGGCCAGTTCGGGCAGCGCTTCAAGGCCGGTCTGCGAATAGGTGCGCACGCAGTCGAAGCGCTTGGCCAACTGGTCGAAGTCGATTTCCACCTGTTCGCGGCGCACCTGCAGCGGCTGGTCGAAGGGCGACTGGTCCTTGCCGAATGGTGTGTAGGAGGCGCATTGCAGCTTGTGCGTTGGCGTGGCGACTGCGGCCAGCGGCAGTGGGCGGCCGACCCAGTACCAGGTGCCGGCGAGGGCAGCCAGTGCCAGCAGAAGGGCGATCAGGTAGGGCAGGAGGAAAGCGCGTGGGCTGTGGCTCATGGCTGCGGCTGCGAGGTGGCAAGGCCGCGCATCTTAGCGGATGCCCCGAGCCGGCGGACAGCCATGCGCATCAGGCGTGGTGGTGCAACCAGGCGTGCTTGGGGATTTCGCGGGGCTTGCCCGGTTTTTCCAAGCGCTGCCAGATCTTTTCGTGGAAGTAGAAACCCACCGAATTGCACAACGGCTCGATGGCCGCGACCAGGCCGCCTGCAGCGAGGCTGCCGGTCAGCGCGTAGGTCACGCTGAAGGCGATACAGAAATGCATGAGGGTGAAGGTGACAGTCTTGAACATGATTGGTCTCTAATGAGAATTGTTACTGTTCAGTGCAAGACTATGCGCTGCTGTTGATGCAGGGAAATACAGGCTCTTCATGGTCGGAATAGCTTTTAAGCATGAGGGGGAGGCAATAATGGTTCTGCGATTGGAACTACTCTCTTGCGCATGCGGCTAACCTGAGAGGGTCGGGTATTTGGCTGGGCGTGCTTGGCGCCCTCATGTTTTCTGGTAGTTGGATATGCATAACAACGACGGTACGCGGCTCAAGATTGCGGTCGACGAGCTGGCTATCGGGATGTATGTGGTCGAGCTGGATCGCCCATGGACTGAAACCGCCTTCCTTTTCCAAGGCTTCCGTATTCGCCAGCAGCAGGAGATCCGCCTGCTGCAGGAGGTTTGCCAGTTCGTCTGGGTAGATGCGCGGCGTTCCATTGGTGTCCGCCAGCAGGCTCGTGAGAATCAGGCGGCGATAGAGCCCGAATTGCAGCCAGTGATCGGCAAGGTTGCCTTCAGTGCCGAGATCGAGCAGGCCGTGCCGGCCTATCAGGCGGCGCGGGATCAATCGCTGCGCATCCTGCAGGCGATCAAGCTGGGGCAGGAGCTGGATGTGGCCGCCGTGAAGGAAGTGGTCAAAGGCTGCGTCGAGAGCATTCTGCGCAACCCGGCGGCGATGCTCTGGCTGGCCAGGATTAAGAACAAGGACGAGTACACCTCCGAACATTCGCTGCGCGTGGCCATCCTGTCGATTGCACTGGGCCGCGAGCTGGGGCTGCTGCCCTTGCAGCTCGAGCAGATTGGCGTCTGCGGCATGCTCCACGATGTCGGCAAGATCAAGGTCCCCGACGAGATTCTCAACAAACCAGGCGCACTGACAGAGGAAGAACTGCAGATCATGCAGAGTCATGCGGCGGAAGGGCGCAAGCTGTTGATGAGCAATCAGCAGGTGACGGCCGCGACGGTCGATGTGGCTTATTCCCACCATGAGCGGCTGGATGGTCGGGGCTATCCGCGTGGCCTGGATGCCAGCAAGATTCCCTACTTCGCCAAGATTGTCGCCGTGGTCGACAGCTACGATGCGATCAACAGTGATCGTGTGTACAGCAAGGGCAAGTCGACACTGGAGTCGCTGCGTATCCTGTTCGATGCACGCGGTAGCCATTTCGATGCGGAAATCGTAAAGGCCTTCGTCCAGCTGATCGGCATCTACCCGCCAGGCGAAATCGTCGAGTTCAGCAATGGCGAGGTGGGCATCATCATCGGCTGTCCACCTGGCAGCAAACTGAAGCCGCGGGTGCTTGTCGTGCTCAACGAGCTTAAGGCTCCCTGCAAGGAGCGGGTGGTCGACCTGCAGGAGTCGCCTCGCGACTCGTGCGGCAAGCCCTACCGGGTCAAGGAAGTGTTCTCCAGCAGTGCCTTTGGCATCGCCATCGACAGTTATCGACAGCGTGGCCTGATCGTTCCGGGACACCTATAGAGATTGCCTGGCGGCGTGCGCAACGATCTCTGCCTCGAGCTTTCGGCACCCTCCAGCGCTCCTGGCGTGCGTGGTGACCCAGAAGAGCACGATGCGGAGATCTGGCCGATATCCGGTTGGTCACCATCGTGCGCAATAACGCTTACCCATGTCTGCAGGTCAGCAGGCTCATGCCCTGGCAGGCCTGACGCAGTATCCAGGCGCCGGTTCTCCGATGAAAAATTCGCCTCGGGATGCTCGTGAAACGATCCGGGCCCAGCCCCATATGTGAAAACATGCATGCCCTCTGCCCTGGGATGATACCGGGCGAGGTCGTCGTGCTTTTGCAGCTCATCTTAGGATTCGCCGGAGCATCAGCAGGTGTCGGCAGATCGCACTGATCTGCCTATTCAGATTCAGACATCGCACCATGAACCCGGCCGGGGGCTTGGCCTCCTCGATAGGGTTCGGGAAGTCCTTAGTGCAGTTGGTCTTAGCAGATGCCGGCGTGGCCGCCTAGACCCCTACGACTTTGGTCGTGAAGCCCCCGCCGATTCGACTAAGGTCGTCTGTCTCGGGCTTTTCAGCGCTTTAGAGTGGCCGCACCGGCAACCCTGCTGAGGAGGACAACAACAATGAACGACAGCGTCTACAAGCGGATTGAAGAGAATCCGCGCTTCCAGGAGCTGGTCGCCAAACGCGACCGTTTCGCCTGGTCACTCTCTGCCATCATGCTGGGCCTGTACCTGGCCTTCATCCTGCTGATCGCCTTCGAGCCGCAGCTGCTCGGCACACCGCTCAGCGCCGGCTCTTCCACCACCTGGGGCATTCCCCTGGGCGTCGGCCTGATCCTTTCGGCTTTCGTGCTGACCGGTATCTACGTCAAGCGTGCCAATGGCGAATTCGACCGCCTCAACCAGGCCGTACTCGACGAGGTGCAACAATGATCTCCCGTATTCTCGGCGCCTGCGGCCTGCTGGCCGTGACGCCCGCGCTGTGGGCCGCCGGAGCCATCGAGGGCGAGGTGCAGCGCCAGCCGCTGAACCTGTCGGCCATCATCATGTTCGTGGCCTTCGTCGGCTTCACCATGGCCATTACCTACTGGGCGTCCAAGCGCAGCAAGTCGACCTCCGACTTCTACACTGCCGGCGGTAGCATCACCGGCTTCCAGAACGGTCTGGCGATTGCCGGCGACTACATGTCGGCGGCGTCTTTCCTGGGGATTTCCGCGCTGGTGTTCGCCTCGGGCTACGACGGCCTGATCTACTCCATCGGCTTCCTGGTCGGCTGGCCGGTGATCCTGTTCCTGATTGCCGAGCGCCTGCGCAATCTGGGCAAGTACACCTTCGCCGACGTCGCCTCCTACCGTCTCGGCCAGACGCAGATTCGCACCCTGTCCGCCAGCGGCTCGCTGGTGGTGGTGGCTTTCTACCTGATCGCGCAGATGGTTGGTGCTGGCAAGCTGATCGAGCTACTGTTCGGCCTCAACTACCACGTCGCCGTGGTGATGGTCGGCATCCTGATGGTCTGCTACGTGCTGTTCGGCGGCATGCTGGCGACCACCTGGGTGCAGATCATCAAGGCCGTGCTGCTGCTGTCCGGCGCTTCGTTCATGGCGCTGATGGTGATGAAACACGTCAACTTCGACTTCGGCCAGCTGTTCTCCGAGGCGATCAAGGTGCACCCGAAAGGTGAGGCCATCATGAGCCCCGGCGGCCTGGTGAAAGACCCGATCTCGGCGATTTCCCTGGGTCTGGCATTGATGTTCGGTACCGCCGGCCTGCCGCATATCCTGATGCGCTTCTTCACCGTGTCCGATGCCAAGGAAGCGCGCAAGAGCGTGTTCTACGCCACCGGTTTCATCGGCTACTTCTACATCCTGACCTTCATCATCGGCTTCGGCGCCATCCTGCTGGTCAGCACCAACCCGGCCTTCAAGGACGCCACCGGCGCGCTGCTGGGCGGCAACAACATGGCTGCGGTACACCTGGCCAATGCGGTGGGCGGTAGCCTGTTCCTCGGTTTCATCTCGGCCGTGGCCTTCGCCACCATCCTCGCGGTGGTTGCCGGCCTGACCCTGGCCGGTGCTTCGGCGGTGTCCCACGACCTGTATGCCAGCGTGATCAAGAAGGGCAAGGCCAACGAGAAAGATGAGCTGCGCGTGTCGAAGATCACCACCGTGGCGCTCGGCGTGCTGGCTATCGGCCTGGGTATTCTGTTCGAGAAGC
This sequence comes from Pseudomonas sp. BMS12, assembly GCF_001592875.1. Taxonomy (GTDB): domain Bacteria; phylum Pseudomonadota; class Gammaproteobacteria; order Pseudomonadales; family Pseudomonadaceae; genus Aquipseudomonas. Next base: position 31,911 of record NZ_LSOF01000009.1, on the reverse strand, counting down.
AGAACATCGCCTTCATGGTCGGTCTGGCCTTCTCCATCGCCGCCAGCTGCAACTTCCCGGTGCTGTTCCTCAGCATGTACTGGAAGAAGCTGACCACCCGTGGCGCGATGATCGGCGGTTGGCTGGGGCTGGTGACCGCCGTAGCGCTCACCGTGCTCGGCCCGACCGTGTGGGTCACGATTCTCGGCAACGCCACGCCGGTCTACCCCTACGAATATCCGGCGCTGTTCTCCATGCTGGTGGCGTTTGCCGGGATCTGGTTCTTCTCCGTCACCGACAAGTCCAGCGTCGGCAGCGAGGAGCGCGAGCGCTTCTTCCCGCAGTTCGTCCGCTCGCAGACCGGCCTCGGCGCCAGCGGTGCCGTCGCGCACTGATGGTGTAATAGCTCCGTGTGATTTGGGCAGCCCAGTGGCTGCCCTTTTTTATGGCTGAACCAATGACGACTTCTGCGTGGGTGCGGTTCTAGCCGCGAATGGGGGCCTTGGCATGGCGCCTTTTTCGGCTAAAGCGGCAGTGCTGCCCAACCGCTCCCACTGAATCGCCCGGTAATACTTGTCGATGCATGGATTTCATGGCGGCGGTGATTGCAGCGGTTATGCTGCGCAGCCGTGCCAGCATTCGGAGGGACCCGTCATGCAACTGCTTGCAGAAGCCAGCACCACCATCCGTTGCTCAGTTGACCAGGTTTTCGCCTTGATCAGCGATATGCAGCGCTTTGCCGAATGGTTTCCCGGCGTGATCGATATCGTCTCGGTCGATACCTTGCCAGTGGCTACGCTCGGCAAGCGTTATCGGGAAACCGTCAGCATTCCGCTGCGCGGAAAACAGCAGATCGAGATCGAAGTGAAGGAGGTCGAAGTCGGGCGGCGTTTCGTCACCGAGGGCAATTTCCCACCACTGCTACCACGCATGGAAATACTGCTGGAGGGGCTCGGGGTCGAGACCCATGTGCAGTGGGCCATGTACAGTCGCAACAATGCCCGTCTGGTTCGCGTGCTTTTGCTGCCGCTGGTACGGCCGACCCTGCAGCGGCGCGCGCAACTGGGCGTGGACCACCTGAAAAGTCTTCTGGAGAGCGCACCTCGCTGAGCGCTTAGCCGGGCGCACATGACGAGGCAGCACGATGCAAACGACCTTTCTGATCATCCCCGGTTACGGCGACTCGGGTCCCGGGCACTGGCAAAGCCGCTGGCAAAGCCAGGACGCCAGTTTTGTTCGGGTACGGCAGCGCGATTGGCTGAACCCGGTGTGCGCCGAGTGGGTGGCGAATCTGGAGGCCGCGGTGACTGAGGCCGGAGCGGGTTGCGTGCTGGTTGCCCACAGCCTCGGTTGCAACCTGGTGGCGCACTGGGCGGCGCAGACCCAACAGCGCGTGCGCGCGGCACTGCTGGTGGCACCGCCCGATCCGCAGGGGCCGGCCGCCGAGCTGAACCTGCAGGGTTTCGCACCACTGCCGGAGCAGTCACTACCTTTCTCCAGCCTGGTAGTGGCCAGCTGCGATGACCCTTACGCGAGCCTGGCATACACCCAGGCCGTCGCCGCGCGGTGGGGAAGTCGCTGGCACAACCTCGGGGTGTGCGGGCATATCAATGGCGATAGCAAGCTGGGTGATTGGCCGCAGGGCAGGGTTTTATTGCAGTCATTGCTGGGTTGAATCGCGGCTGTTTAGCTCGGCTTGCCGGTGCTTGATGGCTAAATCTGGCCATTCGGTCAATGTCAATGTTTTTTGCGAAGTTTGTTGCGACTAATTCCTACGACTTTGGTAGTGTATTGGCCATCTGCCATAGATCTGCCACTACCAATAAAAATCAGGAGTACCTTGCAACATGAACATCAAAGCGCGCGCTCGTCAGCTGGGCCAGGGCATGACCGAGTACATCATCATCGTGGCGCTGATCGCCATTGCCGCCATCGTCGTCTACAACCTGTTCGGCGACACTGTGCGTGGCCAGGTGGGTGATATGGCGGCCGAGCTGGGTGGTCAGACTGCTACCAATCAGGGTGCTGCAGCCGGTACCGAAGCCGGGACCGAGGCGTCTAAAGACTACGACCTCGGTAATTTCCAGCAGTCTGAGAAGTAAACCATTAGCTAAGTACCTACTAAGGTGCGGCTTATCAATCATGCCGCTCAGAAAGGGCAGGCTATCGTCTTTGGCCTGCTCTTTTTAGGTGTGGCCGTGGTGGCGATGTTGCTGGTGTACAACCACGGCATCCTCACCCGCGACCGCGTGCAACTGGAGAACGCGGCCGATGCGGCGGTGTATACCGAAGCCAAGCTGTTCGCCCGCAACCAGAACTTCATCGCCTATACCAACCGCGCCATGGTGGCCAACGAGCTGTCCGTGGGGCAGATGGTGGCGATGCGTTCATGGGCCAAGCGCTACAAGACAATCCCCAGTTGGCTGGACTCCTTTCCTGCCTACCAGATTCCGGTAGTTCCGCCTTCACCTCGGCCCAACCTGGCCGACCTGCTCAAGGCGGTTTACATCCCTTACATCGCCATCGGTTATGGCATCGACGCGGTATCCAACCCGCTGATCGGTTTCTATCCGACCACCGTTTCCTATTTCAACATGGCGCTGTCCATGTTCCAGAAAGCCTTCGCCATGGCCACGGTGGAGGCGCAGATCGAAAGCATGATCGATGTGGTCGAGGCGCATCAGAATCCCACTGATGCCGACCCCAATGACGATCTTTACATCCCGCTACTCGGCTATTACTTCCTGACCCAGAATGCGGCGCTGACTTATTTCGGCGACACCTTCAGCTACGAGAATCTCTACAGCCAAGCCAGCAGCGCCATGAGCAGCAGTGGCGGCGGGGCGGCCGGAGGAGTAGGTGCTGCTGACGAGGAACCTTCGACCACTGATGAAGTTGTGGGCTCCTTTCTCGGTGGCCTCAACGGCCCCGAGACCATGCTGGTGGACACCAACCCCGAGCGCTACAAGAAGAAGGCCGGTGCCAGCGATCCGCCACCCAACGACGATGCCAAGGAGGCCTATAAGCGCTTCGCTGCCATCATCAACGACAACCGCAACGACTGGCTGGCCAAACGGCACTTCAATCTGGGGCCGCCGCCACTGAGTACGCCGGAAATCACCCTGCCGTTGGGGCCGATTCGCATCAGCTTCAGCCTGACCCTGGAAATGGGTTCGTTCAACGATGGCGGCACCGCCTATCGCTACAACCCGCTGCGTACCAGTTCTACCGGCGATGGCATAGAGCGCTATGGCTGGACCTCCATCGACTACACCTCGCTGGGCTTCAAGCTGGATGTGGATATCGTCATCGAGTTGTGCCTGTGGTTCCCAGTGGTGGGTACCAAGTGTTTCACCATTATCGACGGCAATATTCCGCTGGGCTTCGGTATGCCTATCAGTGGTGCCACCGAGCAACTGGTGGCGGAGGATGCCGATGCGATGCGCACTGCGCCTCAGTGGGGCTTTCCTGGCATGGACTCGATGGGTATGGCGCCAGGCATGTACAACGATACCTTCCACATGGTGCATGCCGTGACCTGGTTCTGGGGGCAGGTGCGCAATATCTACGGCACCATTCCGGCCGATGTGAAGACCAACTACGCCGGCCCGCCATCCTTCTTCGCCCTCAACGACTCCTTCGCCGAGTCTGGTACCAGCCACGAGTTCAGTATCGCCGTGGCCAAAAAATTGAAGGACGTGCCGACTACCGACAGCCCGGATGGGCTCAACCTGAATGGCTCCTCCGGCAATAATCTGCACCGCTTCCAGTTGGATACCCAGGGGCCGGTCGACGGCACGCTGAGCAGTGCATACGCCACGGTGATGTGGCAGGAGACTGATGCGCTGATGACGGTGTCCTCGGCGGAAACCTATTTCGCCAGCCCGCGCGCCGACAAGCCCGAGGTGGCCAGCCAGTTCAGCCCGTTCTGGGATGCGCGCCTGCGTGAGCCCAGCGCCATCACCATGATGATTGCCACCGGCGAGATCAATCCCTTTGACCTGATGGAGGAGCTGAATCTGTCCAGCGGCATCATGGGCGTGGCCGAGTGGGTGATCGACACGGCGTTGGAGTCGCTCACCGAACCGGCCAAGGAGCAGTTGCTGAAGAACGTCAAGCCGCCGGTAAAACAGTACGCAGAAGAGGTGGTCGACGAGGTGTTCGACCAGGTCACCGGCACGGCCAAGGATGCCGTACTCAATGAGCTCGGCAATTATGTTCCCTAAGCCAAGATGCGAAGGCCAGGCCATGACCGAGTTCGTGGTGATGACCGCCGGCGTGCTGCTGATCCTGTTCCTGGTGGTGCCAACCCTGGCCAAACTGCTCGACATGAGCTTCCAGACTCAGCAGCTGGCCCGCTATGTCACCTGGGAACGTACGGTCTGGTACGACAATGGCGATCAGCCCAGTGAGACCACCGAGCCTGGCTACGACGTGGCCGTGCGCAGTGACGCAGCAATCAGCGCCAGTGGTGAAAAGCGCTTGTTGACGTTCGCCGCGGCACCTGAAGTCCTTTCCAGTGCTGATGTGTCTGGTATAGCGGCTGGCAGCCAGCACGCCCTGTGGCGCTGGAGCAACGGTGCTCAGATGCTCGGTAGCGGTGGTGCCGACAGTGGCAGTCTCAATCCACAGGGAACACCGTCTTTCGCCTATAAGGTGCTAGGCGTCTACAACGACGGCATGGAGTTGATGATCAGAAAGCCGTTGGACATGCTCAATATTGTTGGCGACGAAGGCTTCCTGAAGGTCGACCATCCTGTCGACAACTACTTCAAACCCTCGGTCAGCATGCAGGTCAACCTCGCCAATACTGGCCTGGAAGCCAACGCCAGCAAAGGTTTTCTCGGGCCAGCATATCTCCCCGATGGCCTGACCATGACCGCCAACGGCGCCATTCTCGCCGACGGCTGGAATGCTCAGGGCGAGCACCATTTTAAGGAGCGGGCAGACGACTTTGCCATCGGTACCATGATGGACAACGCGGTGATCAACGCAGTGATCAGTTTCATCGGCAACTTCGAGCCTACTTTCGGCAAGGTGGACTTCGGCTACGTGGGTACCGAGCCGATCCCCGAGGCCGATGTCGAGTGTGATTTTGGATTCTGTTACTTCGATGAATAAGACCTGTTCTGCTCTGCTGCTTTGCCTTAGCGTGCTGCCTCTGATCGCACGAGGTGACTGCGATTTCGATGACTTTCCACAGATGGATGGCATGCAACTGGCCACCGTGGCCGAAGCCATGCAATGGAACAATACGCCGATGAGCGTAAAGGGTTTCCGTGTAGACGCGAGTTTGCAGGCGGTGCTCGATTTCTATGCTGATCGCTGGGCCGGGGTGGTGGATTTCACCGAATTCGGCGCTTGGCAGCAGGTCATGCACATCAACGATGACTGCATGATGATGGTTCAGGCGCGTATCCAGCAGGCGCAGACCACCGGGCGGCTGATGCTGGTCAATCCTCCGGACAAGGAGTTGGTGGCGCGGCCACTGGGGGCTGGTGTGCCGATGCCGCCGGATGCTGTGGTGGTGACTGATATGCAGAGCCAGGACGAGCACCGCGATGGGCAACTGGTGATGCTGCTGTATCCGCAGGAAATGAGTGGCGCCGTCAGTTGGTACCAGACCGAGATGGTGCGTGCCGGCTGGCAGCTTAGCCGCCGCGCCTTCGCGCAGAACAACGCAACGCTGATCTACAGCAAAGGGCTCGAACAGCTTTCGGTAGTGTTTATGCGTACCGAGGGCGAACAGACCCAGATTCTGCTCAATCGGATGGACCGCTGATGAAGAGGCAGCGCGGGCAGGCGATGACCGAATACCTGGTGGCGCTGGGTATCGGTGGCACCTTGGTCGCCGCGCTGACCTTGGCTCCCTGCGAGCCGGCAGGTAGTAGCAAGGGCTGCATCCCGACCATGCTCGACGCCTTGCATAACAACTACGAAGGCTACTCGGCAGCCATCGGCGATATCCAGGATTACGGCGATATCAAGGTTGCCGCGCCGCCGTCCGACGATGCCGCAGTGGAGGATGACGATGGTATTCCGGGTGACGGCGGCGTGGATGACGATACGCCAGAGTTGGCCGAAACCCTGAACAAGGTCAACTACGTGTACGACTCCCAAGGCAATGTGATCGGTACGGTCAACGGCACCACCATCTATGACCTCAACGGCAACTCCATTGGTACCTACGAATACGATGAGGAAACCGGCCAGCAGGTTGCCGTGATCAACGGTGAAACCATTACCGGTGTGAGTACTGGGAGCGTGTATGTCGACGATGAAGGCAATGCCTTGGCACTAAAGGCTTTTGTGGTCAATGGCAACGTGGTGGGCTTCGGTTACGAGGTCAATGGCAAGTACTACGAGCCGCTCAAGGGCGAGCTGACCAGCAAGGTGCCAAGCAGTGCGGTAGTGGCCGATACACGCCCAGTGCAGGTGCTCGACAGCAGCGGTAACGCCAGTACCTTCGGTTACGAGGTGGATGGCTACATCTACTCCATGTCCAAGGTGCAGGTCTCCGGTGAGACCTACTCGATAGCCAAGGTACCGGATGGCGAGTTGGTGCAGATGGTGCTCAGCCAGTCGTCCACCATCGCCAACTGGGATGGATATTCGCGCTGCATCGTGCGCAGCCTGGACTGGGTCAATAACGAGCTAACGCTGACGGGATATTCCGGCAGCGGGATTGTCAGTTTCGACAAGACCGAGGACGACGGCTCCGGCAATCAGGTGACCACCACCAACAACGCCATCGTCGAGTCGCCTACCAACAACCTTGGCTATATCTCCAGCGCGGATCAGGGCAGTGGCGGCTGCCAGGGACGCTGGATTCTGACCGAGGGTGCAAGCGACTGGACACTGAGCGGCCCCTACTGAGGCCGCGCATAACAAGAGAACCGGCCCGCAGGGCCATAGAAAAAGAATTTGATTCGCTAGGGGAAAGGGTATGCAACCGGTTTCGGGGAGCAAGTTGCTGATCATCGCGGTGATTTGCGGCGCATTGGCGGGCGGGGCGGCCTGGCTGTACTTGAAGAGCAAGGAAGCGCAGTACCGCGAGGCTTACAAGCCGCCGGTGGAGCGCAAGGTAGCGGTCATCGTGCCGCGCAAGGACCTGGGCAAGGCCGAGGTGATCGGCAAGGAAAAAGTCGCCGTGCTGGAAGTGCCGGCGCAGTTCGTGCCCTCCGGCGCGGTGCTGGCGCAGGACTGGAAGAAGCTCGACGGGCGCATGGTCGAAGCGCCGCTGCAGAAGGGTAAGCCGATTGCCTGGAGCTCGGTGGAGGGCAGCGCGGTCAGCCGTTTTTCCGAGAACGTCGAACTGGGCAAGCGCGCCAAGACGGTGAAGATCAGCAAGGTCAATTCCTTCGACGGCCTGCTGCGCCCCGGTGACCATGTCGACTTGCTGGGCAGCTTTGCCGCCACCGACATCGGCCTGCAGGAGCAGCCGAATCTGGCCGACGACGTGGTCATGACCGTGCTGGAGAACGTGGTGGTGGTTGCCGCCGGCCGCGAGGACTCCAGCGGGCGCAAGTACGAGACCTTCTACGACCAGAACTCGGCCGACGGTTTCAACATGAACTTCTCCACCGTCAGCCTGATGCTCACCCCGCAGCAGGTGGCCCGCGTGGAGCTGGCCGAGCGCAGTGGCGATCTGGTCGCCGTGCTGCGTCATCCCAAGGACACCAGCTTCGCCAAGCTCGGCCAGATTACCGTGGCCAACCTGCTGGAGCCGCCACCCACCGAGAAGGCCGATGTGGTGCTGGATGCCAACGGCAATCTGGTCGGGCGCATCGTCGGCGACAACGTGGTCGATGCCCAGGGCCGCATTGTCGGCAAGGTAGTCGACGGCAAGCCGGTGACCTTCGATGGCAAGGCGCTCGGCCGGGTGGTCAAGGACGTGGCTGCCGACGATCCGCTGCTGCGCGTGCGCGAGCGTGCCGACGTGGTGCGCGATGCCGACGGCAAGGTGATCGGCCGGGTAGTCGACGGCAAGGTGCTGGATGCCGACGGCAAGGTCATCGGCGTGGTGCGCAACGGTCAGGCGGTTGGCCTCAAGGGCGAAGCGCTGGGCAAGGTCGAGCGCAATGCGGCGCTGGATGCCAACGGTCGGGTGGTGGACATGAGCAAGTCCAACGCGCAGCCGGAAGCCAAGTCCCGTGGCAGCGAGCAGCAGGTGGTGCGCGATGCCAACGGCAAGATCATCGGCCGGGTAGTGAATGGCAAGGTGGTCGATGCCGACGGCAAGGTCATTGGCGTGATCAAGGACGGCAAGCCGGTCGGCCTTGAGGGCAATTCGCTGGGCAAGGTCGAGACCGCGCTGGTGGATGCCAACGGCAAGGTGGTCGGGCAGATGGGCGAAGTGGTACGCGACGCCAACGGCAAGATCATCGGCCGGGTGGTCGACGGCCAGGTGGTCGACGCCTCGGGCAAGGTGCTTGGCGTGATCAAGGACGGCAAGGCCGTCGGTGTCGACGGCAAGGTGCTGGGCCAGGTCGACAAGGTGCTGCTGGACGAGAACGGCAAGCCCAAGGACGACGCCGTGCGCGTGGTGCGCGATGCTTCCGGCAAGGTGATTGGCACCGTAGTCGGCGACAAGGTGCTCGATGCCCAGGGCCGAGAAGTGGGCAGGGTGGTCGACGGCAAGGTGGTCGGCAACGACGGCCAGGCCATCGCCGGCGCTCAGGTCGAGGTGCAGCAGGATGCCGTGCGCGTGGTGCGCGATGCCTCCGGCAAAGCCATCGGTACGGTCAAGGGCGACACCGTGTATGACGCCGACGGCAAGGTGGTGGGCAAGCTGGTGGATGGCAAGGTGGTCGATGCCAACGGCAACGTGGTGGCCTCCGGCGTCAGCGCCAGCGTGCAGAGCCAGTCCAGCGCCGATACCGCGCTGGCGGCCGGTGATGCCTCCCAGGAGGGCGAAGCGCAACAGGCCAGTCGCATGGTGCAGTTCATTCCGGGCGGGACCGGCAAGAACGGCATCATCCCGGTGCAGAACATCCGCGTGGAATAAGGCGCGGGTGGCTGCACGGCCGACGCAAAAGAAGAAAATTCAGGCTTCGAGACAATAACGATGAAAGCAAGATGGTTGATGACTTTTCTGGGGATGATCGCAGCATCGCTGGCGCAGGCCGCCGACAGCCTGCCGGCCCAGCTGACGCTCTATAAAGGTGATGTGCGGGTACTGGAAGCGCCGGGCATCGAGCGCCTGGCAGTCGGTAACGTCGAGCTGCTCGGCGCCACCTTGTTGAAGAACCAGGAGATGGTGCTGACCGCCGAAACCGAGGGCGAAACTACGGTGCAGGCCTGGTTCACCGATGGCCACCGCGAGCAGATGGACGTGGTGGTGGTGAAAGCCAACGGCTACCGGCAGATCGGCGAGCTGCGTGCGCTGCTCTCGGATATCCCCGGCCTGAAGATTCGCACCGTAGGCCGTCAGGTGGTGCTGGAAGGCCGGCTGCACACTCAGGACCTGGCCCGTGCCAAGGATGCGGTGAAATTCTACGACAACGTGCTGGTACTGGCCGAAGAGCAGAGCGGCGCGGCGACCAAGTCCGACTCCGGGCTGATGCTGGAGGAAGTGCGCGCCATGCTCGGGCAGATTCCGGGCATCTCTATCAAGCCGGTAGGGCGGCAGATCGTGGTCGATGGCGATCTCAACGAGATCGACATGGAACGCATCAAGCTGCTGCAGGAGCGCTACCCGGACCTGCTGGTACTGGCCCAGCCGATGTCCGAATTCGTCGCGCCGATGATCTATTTCGATGTGCGCATCACCGAGTTCGCCAAGGACGACGTGGAGGAGCTGGGCGTCAACTGGAGCACCAGCATCAACGGTCCGAGCTTCGTGTTCTCCTCGGACAAGCGCAGCAACCCCTACTTCCGCGGCCAGTTCCCCAGTGACAGCGGCACCTTCGACGACCTCAACGATGCCGTCGGAAATACCGGCACCAATGGCTACTGGGGTATCGCCACCGAAATCACCTCGCGCATCAACCTGCTGGAGGCCAACGGTTCGGCCCTGACCCTGGCTTCGCCGCGCCTGTCCGCACGCAGTGGCGGCAATGCCGAGCTGACCGTGGGCGGCGAAGTGCCGGTGGTGACCAGCAGCGTCAACGGCCCTTCGGTGGAGTACAAGGAGTTCGGCATCATCCTCAACATCAAGCCGCAGATCTACGGTACGGACCGCATCGCTGCGCAGGTGATGGCCGAAATCAGCCAGCTGGACAAATCCAACCAGGTCGGCGACTACCCGGCGTTCAAGACCCGCCGTACCGACAACGAGGTGCAGCTGCGGGTGGGTGAGACGCTGGTGCTGTCCGGCCTGGTCAACCGCGACAACCAGGCCACCTACGAAGGCATCAAGTGGCTCAAGGACATCCCAATTCTCGGGGCGTTCTTCCGCAACAAGAGCTTCAAGGGCAGCCAGAGCGAGATGGTGATCTTCATCACCCCCGAGCTGATGCGCGGCCCTGGTACTACCGTCAACCAGCGTGAGCTGGATCGCGCCGAACGCCTGCTGGAGGACTTTGAGAAGTCGACCCAGGCCGGCCTGCTCGACTGAGGAGCTAGGCATGTTCGAGTTGCAAGTCACCTACCGCAACGGTCAGCCGGTCGACAAGCTCACCTGCGCCACCACCCAGTGCGAGCTGGGTAAGGCGCGTACCTGCATCCTGCGTCTGCGCGGCTGGCGCGTGGCGCCGATCCATGCCCGCATCGAGCAGTCGCTGGCCGGGTTGTTCGTCGAGGATTTGAGCCGCGGCTACGAGCTGGAAGTCAACGGCAAGCTGGTAGGGCGTTACGGCCCGCTGGGCGAAGACGATGTGATCGGCATCGGCGGCTATCTGGTGCGGGTGCGCCCGCTGCTGGCCGAAACCGACGACATGCCGCCCACCGACAGCGACCTGCCGTTCAACGAGGAAGAGGCCGCCGGCGTGGTGAGCCACGACCAGGCCGCCTACATGGAGTGGTCCAAGTACATCCATGCCGAACTGTTCCGCTCCATGGACCTGCGCCGCATGGATCTGGAAACCATGGCACCGGACGAGGTGCGCGCGCGCCTGTCGGAGCTGGTCGACGAGATCATGGAGCAGATCCGCGGGCGTCTGCCCAAGTGCATCGACTGCGACGTGCTGCGCAAGATCGTGCTGGACGAGGCGGTGGGCCTGGGGCCGCTGGAAGACCTGCTGGCCGACGAGAGCGTTACCGAGATCATGGTCAACCGTCACGACGACATCTATGTCGAGCGCGCCGGCTGCCTGGAGCGCACGACGGTCAACTTCAGCTCCGACGCCACGGTGATGGCTACCATCGAGCGGATCATCTCGCCACTCGGCCGGCGTATCGACGAGAGCTCGCCGATGGTCGACGCGCGCCTCAAGGACGGTTCGCGGGTCAACGCCATCATTCCACCGCTGGCGCTCAAGGGCCCGTGCCTGACCATCCGTAAGTTTTCCCAGCACAAGCTGACCACCGACGACCTGATCCGCTACGGCTCGATCAACGAACCCATGGTGACCTTCCTGCGCACGGCGGTTGAGCAGCGTCTCAACGTGGTGGTGTCCGGCGGTACCGGTTCGGGCAAGACCACCTTGCTCAACATCCTCTCCAACTTCATTCCGTCGGAGGAGCGGGTGGTCACGGTGGAAGACGCCGCCGAGCTGAAACTGGTGCAGCCGCACGTGGTATCGCTGGAGTCGCGTCCGGCGAACATGGAGGGCAAGGGCCAGGTGACCATTCGCGACCTGGTGCGCAACTGCCTGCGGATGCGCCCCGACCGTATCGTGGTCGGCGAGTGCCGCGGTGGCGAGGCGCTGGACATGCTGCAGGCGATGAACACCGGCCACGACGGCTCGCTGACCACCGGTCACGCCAACTCGCCGCGCGACATGCTGCGCCGTCTTGAGGTGATGGTGCTGATGGCGGGCATGGACCTGCCGGTGCAGGCAATCCGCGAGCAGATCTCCTCGGCGGTCAACATCATCGTGCAGCAGACCCGCTTCGGCGACGGCTCGCGACGCATCACCAGCATCACCGAGGTCACCGGCATGGAGCAGGGCACTATCCTGTTGAACGAGATCTTCTGCTTCCGTCAGCAGGGGTTCGACCAGAATGGCCGGGTCAAGGGACGCTATCTGGCCACCGGCCAGGTGCCCGAGTTCTACGAGGAGCTGCGTAGCCGAGGCATTCCGGTGGATATGAGCATCTTCAGCACCAATCAGGAGGTCTGATATGGGCGGCTTGCTGTTCATCCTGTGCGTGGCGTCGATTGCCATGAGCGTGTTCTGCCTGGCGCTGATCTTCGGCCGGGTGATTCTCGCCAACCTGGGCTTCTATCGCCGCCAGTTCAGCGCCAGCGCCGAGGTGGAGCTGGCCGACATGTTCATCTTCGCCAGCGGTCAGCAGCTGTTCGTGTTCAACCTGATGCTGTTGGTGCTGGTGCCGCTGTTCCTGCATGTGCTGTTCCAGATCACCGTGATCACCATCGCCGGGGCACTGGTGTCGCTGTTCGTGCCTGGCATGGTGTTCAAGATGCTCAAGCGCAAGCGCCTGCAGAAGTTCGAGGAGCAGCTGCCGGACGCCTTCATGTTGCTGTCCAGCAGCCTGCAATCCGGCGCCAGCCTGAACATGGCCCTGGAGAACGTGGTGCAGCAATCGCCGGCCCCGCTGAGTCAGGAATTCGGCCTACTGGTGAAGAAGCTGCGTCTGGGCGTGACCCTGGAGGATGCCCTGGTGAAGATGGAGGAGCGTATTCCCCTGCCCAGCTTCATCATGGCCAGCTCTGCCGTGCGTATCAGTCGTGAGGTGGGCGGTAACCTGGTCGAGACCATCAACGGCATGGCCACCACTCTGCGGCGCAAGAAGGTGATGGAAGGCAAGATCGACAGCCTGACCTCGCAGGGACGTGCGCAGGGCATCTTCATGGCCATGTTGCCGATCTTTCTCGCCGGCATCCTCAGCGCCATCGAGCCCGAGGCCATGAGCCAGCTGTACACCACACGCATGGGCCTGATGGTTCTGGCGGTGATGGTGGTGATGGAAGTCCTCGGTTTCACCTTCATCAAGAAAATCACCCGGATCGACGCCTGATGAGCGAACTACTTGCCTTGTTCAGCGGTGCCGGCACGGGCGTTGCGGTGACCTGCTTCATCCTGGTGTTCATGGCCCTTTTCCGCTATGTGCCGGACGAAAGTCGTGCCTACATGGACCCGGTGCCGCCGCTGATGAAGCCGGTCTGGCCGCTGGTGCGGCTGGCCTCGTATTTCCTCGGCTCCATGCTGCCGCCCAAGTTTCTCGACAAGCTGGATCACCGCCTGCAGCGCACCGGCGCGCTCTATGTACTGACGCCCGAGGATTACTTCGGCCTGTGCGTGACCCTGGCACTGTTGCTGCCGCTGATTGCCCTGATGCCCATGCTCAGCGGCAAGAGCGGGGTGATGTGGTCGGTGTTGCTGCTGATGTTCTGTCTCGGCGCGGTGTTGCCGGAGCTGTGGATCAACGACACACGCAACCGCCGCGACCGCGACATCGTGCGCAACCTGCCGGTGTTCCTCGAATACCTGACCATGTGCGTGGACGCCGGCCTGAACTTCCTCGGCGCCCTGCAGCAGGCGGTGGACAAGGGGCCCAACGGCGCGATGAAGAACGAGTTCCGCATCGTCCTGCGCGATATCCGCTCCGGCCTGCCGCGGGCCGAGGCACTGACGCGCATGGAGCAGCGCGTCAACCTCAAGGACATCAGCACTTTCGTGCGTGCGGTGGTACAGGCCGAGAAGATGGGCTCCAGCCTCAAGGGCACCCTGCAGATCCAGGCCCAGCAGCGCCTCGAAGAGCGCTTCCAGCGTGCCGAGAAGACCGCCATGCAGGCACCGGTGAAGCTGATCATTCCGCTGATCCTGTTCATCTTCCCGCTGACCTTCGTCATCCTGTTGTTTCCCATCGTGGTCAAGTTCATGGGGCAAGGCTGATGGCCAGACATGTTCGCGCCAGGGTTAGCCGTGATGGCGTCACGCTGACCGAGCTGTGTCTGCTGGCGGCCTTCGATGTGCTGCGCCGGGCCCGCGGGTTGCTCGGGCGGCCGCAACCGCTGCCGCAACAGGGTATCTGGCTGAGGCCCTGCAATGCGGTGCACTGCTGGTTCATGGGCTATGCCATCGATGTGCTGTTTCTCGATGCCAGTGGGCGGGTGCTCAAGCGTGTGGACAATCTGGCCCCATGGCGCATGTCGGCTTGCCGTGGTGCGCGCAGCGTAATCGAGCTGGCCGCCGGCGAGGCCGGCAGACTGAATATTGGCGAAGGAGATGTATTCGAATGCGTGCCCTGATCATCCTGTCCCTGCTACTGCTCGGAGGCTGCAGCGGCCTCGGCGGCCAGCATGGCGATCTGTTGGCGGTGCAGCGTGAAGCCGCCCAGGCCTACACCGATGGCGACTATGCACGCGCCACCCGCGACTATCGCGAACTGGCGCAAGCGCTGCCGAGCGATGCCGACATGCGCTACCGCCTGGGCAACAGCCTGGCCAAGCAGGGTGATGTGCAGGGTGCCATGGCCGCCTACCGCGAGGCGGTGCTGCGCGACTCCGGCCACGCCAAGGCCTGGCACAACCTGGTCTACCTGCAGTTGCAGGGCGTTGGGCATACCGTGGCGGAAATGTACCTGCACCTCGATCGCAACGATCCGCGCATTGCGCCGGTGGCGAGCAAGGCCGAGGCCGTGCTCAAGGCCTTCGACGTACCCGTGGTGCAACAGGAGCCCTGATGAGCACACGCCGCGAATCCGGTCAGGCCCTGGTGGAATACGTGATCATTCTGCCGGTGCTGGTGATGCTGATCTTCGGCACCATCCAGGCCGCCTTCATATATTCGGCGAAGAACAGCCTCAACTACGCGACCTTCCAGGGCGCGCGCATTGGCGCTCTCAACGGGGCCAGCTACGAAGGTATCCGCCGGGGCCTGATCCGTGGCCTCACGCCGCTGTTCGTTCACCACAACACCGATGCCGACAAGGAGCGCGCCTTCGAAGAGGCGGGGGCGGAAGTGGACAACTACGCCGTGGTGACCCGTATCAGCCCGAGCCTGAACAACTTCAGCGCCTATGGCGAGTGGGACAGCGACGAATCCGACTACGCCATCCCCAACGACAACCTGATGTACCGCCCGGGCACCGGTATCCAGGATGCCAACCTGCTGAAGATCCGCGTGCAGTACTGCCTGAAGCTGGTGGTGCCGATCGTCGATCGCCTGCTCAGTGCGGCTTCCAGTTTCAACGATTCGGATATCGAGGGCAGCTTCAGCGAGGCGTCGCGCGATGCGGTAGCGGACTACGCCGATATCTGCCAGGCCGGCCGGCGCGGCATCGTCATCACTTCGGAGGCGCTGGTGCGCATGCAGTCGCCGCCGCTACGCGACTCCGACGCCTGCGGCGCGGATATGGAATGTTTATGAGAGCCAATGAAAAAGCCCCGCAGATGCGGGGCTTTTCAGTACTGAACGACGGTTTACTCGTCCATCTGCGACTGCAGGTAGTTTTCCATGCCGACCTTGTCGATCAGGCCCAGCTGGGTTTCCAGCCAGTCGATGTGCTCTTCCTCGGATTCGAGGATGTCTTCCAGCAGCTCGCGGCTGCCGTAGTCGCCGACCGACTCGCAATAGGCGATGGCGGCCTTGAGGTCAGGTAGGGCGGCCTGTTCCAGCTTGAGGTCGCTGGTCAGCATTTCCTTGGTGTTCTCGCCAATGTGCAGCTTGCCGAGATCCTGCAGGTTGGGCAGGCCTTCGAGGAAGAGGATGCGCTTGGTCAGCTTGTCGGCGTGCTTCATCTCGTCGATGGACTCGTGATACTCGTGCTCGCCGAGCTTCTTCAGGCCCCAGTCCTCGTACATGCGCGCGTGCAGAAAGTACTGGTTGATCGCCACCAGTTCGTTGCCGAGGATCTTGTTCAGGTGCTGGATGACTTTCTTGTCGCCTTTCATGACTGGCCTCGAAGTGGGTGGGTGGTCGATAGCGCAAAAGTGTGCGCCCGATGTTGTTCCCCGTCAAATGTAAGTTATTGAATTATATATAAAAATAAATATAAATAAGAACGTTTAAGTTGTGCATCTCGGCGCTAACTTGTTGAAAGTTCGCGATAAATTTTCAGCGCTCGGATAAGTTGCAGTCATCCCAGCCCATTGATCATCTAAGGGTAAATTGCATGTTCTTGCGTCTGGCGGCCGATGCGGTGGTGCTGTTGCATCTGGCCTTCATTCTTTTCGTTCTGCTGGGCGCCCTGGCGGTGCTGCGTTGGCCGCGCCTTGCCTGGCTGCATCTGCCGGCGGCAGCCTGGGGCGTGGCGGTGGAGCTATTGCACCTGTACTGCCCGCTGACGCCCCTGGAGAACCAGCTGCGCCAGGCCGCCGGGCAGGCCGGCTATGCCGGTGGTTTCGTCGAGCACTACCTGATTCCGCTGATCTACCCGGCCGGGCTGACCCCGCAGATTCAGCTCTGGCTGGGCGCAGTGGTCGTGCTGATCAACCTGCCGATCTACCTGTGGTTGTTGTGGCGTGGATGGCGGCATTGATGACTATCGCCAACTGCTCTAACGCGACTGGCCAGCGGGCCTAGTTTTATCGGTAGCGGTGCCCGTTTTGCACTTGCCGTGGCGTGGTCCTGAGGGGCGCGCCTGGTGCTGGGATCAACTCAGTCCGGCAAGGAGCGCGTCATGCCCACTTCAACCATTCTCCTGTTGCTGCTCGCCGGCATTGCGCTGGTGGCCGGTTCGTTGCTGCTGCGGGTGTTTTCCGCCGGCAAGTACGAGATCAAGACCATCGACCTGGTATTCCTGGTCATCCCGCTGCTGCTGGTGGCCCTGGCCACCGGCAAGCTCAAGGGCATCGATATGTTCGGGGTCAAGGCGGACCTCAGCGAGCTGCTGACCGATGCCGCCAAGGGCAAGATCAAGGAGCAGGTGGCACCGTCCGAGCAACTCACGGTGCAGGATGCCGTGCAGGTGGTGGAGATGGCCGGCAAGGGCGGTATCCAGCAGTTGCGAGTGCTGATCGAGCGCAGGATCGAGGCTCTGGAGCTACGCCTGGGCCACGGTGGCTATTACGGGCCGGCGCTGAAGACCTATTTCGAGGCGCTGTCCGGCAGCTCCTACCTGCGCGTGGTGGTGGTCAACCAGCCCGATGGCAAGCTGTTCGGCATGTTCAATGCGGCCAACCTGATCAGCTATCTGCGGGTGGCGGGAGATGGCGGCTACCAGCAGTTCCAGCAGTTGCTCAACAGCAGCAGTGCCAGCAATTGGGCCGAGCTGAGCAAGCTGCCCGGCTTCGTCGCGGTGCAATCGGCGGTGACCAGCACCACGTCGCGTCGCGACGCACTGGAACGCATGGAAACACTGCGTACCGACAGCCTGCCGGTGGTCAATCAGGATGGCTATTTCATGGGCACGGTGGAGCGCAGCAAGCTCACCGCCAGCCTGATTCTGGCGGTAACCCGCAAGCTCGATGGCGAGGCTCCGTGAAGTGGCTTGGGCCGCGACATTCATCCGCCTGATGCAGCGCCGCACCGGGGCGCGGCTTGGCTACACTCGCGGCAACCTCACTACCGAACAAGGCAAAGCAGTATGCACAATCGCATGATGATCACTGGGGCAGGCTCCGGCCTGGGACGCGAAATCGCCCTGCGTTGGGCCCGCGATGGCTGGCGTCTGGCGCTGTGCGACGTCAACGAGCCCGGTCTGGCGGAAACCCTCAAGCTGGTGCGTGAAGCTGGCGGTGATGGCTTCACCATGCGCTGCGACGTGCGTGACTACAGCCAGCTGACCGCCGTGGCGCAGGCTTGCGAGGAACGCTTCGGCGGCCTCGATGTGCTGGTCAACAACGCAGGCGTAGCGGCTGGCGGCTTCTTCGCCGACCTCAGCCTGGAAGACTGGGACTGGCAGCTGTCGATCAACCTGATGGGCGTGATCAAGGGCTGCAAGGCTTTCCTGCCGCAGCTGCGCGCCAGCCAGGGCAAGATCATCAACATCGCGTCAATGGCCGCGCTGATGCAGGGCCCGGCCATGAGCAACTACAACGTGGCCAAGGCCGGTGTGCTGGCGCTGTCGGAAAGCCTGCTGATCGAACTCAAGTCGGAAAACGTCGGCGTGCACGTGGTCTGCCCGTCGTTCTTCCAGACCAATCTGCTGGACTCGTTCCGCGGCCCCAACCCGAACGTCAAACAGCAGGTCGGCAAGCTGCTGGAGAACAGCCCGATCAGCGCCGCGGACATTGCCAACTACATCCACGACGAAGTGGCCAAGGGCGAATTCATGATCCTGCCGCACGAACAGGGGCGCATGGCCTGGGAGATCAAGCGCAAGAACCCGCAGGCGATCTACGACGAGATGGCCGTGATGAGCGACAAGATGCGCGCCAAGGCCGCGCAGTAAGCATCGCCAGTAATAGAAAAGGGCAGCCTAGGCTGCCCTTTTTGTTATGCGCGGTATAGGCGGGGGATTTAGCCCGCCACCAGCACGCGAATCGCTTCCAGGCGCAGGGCTGCCTTGTCGAGGAAGGCCAGGCCGCTCTCGCGCTGCTTGCGCAGGGCTTCGATCTCGCTGTCGCGCACGGTCGGGTTGACCGCCTGAAGGGCGGTCATGCGCGCCAGCTCCTCTTCCAGATTGGCATCGAAGCGCTGACGGGCCTCTTCGACCCGTGCATTGTGGCGTGGCGCAATCTTCGCCTCGGCGGCGTTGATTTGCTTGGCCAGCACATCACGCTGCGCCTGCACGAACTTGTTGGCACTGGCCCGTGGCACGCTTTCCAGCTGATCGTTGAGCGTGTCGAAGGCGACCTTGCCGGCCAGGTCGTTGCCGTTGCCATCGAGCAGGCAGCGCAGGGCGACCGGCGGCAGGTAGCGGGCCAATTGCAGGGCCCTGGGCGCCACCACTTCGCTGACGTAGAGCAGCTCCAGCAGAACGGTGCCGGGCTTGAGCGCCTTGTTCTTGATCAGCGCTACCGAGGTGTTGCCCATCGAGCCGGACAGCACCAGGTCCATGCCGCCCTGCACCATGGGGTGTTCCCAGGTGAGGAACTGCATGTCCTCGCGGCTCAGCGCCTGGTTGCGGTCGTAGGTAACGGTCACCGCTTCGTCGTCGCCCAGGGGGAAGCTGGCGTCCAGCATCTTCTCGCTGGGGCGCAGTACCAGGGCGTTCTCGGAGTGGTCTTCGCTGTCGATGCCGAAGGCGTTGAACAGCTCTTCCATGAAGATCGGCAGGGCGAACTGATCGTCCTGTTCGAGGATGTCCTCGACCAGTTGCTCACCTTCGCCGGCGCCGCCGGAGTTGAGCTCCAGCAGGCGGTCGCGGCCGCTGTGCAGCTCGCCTTCCAGGCGTTCGCGCTCGGCCTTGGCTTCGTCTAGCAACTGCAGCCAGGCGTCGTCACCGTTGCTTTCCAGCAGGCTCAGCAGGCGCGGGCCGAACTGGTGCTGCAGAGCGTTGCCGGTCGGGCAGGTGTTGAGGAAGGCGTTGAGCGCCTGGTGGTACCACTGGAACAGATGCTCCTGCGGGCTGTTCTCCAGGTAGGGCACATGCAACTGGATGGTGTGCTTCTGGCCGATGCGGTCGAGGCGGCCGATACGCTGCTCCAACAGGTCCGGGTGGGCCGGCAGGTCGAACAGCACCAAGTGGTGGCTAAACTGGAAGTTGCGGCCTTCGGAGCCGATCTCGGAGCAGATCAGCACCTGGGCGCCGAATTCCTCGTCGGCGAAGTAGGCGGCGGCGCGGTCGCGTTCGAGGATGCTCATGCCTTCGTGGAACACCGTGGCCGGGATGCCGGAGCGCACGCGCAGGGCGTCGGACAGGTCCAGGGCGGTTTCGGCGTGGGCGCAGATCACCAGCACCTTGAACTTCTTGAGCATCTTCAGGGTGTCGATCAGCCAGTCGACGCGCGGGTCGAGCTTCCACCAGCGCTCTTCTTCGTCGAGATCCTGCTGGGCCTGGTAGCTGACTTCCGGGTACAGCTCGGCGTGTTCGCCCAGCGGCAGCTCCATGTATTCCGACGGGTTGGGCAGCGGGTAAGGGTGCAGCTGGCGCTCGGGGAAGCCCTGTACGGCGGCGCGGGTGTTACGTAGCAGCACGCGGCCGGTGCCGTGGCGGTCGAGCAGTTCGCGGATCAGGCGCGAGCGGGCGTCTTCGTCGCCGCTGGCGATGGCGTCCAGCAGCTCGTTGCCTTCGCTGCCGAGGAAGCCCTCGATGGCGGCGCGGGCCGCCTGGCTCAGCGTGCCCTGGTCGAGCAGCTCTTGCACGGCCTCGGCCACCGGGCGGTAGTTGGCGCTCTCGGCGCGGAAGGCGGCGAGGTCGTGGAAACGGTCCGGGTCGAGCAGGCGCAGGCGGGCGAAGTGGCTTTCCAGGCCCAGCTGCTCGGGGGTGGCGGTGAGCAGAAGCACACCGGCGATGGCGCCGGCCAGTTGCTCGACCAGGCGGTATTCGTCACTGGCCTTTTCCGGGTGCCAGACCAGGTGATGGGCCTCGTCCACCACCAGCAGATCCCAGCCGGCGTCCAGCAAGGCCTGTTGCACGCGCTCGTCGTCCTTGACCCACTCCAGGGCCAGCAGGGCCAGCTGGGCGTCTTCGAAGGGATTGTCGGCATCGCTCTCGGCGAAGCGCTCGGCATCGAACAGTGCCACTTCCAGGTTGAAACGCCGGCGCATTTCCACCAGCCACTGGTGTTGCAGGTTCTCCGGCACCAGGATCAGTACCCGGCTGGCACGGCCGCAGAGCAACTGGCGGTGGATCACCAGGCCGGCCTCGATGGTCTTGCCCAGGCCCACTTCGTCGGCCAGCAGTACGCGCGGGGCGATGCGGTCGGCCACTTCGCGGGCAATGTGTAGCTGGTGGGCGATTGGCTGCGCGCGGGCGCCGCCCAGGCCCCACAGGCTCGATTGCAGCAGGCGGCTCTGGTGTTCCAGGGTGTGGTAGCGCAGGGCGAACCAGCTCAATGGGTCGATCTGCCCGGCGAACAGACGGTCGCTGGCCAGGCGGAACTGGATGAAGTTGGACAGCTGGGTTTCCGGCAGGCTGTAGGGTTCGTGCTGGGCGTTGAAGCCGTGGTAGACCAGCAGGCCGTCGACGTCCTCGACTTCCTGCACGGTCAGTTTCCAGCCTTCGAAGTGGGTGATCTCGTCGCCCGGGGCGAAGCGCACGCGTGTCAGCGGTGCGTTGCGCAGGGAATACTGGCGGGTTTCCCCGGTGGCCGGGTAAAGCACGGTGAGCAGACGCCCGTCGGAAGTGAGGATGGTGCCGAGTCCGAGTTCCGCCTCGCTGTCGCTGATCCAGCGTTGTCCCGGTTGATACTGCACAATGCCACTACTTGCCATGGAAAGCCCCAGCTGCGAAAAAAGCCGCGTATGTTAGCGGAACGCTGCGCCGAGAGCGACGTCCGTACTGAATCAATACGTGCGTCCCGAGTCGAAAGTGTAGCGAGTGCCGGCTCAAGTAGGAGTCCGTCCGGCCGACAGTTGGGTTAACCAGGGAGATTCCCACGATGCTGCCGCCCATTCCCCATAGCTTGGCCCCGGTGACCGCCCAGCAGGACGTGGTCAAGCCGCGTCCGGATATTCCGCCTGTCACCCCGGCCAACGAAAGTTCCAAGGAAAGCGCGGTAGAGCTGGACAAACGCCACCCCCAGGAGGCGGAAATGCTCTTGCGCGAGGAGCAGAAGCGCCGCCAGCGCCGTGGCTATACGGCCGAGGAGATGGCCGAGGGCGAGGTCACTGAAGACGAGGAGTCTCTGGAAGAAATGCCCCGCCAGGGCTTGTGGGTGGATGTCGAGGTCTGAAGCCAGGACAATCCCCTTACCTTCTTCGCTGCCATTATCCGCCATGGATCTGTTCGATCACCCGCCGCTGGATCTACCCAATGCGACGCTGGACTACCGGCCACGCTGGCTGGATGTGGCTCGCGCCGACGCCTGGTTCCGCCAGTTGCGCGACGCAACGCCCTGGGAGCAGCCGCGGTTGCATATCCACGGGCGAGACGTTCCGGTGCCGCGTCTGCTGGCGTGGTATGGCGATGCCGAAGCCAGCTACCGCTACTCCGGCCTGACTCACCTGCCACTACCCTGGACGCCACTGCTGAGCGAAATCCGTCAACAGGTGGAGCAAGCCGTAGGTCAGCGCCTCAACGGCGTGCTGCTCAACTATTACCGCGACGGCCAGGATTCCATGGGCTGGCATAGTGACGACGAAGACGAGCTCGGTCGCGAGCCGCTGATCGCCTCACTCAATCTGGGCGGTACGCGGCGCTTCGATCTGCGGCGCAAGGGCAGCAGCCGCATCGAGCATTCCCTGGAACTGGAGCATGGATCGCTGCTGGTCATGGCCGGCGCAACGCAGCATCATTGGCAGCATCAGGTGGCCAAGACCCGCAAAGCGGTGGCGCCGCGCATCAACCTCACCTTTCGTCTGATTCGAGACTGACCATGAGCGACGACAAGCTGATCGACTTCGGAGTCGAGCGTAGCAAGCGCATCCACGACCTGCATGACAAGAAACTGGACGAGATGCGCCAGGTGTTCGAGCAGGTGCTGCCCCTGGGCAAGGCCAAGAAAAAGACCAAGAGCAAGCCCAAGAAGCGCTGAGCTCCGGTCCTCGCTCTGGGGCGTTGGCCTATCCGTTCCTCTGCCTGCGGCGGCCTGTCGCGGCACCAGCCTCCCTGCTATTGATCCTGATCAATATCCGCTGCCCCGCCTCCGATAGTCTGTAGCCATGCAAGACAAGGCTCATACAGGAGGCCGCCATGTTTCTCGACACAGTAGTCATCGCCGGTATCGGCACCGTAGTACTGATGCTCGCTTTCTTTGGCGGCGTCGGGCTGTTCATCTGGAAGGACTCACACAAGAAGGCCGTAGCCAAGGCCAAGTGATTCTTCCTGCACAGTGCACGCAAGGCATTTTGGGCGACTTCGGTCGCCCATTTTTTTGTCTGGCTTCAGGAAGTGCCTGGCAGTCGCTGCACTGGTGTAAGGATATCCTTCGGATGCCCGTGCTTTCGTGTGTCCCCAATGGGGTGAGGTCAGGTTGCCTTGCCGGATAGAACAAGCCCCGCATATGCGGGGCTTGTTGTTACCAGCGGCCGTAGTGCCTGTAATGGTGCTTGTGTCCGTGGCGATAACGTGGAGGTTTCGCGACGTAATATACCGGGGCGGGACGGTAGTAGACCGGCTGAGGTTGAACATATACCGGCCGTGGCTGCACATACACAGGAGCAGGATAGTAGGCCACTGGTGGTGACTGATACACGACTGGCGCTGGTTCGTAGACCTGTACCGGGCGCTGGCTGGCCAGTACACCGCCGATGATGGCACCAACTGCGACACCTGCGGCTACATCGCCATGGTCTGCTGCTTGCGCCTGCTGCTCTGCTCCGAAGACGAGGCTGGCGGCCAGTCCGGTGATGAGAGATAAACGCGAAATCATGGGCGAGACTCCTATGCTGCCGGACTATCCCGGTTACAGCCTTCGACTGTACGCAGCAGGGTACATTTCATGCGGAAATGTAAAACCTCGGTAAAGCTTCTGGTGTGCGGCTGTCCTATCGGCACCACGTGCCCTCCGACACGGCAGTAGCCGGCAATTGTGCGCTTTACTGCAAGGTACCGGAGGCACTGAGTGGGCAGTCATGGGGGCGAAGGTAATCGACGGCTATCGCGGGCTGGTGCTGGGCTTGGCGCTGTTGCTGACGTTGGGTGGCTGCACCGGGCGCCTGGATCACGCCAGCATCATCAACAAGACGGCGGAGCTGAATCCGCGCGAGTTGCTGCAAAGCGATGTCGACCGCATGGCCACCCTGGCCATGCGCAACAACCTCAACAGCCTTTATCGCCTGCTGGACAAGCTGTACCAGCGCAATCCCAAAGAGTGGCGCAAGACGGGACTGGCCAGCCGTTCAGAGGCTGAGCAGGCCATCCAACGGGCCATCGAGAACAACCAGCCGATGCCACATTTGGGTGGGCGGCGTGACGTGGCGGCGCTCAGCTATGCGCTGGGCCCGGACTTCCACGGCGACCGGGTCGGTGCCTTCATCTATGCATTGGGCAGCATGCTGATTACGGCGCATGGGGGACGCACCGAGTTCTATCTCACTGACTCCTTCAATGCCGAATTCATTCATAACGCCGCGCGCAACATCGAGAAGGCCGCTTGGATGCTGGGGCAGCGTCGTGACGAGCAGGGGCGGCCATTGCTGCTGTCCAATGAGGGCGGCAACCTCAGTTATGCGGTGGAGTTCGGCAAGATGGTGGCGCGCCTGGATTTGCTCACTCATGTGCTGGAAGAACGCTACCGGCGCATGGGAGCCAACTATGCGCAGAGCCTGCTGTTCATCAATTTTCTACCGGTGCAGTAGCGCTCACTCTTCCCACTTGCGCAGGATCGTATCCAGTTCGCCGCGTTCGCGCAGACGTTCGAGCGCCTGGGAAAACTGTTCCGCACGCGTTGTGTCGCCCTTGCTGAAGGCGACGTAGCGCGGCATCTCCACTAGCGGCCTGGGCAGTAAGCGCACCTGTTGTTGGGCGCGTTGTTCCTGCACGAAATAGAGCAGTTGGGTGCGGTCGCCGACGATGATGTCGATGCGTCCGGCAAGCAGCATGGAGACCAGCTGGCGCGGGTTCTGCGCGCTGGTGTCGCGGCCGAGGTCGGCGTTGTCGAAGCTGGACTCGTAGGCGTAGCCGCGCACCTGGCCGATGACGAAGGGGGTGAAGTCGTTGAGACTTTGCCAATCGCTGATGCGGGTCTTGTGGGTGGTCATGAAGACGGTGGAACCGGTACGCAGTGGGCCGACCAACTCGTATTGCGCCTGGCGTTCAGGCGTGCCGGCGAACTGGAAGGCCATGTCCGCCTCGCCCCGTTCGAGCATGCGCTTGACCCGTTCCCAGGGATACAGGCGCAGCTGGTAAGCCACCTTGGCTTCCTTGAGAACCGCCTCGATCATCTCCACGTCGACACCACGTGGTTGATCGCTGTCGAGGGTGACAAAACTGTAGGGGGCGAACTGTTCGTCGCCGACCACTTTCCAGGTTTCCGCGTGCAGCAGTGGGCTTAAGAGCAGCAGCAGGGCAAGCGACAGGGTGC
Organism: Pseudomonas sp. BMS12; assembly: GCF_001592875.1. Taxonomy (GTDB): domain Bacteria; phylum Pseudomonadota; class Gammaproteobacteria; order Pseudomonadales; family Pseudomonadaceae; genus Aquipseudomonas. The sequence continues at coordinate 6,851 of NZ_LSOF01000009.1, read as the reverse complement.
GCATGGCTCCTCCCGACGTGGCAGAGGGGCGCGTTGCGCGCCCGCTCTGTTGAGCCTAGTCGAGAGTCGGGCTTCAGACCTTGCGCACGAATTCCGATTTCAGCTTCATTGCACCGATGCCATCGATCTTGCAGTCGATGTCGTGGTCGCCGTCGACCAGTCGGATGTTTTTAACCTTGGTGCCGACTTTGACCACCAGGGAGCTGCCCTTGACCTTGAGGTCCTTGATCACGGTCACGGTATCGCCGTCCTGCAACAGATTGCCGACCGAGTCCTTGATCACCCGAGCGTCTTCATCGCCCTGGGCTGCGGCATCGGCCGACCATTCGTGTGCGCACTCCGGGCAGACCAGCTGGGCGCCGTCTTCGTAGGTGTATTCGGACCCGCACTTGGGGCAGGGCGGCAGGGTGCTCATGATGAACCTCGACGGTGTGGCTGCGAAAAGCCGCGCATTGTATAGGGTTTTACCCGGCTTTAGGGCGTATTGGCGGTTTGCGGCCAGTTGAGCGTGCCGGCGCTGTTGAAGCGGGCGGTGCCGAACAGGCCGCCACCGAGCTTGCCGCGCAGCTCGTAGGGCAGGTTGCGGCCCTGCTGGTAGCCCGCAGCGGCCCAGGCCTGGCGCATCACCGAGAAGGCCGAGATGGTCACCGGGATTTTCAGCAGCGCCTCGCCGAAGCGCGGTACCTGGCCGCTGGCATCGCTCACGCCGCTGGCCAGGGGCTGGTGGTTGACGTCCAGTTCCACGGACAGGCCGTTGTAGTCGATCACACTGTCGTTGGGGTTCTGCACCCGCAGCACCACGGCGAAGCGCATTTCCATGCCCTGCGCCGGTAAGGGCTCCAGGCCGACCAGGTCGATACGCAGCGGGTCGCTTGGACTGAGCATGGTGCAGCCGCTCAGGGCAAGCACAGCGATCAGGCAGATAAAGGACTTTAAGGGCATCAGCGATTCCAGGGCTTCAGAGGGGCCATGGCCGCGTAGAAACTACCTCCCCAGAACAGGGGAGGAACTGGAGTCTCAGAGCGTGGCCGGGTTGCCGGCATTGCTCAGGCGGCGGGCCTGCTTGAGATAGAGGGTCAGTTCGCGGGCGGGTAGCGGCTTGCTGTACAGGTAGCCCTGACCCTCGTTGCAACCCTGGGTGATGATGTAGGCCTCCTGCTCGGCGGTCTCCACGCCCTCGGCGATGACCTGCATACCCAGGCTCTTGCCCAGCTGGATGATGGCGCGAACGATGGTGGCATCGTCCTCGTCTTCCAGCAGATCCTGGACGAAGCTCTTGTCGATCTTGATCTTGTCCAGCGGCAGGCTCTTCAGATAGCTCAGCGAGGAGTAGCCGGTACCGAAGTCGTCGATGGCGATCAGGGCGCCGGCGCGGCGCAGGCTGAGCAGGTTCTGCGCGGCGGTGCTGATGTCTTCCATCAGGCCGGTTTCGGTGACTTCCAGCTCCAGGCTGCGCGGCGGCAGGCGGTAGACCTGCAGCAGATTGCTGACCATGCGCGGCAGCTCGTTGTGGTGCAGCTGCACGGTGGAGAGATTGACCGCCATGCGCAGTTCGCTGAAGCCCTGGTCGTGCCATTCGCGCAGCTGGCGGCAGGCCTGGTCCAGCACCCATTCGCCGATGGCGATGATGGTGCCGTTCTGTTCGGCCAGCGGGATGAACAGGTCTGGCGGCACGAAACCGTGCTGCGGATGCTGCCAGCGGATCAGTGCCTCGACGCCGACCACGCGGTGGTCGCGGTAATCGACCTGGGGTTGGAACACCAGGTGCATCTCGTTGCGGTTGAGTGCCTCGCGCAGCTCCTTCTCCAGCTCGCGGCGGCGGCGCATCTCGCTGTCGACGCTGGCGATGTAGAACTGGTAGCGATTGCGCGAGCGGCTCTTGGCCAGGGTCATGGTCTGTTCGGCTTTCTGCAGCAACTTCTCTGTGCTGTCGCCATCTTCCGGGAACAGGGTGATGCCGATGGTGGCGCGCAGGCGGACTTCCTGTTGCTCCAGGGTGAAGGGCGTGTCCAGGTTGTCGAGGATGCTCTGCGCCAGTTCGGCGGCCTCGTAGGGCTGTTCGATATCAGCCTGGACCAGGGCGAACTGGTCGCCGCCGAGGCGGGCCAGGGCGCCGAGGCGACCGCTGTGGCTGCGCAGGCGGTCGGAGAGGGCCAGCAGCAACTGGTCGCCGGTCTGGTAGCTGAACTGTTCGTTGATGCCCTTGAAGTCGTCCAGGCCGACGCAGAGGACGGCCACGCGGCGTTGCAGGCGCCCGGCGTCGTCGAGGATCTGGTCGAGCTGTTGCTGCAGTTGCTGGCGGTTGGGCAGGCCGGTGAGGAAGTCGTACTGCGACATGCGCAGCAGGCTGTTTTCCGCCTCGCGGCGCAGGTGGGTGTTGCGCTCGATGGACTCCAGCAGCTGGTTGGCGGTGTTGATCCACAGCCCCAGCTCGTTCTTCTCGTTGCCCTTGAGCATGGGCAGCTTGTGCTCGCTGGGGCGGTCCGGATTGATGTTGGTGAGGTACTCGATGATCTTCGACAGCGGCTTGGTCAGCAGCCAGTGGTAGACCATGTACAGCACCATGGCCATGGCCAGGGCGCGCAGCACACCGGAGATGAAGATGATCACCGAGGTGGTGATGAAGTTCTCGCCGTAGCTGGCGGTGTCCAGGGTGATGGTGAGGTCGCCGTAGTACTCGCTGTACGGGCCGCGACCGACCAGTTGGGTGGTGAAGGTCTGTTCCTTGCCGAGGATGGGGTCGGTGATCCAGCGGGTCGGTGAATCGGTCAGCGGGCGCGAACGTTCGGCGAGCATGGGTTCGTTGGGGTGGCCGATGGCGGCATGGCGCACCGCTTCATGCTGGAACAGGCCTTCGACCACCTGCATGCCCATCTCGCGGTCGAGGCTGTAGACGGCCTGGGTGGAGGGGTCGCGGAACATGCCGAGGATACGCTGGGCGTCGTTGGCCACAGCCTGGCGGGTCTTGTGGATGTCGAAGACGATCTGCCCGCAACTCAGCACGACGCCAACCACTAGCGCCGACAGCAGGACTACTCGCAGCAGTTTCAGCGACAGGCTGTTTTTCAGTTCCAGCTTCAAATGGGGATTCCTTGTTCGCCGCCGGAGGCTTGTGACCGTTGAGAGTATTGGCAAATGCGCGATTGCCGTCAAAGGGCCATTACGCCATGAGTGAGTTTTTTTGCGCCTGTGCTGACTTGGCGCATTTCGCCGGGTCGCCACGGTCACTTTGCTTCGTGCTGGTGCGAGGAAACCGTGGCAAGTCATCCTGACAGGTAAATAGTCTGGCACAAGAGTTGCGTTGCCTCGGCATCACCGTGCTGGGAGATTCGCCATGAAACTCTACCTGTTGTCGCTGTGTGCCCTGCTGTTCTCGCCCTCCACCCACGCCGCCGACGGTAGTGCCGAACTGGCCATGAATACCGCATGGGTGGTGTTGGCCAGTGCCCTGGTGTTCTTCATGCAGGCAGGTTTTGCCTTGCTGGAGAGCGGCATGTCTCGGGCCAAGAATGCCGTCAACGTGATGATGAAGAACTACATGGACGGCTGCGTCGGTGGCATCGTCTTCTGGCTGGTGGGCTTCGGTCTGATGTTCGGCGCCAACGCCACCGGCTGGTACGGCATGAGCCACTTCGCCCCGCACGAGGGAGAGCCCTGGGACTTCACCTTCCTGCTGTTCCAGATGATGTTCGCCGCCACGGCAGCAACCATCGCCAGCGGTGCCATGGCCGAGCGCACTCGCTACAGCGCCTACCTGGTCGGTGCCATCGTCATCAGCGGCTTCATCTATCCGGTGTTCGGTAGCTGGGTCTGGAGCGGCGCCTACGGCGGCCAGGGCTGGCTGGCCAAGCAGGGCTTCATCGATTTCGCCGGCTCCACCGTGGTTCACAGTGTCGGCGCCTGGTGCGCCCTGGCTGGCATCCTGGTGCTGGGGCCGCGCATGGGGCGCTTCGCCGCCGACGGCACGCCCCGGGTGATCCCCGGGCATAACCTGAGCCTGGTGGCGCTGGGCGGCTTCATCCTCTGGCTGGGCTGGTTCGGCTTCAACGCCGGCAGCACCCTGGCGATGAACGCGAGCCTCGGCCTGATCGCCCTCAACACCCACCTGGCGGCTGCCGCCGGCGCGCTCGGCGCGGTATTGGCGCTGCGCGGTACGGCCAGCCCGGTGCTGCTCAGCACCACGGTGAACGGCTCGCTCGGTGGCCTGGTCGGCATCACCGCCGGCTGCGCCACCATGCATCCCGGCTATGCCCTGGTGACCGGACTGGTGGCGGGCTTCGTGGTGGTGTTCGGCATGCGTCTGATGGATCGTCTGCGCCTCGACGATGTGGTCGGCGCAGTGCCGGTGCACGGTCTGGCCGGTGTCTGGGGCACCGTCGCCGCGGGCCTGTTCTACAGCGGTGATCTGTTCAGTTGGACGCGGGTCAGCGTGCAGCTGATCGGTGCTGGCGCGGCCTTTCTCTGGGCATTCCCGCTGGCCCTGGCGATGTACCTGATTCTGGCCAGAACCGTGGGTCTGCGCACTTCCACTCAGCACGAACAGCGCGGTCTGGATTATTCCGAGCATGCCGAAGCCGGCTATCCGGAGTTCAATCAGGCGCTGACCTACGACGGCAGCGAACTGGCGCGGAGGGCCTGAGATGAGTCTGACTACCCGCCGTCGCGCCATCTATACCGGCCTGGTCGGCCACTTCCCCGAGGAAGAGGTGCTGCCGCTGCTGTCTTTGTGGGAGGCCAAATACGCCGACAAGCCACCGTTCGCCCTCAATGAATTTCTTGCCGAGGTGGTGCAGCGCACCGGGCGCAAGCTGGAGCGTGCGCGGCTGTACCGCGAGCTGGTCGGCGCGCTGACCGGCCCGCCCAGCAACCTGCTGCCGGACCCGGCGCCGCGCCTGCAGGCCTGGCGCCAGGGCGAGGGGGTAGTGGCCGAAGAGGTTTCCGGCCCGGACGCCCTGGCACGGCAGACCTTCGAGCTGCTCAGCCGCGAGCTGTTCGGCCTGCTCGATGCCGACATGGTGCCGCGCCTGCGCCGCTTTGCCGCTGGCAACCTCACCGGCATGCAGGTGGAAACCGAGTTGCGCCTGCGCCTGCGCGGTTGGCTGGAGCAGGGCGGTTCGCTGGGGCTGACGGCGCTCAACCTGGAGCAGCTGCGCATGTTGCTCAATCTGCTCTATATAGGCCTCTGCGAATTCCTCGGGCCGGTCACTGCCGATCAGGTGCTGACCCGCGCGGTGCAGAAGACCGAGCGGCACAATCTCAAGCTGCCGCCGCAGAAACTACTCTGAGGCTGCTCAGGCATGGCTGGCGTGGCGCAGTGAGGGGAAGCGGTTGAGCAGGCGGTGCAGAACGAACACCGCGACCAGGGTGACCAGCACCGCCACGCACACCGAACTCAGGCGGTAGGCCACTGCGTAGACCGCATCATGTTGCGGACTGAGGTACTGGCCGAAGACGATGGCCAGCGTGGTCAGGGCGCCGAAACCGACGCCCTGGGCACCTTCCAGCGTATGCAGGCGCGCGCAGCAGAAGGCTGCTAGCCAGTACAGCAGGGTCACCAGTGGCAGCACGTCATAGTGGTTGTAGAGCAGCAGTTGCAGGCTCAGGCCGACCAGACAGCCGAGCAGGGTGCCCAGTGCGCGGATGCGCCCGGCGAAGTGGATGCCGTGCCAGTGCATGGGAAACAGCACCAGGATCGAGGCCACCTGGGCCGACAGCGAATCCTTCAGATCCAGGCTCTGGAACAGGATGAACGACAGGGTGGCGATGCCAGCGCCGAGCAGTGCCTCGTGGCGCTGGCTGGGCAGGTCCTTGGATGCCGCTGCGCGTGGCGCTCGCGCTTCGGCGTCGGGAAACAGCCAGAACATCAGCCAGGCGATCAATACCGTCAGTGCGGCGGCCACCAGGTTGCTGGTGACCTGGTCGAGCAGGTGGGTATCCGGATAGCTGGCGAAGTGCAGCTGGATGGAGAGGAACACGCAGCCCAGGGCGCCGAACATGAACAGCGGGCCGCGGGCCATCAGGCGAAAGCGCCAATAGAAAGACAGGAAGGCCAGCGGTGCCATCAGCAGCGGGCGGTCGCCGAACAGGCCGTAGATCAGCAGCACTTCCAGGCTGACCACAATTGCCTGGGCGAGAAACTGGCGCACCACATGGGCATTGATACTGGGCGTGAGGCCGAGCAGCAGCATGGGGTAGACGCAGAAGAACGAGCCATAGTCCCAGCCCATCAGCTTGCACAGGAACAGCCCCAGCGTGCCGCCGCCGGCCAGGCGCAGGCACTGGCGCAGATCGTTCTCGCTCAGGCTGCGGTGGCTCATCAGTAGATGTAGTGCAGCAGGCTGATCAGGCGGATCTGCACCCGGCCGAGCAGGCTGGCCAGCGATGCTTCGTGGGGGAACAGCTGCACCGTGGCCTTGGCGCCGCTGGGCAGGGCGCGCGGTAGGGCTTGGTCGAGGCTGATGTGCAGGCGTTGGCGCTGGGCGTCGCGCACCCAGCGGTCGGAGATCACCGGCGCGGCCAGATCGCCATTGGCGTCCAGCTGGCCCTCGCGCACCCCGGCATCCAGCGCGCCGACATGGGCGGCGAACACCTCGCCGGGCAGGGCGTCGAAGACCACTGCGGCGGCGTCGCCCTGAGCGATGTAGCGCAGCGCCTTCTCGCGGAAGTCGGCGCTGATGTCGGCGTCGTCGGCGACCAGTGCGGCCACCGCCTCGCCAGCCCCCAGGTAGGCACCGACCGACAGCTGCAGATTGCTCATGACACCAGCACGTTCGGCGCGCACTTCGCTGTAGGCCAGCTGCAGTCGTGCCTGCTGCAGGGCGTTGCGCGCCTGGCGCAGGCGCAGGTTGTCG
>NZ_LSOF01000008.1:50206-118770 GCF_001592875.1 Pseudomonas sp. BMS12 | reverse complement strand
GAGTAGGTCATCGTCAAGCTCCTATCCCAAACCCCCGACCCGCTCACGCTGGTCGGGGGTTTGTCTTTGCGCGCAATAAATTTTCTTGATTTCAGGGCATAAGAAAGCCACCCGTGGGTGGCTTGGCTTCTGATTCGGGGTTTCTGTTTAATCGCCTCGGTATTCGCAGCCGCTGGTACAGGTTTCATGAACACGGACCCGGGACAGTTCGGGAAGTAGCGGTTTCATCTCCAGCCAGATCCACTTGGCAAGATTTTCGCTGGTAGGGTTTTCCAGGCCGGGTATCTCGTTCAGGTAGTTGTGATCGAGCTTTTCGTAGATTGGCTTGAAGATCGCTTTGATCTCGGCAAAGTCCCGAATCCAGCCGGTATGCGGGTCTACTTCACCCTCAATGTAAATGGCTGCTCGGAAGGAGTGTCCGTGCAGACGGCCACATTTGTGGCCGGCCGGCACATTGGGCAGGAAATGGGCGGATTCGAAGGTGAACTCTTTGAACAATTCCAAGATAAACGCTCTGCTGGATGGGCCGCAAAAGCGGCATTAACCTTTCTGGGCAGTTTATCAGTCGTCCGACCGGTTCGCTCGTTACAAGACTTCGCCTCGTTCGAGCGTTTATAAAAGTCTCAGAGCGGCAGCAGGCACTTGCCCAGGTTTCCGCCGTCGACCAGTTCGAGAAATTCGTCGCCCAGGCGCTGGCTTTCTGCCATGGCTTTTCGCCAATAGCGTTCGCGGCCGATGTCGTCGCCGAGATAGCGTTTGAAGTCGCTTCGGTCGGGCAGCTTGCCGTGAGGCAGGCTGGCCAGATAGTCCCGTGACGGGGCCAGCAGCAACACGTCCTGTAGACGGTCGGCATCGCCTCGTCGCCATGGCAGCCCCTTGTCGAACCAGCCGGGAATCACCTTGTCGGTAAAGTGCGGGTACAGCACTACGCCGTCGCTTTGATAGGGTAGGTCAAGGTGGTAGTCGAGCAGCCCACCATCGCGGTAGGCGCCAGGTTCAAGGCCCGGGATCTCACGAATCGCTTCCATAACCATGGGGATGGAGCCAGACGCCAGCAGGGCATGGCGCAGATTATTCTCGGCCAGGGTATGGAAATGTGAGCGGAAGTCATCGAGCGCAGATAGCGGTGGAGCGAGACGCGAGTCATGTAGGATCACCCGCTCAAAGTGACGCCCCAGGCGGCTGCGCCCCAGCAGGTTGTTGCCGACCACCGAGGACAGCCCAAGGCCCAGCTTGCCGCGATGGTCGTGCTGCAGGAGTCCGTGGCTGCGTACTACTACGATGTTCAAGCGGTACTGCGGATTGTTCAGCACTGCAGCATCCTGGCCTTCGAGCAGTTCGTCCAGAAGTTGCACGCAGCTGCGCGATACCTCGGCCATGCTCACGCCCTTGGCGAAACGCTGGCTGGTATAGAGTTCACCCAGGCGTCGAATACCGCTACAGGCATCGGGCAGGCAGGCACTGGCGAAGCGCCACGAGCCAATGGAGGCGCCGATCAGCGTGCGCTCGCGAGGTGCTCGCGGCAGCCAGTCGCCAAACAACGCCAGATCCAGCCCCTGAATACCAAGCCCTTTGGGGCCACCGGCCGCGCCAGGCAAAATACCGACATCGGCAGGGTGCAAGCCGCGCTCGCGGATGCGGGCGAGGGCACGTTTGCCTGCACGCAGGCTGAGGGCGGGGGACTTGATATGTATCGCGGTCATGCTGGGCTCCACATTGCAGCCAGCGATTATAGTGGCGTGAGCCGACAGACCAAGAAGCTTCAGCAGCTGAATGGCGGTCAATTGCGAGATCGCAGGCCTCTTCAGCTTGAATTAAGTGGGGTTGCGTATCTTCAGCGCCGTAATGTCGATATCTCAAGGAAAACACCGTGAACACGTTGGCAAGCATCCTCGCTACGACCATGCTCGCTGCTATTGCGGGGCTTGCCCAAGCCCGGGATCTGGGGCCCGATGAGGTACTCAAGCTGCGTGACGCCGGTACCATCCAGCGTTTCGAGGCGCTCAATGAGGCGACCCTGGCCAAGTATCCCGGGGGCAAGATCGAGGAAAGCGAGCTGGAAGAGGAACATGGCCGTTATGGCTATCAGGTCGAGGTGCGCGATGCTCAAGGCGTGCAGTGGGATATCGATCTGGATGCCGCTACCGGCCAGATACTGAAAGAGCATAGGGATGACTGATGGGTTCCCAACTTCGTTATAGGCAAGCTGCAACCCTGATGTTGCTGGTCTTGACGCTTGGAGCCCAGGCTCGCGATCTGGATCAGGATGAGGCTCTCAGGCTGCGCCGCGAGGGCGTCATTCTGCCGCTCGAGCAGTTGCTGCAAGCGGCTATGCAGAGATATCCCGGTGCTGCGCTGCTGGAGGCCGAGCTCGAAGAGGAAGACGATGTGTTGGTCTATGAGGTCGAGCTGTTGACCTCGGAGGGCAGCGTTCGCGAACTGGAGCTGGATGCCCAGACGGGGCGCATTCTCAAGGATGAACTGGAGGACTGATGCGGCTGTTGCTGGTTGAAGACAATGTCCCGCTGGCCGACGAGCTACTGGCCGATCTGGGACGCCAGGGCTACGCCGTGGATTGGCTGGCCGATGGCCGCGATGCGCTGCACCAGGGGGCTAGCGAGCCATACGATCTGATCGTTCTGGATCTTGGCTTGCCCGGTAAGCCCGGTCTGGAGGTTCTGCGCGAGTGGCGGGCTGCTGGCTTGACCACTCCGGTTCTGGTGCTTACCGCGCGCAGTTCCTGGGCCGAGCGCATCGATGGTCTCAAGGCTGGAGCTGACGACTATCTGAGCAAACCTTTCCATCCCGAGGAGTTGGCTCTGCGCATCCAGTCGCTGTTACGCCGTGCTCATGGCCTGGCCAATCAACCGCAGCTGGAGGCCGCGGGCCTGCAGCTGGACGAGAGTCGCCAGTGCGTGACACGTGAGGGGCGTGAAATTGAGCTGACTTCTGCCGAGTTCCGTCTGCTGCGCTATTTCATGCTGCACCCTGGGAAAATCCTCTCCAAGAGCCAGTTGGCCGACCATCTCTATGATGGCGAGAGCGAGCGTGACTCCAATGTGTTGGAAGTCCACGTCAACCGCCTGCGCGGAAAGCTGGGGCGCGAGGTGATCGAGACCCGCCGAGGCCAGGGCTACCGTTACGCCGGGGTGAGTGATTGAGGTCCATTCAGCGGCGCCTCAGCCTGGGACTGGCCGGTGTGCTGTTACTGGTCGGTCTGATCCTGGCGCAGGGCAGTCTGTGGCTGTTCGATCTTAGCTTGCGCAGCTATCTGCAGAGTGATCTCGAAGACGAGACCCAGAGCTTGCTGATTGCCCTGGCGCGTGGCCAATCCGGGATTCAGCTGGACGAACGTCGGCTCGATCCTTCTTTCCAGCAGCCGTTCTCGGGTCACTATTTCCGTATCGATTTCGCCGAGCGCAGCTGGCGCTCGCGCTCTCTCTGGGACCGTTCCCTGGACGTGCCGAAGGCTGCCGGCCTGCAGCCAGGACTGGGTGATGGCCCTCGCGGGCAGCGCCTGCTGGTTTACCGTGCGGATTACCACCGCCTTGGGCAATCCTTCGTCATTACCGCTGCGCAGGACTACACGCCAATCCTGCAGGCTTTCCGCCGTCTGCAGTGGCTCGGGCTGGGGCTGGGCGGCGGCACGTTGCTGCTGATCCTGCTCGCCCAGCGCTACACGGTTCGTTCCGCCTTGCGACCACTGGAGCGGGTGCGGACGCAAATCGTGCAGTTGCAGCAGGGCCACCGTAGCGAGCTGGATAGCCAGGTGCCTCAGGAACTGGAGCCGCTGGTTGCCCAGATCAATCGCCTGCTGAACCACACCGAAGACACGCTCAAGCGTTCGCGCAACGCCTTGGGCAATCTCGGCCATGCGCTGAAGACGCCGTTGGCGGTGCTGGTCAGCCTGAGCAACCGTGATGAGTTGCGCGCCTTGCCGGAGCTGCAGAGCAACCTGCGCGAGCAGTTGCTGCAGATCGAGCAGCGGCTGGCGCGTGAGCTGGGGCGCGCGCGATTGGCCGGCGAGGCGTTGCCGGGCGCACATTTCGATTGTGCTGTGGAGTTGCCGGGACTGTTCTCGACGCTCGGCATGATCCATAGCCACGGCCTGCAGCTGGACTGGCTGGCGGCACCGGGGCTGTGCCTACCCTGGGACCGCGAGGATCTTCTCGAACTGCTCGGCAATCTGCTGGATAACGCCTGCAAATGGGCGGACGCCGCGGTACAGCTGCGGATCGAGCAACACGCGGAGGGCTATCGCTTGTGTATCGATGACGACGGCCCGGGTATTGCCCCCGAGCGCCGTGAGCAGGTGCTGGGCCGTGGTACGCGGCTGGATGAGCAGGTCTCCGGCCATGGTCTTGGACTGGGCATCGTCCGGGACATCGTTGAAGCCTGGAACGGTACGCTGAGCCTGCAGGACAGCCCGCTGGGCGGGCTGCGCGTCATGATTGAGCTGCCCCTGCCGCGCTGATCACATGCCGTTGGCGAAGGCCGAATGGCCCATGTCGATGCTGGCGCGTACCGGCTTCAGCGCTTCGCCGTACTTGCCGAGGATGTCCAACGCGTAATCGGCGCGGGCGCGGATCCGGCGATCATCCTCGCCGCTCACTTCTGTGTCGTTCAACACCGACTCTACCTGGCGCACGATCAGATGCTCGGGCAGATAGGCAATACGGCAGTTCTTGTAGCCCGAGGCGCGCAGCTCGCTGATCGGGTAGGCGCCGCCGATGCCGGAGGATACGCCGACCAGCAGGGCTGGTTTGTGCGCCAGCTCGGCCTTGCTCGCATAGAGAAAGAAGTTCTTCACCGCCGGGCAGGCCATGCCGTTCCATTCCGGGGCGATCACCACCAGTGCGTCGGCGCTGGCCAGTTGCTGCTGGTAGTCGACCCAGGGGCCTTTGTTCTCGGCTGGCCACAATGGCAGGCCGCGCTCGCCAAGGTCGATCAGGCTGCTGTGTTCTTCAGCGGTCATGCCGAGTTCGATCAGGCGTTGGCGCAGATAACGGGCAACCTTGGCGGATTGGCTCTGCTGACGACTGGAACCGGCGATAAGGGCGATATTGAGCATGTGCGAACCTCGCGGGAAATAGGTTCGCAGGCTACCGGCCGCTCTAGAACGGGGCAAGTGAAGAGGCGTCAGGACGCTTGTCGGATAGCGCCAAGAAAAACGCCCGCAGGTGCGGGCGCTCTCGTGTGGCGAAGATGTCAGACGCGGAACTGGTCCATCAGCCCCTGCTGATGGTTGGCCAGGCTGTTCAGGGTCTGGCTGACCCGGGCAGATTCTTCGGCCTGTCCGGATAGCGCTTCGGTGACATCACGGATGCTGGCCACGTTGCGGTTCACCTCTTCGGCCACCGCGCTCTGTTCCTCGGCGGCGCTGGCGATCTGCAGGTTCATGTCGTTGATCACGGTGACCGCATCACCGATGCGGCGCAACGAGGTCACGGCCTGCTCGACCAGCTCCACGCTGCTCTGGGCCTGCTTGTGGCTGCTGTGCATGGAGCCGACCACGTCGCGGGTACCGCTCTGCAGGTTCTCGATCACCTGGCGGATTTCCTCCACCGAGTCCTGGGTGCGTTTGGCCAGGTTGCGGACCTCGTCGGCGACCACGGCGAAACCGCGCCCGGCTTCACCGGCGCGTGCCGCCTCGATGGCGGCATTGAGGGCCAGCAGGTTGGTCTGCTCGGCAATGGCGCGGATCACGTCCAGTACCGAGCCGATCTGCTCGCTGCTGCTGGCGAGGCTCTCCACTTCATGCATGGCCGAATTCAGCTCGCTGGCCAGTTGCTCGATGGACAGGGTGGTGCGGTCGATCACCGCCAGACCTTCGCGGGCGGCAGCATCCGCGCCGCGCGCGGCATCGGCGGCCTGGGAGGCGTTGTTGGCGACGTCGTGGGCAGTGGCGCTCATCTCCTGGGAGGCGGTGGCCACCTGATCCACTTCGCGGAACTGTTGCTGCATGCCGGAGCTGGTCTGGCTGGCGATGGCTGCGGACTGGTCGGCGGTGCTGCGGGCATCCTGTACCGAGCGTTTGACGTCGGCGATGGTCGGTTGCAGCTTGTCGAGGAAACGGTTGAACCAGCTGGCCAGTTCGCCCAGCTCATCCTGCCTGGCGTAGTCCAGGCGACGGGTCAGATCGCCTTCGCCGCTGGCGATGTTCTTCAGCATGGCAGCCACGCCGAGGATGGGGCGAGTCACGCCGAGCGCGGTCAACCACATCAGGCCCAGGCCGAGCAGGATGGCTACCACACCTACGCCGAGGGCCACACCGGTGGCACCGGTGCGCTGTTCGTCAAGCTGCTGCTCAAGGCGCAGGGCCGGGCCTAGCAGGATGTTGCGCGGTACTTCCAGCAGCACGCCCCAGGCACTGGCTTCGGGAATCGGCAGCAGTGGCTCGAACACCTGCAGCAACCCATTGTTTTCCAGCACCTGGCTCTGGCCCTTGGCAAGCAGCCCGCTGAGCTCGGTCTGCTGACTGGCAAAAGCCTTGCTCAGCGGTTTACCCAGCATGCCGGCATCGCGGCTGTAACCGGCCAGCAGCCCTGCGGGACTGATGATGCTGACCTGAGCCTGGCCATCGTACAGTTCGCTGCTGGCCTTCTGGCTGATCTGTTGCAGGCTTTCCAGGCTGATGTCCACGCCCATCACGCCGATCACCTTGCCGTCCTGTTCCAGGGGGAAGGCGATGCTGGTCATGAGGACCTGCTTGCCGTTGACGTCGTCGAAGTAGGGGTCGAGTACGCACGCCTTGCGGGTGTCGCGCGGGCAGGTGTACCAGGCGTTGTAGGGGCTGCCGCTGGGGCCTGCGGTGGTATCGCCTAACTGCGCTTCGTCCATCGACTCGGATTCCAGGCTGCCCGGTGTGCTCTGCGACCAGTAGAGGGAGAAGCGGCCTTTTTCGTTGCTGCCCAGCTCGGCCTGGTCGGCGAACAATTCGTCCTTGCCGTCGAGCGCGTTGGGCTCGAACACCAGGTACAAGCCGAGCAGGTTGGGGTTTGCATCCAGAGCGGAGCGCACCTGGCGGACCATGTCTTCACGCAGGTCGAACGCATCGAGAAAGCGCTTTTCCGCCTGATCCTTGAGAAACAGCACCTGGCGGGAGAAGCCCTTGCCGTACAGGTAGGCATCCATGAAGTAGCGCTGAATACGGATGCCCTGCAGTTCGCCGCGCGCCGCCATGCGCAGGCGGGCGGACTCTTCGAGCATGCTGGAACTGGAGGCTTTGACCAGCTCGGCGCTGTTGCGTGACTGATAGAGCGAAGTGCCTACCAACAGGGTCACGATGGCCAGTAGGCAGAGACCGGCGAGCAGGGTGATTTTCCACTGGATGGATAGGCGCGACAGCATGGTTGGGTCCTTCTCGATTCAGACTTCTAGGTCATTCATCGGCATGGGTGTCAAAAACTTGACCGGAAATGTCGATTTAATGGCCCGCTTGAGCTTCTAGAGTAAAGCAGCTGAATCCATAGGCAATATCCATGCGCGCTCGCATCGCGATTTGCGGCTTTGACAGAAGCTGATCGAACGGGCAGAGTTCGCCGCTTTTTCCTGCCCGACCCGGCAGGTGCAACACGCTGGAGTGCAAGATGAATGCAGTGATAGTGGCGGTCGGCCTCATGTTGGCCCTCAGCCTGATGCGAGTGCATGTGGTGGTCGCACTGATCCTCGGCGGTCTTGCCGGTGGTCTGGTGGGTGGCCTGGGGCTGGAGGGGTCGCTGCAGGCCTTCAACAGCGGACTAGGCGGCGGGGCCACGGTGGCGCTGTCCTATGCCCTGTTGGGCGCCTTTGCCGTGGCCATCGCCAAGTCCGGGTTGGCACATGCCCTGGCGGATCGCGCGCTGCGTCTGGTCGGTCACCAGGAGGCCGAGAGCGGCGGGCTGAAATGGCTGTTGCTCGGGCTGCTGCTGGTGGTCGCCGTGGCTTCGCAGAACGTGCTGCCCATTCACATTGCCTTCATCCCGTTACTGCTACCGCCGCTGCTCTACGTGCTGACCCGCTTGCGCATCGATCGCCGCCTGATCGCCTGTCTGCTCACCTTCGGCCTGGTCACGCCCTACATGTTCCTGCCGGTAGGTTTCGGCAGCATCTTCCTCAACGAGATACTGTTGGCCAACGTGGCCAGGAATGGTGTCGAGGTCAGTGGTGTCAGCGCGTTGCAGGCCATGAGCATCCCGGCTCTGGGGATGCTGACCGGCCTGCTGGTGGCGGTGCTGTTCAGTTACCGTGGTAAGCGTGACTACGACCTGCAGCGCATCGAGCAGGTCGAGCGAGCCGCTGCCAGCTACAGCCGCGCAACCCTGCTGGTGGCCGCGGCTGCCGTCGCTCTGGCTTTCGTCGTCCAGCTCTGGCTGGACTCGATGATTGTGGGCGCCCTGGCCGGTTTTCTGGTGTTCTCGCTGTCCGGCATGGTGCGCTGGCGCGAAGCCGACGATCTGTTCACCGAAGGCATGAAGCTGATGGCGACCATAGGCTTCATCATGATCGCCGCTGCCGGCTTCGCCGAAGTGCTCAAGGCCACCGGCCAGGTGCAGAGCCTGGTCGACGCCGCAGCTGACTGGATTGGCAACAGCAAGGCGCTGGGCGCGCTGCTGATGCTGCTGGTGGGCCTGCTGGTGACTATGGGCATCGGCTCGTCTTTCTCTACCGTGCCCATCATCGCGGCCATCTTTGTACCGCTGGGCGTGCAGTTGGGGTTCAGCCCGCTGGCCATCGTCAGCATCGTCGGCACGGCCGGAGCCCTGGGCGACGCCGGCTCGCCTGCCTCGGACTCGACGCTGGGGCCGACCTCGGGCCTCAATGTCGACGGCCAGCACAACCACATCTGGGATACCGTGGTGCCCACGTTCCTGCATTACAACCTGCCGTTGCTGGTGTTTGGCTGGTTGGCCGCGATGGTGCTCTGAGGTAGCGTCAGTGCGAAAACGAGTGACTGCAAAGTCGCTCATGTAGTCGATGGGGGTGCCGATATAACGGCACCCCCATTTTGCTTCATGCAGTCCTGCTCATAAGGAAGGGAACATGCGCCTTACCCTGAAAACCAAAGTTCTTCTGCTGGCCCTGGTGCCGGTGATCCTGTTCGCCCTGGTGCTGAGTGGCGCCGCGGCGAAGGTGCTGACCGACCTCGCGGTGGATGAGGTGCAGCAGACCCGCGAGCGCCTGCTGCAGGAAAGCCGGCAGGAACTGCAGAACTTCATGCAGATCGCCCTGGGCTCGGTGCAGAGTCTCTACGACGGCGCCAGCCAGGGCGACATGAGTAGCCGCGAGCAGGCCATCGCCATCCTGTCGAAGATCAAGTACGGCAAGGATGGTTACTTCTTCGGCCATGATTCCAATGTCGTGCGCCTGTTCCGTGGCGACAGCCCGGTGGACGTGGGCAAGAACCTGTCCGACCGCAAGGACCCCAACGGGGTCTACGTCAACCGCGAACTGGTGCAGGTAGCCAAGGACGGCAGCAACTATGTCGAATACAGCTCGCCGCTGCCGAGTAACGACAAGGTTCTGGTGCCCAAGCTGGCCTACAGCTACTACCTGCCCAAGTGGGACCTGGCGCTGGGCACGGCCGTCAACCTGGATGGCGTCGAGTCTCAGGTCGCCGAGGTGGAGGCCAGCATCGATGAGCGTGTGAGCACCATCCTCACCAGCATTCTGGTGATTGCCCTGATCATGCTGGTGGTGTTCGGCATCGTCGGTCTGGCACTGAGCAACGCCTTCCTGCGTCCTTTGCAGCAGATCAAGGCCAACCTCGACGATATCGCCGCTGGCGAGGGTGATCTGACTCGGCGCCTGCCGGTGGCAGGTGATGATGAACTGGGCCAGTTGGCGGGCTCGTTCAACCGTTTCGTCGAGAAGATCCATGGTCTGGTACGCCAGATCGCCGAGATGACCGGGCAGCTGACCGGCCTGGTGGGCGAGGTGGCCGCCCAGGCACAGCGTTCCGAGCAGGCCATGGAGCGCCAGCGTCAGGAAACCGACCAGGTGGCCACGGCGATCAACGAGATGTCGGCGGCTGCCCAGGAGGTGGCCAAAAGCGCCCAGGGTGCCGCCGAGGCGGCGCAGCAGACCGACCATGAAGGCCAGGCCGCGAAGAAGGTGGTGGATGGCAGTATCCAGCGCATCCATGCCCTGGTCGGTGATATCCGCGAGAGTGGCCAGTCGCTGGACAGTCTGCAGCAGGACGTGCAGTCCATCGTCAGCGTGCTCGATGTGATCCGCTCCATCGCCGAGCAGACCAACCTGTTGGCGCTCAACGCCGCCATCGAGGCGGCCCGCGCCGGCGAGGCCGGACGTGGCTTCGCCGTGGTGGCCGACGAAGTGCGTGCGCTGGCCAGCCGCACCCAGCAGAGCACCCAGGAAATCCAGGGCATGATCGACCGCCTGCAGCAGGGCACCCAGGCTTCGGTCAGCGCTATGCGTCGCTCCAGCGACGCCGGCGAGATCACCAGCGAGCAGGCCAATCAGGCCGGTTCCTCACTGGACGCCATTGCTCAGCTGATCGGCACCATCAATGCCATGAACGCGCAGATCGCCAGTGCTGCCGAGGAGCAGACGGCCGTGGCGGAGGAGATCAACCGCAGCGTGCACCAGATCGCCGTGGCGGTGGAAAGCGTGGCCGACGAAACCCGCCATAGCGCCGAGACTTCGCGCAGCCTGGCCGGTCTGGGCGAGCGTTTGGGAACACTGGTGCGGCAGTTCCGTATCTAGAGTCCGAGCCCCGTGACCAAAGGCGCCTTGGTCACGGGGCCGACCTCTGGCGTTTCAGCCAGCGGCGGGGAACGGGCACGCTACGTCTGGGTCGATGATCCGCGCATTACGTTCTGCACGTTGGAGCAGTTGCTCGATCAGCAGCCGGTTGGCGAAGTGATACATCCTGGCGGAGCCGTTTCTGCTAAAGCCAACGCTGATGTAGTCGGTTGCCGCCGTGCGCCTTTCATGGCGGATAACCTGTTCTTCCGCAAGCTCGCTTTGCAGCAGCAGAGCAAAATCGAATGTGCCTTCGGCAATCGTGGCGCAAGGCCGCAACGTGCCAAAGCCTGCGTTGGCGGAACCATCAGGAAGGATGTTCAGGTAATCGCCCTCCGATTTCATGATGACAATCGCATCAGGCGGCACCGCCAGGCATGCCGGGGTGAACAGAACAAGTGCATAGGCAACCAGCTGCTTGCGCATTGTCACTCCAGTTGATTACGGGCTCATGCGCAGCCTAGCGCTTTTATATCGGCCGGAAACGCGGGGCCTGTTCTGCAGAGTCGCGCGACTAATGGAAAGGCGCTTCGCGCATCAAGATTCAACGGTAAACAGCCAATAAAAAACCCCGGTCCAGGCCGGGGTTCTATGGACTTCATTGGGCTCAGTGGGCGACTGCCACCAGGCCTGCCTGTTGTACCAGGTCCAGCAGGGGCTGGGGGTAAACGCCGAGGAAGAAGGCGAGCAGGGCGACTACCAGCAACATGATGCCGCCAGCGCGCTGGCCCCAGTTGAACGGGGCGTCGTGGCGGGTCAGGCCCGGCTCGACCATGAACAGGGTAACCATGACGCGCAGGTAGTAGAACACGCCGATGGCGCTGCCCAGCACCAGCGCGCCAAGCAGCCACCATTGCTGCGCCTGCACACCGGCGGCGACCACGTAGAACTTGCCGATAAAGCCCGCCGTCAGCGGAATGCCGGCCAGCGACAGCATCATCACGGTCAGCACTGCGGTCAGGTACGGGCGGCGCCAGAACAGACCACGGTACTCGAACAGGGCATCGGCATCGCGGCCGCTGTAGGGCGTGGACATCAGGGTGATCACGCCGAACGCGCCGAGGCTGGTCAGCACATAGGTGGCCAGGTACACGCCGATGGCCTCAACGGCCAGGCCCTTGCTGGCGATCAGGGCGATCAGCAGGTAGCCGAAGTGGGCGATGGACGAGTAACCCAGCAGGCGCTTGAGGTTGTTTTGCAGCAGCGCCAGCAGGTTGCCGAACAGGATCGAGGCAATCGCGATCGCCGTCAGCAGGCCCTCCAGCCAGCCGCCAGCGGCAACCGGGGCGATCTGGTACAGGCGCAGCAGCACGGCGAACACGGCGACCTTGCTGGCGGTGGCCAGGAAGGCGGCGACCGGGGCCGGGGCGCCTTCGTAGACGTCCGGTGTCCACAGGTGGAAGGGCACCAGCGACAGCTTGAAGGCCAGGCCGATCAGCATCATGCCGACGCCGATCTGGGCGATCAGGCTGGGCAGGCCATCGCTGGCCAGCTTGGCGCCGATACCGGCGAAGCTCAGGCTGCCGGACTCGGCGTAGAGCAGGGCCATGCCGAACAGCAGGAAGGCGGAGCCGGCGGCGGACAGAACCATGTACTTGATGCCGGCTTCCAGCGAGCGTTTGTTGAAGAAGGCGTAGGCGATCATGCCGTAGGTCGGTACCGACAGCAGTTCCAGGCCGATGAACAGGCCGGCCAGGTGCTGCGCGCTGACCAGTACCAGGCCGCCGGCGGCGGACAGCAGCATCAGCAGATACAGCTCCTCGCGGTTGCCGGGGTAGCCCTGGCGCCCGGACTCACCGCCAAGGTAGGCGTGGATCAGCGTGGTGCAGGCCAATGTCGCGGCCAGGACCAGCGCCATGTAGTAGCAGGCGAATTTGTCGATCAGCAGCAGCGGCGTGACCTGGATCGGCGTTACACCGAGGGCCGGGATCACCGACAGCAGCGCCAGGTTGAGGCCCAGCACCGAGAGGATGAAGGCCATGGCATGGTTGCGCTTCCAGGCGATGGCCAGCATCACCACAACGATAGTGGCGCTGGTGACCAGCAGCGGCAGCAGCGCGATGAAGTGTTGAGTCGTCAGTTCCATAGCGCGTGATTACCGGACCGAAGCGAGTTGAGTGAGGGCACCGCTGAACCACTGCTGCACGCCGTGCATGCTGGCAGCGGAGGTGTCGAGCACCGGTTGCGGGTAGACGCCGAGCAGGATCAGCAGCGCCGCCAGGCCGAGCACCATGTACAGCTCGCGGGCTTTCATAGGCTGCAGCGGCTCGCTGGACTTGGCCGGACCGAAGTAGGCGCGGTGGATCATCGCCAGCGAGTACACCGAACCCAGTACCAGGCCACAGGCGGCCAGCACCACGATCCAAGGTGCGACCGGGAAGCTGCCGATCAGGATCAGGAACTCGCCGATGAAGTTGCCGGTGCCTGGCAAGCCAAGCGCAGCGGCGGCGAAGAACAGGCTGATACCTGGCAGCCACGGCAGGCGCGCCCAGATACCGCCCATCTCGCGCATGTCGCGGGTGTGCAGGCGCTCGTAGAGCTGGCCGCAGAGGATGAACAGCGCCGCGGCGGACAGACCGTGGGCCATCATCTGCACCACCGCGCCCTGCAGGGCGATCTGGCTGCCGGAGTAGATCGCGATCAGCACGAAGCCCATGTGCGAGACGCTGGAGTAGGCCACCAGGCGCTTGATGTCGGTCTGCGCGAACGACAGGAAGGCGCCGTAGGCGATGGCGAACACGCCGAGCCACATGGCGATCGGCGCGAACTCGGCCGAGGCATTGGGGAACAGCGGCAGGGCGAAGCGCATCAGGCCGTAGGCGGCGGTCTTCAGCAGGATGCCGGCCAGGTCCACGGAGCCGGCGGTCGGCGCCTGGGCGTGGGCATCCGGCAGCCAGGAGTGCACCGGCACCACCGGGAACTTCACGGCGAAGGCGGCGAAGAAGCCGAGCATCAGCAGGTACTCGGTACGCGGCGCCAGCTCGGTCTTCAGCAGGTCGGCGTAGTTGAAGGTGAACACGCCGGTCTGGCTGTAGTGCACGAATACCAGCGCGAGGATCGCCACCAGCATGATCAGGCCGCTGGCCTGGGTGTAGATGAAGAACTTGGTGGCGGCATTGATGCGGGTGTTGCCCTTGCTGCCGCTATGACCCCAGAGCGCGATGAGGAAGTACATCGGCACCAGCATCATTTCCCAGAAGAAGAAGAACAGGAACAGGTCGACGGCGAGGAACACGCCGACCACGCCGCCGAGAATCCACATCAGGTTGAGGTGGAAGAAGCCGACGCGGTTCTGGATCTCGTTCCACGAGCACAGCACCGAGAGCACGCCGAGCAGGCCGGTGAGGGCGACCATCAGTACCGACAGGCCGTCCATCGCCAGGTGGATGGTGATGCCCAGACGCGGAATCCAGTCGGCCTTGAACTCGTGGGCCCAGACCGGATCGGCGCCCGGTTGCGGGGCCAGGCTGAAGTCGCCGCTGGCCCACAGCCACAGGCCGAGGCCGAACAGCAGGCCCATGGTGATCAGGGCGATCCAGCGCGGCAGGACGTTGCCGAAACGTTCACCTTGCCAGCAAAGCAGGCCGCCGATGAAGGGAATCAGGATTAGCCAGGGGAGAATCATCAGGCTGTTTTCCTTAACTCAGAAAGAGGATGGCGGCGAGCACCAGCACGGCGCCCCCGGCGATCGAAGCGGCATACCAGCGCACCTGGCCGGTTTCGCTGCGCACCAGCGCGGCGTTGCCGCCACGGGCCAGCGTAGGGATCAGACCGATGCTGCGGTCGATCGGGTCGCGACCGAGCAGGCGGCAGATCAGCAGGTACGGCTGAACGAAAAGCTTGTCGTAGAGCCAGTCGAAGCCCCAGGCGGCGAACCACCAGGCCGACAGGAAGCGGCCCGGTGCGCTGGCGGCCACGGCGCTGACGAAGCGGCGCTGGCCGAGGAACAGCAGGGCGGCGAGCAGAATACCGGCCAGGGCGATGGCGCCCGAAGCGATCTCCAAGCTGTGCTTGGCCTCGCCACCGGCGTGGCCGATGCTCTGCGGCAGCACCCCGGCCAGTGGCGGAGTGATCAGCGCGCCGACGAAGGTTGACAGCACGATCAGGGTGGCCAACGGCAGGTTGTGGGCCAGGCCGTGACCGGCGTGAGCCTCGGTCTTCTGCTCGCCGTGGAAGGCGATGAAGATCAGGCGGAAGGTGTAGATGGAGGTCAGGAAGGCACCGGCCAGGCCGGCGTAAAGCAGTTCGCTGTGGCCACTGGCGAAGGCTTCCCAGAGGATCTCGTCCTTGGAGTAGAAGCCGGCGGTGACCAGCGGCAGCGCGGCCAGGGCAGCACCACCGACCACGAAGCTGGCGTAGGCCAGTGGCAGCTTCTTCCACAGACCGCCCATCTTGAAGATGTTCTGCTCGTGGTGGCAGGCATGGATCACCGCACCGGAGGCAAGGAACAGCAGGGCCTTGAAGAAGGCGTGGGTCATCAGGTGGAAGATCGCCGCGTCCCAGGCCTGCACGCCGAGGGCGAGGAACATGTAGCCAATCTGGCTCATGGTCGAATAGGCGAGGATGCGCTTGATGTCGGTCTGCACCAGGGCGGCGAAACCGGCCAGCACCAGGGTTACGGCGCCGACGATGCCGACCAGTTCGAGGATGTCCGGGGTCAGCAGGAACAGGCCGTGGGTACGGGCGATCAGGTACACGCCGGCGGTGACCATGGTCGCCGCGTGGATCAGCGCGGAGACCGGAGTCGGGCCGGCCATGGCGTCGGCCAGCCAGGTCTGCAGCGGCAGCTGGGCGGATTTACCGACCGCACCGCCGAGCAGCATCAGGGTGGCGATCCACAGCCAGCTGTCACCGGCCACGTACTTTTGCGGCGCCAGCACCATCAGCTCCTGGATGTTCAGGGTGCCGAGGTTGAGGAACAGGATGAACAGGCCGATCATCAGGAACACGTCACCGATACGGGTGACGATGAAGGCCTTGAGCGCCGCGTTACCGTTGGGCACGTGCTTGTAGTAGAAACCGATCAGCAGGTACGAGCACAGGCCCACGCCTTCCCAGCCGAAGAACAGCACCAGCAGGTTGTCGCCCAGCACCAGCAGCAACATGCTGAAGATGAACAGGTTGGTGTAGGCGAAGAAGCGCGAGTAGCCCTCTTCACCGCGCATGTACCAGCTGGCGAACAGGTGGATCAGGAAGCCCACGCCGGTGACCACGCCGAGCATGGTGGCCGACAGACCGTCCAGGTGCAGGGTGAAGCTCGGCGCCAGACCGGCGACGTTCATCCACTGCCACAGGGTTTGGCTGTAGACCGCGCCGGCTGGCAGCTGGAGGAACTGCAGCACCACCCATGCGGCGCTCAGCGCGGCCAGGCCGACCGAGCCGACGCCGATCAGGGCGGCGGTATTTTCCGAAATACGCCCGCGGGAGAAGGCCAGCAGGAACCAGCCGAGCAGCGGGAGGAGCAGGGTAAGGAATAGAAGGTTCATCCGCGCATCTCGCTGGCAGCGTCGACATCGAGGGTGTTGAAGCGGCGATACAGCTGCAACAGGATCGCCAGGCCGATACTGGCCTCGGCGGCTGCCAGGGTGATCACCAGAATGAACATCACCTGGCCATCGGCTTGCACCCAGCGGCTGCCGGCGACGACGAAGGCGAGGGCGGTGGCGTTCATCATCACTTCCAGGCTCATCAGCACGAAGAGGATGTTGCGACGCACCATCAGACCGATCAGGCCCAGGCTGAACAGCACGGCGGCCAGGGCTAGGCCGTGTTCCATGGGAATGGCATTCATGCGGTGGGCTCCTTGGCGTCGTGGCGGCCCAGGTGGTAGGCGGCAACCAGCGCTGCCAGCAGCAGCATGGAGGCCAGCTCGACGACCAGCAGGTAAGGGCCGAACAGGCTGATGCCGACGGCCTTGGCATCGACGGTTTCCAGGCCGATGGCCGCGCCGCTCGGGCTGGCGAACAGGCCATACAGCAACTGCGCCAGCAGCAGGGCAGAAAGAATGGCAGGGCCGGTCCAGATGCCAGGAGTCAGCCATTTTCTTTCCTGCTCCACGGCCTCCTGACCGAGGTTGAGCATCATCACCACGAAGACGAACAGCACCATGATGGCGCCGGCGTAGACGATGATCTCCAGGGCACCGGCGAACGGTGCGCCAAGGGCGAAGAAAGTCGAGGCCACGGCCAGTAGGGAAACGATCAGGTTGAGCAGGGCATGTACCGGGTTGGTCCCGGTGATGACCATCACTGTAGAGGCCACGGCAACGCCCGCGGCGAGGTAGAACGCAAATTCCATCATCCTCTCCTTAGGGCAGCAGGCCTTTGACGTTGATCGGTTCGGCTTCATTCTGCGCGGCGCCTTTCGGCTTGCCGGCGATGGCCATGCCGGCGACGCGGTAGAAGTTGTAGTCCGGGTTCTTGCCCGGGCCGCTGATCAGCAGGTCTTCCTTCTCGTACACCAGATCCTGGCGCTTGAACTCGCCCATCTCGAAGTCTGGGGTGAGCTGGATCGCGGTGGTCGGGCAGGCTTCCTCGCACAGGCCGCAGAAGATGCAGCGCGAGAAGTTGATGCGGAAGAACTCCGGGTACCAGCGGCCGTCGTCGGTCTCGGCCTTCTGCAGCGAGATGCAGCCGACCGGGCAGGCCACGGCGCACAGGTTGCACGCCACGCAGCGCTCTTCGCCGTCGGGATCGCGGGTCAGCACGATGCGGCCACGGTAGCGCGGCGGCAGGTACACCGGCTCTTCCGGGTATTGCAGGGTGTCGCGCTTGCGGAAGCCATGGCTGAAGACCATGACCAGACTGCGCAATTGGGTCCAGGTGCCATGCACCACGTCCCAGATGTACTTGAACATGTGTTTTCTCCTTACTGGGCCGCGGCCAGCACGAGCGCGCCGGTCACCAGCAGGTTGATCAGGGTCAGCGGCAGGCAGAACTTCCAGCTGAACGCCATGACCTGGTCATACCGCGGGCGCGGAATCGACGCGCGCAGCAGGATGAAGATCATGATGAAGAAGCAGGTCTTCAGGGCGAACCAGATGAAGGGGATCTGCGGCAGGATACCGAACGGGCCGTGCCAGCCACCGAAGAACAGGGTCACCAGCAGCGCCGAGATGGTCACGATGCCGATGTACTCGCCGACGAAGAACATGCCCCATTTCATGCCGGCATATTCGATGTGATAACCGTCGGCCAGCTCCTGTTCCGCTTCCGGCTGGTCGAACGGGTGACGGTGAGTCACGGCGACGCCAGCGATGAAGAAAGTACAGAAGCCGAAGAACTGCGGAATGATGAACCACAGGTTCTGCGCCTGGTAATCGACGATGTCGCGCATGTTGAACGAGCCGACCTGCGCCACCACACCCATCAATGCCAGGGCCAGGAACACCTCGTAGGACACGGTCTGCGCCGAGGCACGCAGAGCGCCGAGCAGGGCGAACTTGTTGGCGCTGGCCCAGCCGGCGAACAGCACGGCATACACCGACAGGCCGGCCATGGCGAAGAAGAACAGGATGCCGATGTTCAGATCCGCCACGCCCCAGGTCGGGGTCACCGGAATGATGGCGAAGGCCATCAGCATGGCGGCGAAGGCGATCATCGGCGCGATGATGAAGATGAACTTGTCAGCGAACGGCGGCGTCCAGTCTTCCTTGAAGAACATCTTCAGCATGTCCGCAGCGATCTGGAACATGCCGAACGGGCCCACGCGGTTGGGGCCGTAGCGGTCCTGCCACCAGCCCAGCAGGCGGCGTTCGACGAAGCTCAGCAGCGCACCGCAGACCACCACCACCAGCAGGATGACGATGGCCTTGAGGACGGCGATGAAGACGTCGATCAGTTCGGGCGTCAGCCAGCTCATTGCGCGGCCTCCTGGGTTCCTACAACACCGAGAGCGGTCGCGGTCGCGCCGGCGATGGCCGCCGGAATGCCGGCGAAGCCGGCCGGCAGGCCGACCAGGCCGAGAGCCAGGTCTTCGCTGACTTTTACCGGCAGGCGCAGGGCCTCACCATTGACGGTGAGGCTGATCAGCGCACCGTCATTGACGCCCAGGCGCTCGGCCTCGGCCTTGGCCAGGGTGACGTAGGCGGGCTGGATGCGCTCCTGTACCGGAGCTGCGCGGGAGGAGTTCTCCTCGCTGCCGAACAGGTGGTGGAACGGCACGACCTGCCAGGTTCCCTGGGCCGGGGCGAAGGCGCTCGGTACGGCGAACCAGGCCAGGGTCTTGCCCTGGGACTCGATCAGACGCACGCCCGGATCACCGGCACGGAGATGACCACCGACCTCGTCCTGGAACTTGTTCCAGGCTTGCGGCGAGTTCCAGCCCGGCGACCAGGCGAACGGAATCTGCTGACGGTCTTCCTTGCTGCCCGAATAGCCTTCCATGGAGAAGGCGAAGGCGGAGTCCTGGTC
This sequence comes from Pseudomonas sp. BMS12, assembly GCF_001592875.1. Taxonomy (GTDB): domain Bacteria; phylum Pseudomonadota; class Gammaproteobacteria; order Pseudomonadales; family Pseudomonadaceae; genus Aquipseudomonas. The sequence continues at coordinate 99,616 of NZ_LSOF01000008.1, read as the reverse complement.
CTGCGGCTGGCGCGGCTCGTGCACGCTGATGTTGGCGCGCATGGCGGTGCGGCCGCTGTAACGCAGCGGCTCACGTGCCAGCTTCAGGCCCTTGATGCGGAACGAAGCGCTCGGCGCGGCGTCCTTGATGCCAGCCAGCACACTGCTGCTGGCGGCGACGGCTTCGGTGACCTGGTCCAGCTGGGTCCAGTCCACGGCCTTGCCCTGCAGGGTGCTGTGCAGCGCGTGCATCCAGCGCCAGCCCTCGCGGACGAGGATGTTGCTGTCGTAGTAGCTCGGTTCGAACACCTGGAAGAAGCGCTGGGCGCGGCCTTCCTGGCTGACCAGGGTGCCATCGCCTTCGGCGAAGCTGGCGGCGGACAGCACCAGGTGGGCCTTGGCGGTAGTGGCGGTCTGCTGATGGTCGGCGACGATCACCGCCTTGGCGGCGGCGAGGGCGGTATCGACCTTGGCAGCATCGGCGCGGCGGTACAGGTCGTTTTCCAGCACGATCACGGTGTCGGCTTGGCCGGAGGTCAGAGCGTCCAGCGCGGCGTCTACCGATTCGCCACCAAACAGGGCCAGGCCCATGCTGTTGGCTTCCGGCACCACCAGGCTGATGGAGGCGTTCTTCTCGCGGTTCTTCAGGGCCTGGGCAATGTTGGCCGCAGCCTCGACGATGCTCTTCTCGCCCAGCGAGGCGCCGCTGACGATCAGCGGGCGCTTGCCGGCCAGCAGGGCGTCGGCGATCAGCTGCACCAGCTCCATGGCCTCATCGTCCAGGCCGGTGACGGCCGGGGCGCTCGGGTCGATGGCATGGGCCACGGCGAAGCCGATACGCGCCAGGTCGGCGGGAGCGGCATGCACGCAGGCTTCGGCCACGTCGTCCAGACGGGTGGCGTCGACGCTGGCGATGAACAGTGGATTGAGCGCGTCCTGGGCGACGTTCTGCACGGCGGCCATGTGCCAGTCCTGGATCTTCATCGAGGCGGCGATTTCGGTGGCCTTGCCCTTGACCGACTGGCGCAGGGCCAGGGCGATGCGCGCGGCGGTCTGGGTCAGATCTTCACCGAGGACGAACACGGCGTCGTGGTCCTCGATCTCGCGGATCGACGGCACCGGCAGCGGGCCGTTCTGCAGCACGTCGCGGATCAGGCGGATGTTGGCCAGTTCGCTGGCGGCGATGCCGCTGTAGAAGTTGGCTTCGCCGACCAGCTCGCGCAGGGCGTAGTTGCCCTCCAGGCTGGCGCGCGGCGAGCCGATGCCGATCACGCGCTTGCCCTTGAGCAGCTCGGCGGCCTTGTCCAGCGCGGCGTCGATGCCCAGCTTCTGGCTACCCAGCAGCGGCTGGCGCGGGCGGTCTTCGCGGTTGGTGTAGCCGTAGCCGAAGCGGCCGCGGTCACACAGGAAGTAGTGGTTCACTGAGCCGTTGAAGCGGTTCTCGATGCGGCGGATCTCGCCGTAGCGTTCACCGGGGCTGATGTTGCAGCCGCTGGAGCAGCCATGGCAGATGCTCGGGGCGAACTGCATGTCCCACTTGCGGTTGTAGCGCTCTGAGTGGGTCTTGTCGGTGAACACGCCAGTCGGGCAGACCTCGGTGAGGTTGCCGGAGAACTCGCTCTCCAGTACGCCGTCTTCGACGCGGCCGAAGTACACGTTGTCGTGCGCGCCGTAGACGCCGAGGTCGGTTCCGCCGGCGTAGTCCTTGTAGTAGCGCACACAGCGGTAGCAGGCGATGCAGCGGTTCATCTCGTGGGAGATAAATGGGCCGAGCTGCTGGTTCTGGTGGGTACGCTTGGTGAAGCGGTACCGGCGCTGGTTGTGGCCGGTCATCACCGTCATGTCCTGCAGGTGGCAGTGACCGCCTTCCTCGCATACCGGGCAGTCGTGCGGGTGGTTGGTCATCAGCCACTCGACGACGCTGGCCCGGAAGGCCTTGGACTCTTCGTCGTCGATGCTGATCCAGGTGTTATCGGTCGCCGGCGTCATGCAGGACATGACGATACGACCGCGCGTGTCGTTCTCGTCGGTGTACTGCTTGACCGCGCACTGGCGGCAGGCGCCGACGCTACCGAGCGCCGGGTGCCAGCAGAAGTAGGGGATGTCGAGCCCGAGGGACAGACAGGCCTGCAGCAGGTTGTCCGCCCCATCGACTTCGAAATCTTTGCCGTCTACGTGGATAGTGGCCATGGTTTCTTGGTTTCTTCTTTCACCCGCCGAAACGGGCTTGGCTAATGGAATCACGGTTGCGTTGCGGCCGCGGCCGCAGCGCGAATGCTTCAGGCCGGCGCGAACTGCACCGACGGTGCCGGGGTGGCCGAGCTGGATACACCAGCCTCGAACTCCGGACGGAAATACTTGATGGCACTGCCCAGCGGCTCGACGGCACCCGGTGCGTGGGCGCAGAAGGTCTTGCCGGGGCCGAGGAAGTTGACCAGACCGAGCAGGGTGTCGATGTCCTGCTGGGTGCCTTGTTTGTTTTCCAGGGCGCGGAGGATCTTCACACTCCACGGCAGGCCGTCGCGGCACGGGGTGCACCAGCCGCAGGACTCGCGGGCGAAGAACTCTTCCATGTTGCGCAGCAGCGAGACCATGTTGACCGAGTCGTCCACGGCCAGGGCCAGGCCGGTACCCATACGGGTGCCGACCTTGGCGATACCGCCGGCGAACATGGCCGCATCCAGGTGCTCGGGCAGCAGGAAGCCGGTGCCGGCGCCGCCGGGCTGCCAGCATTTCAGCTTGTAGCCGTCACGCATGCCTCCGGCGTAGTCCTCGAACAGCTCGCGGGCTGGAATACCGAACGGCAGTTCCCACAGGCCGGGGTTCTTCACCTTGCCGGAGAAGCCCATCAGCTTGGTGCCCATGTCTTCGCTGCCCGGGCGGGCCAGGGTCTTGTACCAGTCGACGCCGTTGGCGACGATCGCCGGCACGTTGCACAGGGTCTCGACGTTGTTCACGCAGGTCGGCTTGCCCCACACGCCGACGGCGGCGGGGAAGGGCGGCTTGGAGCGCGGGTTGGCGCGGCGACCTTCGAGGGAGTTGATCAGCGCGGTTTCTTCACCGCAGATGTAGCGACCGGCGCCGGTGTGGACGAACAGCTCGAAGTCGAAGCCGCTGCCGAGGATGTTCTTGCCCAGCAGGCCGGCGGCCTTGGCTTCATCGATGGCACGATTGAGGTTGGCTGCGGCGTCGACGTATTCGCCACGCAGGAAGATGTAGCCGCGATAGGCCTTGAGCGCGCGCGCGGAGATCAGCATGCCTTCCACCAACAGGTGCGGCAGCTGCTCCATGAGCATGCGGTCCTTCCAGGTGTTCGGCTCCATTTCGTCCGCGTTGCACAGCAGGTAGCGGATGTTCATGGATTCGTCGGCGGGCATCAGGCCCCACTTCACGCCGGTGGGGAAGCCCGCACCGCCGCGGCCCTTGAGGCCGGAGTCCTTGACTGTCTGCACGATGTCGGCCTGAGCCATTTCGCTCAGGGCCTTGCGCGCGGCGGCGTAGCCGTTCTTCGCCTGGTATTCCTCGAGCCATACCGGCTGGGCGTCGTCACGCAGCCGCCAGGTCAGCGGATGGGTCTCTTCGCTACGAGCGATGCTGTTGATCGGACCTACGGAAGTCAGCGTCTTCATGCGTAGTTCTCCAGCAGCTGGGCGATGCCGTTGGCATCGAGGTTGCCGTAGGTGTCGTCGTCGATCATCACCGCTGGGGCCTTGTCGCAGTTACCCAGGCAGCACACCGGCAGCAGGGTGAAACGGCCGTCGGCGGTGGTCTGGCCGGGGGCGATGCCCAACTTGTCCTTGAGGCTGCCGAGCAGGTTCTCATGGCCGCCGATGAAGCAGGTCATGCTGTCGCACACGCGGATCACGTGGCGGCCGACCGGCACACGGAAGATCTGGCTGTAGAAGGTGGCTACACCTTCGACGTCGCTGGCGGGGATGCCGAGGATGTCGGCGATGGCGTAGATGGCGCCGTCCGGCACCCAGCCACGCTGCTTCTGCACGATCTTCAGGGCTTCGATGGACGCCGCGCGCGGATCCTCGTAGTGGTGCATTTCGTGTTCGATGGCGTCGTACTCGGCCTGGCTGAGTTCGAAGCGGTCGGTTTGGATCAGGTCAGTCTGGCTCATGTGATTAACGGTCCACGTCGGCCATAACGAAGTCGATGCTACCCAGGTAGGCGATCAGGTCCGCGATCATGCTGCCGCGGATCACCGAAGGGATCTGCTGCAGGTGCGGGAAGCTGGGCGTCCGGATGCGCGTGCGGTAGCTCATGGTGCTGCCGTCGCTCGTCAGGTAATAGCTGTTGATGCCCTTGGTCGCCTCGATCATCTGGAAGCTTTCGTTGGCCGGCATGACCGGGCCCCACGAGACTTGCAGGAAGTGGGTGATCAGGGTCTCGATGTGCTGCAGGGTGCGCTCTTTCGGCGGCGGCGTGGTCAGCGGGTGATCCGCCTTGTATGGGCCTTCCGGCATGTTGCGCAGGCACTGGTCGATGATGCGGATGCTCTGGCGCATCTCCTCGACGCGGACCATGCAGCGGTCATAGGCGTCACCGTTGTGGGCCAGCGGTACTTCGAAGTCGAAGTTCTGGTAGCCGGAGTACGGACGCGCCTTGCGCAGGTCGAAGTCCAGGCCGGTGGAGCGCAGGCCGGCACCGGTGACGCCCCATTCCAGCGCTTCCTTGGTGTTGTACTGGGCCACGCCCTTGGTACGGCCGATCAGGATGCTGTTCTTCAGCGCGGCCTTGGTGTACTCGTCGAGGCGCTTGGGCAGCCAGTCGACGAACTCCTTGACCAGCTTGTCCCAGCCGCGCGGCAGATCGTGGGCGACGCCACCGATGCGGTACCAGGCCGGATGCAGGCGGAAACCGGTGATGGCCTCGATCACCTTGTAGGCGCGCTGGCGGTCGGTGAAGGTGAAGAACACCGGGGTCATGGCGCCGACGTCCTGGATATAGGTGCCCAGGAACAGCAGGTGGCTGGTGATACGGAAGAACTCGGCCAGCATTACGCGGATGAAGTCGACGCGGTCCGGTACCTTGATGCCGGCCAGCTTCTCGACCGACAGCACGTAGGGCAGGTTGTTCATCACCCCGCCGAGGTAGTCGATACGGTCGGTGTAGGGGATGAAGCTGTGCCAGGACTGGCGTTCGGCCATCTTCTCGGCGCCACGGTGGTGGTAACCGATGTCCGGAACGCAGTCGATGATCTCTTCGCCGTCCAGCTGCAGGATGATGCGGAAGGCACCGTGAGCGGACGGGTGGTTCGGGCCGAGGTTGAGGAACATGTAGTCCTCGTGCTCGCCCTGGCGCTTCATACCCCAGTCTTCCGGCTTGAAGCGCGCGGCTTCTTCTTCCAGCTGCTGTTTGGCCAGGGTCAGGCTGAAGGGGTCGAATTCGGTGGCGCGCGCCGGGTAATCCTTGCGCAGCGGGTGACCTTCCCAGGTCGGCGGCATCATGATGCGGGTCAGGTGCGGGTGGCCCTGGAAGGTGATGCCGTACAGGTCCCAGACCTCACGCTCGTACCAGTTGGCGTTGGGCCAGATGCCGGTGACGGTAGGGACATTGAGGTCGCCTTCTTTCAGCGCGACTTTGATCATGATGTCGCTGTTACGCTCGATCGACATCAGGTGATAGAACACGGTGAAGTCGGCGCCCGGCAGGCCGCGGCGTTGGGTGCGCAGGCGCTCGTCGACGGCACTCAGGTCGTACAGCATGACGTAGGGGCGCGGCAGGTTGCGCAGGAAGGTCAGCACGTTGATCAGGCGATCACGGGCAACCCACAGTACCGGCATGCCGGTACGGGTGCTCTGGACGGTGAAGGTCTCGGCACCAAATCGGGAGTTCAGCTCGACGACCACGTCCTGGTCATCGGCCTTGTACGGTGGAACGGACAGAATGCTGTCTGCAGTCATGGTCTCGGTCGCTATCGGCGGTGTACGGCGTCAGTGAGCGGGCGGGTATGCCGGTTCACACTTCGTCGGGGCTGCGCAGGTTGGTTACAGCGATGCGTTCGGCACGGCGCTGCTCTTTCTGCGACGGCATTTCGGCGCGATAAACGCCTTGATCGCCGACGACCCAGGACAGCGGGCGGCGCTCCTTGCCGATGGACTCCTGCAGTAGCATCAATCCTTGCAGAAAGGCTTCGGGGCGCGGCGGGCAGCCGGGAATGTAGACGTCCACGGGGAGGAACTTGTCGACCCCCTGAACCACAGAATAGATGTCATACATGCCGCCGGAGTTGGCGCACGAGCCCATCGAGATGACCCACTTGGGCTCCAGCATCTGCTCGTACAGGCGCTGGATGATGGGGGCCATCTTGATGAAGCAGGTGCCGGCGATGACCATGAAGTCGGCCTGGCGCGGTGAGGCACGAATGACTTCGGCGCCGAAGCGAGCGATGTCGTGCGGCGCCGTGAAGGCCGTGGTCATTTCCACGTAGCAGCAGGACAGGCCGAAGTTGTACGGCCACAGGGAGTTCTTGCGACCCCAGTTCACCGCACCGTTGAGAACATCTTCAAGCTTGCCCATGAAGATGTTCTTGTGGACCTGATCTTCCAGCAGCGGGTCGGCTACGGTCTCCCGCGAGCCGATCGGATACTGCTCGTTCGGCGCATCCGGATCGATCCGAGTAAGTTTGTATTGCATCGCCAAAGCCTCATTGTTTTAGCTTCGCCTGCCGATTACGACGGCCTTCGGGTGCCCAGTCGAGCGCACCGATACGCCAAAGATAGACAAGACCTGCCAACAGAATTGCTATGAAAACTGTAGCTTCGATCAGGCCGGCCCAGCCGCTTTCGCGTACCGAGACAGCCCAAGCGAAGAGAAAGAGGGCTTCAACGTCGAAGATCACGAAGAGCATCGCGACCAGATAGAACTTTGCCGAGAGACGCAGGCGGGCACTGCCCACGGGCAACATGCCGGATTCGAAGGGGTCATTCTTGCTGCGGCCCCAGGCTTTGCTGCCCAGCAGACTGGACAGGCCGAGCATGAAGGCGATGAGTCCGAAGACCCCGAGCAGGAATACAGCGAAAGCCCAGTTATGGGACATGGTCGTTACCGCATCAGGCATGCCGGTTCTCCTTGGGGAAGGGACGGCTTCTTTTAATGTTCGCTGCAGCCTCTGCGGGCTGCATCGAGGAGTAGTGTGGACGCGATTTTATGCCTGCGGGGCCATGTAAGTAAATTTTTCCGAATAAAAAAATGAACGCATAAGCGCCACTTCGTCCCGGATGAAAACCGCAAGGCTGCATGACGTCACCTCTGGCTTGGGCTTTAGGCGCGTGACCAGTACGTCATGGTGACTAAAACGCTATTTAATGGCGCTTTTTTGAAAGTCACTGTCGAGAATTGTTTACAGCGACTGCTCTATTGATGCGTTCATGGAGCAGACTGTTTCAAGTAGCGCGTCAATTGCGGTGGCTGATTTTCTTATTGATATCTATAGATGCGACAAAGCCCCGGCATTGCTGCCGGGGCTTTGTCTGATAACACCTGCGGCGAGCCGCAGAGCCGGTTCCTATTAGTGGAACTGGTTCATGGTGTTGTCTTTACCGCTTGCCTTCAGAGCAGCTTCGCCAGCGAAGTACTCTTTGTGGTTGTCGCCGATGTCGGAGCCGGCCATGTTCTGGTGCTTGACGCAGGCGATACCCTGGCGCAGTTCCTGGCGCTGAACGCCTTTCACGTAGGCCAGCATGCCCTGGTCGGCGAAGTAGCCTTTGGCCAGGTTGTCGGTCGACAGAGCGGCGGTGTGGTAGGTCGGCAGGGTGATCAGGTGGTGGAAGATACCAGCCTGAGCGGAACCGTCGCGCTGGAAGGTACGGATCTTCTCGTCAGCAACCTGGGCCAGTTCGGTCTCGTCGTACTCGACGCTCATCAGTTTGGCGCGGTCGTAGGCGGAAACGTCCTTGCCTTCGGCAGCGAACGCGTCGAATACCTGCTGGCGGAAGTTCAGGGTCCAGTTGAAGGACGGGCTGTTGTTGTACACCAGCTTGGCATTCGGGATGACTTCGCGGATGCGATCAACCATACCCTTGATCTGGCCAACGTGCGGCTTCTCGGTTTCGATCCACAGCATGTCGGCGCCGTTCTGCAGGCTGGTGATGCAGTCCAGTACGCAGCGGTCTTCACCAGTGCCCTTGCGGAACTGGAACAGGTTGGACGGCAGACGCTTCGGACGCAGCAGCTTGCCTTCGCGCTTGATCACGACGTCGCCGTTGCCCAGTTCGGCTTCGGAGATTTCGTCGCAGTCCAGGAAGGAGTTGTACAGGTCGCCCAGGTCGCCCGGCTCTTTGGTGACGGCGATCTGCTTGGTCAGGCCAGCGCCCAGGGAGTCGGTACGAGCAACGATCACGCCGTTGTCGATGCCCAGTTCCAGGAAGGCGTAGCGAACGGCAGCGATCTTGGCGAGGAAGTCGGCGTGCGGAACGGTCACTTTACCGTCCTGGTGGCCACACTGCTTCTCGTCGGATACCTGGTTTTCGATCTGGATGCAGCAAGCACCAGCTTCGATCATGCGCTTGGCCAGCAGGTAGGTGGCTTCCGGGTTACCGAAGCCGGCATCGATGTCGGCGATGATCGGTACGATGTGGGTCTCGTAGTTGTCGATCTGCGACTGGATTTCAGCAGCCTTGGCGCTGTCGCCAGCTTCGCGAGCGGCGTCCAGGGCGGTGAACAGCAGGTCCAGTTCGCGGCTGTCAGCCTGGCGAAGGAAGGTGTACAGCTCTTCGATCAGGTCGGAGACGGCGGTCTTCTCGTGCATCGACTGGTCCGGCAGCGGGCCGAAGTCGGAGCGCAGAGCAGCAACCATCCAGCCGGACAGGTAGAGGTAGCGCTTGTTGGTGGTCTTCAGGTGCTTCTTGATCGAAATCAGCTTCTGCTGACCGATGAAGCCGTGCCAGCAGCCCAGGGATTGGGTGTAGACGGACGAGTCGGCGTCGTACTCGGCCATGTCCTTGCGCATGATGTCAGCGGTGTACTGGGCGATTTCCAGACCGGTCTTGAAGCGGTTCTGGGCGCGCATGCGGGCCACGGACTCCGGGTTGATAGCGCTCCAGCTGCTGCCGGCGGCTTCTTTCAGGGCGGCAACGGCTTTGATGTCGTTTTGATAAGCTGACATGGTCAATCCTTCAAAGTATGAGTTTGGTTGAGCACCGACTTCCCACCCAAAACCAACGTGCAAAAAAGCTTGCAGTGTTGCGGGCGACACAGGGCGAAACTTCGAGATATTGACGGAGCGAGAGCGCAGCGGAGGGGGAGGAGAGGACGAAACAAGTCAGTCCGTTGCTCGGATGTCTGCGGCTTGCCGGCTCGTGGATGCCGTTGGGCGATGCAGAATCTGGTCAGGCGGTCTGGCTGATAACGCTTAGGCTTCCCCGTCCCTCAGGACAACTTTCGTTCCAGTCGCAACCTCGTTGAAACGCCTTGTGGGCTGTTAGAACACGGACCGGCCCGAATGGTGTTACGGGAGCAGTCTGGAGGCTCTTATTCAGAGCCCCTGGCTAGCGGGAGCGGGGCCATGATGCGCTTTCAAACGGGCGTTCGTCAAACGTTTTGTAGTGTCTTTTCGTCGCAACTACATAATTCGCCGACAAGCTGTCAGGCCTCAGTCCAGGGCCTCTACCTTGATACGCATGCTCATGTCGTTGGCGCCGCGGGTGGAATGACGGCGGAGGACGTCAGAGTCGTTGCCTTGGCTCTGTTCGCTGACGCCGCCCAGATTGATCCATTCGCCGAGCCGGCCGCTGACTCGCGTATCGGTGCTCTGTACATCGATCACACCAGGTTGATAGCGGTTTACCCGATCATTGTTGCTGCTGATGCTGACATGCACGATATCGCCGGTCAGGCTGGCCGTTACGTAGAAGCCCTGGGTGACATTGCGGTACTGGGTGTTCTGGTAGACCTGGCCGTAAGGACCGACGCTGGTGCTGGTCAGTGGCACGCTCTGACCGACCTGGATCAGCGCCGGATAGCCTTCGGTAGCCTGTATCTGCTGGGTGCCACCGCTGCGACTGTCCGTGGAGCGGCGGATGATGCGGGCCTGGTCGCGGCCATGAACTTCGCCGCGGCCGACTATCACTTCGGCGTTGCCGGCGCTGATGCTGCCGTCGACCGAGTAGCCGTCACTGTCGCGATAGCCGCTCTCGCTGGTGTCTACGCTGATAAGCAGGCGCCTTGGGGCGGTATCCATCTGTTGCAGCAGGTCGCGAATTTCCCGGATCTTCTCTGGGCTGGCGTTGACCACCAGCTGGTTGCCGTAGGGGCTGACCTTGCCTTGGCCATCCAGCACCGAGTTGACGATGGGCAGGACATCCTCGGCGGTTCGGTAGTTGAGCTGGATCAGTTCGGTGGCAGCCTGCAAGGGCAGGCTGGCGGCAAGCAGCAGGGCGAGCAGGCAGGTGCGCAGGGTCATAACAGGAAACTCCGCAAGTCGGGGTCGAGGATGCTGATGTCCCAGGCCTGGTCGAATTGTGCCTGGCGTTGGCGGACGCGGCCTGGGTCGTTGTACAGGGCGTAACCGCCATATTGCTCTGGAATTTCGCGCAGCAGCAGGCCGCGATCATCGGCCAGCAGGTAGGCGCTCTCGTCGCTGGGATGATCGGGGTTGATGCGGCGAATATGCAGGTTGCTGGTGATGCGTCGAGCCAGATTGAGCAGGCGATGGCCTTGTCTGACCGGCTTGCCGACATCGCGTAGGAGGATGCGCAGCCGATTCTTCGGGTTGGCCAGTAGCAGTCGAGTGCAGGCGTCTTGCACGCTGCTGTGGTTGTACAGCCAGGACTCCAGGTCGGGGCTGTACAGGCACAGGCTGTTGCGGGCCTGTAGTAGCAGCGCCAGGGCGTGGGCCTGAGCCTGCTCCGGGCGGGTGAAGCGCTCGAGGTCGGGGTGACTGCCTAGCTTGAAGGGTGCCGGCTCACGCGCTTCGGCGATTATGCCGGGCTCGGTTTGCGGGTTGTGCACAGTAAAACGCCCCGGCGACTGGAAATCGATGGCCGGAAGATCGGGATCGTTCTTGTCGTGCGGGGCGTTTTCTTCGCTCATCTCGTCGTCCTAGTCGCTATGGCGCACCATCAGCACATGGGGAATGCCGGCTTCGAGGTACTCGTCGCCTTCGATGCTGAAACCCAGGCGTTCATAGAAGGCGGCGGCATGTACCTGGGCGCTGAGCTTCTGTACCCGCTGGCCGCGTTGTTCCGCGGCCTCGATGGCGGCTTGCATCAGCGCATCGCCGACCTTGAGGCCACGCCAGTCCTTGAGTACCGAGACCCGGCCGATCTGGCCGTCGGCCAGCAGGCGCGCGGTGCCGATCGGATAGTCGCCTTCGCAGGCGAGGAAGTGCATGGCTTCGCCATCCTCGTCATCCCATTCCAGTTCTGCCGGTACGGCCTGCTCGGCGATAAATACCGCCTCGCGAATGCGCCGTAGCTCGGCGTTGTCCTTCTGCCAGTGGGCCAGGCGGACGTGAATCTCACTCATCAGCAAACTCCAGACTGCCTTGCTGGACCAGTTCACGCACCAGTGTACGCCCGTCCTCGTCTGCCAACCAAGGCGCGAGGTTGTCGCTGTGCAGTGCATCGGCGGCGCAGATCAGGCGCAGCAGTTCCTTCAGGTGCGCCGGCAGCAGCCGGCTCTGGCCGCTGGCGAACAGCACCAGGCCGACGTCAATCTCGCTCCAGGCCAGGCGGGCGCTGGGGTTGCGGATCAGTACGGCACCATCCTGCAGGGTGTCGAGGAAGTCCTGCTCCTCGATTTCCGGGCCGGCAACCAGTTCGGGGTAGCGCGGTTCGGTCATGAACTGACCGAACCAGGTCAGCAGCAGGCGCTCGTCGCTCATGTGCTCGGTGAGCAGGGCTTTCAGGCGGTCGAGTGCGTCCTGCTGGATCTGATGCGGATCGCTGGTCGGCGCCATGCCGGCATCGCTGTAGCGCTCTTCGTCCGGCAGGAACTGGGCGAGGAAGTCGGTGAAATGGGTCAGTACCTCGGCGGCGCTCGGCGCGCGGAAACCGACCGAGTAGGTCAGGCAGTCATTCTCGGCGATGCCATAGTGGGCCAGGCGCGGCGGCAGGTAGAGCATGTCGCCGGGCTCCAGCACCCACTCGTCGGTCTGCTCGAAGTCGGCCAGGATGCGCAGGTCGGCATGCGGCAGCAGGGCGCTATTGGCATCGCACATTTGGCCGATCTTCCAGCGGCGCTGGCCCTCGGCCTGTAGGAGGAACACGTCATAATTGTCGAAATGCGGGCCGACACTGCCGCCCGGCGCGGCGAAGCTGATCATCAGGTCGTCGATGCGCCAGCTGGGCAGGAAGCCGAAGTCTTTGAGCACCTCGGCCACTTCCGGGACGAACTGGTCGACGGCCTGTACCAGCAGTGTCCAGTCGCGCTCCGGTAGCTGGCTGAAGGCATCCTCGGCGAACGGGCCGCGGCGCAGTTCCCAGGGGCGCTCGCCATGCTCCAGCACCAGGCGCGACTCCACTTCTTCTTCTAGGGCTAGGCCGGCCAGCTCGTCGGCGCTGATCGGGCTCTCGAAGTCGGGAATGGCCTGGCGGATGAGCAGCGGTTTTTTCTGCCAGTAGTCGCGCAGGAACTCGCGCGGGCTCAGGCCGCCCAGCAGTTGCAGGGGAGTATCAGGATTCATTGGTAAGCCCTTGAAAGAGGTGAAAAGGCTAAAACAAAAACGCCCGGCTCAGCCGGGCGTTCACAAGGCTGGTGCCGGTCAGACGCGCTTGGCCTGGGCGACGGCGTTGCCGATGTAGTTGGCCGGAGTCAGCTGCTTGAGCTCCTCCTTGGCGGCGGCCGGCATGTCCAGGCCATCGATGAAGGCGAGCAGCGCTTCGGGGCTGATGCCCTTGCCGCGTGTCAGCTCCTTGAGCTTCTCGTAGGGGTTCTCGATGGCGTAGCGGCGCATCACGGTCTGGATCGGCTCGGCCAGGACTTCCCAGCATGCGTCCAGGTCGGCGGCGATGCGGGCTTCGTTCAGCTCCAGCTTGCCGATGCCCTTGAGGCTGGCTTCGTAGGCGATGACGCTATGGGCGAAGCCGACGCCGAGGTTGCGCAGCACGGTGGAGTCGGTCAGGTCGCGCTGCCAGCGGGAGATCGGCAGCTTGCTGGCCAGGTGCTGGAAGATCGCGTTGGCGATGCCGAGGTTGCCTTCGGAGTTCTCGAAGTCGATCGGGTTGACCTTGTGCGGCATGGTCGAGGAGCCGATCTCGCCGGCCACGGTCTTCTGCTTGAAGTAGCCGAGGGAGATGTAGCCCCAGATGTCGCGGTCGAAGTCGATGAGGATGGTGTTGAAGCGGGCAATGGCGTCGAACAGCTCGGCGATGTAATCGTGCGGTTCGATCTGCGTGGTGTAGGGATTGAACTGCAGGCCCAGGTCACCTTCGATGAACTGCTTGGCGTTGGCTTCCCAGTCGATCTGCGGGTAGGCCGACAGGTGAGCGTTGTAGTTGCCCACGGCGCCGTTGATCTTGCCCAGCAGTGGCACGGCGGCGACCTGAGCGATCTGGCGCTCCAGGCGGTAGACGACGTTGGCCAGTTCCTTGCCCAGGGTAGTCGGCGAGGCCGGCTGGCCGTGGGTGCGCGACAGCATCGGCACGTCGGCGAACTTGACGGCCAGCTCGCGGATCGCGCTGGCGATCTGCTTCATCAGCGGCAGCAGTACACCGTCGCGGCCTTCGCGCAGCATCAGGGCGTGGGACAGGTTGTTGATGTCCTCGCTGGTGCAGGCGAAGTGGATGAATTCGCTGACCTCGGCCAGTTCCGGCAGCTTGGCGGCCTGCTCCTTGAGCAGGTATTCCACGGCCTTGACGTCGTGGTTGGTGGTGCGCTCGATCTCTTTCACGCGCTCGGCGTGTTCGACGGCGAAGTTCTCGGCCAGCTCGTTGAGCAGTGCGTTGGCTTCGGCGGAGAAAGGCGCCACTTCGGCGACGCCTTCATGGGCGGCCAGGCGTTGCAGCCAACGCACTTCGACCATCACGCGGAAACGGATCAGACCGTATTCGCTGAAAATCGGGCGCAGGGCGCTGGTTTTGCCGGCGTAGCGGCCATCGACGGGGGAAACCGCGGTGAGCGAGGAGAGCTGCATGGGAGGCGTTCTCGGACAGGTCGGTCAACGAAAAGGGCGCGTATTGTACATGAATTCGCTCGCGTGGCCGTTCCGGTTAGCGGGCCACCGGGCGGCGCGCGATGGACAGCAGGCTGGAAGCGAAGATCAGCGCTGCGCCGATGAGTGAAGTGAGGTCCGGCATCTCGCTCCAGCGCAGCCAGGCGATGAGGCCGGCGAAGACGATGGCGAGATAGGCAAAGGGGCCGATCAGGCCGGGTGGCGCAAGGCCGTAGGCCTTGGACATGATGATCTGGCTGATGGTGGCGAGCAGGCCGATCACCAGCAGCATGCCGAGTTGGTGCTGGCTCAGTGGCTGCCAGGCCCAGGTCAGTGGTACTGCGGAAATCAGGGCGCTGAACAGGGAGAAGTAGAAAACGATACGAAAGGCCGGCTCGGTATCGCTCATCTCGCGGATGGAGACGAATGCGAAGGCGGCCAGGATGCTGGCTGCCAGGCCGATCAGGGCCTGGCTGTCGAGCAGGGCCTGGCTGGGCTTGGCCACCAACAGCACGCCAATCAGGCCGATACCGGTGGTGAGCAGCATGCGTTTGGTTAGTGGTTCCTTGAGCAGCCACCAGGCCAGTACCGGGGTGAATACCGGCGCGGAGTAGGTGAACAGCATGGCGTCGGCCAGCGGTAGGTGGGCGATGGCGTAGAAGAAACAGTACATGGCTGCCAGGCCATAAGCGGTGCGCCACATGTGCGCTTGCAGGCGCTCGGTCCTGAGTGGGCGGGGGCCTTTGATCAGCAGGAGTGGCAGGAAAAACAGCACGCCTACCAGGTTGCGGAAGAACACGACGGATTCGTTGTTGACCCCGCTGGAAATCTCGCGAATGCCCACGCCCATCAGCGAAAACAGCAGGGCGGACAGTGCCAGGAGCAGGGCGCCCTGAATTGGCTTCACGCTACGCCTTGGCAGGTCCACGTCAGCTCCGCAGCAGCGGATAGAGTTCCTTGAGCAGCTTGCCGCGGCTGAATACCAGCTGCCAGCGGTGGCCGCCAAGCTGGCGCCACAGGCGTGCCGAACGAATGCCGGTCAGTAGCAGGGCGCGCACCTTGGAGGCGACGGCCGCTTGCTGCAGAAAGCGCATGTCGCCTTGCACCTGAATACGCTGGCGGAAGGTGCTGATGGTGTCCTGGTACAGGCTGCCGCAGGCCGATACCACGTTGTCGTGGGTGACGCCGAAGTGCTCGACCTGATTCTGTATCTGGTCCAAGCGACTGCCGATTACCTGCAGCATGTCGTCGCGCTTGGCCAGTTGGCGCTCCAGGCCGAGCAAGGCCAGGGCGTAGCGCAGTGGCTCGCGCTGCAAGGCCGCCGGGTTGCGCTCCAGTGCGCTGACCAGGGCTTTGTAGCCTTCGCGCAGATTGAGATCGTCGCCACCGTAAACGTCCAGGGTGCTCTTGGGGTTGCGTACCAGCAGGCTGTCGAGCAGGCAGCTCACTTGGGCTTCCGGGACCTGGCCGGTGCGGGCCAGCTTGTCCACCAGGCTGGCGGCCTGAAATACGGCGGAGAGGGCGATCAGTTGTTCCTGCGTAGGGCTCATGCCAGGCCTGCTCCCTCGAACCAAGGTTCGGCGGTTTCGATCACGCCACCGCCCAGGCAGATTTCACCGTCGTAGAACACCACCGACTGGCCGGGCGTGACGGCGCGCTGTGGTTCGTCGAACACGGCGCGGTAGCCGTCTTCGGTTTTCTCCAGCGTGCAGGCCTGATCGGCCTGGCGATAACGCACCTTGGCCGTGAGGCGGCGCGGGCTGGCCAGGTCGAGCGGGTTGACCCAGTAGATGTCCGAGGCAAGCAGGGCGCGGGAAAACAACCAGGGGTGGTCGTTGCCCTGGCCGACCAGCAGCACGTTGCGCTTGAGGTCCTTGGCCAGCACGTACCACGGCTCGTCACTTGCGTTCTTCAGGCCGCCAATACCCAGGCCCTGGCGCTGGCCGATGGTGTGATACATCAGGCCTACGTGGCGGCCGATCACCTCGCCCTCGGTGGTCTCGATATCGCCCGGCTGGGCCGGCAGGTATTGTTTGAGGAAGTCGCTGAAGCGGCGCTCACCGATGAAGCAGATGCCGGTCGAGTCCTTCTTCTTCGCGGTTGCCAGCTCGTATTTCTCGGCGATGGCACGTACCTGGGGTTTTTCCAGTTCGCCGACCGGGAACAGGGTGCGGCCGATCTGCTCGCCGCCGACGGCGTGCAGGAAATAGCTCTGATCCTTGTTCGGGTCGAGCCCCTTGAGCAGCTCGCTGCGGCCGTCGACGTCGCGCCGGCGCACGTAGTGGCCAGTGGCGATCAGGTCGGCGCCCAGGCTCAGGGCATAGTCGAGGAAGGCTTTGAACTTGATTTCGCGGTTGCACAGGATATCCGGGTTCGGCGTACGCCCGGCCTTGTACTCGGCGAGGAAGTGCTCGAACACATTGTCCCAGTACTCCGCCGCGAAGTTGGCGGTGTGCAGCTTGATGCCGATACGGTCGCACACGGCCTGGGCGTCGGCCAGGTCGTCCATGGCGGTGCAGTATTCGGTGCCGTCGTCTTCCTCCCAGTTCTTCATGAACAGGCCTTCCACCTGGTAACCCTGCTCGAGCAGCAGGAGGGCGGAAACGGATGAGTCGACGCCGCCGGACATGCCGACGATCACTCGAGTTTGGGCTGGTTCGCGCATGGGAGTTCGGAGGGGCTGACTACGGAAAGTGGGCGATTCTATCAGGAGCGCAGCGCATGCGGTGAATCAGGCTGGGTCGCGGATCAGGCTGAGTGAGTGGCGCTCGCCGGCAAGGTAATCGTCGATGCAGCGCAATACCAGTTCGCTACGCCAGCGCTCGGATTGGGCTAGCAGCTCCTCGCGGGTCAGCCAGCGTGGGCCGATGATGCCGGCGTCCAGTGGGTGCTCCGGCAGGTGGCGCAGCGGTTTGGCGGCGAAACACACGCGCTGATAGGTCACGCCATTGCTTGGCGCGGTGTACAGATAGATGCCGGTGACGGCCGTGAGCTCGACTTGCCAGCCGGTCTCCTCGAGGGTTTCGCGCAGTGCGGCCTCGATGAGACTTTCGTCGGCTTCCAGATGGCCGGCAGGCTGGTTTAATACCGCCCGACCATCGGCCAGTTCTTCGACCAGCAAGAAGCGCCCGTGATCCTCGACTATGGTGGCCACGGTTACGTGTGGGGTGAAGCGCATGCTGTATCTCCATAAGCAGCAAGGTGGGCAGCTCTCGAGAGTCGCGAGCGACACAGCATTTCGGGGCTGAGCTGCTAGGCTAGAAGTCGCCTTGGTAGGTAATTTGTAGCTCTTCTGTAGTTTGACTACAGGCAGGGCGCCAGGCCAGGATTCAAGCAGGTTTAGCTGGCGTGTGAGCGCCAGTATATGGCGAAAAGTGCGTGACTTTCTGTAGAAAAACTACAAGAATGCGCCACCTTTCCGAGATCCAGAAGTATCGTCCGCCAGGCTACCCGCAAGGCGGATTGTCAGACCACGAAAACAACGGAGTCCAGCATGGGATACCAGAAGATCCAGGTGCCTGCGAACGGCAGCAAAATCACTGTCAACGCGGACATGTCTCTGAATGTACCGAACAATCCGATCATCCCGTTCATCGAGGGTGATGGCATCGGCGTCGATATCAGCCCGGTCATGATCAAGGTCGTTGATGCGGCTGTCGAGAAAGCCTACGGCGGCGAGCGCAAGATTGCCTGGATGGAAGTTTATGCCGGCGAGAAAGCTACTCAGGTCTACGACCAGGACACCTGGCTGCCGAAGGAAACTCTGGAGGCCGTGCGCGATTACGTCGTGTCCATCAAGGGCCCGCTGACCACCCCGGTTGGTGGTGGCATTCGCTCGCTGAACGTGGCCCTGCGCCAGGAGCTCGACCTCTATGTCTGCCTGCGCCCCGTGCGCTGGTTCGAAGGCGTACCGAGCCCGGTGAAAAAGCCAGGCGACGTCGACATGACCATCTTCCGCGAGAACTCCGAAGACATCTATGCCGGCATCGAGTGGAAGGCTGGTTCGCCTGAGGCCGAGAAGGTCATCAAGTTCCTGAAAGAAGAAATGGGCGTCACCAAGATCCGTTTCGACCAGGACTGCGGCATCGGCGTCAAGCCGGTATCCAAAGAAGGCACCAAGCGTCTGGTACGCAAGGCTCTGCAGTACACTGTCGACAACGACCGCAGCTCGCTGACCATCGTGCACAAAGGCAACATCATGAAGTTCACCGAAGGTGCCTTCAAGGATTGGGGCTATGAAGTTGCTCGCGACGAGTTCGGTGCCGAGCTGCTGGACGGCGGCCCGTGGATGCAGTTCAAGAACCCGAAAACCGGCAAGAACATCGTGGTCAAGGACGCTATCGCCGACGCCATGCTGCAGCAGATTCTGCTGCGTCCGGCCGAGTACGACGTGATCGCGACCCTGAACCTCAACGGTGACTACCTGTCCGACGCCCTGGCGGCCGAAGTGGGTGGTATCGGTATCGCGCCGGGTGCCAACCTGTCCGACACCATCGCCATGTTCGAGGCCACTCACGGCACCGCGCCGAAGTATGCCGGTCAGGACAAGGTCAACCCGGGCTCGGTCATCCTCTCCGCCGAGATGATGCTGCGCCACATGGGCTGGACCGAAGCTGCCGACCTGATCATCAAGGGCACCAATGGCGCTATCGGCGCCAAGACCGTGACCTATGACTTCGAGCGTCTGATGGACGGTGCCAAGCTGCTGTCCTGCTCGCAGTTCGGTGACGCGCTTATCGCCCACATGTAAGGCGACGAGTGGTAACAAAAAGGCCGGTCATATGACCGGCCTTTTTTATGAGTGGTGCTCTTTTCAGGCTTCTACTGGAGTGCTTTGTGGCAGGCTGGTGGCTGCCGGAGATTCACTGGTTGCCAGAGCCGAGCTGATATTGACTGCGTGCAAGCCCTTGGGACCCTGCACAATATCGAACTTGACCGCTTGGCCGGCCTTGAGAGTCTTATAGCCGTCCATCTGGATGGCCGAGTAATGGGCGAACAGGTCCTCATCTCGGCCGTCAGCGACGATGAACCCGTAGCCCTTGGCGTTGTTGAACCACTTGACCTTACCGCTAAGCATGCTGACATCCCTCTGCAAAGGACTCCATCACTGGAGTATCATCCACTTCAGCTCCACGCCCGACTTCGGCCATTAAGGCGCTAGCCGCGGAACCCCGATACCCAAGTAGGGTATTCACTGTTTGTAACACCGTTTCGCCTTTAGTCAAGGTGCTAGAGCGGATGGCTGAGAAGCCTGTCAAAGTCCGTCTAGCATCACCCTCTGACCGGTAATGACTCAATCAGTTCAGCATGCATTCACGTAGCCAGATTCGACTAACATTCAATCAGGATCGACCTGATGCTCGTGAGGATGATTCCTCGGGGTTGGCGGTGCAGGAGGCGAAGCCGGCTCTGCAGGCTCCGCCGATGTATAAGGTTCTGATGTTTAACGACGATTACACGCCCATGGATTTCGTGGTCGAAGTCCTGGAGGTGTTCTTCGGAATGAACCGTGAGCAGGCGACCAAGGTTATGCTGACCGTTCACACTGAAGGTAAGGCAGTCTGTGGGCTGTTTACCCGCGATATCGCAGAGACCAAGGCAATGCAGGTCAACCAGTACGCTCGGGACAGCCAGCATCCGCTACTCTGTGAGATAGAGAAGGACGACTGATGTCGTCCCGCTTGGGCAAGAGGTGAAGCTATGTTGAATCGAGAGCTGGAAGTCACCCTCAATCTGGCCTTCAAGGAGGCACGTGCCAAGCGCCATGAGTTCATGACGGTCGAGCACCTGCTTCTTGCGTTGCTGGATAACGAGGCCGCTGCAACCGTGCTGCGCGCCTGTGGCGCCAATCTGGACAAGCTCCGCCATGATCTACAGGAGTTTATCGACTCCACCACGCCGCTGATTCCGCAGCACGATGAGGAGCGCGAAACCCAGCCTACGCTCGGTTTTCAACGCGTACTGCAACGTGCCGTCTTTCATGTGCAGAGTTCTGGCAAGCGCGAAGTCACTGGTGCCAACGTGCTGGTGGCGATCTTCAGTGAGCAGGAAAGTCAGGCTGTGTTCCTGCTCAAGCAGCAGAGCGTTGCACGTATCGATGTGGTCAATTACATCGCCCATGGCATTTCCAAGGTGCCGGGGCATGTCGATCACAGCGACAGCGAACAGGAAATGTCGGATGAGGAGGGGGGCGAGTCGGTCTCTTCCGGGAATCCGCTGGATGCTTATGCCAGCAACCTTAACGAGTTGTCCCGGCAGGGGCGTATCGATCCGCTGGTCGGGCGAGAGCACGAAGTTGAGCGTGTCGCGCAGATTCTTGCGCGGCGGCGCAAGAACAACCCGCTGCTTGTGGGTGAGGCGGGCGTAGGCAAGACCGCCATTGCCGAGGGGCTGGCCAAGCGTATTGTCGATGGCCAGGTTCCTGACCTGCTGTCCGAGAGCGTGGTCTACTCCCTTGATCTCGGGGCGTTGCTGGCCGGTACCAAGTACCGCGGCGACTTCGAGAAGCGCTTTAAAGCCTTGCTCAACGAGCTGCGCAAGCGCCCACATGCAATCCTGTTTATCGATGAGATCCACACCATTATTGGCGCTGGCGCAGCTTCTGGCGGGGTGATGGATGCTTCCAACCTGCTCAAACCCTTGTTGTCTTCGGGTGAGATACGTTGCATCGGCTCCACGACCTTTCAGGAGTTTCGTGGCATCTTCGAGAAGGATCGCGCACTGGCGCGGCGTTTCCAGAAAGTCGATGTTTCCGAGCCTTCTGTCGAGGACACCGTGGGTATCCTTAAGGGCCTCAAGGCACGCTTCGAGCAGCACCACCATATCGAGTACAGCGATGAGGCGCTGCGCGCAGCGGCAGAGCTGGCGGCGCGCTATATCAACGATAGGCACATGCCGGACAAGGCCATCGATGTGATCGACGAGGCGGGCGCCTACCAGCGGCTGCAGCCGGAAGAGAAGCGGGCCAAACGCATCGAGGTGGCTCAGGTCGAGGACATCGTTGCGAAGATCGCGCGGATTCCGCCAAAGCATGTCAGTAGCTCGGACAAGGAGCTGCTGCGCAACCTGGAGCGTGATCTCAAGCTGACAGTGTTTGGTCAGGATGCCGCGATTGATTCGTTGTCCACGGCCATCAAGCTATCCCGTGCCGGGCTCAAGGCGCCGGACAAGCCGGTTGGCTCTTTCCTGTTTGCCGGTCCGACCGGTGTGGGCAAGACCGAGGTGGCTCGCCAGTTGGCGAAGGCCATGGGAATCGAGTTGGTGCGCTTCGACATGTCCGAGTACATGGAGCGTCATACCGTATCGCGCTTGATCGGTGCGCCGCCTGGCTACGTCGGGTTCGATCAAGGAGGCCTGCTGACCGAGGCGATCACCAAGCAGCCGCATTGCGTGCTCTTGCTGGACGAGATCGAGAAAGCTCACCCGGAGGTCTTCAATCTGCTGCTGCAGGTGATGGATCACGGCACGCTGACCGATAACAACGGTCGCAAGGCGGACTTCCGCAACGTGATTCTGGTGATGACCACCAATGCCGGGGCGGAAACCGCAGCGCGGGCGTCGATTGGCTTCACGCAGCAGGACCATTCGTCCGATGCCATGGAAGTTATCAAGAAGAGCTTCACGCCGGAGTTCCGTAATCGCCTGGACACCATCATCCAGTTTGGTCGCCTGACCCACGAAGTGATCAAGAGCATCGTCGACAAGTTCCTTACCGAGCTGCAGGCGCAGCTGGAGGACAAGCGAGTGCAGCTGGAGGTCAGCGATGCTGCGCGCGGCTGGTTGGCGGAACGCGGTTACGATGCGCAGATGGGTGCGCGGCCGATGGCCAGGCTGATTCAGGACAAGATCAAGCGGCCGCTGGCCGAGGAAATCCTGTTCGGTGAGCTGGCCGAGCATGGCGGCCTGGTGCATGTCGATCTGGAAGGCGAAGAGCTGCACTTCGAGTTCGAGACAACGGCAGAGCCGGCCTGAGGCATGGCGACAAACAAAAACGCCCGGCTCAGCCGGGCGTTTTTGCATTCGGATTCCGTTGTCTGGGAATCAGCGGGCGCGGTAGGTGATGCGGCCCTTGCTCAGGTCATAGGGCGTCAGCTCAACCCGGACCTTGTCACCAGTCAGAATGCGGATGTAGTTCTTGCGCATCTTTCCGGAGATGTGCGCGGTAACGACGTGCCCGTTTTCCAACTCCACACGGAACATGGTGTTGGGCAGGGTGTCGACGACAGTACCTTCCATTTCGAAGCTGTCTTCTTTCGACATGCAGTAAAGCCCTCGGTATCCAAAGATTGGCTCGGCGCATAGGTGCCCGAGCAAAAGCGGCGTGCATTGTGCCCGAAAAGGATGTGAGACGCCAAGTGGCTGGCGGGTCGGGAAAGTACCTTGATGCTCGGGTAGGGTCGCTTGAAGCCAGTGGCTGCAGGCTTTTGCTCAGGTCAGGAGGGTCCAGCGCTGATTGATGAATAGCTCGATGGGGCGGTATTGGGTCTTGTAGCTCATCTTCCGGCAGTTTTTGATCCAGTAGCCGAGGTAGACGGCCTGCAGGCCGAGGCGAGCGGTTTCGCCGATCTGCCAGAGGATGGCGAAGCGGCCGAGGCTGCGTTTCTCCTCGGCTGGATCGTAGAAGGTATACACCGCCGAGAGACCGTTCGGCAGGGCGTCGGTGACGGCGACGGCAACCAGGCGGCCAGACAGGCGGAACTCGTAAAAGCGGGCAAAGGGCAGGTCGCGAACCAGGAAGGTGCTGAACTGTTCGCGGCTGGGTGGGTACATGTCGCCATCGGCATGGCGTTGCTCGATGTAGCGCACGTAAAGATCGTAATACTCCTCGCTGAACGCAGGGCGAACGACTGTGACCTGGATGTCTGCGTTGCGTTTGAGGATGCGTTTCTGCTGGCGGCTGGGGATGAACTGATCAGCAGGAATGCGTGCCGGCACGCAGGCGGTGCAGCGTTGGCAGTGGGGCCGGTAGAGGTGGTCGCCGCTGCGGCGGAAGCCCATTTCGGAGAGCTCGGCATAAACCTGCACGTCCATGGGCTGGCTGGGGTCGAGGAACAGCGTGGTGGCTTGTTCTTCTGGCAGATAGCTACATGGATGCGGCTGAGTGGCGTAGAACTTGAGGCGAGCCAGCTCGGTCATGGTCAACCCTCGGGAAATCCCTTGGGGCAAGTGTATGTCAGCATGCCGGCTGCTACCACAGGGGGCTTTCAGGTGCGCCAGTCGGCTTCGCTGGGTTGGTCCAGGTACTGGCGCAGGTAGCTGGCAAACTCGCTGCGTGCTATAGGGCGGGCGCCGAAGCTATGCAGATGGCTGGTTGGCATCTGGCAGTCGATCAGGACGAAGCCCCATTCACGCAATTTCCCAACCAGGGTGGCGAAGCCGATTTTGGATGCGTTGTCGACGCGACTGAACATGGACTCGCCAAAGAACAGTCGCCCCATGGCCAGGCCATAGAGGCCGCCGACCAGTTGTTCGCCATCCCAAACTTCTACCGAGTGAGCATGGCCAAGTCGGTGCAGTTCCAGGTAGGCGTCGCGCATGGCGGTTGTGATCCAGGTGCCATCGGCATACTGGCGCGGCGCCGCGCAGCCCTGGATGACTGCAGCAAAATCCCGGTCGAATGTCACGCGCAGGCGCTGTTGGCGCAGAAGCTTGGCCAGGCTGCGCGACAGGTGGAATTCATTCGGAAACAGCACGGTGCGCGGATCCGGTGACCACCAGAGCAGCGGTTGTCCTTCGGCGAACCAGGGGAAGCAGCCATGCCGATAGGCGGCGACCAGTCTGGCGGCAGACAGGTCGCCGCCCGCGGCGAGCAGGCCTTCGGGTTCGCGCAAGGCCTTCTCCAGTGGCGGGAAGTCCAGCGAGTCGCGTTGCAGCCAGGTCAGCATGGGCGGGGGAGGGCGGGGCGGATGTATGGCATCCGCCCGCAGGCGCTTAGACGTCGAGGTATTTTTCGGCGTCGAGTGCGGCCATGCAGCCGGCGCCGGCCGAGGTGATCGCCTGGCGATAGACGTGATCGGCCACGTCGCCAGCGGCGAATACACCTTCGATGCTGGTGGCGGTGGCATTGCCCTCGAGTCCGCCCTGAACAATCAGGTAGCCGTCACGCATTTCCAGTTGGCCCTGGAACAGGTCGGTATTGGGTTTATGACCGATGGCGATGAATACGCCGGCCAGTTGCAGTTCCTTGTTGCTGCCGTCGACGGTGTTGCGCAGGCGCACGCCGGTCACGCCGGTGTTGTCGCCCAGCACCTCGTCCAGGGTGTGGTTCCAGTGCAGGCGCACGTTGCCGTTGGCGGCTTTTTCGAACAGCTTGTCCTGCAGGATCTTCTCCGAGCGCAGCTTGTCGCGGCGGTGGACCAGGTGCACTTCCTTGGCGATGTTGGACAGGTACAGCGCCTCTTCGACAGCAGTGTTGCCGCCGCCGATGACGCAGACCACCTGGTTGCGATAGAAGAAGCCGTCGCAGGTCGCGCAGGCGGAAACGCCCTTGCCAGCGAAGGCTTCTTCGGAGGGCAGGCCAAGGTACTGAGCGCTGGCGCCGGTGGCGATGATCAGGGCGTCGCAGGTATAGGTGCCGCTGTCGCCCTTGAGGGTGAAGGGCTTGCTCTGCAACTCGGCGGTGTGGATGTGGTCGTAGACGATCTCGGTCTCAAAGCGCTCGGCGTGCTCCTGCATGCGTTGCATCAGAGCCGGACCTGTCAGGCCGTGCACATCGCCGGGCCAGTTGTCGACCTCGGTGGTGGTGGTGAGCTGGCCGCCAGGCTGAATGCCAGTGATGACAACAGGCTTGAGGTTGGCGCGGGCTGCGTAGACGGCGGCGGTGTAGCCCGCCGGGCCGGAGCCCAGGATGATCAGGCGTGAATGCTTGACTTCGCTCATAAAAAGACCTCATAAGCCTTTGTCACAAAAGAGAATGCATGCTCCAATTGAGCTGCACGTGAGGGATAGCCGGGTATCCTACCCGAAGCGGTAGTGGCCGGCAAAACGGTACCGTGGCCTGGCGCGATACCTGTAAATTTGTACAATGGTCGCGCATTTTCGTGTCCACTCTATCGCCAGTCGCGCCCCGGGCGCAGGAATGACCGCGTTTTGAAGAATTCCAGCACAACAGCTCAGGTTCCGGCCTGGCGCCAGCACCTGCAGTATCGCCTCAAGGAGGGCGCGCTGATCGCCCTGGGGGCGCTCTGCCTGATTCTGTGGATGGCGCTGCTGTCCTATGACCAGAACGACCCCGGCTGGAGCCACACCAGCAGTTCCGCGCAGGTACACAATGCTGCCGGCCGTGCGGGAGCCTGGTTTGCCGACATCCTGTTCATGGCGCTCGGTTATTTCGCTTACATATTTCCTCTGCTACTTGCCGTCAGAACCTGGCAGGTCTTCCGTACGCGGCATCAACCGTGGCAGTGGAATGGCTGGATGTTTTCCTGGCGCCTGATCGGCCTCGTTTTCCTGGTGCTCGCTGGCGCTGGTCTAGCGCACATTCAGTTCCAGTCTGCGCCGGGCTTGCCCGCTTCGGCTGGCGGCGCCTTGGGCGAGAGTCTCGGCCAGTTGGCTCAAGACATTTTCAATGTGCAGGGCAGCACATTGTTGTTCCTGTCGCTCTTCCTGTTCGGCCTGACTGCGTTCGCCGACCTGTCCTGGTTCAAGGTGATGGACCTGACCGGCAAGATCACCCTCGATCTGATCGAGCTGGTACAGAGCCTGATCACCCGTTGGTGGGAGGCGCGTGTACAGCGCAAGCAGCTGGTCGCCCAGCTGCGCGAAGTGGATGAACGGGTTACCGAGGTTGCCGCCCCGGTGGTGAGTGATCGTCGCGAACAGGCCAAGGTCAAGGAGCGCCTGATCGCCCGCGAGGAATCCCTGAGCAAGCACATGACGGAGCGCGAGAGTCGCCCCGCGCCGGTGATCGCACCGCCGCCACCGCCAAAGGCCGCCGAGCCGAGCAAGCGCGTACTCAAGGAGAAACAGGTTCAGCTGTTCGAGGACGCTGCGGTGGCTGGCACCTTGCCGCCGATCTCCATCCTCGATGCCGCGGAGAAGAAGCAGAAAAGCTTCTCTCCCGAATCCCTCGAGGCCATGTCGCGCCTGCTGGAGATCAAACTCAAGGAGTTCGGCGTCGAAGTGGTGGTGGAGTCCGTGCATCCGGGCCCGGTGATCACCCGTTTCGAAATCCAGCCGGGTATCGGCGTCAAGGTCAGCCGCATCTCCAACCTGGCTAAGGACCTGGCGCGTTCGCTGGCGGTGATCAGCGTGCGGGTGGTCGAGGTGATTCCGGGCAAGACCACGGTCGGCATCGAGATTCCCAACGAGGATCGGCAGATCGTGCGCTTCTCCGAGGTGCTGTCCTCGCCCGAGTATGACAACGCCAAGTCGCCGGTAACCCTGGCCCTGGGGCACGATATCGGCGGTAAGCCGATCATTACCGACCTGGCCAAGATGCCGCACCTGCTGGTGGCCGGTACTACCGGCTCCGGTAAGTCGGTGGGCGTCAACGCGATGATCCTGTCGATCCTGTTCAAGTCCGGGCCGGAAGACGCCCGGATGATCATGATCGACCCGAAGATGCTCGAGCTGTCGATCTACGAGGGCATCCCACACCTGTTGTGCCCCGTGGTGACCGACATGAAGGAAGCCGCCAACGCGCTGCGCTGGTCGGTGGCCGAAATGGAGCGTCGCTACAAGCTGATGGCGGCCATGGGCGTGCGCAACCTGGCCGGCTTCAACCGCAAGGTCAAGGATGCCGAAGAGGCGGGCACGCCGCTGTCCGACCCGCTGTACAAGCGCCAGTCGATGGAGGACGAAGCGCCGCTGCTGAAGACCCTGCCGACCATTGTCGTGGTGGTCGACGAATTCGCCGACATGATGATGATCGTCGGCAAGAAGGTCGAAGAGCTGATCGCGCGTATCGCGCAGAAGGCGCGGGCTGCCGGCATCCACCTGATCCTCGCCACCCAGCGCCCGTCGGTGGACGTGATCACTGGTCTGATCAAGGCCAACATTCCAACCCGCATGGCCTTCCAGGTCTCCAGCAAGATCGACTCGCGCACCATCCTCGACCAGGGTGGCGCTGAACAGCTGCTGGGCCACGGTGACATGCTCTACCTGCCGCCGGGTACCGGCCTGCCGATCCGCGTGCACGGTGCCTTCGTCTCCGACGACGAGGTACACCGCGTCGTCGAGGCCTGGAAACAGCGTGGTGCGCCGGACTACATCGAAGACATCCTGGCCGGCGTGGAAGAGTCCGGCAGCGGCTTCGAAGGTGGTGGCAGTGGCGAAGGCGGCGAGGGCAGCGAGGAAGATCCGCTGTACGACGAGGCCGTCAACTTCGTGCTGGAAAGCCGCCGTGCCTCCATTTCCGCCGTGCAGCGCAAGCTGAAGATCGGCTACAACCGCGCCGCGCGCATGATCGAGGCCATGGAAATGGCCGGCGTGGTAACCCAGATGAACACCAACGGCTCGCGCGAAGTCATAGCGCCAGGGCCGTCCCGCGACTAACGAAGAGGATTTTCATGCGCCTGATCCGCATGTTGCTGCTGGCCACTCTGGCCTGTGGCGCCGTATCTGCTCACGCCGACGACGAGGCTGCCGTCAAACGCCTGACCGGTCTGCTCGACCAGGCCCAGACCATCAGTGGGCGTTTCTCCCAGCTGACCCTGGACGGTTCGGGTACGCAACTGCAGGAAACCGCCGGACAGATGGCGCTCAAGCGCCCGGGTCTGTTCCGCTGGCACACCGACGCACCGCAGGAGCAGTTGCTGGTATCCAACGGTCAGAAAGTCTGGCTGTACGACCCGGACCTGATGCAGGTGACCATCCAGGCTCTCGATCAGCGTCTGACCAACACCCCGGCGCTGCTGCTGTCGGGTGATGTGTCGAAGATTCGCGAGAATTTCGACATCACCTTCAAGGAAGGTGGCGACGTGGTCGACTTCATCCTCAAGCCCAAGGCCAAGGACAGCCTGTTCGACAGCCTGCGGCTGTCCTTCCGCAAGGGCGTGATCAACGACATGCAGCTGATCGACAGCATCGGCCAGCGCACCAATATCCTGTTCCTCGGGGTGAAGCTGAACCAGCCGCTGGAAGCCGGGCTGTTCGACTTCGAAGTGCCCGAGGGCGCCGACGTCATCCAGGAGTAAGAGGTCGCGGTGGACCTGTTTCGCGCAAGCCCGGTTGCCCAGCCTCTGGCGGCGCGCCTGCGCGCCACCAGCCTGGACGAGTACGTCGGTCAGGAACATGTGCTGGGGCCGGGCAAACCGCTGCGCGAGGCGCTGGAGCAGGGTGCCCTGCACTCGATGATCTTCTGGGGGCCGCCAGGGGTCGGCAAGACCACGCTGGCCAAGCTGCTGGCGCAGGTTTCCGATGCGCACTTCGAGACCATTTCCGCCGTGCTGTCCGGGGTCAAGGAGATCCGCCAGGCGGTCGACATGGCCAAGCAGCAGGCCGCCCAGTACGGCCGCCGCACCATTCTCTTCGTCGACGAAGTGCATCGCTTCAACAAGAGCCAGCAGGATGCCTTCCTACCCTATGTCGAAGACGGCACGCTGATCTTCATCGGCGCGACCACCGAGAACCCCTCGTTCGAGCTGAACAACGCACTGCTCTCGCGGGCCCGTGTCTATGTGCTCAAGAGCCTCGATGAGGCGGCCATGCGCAAGCTGGTGACGCGTGCCCTGGGCGAGGACAAGGGGCTCGGCCAGCGGCGCCTCAGCTTGCCGGACGAGAGCTTCCAGATCCTCTTGGCCGCTGCCGATGGTGATGGTCGGCGTCTGCTCAACCTGCTGGAGAATGCCGCCGACCTGGCAGAGGATGGCGACGAGCTGGGCGTCGAGCTGTTGCAGAACCTGCTGGGCGACAGCCGCCGGCGTTTCGACAAGGGCGGCGAGGCCTTCTACGACCAGATTTCCGCGCTGCACAAGTCGGTGCGCGGCTCCAACCCGGATGCCGCGCTGTACTGGTATGCGCGCATGATCGACGGCGGCTGCGACCCGTTGTACCTGGCGCGGCGAGTGGTGCGCATGGCCAGCGAGGACATCGGCAATGCCGACCCGCGCGCCCTGACCCTGTGCCTCAATGCCTGGGATGTGCAGGAGCGTCTGGGTAGCCCCGAGGGCGAGTTGGCGGTGGTCCAGGCCATCGTCTACCTGGCCTGTGCGCCGAAAAGCAATGCGGTGTACATGGGCTTCAAGGCAGCCCTGCGCGATGTCGCCGAGCACGGCTCGCTGGAGGTGCCGCTGCACCTGCGCAACGCGCCGACCAAGCTGATGAAGCAGTTGGGCTATGGCGAGGAATACCGCTACGCCCACGACGAGCCGGAAGCCTATGCCGCCGGCGAAGACTACTTCCCGGAAGAGCTGGAGCCGCGGCGTTACTACGAGCCGGTGCCGCGCGGCCTGGAGTTGAAGATCCGCGAGAAACTGGAGCGTCTGGCTCAGCTGGACCGGCAGAGCCCGCGCCAACGGCGACGCTGATCAGCTTTCGCCGAGGGTGCCGAACTCGATGGGTGCCTTGACGTAGAACAGCTTCACGCCTTCATCGCGCAGGCGCTGGAACAGAAGCTCGCACTCGTCCTCGCTCACCGCCAGTACCACTTCCAGCGGCTGGTCTGCCAGCTCGAAGAAATGCGCCGAATGTACTCGTCGGCCATGGCCGTAGCCTTCCGTCGCGGGTACCAGGGTCGCGCCGCGCAGGTTCAGGTCGCGAGCCAGTTGCAACAGCCACTCTGCCAGCGGCTTGCCGGCGTGCTTGCGGTCCTGTTGGGTGAAGAAGGTCAGCAGATAGCCATTCATGGGAGAGACCTCGTTTAGCGCGTCAGCCATTGCCAACTGATCAGGCCGGCAAAAGTGGCCAACAGCGAGCCGCTCACGTGCAGGCCGATGGCACCCAACGCCAGGGCGGGGCGCCCCTGTTGGATCAGTGTCAGGGTTTCTGCGGAGAAGGTCGAGAAGGTGGTGAGTCCACCGCAGAAACCGGTGACCACCAGCAGGCGCCACTCCGGCGAAAGCTGCGGTGCGTTGGCGAAGTAGGCGATGGCCAGGCCGATGATGTAACCGCCCACCAAATTGGCTACCAGGGTCCCCGGGGGGATGGCAGGGAACAGGCTGTTCAGCTTGAGGCCGAGCAGCCAGCGCAGTACGGCGCCGGCGGAGGCGCCGAGGGCGATGGCGATAACGGACTTGAGCACGAGGCCCCCTGTATCAAGGTTTGCTAAAGGAGAAAGGCTTATGCCGGCAAATGCAAGAGGATGCTGGATTTCCTGGCAAAAGGGCTCGGCTTGCCGGCGCTAAGTCCGTAAACTGCGCAGCACTTGAGACCGACTGACAGTCGGCGTTCATTCGATCGTTGAGAACCAGACCATGCTTGATTCCAAACTTGTTCGCGGCCAGCTCGAAGAAGTCGCTGCCCGCCTGGCCACCCGTGGCTTCCAACTGGATGTGGCACGCTTCGAAGCCCTCGAAAGCCAGCGTAAGTCGGTACAGACCCGCACCGAACAGCTGCAGGCCGAACGCAACTCCCGCTCCAAGTCCATTGGCCAGGCCAAGGCTCGCGGCGAGGACATTGCACCGTTGCTGGCGGAAGTGGACAAGATGGGCAGTGATCTGGAGGCCGGCAAGCGTGAGCTGGACGCCATCCAGACCGAGCTGGACAACCTGTTGCTGAATATCCCCAACCTGCCGCACGAATCCGTGCCGGTCGGTGCCGATGAGGACGAAAACGTCGAGGTGGCGCGCTGGGGCACCCCACGCAGCTTCGACTTCGAGATCAAGGATCACGTCGCGCTCGGTGAACAGCATGGCTGGCTGGACTTCGAGACTGCCGCCAAGCTGTCCGGCGCGCGCTTCGCCCTGCTGCGCGGACCGATTGCCCGCCTGCACCGTGCCCTGGCGCAGTTCATGATCAACCTGCACACCGCCGAACACGGCTATGAAGAGGCCTATACCCCCTACCTGGTGCAGGCGGGCGCCCTGCAGGGCACCGG
This sequence comes from Pseudomonas sp. BMS12, assembly GCF_001592875.1. Taxonomy (GTDB): domain Bacteria; phylum Pseudomonadota; class Gammaproteobacteria; order Pseudomonadales; family Pseudomonadaceae; genus Aquipseudomonas. The sequence continues at coordinate 68,561 of NZ_LSOF01000008.1, read as the reverse complement.
CCAGTTGCCGAAGTTCGAGGAAGACCTGTTCAAGATCGCTCGCGAGGATCAGGCCGATCTGTACCTGATTCCGACCGCGGAAGTTTCCCTGACCAATATCGTGGCCGGCGAGATCCTCGACGCCAAGCAGCTGCCGATCAAGTTCGTCGCCCATACTCCCTGCTTCCGCAGCGAAGCGGGTGCCTCCGGCCGCGATACCCGCGGGATGATCCGCCAGCACCAGTTCGACAAGGTCGAGATGGTGCAGATCGTCGAGCCGAGCAAGTCGTTCGAGGCGCTCGAGAGCCTGACCGCCAACGCCGAGCGTGTCCTGCAACTGCTCGAGCTGCCGTATCGCAAGCTGGCACTGTGCACCGGCGACATGGGCTTCGGCGCGGTGAAGACCTACGACCTGGAAGTCTGGGTACCGAGCCAGGACAAGTACCGCGAGATTTCCTCCTGCTCCAACTGTGGCGACTTCCAGGCGCGGCGCATGCAGGCGCGCTATCGCAATCCGGAGACCGGCAAGCCCGAGCTGGTGCACACCCTCAACGGTTCCGGCCTGGCGGTAGGTCGCACCCTGGTGGCCGTGCTGGAAAACTACCAGCAGGCCGACGGCAGCATCCGCGTGCCGGACGTGCTCAAGCCCTATATGGGCGGTATCGAGATCATCGGCTAACGCCGGATCGCAGTGCAGAATACGGGGTGGTCGTGACCACCCCGTTTTTTTATCTCTGGTGAGGCTGAACCATGGATTTTCTTCCGCTGTTCCACAAACTGCAGAATCGCCAGGTGCTGGTCGTTGGTGGTGGCGAGGTCGCACTGCGCAAGGCGCGTCTGCTGGCCGATGCCGGTGCACGACTGCGTGTAGTGGCGCCGGAGGTTCGTGGCGAGCTGTGCGAACTGGCCGGGGCAGAAGCGGTGCAGTTGCGCGGCTATGAGGCGGCCGACCTGCAGGGGGTGGCCCTGGTGATCGCCGCCACCGACGATGAACCACTCAATGCGCGCATCTCCACCGAGGCGCAGGCGCTGGGCATTCCGGTCAACGTGGTGGACGCGCCGGCATTGTGCAGCGTGATCTTCCCGGCCATCGTCGACCGTTCGCCGCTGATCGTCGCGGTGACCAGCGGTGGCGATGCGCCAGTGCTGGCGCGCCTGATCCGCGCCAAGATCGAAACCTGGATTCCCGCCACCTACGGCCAACTGGCCGGCCTGGCCAAGCGCTTTCGCGCCCAGGTCAAAGCGCTGCTGCCGGATGTGCAGCGCCGCCGGGTGTTCTGGGAAGAGGTGTTCCAGGGGCAGGTCGCCGAGAGTGTGTTCGCTGGCAAAACCGCCGAAGCCGAGCGCCTGCTCGAGGCCAAGATCGCCGGCGACCAGCAAGAGTTTCTTGGCGAGGTCTATCTGGTCGGTGCCGGCCCCGGTGACCCGGATCTGCTGACGTTCCGCGCCTTGCGCCTGATGCAGCAGGCCGACGTGGTGCTCTACGACCGCCTGGTGGCCCCGGCCATCATCGAGTTGTGCCGCCGCGATGCTGAGCGCATCTACGTGGGCAAGCAGCGCGCCGAGCACGCCGTGCCCCAGGAGCAGATCAATCGACGCCTGGTGGACCTGGCCAAGGCCGGCAAACGGGTGCTGCGCCTCAAGGGTGGTGATCCGTTCATCTTCGGCCGCGGTGGCGAGGAGATCGAAGAGCTGGCCGCTGAGGGCATTCCTTTCCAGGTGGTGCCGGGCATCACCGCCGCCTCGGGGTGCGCCGCCTACGCCGGCATTCCGCTGACTCACCGCGATCACGCCCAGTCGGTGCGTTTCGTGACGGGTCATCTCAAGGATGGCAGTTGCGACCTACCTTGGGCCGACCTGGTGGCGCCGGGGCAGACGCTGGTGTTCTACATGGGCCTGGTCGGTCTGCCGCAGATCTGCAGCGAACTGGTTGCCCATGGCCGCAGCGCCGAGACTCCGGCCGCGCTGGTGCAGCAGGGCACCACCCAGAGCCAGCGGGTGTTCACCGGCACCCTGGCCAGCCTGCCGCAGCTGGTGGCCGAGCACGAAGTGCACGCGCCGACGCTGGTGATAGTCGGCGAAGTGGTGCAGCTGCGCGAGAAACTGGCCTGGTTCGAGGGCGCCGAAGGCAGCCGCTAGCCCGTCTATCAGTGATGGCTGAGTTCGGCCAGGCGGTTGGATAACGCCTGCATGGCACCGCTGACCTGATCCAGGTCGGCGGCATCGCGGGCGTTGTCTTCGCTGATGCTGTGTATGCGCACGGCCAGTTCGCTGATCTCCTGGGTGACATGGCTCTGCTGCTGTGCGGCGACGGCGATCTGCTGGGCGCGCTGGGAAATGTCGTCGAAACTCTGCACCGTTCTGGACAGCGCCTCGGCGGCGCCGCTGGCCTCATCCACCGCGTGCAGGGTACGTTTTTCCCCGGACTGAATGGCGTCGACGGCCTGGCGTGAGGCCTGCTGCAGGGTAATGATCATTGCGCTGATCTCTTCCGCCGAACTCTGGGTGCGGCCTGCCAGGGTGCGTACCTCGTCGGCGACCACGGCAAAGCCGCGCCCCTGCTCGCCGGCACGCGCAGCTTCGATGGCCGCGTTGAGGGCCAGTAGATTGGTCTGCTCGGAGATCGCCTTGATCACGTCCAGCACCGCACCGACCTGCTGGCTGTCCTGTTCCAGTTTGCTGATGATGTTCGCGGTAGAGGCCATCTCGCCGGATAGCGCCTGGATGGCCGTGCTGTTGGCGGCGACCTGGCGCTGACCCTGCTGGACCACGCCGAGCGAGTGCTGGGCGGTGTCGGCGCAGTCGTTGGTATTGCTCGCGACTTCCTGGGCGCTGGAGGACATCTGCGTGATGGCCGCGGCCAACTGGGTATTCTCCTGACGCTGCTGCTCGGCGCGCTGGGCCAGGGTGTGGCTGAGGCGGCCCAGCTCACCGGCCTGGGCCTGCAGTTTGTCCGCTTCCTCGGCAATGTGCTGGAGCATGGTGCGCAGTTGCCCTGCATAGTGGTTGACCGCGCGGCGTAGCGCGCCGACCTCATCGTCGCGCTCGATCTTCAGCTCCACGCTGCTGCCGCTGGCAGCCTGGCCGAGCGATTCGATCTGTTCGGTGGTCTCCTCCAGTTGCGCGATCAGCTTGCGTCCGGCGAACCAGGCCAGGGCCAGGAGGATCGTCAGCAGGGGGATGAGGAACAGCAACAGGTCCCAGGTCAGTTCTCGGGCCAGGCCGGTGACGCGCTGCTGGGGCGTGACCAGGCCGATGGTCCAGCCGCTGGCCGGCATGCTGAACAGGCTGACCCGCGTGGCCTGGTGCAACAGGCCATCCTCGTCGACATCCAGGTTCACGGCCTGGCCGCTACGGGTGTTCTTCATGGCGTCGGCGACCGGGCGCAGCCAGCTCTGCTGCTGGGCCAGGTCGTTGAAGCTGAGCATCGCGTCAGCGCTGCCGGCCTTGGCCCCGGGGAAATACAGAACGTTGCCGGCCTGGTCGAGGGCGAAGGCATAGCCATCGGTCACCTTGCCCTGTTGATCGAGGAAGTGCGCCAGATCATCGAGGCGCAAGTCGAGGGTGGCGACGCCCGCGAACTGTCCTTCCTGCCGATACGGCACGCTGCAGGTCACCATGGGCACGCCGGTGACCGGGTCCTGATAGGCTTCCGACCACAGGCACTGTCCAGGCTTGCTGGTCCTGGCGCCGGTATACCAGGCATCGTTGTGATAGCCGGGGCCGGACGCCGCGTTGTAGTCGTTGGAGTAGGCGAGGTGGCCATCGTTGCCACGGGCCCAGAAGAAGCTGCGCCGTTCGACGTCGGTGGTGAACGCGCCCGGCTCGGGCCAGATGCCGCCGCCGGCGATGGCCGCATCGCCCTGGTTGTCGATCACGTTGGGCAGGCTGCTCAGGTAGAGCTGCTCGTCGTGCGGCAGCACTTCGGCAAGATGCGCCAGGCTGGCCGTCACACCCTCGATCTGCGCCAGTTGCAGGGCTAGCTGGCGAACAATGGCGCTGCCGGTCTGCTCGATCAGGGCGCTGCTGGTGGCCACCACTCGTGGTTGACCACGCAGGGTCATGACGGCGAACACCGCGAGCGCCGTGAAGATCAGCAGCAGGATGCTGCCCAGAGTCAGGCGGTGTGCCAGGCGGACGGGAACGAGCATGCTGAGATCTCCACTGCCGATTCAGGCATAGCCAGGTGCGTGTGCTAGACACCGCGTTGTTACTTGAGCAAAGCAGTTCGATGCCCCGCACGCCAGGCGAGTGGCTGGCAGAGGGTCAGCCCGGTAGCGGAATGCGCTCCGTTTCTCCTGGTACTTTCGGCCAGTTCCAGGCGGCCCAGTCCTGCTTGGCGCGCTCCAGCAGGGCGGCTTCACTGGCGACGAAGTTCCAGTACATGCGCCGTGGCCCCAGTGGCTCGCCGCCAATCAATGCCAGGTGGCACTCGCCGCAGGCGCTGAGCAGCAGTTCCTCGCCTTCTGGTAGCACCGTCAGGCTGTGCAAGGGCAGGTCGCTATCCTCGAGGCGGGCCTCGCCGTCGATCAGGTACAGCGCACGCTCGCGGTGCTCGGCCGGAATCAACAGACTGGCGCCGGCCTGCAGGCGCAGTTCGGCGTAGAGGGTGGGTGAATGCATCGGCACCGGCGACTGCATGCAGAAGCCGTTGCCGGCGATCAGGGTGATCTGTACGCCCATGGCTTCGCTGCGCGGCAGGCTGTCGGCCGGATGGTGGCTGTAGCTCGGCTCGCCTTCTTCAAGCGCCTGCGGCAGCGCCAGCCACACCTGCAAGCCGTGCAGGCGCGAGCCGCTTTCCAGTAGGTGTGCGGGGGTGCGCTCGACATGGGCGACGGCGCGGCCGGCGGTCATCCAGCTGACGTCGCCGGGCCGCACCAGTTGATCCGAGCCCAGGCTGTCCTTGTGCTGCAACTCGCCGGCGAACAGGTAGGTGAGGGTGGACAGGCCAATGTGCGGATGCTGGGCGATGTTCATGCCGCTGCCAGCCGGGTAGGCCTGTTCCAGCATGTGGTCGAAGAAGACGAAGGGGCCGACGCTGCGGCACTTGGCCGAAGGCAGTGGGCGCAGAATCGGTTGGCCGGCGATATCCTCGGCCTTGGGCTGGATCAGCAGCAACTCGGCCATCTCAGGCCTCGCTCAGGTGGGTTGAAACCTGCACCTCGGTGCTGGTCATCAGCTTATGGATCGGGCACTTGTCGGCGATGCGCAACAGTTGCTGACGCTGGGCTTCGTCCAGGGCACCGTGCAGCTCCAGCTCGACGTTCAACTGATAGCTGCCCTGGCGTTCCTGGCTGTCGTCGCGTGCAACGCGAACGTCCAGGCTTTCCAGCGGCAGGCCTTTCTGCTTGGCGTAGAGCATCAGGGTCAGCGCTTTGCAGGCGCCCAGGGCGGCGTCGAACAGATCGTGTGGCTCGGGCCCGGCGCCTTCGCCGCCGAGGGCAAGTGGCACATCGGTGTGCAGCAGGTGTTCGCCGATTTCGATGCTGTGGCGCAGGCCGGACTCGGTACTGATGCGGATCATTGCAGGCTTCCCTTTACTTGGGTGGTGAGCCCAGCCTAGCCCAGGCCAGGTTGCTCAGACCAGTACGGAGAGGCGCACGTCTGCGCCAAGCACACGCTGCAAACGGCCATCCGCGTCGAGGACCGGCACCGACACGGTGAAACAGAAGTCATCGGTGGCCGAGGAGCGGTAGACCGGGGTAATGTGGCTGCGCAAGTGATCGGCTGCTGCACGGAACCAGGGGCGCTGGCCCCAGTTGCGGCCACGGCAGCTGGCTTCGTCCTGGTGTGCCACGTCACTGGCGAAGATATTCTCCGACAGCTGCACGCCCTGGGCATCGACCAGATAGAACAGCTCGAAGCGTGGGTCGCGGCGCAGGGTCTCCGTCAGCAAGCGCTCGGCGGCCGCGATGTCGCCTCTGAGCGCAGCCTCTCTGGCCAACTGCTCCACGCTGCCTTGCACCGAGCGATGCAGCTCCAGGCGGAAGTCGCCAAGCCCCTGCAGCAGGCGGTCGCCGTCCTCGCGCACGGCCTGACTGTGACGCAGCACCTGGCCGGCCTTGCCCAGCAGGTCGCCGGCGACCTGGGCGATCTGTTGCACGTCGCCATTGATCGAGCGTACGGCCTGGCCGATCTGCTCGGTGCCGGTGGCAATATGCCCGACCCGTTCATCCAGCCGGTCCATGGCCTGGCGGGTACTGTCCAGTCCGCTACCGACCTGGAGCATGCCATCTCGACCATCCTGCACCGCCTGGTGCATGCGTTCGCCGGCCCGTCCGAGCTGATCCATGCCTTCACGAAAGCGTTCGATGATCTGCCCGACCTGGCCGGTGGCCTCGGTGGTGTGCCCGGCCAGGCGCCGTACTTCCTCGGCGACCACGGCGAAACCGCGGCCATGCTCCCCGGCGCGGGCGGCTTCGATGGCGGCGTTGAGGGCGAGCAGATTGGTCTGCTGGGAGATGCTGGCGATCACGCCGATGACCTTGCTCACTTCTTCCAGCTGGGCGGTGAGGTTGCCGATGACTTCGCCCAGCTCGGCTTCGCTGGCGCCGATGGCATCCACCTGGCGCAGCACGGCCTGGCCGCTCTGCTGGCACTGGCGCAGGGTGGCCGAAACTTCGCCGGACAGGCGCGCCACCTCCACGGCACCGGGCACCAGTTCGGCATCCAGGGTGGTGGTGACCTGTTCACTGGCACTGGCGATCAGTTCGGAGGATTGCGCGAGGCTCTGGCCGCTGGCCTGGTTGGCGCTGGCGATGTTGGCCAGCTGCGGGGCGTGGGCGGCGATACCGACGGCGGCGCCGAGGCTGGTGCGAATGCGCTGGTGCAGGCCGTCGCTGAAGCGGTTGAGCTTGCCCATCCAGGCCTGCTCTTCCGGCAGGCGGGTGGTGAGGTCGTGGCCGGTGAAGAGGGCGGCCAGGGCTTCTTCGTCTCGTTCGCGGCGTGAGGGTTTGCGCAGCAACTGCAGCATGGAGCGTCTCCCGTATGGTCTGGCGGGAGTGGTGCAAGCACAGTGCCATCAATCTGTGTGCGCTGTGTCACAAGCCTGGCGCCGAAAGACCGTCGCATCCGCTGCGCCAAAGCGGTTCGTCAGGCTCTATTGCGGTGCGCCTAGCCGGAACCAGAGGGCTTCGCGCTGGAAGGGCGTCCGTGCGGGCAGATCGGAATTCTCCAGTTCGATCACCTGGCGTTGGTCGAGTCGTGCACGCTCCAGCGTGGCGCCGTGGTGCTGCTGGAACAGTCGCTCGAAACTGCCGTCGGCCAGCATCGCCTCGAGGCCGCGCTCGATGGCATTGGCCAGGTTGGCCTGGGCGCGCGAGGTGAAGAAGTAGAAGGCGGTGGGGTAGTGGATGACGATATGGTCATCCACTGCGAGCTGGAGCCCCTCGCTGGCGGCCTGTGCCTGTTCGCTCCAGGCCACCACCACTTCGCGGGGGAATAGATCGAAACGGCCGGCATCGAGCATGCGGAACAGGCTGTCATAGCTCTGGCTGGTAATCACCTGCAGACCATTGCTGCGCAGGATGCGGGTGTCCGGCCAGTCGGCACGCTGGCCGATGCGCAGCGGCTTGAGATCGTCCAGGGTCTGCACGCGTTTCAGCCAGTGGCTGTCCTCCTGACGAACCAGGGCCACACGCCAGCCGATCAGGCCCCGGTAGATGGGGATGCGCACGGGGAGCAGGGTTTCTTCGCGGGCTTTGGTGGTCATGGTCCACATCAGCTGAACTCGCCCGTCGTTCTGCTCCAGGGACTGCTCGGCGCGGCTCTGGGTCATGGGTCTGGGTGAGGGCTGCAACTGATAGTCGCCGCCGCTTCTGGCCAACGCCTGGTGCAGCAGCTCGACCACATAGGCCTCGGGGTCGGGCCCATTGGAGTGCAGTGGGTAGGTCAGCGGCTCGGCCTCGACTGGCGAAACCAGGCAGAGCAGAGCAAGCAGGCTGAGGAGGCGAGTGACGGACATGTGGCGCTTTCTTGGGGCTATGGCTTCAATCATGGCTGGTCGCCGCTGGCCTGGCCAGTGAACGGCGCCACACTCGGGCAGTCTACTCTTGCTCTGCAGCCTCAGGAGCACGTCCTTGCCTATCCGTTCCTTGCTTGTCCTGCTAGTCGGCCTGTGCACCTTGCCGGCTTCTGCGCGTGACTATCGTTTCAGCGATGCGCACCTTCACTACGTGGATTTCTTTCAGGAGAGCGAGGGCATGACGCCGCTGCTGGAAGCCATGGCGGCGGGCGGCATCGATCATGTGATGATCAGCGGCATTCCGGTGGCCAAGAAGTGGCACGAGGATGAGCCCAAACGCCCGCGTTATTACGCCGGCGACGATGCCGGCGCCTATTGGTACAGCGCCACGGATGTGCTGGTAGCCGCGGCAGTAAAGCGCCTGCCGGCCGAGCAGCGCCAGCGCTTTCATCCATTCCTCAGCGGCTTCAATCCCGCGGACAAGAACTCCGACGCCCATGTGCGGCGCATGCTGGAGCTCGATCCGGGGCTGTGGCAGGGCATAGGCGAGGTCTTCACCCGCCACGACGACCTCACCGCGCTGATCTACGGCGATACGCCACGGGCCAACAACGAGGCGCTGGCGCGTATCTACCACCTGGCCGCCGAATACGATCTGCCGGTGATGCTGCACAGCAACATTACCTCCAAGCGCGAGCGCAATCCGCTGTATCTGGAGGAGGTCGAGGAGCCTCTGCGCAATCATCCGCATGTGCGCTTCATCTGGGCACATGCCGGCACCAGCAAGGAAATTCACCGCCATCAGAAGAAGCTGGATTTTCTCCTGCCGACCCTGGAGCGCATGCTCGGCGAGTATCCGAATCTGTATATCGACCTGTCCTGGACGGTGCTGCGCCCCTATCTGCTTGATGCGCAGGGCCGCCCGGACGAGGCCTGGCTGCAGCTGGTGCGCAGCTACCCGGCGCGCTTTATGCTGGGCTCCGATGTGGTTGGTCGCTTCGACGGCCTGGGGGGCTATCTGGCGGATTTCCAGCCTTTCCTCGATGCCTTGCCCGAGGACGTGGCGCGGCGAGTGGCACGCGACAACTTCCTCGCCGTGTTGCCGCGCAAGCGCCAGGCCGAGTTGAGCGACTGACTGTCATCAGTCTGTAACCGCTGCGTCATAGCCTTCGCGCCATCCCCAAACAAGGAGCGCGAAATGAAACTCTCGAGTCTGTCCGTCGTGGTGCTGGGCCTGGCCTCCAGCCTGGCCATGGCCGACGTGCGTGTGGAAGGCCCCGTCGAGTACGGTGTGTTCACTGCGCAGATCAAGGACCCGCAGCCGGGTGAACGGATTCTGGCCCGGGCCAACCAGCCCATTGAGCAGACCGCGGTCGTACCCGCTCGCCTGGGCACCAAGTTCGGTGTGCGCTACCAGTTGGCCGGCAAGCGCGAGACCGATGTGCCTCTGACGTTGATGTACTTCACCCCGGGCCTGGTAGGGCCCGATGGCAAGCGCCAGGACAAGATCGAGCTGGTGCAGAAGCTGGTGCCGGGCGCGCCGCTGGATGTCATGGCCTTCGAGTTCACCGAGCACTACGAAGTGGTGCCGGGCGAGTGGCAGTTCATGGTGTTCCAGGGTGATCGCAAGTTGGTGGAGCAGCGCTTCACCGTGCAGTGATATACGGCTGAAACAAAAACGGCGCCCGAGGGCGCCGTTTTCATGTGTGGCCAGGATCAGCCCTTGAAGCGCTTCAGTACCAGCGTGGCGTTGGTGCCGCCGAAGCCGAAGCTGTTGCTCATCACGGTGGTGAGCTCGACGTTCTCGCGAGTCTTGCCCTGGATCGGCATGTCGGCGACTTCCGGGTCCAGCTCGTCGATGTTGGCCGAGCCGGCGATGAAGTTGCCTTCCATCATCAGCATGCAGTAGATCGCTTCCTGCACGCCAGCAGCGCCCAGGGAGTGGCCGGACAGGCTCTTGGTGGAGCTGATGGCCGGGGCCTTGTCGCCGAACACTTCGCGTACACCGCGGATTTCCGCGACGTCACCCACCGGCGTGGAGGTGCCGTGGGTGTTCAGGTAGTCGATCGGAGTGTCGACGGTGGCCAGCGCCTGTTGCATGCAGCGCACGGCACCTTCGCCGCTCGGGGCAACCATGTCGTAGCCGTCGGAGGTCGCGCCGTAGCCGACGATTTCCGCGTAGATCTTGGCGCCACGCTTGAGCGCGTGCTCCAGCTCCTCGACCACCACCATTCCGCCGCCGCCGGCGATGACGAAGCCGTCACGCTTGGCGTCATAGGCGCGCGAGGCCTTTTCCGGGGACTCGTTGTACTGGGTGGAGAGGGCGCCCATGGCGTCGAACAGGCAGCTCTGGCTCCAGTGCTCTTCTTCGCCGCCGCCGGCGAAGACCACATCCTGCTTGCCCAGCTGAATCTGTTCCATGGCCTGGCCGATGCAGTGTGCGCTGGTGGCGCAGGCCGAGGAGATGGAGTAGTTCACGCCCTTGATCTTGAACGGCGTGGCCAGGCAGGCCGACACGGTGCTGCCCATGGTGCGGGTGACGCGGTATGGGCCGATGCGCTTGACGCCTTTCTCGCGCAGGGTGTCGACGGCTTCCATGATGTTCAGCGTGGAGGCACCGCCGGAGCCGGCGATCAGACCGGTGCGCGGGTCGGAGACCTGCTCGGGGGTGAGGCCGGCGTCGGCGATCGCCTGTTCCATGGACAGGTAGGCGTAGGCCGCGGCATCACCCATGAAGCGCAGCAGTTTGCGGTCGATCAGCTCTTCCAGATTCAGCTCGACGGAGCCGCTGACATGACTGCGCAGGCCCATCTCGGCGTAGCTCGGGTTGAAACGGATGCCCGCCTTGCTGGCGCGCAGGTTGGCGGAAACGGTTTCTTTGTCATTGCCCAGGCAGGAAACGATGCCCAGGCCAGTGATCACGACGCGACGCATGCGGAATGTCCTTCAGAAGCTGTCGGTAGAGGTAAACAGGCCAACGCGCAGGCCTTCGGCGCTGTAGATTTCGCGGCCGTCGACGCTGACGCTGCCGTCGGCGATGCCCAGCACCAGCGAGCGGTTGATGGTGCGTTTGATATGGATGTTGTAGGTGACCTTCTTGGCGGTCGGCAGGACCTGGCCGAAGAACTTCACTTCACCCGAACCCAGGGCGCGGCCGCGGCCCGGGTTGCCTTGCCAGCCAAGGTAGAAGCCGACCAGCTGCCACATGGCGTCGAGGCCCAGGCAGCCCGGCATTACCGGATCGCCTTCGAAGTGGCAGCCAAAGAACCACAGGTCGGGACTGATATCGAGTTCGGCGACGATTTCGCCCTTGCCGTATTTGCCGCCGGTGTCGCTGATATGAACGATGCGGTCCATCATCAGCATGTTGGGGGCGGGCAATTGCGCATTACCTGGGCCAAACAGTTCGCCGCGGCTGCAGGCGAGCAATTCTTCCCGGGAATAGGCGTTTTGCTGGGTCATGCGAACTCCTCAATGGTCCCCCTTGGCGGGGCTAAGCTGTGCCGCAGGCATTCTTGTATCGCGGCAGACTAGTCGTAGACTGATGCGCCATGGTGAAAGTCACAGCGGTTTGTGAACACTTGTAAACCAGACGCCGTGAACCTTCTCACCCTTCGCCCGACTCTAGCACTCCTGCGTTGCTCGGGCTGTATTTGCCCAGCCAGCGCAGCAGCATTCGCTCAAGGTCTGCCCGTTTGAAGGGCTTGGCCAGATAATCGTTCATACCGGCTTGCAGGCAGGCCTCGCGATCACCCTGCAGGGCATTGGCGGTCAGCGCGATGATCGGTGTGCCGCAATGCGGTGAGTTGTGGCGAATCTGCCGGGTTGCCTCGTAACCATCCAGCAGTGGCAGGCGGCAATCCATCAGCACTGCGGCGAAGCGCCGTGCATCGAATTGCTGCACGGCCTGGGCGCCGTCGCCGACCAGCACGACGCGGTAGCCGAGGCTGCGCAGCATGGCTTCGATCACCGTCTGGTTGACCGGGTTGTCCTCCACCAGCAGCACTTCCTGGCCTTCGCCGTAGTGGCCGTCAGACACTTCGTGCAACATTTCACTGTCGCGGCGGGGGCTGAATGGCAGGGGGATTTCCAGGGTGAATACCGAGCCGATGCCCTCGTCACTGTCGGCATGCAGGGTGCCCCCCATGCGCTCGGCCAGGGTGCGGGCGATGGACAGGCCCAGGCCGGTGCCACCATAACGACGGGAAATTGAGGTGTCGGCCTGCTGGAAGGCATCGAACATGTGCTCCAGGCGCTGCGGGGCGATACCGATACCGCTGTCGTGGACGGCGCAGGTGAGCCACAGTACCTCGTTGTCCAGCGGCTGCCAGCGCACTTCGATGCGGATGCCGCCTTCTTCGGTGAACTTCAGCGCGTTGCCCAGCAGGTTGACCAGGATCTGCCGGATACGTGTCGGATCGCCTTGTACCTCTAGCTCCTCCAGGCCCTCCTGGGCGTCCAGACGCAGGCGTAGGCCGCGTTGCTGGGCGCTGTGCTGGAACACCTGAATGGAGCCCTGCAGCAGTTCCAGCAGGCTGAAGGGGATGCGCTCCAGCTCCAGCGCCCCGCGTTCGATGCGGGAGAAGTCGAGGATGTCGTTGATCACCTTGAGCAGATGCTCGGTGGACTCGGTGGCCAGTGCCGCGTACTCGGCCTGCTCCTGGTTCATCTCGGTGGTTTCCAGCAGCTGCAGCATGCCCAGCACGCCATTCATCGGGGTACGCAGCTCGTGGCTCATCATCGCCAGGAAGTCGGACTTGGCGCGGCTCGCCTGCTCGGCTTCCTCACGGGTCTGGATCAGCTGCTGCATGGCGTCTTGCTGCTCGCGGCTGGCGCTCTGCAGTTCGCTGGCCAGGCTGTTGATATGGCGGGCCAGATCACCCAGTTCGCCGGCATCGCTCTCCGGCAGTTGGGTGTTGTAGTTACCGGCCTTGATCGCCTGCAGGGCCCTGCCCATGCCGCTGATCGGTTGTGCCAGGCGACGGGCCAGTTGGCGGGCCAGGAAGAAGGTCAGGACCAGGGCGACCAGTGCCAGGATGGTGGCTTTCAGCAGAATGGCCTGCTGGCGGTTGCTGAAGGCCTCGTCGGACATACCCACCACGACCCGTCCCAGATAGTCGTCGCCGGTTTGCAGCGCGAGGTTGGCCGGTTCGCTCAGGTCGTCCTCCTGCAAGGGGCGTTGCAGGCGAATAGGAGCGTGAAAAACCTCGACGTGAGCGGCTGGTGCGCTTCCGCCCTGTTCGACATAGACGAGGATGTTCTCACTGCGGTCGCGCACTTCGAGGAAGCGCACATGCGGCGTTTTCAGCGTGGCGCGCAGCAGGCCTTCGATCGCTTGCGGATTGTCGGCCAGCACTCCGTACTCGGCGGCGGGGGCGAGCTGGTCGGCGATCAGCTGGCCGGTGTGATTGAGCTCCTGGCGCAGATCCTGCAGTCGTGAGTAGGTGAAGAAGCCCGTCAGCAAGAGTGTCAGCAACAGGGCTGGGCCGACGCTGATCAGTTGGGTGCGGGTATGGATGTCCCAGTTGCGCCCGAAGGTCATGAAAGCTCGTTCTCCTGGAGCTGACGGATGTCGCTGTTTTCTTGTTTCGCCGCGCTGAGCCGGGGTGCCCGGGAAACGGCCCTGTTCTTTGGCATAAGGGTCGCATGTTAACTGAGGCTTCTCTGATTTCCAGCGCACATCCACGGCATTTGGCCTGGCCCGGCTCATTTGGGCTGGCCGCTCGGCCAAGGCTTCGTGATAATGCCGCCATTCGCCAGTAATGGCCTGTTATGGAAATCCTATGACCGAGCAACAACCCGTTGCAGTTCTGGGCGGTGGCAGCTTCGGCACCGCGATAGCCAATCTCCTGGCCGAAAACGGCCAGCGCGTCCTGCAGTGGATGCGCGACCCCGAGCAGGCTGCGGCCATGCGCAGTCAGCGCGAGAACCCGCGCTACCTCAAGGGCATCAAACTGCACGACGGTGTCGAACCGGTCACCGATCTGGACGTAACCCTGGCCGCCTGCGAACTGGTCTTCGTCGCCATTCCTTCTGCCGGCCTGCGTCAGGCGCTGCAGCCAGTGGCCACTGCTCTGGCCGGCAAGCTGCTGGTGAGCACCACCAAGGGCATCGAGGCCGAGAGCTTCAAGCTGATGAGTCAGATTCTCGCCGAAGTCGCCCCGCAGGCGCGTATCGGCGTGTTGTCCGGGCCCAATCTGGCCCGTGAGGTCGCCGAACATGCGCTGACCGCCACGGTGATCGCCAGTGAGGATGAGGAACTCTGCCAGCGCGTGCAGCAGGCCCTGCATGGCGGCACTTTCCGCGTCTATGCCAGCGGCGACAGCTTCGGCGTCGAACTGGGCGGGGCGCTGAAGAATGTCTACGCCATCATCGCCGGCATGGCAGCGGCACTGGGCATGGGCGAGAACACCAAGAGCATGCTGATCACCCGCGCCCTGGCCGAGATGACCCGCTTCGCCGTTACCCTGGGCGCCAACCCCATGACCTTCCTTGGCCTGGCCGGGGTGGGCGACCTGATCGTCACCTGCTCATCGCCGAAGAGCCGCAACTTCCAGGTCGGCCATGCGCTGGGCGAGGGGCTCTCGCTGGACGACGCGGTTGCGCGCCTGGGAGAAGTGGCCGAGGGGGTCAACACCCTCAAGGTGCTCAAGAGCAAGGCTGAGGAGCTGCAGGTCTACATGCCCCTGGTGGCGGGCCTGCATGCCATTCTGTTCGAGGGGCGCACACTGGCTCAGGTCATCGGTGCGCTGATGAGCGGCGACCCTAAGACCGACGTAGACTTCATTTCCCCCAGCGGATTCTGAGTGAGGAGAGCGACATGACTGAAGAGAACAAGGTGCTGGAGCGCGAGTCCATCGGCTTGCGCGTTCTGTGGATGGTGATCTTTGCCATCGTCTGGCAACTGGCGGAAATCGTCCTGGCCGTGGTGGTGCTCGTGCAGCTCGGTTATCGCCTGTTCTACGGCGCGCCGAATGGCAGCCTGCAGGGTTTCGGCGACAGTCTCAGCCAGTACCTGCAGCAGATCGGTCGCTTCGGCACCTTCAACAGCGAGGAGAAACCCTGGCCCTTCGCGGACTGGCCGACCCCGCGTGCGCCGGAAGACAACGAGCCGCACAGCATTCCGCCGGCGCCGCACCCGGTACGCGACGAAGAACCCAAGCTGTGACCCTGTGGCTGCTGCGCCACGGCGAGGCCGAACCGCGTGCACGTAACGACGCGGAGCGCGCCCTGACCGAGCGCGGCCGCAAGGAAGTGCGCAAAAGTGCCGAGCACTTACGGGGCCGGGCGCTGGCGCACATCCTGGTCAGCCCTTATCTGCGAGCCCAGCAGACCGCCGAGCTGGTGCGCGAAAGCCTCGGCCTGAGCCTGCCGCTGACCACGGTCGAATGGGCCACCCCTGACGATTCGCCGCGTCTGGCGGCCAGCCATCTCGACGCCTATCCCGGCGAGTGCCTGCTGGTCAGCCACAACCCGCTGCTGGGCAGTCTCTCGGGGCTGCTGCTGCATGGTCACCTGCAACAGTCGTTGGGCCTGAGCACGGCCAGCCTGGTGGAGCTCGACGGCGACCTGGTGCCCGGCCTGATGCACCTCGCCGCTCTGCATCACCCGAGCTAGAGCCTAGGGCCTGTTGCCGTTTCGCCGCGACCGCGACGGAACCTGTTTTTGCGCGGAGCTAGGCGCGAGACGCGAAGTTTGGTGATCCAAATGAGCCGTCGAGTAACGACGTTCCGCGCAAAAAACAGGCCCGTCCCTGCGGGTTGCGCGAAAAATAGCGCCATGCGTCGTTGCGGGACTTGATAAGGGAATGACCATTACCTGCGTCCCGCGCCTAACCTGGCGCGATTTTTCGCTGCAACGCGGCTTGCGCCGAAACGGCAACAGACCCTAGTACCCCCGCTGTAACATTTCTCTACTTGCGACGCCTCCTGACGCATGGAATATTCGACCAAGCAAGTGCTTGGTTGCTCCCTGTGACAAAAACAACAAACAAGGAGGCCCTGTGGCCAGTGCAGTCCGTTTGCCGCTGGACGTGTTCTTCGAGCGTGAGGCGCGTCACCCGAACAAGACCTACCTGATCCAGCCCCAGGGCGGTGGCCAGGTGCAACAGCTGACCTGGGCCGAAGTCGGCGAGCAGGCCCGCCGTGCAGCCGCCTGGCTGCGCAGCCTGGAGCTGGAGCAGGGCAGCAAGGTTGCGATCATTTCGAAGAACTGCGCCCATTGGATAGTCGCCGACCTGGCCATCTGGATGGCCGGTTGTGTCTCGGTGCCGCTCTATCCCAACCTGACAGCCGAGTCGATGCGCCAGGTGTTGGAGCATGCCGAGGCACGGGTGGCGTTCATCGGCAAGCTGGACGACTGGCAGGCCATGGCGGCAGGGTTGCCGGCCGGCGTCATCACCGTAGCGCTGCCGCTGCACGCCGCAGGCAGTTTCGACAAGCAGTGGAACGACCTGCAGGCCTGCGCGCCGATTCAGGACACGCCACGGCCTGGCGCCGAACAACTGGCCACCATCATCTATACCTCCGGCACCACCGGCATGCCCAAAGGCGTGATGCACAACTTCGGCAACTTCGGCTTCACCGCAGGCCATGCCACCGAGTTGTTCGGCGTCAGCGAGGACGATCGCGTACTGTCCTACCTGCCGCTGTGCCATGTGGCCGAACGCATGTTCGTCGAACTGAACTCGCTGTACAGCGGCCTCACCGTGTATTTCGCCGAAAGCCTGGACACCTTCCTCGAAGACCTGCGCCGTGCCAGGCCCACGGTGTTCTTCGGCGTGCCGCGAATCTGGACCAAGTTCCAGATGGGCGTGTACGCGAAAATGCCGGCCAAGAAACTGGATTTCCTGCTGTCCCTGCCGCTGATCGGCCGTCTGGTCGGGCGCAAGGTACTGCGCGGGCTGGGGCTGGACGCGGTGAAGTTCGGCCTGTCCGGGGCCGCGCCTGTACCGGATGCGCTACTGGCCTGGTATCGCCGCCTCGGTCTGGAGCTGCAAGAGGTCTACGGCATGACCGAGAACTGCGGCTATTCGCATGTCTGCAGGCCCGGCAAGTTCAAGTCCGGCTGGATCGGCCAGAACAACCCGGGTGTCGAGGTGCGCATCAGCGAGGAGGGCGAAGTGCTGGTGCGCAGCGGCTCGACCATGCAGGGCTACTACAAGGAGCCGGGCAAGACTGCCGAGGCGATGACCGAGGATGGCTTCCTGCGCACCGGCGACAAGGGCGAGCAGGACGCTGAAGGCAACCTGCGTCTGACCGGACGGATCAAGGAGATCTTCAAGACCAGTAAGGGCAAGTACGTGGCTCCTGCGCCGATCGAGAACCGCCTGGCCGTGCACAGCCATATCGAGCAAGTCTGCGTGGTGGGTGATGGTCTGCCGCAGCCGCTGGCCCTGTGTGTGCTATCTGAGGCCGGGCGCAACGAGGTGCGTGAGCAGCTGGAAGTCAGCCTGCAGCGCCTGCTGGCCGAGACCAACCAGGTGCTGGACAAGCACGAGCAGCTCAATGGCCTGGTGTTGGTGTCCGAGGTTTGGGCGGTGGAAAACGGCTTCCTGACGCCGACGCTGAAGATCAAGCGGGCCTCGGTGGAGAGCGCCTATGGCCCGCATTTCGATGCTTGGGGGGAGCGGCGCGAGGGAGTGGTTTGGCATTAGCAGGCCGGTTGAGCATCTCGGAATTGGGGCGCTCTGATACCGGGCTGGCAAGATTGTGTGCGGGCAGTTGGTTCGGGATAAGCGCTTAAGGCTGCTTATCGAGTTGGCCGACACTTCAGGTTTCGCCCTTCCTGGGCGACCTACTTTTCCAGTCGCGGAAAAGTAGGCAAAACGCTTGCCCCTGCATACGGCCCTACGCTTCGCTCCGGGTTCATTTGCTCCATCGCCGCTCCAGGGGCACGTCGCGAAGGGCCATCCATGGCCCATCGCGTCTCTCGCGGCATCCATGCCGCTCAACCCCTTCCGCAACGATTCCACTCACCCTCCTGAAGGGGCGTTTGGGGTTGCCTGATGGTTCGCATGGGAAAACCAAGAGCGAAAGAAAAACACCCAAGCAACTCGGAACCCAGGTCCCCGTCAGTAGGCCGAGTGGAGGTGTTGCGCAGGGGGACGCGAGGCAGGACGCCGAGCGAGGAACGAAGGACGGGGCCGCCTAGGCAGGGACGTCCCTTCGTGACGGACCCCGGAGCGACACCGGAAGAAGGGAACCCCGCCGCAGGCGGGGTCGGATGTTGGGGGGCGCTTTCTTTTGCTTACTTTTCTTTGCACCGGGCGGCGATCCGCAAACAAAGAAAAGTGAGTCGCCCAGCGGGGCGAAACAGGAAGTATCGGTAAACACGGAAAACGGCCGAACACGGACCAAGTACACGTGATCAGTCCAGCGCTGAGGCCTCATGCCTCACTCAACGCAAAAAAAA
>NZ_LSOF01000008.1:0-50106 GCF_001592875.1 Pseudomonas sp. BMS12 | reverse complement strand
AAAAAAAAGCCCGGCCATACGGCCGGGCGAGGCACTACTCCGCGGGAGCGAAGGGGATCAGGCAATCTCTGCCAAAACTTGAATCTGTTGTTGCGCCGCCACTTCACCGATCACCAGAATCGCCGGGCTTTTCAGCTGAAAGTCCTGGGCATCCTGCTGCACGGCGGCCAGGCTGCTGCGGCACTCGCGCTGTTGTGGCAGCGAGGCGTTCTCGATCATCGCCACCGGCATGTCGGCGCGCATGCCGCCCGCCAGCAGGCTCTCGCGGATTTCCGGCAGCTTGGCCACGCCCATATACACCACCAGGGTGGTACCACCCTGGGCCAGGGCCTGCCAGTTGAGGCTGCTGTCGTCCTGGGTGTGGGCGGTGACCAGGGTCACGCCGCGAGCCACGCCGCGCAGGGTCAGGGGAATGCCGCAATTGGTGGCGCCGGCCAGGCCGGCGGTGATGCCGTTGACCATTTCCACTTCGATGCCGTGCGCGGCCAGCCAGTCGGCTTCCTCACTGCCACGCCCGAAGATGCACGGGTCGCCGCCTTTCAGGCGCACCACACATTTGCCCTGGCGGGCGTAGCGCAGCATAAGGCGATGGATGAAGGCCTGCGGGGTGGAGCGGCAGCCGCCGCGTTTGCCTACCGGTACCACTCGGGCGGAGGGGCAGTGCTCCAGCACGGCCGGGTTGACCAGGTCGTCGATCATCACGATCTCGGCCTGGTTGAGGGCTTTCACCGCCTTGAGGGTCAGCAGTTCCGGGTCGCCGGGGCCTGCGCCTACCAGCCAGACTTTTGCGCTCATGTCGTTCTCCTCAGGCTTCCACGGCGACGGCCGCCGTATGGCTGTTCAGCAGTCGTTTGATTTCCGGTACGCACGAGCCGCAGCTGGTGCCGCACTTCAGTTCGCTCTTCAGACCGTTCAGGTCAAGGCCACGAGCAATGCCTGCGCAGACGGCGTCCTGGCTGACGTTCATGCAGTTGCACAGGGTTTTGCTGGCCTTGATGCCGCCGCCGGGCGGGGTGGCCAGAGGTGCCAGCAGCCAGCGGCGCAGGTCGGTCTCGGCCTTGCCTTCCTGCCAGAGGCCCTTGAGCCAGTCGCGGGCGGCGGTTTCGCCGGCCAGGCGGATGGCGACGATGCGCCCGTCCTCGATGCGCACGCGCTTGCCTACGGCACGGCGCGGATCGTCGTAGCTCAGCACCGGGCCTTGGTCGACCTTGAGCAGGGCATCGATCAGCGCCAGCTGGGTGGCGTCCGGGGCGCTGGTATTGGCAGCGCGAATCAGCAGCGCCGGGCGTTCTTCGCGGCCGGTCGGCGTCAGGCTGGCGTAGGCGAAGCCTTCGAGCAGCGGGCGCAGAGCGGTGAGGCGGCGCTGTACGTCGCCTTCCACCAGGGCGAAGAGCTGCCAGGGCAGCTCGGCTTTCTCGACCTGCACGCCGCTGAGTTTCAGCTCCGGCTGCTTGGACAGCGGGTCGAAGGCCGGTTGGGTCAGTACGTTGGTGCCCAGTCCCTTGAGGAAGCGGTCGCCCCAGTGCATCGGCAGGTAGGCATGGCCGGGTTGCAGGCTGTCGTCGGCCTGTACCGGCAGGGTTAGGCTGCCACGCCGGCTGCGCAGCTGGACCAGTTCGCCCAGCTGCAGGTCGCGGCTGCGCAGCTCGTCCGGGTGCAGGCCGAGGACAGCCTCCGGTGCATGGCCGAACAACCGTGCGGCGGTGCCGGTGCGGCTCATACCATGCCACTGATCGCGCAGGCGGCCGGTGTTGAGCAGCAGCGGGAAGTCCCGTTCCTGCCGTTCTCTCGCTGGCACGTAGGCATCGGCAACGAACTGAGCACGGCCACTGGCGGTGGGAAAGCGGCCATCCCCGTACAGGCGTGCGGTGCCCTGCTGGGCGCCAGCCGGGAAGGGCCATTGTTGCGGACCTTGGTTATCCAGAATCGCGTAGCTCAGACCGGACAGGTCCAGGTCGCGACCGCTGGTGAGGTGCTTGTACTCCTCGAACAGCATTTCGGCGCTGAGGAAGTTGAACAGGCTTGGCAGGCCGGGGCGGAGCAGTTGTTCGAGGCGACGGGCGAAGTCGGTGGTGATCGCCCAATCCGGCCGCGCCTCTGCGGGCGCTGGCACGGCGCGGCGCACGTGGGTCACGCGCCGCTCGGAGTTGGTCACGCTGCCTTCCTTTTCGCCCCAGCTGGCGGCCGGGAGCAGGAGGTCGGCGTACTTGCAGGTTTCGGTGGTGAAGAAGGCTTCCTGCACCACCACGAAGGGGCACAGGGTCAGGGCCTCGTGGATCTTCTGCTGATCCGGCAGGGACTGGGCCGGGTTGGTGCAGGCGATCCATAGGGCCTTGATCTTGCCGGCACGCACGGCCTCGAACAGTTCCACGGCAGTCAGCCCCGGTCGTTCTGGCAGCTCATCGACGCCCCAGTAGCGGGCGACTTCGCTGCGGTGCTCGGCGTTGCCAGCCTCGCGGTGGCCCGGCAGCAGGTTGCTCAGGCTACCGGTCTCGCGGCCACCCATGGCGTTGGGCTGACCGGTGAGGGAGAAGGGCCCGGCGCCGACCTTGCCGATCTGCCCGGTGGCCAGATGCAGGTTGATCAGTGCGCTGTTCTTGGCCGAACCCGCGCTGGACTGGTTGAGGCCCATGCACCACAGCGACAGGAAGGCGGGCGACCGGCCGATCAGCTCGGCGGTGCGGCGCAGATCGTTCTCGCTGATGCCGCACACTTGCGCCACTTCGCTGGGCGGGTAGTCGGCGACCAGGTTGCGCAGTGCCTCGAAGCCCTCGGTGTGGGCGTCGATATAGGCCGGGTCGTAGTCACCGCCTGCCAGCAGCAGATGCAGCAGGCCGTGGAACAGCGCCACGTCGGTGCCGGGGGCGATGGCCAGATGCAGATCGGCCAGGTCGCAGGTGTCGGTGCGCCGCGGGTCGACCACGATGATCTTCATCTCGGGCCGCGCAGCCTTGGCTGCTTCCAGGCGGCGGAACAGGATCGGGTGGGCGAAGGCCATGTTGCTGCCGGCGATCAGCAGGCAGTCGGCCTGCTCGATGTCCTCGTAGCTGCACGGCGGCGCGTCGGCGCCCAGGCTGCGCTTGTAGCCGACCACGGCCGAACTCATGCACAGGCGTGAGTTGGAGTCGATGTTGTTGGTGCCGACCAGGGCACGGGCCAGCTTGTTGAAGGCGTAGTAGTCCTCGGTTAGCAACTGGCCGGAGATGTAGAAGGCCACGCTGTCCGGGCCGTGTTCGAGGATGGTCTCGGCGAAAATGTTCGCGGCGTGATCCAGGGCGTTGTCCCAGCTGGTGTGGCTCCGGGCCAGCCCCTTGCCCAGGCGCAACTCGGGGTAGAGGGCACGGGCATCGAGGTCGCCGGTCAGGTGCAGGGTCGACCCCTTGCTGCACAGCTTGCCAAAGTTGGCCGGGTGCTCGGGGTCGCCGCGCACGCCGCTGATGCGTTCGCCATCGTGGTCGATCAGTACGCCGCAGCCGACACCGCAGTAGCAGCAAGTCGCGGCGGTGGTGCGCAGGGCGGGATTGGGGGCGGGCAGGGTCATCGGTTCAGACACCCACGCCGCTGGCGGCGCCGAACATCAGGTGGTCGCGGATCGGGCCGATGTTGGCGTTGTCGCGGATCTGCTGGAAGTACCAGCCGCCGTCGAGGGTGTCGCCATACAGGCAGCCGCCGACCAGCACGTCATCCTTGATCACCAGCTTTTTGTAGATGTTGTCGATGGGGTCGTTGAGGGTGATGGTTTCAGTGCCTTCCGCGCCCATGAAATCACCGGCGGAAAACAGCTCGATACCCGTGACCTTGAGCTTGGTGGAAACCACCGAGCCCTTGTAGCGGGCGGTGCCGAGCATGGCCAGGTGGTTGGCGCAGACCTGCGCCTGCTCGAACAGCGGGGCGACCAGGCCGTAAGCGATGCCGCGGTGGTTGGCGCATTCGCCAATGGCGTAGACGCGTGGATCGTAGGTTTGCAGGCAGTCGTCGACCAGGATGCCGCGGTTGCAGGGAATGCCGGCCTTTTCCGCCAGCTCGGTGCAGGGGCGGATGCCGGCGGCCATCACCACCAGGTCGGCGGGAATCACGTCGCCGCTCTTGAACTGCACGGCGCAAACGCGCTCGCTGCCATAGTCCAACAGCTCCTCGGTCTGCTCGTTGAGGCGGAAGCGGATGCCGCGAGCTTCCAGGGCGCTCTGCAGCAGCTTGCCGGCGGTTCTGTCCAGTTGCCGTTCCAGCAGCCAGTCGGCGAGGTGTACCACGGTCACTTCCATGCCGCGCTGGCGCAGGCCGTTTGCGGCCTCCAGACCGAGCAGGCCGCCGCCGATGACTACGGCATGGCTGTGGCTGGCCGCAGCTTCGATCATGCGTTGGGCATCGGCGATGTCGCGGTAGGCGATCACGCCCTTAAGGCGGTTACCGGGGATCGGCAGCATGAAGGGCGTGGAACCGGTGGCCAGCAGCAGGCGGTCGTATTCGGCGGTGCTGCCGTCGTCGGCGGTGACGACGCGCTTCTTGCGGTCGATGCTGACGACCTTGCGGCCCAGGCGCAGGTCGATGTGGTTGTTGCGATACCAGGCCAGGTCGTTGAGCACGATGTCATCGAAGCTCTGCTCGCCGGCCAGCACGGGAGACAGCAGGATGCGGTTGTAGTTGGGGTGCGGCTCGGCACCGAACACGGTGATGTCGTAGAGGTCGGGGGCGAGCTTGAGCAGCTCCTCCAGGGTGCGTACCCCGGCCATGCCGTTGCCTACCAGTACCAGCTTGAGTTTTTTCATGCCGGCCATCTCCTGCATCTCAAATCGCGAAAAACAAAAAAGGCGTCCCGCTAGCTCACTAGCGAGGACGCCTTTGTCCTGGTCCCGATCTGTCGGGAAGCTCGACCCTCTACGTTGAGGGTTGGGCTTTATGTAATGTCAAAACCGATAATGCAGGCAGCGTGCCAATTGTGAGAGAGCCTGATCAGCCCCGAATTAGAGGCATCAAGGAGGCTTTCTGTGGCTTCTGGTGCACTCGTTTAAAGCGGCTCGCGCTGTTGTGGTGCGGTTGGCTTGCGCAGCAGTGGCCGGATCGCTGCCGTTGCGCGGAGCGTTGCTTGCTCGCACTTAGAGCAGGGTGACCAGCAGCACCAGATTGAGCAGCAGCGATATCAGCGCCACGCCACGCCAGACCTTCAGCGGTTCGCCTTCGAGCAGCGGGCGCGCGCGCAGGGTCAAGGCCTGGCGTTCGCCGTGTTCGAGCAGCAGCAACCATTCCTCGGCGGTCTCGAAGCGCTCCTGCGGGTTGCTGGCCACGGCGCGGAGCAGGCATTCGTCGAGCCAGGCGGGCAGGTCGGGGCGGTAGCGACTGGGCGGTGTTGGCTTGCCGAAGCGCGGGTGCTGGAAGGCCTCGATCTCGCCGTAGGGGTAGTGGCCGGTGAGCAGGCGATAGAGGGTAACGCCGGCGGCGTAGAGGTCCTGGCTTCGATCCGGGCTGGCTCCGGCAAAGGCTTCCGGAGCGATGTAGCTGGGAGTGCCGGGCAGGCTGTGTTGTTCATCGCGGGACAGGCCGGGGCAGTAGGCCAGGCCGAAATCGAGCAGGCGCAGCTCGCCGTCGTCACCCCACAGCAGGTTCTCCGGCTTGATGTCGCGGTGCAGGATGTTGCGCCGATGCAGCATGCCCACGGCCTTGAGCAGGCGTGGTGCCAGATCCAGCCATTCCGGCAGGCCCAGCTGACCGCTCAGCCGCAGGTGTTCTTCCAGGGTCTGCCCGGCGTATTCGCGCTGCACGTAATACAGGTGCTGACGCTGCGGCAGCGGGTGCAGCTCGGGGAAGTGGCGGCCGGCGACGCGGCGTAGGAACCATTCCTCCAGTAGCAGCGCGGGCGCGGCCTGTTCTTCGTCATGGCGACTGGCGGGCAGGGTCTTCAGCAGCCAGCGCCGTGATTGGACGTCGCGGACCCGATAGACCAGCGACTGGCGTGACTCGGCCAGCAGGCGTTCGATCTGCCAGCCCTCGAACTCCTGGCCGTCACGCAGTTTGGGCGGCAGAGGCCAGTGACGCAGCTGCGCCAGGGTGTCGGCCAGGTCGTTGTCGGGCAGCGCTTCGACGCAGACCAGTGCTGCGCTGGCGTTGTCCTGGCTGCCGGCCAGGTGGGCGGCCGCAACCAGGGCACGGCAGGCGGCGTTCGGGTCCGCTTCGTCGGCCAGCAGGTTGCGGATGGTACTGTCGCCCAGGGCCGACCAGACGCCGTCGCTGACCAGCAGGTAGCGCTCGCCTTCACGCAACTCGCCCTCCAGATAGTCCACCACCAGGTGCTGATCCAGGCCCATGGCGCGCTTGAGTACGTGCTGCATGCCGGGCTGTTCCCAGACATGGTCCTCGCTCATGCGCTCCAGCTGGCCCTGGTAGCAGCGGTAGACGCGGCAATCGCCGACATGGGCCAGGGTGAAGCGGCGCCCGCGCAAGACCAGGGCGGAGAGGGTGGTGAGCAGCGGCTGGCCGCCACCGTTGGCCTGCAGCCAGCGGTTATGGGCCACCAGCAGGCGATCAAGGGATTGCGCCACGGCCCAGGTCTCCGGCGTGGCGTAGTAGTCCAGGGCCAGCGCCTGCAAGGTGGCTCGGGCCGCCAGGCCGCCATCGGCGCACTGGCTGACGCCGTCGGCCAGGGCGAGCAGGAAGCCTTTGCTGGCCGCCAGGCCGGGGGCCGGGGTGACCACTCGCACGGCATCCTGGTTCTCCGTGCGCGGGCCGGTGGCGGTGGCTTCACCAAAACTCAGTTGCAGGGCCATCTGGACTCTCTACGAGCAAAAGGCGCCCATAGGCGCCCGAAGAAAAACAAGTCGGTTGAGACAAAGGCTGGGTCGGTACGCTATCCCGGCGTGTCGCCACGCCACCTTTCCTGACCAGTGCTTGGGAGTGTGTAGTCGCCCCCGCCTTTGTCGCAACCGACCTGGAACAGGGCCGGATTGGAATCCGGCCCCGTCGCAGGCTTATACGCGGGCGGCGGTTACGGCGGCGCTGCCCCAGGTGGTACGCCAGCGCAGCTTGACGCCATGCAGGCCGAACCAGGCCAGCACGCCGAGGCTGGCGAACAGCCACAGGCCCAACTGGTAGTCGCCGGTGGCCTGCTTGATGGCACCGAGACCGGCGGTGAGGCAGAAACCGCCGATGCCGCCGGCCATGCCGACCAGACCGGTCATCACGCCGATTTCCTTGCGGAAGCGCTGCGGCACCAGTTGGAACACCGCGCCGTTGCCGGCACCCAGGCTGAGCATGGCGGCCACGAACAGGGCCAGGGCGGCATAGGCGCTGGGCAGGTTGAAGCCGACAGCGGCGATGCACAGCGAGGCGCAGGTATACATCATCAGCAGCGAGCGGATGCCACCGATGCGGTCGGCCAGGGCGCCGCCCAGCGGGCGCATCATGCTGCCGGCAAAGACGCAGGCGGCGGTGTACAGGCCGGCTTTCACCGGATCGAAGCCGTACTGGTCGTGGAAGTAGCCGGGCAGGGTGCTGGCCAGGCCGAGGAAGCCGCCGAAGGTGATGCTGTAGAAGAACATGAACCACCAGCTGTCGCGGTCGCCCAGGGCTTTCAGGTAGTCGGCCATGGACTTGGGCGCCGGGCGTTCGGGGGCGTTCTTGGCCACGCTGGCGAAGATGATCAGGGTCAGCACCAGCGGGATCAACGCCAGACCGAACACATTGCCCCAGCCGAACGTGGCGGCGAGAACCGGGGCGAACAATGCAGCCAGCACGGTGCCGGAGTTGCCAGCCCCGGCGATGCCCATGGCCTTGCCCTGGTGCTGCGGCGGATACCACTGCGAAGCCAGCGGCAGGGCCACGGCGAAGGAAGCACCGGCGAAGCCGAGGAACAGGCCGAGCAGCAGGGCCTGCTCGTAGCTGTGGATGCCATGCAGCCAGGCGGCGGCGAGTGCGCCGATAACGACCAGTTGACCGAGCAGGCCGGCGGTTTTCGGGGAAGTACGGTCGGCCAGGGCGCCCATGAACAGGCGCAGTACGGCGCCCGCCAGGATCGGCGTGGCGACCATCATGGCGCGTTGCTGGGTGCTCAGGCCCAGGTCGCTGGCGATCTGTACGCCCAGCGGGCCGAGTACGTACCAGACCATGAAACTCAGATCGAAATAGAGGAAGGCGGCGAACAGCGTCGGTGCGTGGCCGGCTTTCCAGAAACTTGTATTCATCCAACACCTCGTCAGGAGAAAGTCCCGGTGGACGGGCGGCGCCGAGTTCGTGGGCACGTCGCCGGCCGTCTGCCGGGGTGGCCCCGGCTTTTGGCCAGGACCGTGTGGCCTAGGCCACAACCGTTATGAAGAGAGTACTGGTCGACGCCCGGATCACGGCTCGTCCACCCACCCCGATCGCTGGGGCCAAAACGCAAAAGGCGTCGCGCCACCCTGAGGGTGTCGCGACGCCTTTGTCGTATGTGGGGCAACCGCCGTTGGATGCCGATGCTTAGCCTTAAGCAAAGCCTGGGCCAGCTTTGTACAGGCCACTAAATGCGTGGGGAGGGCAGGTGAGTATCGAGTGTTCTGGCTTGCAATGGTGCGCTGCTGGTTGCGAGCGCACTCTATTGAGGCGGCTTACAGCCAGTTGACCTCTGGAAATTTGGTGCGAAAGTCGTCCGGCATTTCTGTCACCTTGCCTGCCAGATAGTCGAAGAATACGAAGCCAGACTTCGCCAGGGCGATCAGGGTGTCGTCTGCCGGGCGGGTGATGCGGAAGATGATGTCGCCGCCATAGCGGTTGAAGTCCATCACCCCGACCTCGAACAGCAACTGGTCACGTGAATGCGATTCGGCGCGATACATGGTGGCCAGGTCCGTGACTATGATGCCGTGCTGCTGGTCGGCCTCACGGATGCCGAAGTCATACAGAAAACGTGCCCTGGCCTCGGAAATCATCGAGATCATGGCGTCGTTGCCCAGGTGATTGCTGGCGTTGATGTCGGTGCTGCGCACGGTCATGTGGGTGCTGTAGCAGAATTGCTGTAGCGAGAAGTCGAGCTGGAGACGGGCCATTACTGCTGCCTGAATTGAAAGCGGGCCGCCAGTCTAACTCCGGCGTATTGGTACGGAAGCATTAGCGCGACGAATAAGAACCTAAGGAGTACGCATGAATTGGGGAATGGTGCTGCAGGCCGGGCTGTGGGGCTGGCTGGCGGCCAGCAGCCTGTTGCTGGGGGCGGCGATCGGGGTGATGTTCAGGCTGCCGCGCAAGGCAGTGGCCTCCATCATGGCTTATGGCAGCGGCGTGCTGATCGCCGCGATCTGCTTCGATCAGTTGCCGGATGCGCTGAAACTGGGCGGCCATCTGCCGACGCTGGGCGGGATGTTCTGCGGCGGTCTGGCGTTCGTGCTGGCTGACCGCTGGCTGGATGGTCTGCAGAGCAGCGGACGGGGCGCCCTGGTCGGCCTGCTGATCGCTGCAGGGGCGTTTCTCGACGGTATCCCCGAATCCCTGGGGCTTGGCCTGGGTCTGCTGCAGGGCGGTCAGGTCAGCCTGGTGATGCTGGTGGCGATCTTCCTCTCCAACCTGCCGGAAGGGTTGGCCAGTGCCGCCAGCCTGCGTGACGAGGGGCGCAGCCGGGCCTGGGTGTTTGGCCTGTGGGGCGTGATCGTGCTGCTCTCGGGCCTGGCGGCCATGGCCGGCCCAGCGTTGTTCACCGGGCTGCCGGACACCTGGCTGGCGTTTGTCCTCGGCTTCTCCGCCGGTGCCGTGCTGTGCATGCTGGTCGACAGCATGATTCCCGAGGCCTTCGCCGAAACCCATGCGCTGACCGGCCTGATCACCCTGGGTGGGTTCATGACCGCGCTGGCACTGGACAAGGTGTTCTGACCGGCGCGAGCGGTTCCGCTACAATGCGCGGCGTTTTCGACTTGCCTGTGAGCCTGCCATGTCCTGCCAGACCCCGATCATCGTTGCCCTCGACTTTCCTTCCCGTGACGCTGCCCTGGCGCTGGCCGAGCGGCTCGACCCCGCGCTGTGCCGGGTCAAGGTCGGCAAGGAGCTGTTTACCCGCAGCGGCCCGGCGGTGGTGGAAACCCTGCAAGCCAAGGGCTTCGAGGTATTCCTCGACCTGAAATTCCACGATATCCCCAATACCACGGCGATGGCGGTCAAGGCCGCTGCCGAGCTGGGCGTGTGGATGGTCAACGTGCACTGCTCCGGTGGCCTGCGCATGATGGCCGCCTGCCGCAACGAGCTGGACAAGCTGAGTGGCGCCAAACCGCTGCTGATCGGCGTGACCGTGCTGACCAGCATGGAGCAGGACGATCTGGCCGGCATCGGCCTGGATATCGCCCCGCAGGAGCAGGTGCTGCGCCTGGCGGGTCTGGCTGCGCAAGCCGGCATGGATGGCCTGGTGTGCTCGGCTCAGGAGGCTCCAGCACTGAAGTCCGCGCAACCGGCCCTGCAGCTGGTCACCCCGGGGATTCGTCCGGCCGGCAGCGCCGCCGACGACCAGCGCCGCATCCTCACCCCGGCCGACGCGATGAAGGCGGGTTCCGACTACCTGGTGATCGGTCGCCCGATCAGCCAGGCCGCCGACCCGGCGCAAGCCCTGGCGGCGATGGTTGCCGAGCTGAGCTGAGATTGGTCATTCCCGCGTAGGCGGGAATCCGGGGTTTGTGCCCCTGGGCTCACGCCTTCGTGGGACCGGAGCTAGATCAGTGAAGTGGCTGGGTGCGCCAGGAACTGGCGCACCGCGTGGCGTTTTTCAGCGAACCTTGAGCACCAGCTTGCCGAAGTTCTCCCCGCTGAACAGCTTGCCCAGGGTCTCCGGGAAGGTTTCCAGGCCTTCGACGATGTCTTCCTTGCTCTTCAGCTTACCTTCGGCCATCCAGCCGCCCATTTCCTTGGCTGCGTCGGCGAACTGCGCGGCGTAGTCCATTACCACGAAGCCTTCCATGCGAGCACGGTTGACCAGCAGCGACAGGTAGTTGGCCGGGCCTTTGACGTTTTCCTTGTTGTTGTACTGGCTGATGGCGCCGCAGATGACGATGCGGGCCTTGGGCGCGATGCGAGTCAGCACGGCATCGAGGATCTCGCCACCGACGTTGTCGAAATACACATCCACGCCTTTCGGGCATTCGCGCTTGAGGCCTGCGTGCAGGTCTTCGTTCTTGTAGTCGATCACCCCGTCGAAACCGAGCTCGTCCTTCAGCAGTTTGCACTTCTCGGCACCGCCGGCGATGCCGACCACGCGGCAGCCCTTGATCTTGGCGATCTGCCCGACCACGCTGCCCACCGCGCCGGCGGCGCCGGAAATCACCACGGTGTCGCCGGCTTTCGGCTGGCCGACGTCGAGGAAGGCGAAGTAGGCGGTCATGCCGGTCATGCCCAGCGCCGAGAGGTACAGCGGCAGCGGCGCACGGCTCGGGTCGACCTTGTAGAAGCCGCGCGGCTCGCCGCAGAAGTAGTCCTGCACGCCGAGAGCACCGTTGACGTGGTCGCCGACGGCGAAGTCCGGGTGGTTGGAGGCCAGCACCTTACCCACGCCGAGGGCGCGCATCACTTCGCCGATACCGACCGGCGGAATGTAGGACTTGGCGTCGTTCATCCAGCCGCGCATGGCCGGGTCCAGGGACAGGTAGAGGTTTTCCACCAGGATCTGATTCGGGCCGGGCTCGCCGACCGGGGTTTCCACGTAGGAAAAGGTGTCGCGGGTGGCGGCGCCGACCGGGCGCTTGGCGAGCAGGAACTGGCGGTTGGTCTGGGACATGGCAGTGACTCCGGAAAGTGAAGCAGTGGTGATAGCCCTCTACAGGCAGGGCGGCAAGGTTTGTTGTCCAACAGAATGCTTTGGTATGAGTTTGGATGATTAGGGTAGTAGTTCTTTATCACTAGTTTGGATGCGTCGCCCAATGCTGTCCTGATAGTGCTGACGCAGGCACCGCCGCACTGGCTAGACTCGTCGCAGATTTCACTCCCGTCGAGGATGCATTGATGAGCATGAGTTTCTCCGGCAAGGTCGCCCTGGTTACTGGTGGCGCCGCAGGTATCGGTCGTGCCACCGCCCAGGCCTTCGCGGCCGAAGGCCTGCAGGTGGTGGTCTCCGACGTCGACGTTGCAGGCGGTGAAGGCACCGCGCAACTGATTCGCGAGGCTGGCGGTGAAGCCACCTTCGTGCGCTGCGACGTGACTCGCGATGCCGAGGTGCAGGCGCTGATGGCGCAGGTCGTGGCCACCTATGGCCGCCTGGACTACGCCTTCAACAACGCCGGCATCGAGATCGAGAAGGGCAAGCTGGCCGAAGGCAGCGAGGCCGAGTTCGACGCGATCATGGGGGTCAACGTCAAGGGCGTGTGGCTGTGCATGAAGTACCAGCTGCCCCTCATGCTGGCTCAGGGTGGTGGCGCCATCGTCAACACTGCCTCGATTGCCGGTCTGGGTGCCGCGCCGAAGATGAGCATCTATGCCGCCTCCAAGCATGCGGTGATCGGCCTGACCAAGTCGGCGGCCGTCGAGTACGGCAAGAAGAAAATTCGCGTCAACGCTGTATGCCCGGCGGTCATCGATACCGACATGTTTCGTCGCGCCTACGAGGCCGATCCGAAGAAGGCCGAATTCGTGGCCGGGATGCATCCGGTCGGGCGTATCGGTAAGGTCGAGGAGATCGCCGCTGCGGTGCTTTACCTGTGCAGTGATGCGGCCGGCTTCACCACCGGCCATGCGCTGGCGGTTGATGGCGGAGCGACCGCCATCTGATGAAAAGGGCGCTCTAGGGCGCCCTTTTTGCATTCTGTAACGAGTACGTGGGAGTTTGGCGCACAAAGCCAGTTACAAGCCTGTCGGGCTCGTCAAGAATCGCAGCAGCCTTAACGTTACGGAGAACAACAATAATGACTGCTTCGCCCTTGCTGACCGCATTCCTCCCTATTGCCCTGGGCATCATCATGCTCGGCTTGGGCCTCTCACTGACTGTCGCCGACTTCGCTCGGGTGGTGAAGTTTCCCAAACCGGTGCTGATCGGTCTGGGCTGCCAGTTGCTGCTATTGCCGCTGGTGTGTTTCTTCATCGCCAAGGGCTTCGGCCTGGCGCCGGCCCTGGCGGTGGGGCTGATGCTCCTGGCCGCCTCGCCCGGCGGTACCAGTGCCAACCTCTATAGCCACCTGGCCCACGGTGATGTGGCACTGAACGTGACGCTGACCGCGGTCAACTCGGTGGTGGCCATCCTCACCATGCCGCTGATCGTCAACCTGTCGCTGGCCTATTTCATGGAAGGCGACCAGGCCATCCCGCTGCAGTTCGCCAAGGTGGTGCAGGTGTTTGCCATCGTGCTCGGCCCGGTGGCCATCGGCATGGTCATCCGCAAGTTGGCGCCGGGCTTCGCCAATGCCATGGAAAAGCCGGTGAAGATCATCTCCGCGCTGTTCCTGCTGCTGGTGGTGGTGCTGGCCTTCGTCAAGGACTGGCAGACCGTGGTCGAGTACGCCCCGGTAGTCGGCCTGGCCGCGTTGCTGTTCAACCTGGTCAGCCTCGGGGTCGGCTATGGCGTGCCGCGCCTGATGAAGCTGCCGCGCCGGCAGGCGGTGGCGATCGGCATGGAGATTGGCATCCACAACGGCACCCTGGCGATTGCCCTGGCGCTCAGCCCGATGCTGCTGAACAACGCCACCATGGGCATTCCGGCGGCGATCTACAGCTTCATCATGTTCTTCACTGCTGCAGCGTTCGGCTGGTGGGTCAACTTCGCCCACGGTAAGGAGCTGGCGGCGGAGGAAGCGCAGGCGGCCTGAGTCACCATCACCCCTGTTGCCGATGCAGAAAAAAACGCCGCGTCCCTTTGCAGGGGCGCGGCGTTTTTCGTAGGCGTTTCGGCTATTTCTTCCAGTTGAGGATCAGCAGGGTCACCGCACCGCCAACCAGGCCCCAGAAGGCCGAGCCGATGCCCAGCAGGGTCATGCCCGAGGCGGTGATCATGAAGGTGATCAGCGACGCGTCGCGCTCGGCCGGCGCCTGCATGGCCTGGGCCAGGCCGTTGCCGATCGAGCCGAGCAGGGCGAGGGCGGCGATCGACAGCACCAGGGCGCTGGGCAGGGCGATGAACAGGGCGGCCAGGGTGGCGGCGAAGATCCCGGCCAGCAGGTTGAATACGCCGTTCCACAGGGCGGCGGTATAGCGCTTGCGCTTGTCCTCGTGGGCTTCCGAGCCGGTGCAGATGGCGGCGCTGATGGCGGCCAGGTTGATGCCGTGGGAGCCGAACGGTGCCAGCAGCAACGAGGCGATGCCGGTGGTGGCGATCAGTGGCGAGGGCGGCAGGTCGTAGCCGTCGGCGCGCAGTACGGCCAGGCCGGGAATGTTCTGCGAGGCCATGGCCACCACGAACAGCGGAATGCCGATGCTGATCGCCGCGCCGAGGGAGAAGCTCGGCGTGGTCCACACCGGCACTGCCACCTGCAGCTCGAACTGGCTGAAGTCGAGCATGCCCAGCAGGGCGGCCGTTACCCCGCCGACCAGCAACGCGGCGAGCACCGCATAGCGGGGCGCCAGGCGCTTGCCGAGCAGGAAGGTGAAGAACATCGCCAGCACCAGCGCGGTGCTGGTCTGCGCGGCGACGAAGATCTCGCTACCGATGCGGAACAGGATGCCGGCCAGCAGCGCGGCGGCCAGCGAACCTGGCAGGTGGCGCATGACCCGCTCGAAGGCGCCGGAGATGCCCAGCAGGCTGAGCAGCAGGGCGCAGACCACGAAGGCACCGATGGCTTCCGGGTAGCTCACGCCCGGCAGGCTGGTGATCAGCAGCGCCGCGCCCGGCGTCGACCAGGCCACCACCACAGGCGCGCGGTAGCGCAGCGACAGGCCGATGGTGCAGATCGCCATGCCTATAGACAGCGCCCACAGCCAGGAGGAAATCTGCGCGGCGCTCAAACCGGCGGCCTGGCCGGCCTGGAACATCAGCACCAGTGAACTGGTGTAGCCGGTAAGGGTGGCGACGAAGCCGGCGACGACCGCCGAAGGCGAGGAGTCGGCCAGCGGGCGCAAGCGCGGGGCGGTGTTCATGGCTTCCGTGCTCATCAGAAGGTTCCCTTGACGTCGATCAGGATAGGGTACAGCGAGGCCACTAGCAGCAAGGCCATGCCGATGTTGAAGCCGCGCAGCACCGCCGGGCGCTCCAGCCAGCGGCGCAACAGGCTACCGGCCATGGCCCAGAGGCCGCAGGTCGGGCAGTTGACCAGGGCGAACAGCGCGGCGATCAGCAGCACGTTGACCAGGAAACCATCCTGCGGCGTGTAGGTGGTGATGGCGCCGATGGCCATGATCCAGGCCTTGGGGTTGACCCACTGGAAGGCCGCCGCCTGGAGGAAGGTAAAGGGCTTGCCCTGCTCGTTGCCGGTTGCATCGGGCGCGCCAGAGCCGGCGATCTTCCAGGCCAGGTACAACAGGTAGGCGGCGCCGCCATAACGCAGGGCGCCGTACAGCGGCGGAAACTGCTCGAACAGCTGGCCCAGGCCCAGGCCCACGGCCATCACCAGGATCATGAAGCCCAGGCTGATGCCAAGCAGGTGCGGCAGGCTGCGGCGCACGCCGAAGTTCACCCCGGAGGCGAGCAACATCATGTTGTTCGGGCCGGGCGTCACCGAGGTGACGAAGGCGAAGAGAACGAAGGCGAGCAGCAGTTCCAGGGTCATGGCGATTCTCCGAAGTTGCTGGCAGCCTATGCGCAGCGCAGGGCGGCGTCGCGGTACAGCGGAATCGACATTCGTCGGTACAGTTGTGGTCGTGCGTTCTGACGAGGAAGACTGTTCCCATTGCATAAGGAAATTCCATGGACCCGAACAACCCCTATGCGGCACCTCAGGTAGCGTTGATCGATGAGCAGGCGCCGCCAGCACTGAGCGGATGGAGCGCCCGGCAACTGCGGCTGCTGGGTTGGCTGAGCCTGGCGTCGATCCTCAGTACGCTGGTGGCACTGGTCGCGGCTTTTCTGGCCGGTGATGCGCCGGGAACTATCGCCGAAAGGGTCGGGGACTGGCTGAGCCTGTTCTCCACGGTGCTGGGCTGCTATCTGCTGCTGCGTCTGGGCGCTTTTCTGCAGCAGCGCTTCGCCGCTGGCGGGCTCGGCGTGCCTATCGGCCTGATCGTATTCTTCAGCCTGTTGAGCGAGCTGCTCGATTGGCTCTGGGGCGATGCGATTTCCACCAGCCTGGGCTGGCAAACCATTAGCTTTTTCGGGGTTCTGCTATTGCTGGGACTGGCGACGTTGTGGCTGGGCATCGTGCTGGTGCGAATCCGCGATCCTTACCCGGCGTTGCGAGCGATGGCCTGGCTGGAGGTCGCCGGGGGTGCCATGTTCGCTTCGGTGGTGCTGGTGCTGCTGGCGATCATTCCCTTGTTGGGCGGCTCGCTGGCCATGGCCCTGGTGTTCTTTCGCGGTGCCCGCGAACTGCAGGGGCAGCCGGCAGGGTAAGCGGCGGTTCAGCCCTCGTTGCTGCTCTGGTGGGCCTTGCCCAGCGCCTGGTTGACCGCCAGCCAGGCCTGTACCGCGGGCTCGCCGGCCTCCTGAAAAACGCGCTCTAGCAGCTTGCTCTGCTCGCGACGCAGTGCCAGCTCCAGCTTGGCACCCTCGGCGGTGAGGCCGAGCAGACGCTTGCGCTTGTCCTCGGCGGCGGCGACGCCTTCCACCATGTGCATTTCCTGCAGCTGGCGCAGGGGAATGTTCAGCGCCTGCTTGCTCACGCCCAGGTAACCGAGCAGCTGGGTCACACTCAGACCCGGGTGGCGGGCGATGAAGAACAGGATGCGGTGATGCACCCGCGACAGGCCACGCCTGGCCAGCATCTCATCGGCCTTGGCGGTAAACGCCTGGTAGCCGAAGAAGAACGCTTCCATGGCGGCCTGCTGAGTGGTCGGCTTTTTCAGGTCAAGCATATTGACGTATCCGCTGCGGCCATCGTAGTTTCGGTCAATCAGTTTGACCCAATTCTCCCTGCCTGTGCTACCGGTGATCTCATGGCCTTCTCCGAACGCGTTGCCCGCCTGAAAAGCTCCCTGATTCGCGAAATCCTCGCTGCGGCGCAGCGTCCGGAGGTGATGTCCTTCGCTGGCGGGCTGCCGGCCGAGCCGATGCTGCCGCAGGTGGACTGGAGCGAAATGCCGACGTCCATCGGCCAGTACGGCATGAGCGAGGGTGAGCCGGCGCTGCGCGAGGCCATTGCCGCCGAGGCCAACAAGCTGGGCGTCAAGTGCGATGCCAGCCAGGTGCTGATCGTCTGTGGCTCGCAGCAGACCCTGGACCTGGCCAGCAAGCTGTTCATCGATCCGGGTACCGAGATTTTGGTCGAGGCGCCGACCTACCTGGCCGCGCTGCAGTCCTTCCAACTGTTCGGCGCCGATTGCATCACCGTGCCCCAGGAGGCCGACGGCCCCGAGCTGGAAGCCCTGCGCGAGCGCCTGCAGCAGCAAAAACCGGCCTTCGCCTACCTGATCCCGACCTTTCAGAACCCGTCCGCCGTGCGCTACAGCGAGGCCAAGCGCGACGCCGTGGCGGCATTGCTGGACGAGTTCAACGTCACCCTGATCGAGGACGAACCCTACCGCGAGCTGGTGTTCGACGCCGGCAGTGCCACGCCCATCGTCAGCCGCCTGCAGCGCGCCAGCTGGATCTACACCGGCACCGTGTCGAAGACCCTGCTGCCGGGCCTGCGCGTGGGCTTCCTGATCGCCAGTCCGGACCTGTTCCCGCACCTGCTGCGCCTGAAGCAGGCCGCCGACCTGCACACCAACCGTATCGGCCAGTGGCAGGCGCTGCAGTGGATCGGCACCGAGAAATACCAGGCTCACCTGGCCGAGCTGCGCGAGTTCTACCGGGTGCGCCGCGATGCCATGCAGGGCGCGCTGGAAGAGCACTTCGGCGAGCTGGCCAGCTGGCAGGTGCCGCAGGGCGGGCTGTTCTTCTGGCTGACCCTGAACGACAAGCTGGATACCCGCACCCTGCTGCAACCGGCCATGGCACAGAACGTTGCGTTCATGCCCGGTGAGCCGTTCTTCGTCGAACCAGACGCCAACCCCGGGCATCTGCGACTGAACTTCAGCCATGTGCCGCCGGAGAAGCTCGGTGAGGGCCTACGTCGCCTGGCGGCGGTTATTCGTGAAGCGCAAAGTGCTCTGCGCGAGCAAGGAGGGCAATAGCCATGCTCAAGGTCTACGGCGATTACCGTTCCGGCAACTGCTTCAAGGTCAAGCTGATGCTCCATCTGCTCGGCCGCGAGTACCAGTGGCTGCCGATCGACATCCTCAAGGGCGAGACGCAGACCGCCGAGTTCCTGGCCAAGAACCCCAACGGCAAGATTCCGGTACTGGAGCTGGAGGACGGCACCTTCCTCTGGGAGTCCAACGCCATCCTCAATTTCCTCGCCGATGGCAGCGAGTTCATCCCCGCCGAGCCGCGTCTGCGTACGCAGATGCTGCAGTGGCAGTTCTTCGAGCAGTACAGCCACGAGCCCTACGTGGCGGTGGCGCGCTTCATCCAGCTGTATCAGGGCCTGCCAGAGGCACGCCTGGCCGAGTATGAGAACTGTCACAAGGGCGGCTACAAGGCGTTCAAGGTGATGGAGCAGCAGGTGCAGCGTACCCCGTACCTGGTGGGCGAGCAGTGCACCCTCGCGGACATCGCCCTATATGCCTACACCCACGTGGCCTACGAGGGCGGCTTCGATCTGGCCGCCTATCCGGCGATCAATGCCTGGCTCGGCCGCGTGGCCAGCCACCCTCGCTATGTGGGCATGTTTGACTGAGTGCCAGGCGGGCAGGTGATGACCTGCCCGCCGCCGGCTCACTGGGCGGCGAAGCGCTCGTTCAGATAGGCGGCGATGGCCTTGGACTCGTAGAGCCAGCGGCTCTGGCCCTGTTCCTCGATACGCAGACACGGCACCTGGATCTTGCCACCTTGCTCCTGCAGGGCCTGGCGGTGCGCCGCATCGTTCTTCGCATCGCGCAGGGCCACTGGCACGTTCAGGCGGTGCAGGGTGCGGCGGGTCTTCACGCAGAACGGGCAGGCATGGAACTGGTACAGCGCCAGGCCGGCGGCCTCGCGCTCGACCTGCTGCTGGGCCTGCGGGCTGCGCTTGAGCTTGCGCGGGCGGGTGATGAAGTCGAGAAAGATGATGATCTGACCGAGGCCGATCCGCAGTGCCTTGAGAAGCATCGCCATGAAATCCTGTGGGAACTGAAGGGGGCGGCAGGGTACCCGAGTTGGCCCTGTTTGGTGTAACCGGATGTCGCCCGCAGCCTGGCAGGCGTGCGCGTGCTGGACTAGTTTTGCAGGCCCACAGGGAGGATTCATCATGACCTATCAGGGCGGTTGCCACTGCGGCAAGATCAGTTTCAGCGTAACGGGAGAGATCGCCAGCCTGACCGAGTGCAACTGCTCGCTATGCAGCAAGCGCGGTGGTTTGCTCTGGTTTATCGGGCGCGAGCAACTGCAGCTGCAGTCGCCTGCTGGCGAGCTACCCACCTACCGTTTCAATACCCGCAAGATCGCCCACCATTTCTGCGACCTTTGTGGCTGTGCGCCGTTCAGCGAGGCACTCGGCCCGGACGGCAAGCCTGGCGCTGCGGTCAATGCACGCTGCCTGGAGGATGTCGATCTGAGCCAGTTTCCGCGGCAGCAATGGGATGGCCGCAGCCACTGAGGGGCTTGTTGCAACCATAAAAAACCGGCCCTGGCGGCCGGTTTTTCATCAGCGCAGTAATCAGCGGATCAGGCTGAGGAACTCGCTGCGGGTGGCGGCGTTTTCACGGAACTGGCCCAGCATCACCGAGGTGACCATGGACGAGTTCTGCTTCTCCACACCGCGCATCATCATGCACATGTGCTGCGCTTCGATGACCACCGCCACGCCAAGTGCGCCGGTGACCTGCTGAACCGCTTCGGCGATCTGCCGGCTGAGGCTCTCCTGGATCTGCAGGCGGCGCGCGTACATGTCGACGATGCGGGCGACCTTGGACAGGCCCAGCACCTTGCCGTTGGGGATATAGGCCACATGGGCCTTGCCGATGAACGGCAGCAGGTGGTGTTCGCACAGCGAGTACAGCTCGATGTTCTTCACCAGCACCATTTCGCTGCTGTCGGAGCTGAACAGGGCGCCGTTGGTGACTTCCTCGAGGGTCTGCTGGTAGCCGCGGCAGAGGTACTGCATGGCTTTGGCGGCACGCTTGGGCGTATCGAGCAGGCCCTCGCGGGTCACGTCCTCGCCGATTTGACCGAGAATCGCGGTGTATTGCTGTTCCAGGGACATGGGTCTTCCTGTGGGGTGTAGATGCACAGGGGCGCAGGGTAGGGCGCGGCCGTGCGGCTGGCAAGGGCAGTGTGCGCCAGTAGCGTGTGCTTATTCGGTCGTGGCTACTCGTCGCGGCCGTCGAGCATGGTGCGTTTGAGCAGCACGTAGACCGCGCCGGTGCCACCATGCCGAGGCAGGCAGGAGGTAAAGCCAAGCACCTGCGGATGTTGGCGCAGCCAGGTATTGACGTGGCTCTTGATCATCGGTCGCTTGCCGTCGCTGCGTACCGCCTTGCCATGGGTGACGCGGGCGCAGCGCACTTCCATGCGTGCGGCCTCGGCGAAGAAGTCCCAGAGGATTTCGCGGGCTTTCTCCACGCTCATGCCATGCAGGTCCAGGCTGCCTTCGAAGGGCACCTGGCCGGCCTTGAGCTTGCGCATCTGGCCGTCCTGCACGCCGTCGCGGGCCCAATACAGTTCGTCTTCGGCGCCCACGTCGATGACGAACTGGTCGGACAGACCGTCGACCTTGACCTCGCCGGTCTTTACCGTCGCCGCCTGGCGCAGGGTGTCGAGGCGCTTGCGATCGCTCTTGGGTTTGCCGGTGTCGGCGCGGTCGTGACGGATGGGCTTGACCCCGCGCACGGCGGACTGGAACAGGGAAAAATCGTCGTCTTGCATGAAGGCCTCCACGGATAGAGGCGAGTTTACCGATTTCAGCCGCGCTTTTTCAGCAGTCGCGGCGACAGGCTCAGGCCGTCGCCATGCCCTCGGCGCAGACGCCGACGGCAGCGGCGCCAGACATTGATGCCGCCCCACAGCAGGAAGAGGCCGAACAGCAGCAGGACGATGGCTGCACCGACACTGTCGTTCAGCGGGCCGAGGGCAGGCGGGCGGCCGAGCAGGGTGGCGGCGCCGGCCATGCTCAGCAATACGCCGCCGGCGGCGAACAGGGCGGCAATAGCGGCCAGCAGGCGCCAGTGCCAGCAGGAGGGGCCGCGGGGGCGCAGGCGGCGTGCGTTGAAACCATCGTCGGACCACTTCATCCCGATTTCCTCTTGGCGTATCGGCGCTATGACCCGGCTCGGCCCGGAGGGTTCCGGCCGGCGGCCATAGCTGTGAGGTGGTTCCGCGGTGCGCGGGTTACGCCTAGATCAGGGCGTGGGCCTGGGGAACCACCATCGCATAGTTGTCGGCCAGCGCGGCCAGGGTCATGCGGTGCAGGTCGCGCGCCGGGATCAGGTCGCCGTCGTAGGGTAGGTCGCGGGTGGCACAGGCGGCATCCACCAG
This sequence comes from Pseudomonas sp. BMS12, assembly GCF_001592875.1. Lineage (GTDB taxonomy): Bacteria > Pseudomonadota > Gammaproteobacteria > Pseudomonadales > Pseudomonadaceae > Aquipseudomonas. Next base: position 28,607 of record NZ_LSOF01000008.1, on the reverse strand, counting down.
GGTGCAGCGGTAGCCATGGTCCTTGGCAGCGCGCACCGTGGTGCTGACGCTGGAATGGGTCATGAAGCCGCAGATGATCAGGTCCAGATGGCCTCGCTCCTGCAGGCGTTCATGCAGGTCGGTGCCGGCGAAGGCGTTGGGCAGGCGTTTCTCGATCAGCGCTTCGCCCGGCAGTGGTGCCAGGCCTTCGATGAAGTTGCCGCGTGGGCCCTGAGGGTCGAGCAGACCGCCGGGAATCCCCAGGTGGCGGACATGCACCACGGGGGCGCCGCAGTTGCGTGCGGCATGCAGCAGGGTGGTGATCTCCGCGATGGCCGACTCCACGTCCGGCAACTGCAGGGTACCGCTGCGGTACTCCTCCTGGGCGTCGATGACCAGCAGGGTCGCCTTGCTCAAGGTGGCAGGGGCATAACCGCGTCCGAGCAATTGGAACAGGGTTTTCGGGGCGGACATGGCTGGGCTCCTGTAACGGTGATGCGTCTATTCTCTGCTTGCCAGAGCCATCTGTGAACCTTTTGCGCGGTTCCGGCTAGAATCGCGCATCGTTTTTTCGAGGTGTCCTCCGTGTTTCCATCCCGCCTGCGCACTCTGCGCGACCATATCCGCTGGTCCGTCAGCCGCTTTCACGAGGCCGGTCTGTTCTTCGGTCACGGCACCGACAATGCCTGGGACGATGCCCGCCAGCTGGTGCTGGGGGCTCTGCATCTGCCGTTCGAGATCGCCGATAGCTACCTCGATTGCCGTCTGGAGGAGGACGAGCAGCAGCACCTGCTGGAGCTGATCCGCCGGCGTATCGAGGAGCGGGTGCCGACCGCCTACCTGATTGGCGAGGCCTGGTTTTGCGGCCTGCCATTTCTGGTCGACGAGCGCGTGCTGGTGCCGCGCTCGCCCATCGCCGAGTTGATCGGCCAGGGCTTCGAACCCTGGCTGCCGGCCACACCGGCGCGCATTCTCGACCTGTGTACCGGCTCGGGCTGCATCGGCATCGCCTGCGCCTATGCCTTTCCCGAGGCCGAGGTGGTGCTGGGCGACCTGTCCTTCGATGCCCTGGAAGTGGCCAACCACAACATCGAACGGCATGAGCTGGAAGAGCGGGTGTACACGGTGCAGGGTGACGGCTTCGCCGGATTGCCGGGGCAGCGCTTCGACCTGATCGTGTCCAACCCGCCCTATGTGGATGCCGAGGATTTCGCCGACATGCCGGCCGAATACCAGCACGAGCCCGAACTGGGACTGGCCTGTGGCGACGACGGCCTGGACCTGGTGCGACGCATGCTGGCCGAAGCCGCCGACCACCTGACCGAAAAGGGGCTGCTGATCGTCGAGGTGGGCAACAGCCAGGTACACGTCGAGGCGCTATACCCGGAAGTGGATTTCACCTGGCTGGAGTTCGAGCAGGGTGGCCACGGCGTCTTCCTGCTGGCCGCCGCACAGTGCCGCGAGCACCAAGAGCTGTTCCGTTCGCGGGTCAAGGGCTGAGGCGCTCCCTGGGCGCGAGTGCTGCTCGCTAGCCTGCGCTAAACCTCTTCGCGCTTCCTTGGTTGGCTAGCGCGTGGCGATCCAGATCAGCAGGCCCGCCTGGAACAGCGCCAGCGCTACCAGGCAGGCGATGGTGAAGCGCAGGCCGCTGTCCTCGCGCTTGAGTATGCCTATGCGCTGCTCCAGCTTGGTGATCTTCACCTGCTGCTCGTGCAGGTTCTGATCGGCCTGCTGCAGCATCGCGCCGCACTCCAGCAGGTCGAGCAGCTGGACCTTGTCGTGGTTCCATTCCGGGTTGAGGTTGCTGACCCGGGCTGCGCTGTAGCTGGCCTTGACCTGGGCCAGATCCTGGTAGTCCACCGCGAAGCCCTGGATGCGCAGGAAGTGATCGCGGCGCTGGCGGGCATCCTCGCTGAGCACGTCCTTGATCGCCAGGGCGCCGCCTTCCACCGTGTAGCTGCCCCAGCGCTGACGCGCCCAGGCGATGCCCTGGGCCATCAGGAAGCGGCCCAGGCCGCGATTGACGGGCTCGACCTGAAAGCCCTTGTCGGCGCCGAAACGAACCTCGCGGTTGCGGTGGTCGACCCATACCTCCAGCAGATTCTGCTCGCGGCGCAGGCGCTGGCCCGGTAGCTCTACGTTGAGGCGCAACAGACTCTGCTCGTCGCTGTGACGCTCGGCACGCCCAAGGCGCACGAAACGCAGCGGGCGCAAGCCGGTGCTGCGATCTGCCGGCAAGGGGGCCAGGCGCAACAGCTGGAACTGCTCCGCGGCCAGGTTTTCCCAGGGATGCGGCTGTGGCGCCTGTTCGGCTTGGTCTTCGGGGGGCTGGGCGTCGGTTTCCGTCATCGCGGCGTCCTTAAGCATACTTGCAGGCATTATCGGCAGGGTTCTGCACAACTTCAGGCTAGCCATTTACCCGCTGCAGGTGAACTGGCTGGGCGCCGGGGGTATACTCGCCGACCTTTGTTCGAGGCAGATTTCGCGGAGCGCCCTGCATGTCCGGCAATACCTACGGCAAGCTGTTCACCGTCACCACCGCTGGCGAAAGCCATGGCCCGGCCCTGGTTGCCATAGTCGATGGTTGCCCGCCGGGCATCGAGCTGTCCCTGGACGACCTGCAGCGCGACCTCGACCGTCGCAAGCCGGGCACCAGCCGCCATACCACCCAGCGCCAGGAAGACGACGAAGTCGAAATCCTCTCCGGGGTGTTCGAGGGCAAGACCACCGGCTGCCCGATCGGCCTGCTGATCCGCAACACCGACCAGAAGTCCAAGGACTACTCGGCGATCAAGGATCTGTTCCGCCCGGCCCACGCCGACTACACCTACCACCACAAGTACGGCATCCGTGACTACCGTGGCGGCGGCCGCAGCTCGGCGCGCGAGACCGCCATGCGCGTGGCCGCTGGCGCCATCGCCAAGAAGGTACTGGCCGGCCTGGGCATCCAGGTGCGTGGCTACATGAGCCAGTTGGGCCCGATCGAGATCCCGTTCAAGACCTGGGACAGCGTCGAACAGAACGCTTTCTTCAGTCCCGACCCGGACAAGGTGCCGGAGCTGGAGGCCTATATGGACCAGCTGCGTCGCGACCAGGATTCGGTCGGCGCCAAGATCAGCGTGGTCGCCGAAGGCGTGATGCCGGGTCTGGGTGAGCCGATCTTCGACCGCCTGGACGCCGACCTGGCCCATGCATTGATGAGCATCAACGCGGTCAAGGGCGTGGAAATCGGTGCCGGCTTCGCCAGCGTGGCCCAGCGCGGCACCGAGCACCGCGACGAGCTGACTCCCGAAGGTTTCCTGTCGAACAACGCCGGCGGCATCCTCGGCGGCATTTCCAGCGGTCAGCCGATCATCGCCCACCTGGCGCTCAAGCCGACTTCCAGCATCACCACGCCGGGGCGCTCCATCGACGTCGACGGCAACCCGGTGGAACTGATCACCAAGGGCCGTCATGACCCCTGCGTCGGCATCCGCGCCACGCCGATTGCCGAGGCGATGATGGCCATCGTGCTGCTCGACCATCTGCTGCGTCACCGCGGGCAGAATGCCGAGGTCAGTGTCGGCACACCGGTGCTCGGTCAGCTGTGACGGGCACGCCGCTGCCTTACTGGCGGCTGTCCGGCTTCTACCTGTTCTACTTCGCCTTGCTGGGCGCCACGGCGCCCTTCCTGGCGCTGTATTTCGACTACCTCGGCTTTTCCCCGGCACGCATCGGCGAGCTGGTGGCCATCCCCATGCTGATGCGCTGCGTGGCGCCCAACCTGTGGGGCTGGCTCGGTGACCGTAGCGGCCAGCGCCTGCGCATCGTGCGCTTCGGCGCGGTGTGTACCTTCCTCAGCCTGAGCCTGATCTTCGTCGACCAGAGCTACGCCTGGCTGGCGCTGGTGATGGCCCTGCACGCCTTCTTCTGGCACGCGGTGCTGCCGCAGTTCGAGGTCATCACCCTGGCCCATCTGCGCGAGCAGAGTGCGCGTTACAGCCAGATTCGTCTGTGGGGCTCGATCGGCTTCATCCTCACCGTGGTCGGCCTCGGCTGGTTGTTCCAGCACCATAGCCTGGGGCTGTATCCCTGGGTCTTGCTGCTGATCATCGCGGGCATCGCCCTGAGCAGTTTCTGGGTGCCCAATGCCACGCCGGTCGCGCGTGACAACGGCGCGGGCGAGGGCGGTTTCCTCGCTCAGCTGCGCCGCCCCGGCGTGCTGGCCTTCTACCTGTGCGTGGGGCTGATGCAGGTGTCTCACGGGCCGTATTACACCTTCCTCAGCATTCACCTGGAGGCGCTGGACTACAGCCGTGCGGTGATCGGCCTGCTATGGGCGCTGGGGGTATTGGCGGAAATCGTGCTGTTCCTGTTCATGGCACGCATCCTGGCGCGTTTCTCCCTGCGCCAGGTGCTGGCTGCCAGCTTCCTGCTGGCGGCGCTGCGCTGGCTGTTGCTGGGCAACCTGGCCGATCATCTGGGTGTGCTGCTGTTCGCCCAATTGCTGCATGCCGCGACCTTCGGCAGCTTCCATGCGGCGGCGATCCATTTCGTCCAACGCAGCTTCGGTGCCAACCAGCAGGGCCAGGGCCAGGCACTGTACGCGGCACTGGCCGGTATCGGTGGGGCGCTGGGTGCGTTGTATGCCGGCTATAGCTGGAAGAGCCTGGGGCCGAGCTGGACCTTCGCCATCGCCAGTTTGGCCGCGCTGCTCGCGACCTTTATCATTGCCACCCGCCTGCCCGCCGAACCGAACCTGACAAGGACATGCCCATGAGCAGCCTGAGCGTTTACCACCATTCCAACCCGGATGTGCCGGACAAACTGCTGACCCATGGCGAAGACATTGCCGCGACGCTGGCCTCGGTCGGCGTGGCTTTCGAGCGTTGCTCGGGCAGCACGCCCGTTCAACCCGGTTCCAGCCGTGAGCAGGTGCTAGAGGCCTTGGGCGCGCAGCTGGATGAGCTGATGAGTGAGCGGGGCTACAGCGTCCTCGATGTGGTCAGTCTGGACACGGCGCGAAGCTATCAGGAAGAAGTTGCTGCCTCGGTGCTGGAGGAACAGTGCAATGGCGATTCCGAAGCCTATTGGTTCGTGGCAGGCCGTGGCTTGGTCAATCTGCATGTCGGCGACTACGTATACGCCGTGCTGTGTGAGAGGGGAGACTTGATCTCGCTGCCGGCCGGCACCCGTTACTGGTTCGATATGGGCGCTTTCCCGCGCCTGATCGCCCTGTGTCTGCGTCAGGGCACGGCAGAGACTTGTGCCACGGGTGACGCTATCGCCAGTCGTTTCCCGCGCCTGGAAGACTGACGTACTCGGCGCTGTATCCGTCTATAGAAGCAGCAAGGCCGCCCTCGGGCGGCCTTGTCGTTTCAGTGCGCCTGCGGCGCGTCGTTGCGTTGGTGGCGGTAGACGCTGACGGCTTCGTACACCGCCTTGCGCAGGCGGTTGATGCCTCCGATCGGACGGTGCTCCGGCAAGGCATGCCAGGGGTTGAAGGAGAGGTTGTCGCAGAACAGGTTCTGCTCGCGGCTATCGAAGTCCTGGGCCGGCACCTTGATGGTCGCCACCGTCTGGAACGGCGAGATGTCCTCGCTCCATTCCACGCTGGGGTCCTCGATGGGCATGTAGTAGCTCGGATTCTGCAGCTGCACCTGGAGGGCGAAACAGGCCGGCACGCGGTCCAGCGACAGCTGCTGGTATAGCGCGCTGCGCAGGAAGTTGGGCAGGTTCTCGTTCTGTTCGGGCAGCTGATAGGTCGGGCAGCTGCTTGGGTCGGGGATGACCCGGTACTTGATGTTGTGCGGGCCGTATTTGAACGGCGCGATCGAGTTGTAGGTGGTGGCTACCGGGGACTCCGGTGCCGGGCTCAGGGTCTTCAGGGCGATGATCAGGTGGCGAATCTCCCAGGTGCGCGGGTCCCAGCTGGGGAAGAACGCCAGCACCTTCTTGCCGTCGGCCTGGGCGGCGAAGTTCTGTTTGTACTCGGCCACATCGCGAACGAAGAAGTTCGGATTGTTGAACATCACGAAGTCCTGATTGCCGGCCGTGGCCTTGCTGCTGAGCAGCTTGTCGCCAGGCACGTCGAGCAGCTTGATGGCCATGCCGCGAGCGTCGCGGGCGCGGTCGAACTGCGGATAGGCGTTGCCGTTGGATAGGCGCATCCAGGCTTGCCAGGTCTTGCCCGGCTCACTGAACACACCCTGGCGCAGGTTCGGGTCGAGGTCGGGCAGTACGCTGACCTGGGCCTTCACGCAGCCGTGGGCCTTGGCGTGGGCGTCGCGCAGTACGCGGGTGTTGTCGCGATGCTGTTCGACGACGCGAATGGCGTCTTCGATGATGGTCTGGGTCAGGGCCGCTTCGGCCGTGGGGATTTCCTCTTCGGCGGCAACCGGGCCGGAGAACTTCCAGCCGTAGTAGGCCTCGCCCAGGCCCCAGCCGAGCAGGCCGACTATCAGCAGGGTCAACAGCAGCTTGCCCAGTAGACGACCGAGCCAGAGCCAGAAGCGCTTGAACATGACGTTTTATCCTTAATTGTTGTTCTGGCAGCTGGGGCCGGGTGTCCAGGGGCGGCTCTCGGCCGGTTTGAGCTGGCTTTCCAGGCGCTCGTCGCCCATCACCTTGAGATACTCGATCAGCGCATAGCGCTCCTGGGGTTCCAGATAGCGACCGATCACGCCTTCATTGCGGCAGCCATCGCGGAACTCGTGACCACGGTTGCCGTTGCCGGTCACGCTGGTGTCGAACAGGAAGCCACCCTGGAACTCTTCGGTGAGGAAACCTGCGCGCTTGGGGTCGTACTCGAAGTTGCCAACCCAGAAGCTGGTGTCGCGCTCGACGACCGGCGACAGCAACTGGAACAGGTTGGGCACCGAGCCGTTGTGCAGGAAGGGTGGGGTGGCCCAGATACCGTTGAGCGGGCGGGCCTTGTAGCCGCGTTTTTCCTGCACGCCGATGGCCAGGCCGTAGCCGTCCATGCGCCAGCGCTCGCGCGGTTGGATGCCGGCATCCCGATAGGCGCGGTTTTCCACGTAGGCCGTGACGTAGGCCAGGCCCTTGGCGCTGGAAATGCTGGCGAAGTCCACTTCGTCCAGGTTGGTGCCGAACAGCTTGACGTCCAGATTGGCCAGTTCGGCCTTCTGCCAGCCGAGCTTGCGGATATCGAAACGGTGATCGGCGATGTTGTTGGCGGTGGTCGGATCGGTGCCGATGATGCGGGTTGGCACGATGCGCATGTGCCATTCCGGGTCACGGGCCGGCGCCAGACGCTGGTCGCGTGGTACCGGGTTGGGCGCGTGGCAGTAGGCGCAATTCTCGGCGAACAGGGCACGGCCCTCGCTGGCCAGCTCCAGGTCGACCTTGCCGAATACTTCTTCCGGCCAGGTCGGTGGTTTCAGCTGTTTGAGCGTCTCTTCCAGGGTGTACAGGTCGCGCAGGCGCACGCTGGAAGGGTAGCGTTCGCTTTCCGTCATCGGGCTGCCGTTTTCGTCGAACAGATGCAGGGTGGCGCCGACGCCCAGCGCCTCGCCAATGTTGCGGGCCATTGGCTGCATGGCCGAGCCGTTCCACTGTACCCAGTCGAATTTCCAGATATCCCACACCTGCGGATAACTGACCGGGGCGTTGGCCACCCGGTAGTTGCTCGGGTCGATGGCGTCGCCGAACACGCTGTTGGCGATACGGCCGAAGGCGTCGGTACGGCCGAAGCCTTCCTCGGTGGGATAGAGCCCCAGATGCCAGTCATTGAAGGCGGTGCCGAGCAGGCGGTCGAGCACGGCCTTGAACTCTTCGCGCAGTTGCTCCTTGCCCTGGTCGTAGTTGTCGCCCAGCACGTTCTTGGCAAAGCGGCGGAACTTGATCGGGTTGTAATAGGTGAAGGCCATGCTCATGCCCAGCGCCTGGCCAAAGCTGCCGCCCTTGAGCGTCGGTACGGTGGAGGCCAGCGAGTGCAGAGCGGCGCCGCCGTCGATGCGCACCGCCTGGCCCTGGTAGCGCAGCTCGCCGCTGTGGCAGGCGGAACAGGTGATATCCAGATATTGCGCACCGGTTTCCTCGTCCGGGTGGCGGGCGAAACCTACCGGCAGGTTGCCGGGATTGCGTTCGCTGGCCTGTTGCTGCGGATCGGTAAGGAAGCCGAAACGCGCCAGGTAGTCGGGGGCGGCGAATTTATCCTGGGAGAAGGGCAGCTCCAGGGCGGTGAACCAGTCGTAGTGCAGGCCTTTCACCGTGGTGCCCTGAGGGGTGTAGTAGTAGGTCTGGCGCTCCTGTTCGCTCCACTGGTCGAGGTAATGCACCTGCTGCGGCTTGTCGAACAGCGGAAGGTTGGGCCGTGCGATGTAGTAGAGAACGACCGCGAGCACGCCTAGGGCGAGCAACAGGATCAGAGTTAGAGCACGGCGCAGGATTCGCATGACATCAACATCCGTGTGGCGATTTTGTTATGGAGTACGTTTATGCCAATCCGCAAGGGCAATGGCAAGCGGCCATAACCTGTTGACGTGCTGAGAAGTAAATCTTCCGGATTGCCGGGGCGTTATAGGTAATCGTTCCTTGGCAGCGTTCAGGGCTTGCTAGGATTCAGTAGTTGCGCCAAATAATTGTTTTTAATGGCTTTTCGAAAAATTGGCGCCAAGGAATAGTTATGTCGCAAGTATTGGCTGCGGCACCCCGGCGATTGTTGGTGGTGGATCCCTGCCAAGAGTGCGAGCTGCTGTTGCCTCGCCTCCAGGCCAGTGGCTGGGCCGTACAGAGTTGCGGGCTGGCCGAAGCGAATCATGCAAACTGCGACGTCGGTCTGATACGGCTACACCTTCAACACCTGACTCGGCCGGAAAGCCTCAAGGAGTTGATCAGCCAGAGCGGCACGGAGTGGATAGCCGTGCTCAATGCCGAAGCGCTGATGCAACCCGATATCGGTAACTTCGTCGGCGAGTGGTTCTTCGACTATCACACCTTGCCATTCGACCTGGATCGGGTCGGTATTGCGCTTGGGCGTGCCTTTGGCATGGCCAGGTTGCGCGGCAACATCAACCCGTCCGGCGGGGACTCGCAGGGTCATGAGCTTCTGGGCAGCAGTCGCAGCATCTGCGATTTACGCCGGTTGCTGGCCAAGCTGGCGCCGACAGACGCCCCCGTACTGATCCGCGGCGAGAGCGGCACCGGCAAGGAACTGGTGGCGCATACCCTGCACCAGCTCTCGCGGCGAACCGAGGGGGCCTTCGTGGTGGTCAACTGTGGTGCGATTCCCGAGCATCTCATCCAGTCCGAGTTGTTTGGTCATGAGAAGGGCTCCTTTACCGGAGCACATCAGCGCAAGCTCGGGCGCATCGAGTTAGCCGATGGCGGTACCCTGTTTCTCGACGAGATCGGTGATCTGCCGCTGGAGCTGCAAGCCAACCTCCTGCGCTTCCTGCAGGAGATGCAGATCGAACGGGTGGGCAGCCATCGACCCTTCTCGGTCAACGTGCGCGTATTGGCCGCAACCCACATCGATCTGGAAGAAGCTGTGCGCCGCGGGCGCTTTCGCGAAGATCTCTACTACCGCCTCAATGTGTTGCAGGTGCAGACCACGCCGTTGCGCGAGCGGGTGGCCGATATCGGCTGCCTTGCCGAGTACTTTGCCCAACGCTATGCGGTGGAAATTGGGCGACGACCGCGCAACTTCAGCGAAGATGCCCGCCAGGCCATGTTCGAACACACCTGGCCCGGCAATGTGCGCGAGCTGGCGAATCGAGTACGCCGAGGAATGGTGCTCGCCGAAGGCAAGCAGATAGAAGCCGTGGACCTGGGGCTGGCGAAGGAACTGCCGTCACTGCTGCAGGCCCGCACTCTGGATGACTACATATGTCGTGCCGAGCAGCAGGCGCTAAGGGATGTGCTGGCCCGCCATAGTGGCAACATGACCCGCGCCGCCCAGACGCTGGGCGTTTCGCGGCCGACGCTCTACCGCCTGTTGCACAAGCATCAGCTGTTCTGAGCGGGCTTCGCCGGATCAGAAGTAGTAGGGAAACTTCAGGCTGAAACTGAAGTCCGGTGCGTCCGGGGTCAGGCCGATGGCGAGATTGGGCACTATGGTCAGTCGATCCGAGGTGGCGAAAGTCATGCCGATGTTGAAGTACGCCGCATTGGCGTCGCTGCCGGAAACGGTCTGCCAGTCTTGGCCGTCAGGCTTCAGCTTGCTCTTCTGGCTGATCAGCTCGGTGAATGAGAACGACATGCTCATGCGTTCGTTCAGCGCAAACGCTGTGCCTAAGCCGAACTGGAACCAGTTACCGAGCGCGACCTTGCCCGGCACCTTCACACCTTGCTGTGGGCTGATGTCGCTGAAACTTTCGTCGAGGTTATAGGTGTAGGACAGGCTACCGAACAACACGGCCGGATCGACTGTCTTGACCAGTGAAATCCCAGGAGTGATCGACCACACACCGTTACCGGTTGGCAGCTCTTCGGGCACGTTCAGGTTGTCATTACCCGGTACGGGGACGATCTTGATGCCATAGGGATCGTCACCCGTCGGCGCTTTGACTCGCAGACTGAATACGGCGTCGGGCACGCCCGGTGCTTCATCCATGAATTTGTACGAAACCCCCAGGCTGATATCACCCAGGCGCGGGTCGCCGGTGACGGTTTCCTCGCTGACCAGTGAGGTGGAGCCTCCGGCGCCAGCCGATTCGTAAGTGGTCTGCCGATACACGATGGGCACGTTGAGATCGAACTGCCAGCGCTGCCGCAGGTTGTAGCGACCGGTCAGATCCAGGGTGAAGGTGTCGGACTTGATCTGATCCACACCCAGATTGCCGAGAAAGATGGCATCCAGGGCGAGGAATCCGTTGAGCAGCAACTGGCGAGAGTCGTAGTGGCTGTAGGTGATGCCGGGCTCCAGACTGAAGCTGCCGCCACCAAAGAAGCCGCTGGCCTCCTGATAGATGTTCTCGACGCTGGGTGCCGGCTGTCCGTCTTCATAAAGGGAGACACCATAGCCGCTGCCACTCGACGAGCGTGCCGTTGCTCCTCCAGCCTGTCCGGTCTGCGGGTTGGCTTCCAGCTGCAGAAGGCGCTGTTCCAGAACCATCAGGGCACGTTGCTGTTGATCGTAGCGGGCTCTGAGCGTCTCCAGCTGTTCGCGCAGCTCCTGCGTATCTGCGGATTCGGCGCTCGCCAGCGTGGATGCGGTGAGGCCTGCGAGCAGTACTGCGGTCAGTCTTGGCGAGTGACAGTGCATGGTTCTGGCTCCTGGGCAAAGCGTTCGTTCTAGTAACCGCCACGCTGAAGGCCGCGCAGTTGCTCGAAGGCGCAGAAGTTCTTCAGATCAAGGCCCGGGTTGTTGCGCAGTGCCACATCCACGGCTGCCAGGTTGCGCACCTGATTGAGCGAACCACTGATGTTGGCGTGCTGCATCAAGCTGCCACCGCCAATCTGTTGCTGGGCGAAACCCTGCCCGTCGCTGGCCTGCAGAGCTATCCGCAGGCCGCCATTGAACGCCTGTACGCTGACCGTTCCCACCGCGTTGCCATGCTCGTAGCCGCCGGCCTGCCAGGCATCACCCTGTGGAGTGGCTGGGTTGCCGCCGCGGGATATGTTGATGCTGAGGTCGTTGTGGCCGAGGTTCAGATCGCCTGCTGCACGTACGCTTTGTACGATGCCGTTGACTGCATCGAGTCCTGCACCGCCGATAACTTGCCCGGAGTTGCCGCTGCTGGCACTGCCGTTGGCAATGTTCTGCTCGATGGACGTGATGGTCAGGTTGGGTTGCGATTGACCGTTGATATTGAGGTTGATCTGTGCGCCGATGACCTGTCCCGCGCTGTTCTGCCAGAGGGTCGACATGGTGACGCCAAAGCTGATGATGCTGTTGGGCAGGATGTAGCGACCGCGCAACTGGGCGAGTTCAGCATCACTGAGCTCGATGGGTTGCAACGGGTTGCCGGCCTGTGCCTGCAGGCTGCCTAGCAGCAGGCCGGCAAGGAGGAGCTTGCGAGTATCCATGATGAAGGCTCCCGGGGCTGCCTTGCCCCTTTAGAAAAAGTCGCTTTGAATGAAGCCGAACTCCATCAGTTCCGCGTCCTTGACCGGATTGAAACGATCCAGACGATGGCGTGCGGTCAGGGGTTCGGGGGGGCTCAGCAGAGCATTGCGACGGTCATAACCAGGGCCGATGATTGCGAACACGATGCCGTTCCAGCCCTGGCTGAAGTCGTCGATGGTCATCTTCTTGTGGCCGAGGACGGGATCGCCGACATATACCCAGTCGTTGTCCGTGCGCAGCAGAACCACGAAATGTTTGTAGCCTCGAACATTGAGCAGCACGATGGTCGGCACCTTGATGCTTGCCAGTCGCTGTGCCTCGATCCGGTAGCCCCGCGCGCGCATTCCCAGGGACTCGACATAGTTCTTCATGTCCAGCATGGAAAAGCCCTGGCTATGGATCAGCTCGGTGTCGCCGGCGCGCAACATGCCGCGGATCACCATTTCCTCACTCAGCCCCCAGCCATAGGCCTCGTTGAGAATGCTTGCCAGTGCGGCGGCACCACAGCTGAAGTCCGTACGCTGCTCGACCAGGTTGGCGAAGCGACGTTCACGCAGGCTGACGACGGTTTTGAAGGCCAGTGCGCCGCCGGGTAATACCGCGAATGGCTTGGCTCTGTCCTGTGCGCTGACAGGCGCCGGCGGCAGCGTCAGTGCGACAGCCATTGCGACTGTTGCCAGCCACGGAGTGATGGCGGCCATATAGGAATCCTTGCATAGCAGAGGCCGGGGCCTGGGAGCCCCGGCGTCTTCTGTTTACTGCGGTGTATTAGATGGGCAGGCTGTGCAGCCGGCGGCAATGGCCAGTGCATTGGCTTGCTGATTGCCGGAGCCGGCAGCGATGTTCAGGCCGAAGTTGCCTGAGGCGGTGACGCTGCCGCTGAGGGTCGCGTTGTTCACGACAGGTGTCTGCGGGTCGTCATTGCCCCACTGGCCCGGAAATCCGGGGATGTTGAACCCGGCAGTGACAACCTCAAGGCCGTCATCACCTTCGTCCACCGGGTAGACCTTGCCAATATCGTTGTCGGTCTGGTTGTCCTCAAGCTCCTGCTTCATGTTTACCGAAGCAGTTGCGACGAAGGCCGTTTCCGAGTTGGCGATAGCGAGATCGTTTTTCTGCTGGTTGAAGTTGCCCGCGGCAAGGTTGAGACCGAGATTGCCGGTACTGCTCAGATCACTGTTGAGCAGTGCGTTGTTCTGCGTGCCATCGTTGTAGACCTTGTTGTCGTGCCCATCCTGATCGACACCGATCTTGGCTTTGGCTTCGATACCGAAGACGAAGAACGAGTCAGCGGTGGCAATGGCCGCCGCGTTGGCCTGCTGGTTGTTGTCACCGGCCACGACGTTGACGCCAGCGTTACCGGTCATGTCCAGCGTAGCCGCGTCGATGGTGGCGTTGTTCTTGGTCTCGTCGTTGTAGACGGTGTTGTGGTGAATGGTCTGCTCGTCGTTGACTTCCGCGACCGAGCCGTTTGCACGAGTCTGTCCGCGATTATCACGGTCGGCATAAGCGCCCATGGAGACCGCTAGTGCAAGTGCGACTACCAATGGCTTGAGAGGAATTTGCGCATTCATCTGTATATCTCCTTCACTCAGTGTTTCGTCGAGTAGGTCATTCCGTGACCCGGATGCTCAGGTTGTTGGCGGTACGATTGCCAATCCCCGCGCTCTGGTTTAGTTGCACCACGCCACGACTACCCGCGAACGCACGATCATCCAGCTCGACCATGCGTTCGCCGCTTCCTGGTACGCCCATACCGGAGAGGGTTGCTGGAGCCGCGTTCTGTTGCAGAACACTGTCATCCAGGCTTTCCGGCGCGGCGTCGGTCGCCAGGCGGAAAGCATTGATCTGTTGATTACCCACGCCGGCGCTCTGGTTGATGCCGGCCACGCCGCTGCCATTGGTGAATGAGGCGCCAAGGATCCGGGCGCGGGCATCGATCGCGGCGCCGCTGGAAGCCCCATGGCCCTGGACCAGCGAGGTACTGGCGCTGCCGTGGTCGCCCGCACTGATTGCCCGGGCATTGATCTGTTGATGTTGGTCGCCGGCGGCCTGATTGATCATCAGGTTGCCGCGATAGCTTTTGACGGTGTCGTCGATCGACGCATTCATCTGGGGTGGCTGGGCATTCTCCGCCAGAACCGGCACGGTAACGGCCAGAAGCATGGCAAGCCAGGCTGGATGACGAGCACACATGATCATTGCCCTCCCAGCCGCTGCAGCGGACGCAGGCCCTGATCTATGCTGCGACCGATTTGCCCCTCCATGCGCCGTCCGCCGGCACCACCATGAACCGCCGTCGAGCCGGGTAGGCGTTGTAGCTGGGAAGAGCTGGTGTCGAGGTGTGGCTGCAGTGAGCGGAGCGGGAGACTCAAGGCGCTGCCGCTGGAAATGCTGGCGAACTCTCCGTCGCTGAGTTCGCGGCTGCCTGCGGCGTTGCGCAGGGCCAGTGCTCCGGGATTGATGCTGGTGGGCTTGGGATCTGCGGCGAGCGCCGGACGTGTCGCACTGCGAGGTTGCACCTCGCGACTGATGATGATGTCGCCGTCGGCGGCAGGAACATGAACAGGCAGAATCGAGAGGGTAGCCGCCAGCAGCCATTTGCCGGCTATTGCGCAGATTGAGTCCTTTTCGACGATGTCCATTTTTCACCTAACGCACACGGATGTGGATGGAGGTGAAGGCGTACGAGCACATGCTGTGCCGCGAACAGTTATTTCAGTTAAATCAATAACTTGTGGCTTATATTGCGAGAGGAAGACGTTTGTTGTGTAAGGCCCGTGAAACAGCTGAAGCCGGCACCCAGGCACGGATAATTGCTTGTGTCCCTAGGGCGGCATGGGTTGCGGCCTTAATCGGGCAGCTGTTAAGCCAGAGAGACAGGTGGTCGGCCAATGAGGCGGACTGCTCCTGTGGCTAGGCGTTATCCGTCGAAAGAGGTCGTGCGTGCATGCACGGGTTCTCACGCTCCGGACAAGGACAGGCAGGCTGGGTGAGAAACGGGCGTTCGGAGGTGTTTCAAGTGTCGAACAGGCGCGTCAACAGCCCAGCGTATCGGCCTGGCGATACAGCATCAGCAGCTTGCGGGTGATGCTCTGCTGGATATCGTCACGCTCGAAGGCGGACAGGCGGGTGAGCTTCTGTACCTGCAGACGGTGCAGGTGGAGGTAGGGCATCTTCTGGTCGAACTCGCGCAGGTCGCCCTTCATCAGGATCGGTAGAAACACGTCGCCGATCTTCTTCTGGTTGCTGATGATCTGCGCCAGCGCCTGCTTGAACGGCATGGTCTTGGGCGCGGGGCTGCCTTCCTTCATCTGCGTGGTCAGCAACAGGCCGGGTTTGCCCAGCACCACGCCGGGCAGCACGCACAGGCCGGTCTTGCGCACCGCCAATGGCTCGATGCCGTGCAGGGTGTCATGGAAGGCATAGGGGTTGGGCAGCACCACCATCTTGCGCCCGTAGTCGGTAGGGAAGTGCAGGTTGTAGTTGGTGTACAGCTGGCGGGTGGACTCGGAATAGACGCACAGGCGGTTCTCGAACAGCTTGATGAAACGCTCGGCCAGCTCGCGTCGGGCGATGCTGTCCAGGTCCCAGATCAGGTCCTGGTTCTGCTGCTGGCCGAGGTTGACCTCCTGATGCTGCATGTCGCTCATCCACACCTCACACGCGGAATTGATTCAGCAGGCTGCTCAGTCGGCTGGCCAGCTGGCCCAGGTTGTGGCTGGCCTCGCTGGACTGGTCGGCCGCCAGCGCATTTTCATGGGCCAGCGACGCCGCCTGGGTGACGTTGTGATTGATGTCGTCGACCACGTGCGATTGTTGCAGTGTGGCGCTGGCGATGGAAGCGTTCAGACCGGTGATATTGCGCAGTGCGGCGGCAATCTGGTTGAGATTCTCGCCGGCCTGGCGGGCCTGCTCGACGGTCTGCTGGGTGGCCTGGCTGCTGGCGTTGATGACCTTGACCGCGGCTTCGGAATTGCCCTGCAGGCGTTCGATCATGGTCTGGATCTCGGCGGTCGACTGCTGGGTACGCTGGGCCAGCAGGCGCACCTCGTCGGCCACCACGGCGAAGCCACGCCCCTGTTCGCCGGCCCGCGCCGCTTCGATGGCGGCATTGAGTGCCAGCAGGTTGGTCTGTTCGGCGATCGAGCGGATCACTTCCAGTACGCTGCCGATCTGCGTGGTTTCCTCGGCCAGGCTCTGGATCACCTCGACAGCCTGGCCGATGGTCTCGGACAGCTGATCGATCTGCCGCAGGCTGCCGTTGATACTTTCCTGACCCTGCAGGGCACGCTGCTCCGCCTCGCGCACTTCGCTGGCGGCGTGCTCGGCGTTCTTCGCCACGTCCTGCACGGCATAGGACACTTCGTTGATCGCGGTGGCGACCAGCTCCATCTGTTGCGATTGCTGCTGGCTGTGCTGTTGGGCATTGCCCGCGATCACGCCAAGCGATTGCGATGACTTGTCCAGCGTGCTGGCCGCTTCCAGGGACTGGCCGATCACCCCGCGAAGCTTGTTGGTAAAGGCATTGAAGTGGCCGCCCAGGGCGGTGAGCTCATCGCGGCCGCTGTGATCCAGGCTGCGGGTCAGGTCGGCTTCGCCACTGGCGATGTTGGCCATGGCATTGACCGCCTCGTCCAGCGGGCGGGAGATACTGCGGGTGATGAGGATTACCAGCCCCGCGAGCAAACCTATCACCAGTACGAGGATGCCCAGGGCGCGCACCACCTGCTCGCGGAACTCGGCCTGCACATCGTCCACGTAGATGCCCGAGCCGAGAATCCAGCCCCAGGGCTGGAACAGCTGGATGTAGGAAACCTTGGGCACCGGCTCGTCCGAGCCAGGCTTGGGCCAGCGATAATCGACCTGGCCGGCGCCGCTGTTCTTGGCAATGGTCACCATCTCGTTGAACAGAAACTTGCCGTCCGGGTCCTTTAGGCTGGAGAGGTTCTGACCTTCCAGCTTGGGATTGGTCGGGTGCATGACCATCACCGGGGTCATGTCGTTGATCCAGAAATAGTCGTTCTGTTCGTAGCGCAAGCCGCGGATGACTTCCATGGCCTGCTTCTGGGCGTCCTCGCGACTCAGTCCGGAACTTTCCAGCGAGTTGAAGTGCCTGAGTACACCCATCACGCTTTCCACCACGTGACGGGTCTTGAGTGCCTTGGCCTGGTACAGCTCGTCATGGTTCTGCTTGAGCATCAGGCCGGTCAGGGCCAGCAGCATGACGATGGCGGATAGCAGGATGATCCACAACCGACGGCTGATCGGCAGATTACGCAGACTGTTCATGGCAACTCCAAATTCTTGTTATCTGAGTGCAGTCGGTACAGTTAAGTGGCAGTTTAGTATCAGATCAATCGGGCTTTGGACGCAGCGCGTCTGGCCAGGGCTTCTGGTAGCATCCGCATCTATTTTTGTTGCCTGCCCGAGCAGGTTCCCAAGATCCTTATCGGCCGCTCTCACGAAAAGCCCAGTCCGAGGTAGTGCATGGATTTGTTGATCGCCCTGAAAGCCGTGATCCTGGGCGTTGTAGAAGGGCTGACCGAGTTTTTACCGATTTCCAGCACCGGCCACCAGATCGTGGTGGCCGACCTGATCGGTTTTGGCGGCGAGCGGGCCATGGCCTTCAACATCATCATCCAGCTCGGTGCCATCCTGGCGGTGGTCTGGGAGTTTCGCCGCAAGATTCTCGAAATCGTCATCAACGTACCGCACCAGCTACAGGCGCAGCGCTTTACCGCCAATCTGTTGATCGCCGTCTTGCCGGCGGTGGTTATCGGCGTGGCCTTCGCCGATCTGATCCACGAATATCTGTTCAATGCCATTACCGTGGCTGCAGCCCTGGTGATCGGTGGCGTGGTCATGCTGTGGGCCGAACAGCGCCAGCACGAGATCACCGTGCAAGAGGTGGATGACATGAGCTGGAAGGAGGCACTGAAGATCGGCTTTGCCCAGTGCCTGGCGATGATTCCGGGCACCTCGCGCTCGGCGTCCACCATTATCGGTGGCCTGCTGTTCGGCCTGTCGCGCCGCGCCGCCACCGAGTTCTCCTTCTTCCTGGCGATGCCGACCATGGTCGGCGCCGCTGTCTACTCCGGCTACAAGTATCGTGAGCTGTTTCAGCCGGGCGACCTGCCGGTGTTCGCCCTGGGTTTCGTGGTGTCTTTCATCTTCGCCATGATCGCCGTGCGCGGCCTGCTCAAGTTCATAGCCAACCACAGCTATGCGCTGTTCGCCTGGTACCGCATCGGATTCGGTCTGCTGATCCTCGCCACCTGGCAGTTCGACCTGATCGACTGGAGCAGCGCCCGGGCGCATTGAGGTCGGCATGGAACTGCGTGGCACGCTGAAAAGCTGGAATGACGACAAGGGCTTCGGCTTCATCCAGCCCGAAGGTGCTGGGCAGCCGCTGTTCGTACATATCTCCGCCGTGCGCGGAGAGCGCCGGCCGCAGGTGGGCGATGCGGTGCTCTATGTCGCCGGGGCCGATGCGCAGGGGAGGCCTCGCGCGCAGCACATGCGGCATGAGGGGCTGAGTCTCGACCGTCCGGCGATCCGGCGCAAACCGAAGGCTGAGACCAGCGGCAAGTCGTCAACCGCGGTGAAAGCGGCCAATGGCGCCCGAGCGGAGCGCTTGGGCATCCAGCATTTCTCGGCCAAGCTGCTGATGTTCCTGGGGCTGTGCGCACTGCCTGTGTGGGGCAGCCTGCAGTTGCTGGCCGCTGGGTTGTTCTGGTGGGTCTTGGCCTACCCGTTGCTCAGCCTGTTCAGCTTCTGCCAGTACTGGCTGGACAAGCAGCACGCACAGAAGGGCCGCTGGCGGACTCCGGAAAACAGCCTGGATATCGCCGAACTGCTCGGCGGCTGGCCGGGGGCATTGGTGGCGCAGCAGGTGTTTCGCCACAAGACGCGCAAGGTTTCGTTTCAGCTGGTGTTCTGGTCGATCGTCCTGTTGCACCAGGTGTTCTGGCTGGACCGGCTGCTGCTCGGTGGGCGCTATCTTGGACACCTGGTGCCGCTGTAAAGCGGCCGACGCAGCCTGCACCTTGGTGAGTGCTGCTCGCGGTTACGGGACGCTGTCGAGCAGCAGGCCTGCCTGGCGAATCTTCGGCAGTTTGCGCACCACCAGTTGGTGGGAATAGGCAAGAAGCTCGCGCAGCTCGTCATCGCCGAGGGGGCAGGGGAGCGCCATGCTCACCCAGTGGGCGCGGGCCAGGTAGGGGGCAGGGCGGATGCCCGGGCGGTCGACCATGCCAAGGAACAGCTCCGGCCCGACCTTGAAGGACAACCCGGCACTGAGCAAGGCGAACATCTTGTTGCCGGCCACCGAGAACACCCGTACGCCGCCCCATTTGTAGTCTTCCCGTGCGCCCGGCAGTTGCAGGCAGAAGTCGGCAATCTGTTCCTCGGTCATGGCGTTTTTCCTTCTCCTGTCCGGCAATGCGGCTAACCTAGCAGAGTTCTGCCCACTCTCTGCAAGGAGCCCCTGTCATGTCGCTGTCCCTGTACCAAACCTCTATTCCCCAGTTCGTACGCATGTTCGGCAACCTCTCGGCCATCCTCGACAAGGCCGTGGCCTACGCCGAAGAGCGCAAGATCGACCCCTCTGTGCTGCTCAATGCGCGCCTGGCGCCGGACATGCATCCGCTGACCCGCCAGGTGCAGATCGCCAGTGATGTGGCCAAGGGCTGCGCGGCGCGCCTGGCCGGGGTCGAGCCACCGAGCTTTGCCGACAACGAAAGCAATTTCGCCGAGCTGCAGGCGCGCATCGGCAAGACCCTCGACTTCATCAAGAGTGTGACGCCGGAGCAGATCAATGCCGGCGAAGGGCGTGACATCCTGCTCAAGTTCCCCAACTCCGAGTTCAGCTTCAAGGCGCCGGATTACGTGCTGCATTTCGCGCTACCCAACTTCTATTTCCACGTCACCACCGCCTACGCGATTTTGCGCCACAACGGTTTGGGCATCGGCAAGATGGATTACATGGGCGCTGCCTGACGGCACGTTTTGCGTAGAAGTGACTATCGTTGGTGCGGCTGGGTAGTTTTGTCGCACCGCGCGGGTGCGAGTAGCGCCTTTGGGTGCAACCGGTTACCAAAAGTAGACGGAATTTCGCTCAAAAGGTGCAACCCGGTGCGTGGTGAAACCCCGTGGTAGGTTTTTTTACGAGATTTGCTGAAGCCCCCTGGCTCGGTGCATTGAGCTCGTCGCGGTGCTTCCCCGCGAGTCTCCCTCCGACTGACCTGGCATAGGCCTTGCTGACGCAGGATGCCAACCCAAAACTCTCAGGAGCACATCTCCATGTCGCAGAAGTTTTTCAGAAAAGGCTTTCTGGCTCTCGCGGTAGCCTCCGCGATGGGCACTTCTTCCCTGGCCCTGGCCGATGTCGTGATCGGCGTGGCAGGCCCACATACCGGTGCCAACGCCTCCTTTGGCGAGCAGTACTGGCGTGGCGCGACCCAGGCCGCCGAGGACATCAATGCTGCCGGTGGGGTGAACGGCGAGAAGATCAAGCTGGTCAAGGCGGACGACGCCTGCGAACCGAAGCAGGCCGTCTCGGTGGCCAACCGCCTGGTCGACTCGGACAAGGCCGTCGGCGTGGTCGGCCACTTCTGCTCCTCTTCCACCATTCCGGCCTCCGAGGTGTATGACGAGGCGGGCATCATCGCCATCACCCCGGCCTCGACCAACCCGCAGGTAACCGAGCGCGGTCTGGGCGCGATGTTCCGCATGTGCGGCCGCGACGACCAGCAGGGCATCGTTGCCGGTGACTACATCGTCGATACCCTCAAGGCCAAGAAGGTCGCCGTGGTGCACGACAAGGACACCTATGGCCAGGGCCTGGCCGATGCCACCAAGGCGCAGCTGGAAAAACGCGGCGTCGAGCCGGTGCTGTATGAAGGTCTGACCCGTGGCGAGAAGGACTTCAACGCCCTGGTCACCAAGATTCGTGGCGCTGGCGCCGAAGTCGTCTACTTCGGCGGCTGCCACCCGGAAGCCGGCCCGCTGGTACGGCAGATGCGCGAGCAGGGCCTGGATGCCAAGTTCCTTTCCGGCGACTGCGTGGTCACCGACGAGATGGTCACCACCGCCGGTGGCCCGCAGTACACCAAGGGTGTGCTGATGACCTTTGGTGCCGACCCGCGCCTGATTCCCGATGGCAAGGCGGTGATCGACAAGTTCCGCGCCAGTGGCTACGAGCCGGAAGGCTACACCCTGTACGCCTACGCCTCGGTGCAGGCCCTGGCCGCAGCCTTCAACGCCACCGGCGGTACCGATGGCGCCAAGGCCAGCGAGTGGCTTAAGGCCAACCCGGTGGATACCGTGATGGGCAAGAAGGCCTTCGATGCCAAGGGTGACCTGAAGGTGTCCGACTACGTGATGTACGAGTGGGACGACGCCGGCAAGTACCACCAGATGAAGTAAGCGTTACCACGAGACCGGCCGGTGGCGCAGCCCCCCGGCCGGCGCAGTCCGGGAAGGCTGAAACGGCTGCAACTACCGCGTAGGTGCTTCCCGTCTGATTGATGCGCATGGCCGCCTGGTCATGCCCGGACGAGAGTGCGTATGGACGGTATCTTCCTCCAGCAACTGATCAACGGCCTGACCCTGGGCGCCGTATACGGCCTGATCGCCATCGGCTACACCATGGTTTACGGCATCATCGGCATGATCAACTTCGCCCACGGCGAGGTGTACATGATCTCCGCCTATCTGGCGGCCATTGCCATGGCTCTGCTGGCCTACTTCGGCCTCGAATCCTTCCCGCTGATCATCTTCGGCACGCTGCTGTTCACCATCTTCGTCACCGGCGTGTACGGCTGGGCCATCGAGCGCATCGCCTACCGGCCGCTGCGCAACTCCACACGTCTGGCGCCGCTAATCAGCGCCATCGGCATGTCGCTGATCCTGCAGAACTACGTGCAGCTCAGCCAGGGTGCGCGCCAGCAGGGCGTACCGACCCTGCTCGATGGCTCCTTCAAGCTGCATATTGGCGAGGGCTTCGTACAGCTCAGCTACACCAAGGTATTCATCCTCATCGCCGCCTTTCTGGGCATGGCGGTGCTCACCTACATCATCCAGTACACCCGGCTCGGGCGCATGTGCCGGGCCACCCAGCAGGATCGCAAGATGGCGGCGATCCTCGGCATCAATACCGACCGGGTGATCTCCTACGTGTTCGTCATCGGCGCCGCCATGGCCGCGCTGGCGGGCGTGCTGATCACCATGAACTACGGCACCTTCGACTTCTATGCCGGCTTCGTCATCGGCATCAAGGCCTTCACCGCCGCCGTGCTCGGCGGCATCGGCTCGCTGCCGGGAGCGATGCTCGGCGGCATCCTGCTGGGGGTGGCCGAGGCGCAGTTCTCCGGCATGGTCAACACCGACTACAAGGACGTGTTCAGCTTCGGCCTGTTGGTACTGATCCTGATCTTCCGTCCCCAGGGCCTGCTCGGCCGCCCGCTGATCGCCAAGGTCTGAGGAGTGACGATGAGCGAGAAACTGGATATCAAACGCGTGCTGCTCGACGTCGCCCTGGCCGGCCTGGTGGCGTTGATCGTGTTCGGCCCCATCGTCGGCGTGGTACTCGATGGCTATAGCTTCAATCTGGAGCCCAAGCGCCTGGTATTGATCGTCGCTGCGGTGATGCTCGGCCGCCTGGCACTCGGCCTGTTCCTGCAGACCTCCCGCGGCCGCAGCCTGCTCGACAGCTTCGAAGGCAGCGATTCCGGTGTGCACGTACTGCCGCCCGGACATCGCAGCCGCCTGCGCTGGGTGGCGCCTCTGCTGCTGGTGGCGGCGCTGATCTTTCCGCTGTTCGCCAGCAAGTACCTGCTCACCGTGGTCATCCTCGGGCTGATCTACGTGCTGCTGGGCCTGGGCCTGAACATAGTGGTCGGCCTGGCCGGCTTGCTCGACCTGGGCTACGTGGCGTTCTACGCCATCGGTGCCTACGGCCTGGCGCTGGGTTACCACTACCTCGATCTGGGCTTCTGGACCGTACTGCCGCTGGCGGCGCTGATGGCGGCAGTGGCGGGGGCCATCCTCGGTTTCCCGGTGTTGCGCATGCATGGCGACTACCTGGCCATCGTCACCCTGGGCTTCGGTGAGATCATCCGCCTGGTGCTGAACAATTGGCTGAGTTTCACCGGCGGGCCGAACGGCATGTCGGTGCCGGGGCCGACCCTGTTCGGCCTGGAGTTCAGTCGTCGGGCCAAGGATGGCGGGGTGCCATACCACGAGTTCTTCGGCGTCAGCTACGACGCCAACATGAAGTTCATGTTCATCTACGCGGTGCTGTTGGTGGTGGTCATGCTGGTGCTCTACATCAAGCACCGCCTGACCCGGATGCCGGTCGGCCGGGCCTGGGAAGCGCTGCGCGAGGATGAAATCGCCTGCCGTGCCATGGGCCTCAACCATGTCCTGGTGAAGCTCTCGGCTTTCATGATCGGCGCCTCCACGGCCGGCCTGGCGGGGGTGTTCTTCGCCACCTACCAGGGCTTCGTCAATCCGTCGTCCTTCACCTTCTTCGAGTCGGCGTTGATCCTCGCCATCGTCGTACTCGGTGGCATGGGCTCGACCGTCGGTGTGGTGATCGCCGCCTTCGTGCTGACCGTGGCGCCGGAGCTGCTGCGCACCTTTGCCGATTACCGGGTGCTGCTGTTCGGTGTGCTGATGGTGCTGATGATGATCTGGCGCCCGCGTGGGCTGATCCGCATCAGCCGCACCGGGGTCGAACCGCGCAAGGGGGTGGCACCATGAGCGATAAAATACTCAGTGTCGAACACCTGATGATGCACTTCGGCGGTATCAAGGCCCTCAATGACGTCAATCTGGACGTCGAGCGCCACTCCATCACTGCCCTGATCGGCCCCAATGGGGCTGGCAAGACCACGGTGTTCAACTGCCTGACCGGCTTCTACCAGGCCACCGGCGGGCGTATCCAGCTCAATACCCAGAGCCGGCCCACGGACGTGATCAAGGTGCTCGGCCAGCCGTTCCAGGTCGACGACTTCCTCAGCCCGGCGCGCCTTGGCAGCCGTATCTACTACAAGATGTTCGGCGGCACCCACCTGGTCAATCGCGCCGGCCTGGCGCGTACCTTCCAGAACATTCGCCTGTTTCGCGAGATGTCGGTGCTGGAGAATCTGCTGGTAGCCCAGCACCTGTTCGTCAACCGCAACCTGCTGGCGGGCATCCTCAACACGCCAGGCTATCGGCGTGCGGAGAGCGAGGCGCTGGACCACGCCTTTTACTGGCTGGAGGTGGTCGACCTGGTGGATGCGGCCAACCGCCTGGCCGGCGAGTTGTCCTACGGCCAGCAGCGCCGCCTGGAGATTGCCCGGGCCATGTGCACGCGGCCGGAGATCATCTGCCTCGACGAGCCGGCAGCTGGCCTCAACCCTTCGGAAACCGAGGCGCTGAGCCGCATCATCCGCTACCTGCGCGACCATCACGGCCTCACCGTGCTGCTGATCGAGCACGACATGGGCATGGTCATGAATATCTCCGACCATATCATCGTGCTTGATCATGGCGACGTGATCGCCCGTGGCGATCCGGCCGCCATTCGCCATGACGAGAAAGTCATCGCCGCCTACCTGGGTACCGACGAAGAGGAGCTGGTATGACGGTCCCGTTGCTGGAGTTTCGTGAAGTCGATGTGTTCTACGGGCCGATCCAGGCGTTGCACAAGGTGTCGCTGCAGGTGAACGAAGGCGAGACGGTGGCGCTGATCGGCGCCAACGGTGCGGGCAAGTCCAGCCTGCTGATGTCGATCTTCGGCCAGCCGCGCATCGCCGCCGGGCAGATCCTGCTGCGCGGCGAGGACATCAGTCGCAAGACGGCGCACTACGTGGCCTCCAACGGCATCGCCCAGTCGCCGGAAGGGCGCCGGGTGTTCCCCGACATGAGTGTGGAGGAGAACCTGCTGATGGGCACCATTCCCATTGGCACCGCCCATGCGGACGAGGACATGCAACGCATGTTCGAGCTGTTCCCGCGACTCAAGGAGCGGCGCAATCAGCGCGCCATGACCATGTCCGGCGGTGAGCAGCAGATGCTCGCCATCGCCCGCGCCCTGATGAGCAGGCCCAAGCTGCTGCTGCTCGACGAACCTTCGCTGGGGCTGGCTCCGATCATCGTCAAACAGATCTTCCAGACCCTGCGCGAGCTGGCCAAAAGCGGCATGACCATCTTCCTGGTGGAGCAGAACGCCAACCACGCGCTGAAGCTGTCGGATCGCGGCTACGTGATGGTCACCGGACAGATTCGCATGAGCGGCACCGGCGAGGAGTTGCTGGGCAACGAGGAGGTGCGCAGCGCCTATCTCGGCGGCCACTGATGTGGGGGGGCTAGAACCATTGCGGCTAAAGCCGCCCCCACAATAGTCGTGCAATAAAAAGGGCATCCCATGGATGCCCTTTTTCTATCGACGGCGTTTAGGGATATCGCGAACGGCTGGCCGGCGCGCAGCGATTCCGTGCACTTAAACGATCACGCCCTGGCTGCGCAGGTAGTCGTCGTAGGTGCCGCTGAAGTCAGTCACGCCGTTGTCCGACAGTTCGATGATGCGGGTGGCCAGCGAGCCGACGAACTCGCGGTCGTGGCTGACGAAGATCAGCGTGCCGGGGTAGTTTTCCAATGCCAGGTTGAGCGCTTCGATGGATTCCATGTCGAGGTGGTTGGTCGGTTCGTCCATCACCAGCACGTTGGGCTTCTGCAGGATCAGCTTGCCGAACAGCATGCGGCCTTGTTCACCACCGGAAATCACCTTGACCGATTTCTGGATCTCGTCGTTGCTGAACAGCATGCGGCCCAGGGTGCCGCGAATGACCTGCTCGCCGGTCGTCCACTGGCCCATCCAGTCGAACAGGCTGACATCGTCCTCGAAATCGTGGGCATGGTCCTGGGCGTAGTAGCCAACCTCGGCGCTCTCGGTCCATTTCACCGCGCCGGCATCTGGGGTCGTTTCACCGACCAGGGTGCGTAGCAGGGTGGTCTTGCCGATGCCGTTGGGGCCGATGATGGCGACGCGCTCGCCGGCTTCGACGGTGAAGCTGAAGTTCTTGAACAGCACCTTGTCATCGAAGGCCTTGGACACCTTCTCGATGGTCACGGCCTGGCGGTGCAGCTTCTTGGTCTGCTCGAAGCGGATGAAGGGGCTGACGCGGCTGGACGGCTTGACCTCGGCCAGCTGGATCTTGTCGATCTGCTTGGCACGGCTGGTGGCCTGCTTGGCCTTGGAGGCGTTGGCCGAGAAGCGGCTGACGAAGGTCTGCAGCTCGGCGATCTGCGCTTTCTTCTTGGCGTTGTCGGCCAGCAACTGCTCGCGCGACTGGGTCGCGGCAGTCATGTACTCGTCATAGTTGCCGGGGAACAGGCGCAGCTCGCCGTAGTCCAGGTCGGCCATATGGGTGCAGACCGAATTGAGGAAGTGGCGGTCGTGGGAAATGATGATCATGGTGCTGTTGCGCTGCACCAGGATGTTTTCCAGCCAGCGGATGGTGTTGATATCCAGGTGGTTGGTCGGCTCGTCGAGCAGCAGCACTTCGGGGTCGGAGAACAGCGCCTGGGCCAGCAGCACGCGCAGTTTCCAGCCGGGGGCGACTTCACTCATCGGACCGAAGTGCTGCTCCAGCGGAATGCCCAGGCCGAGCAACAGCTCGCCGGCACGGGATTCGGCGGTGTAGCCGTCCATCTCGGCGAACTCGCCTTCCAGTTCGCCCACCTTCATGCCGTCTTCTTCGCTCATCTCCGGCAGCGAGTAGATGCGGTCACGCTCGGCCTTGACCTTCCACAGCTCCTCGTGACCCATGATCACGGTATCGATCACGTTGAATTCTTCGTAGGCGAACTGGTCCTGGCGCAGCTTGCCCAGGCGCACGTTCGGCTCGAGCATCACCTGGCCGGCCGACGGCTCCAGATCGCCGCCGAGGATTTTCATGAAGGTCGACTTACCACAGCCATTGGCGCCGATCAGGCCGTAGCGGTTGCCGTTGGTGAACTTGACGGAAACGTTCTCGAACAGCGGCTTGGCGCCGAACTGCATGGTGATGTTTGCGGTGGAGATCAAAGGGTTTACCTATCAATAACTTAGCTGTGGTCTGGGCGGCTGATAGCAATTTTCAGCTTTTCCAGTTCGCTCCATTCGGAGCTTGAGTTAATCCAGCGGGCGTACGTAGTCAGCAGCATCTGCACGCTATGGCCGAGCTGCTGGGATATGAAAGCGGGGTTCATGCCAGGCATAAAGCATATTGTCGCATAGGTATGGCGGCAGTTGTACGGAGGCCGATAACGGCCGCCCAAAGCGTTCAACACAGGTCACGAGGGTGATGCAGGTCATAGGTCTGTTTTACATGCGCGTTTGGCGACGGGAAGGCTTGGATCGTCTCACCCTTGGTCTGCGGCACTCTGAGTGGTCAACCCTTTCCGGGCTGCGGGTTAAGTTTTTCTTCGGCCACCGCAGGTGGTAACCCATGGATGAATTGATGTGGCCTGAGTTAGCTGTAACGGGGCATTAGGTAATGGCTGATCGGCGGGACTCCCAGTCGTGCATTGAAGGAGTAGTTGATCGCTACAAGTCAGCTTGTTAGGGCGAATTTTTTGAGTTGCGTCTCCATGTTGAGAGCATCGATAATCCGCCGTCTTTTTCAGTGCGTATCCTTCTCGTGCCTGTTTTGAGTTGTCGGTTGCGCTCCTAGTTTTAGTCTCAAGAACAAAAGGATTTGCTTGATGGAGTTCAGGGGGATCGCGCGTTCCTGCCGCCTTGCGGTGTGGGTCGGATTGCTTTGTGTTGGGGGTGTTTTCAAGAGCCTGTTGGCACGCCTGGCCGCAGCCTCTACCTCCATCTTGGTGGTGAGTAGCAGGGGAAGGGCTTCCGATTTTCGCCCATGGCCCTCACTTTCAATAACTTCACTAGGTTTAGGTGCGCCAGCAAGGCAGCCTCTTGGGTTGACCCTGGCAGGCTATTTTTTTGCGCTCTGCCTACCTTCTTGGGCAGTGGCGCAGGAGATTGTGATTGATAGCAATCTCACTCTGCCGAGAGACAGCCAGCAGTACGCTGGCGATGATGTGATCGTCGAGGGCGCCACACTGACCCTCTACGGTGCTACTCGCTTCGGCAGCCTGACTTTGCGCACTGGTGCGCGTGTCATTTCGCCAACGGGATACAGCCTGAGCATAAGTGCAGACAGCATACGCATTGATGCCAGCTCCCGTATTGACGTAAGCGCCAAAGGCAACGTGGCCAATACTGGCCTCAACACCAATTATTACAGTGGCGGCAGTTATGGTGGGCGTGGTGGCGGCTATTCCACGGGTAGTACCAATTATTATTCATTGGCTAGCTACGGCGATTACCGTCTGCCGCGAGATTTGGGTACGGGGGGGCGCAACAGCTCATCATCAGTAACGCGTGGTGGCGGTGCTCTGGAGTTGATTGCGGACAGCCTGAGTCTCGATGGTCTGATTCTCGCTGATGGTCAGACGATCGCTGGTTCAAGCTACGGCTCAGGTAGCGGTGGCTCCGTATTATTACAGGTGGGCAGCCTGGGCTTGGGCGAGCAGGCCCGTATCCAGGCCGATGGTGGCGGTAGCACATCTGCGCAAACCT
>NZ_LSOF01000007.1:120997-216765 GCF_001592875.1 Pseudomonas sp. BMS12 | reverse complement strand
CGGCCAGCGGCGTGAGCAGGGTCAGGTGCCAGCGGCTGTCGGCCAGCGGGCGGCTCTGTTGCAGGTAATCCAGCGGCTTGCCGTCTGCGTTGGCCAGGCGCACTTCTTCCAGGCCATTACCGAGGCTGTGACGGGCCAGGGGCTGCAACGCATCCAGGGTCGCCCAGTGGTACTGCAGGCTGCGCGCCAGGCGCTCGCGGGCCTCGGCGTCCAGCGGGCGGATCGCCTTGAGCCGGCGGCTGGGGTCGCTGGAGAGGATGATTATGCCGTTCTCGTCGCTGACGTAGGCCTGCATCTGCGCATCGGCCCAGCGTTTTTCCAGGGCATCGAGGCGCACCTTGACCACCGCCACGCCGATCACCCGGCCGTTGCCGCGCAGGCCGTGGGCCAGGTAGTAGCCGGGCTCGCCGGTGGTGCTGCCGACGCCGTAGAAGCGCCCCGGCCGGCCCTGCACGGCGTCCTGATAGTAGGGTCGGAAGGACAGGTCCTCGCCCAGGTAGCTGTCGGCGCGGTTCCAGTTGCTGGTGGCCACCACCCGGCCGTCGAGGTCGAGCACGTAGATCGCCAGGCTACCGGCGCGCTGGTTGAGGCCTTCGAGGTAGTCGTTGAGGCGTTGGCGACGGTAGCTGCCGGGCGTCAGCAGCAGACGGCTGACGCTGCTTTCCAGCTCCAGCAGGCTGGGCAGGTAGGTGTACTGGCCGATCTCGCTTTCCACCGCGCGGGCGTTGAGTTCCAGCTGGCGCTCGCCATTTTCGGCCAGGGCCTGGATGCCGCCGGCATCGCTCAGACGGTAGCCGGCGTAGCCGCAACCCAGCACCAGGGCGATGCCCAGCAGGGTCAGCAGCAGTTGGCGGAACAGGCGTGGTTTCACGGCGAGCACGGGCGGGATGCTGGGGGAGAGGCATTGCATCACAGTCGTCCGGGGCTGGGTAGGGAGAGGTGGAGGTGCCGATGAGTCCCTCACCCCTGGCCCCTCTCCCAAGGGGAGAGGGGAGGTTTCGCTTAGTGCTGCAGGATCTTGTTGAGAAACTGCTGGGCGCGTTCCGAGCGGGCGTTGATGTCGCCGAAGAACTCGTCCTTGCCGCAGTCTTCGACGATCTGCCCACGGTCCATGAAGATCACCCGGTCGGCCACCTTGCGGGCGAAGCCCATCTCGTGGGTCACGCACATCATGGTCATGCCCTCGTTGGCCAACTGCACCATGACGTCGAGCACCTCGTTGACCATCTCCGGGTCGAGCGCCGAGGTCGGTTCGTCGAACAGCATCACCACCGGGTCCATGGCCAGGGCGCGGGCGATGGCCACGCGCTGCTGCTGCCCGCCGGACAGTTGTCCGGGGTGCTTATGCGCATGCGCCGACAGGCCAACGCGCTCGAGCAGGGCCAGGCCCTTTTCGGTGGCCTCGGCCTTGCTGCGACCGAGCACCTTGATCTGGGCGATGGTCAGGTTTTCGGTGATCGACAGGTGCGGGAACAGCTCGAAGTGCTGGAACACCATGCCGACCCGCGAGCGCAGCTGCGGCAGGTTGGTGCCTTTGCTGGCGATAGAGGTGCCGTCGACCACGATGTCGCCCTTCTGGAAGGGTTCCAGGGCATTGACGCACTTGATCAGGGTCGACTTGCCGGAGCCGGACGGCCCGCACACCACGACCACTTCGCCCTTCTTCACCTCGGTGCTGCAGTCAGTCAGTACCTGGAAGTCCCCGTACCACTTGTTGACGTTCTGGATCGAGATCATACGGCTAACCTTTTCTGCAGGAGCTTGACCGCCTGCGAGGCGGCGAAGCTGATGGTGAAGTACACGAGGCCGGCGAAGATGAGGAATTCATGGGGCTGGCCGAGGATGTCGCCGCGCGAGCGGGCGGCGTTGAGGAAGTCCATCAGGCCCACGGTGTAGACCAGCGAGGTGTCCTGAAAGAGGATGATGCTCTGCTGCAGCAGCAGCGGCGTCATCTTGCGGAAGGCCTGCGGCAGGATGATCAGGCGCATGCTCTGGCTGTAGCTCATGCCCAGTGCCGAGGCGGCGCCCATCTGGCCCTTGGGGATGGCCTGGATGCCGGCACGGACGATCTCGCAGAAGTACGCCGCCTCGAACATCACGAAGGCCACCAGGCAGGAGCTGAAGGCGCCCACCGGGGTGTCCTCGCCGGTGATCCAGCGCAGGATGAAGGGTACCGCGAAGTAGAACCAGGTGATCACCAGCAGCAGCGGGATGGAGCGGAAGTAGTTGACGTAGGTGGCGGCCAGCTTGGCCAGCAGCGGGTTGTGCGACAGGCGCATGAGCGCCAGCAGGGTGCCAAGCACCACGCCGCCGAGCACGCCGAAGACCATCAGCTGCAGGGTCATCAGCATGCCTTTCCACAGGCCCGGCAGGGCCGGAATGATTGCACTGAAGTCCATCATTTGCCTCCCACGGAGATCAGGCCGGGTACCGCGACCTTCTTCTCGATCAGGCGCATCAGCAGCATCAGGCTCATGTTCAGGGTGAAGTAGATCAGCGTGGCCAGGGTGAAGGCCTCGAACAGGTTGGCGCTGAATTCGGCGGTCTGCTTGGTCTGCGCCAGCAGCTCCATGAGGCCGATCAGCGAGGCCACCGAGGAGTTCTTGAAGATGTTGAGGAACTCGCTGGTCAGCGGTGGGATGATGATGCGGAAGGCCTGTGGCAGCAGCACATCGCGGTAGATCTGCGGCAGGCGAAAGCCCAGCGCGTAGCCAGCAGCGAGCTGGCCCTTGGGCAGCGCCTGGATGCCGGTGCGCACCTGCTCGCAAACCCGCGCGGCGGTGAACAGGCCAAGGCACAGTGCCACGCTGATGAAGGCCGAGGTATCCGGCGACAGGTCCTGCTTGAACCACATCTCCAGCGGCTCGGGCAGCAGGTCCGGCACCAGGAAGTACCAGAGGAACAGCTGCACCAGCAGCGGCACGTTGCGGAACAGTTCGACGTAGGCGGTGGCGATGCCGCTGACCCAGCGGTTCGGCACGGTGCGCATCACGCCCAGGACGGTGCCCAGGCTCAGGGCGACCAGCCAGCCGCTGAGGGCGATGGCCACGGTCCAGCCCAGGCCGGTGACGAACCAGTCCAGGTAGATCTCGCTACCGATACCGGTGGACTTGAAGAACACGCTCCAGTCCCAGTTGTAATTCATGGCGGGTTTCCCCTCGATTCAGGCCCGAACGGGCAAGGGCGGACAGGCGCCGGGGCCGACACGGTCCCCCGTCGCGGATGGCGGCGGTGCGCCTGTCCTCATGCTGCGAATGAACGGAGGGCGCAGGCCCTCCGGCTTCCCGGCCCGCACACCCTCGTGAGGTGCACGGGCGACAGGCCGTCAGAGTTGCTCGGCGGCCTTGTCGGTGGGGTTGGCAACCAGCTGCTTCAGCTCGTCGCTCATCGGGAAGTTGAGGTTCAGCCCCTTCGGCGGAATGGGCTGGAGGAACCATTTGTCGTAGATGGCGCTGACTTCGCCGGACTTGAAGGTGGCGGTCAGGGCGCCGTCGACCACTTTCTTGAACGCCGGGTCACCCTTGCGCACCATGCAGCCGTAGATCTCGTAGGACTGCGGGGTGCCGACCACATGCCAGTCGGCCGGCTTCTTGGCCTTGGCCATTTCGCCGGCGAGCAGGGCGTCGTCCATCATGAAGGCCACGGCGCGGCCGGATTCCAGCATCAGGAAGGACTCGCCGTGGTCCTTGGCCGAGATGATGTTCATGCCCATCTGTTTCTCGGCGTTCATCGACTTGAGCAGGCGCTCGGACGTGGTGCCGGCGGTGGTCACCACGTTCTTGCCCTTGAGGTCGGCGAAGTCGTTGATGCCGGAGCTGGTCTTGGTCAGCAGGCGGGTGCCGACTTCGAAGATGCCGACGGAGAAATCGACCTGCTGCTGGCGCTCGACGTTGTTGGTGGTAGAGCCGCACTCGATATCGACGGTGCCGTTCTGTACCAGCGGGATGCGAGTCTGCGAGGTCACCAGGTTGTAGCGCACCTTGAGGTCGGGCATGCCCAGTTCCTGCTTGATCGCCTCGACCACTTTCAGCTGCAGATCGTGGGAGTAGCCTTCCGGCTGCTCGGGGTCGCTGCCGAAGTAGGAGAAGGGAATGGACGAGTCGCGGTGGCCGAGGACGATGGTGCCGCTGTCCTTGATCTTCTTCAGGGTGCCGGTCAGTTCGCTGGCCAGGGCCGGCGCGCTGCACAGGCTGGCGGCCAGGGCGAAACCGATGGCGCGGGAGAGACTGTTGGTGGTCATGCTGATCCTCACTGTTGTTGTTATGCGGGAGGCCGGCAGTGCGGCGCGGGTCCCGAAGCCGAGGAAGACGGGCTTCCTTGGTCGTGAGGTAGAGCAGGGAGCGTGCCAGGCTCATATGGCGTGGCTAACTATATGAAATATATGAAGAAATATTGAATGAAAGATTGCCGTCAGCCGACCCGGCGTTCGCCTGGTCGAATGACGGCTATGCCGGCATTCGGAAAACCGAACGCCGGAAGGGATTAGCGGTTACGCAGGAAAGCGTTGATGAAGTCGCCCTGGTTGGGCGCCTCGCGCTCGGTCATGAACAGGATGCGACCGTCCTGCTCACGCAGCTTCATGGACTTGTCGAAGCGGCAGTCGACGCCCTTGATGCTGCTCGCCTCGGCCTTGAACGCCGCATCGCGCTGACACAGGCTGGCCAGCTGGCTGGCAACCTCACCGCAGTACCCGGAAATGCTCAGCTCCTTCATCTTCTGGTCGTCGATGGCGTCCCACTCGACGCGAGTCTGCACGGGGATGCCGCAGGCTTCGCTGGCTTCCTCGTCCAGCTCCTTGAGGGCACTCTGGTTGGCCTGCAGGTGTTTGGCGCGGTCGAACTGGGCCAGCTTGTCCTGCACGCCCTTACCCTTCTGCTGCTCATAGAGTGCCAGCAGCTCCGCCGGCTTGGCGGCCTTGCTCCGCGCCTCGTCGAACGCCAGTGGGAAGCCCGCGGTATCCGGCAGGTACAGCTGGTAGTCGTCGCCACCCCAGCCCTGGCGTTTTAGCAGCAGGTTGTAGCGGCTACCGTCGAGGGTGGTGCTGTAGTCACGCTCTTCGTTGCCACGCTCGTTGACCTGGGTGAGGAACACGACCTCGTCCAGCGGATGGTTAAGACCCTTGACCTGCAACAGGGCCTGTTGGCCATCGGTGCTGGGCGCCAGGGTCACCATGACGCCCTGGCCGGTGTCGAACACCTGGGGGTACTTGGCCAGCTCAAGGGCCTGGGCCTGGGCGGTGAACAGCAGGGAAGCGGCGAGAACAGATAGCGTGCGCATGACAACGTCCTTGTGAGGGGAAATAGGCGAGCCGGGTTGCCGGTTATCACTCGTTGGTGAAGTCGACGACACTGACCAGCGGGCAGACGATCAGCTGAAAGCAGTAACCATCATCCGTTTCCAGGCTGCTGGCGACCGGGGCGGTACTTGTCTGCGGAGTAGTGGCGGCGCAGCCGGACAGGGTGGATAGCAGACTGGCGAGTGCGATGAGCTGGCGCATATTGAAGTCCCTTTCAATCTGGCGGGGTGGAGAAAGCGACGGATTCTAGCGCAGACAGTCGCTCCGGGTCGTGGCCGGGTTCGCGATTCAACGCGGCGAGCCACGCGGTATGAGCCTAGAACAGCGGCTTGAAGAAGCTTCGCTCGTAACTCAGAACACAGCGCGTCTCCTCCGCGTACTTGAAGGCAGCGATGCACTCGGGGTCATTGAAGGAGTCTTTTCGATACTGCTCATACTCGCCAAGGCTGGGAAATGTGAATAGCGCCAACGCCACATTGTTGGCCCCCTCCGAGGGCAGAAAGTAACCGTGATGTTGGCCGCCGAATTTATTGACCAGGGGAATCCAGAGTTTGGCGTAGTGCTCGAATTCCTTGATTTTGAACGGGTCGATGACGTAGCGGAGGTAGCAGGTGATCACGTAGGTCTCCTGTGGTGTGCTGCAACTATGGGTTAAGTGTTTGCATCGAGGCCTAGCCCAATAGACCTAACCGATAAACAATTGGCGTGAAGTCATATCGTTGTCGCTGGTTGCATTCTTGGGGCGTTAATTCTCTGGGTAACAAGTGCTCGCGCAGATGGCCTATTTTCTGGTTGCAATAGAAGTTGTCTGCCGACTCTTCGTTATATTCGCAGGCGTAGAGCCCTACGCCAATCCTGAATACTGCACTCTCTCCGTAGAATTGTTTGAAATGTGGAGTGCAAAGGTAAACCAAGCTCATTGCAAACATTGTTACAGCAATGGCCATGGTTAGGTTGATTTTTCTGTTGCTGATGATCGGAGAGGCAAACGAATAGATCAAGGGACGGCCATGAGCGTAGCTCAAGGACGTCCCGAGTGGGCGAAGCGAACGGCATTGAGCCGTTTGTTAGTTGGTGGCCTTGCTGTGATGATAGTAGAGATATGCCAAGCCGATTGGGGCAATGAAAATGGCAGCACTCCAGCATATTGTCATGGTGATGATTTTTACCATGAGCATGAGGATTGCATTAACAAAAAATACATTTCCGCCCATGATGAAATTTACAATGCTTTCATATACGAAGCGAGAATATGGATATAGAAGTGTATTTACAGCTAGAAGTGCTATTAAGCTGAAATCTAGAGGTCTATTTCCATTTAATGTCATGAAGATGACTAATGCTGCTAAGAGTCCACCGAAAAATAGCTGGCGAAAGTAATACTGAGCCGACAGGCCGCCGAAGGTCTTCTTGATGATGTCTTGCATGTGTTTCTCCTTGGTGTGTTTCTCAGTGCTTTCCGAGACTGAGTTTTCGTGAAGCTAACGATTAGTTAGGCTGATCTTTTTGGAATGTCGCATTTTTACGCCCCTCTATACTTGGCTGAATTGCGCCCCATTTTACTTTTGCCGCATTACCATTTTTGCACAGCTCCATCAGCTTTTTTCCAGGCAGGTCGCGATCTGGCTTTGGGAAACCTTCTATCTTGCGTTCAAAAAATATATTGATACCGCATTCGCTTTTTTCAGAATATGCATCAATTTCTTCATATGCCATGTAGCCATTAATTGATACATGGGTGTTCGGAGTGCTGATGTTTACTTCGTATACTACACAGTCATTTTTGCCTGAAATGTTCTCCCAGCACTCCGTATATGACCAATTACCTGCCCACCAACTAGTATCTGATGCGTTTGCGGTACTTGCTGTTGATAGCAATAAGATCATCGAAAGTGGAATTTTCATTTGTTTGTTGGCTTAACGTTTGGTTAAGGGGCAGGCTTTAGCCTGTCCCAGTGAGCAAAGCGAACGACTTGAACCAGTTGTTAGGTTTTAGCAACTACATAGCCTGCAGCAAAGAAGCTTGTGCATACAAGGCCGAGTACAAGCCAGTGCAAAACAGTAGCGTTGCTTGCTAGAAATTTAAATGACATTAAAGGGTGCGTATTGCTGTAGTGAACTGTACGTCTGTGTTTGGAATGATGTACGGCAATAGCCATGTCCAGCACAAGAACGATTACAAGCATGATGCAGGCTGCTGCTGATGCGAGCGCAGCAGTTAATGTTTGCTCCAGCTCTGTAAGATTTTGGAATCCAAACCAGCTTGGGTGTTCTCTTATTGCTGAGAAAGCAAACCATGCTGTCCCCGGTAGC
Source organism: Pseudomonas sp. BMS12 (assembly GCF_001592875.1). GTDB lineage: Bacteria > Pseudomonadota > Gammaproteobacteria > Pseudomonadales > Pseudomonadaceae > Aquipseudomonas. Next base: position 209,156 of record NZ_LSOF01000007.1, on the reverse strand, counting down.
AATAGCAGAATGCCTTTTGAAAGCGTAGTCGGTATGTAGCGCGCTATGCCTTTAACTTCAGCATCGGCATGATCAGTGCATTGGGTCATATTAAAACCTAACGTTTGGTTAAGGGGCCGGCTTTAGCCGGTCCCGAGTGAGCGAAGCGAACGACTTGAACCATTAGTTAGAGGCATGGCGCTCACTAAGGCTGGTGTATATGGAATAGATAACGGCGTAAGAAAACTCAGATTTTGAAAGCCCATCTAGGTCGCTATTCTTGACTTTTTCTAGTGAGGATGGGCTGAGATTTTTCTCGGCTAGTTCCTTGGCAAAGCCAGCAAGCTTTAGCTCCTCTGCACTGCCAATTTCCGGAGTGACCATTAGGGGGATGCCTAGGAATGTACGCATATAAAAGGATGGATACATTTCACGGGGCGTTTCTAGGTCCCCTTTGATGCCGAAGTAAAATTCGTTGCCCTTTGCATCTGCTAGCTCAATTGTTAGAGACCCGCCATCAGAAAGAGCAAATGCATTTATTGATTTTAAGGGAAAAGCAAGAGAGGGCAGCGTGTGTGCATAGCTATATAGACCAGCCAAGCCAGCAAGGATGGCGATCAGCGGTAAGGTTAGCCACTTAAGTTTCACGCTTTGCCTCTAACGTTTGGTTAAGGGGCCGGCTTTAGCCGGTCCCGAACGAGCGAAGCGAGTGACTTGAACCAGTTGTTAGGCGCAAACCAAGATTGCTTCGTCGGATGATCCGGAGTTTAGTATTTTAAGATCAGTTATAAAATTATCTAGTAACACTGGCTCTGTGCTGAGGTACATTTTTGCTTCACTTGCCACCTGCGATTTTGGAAACTCCATAAACTCTGTTTGTTGGTATGTAGATATAAGGAGTTTGCCTTGGTTGTGGAACTGCAAGCGGGCTTGAAACCCACCATTGGCGTACTCGACGCCAAACTCCCCCAGCTTTATGTCATACAAGCCGCCATAGATCTGGTTGCGAAAAATACTCAAATCTTTAATTAGTTGAGCTAATGCATTTATGTCGGCGTAAATATTGTTAGAAAACATAGATTGCCCGTTGCAAACCTGCACCGTTAATTCGATGAGGTCATCGTCGTTCCATATTTTCTTGAAGGCAATGCATGGAGTCATTGTTTTGCCTAACGTTTGGTTAAGGGGCCGGCTTTAGCCGGTCCCGAGTGAGTGAAGCGAGCGACTTGAACCATTTGTTATGCCTGATCCGCAGGGATTTCATCATGCCGCTTTGAAAATACTACCCAAACCAAATAGTTAGAGGTGGCGATAAATATTGATTCACACGAGAACCCACGATCAGAGAATTTTGAAATCCATCTGGTTTTTATCTGCTCGCTGCGATAGCTATAAAAGCTCAAGTATTCCTGGATGCGCCATACTATTGTTTCTGTAAGCTTAGGCTGGCGTGTCTTGGAGTCGAGTAACTCTGCATTTTCTACATTGCATAGTGCGTATGACTTTATTAGGTTTGCTTCTTGGCGAAGATTGGATTCTTTTAGGTTGCAAAAGGCTTGCTCGCCAAATTTTTTTCTAATATATGCGGCTGGATCATCGGTTAATAATTTTTTATGGCCGGCGAAATAGTCATGCCGATAGCCCACTTGATCGTTGAAGTCGCTTATTGCGTTCAGGTAGCCATTCAGTTCTGCGGTGTATCTGTTGATAGATGTCATGTTTGGTTGGCATAACTAGTGTTTATACGACATTGCCATGGGTAGGCATAATTTCCGTATTTAGGAAATTGTGTCTGCTGCTAGGCATGGGGATGGCTATATCTAGGCACCACTGTGGGCACCACGACTCTTCGAACGGTAGGCGTTGTCTTGCAGGTTTCGACATCTGGATATCCATATCCGGAAAGCGAGGAGAGAGATGGCAGTCTGCCCCAGGGTGGTGGGGGCCTCAAGCCTGGGCGCAGCCTTCCTATAAGGATGTAGCGTTCTGACACAGACGAACGGTCGCGCCATAGGCGCGCGGCTGTAGGCTTTCCGGTATAATGCGCCGCCTTCGGGGCCCATGAGGCCTGATCCATACATGACAAGCCACGCCCAATGCGTGGCTTGTTGGTTTTTGTCGCGCCGCCAGGCGCCCGAACAAGAGGCAGTACGATGAGCGCATTGGTTGGCGTGATCATGGGCTCCAAGTCCGACTGGAGCACTCTGAGCCACACCGCTGAGATGCTGGACAAGCTGGGCATCCCCTATGAAGTGCAGGTGGTGTCCGCCCACCGCACGCCGGATCTGCTGTTCCAGTACGCCGAGCAAGCCGAAGGTCGTGGCATCCAGGTGATCATCGCCGGTGCTGGTGGCGCTGCTCACCTGCCGGGCATGTGCGCCGCCAAGACGCATCTGCCGGTGCTGGGCGTGCCGGTACAGTCCGCCGTGCTCTCGGGCGTCGACTCGCTGCTATCTATAGTGCAGATGCCGGCCGGTATTCCGGTCGCCACTCTGGCCATCGGCAAGGCAGGTGCGGTCAACGCCGCGTTGCTGGCCGCCAGTATCCTCGGCCACCAGCACCCGCAGTTCCATGCCAAGCTCAAGCAGTTCCGTGACGAGCAGACGCAGACCGTGCTGGACAACCCGGACCCCCGCGAAGCCTGAACAAGAGACTTCCCGCAATGAAGATCGGTGTAATCGGTGGCGGCCAGCTGGGCCGCATGATGGCCCTGGCGGGTACTCCGCTGGGCATGGACTTCGCCTTCCTCGACCCGGCGCCTGATGCCTGTGCCCAGGCGCTCGGCGAGCACATCCGCGCCGACTACGGCGACCAGGATCACCTACGCCAGCTGGCCGACGAAGTCGATCTGGTGACTTTCGAGTTCGAGAGCGTGCCGGCCGAGACCGTGGCCTTCCTCTCCCAGTTCGTGCCGGTCTATCCGAGCGCCGAGGCGCTGCGCATCGCCCGTGATCGCTGGTTCGAGAAGTCGATGTTCAAGGACCTCGGTATACCGACGCCGGACTTCGCCGATATCCAGTCGCAGGCCGATCTGGACGCCGCCGTGGCAGCCATCGGCCTGCCGGCGGTGATGAAGACCCGCACCCTGGGCTACGACGGCAAGGGCCAGAAGGTGCTGCGCAAGGCGGAAGATGTGGTCGGCGCCTTCGCCGAGCTGGGCAGCGTGCCGTGCATCCTCGAAGGCTTTGTGCCCTTCACCGGCGAGGTGTCGCTGGTGGCCGTGCGTGCCCGCGACGGCGAGACGCGTTTCTACCCGCTGGTGCATAACCGCCATGACAGCGGCGTGCTGGCCCTCTCCATCGCCAGCACCGACCATCCGCTGCAGGCGCTGGCCGAGGACTACGTCGGCCGCGTGCTGACCAAACTCGACTACGTTGGCGTGCTGGCTTTCGAGTTCTTCGAGGTCGACGGTGGGCTCAAGGCCAACGAGATTGCCCCGCGCGTGCACAACTCCGGGCACTGGACCATCGAAGGCGCCGAGTGCAGCCAGTTCGAGAACCACCTGCGCGCCGTCGCCGGCCTGCCGCTGGGCTCCACCGCCAAGGTCGGCGAGAGCGCCATGCTCAACTTCCTCGGCAGCGTGCCGGAAGTGAGCAAGGTTGCGGCCATCGCCGATTGCCATCTGCATCACTATGGCAAAGCCTTCAAGGCCGGGCGCAAGGTTGGCCACGCGACGATTCGCAGCAAGGACATGGCGACCCTGAAAGCGCGTATCGCCGAGGTCGAGGCGCTGATCAAGGCCTGAACCCTTGAGCTACGCTCAGGTCACAACAGGGCGTGCTTCGGCACGCCTTGTTCGTTTCTGGCCTATTTCAAGGAGCTGCACATGGGCATCATCGGCACCATCTTCATCGGTCTGATCGTCGGTCTGGTCGCGCGTTTCCTCAAGCCGGGCGACGACAGCATGGGTTGGATCATGACCATCCTGCTGGGTATCGGCGGCTCACTGGCGGCTACCTATGGCGGCCAGGCGCTGGGCATCTACCAGGCGGGGCAGGCAGCCGGCTTCATCGGCGCGGTGGTCGGCGCGGTGATCCTGCTGGTGATCTACGGGGCCATCAAGAAGGGCTGATCTGCCTGCGGCAACTCGGCCTCTGGGAACTGCCGGCGCGCGACGCTAGTCTTACCGGCTTGCCCGCCACGAGATCGATCATGCGCCGCCTATTGCTCTCCCTGTTGTTGATCCCCCTGTTGAGTCATGCCGAACCCGCCGAGCTGGACTGGCTGGAGCTGATGCCGCGCGAAGACCAGAAGGCCCTCGAGGCGATGCCTGAGATCAGTCACGACAGCCCCGAGATGGCCGGCACCTTCGGCCAGCAGGGCGGCCTGAAGCAGCCCGCGGGCCTGCCGGCAGTGATGTACTCGAAGCACACGGTGGCGCGTCTGGATGGCAAGACCATTCGCCTGGGCGGCTATCCGGTGCCGCTGGAGAACGATGCGGCGGGCAAGGTCACCCTGCTGTTCCTGGTGCCTTATCCGGGTGCCTGCATCCATGTACCGCCACCCCCGCCAAACCAGATCGTGCTGGTGCGCTACCCCAAGGGTATCGAACTCGAGGATATCTACGAGCCACTCTGGGTCATCGGCAAGCTGCATATCGAGGCGGTGAACAACGACCTGGCCGAAGCCGCCTACGCCCTCGATGCCGATAACGTGCGTCTGGTGCAGGAAGCGGATCTGTAACCCGTCACCCGAAAACGACAAGGCCCGTCAATGACGGGCCTTGTGCGTTCAGTGGTGGGGCATCATTGCCCGTAGATCTGCTCCGGTAGCCAGGTGATCAGGTCCGGCCAGATGTAGGCGATGACCAGCATCAGGATCTGGATCAGGATGAACGGCAGCACGCCCTTGTAGATGGTGCTGGTCTGCACGCTCGCCGGGGTGACGCCGCGCAGGTAGAACAGGGCGAAGCCGAACGGCGGGGTGAGGAAGGACGTCTGCAGGTTCAGTGCGATCATCACGCCCAGCCAGATCGGGTCCAGCCCCATGGCCAGCAGCACCGGCCCGACGATCGGCACCACCACGAAGGTGATCTCGATGAAGTCGAGGATGAAACCGAGCAGGAAGATCACCAGCATCACCACGAAGAAGGCGCCGAGCACGCCGCCTGGCAGCTGGGCGAACACGTCCTCGATCAGCACTTCGCCGCCGAAGCCGCGGAACACCAGGGAGAACAGCGAGGCGCCAATCAGGATCATGAACACCATGGCGCTGATTTCGGTGGTGCCATAGGCCACTTCCTTGAGCTGGGTGAAGCTAAGCTTGCGCTTGCTCAGGGCCAGGACCATGGCGCCGACGGCACCCAGCGCGGCCGCTTCGGTGGGGGTGGCGTAGCCGGCGAGGATCGAGCCGAGCACGGCGGCGATCAGCGCCAGCGGCGGGATCAGCGCGCTGAACAGCTTGCCCCACTCGATCGGCCCGAGCTCTTCCTGCGGCAGGGCCGGCAATTTCTTCGGCTGGAAGATGGCCACGCCGATGATGTACAGGATGTACATGCCGACCAGGGCCAGGCCTGGCAGCAGGGCGCCGACGAACAGGTCACCGACCGAGACGGTCTTAGGCGAGAAAATGCCCATCTTCAGCTGTGCCTGGGAGTAGGCGCTGGACATCACGTCGCCCAGCAGGACCAGCACGATGGACGGTGGGATGATCTGTCCCAGGGTGCCGGTGGCGGCCAGGGTGCCGGTGGCGATGGCCGGGTCGTAACCACGACGCAGCATGGTCGGCAGGGCCAGCAGGCCCATGGTCACCACGGTGGCGCCGACGATGCCAGTGCTGGCGGCGAGCAGGGCGCCGACCACGCAGACGGAAATCGCCAGGCCGCCGCGCAGGGTGCCGAACAGGCGCGACATGGATTCCAGCAGGTCTTCGGCGACCCGTGATTTCTCCAGCATCACGCCCATGAACACGAACAGCGGCACCGCCAGCATGGTCTGGTTGTTCATGATGCCGAACAGGCGGTTGGGCAGCGCGTGCAGGTAGGTACCGTCGAACAGGCCGGCGGCCATGCCGATGCCGGCGAACAACAGGGACACGCCGCCCAGGGTGAAGGCCACCGGGTAGCCGGCCATCAGGGCCAGACAGATGCTGACGAACAGCAGAATCGCCATCAACTCAGCCATGCTTCACCTCCGGCGCAGGGAGCTTGCCGGCCAGCACGTAGCCGTAGCGGATCAGTTCGGCGACGCTCTGCAGCACCAGACTGATGACCAGTACCAGGATGATGCTCTTCTGCAGGTAGACGAAGGCCAGGCCGCCGGACTCGCCGGACTGTTCCAGGGTCGACCAGGAGGCGCTCACGTAGTCCCAGCTGTTCCAGCCGAGGAACAGGCAGAACGGCAGCAGGAACAGCAGGTTGCCGAGTATCTCCACCAGCGCCTGCCGGCGGGCGGGGAAGTTCTGGTAGAAGATGTCCACGCGTACGTGGCCGCCACGCTGCAGGGTCCAGGCGGCGGCGCCCATGAAGACCATCGCGTGGCCGTACATCACGGCTTCCTGCAGGGCAGTGGCGCCGATGCCGAAGCCGTAGCGCAGGATCACGACGATGGCGGTGCCGATGACGAGGAACAGGGTTAGCCAGGCGCAGGCCCGGCCGAGAAAGGCATTGGCGGCGTTGAGCGCCTGCGCGATGCCGAGGAGCGGGGTGTTGGAGGCGGACATCGTGGGTCCTTCTTGTTCTATGCGTGGGCAAGGCAGCGGCCGCTCGTGGCGCCCGCAAGAGTGCTGCGCGATTGCGCGCAGGCGGGCGATTCTCGCAGCCGGGCCCGCGAGCGGCAATCTACCTACGACTTTAGTCGAAGCGGCTAGGCTTGAGAGTCGGCAGGCCCTAATGTGATGGGGCTCAGTCTGCCCCGAGCGATCCTCTGGTCAGACCACTTGAACCTGGCGCGCTATGGTGAGCCGGGTTCCTACAACAATAAGGAGTCTTGCATGAAACGTCGTGACATCATTGCCGCCGCCGGTGTGGGCCTGGCCGCCACCGCGCTCGCCGGCTGCAACAAGCAGACCGAGGCGAACTGCGAGCCGCAGAAGGGCGGCGGTGGAGAGACCTTCACCTGGAAGATGGTGACCTCCTGGCCGAAGAACTTCCCTGGCGTGGGCGTGGGCGCCGAGCGTTTCGCCAAGCTGGTCAACGAGATGAGCTCCGGCCGCCTGACCGTCAAGGTCTACGCCGCCGGTGAACTGGTCCCCGCCCTGGAAGTGTTCGACGCGGTATCCCGCGGCACCGCCGAGATGGGCCACGGCGCGCCTTACTACTGGAAGGGCAAGGTGCCGGCCGCGCAATTCTTCTGCGCCCTGCCGTTCGGCCCCAACGCCGCCGAGATGAACGCCTGGCTGTTCAAGGGCGGCGGCATGCAGATGTGGGAAGAGGTGTACAAGCCATTCGGCGTACTGCCGATCCTGTGCGGTTCCACCGGCGTGCAGACCGCCGGCTGGTTCAACAAGGAGATCAACTCCCCGGCCGACTTCGAAGGCCTGAAGATGCGCACCCCGGGTCTGGGCGGCGAAGTGCTGACCAAGATGGGCGGCACCGTGGTCAACCTGCCGGCCGGCGAGATCTTCACCGCCCTGCAGACCGGCGCCATCGACGCCACCGAGTGGATCGGCCCGTACAACGACCTGGCCCTGGGCCTGCACAAGGCCGCCAAGTACTACTACACCCCGGGCTGGCAGGAGCCGAACGTGACCTTCGAGCTGGACGTCAACCTGAAGGCCTGGGAAACCCTGCCGGCCGACCTGCAGGCCATCGTCCGCGCTGCGGCCCGCGATGTGAACGCCGACATGCTCGACGACTACAACGCGCGCAACATGGAAGCCCTGGAAACCCTGAAGAAGGATGGCGTGGAAGTCCGTCGCCTGCCCGATGACGTCCTGGCCAAGCTGAAGACGGTCGCAGCCGAGGTGGTTACCGCTGCCGCCGCCGCCGATCCGGCTGCGAGCAAGGTGTACGAAGCGCAGAGTGCCTACTTCGCGCGTCTGCAGGAGTACGCCAAGGTGTCCGAGGAGGACATCTACAAGATTCGCGGCTGATAAGCTGCGGGTTAACGCAAAGGCCGGTGGAGCGATCCACCGGCCTTTTTGTTTCTTGGGTGTGTGGATCAGGCCAGCTCCAGGCGCAGCTGAAGCGGGTAGCGGCGAGCGCATGTAGGAAGGGTTGGGCTGGGCGACAGTCCGCGGCCTCTGCCTTGGCCGCGACGCTTCTGTGCGGCTTGAGTCGCGGCCAAGGCCCCTCCTGCGAAAAGCAAGAGCAGCGCGGGTGGCGGATATGGCTCTGTGGGAGCGGCTTTAGGCGCGATGCTCTTCAGCCGGGCCATCGCGGCTAAAGCGGAATGCCGCCCAGCCGCTCCCACAAATGCTCAGAGCCCTTCGCTCCACAGGCTCAGGCGCAGGTCATGGCTGGCGCCCGGGGCCAGTTCGATGCAGTCGTCCCAGACGTTGGCGGTTTCTATGCAGAGCATGCGCTGCCAGGCATCGTCGGCGAATTGCGACAGGCGCTGGGCCTTGTCGATCCAGGGATTCCACAGCACCGCCGAGCGCGAGCCTTCGGCCTGCAGCAGGATGCGTCGGTTCCAGCCATTGTCGACCAGAGCCAGGCGCTGCGGCACGTCCAGGTAGATGCGGTCGGTCTCGCCGGTGAACTGCAGGGCGCCCTGCTGGCGGCGCTCCTGCCAGTCGTCCAGGGTCTCGATGTAGCGGCAGCCGTCCAGGCCCAGCACGCTGGTCTGGCGGATGTCGCTGACGGCGAAATAGCTGTGCAGGGCCTGGCTCAGGTGCAGCGGCTGGCTGCCATGGTTGCGGCTGCTCAGGTGTAGATGCAGGCGCTGGTCGAGGCGGATGTCCAGGCGCAGTTCGGCCGCATGCGGCCAGTGCGGTAGCGGCTGCTGGCGACTGTCGTAGAGAAACTGCAGGGTCACCGCCTCATCCTGCTGCTCGATGCCCAGCAGCTGCCAGTCCAGCCCGCGTACGCCGCCGTGGGCCGGGGCCGTTGCGGGGTCGTCGTGCATCGCCTGCAGCGGCAGCGGGTTGCGTGTCAGGTCGCCGAACCAGGGCCAGCACACCGGCACGCCACCGCGTACCGACTGGCCGGGCTGGTAGGTGGCCTGTTCGCTGCGCCAGATGATCGGGGGCTGCGTGCCCTGCTGGTAATGCAGGATCTGCGCACCCTGCTGGGCTACCAGCAATTCGCTGTCGCCCAGGTGCACGCGCCAGCAGGTCAGCTGATCCAGGTCGAGGCGTTCGATTTGCGCTTGGCTCATGGGCTGTTCTCCGAGGTCATGAGGGCATTTGACCGCAGCACGGAGCAAAGGCCAAGCACCATGAAAAACGCCGACTCGAGGTCGGCGTCGTCTAGCGCGGGTGCTTCAGCCGCGGCGCGGCGGTACCGGGCGGGTGCGGCCGCTACCGTCGATGGCGACGAAGACGAAGACCGCTTCGGTGACCTTGCGCCATTCGCTGGACAGTGGGTCGTCGCTCCATACCTCGACCAGCATCTGGATCGAGCTGCGCCCCACTTCCAGGGCCTGGGTGTAGAAGGACAGCTGCGCCCCTACGGCAACCGGCACCAGGAAGGCCATGCGATCAATGGCCACCGTCGCAACCCGGCCACCGGCGACCTTGCTGGCCATGGCAGTGCCGGCCAGGTCCATCTGCGACACCAGCCAGCCGCCATAGATATCGCCGAAACCGTTGGTTTCGCGCGGCAAGGCGGTGATCTGCAGGGCGAGGTCGCCCTGAGGAATGGGATCATCCTGTTCGAGTTCGATCATGGCTGGTTCTGCCCCCGGTTTCTTATGCTTGGATGCGGCGCACGCCGCGCAGTATATAGGGCCGGGCGATATAGCACGACCGCCCGGTCCGGCTTTTGCGCGGCAATTCTGCGTATTCATCGAACTGTAACAATCCCTTCATAGAGTGTTCATGCGGCCTGCAGATACTTGGGCCCGTTCCATCCAACCCCTTCCTGCTAGGAGCAAGGCATGAAACTCAAGCGTTTGATGGCGGCCCTGACCTTTGTCGCCGCTGGCGTAAGCGCCGCTAGTGCGGTTGCCGCTATCGACCCGGCTCTGCCGACCTATGAAAAGACTTCCGGTGTATCGGGCAACCTGTCCAGCGTCGGCTCCGACACCCTGGCCAACCTGATGACCCTGTGGGCCGAGGACTACAAGAAGCTCTACCCGAGCGTGAACATCCAGATTCAGGCTGCCGGTTCCTCCACCGCGCCGCCCGCTCTGACCGAGGGTACCTCCAACCTCGGCCCGATGAGCCGCAAGATGAAGGACAACGAGCTGCAGGCCTTCGAAGAGAAGTACGGCTACAAGCCGACCGCCATTCCGGTGGCCATCGACGCCCTGGCCGTGTTCGTGCACAAGGACAACCCGATCAAGAGCCTGACCATGGCTCAGGTCGACGCCATCTTCTCCGGCACCCGTCTGTGCGGCGAAGCCAAGGACATCACCAAGTGGGGCGACGTCGGCCTGACCGGCGAGTGGGCTGGCAAGCCGGTTCAGCTGTTCGGTCGTAACTCGGTATCCGGCACCTACGGCTACTTCAAGGAAGAAGCCCTGTGCAAAGGTGACTTCAAGGCCAACGTCAACGAGCAGCCGGGTTCGGCTTCCGTTGTCCAGTCGATCTCCAGCACCCTGAACGCCATCGGCTACTCGGGCATCGGCTACAAGACCTCCAGCGTCCGTGCCGTACCCCTGGTCGACAAGAACGGTGTTGCCGAAGAGGCCTCCGAGGCCAACGCTCTGGCTGGCAAGTACCCGCTGTCGCGCTTCCTCTACGTTTACGTGAACAAGGCGCCGAACAAGGCTCTGAGCCCGCTGGAAGCCGAGTTCGTGAAGCTGGTCCTGTCCAAGCAGGGTCAGGAAGTGGTGGTCAAGGATGGCTACATCCCGCTGCCGTCCAAAGTGGTCGAGAAGACCAAGAAAGACCTGGGTCTGTAAGCGATCCGAGGCCGCGCCGGGCCTGACCCGGCGTGTTCTGTCTGCGCCCGCTACTCTGTCGAGTCGCGGGCGTTGTCACGTCACTCGGCTGTAATCTTTCTGTCACACAAGGTGGATAGATTGAGGGCCCTGTACTTTCAGCGGTCCATCCGCGCCTGAGATTTCCTCATGAACGACTTGGCCAACAACAGCATGAGCGCTTCCGCGAATAGCCACCGCCTGGATTTCAATACCCCGGCTCTGCAACGCAAGCGGCGCATTCGTGCGCTGAAGGACCGATTGACGCGCTGGTACGTGTCCATCGGTGGTCTTGCGGTACTGGGTGCCATCACCCTGATCTTCTTCTACCTGGCCTATGTGGTCATGCCGATCTTCTCCGGCGCCGACCTCGAGGCGCGCAAGCTGCAGCAGCCTGCCTGGCTGAGCAGCCAGGGCGAGGCCCTGTTGCTGGGCCTGGAGGAGCAGGACAAGGTCGCCATGCGCCTCAACCGCGACGGCCTGGTGCAGTTCTTCACGCTCAAGGACGGCAACGCGCTGAATCAGACTCAGCTGCCGCTACCGGCGGGTGTCGGCATTGCCTCCATCGGCCAGGACCAGCCCGGCAGCCGCCGTACGGCCCTTGGCCTGTCCAACGGTCAGGTCCTGGTATTCGAGCTCGACTACAAGGTCAGCTACCCGAACAACGTCAAGACCATCACGCCCGGGGTCAGCTATCCCCTCGGCGAGGAGCCGATCACGCTCGACGAGCAGGGGCGCCCGCTGGAGCATGTGGCGATCAGCCAGAACAGCGGCAGTGTGATGCTCAGTGGCAGCACCGGCAGCGAGTTGCAGGTGCTGTCGATCGCCCGTGAAGAGAACATGCTCACCGGCGAGACGACCCTCAGTGAGGCACGCCTCGCCCTGCCGCAGATCGCCGAACCGATCAAGGCGTTGAGCATCGACCCGCGCCAGCAGTGGCTGTTCGTGTTCAACGGCAAGGCCACCGCTGACGTGTTCGACCTGCGCAGCAAGAGCCTCAATGGTCGCTACAAGCTGCTGAGTGGCGAAAACGAGGTGACTGCGGTGAGCCCGCTGCTCGGCGGCATCTCGCTGATGGTCGGCGACAGCCAGGGCGGCATCACCCAATGGTTCATGGTTCGCGATGCCGACGGCAAGTCGGCGCTGACCCGCATCCGTGACTTCCAGCTGGGCAGTGCAGCCATTACCCAGATCGTGCCGGAAGAGCGGCGCAAGGGCTTCATCGCCCTCGATAGCAGCGGCCGCCTGGGCCTGTACCACAGCACCGCACACCGTACGCTGCTCACCGAGCAGGTTGCCGAGGGCAGCACCGTCGCGGCCATGTCGCCGCGCGCCAACCGCATCCTGGTCGAGTCGAAGAACGGCCTGCAGCGCTTCGTGGTCGACAACCCGCACCCCGAGGTGTCCTGGAGCGCGCTGTGGGGCAAGGTCTGGTACGAGAACTACGACGAGCCCAAGTACGTCTGGCAGTCGACGTCGGCCAACTCCGACTTCGAGCCCAAGCTGAGCCTCTCGCCGCTGACCTTCGGCACCCTCAAGGCCGCCTTCTACGCCATGCTGCTGGCCGCTCCGCTGGCCATCTGCGCGGCCATCTACACCGCCTACTTCATGGCCCCGGCGATGCGCCGCAAGGTCAAGCCGGTGATCGAGCTGATGGAGGCGCTGCCGACGGTGATCCTCGGCTTCTTCGCCGGCCTGTTCCTGGCGCCCTATGTGGAGGGCCACCTGCCGGGCATCTTCAGCCTGCTGTTGCTCATGCCGATTGGCGTGCTGGCGACGGCCTATGGCTGGAGCCGCCTGCCGGAGCGCGTGCGCCTGCTGGTGCCGGATGGCTGGGAGGCGGCGCTGCTGATCCCGGTGATCCTGCTGGTCGGCGCCTTCTCCCTGAGCATGAGTGGTCACCTGGAAAACTGGTTCTTCGGCGGCGACATGCGCCTGTGGATCAGCAATGACCTGGGCATCCCGTTCGACCAGCGCAACGCCCTGGTGGTCGGTCTGGCCATGGGCTTCGCGGTGATCCCGAACATCTTCTCGATCGCCGAAGACGCCGTATTCAGCGTGCCCAAGAGCCTGACCCAGGGCTCTCTGGCTCTCGGCGCCACGCCCTGGCAGACCATGACCCGGGTGGTCATCCTCACCGCCAGCCCCGGCATCTTCTCGGCGCTGATGATCGGCCTCGGCCGTGCGGTCGGCGAGACCATGATCGTGCTGATGGCCACCGGCAACACCCCGGTAATGGAGTTCAACATCTTCGAGGGTCTGCGCACCCTGGCCGCCAACGTGGCGGTGGAGATGCCGGAGTCCGAGGTGGGTAGCAGCCACTACCGCGTGCTGTTCCTCTCCGCACTGGTGCTGTTGTCCTTCACCTTCGTGATGAACACCCTGGCGGAAATCATCCGTACCCGCCTGCGCAAGAAATATGCGTCGCTCTGAGAACTGGGAAGGTAGATGTCCGTGAAAACCAAAGAGCAAAACTTCAAGGCCTGGTTCAAGAGCGGCGCCCCCTGGGTCTGGATGACCGGTGGTGGCGTGTCCCTGGCAGTGATCATGACCGTCAGCCTGCTGGGGGTCATCGCCGTGCGTGGTCTCGCCCACTTCTGGCCGGCGGATATCGTCGAGGCCCGCTACCAGGTGCCCGGCGAGGCTGCCCGCGTGGTGGCCGGCGAGCTGGTACAGGCCGAGGAAGTGCCGCGTGCACGTCTGGCCGCCGCCGGCCTGCCGGTGGACGTCAAGGGTGGCGAGTTCATGACCCGCGAGCTGCTCAAGGTGGGTAACCGTGAGGTTTACGGCGCCGACTTCAGCTGGGTGGTGGCCGAGTGGCTGAGCGATTCGCACAAGCCGAGCAACATGGTGGCGATGGAGCGTCGCGAGTGGGGCAACTTCTACGGCTACCTGGTGGATGTTCGCGAGAATGGCCAGGTCGTGGCCGAGGGCGATGCCGCCTGGGCCGAGTTGCAGCAGCGCCTGCAGCGCAGTGGCGAGCTGTATGAGCAGCTCGAGCACCTGCAGAAGAAGGACATCAGCGCGATCAACCATGGGCTGGAGCGCCTGCGCCTGGACACCCGCAAGCTGGAGCTCAAGGGTGGGCTGGACGCCGCCGCCCAGGCCGACCTGGATGCCCGCCGTGCCGAGCTGGATGCCCAGTACCAGGTGCTGGAGAAGCAGCTGGTCGAGCTCAACACCGAGGCTGGTCGCGATACCCTGACCGTGCGCACCGCCGATGGCCGCGAACAGCAGATGGCGCTGAGCAAGATCGTCCGTGCCTACCAGCCCAACGCCATGAGCCTGTTCGGCAAGCTCGGCTTCTACTTCGCCAAGCTGTGGGAATTCGTCAGCGACGACCCGCGTGAGGCCAACACCGAGGGCGGCGTGTTCCCGGCCATCTTCGGCACCGTTATGATGACCCTGATCATGGCAGTGATCGTCACCCCGTTCGGCGTGCTGGCGGCCATCTACCTGCGTGAGTACGCCAAACAAGGGCCGCTGACCCGCACCATCCGCATCGCGGTGAACAACCTGGCCGGCGTGCCGTCGATCGTCTACGGCGTATTCGGTCTGGGCTTCTTCGTCTACGTGCTGGGTGGTTCGCTGGATCGCCTGTTCTTCCCCGAGTCCGCCCCGGCGCCGACCTTCGGCACACCGGGCCTGATGTGGGCCTCGCTGACCCTGGCGATACTCGCCGTGCCGGTGGTGATCGTTTCCACCGAGGAAGGTCTGGCGCGCATTCCGCGTGCCCTGCGCGAAGGCTCGCTGGCCCTCGGCGCGACCAAGGCCGAGACCCTGTGGAAGGTGGTGCTGCCCATGGCCAGCCCGGCCATGATGACCGGCATGATCCTCGCCGTGGCTCGCGCCGCCGGCGAAGTGGCGCCGCTGATGCTGGTCGGTGTGGTCAAGCTGGCGCCGAGCCTGCCGCTGGACGCCAACTACCCCTACCTGCACCTGGACCAGAAGATCATGCACCTGGGCTTCCACATCTACGACGTCGGCTTCCAGAGCCCCAACGTCGAGGCCGCGCGGCCGCTGGTGTACGCCACGGCGCTGTTGCTGGTGCTGGTGATCGCCAGCCTGAACATGAGTGCGGTGTTCATCCGCAACCACCTGCGCGAGAAGTACAAGGCGCTGGACCACTGATGACTTGCGCCGCCCGGCCCCGTCGGGCGGCATGAATGAATTGTTAGCGTAGGGAGTCTCCCATGCAGCACGAAGTACACACCCACGGTATCGACATGGCCGCCCTCGGCCGGCAGAAGCAGGGCCTCAACCTGGCGGAAGAAACCGTCGCCCTGGAAGTGCCGGGCCTCAACCTGTTCTACGGCGAGAAGCAGGCGCTGTTCGACGTCTCGATGAACATCCCCAAGCAGCGCGTGACCGCCTTCATCGGCCCTTCCGGCTGCGGCAAGTCGACCCTGCTGCGTACCTTCAACCGGATGAACGATCTGGTCGACGGTTGCCGCGTGGACGGCGAGATCCGCCTCGACGGCCACGACATCTACAAGAAGGGCGTGGACGTTGCCGAACTGCGTCGTCGCGTCGGCATGGTGTTCCAGAAGCCCAACCCCTTCCCCAAGAGCATCTACGAGAACGTGGTGTATGGTCTGCGCATCCAGGGCATCAACCAGAAGCGCGTGCTCGACGAGACCGTGGAGTGGGCGCTGAAGAGCGCGGCGTTGTGGGACGAAGTGAAGGACCGTCTGCACGACTCGGCTCTCGGCCTGTCCGGTGGCCAGCAACAGCGTCTGGTGATCGCCCGTACCGTGGCCGTGCAGCCGGAAGTGCTGCTGCTCGACGAACCCTGCTCGGCGCTGGACCCGATCTCCACCCTCAAGGTCGAAGAGCTGATCTACGAGCTGAAGAGCAAGTACACCATCGTCATCGTCACCCACAACATGCAGCAGGCGGCGCGGGTTTCCGATTACACCGCGTTCATGTACATGGGCAAGCTGATCGAGTTCGGTGATACCGATACGCTGTTCACCAACCCGGCAAAAAAACAAACCGAAGACTACATCACCGGCCGCTACGGCTGATGGTGGGTCGCCATAACAATCAACTCGAAACCGGTTTGCATAGGATTCCGCGATGATCAACAAAGACAGCCTCACCCATCACATCTCCCAGCAGTTCAACGCCGAGCTGGAGGAGGTGCGCAGCCACCTGCTGGCCATGGGCGGCCTGGTCGAGAAGCAGGTCAACGATTCGGTCACCGCGCTGATCGAGGCCGACTCCGGCCTGGCCCAGCAGGTGCGCGAGATCGACGACCAGATCAACCAGATGGAGCGCAACATCGACGAGGAGTGCGTACGTATCCTCGCCCGCCGTCAGCCGGCCGCCTCCGACCTGCGCCTGATCATCAGCATCTCCAAGTCGGTAATCGACCTGGAGCGCATCGGCGACGAGTCGAGCAAGATCGCCAAGCGCGCCATCGAGCTGTGCGAAACCGGCGAGGCGCCGCGTGGTTATGTCGAGGTCCGCCATATCGGCGACCAGGTGCGCAAGATGGTGCAGCAGGCGCTGGACGCCTTCGCCCGTTTCGATGCCGACCTGGCGCTGTCCGTGGCGCAGTACGACAAGACCGTCGACCGCGAGTACAAGACCGCCCTGCGCGAGCTGGTCACCTACATGATGGAAGACCCGCGCGCGATCAGCCGCGTGCTGTCGATCATCTGGGTGCTGCGTTCGCTGGAGCGTATCGGCGACCACGCACGCAACATCGCCGAACTGGTGATCTACCTGGTGCGCGGCACCGACGTGCGTCACCTGGGCCTGGCACGCATGCAGGAAGAAGTGCAGGGCACCCGCAGCGAATAAGGGCGCAAGGCGCCTCTCGCGTGCCTTGCGTTGGCCTTGGGCCATCACCCCGGACTATGCTTGTCGGCATTGTTGCCGGGAGTGGTCGATGAGCAAAGTCAGTGTGCTGGTGGTGGACGACGCCACCTTTATCCGTGATCTGGTGAAGAAGGGCCTGCGCGACAACTTTCCCGGTATCCAGATCGAGGAAGCGGTGAATGGGCGCAAGGCCCAGCAGCTGTTGGGTCGGCAGGCGGTCGACCTGATCCTCTGCGACTGGGAGATGCCGGAAATGTCCGGTCTCGAACTGCTCACCTGGTGCCGTGGAGAGGAGGCGCACAAGATCACGCCCTTCATCATGGTCACCAGCCGTGGTGACAAGGAGAACGTGGTGCAGGCCATCCAGGCCGGCGTCTCCGACTACATCGGCAAGCCCTTTTCCAACGAGCAGCTGGTCACCAAGGTCAAGAAGGCGCTGCACCGTGCCGGCAAACTCAAGGCCCTGACCGCCAGCGCCCCGCCGAAGATGCTCAGCACCGGTGCCTTCGCCAACGACTCCCTGGCCGCGCTGACCGGTGGCAATGCCGAAGTGATCAAGCCCGCGGCCAAAGCCGCCGCCAGCCCCGCTGCCGCTTTCGCCAAGCCGGAAGCGGCCAAGCCCGCCAAGGCGGCCGCCGCGCCCAGCGGACGTGGCCAGGGCCAGCTGCGCCTGCCGGGTGGCAGCATGGCCTGCGTGATCAAGGCGCTGAGCCTCAAGGAGGCGCTGCTGGTGGTCAAGCGCACCGAGTTGCTGCCGCAGGTGCTGGAAAGCGCGGTGCTCGATCTGGAGCAGGGCGAGGCGGCGGAAACCGCACGCCTCAACGGCTACCTGCATGCGGTGGCGGCACTGGAGCCCAAGCCGGACAGCGAATGGCTGCAGCTGACCTTCAAGTTCGTCGATAAAGATCCGCAGAAGCTTGATTACCTGTCGCGCCTGATCGCCCGTGGTACGGCGCAGAAGCACTTCAGTCCGGGCGCCTGACAGGCGCCCGGGGCGCGTCGCAATACGCCCAATCCAGCGCCGATCGAGTTGTGGAAGCGTGAAGCTCCTCGTGAGCTGTGGCGTGGTTCAGCAGGTCGAGAAGCAGGCGCCTTTCGTCGGATAGCGTCGCTTTCCCCGACGAAGCCTGCCGATTGCCGCACAGCCTAGGCCCCCGAGGCTCGCGACCGTTATCCGGCGCTGCTAGTCTTGCCAGTCCCGGATACCAATAACCATTAAATCCGAGACGTTATGCTAGGGCGTTCATTCATTTTCTGCGCGCTGTTGCTGGCCTGCGGCCAGGCCAATGCGCTGACCATCTACAAGTATGTCGACAAGCACGGCACGGTCACCTACAGCGACCAGGCCGTGCCTGGCGCGCAGGTGTTCGTGTTCCGCGACCGCATGGTCGAGAAGCTCGACAATCTGGTGAAGCTGGAAACCAAGAAGCATGCCGCCGGCGAGACCCTGCTGGTGCGCAACGATCTGTACGCGCCAGTGGAAATCGAGCTGCGCCTGGACAAGGTGGTCAACGCCGCCGGTGCGCCGGATGAGCCCATCCGCTGGGTGCTGCCACCGCGCAGCAAGATCCGCCTGGTCACCCTGGCGCCACAGGACGCCGGCAAACCGATGAAGTACAAGCCGCGCCTGCGCTACGCCATGGGCGACCCGCGCCTGCAGCCGCTGGTCTACCGCTACCCGCTGCCCTGGCGTGGCGGCCCGTTCAAGCTGACCCAGGGCGCCAATGGCAAGTACAGCCACTTCACCCCCAAGGGGCGTTACGCCATGGATATCGCCATGCCCGAGGGCACGCCGATTCTCGCTTCGCGCAGCGGCATGGTGGTGAAAACCGAGAACCGGCAGAGCGGGCGCGGCAACAACCCTTCCGGCAACTATGTGCGCATCCTGCACGACGACGGCACCATGGGTGTCTACCTGCACCTGATGCGCGGCTCGGTGAGCGTGCATGAAGGTCAGCGCGTGGCTGCCGGTACGCCTATCGCGCGCTCCGGCAATACCGGCAACAGCACCGGCCCGCACCTGCATTTCGTGGTGCAGCGCAACGTCGGCCTGGCGCTGGAGTCGATCCCCTTCAATTTCGCTCAGCCGGTCGACAGCCTGCCCAATTTTGCCGTGGGTGGCGAATAGCCATTACGGTCGACTTGCGTGTCGTGCGGATTGCGGCGATGGTTAGCACACTGCCGCGTCGAGGGAAGCGTAGTTGCCAATCCGCCTGCTTTTCCTGCTGTTCTGCCTGCTACCCAGTCTGGGTAACGCCGCTGCATTGGAGCTGCGCGAGGACTTTTCTGCACTGCGTCTGGCCTCCCAGCTGGAATACCTGACGCCTGACGAGGAGCTGGATTTCGCCGCCGCCAGCCAGGCAACCGGCTGGCAACCGGTCCCGGGTTCCTCGCTGAGCCTCGGTCGCCAACCAGGCGCGGTGTGGGTACGCATGCAACTGCATAACCGCTCGCCGCGCAGCGATTGGCGCCTGCTGGTGGAGTGGCCGATTCTCGACCTGATCGAGCTGCGCACCCTGGACCCTGCCTCCGGCCAATGGGGGCCGCTGCTACAGGCCGGCGACCACCTGCCGCTCAGCGCCTGGCCGCAAGCCACGCGTCAACCGACCTTTCCCCTGCAACTGCCACCCGAGCAAACCCGCTGGGTCTACCTGCGTCTGCACAGTGAGGAAAATCTGGTGGCGCCCATGCAGTTGCTGACGGTGGAGGCCTTCGACCGTCAGGAGCTGACCCAGCGCATGCTGCTCGGGCTGTTCTTCGGGGCGATGCTGGCCGTGCTGCTGTACAACGCCAGCCTGTTTCTGTTCACCGGCAGCCGCAGCTATGTCTGGTACACCGTTTACCTGCTCGGCGTGGTGGTTTACGAACTGGCCCTGAGCGGTTTCGGCATCCTCTACCTGTGGCCCGAGCTGGGGCGGCCGGCGGCGATGATCTACGGGGTTTCGGCGATCTGGAGCTTCCTCGCGGCGACCATCTTCGTGCGCAGCTTCCTGCGCATTCCGCATTACGGCGGCTGGGTGCTGTGGGCCAACAACCTGTTGCTGGGCTACTGGCTGCTGGCCCTGGCGCTGCTGATGCTGCGCCCGCACTGGCTGTACTGGATCGGCGTCAATCTGGTTGCGCTGTTGAGTTGTGTGGTCGCCGTGGCCACCGCGATCAGCCTGTGGCGTCGCGGCAATCGCTCGGCGCCCCTGTTCGCGGTGGCCTGGGGCTTCCTGATCTTCTGCACCCTGGTGCATGTAGCCGCCCTGCAGGGTGCCTTGCCGGTGAACCCGCTGACCCTGCGTATCCAGACGCTGGGTTTCTTCGCCGAATTCGTCCTGCTCTCGGTGGCCCTGGCCGAACGCATCAACAGCGAGCGCAAGGCGCGTATCTCGGCGCAGAGCGACCTGATCGGCGAGCGTGAGGCGCGCCTGGCCAGCCAGCAGCAGCTCCTGGAAGAGCAGGCCAGAGCCAACGAAGAGCTGGAGCGCCGCGTGCTGGCGCGTACCGCCGAGCTGCAGCAGTCGACCCGCGAACTGGCCCAGGCCAACGCCGAGCTGACCCGTCTGAGCAATACCGATGCCTTGACCCAGCTGGCCAACCGCCGCCATTGCGATCAGCAGCTGGCGCAGCAGGAGAACGAGCCGCTGGCGGTGATGGTGATCGACATCGATCACTTCAAGCGCATCAACGATACCTATGGCCACCCCTTCGGTGATCGCTGCATCGCGGCCGTCGCCGAGGTGCTGCGGCATAGCGCGCGGCGCAGTGGCGATCTGGCGGCGCGCTATGGTGGCGAGGAGTTTTTCCTGCTGCTCAGCGGCGCCTCCTGCGAGGCAGGGGCGGCGCGAGCCGAGCAGATCCGCGCCGAGGTGGCGGCGCTGCAGCTGCACTACCGGGGTACGCCGGTGCAGTTGACGATCAGCGTCGGTCTGGCGTGCCACGATGCCCAGGGCGAGCTGCACATGCAGGCGTTGATCGATGCCGCGGACCAGGCCCTGTACGCGGCCAAGGCCGCTGGGCGCAACCAGGTCTGCCGCGCCGACCGAGCATGACCCTTGGTCGGGTGACGGTGAACGTGCGGGTTATGGCGTTAAGGTGAAAAGCACGCCCACCCGCCGTTCGCGGCGTCATCTGAGCGAGGCCAAGACCATGAACAATCTGCACTGCACCTATCGCGATCATGCCATCAGCGCGGCCATCATCGAGCACCCAGGCATTCCTACGCCCTGGGCCGCAGGCTGCAAGATCACCCTGCCGGATGGGCATGCTACCCGGCGCATCCCGCTACCGGTGAAGAACGCCTTCCTGGCCGATCTGGACAGCGCCCAGCGGGCCTCCCTGGCCCATGGCAAGTGGCTGGTGGATCAGCATCTGGATCGCGGCCTGGCGCTGCACTGACAGCGCGCCGGGCTGGGCTCAGTCCAGGCGCAGCACCTTGGCCAGGACGATCTTCGGGCCTTTCATCTTCTTGACGATGATGCGCAGGCCTTCGGTCTCCAGCACCTCGTCCTCGTCCGGGACGCGATTCAGCGCTTCGTAGACCAGCCCGGCCAGGGTTTCCGCCTCGAGGTGGTCGAGGTCGATGCCGAGCAGGCGCTCGACCTTGAACAGCGGGGTGTCGCCGCGTACCAGCAGCTTGCCCGGCTGGTACGCGAGCACGCCGCGCTCGGCCTTGTGGTGCTCGTCCTGGATGTCGCCGACCAGCACCTCCAGCACATCTTCCATGGTCAGGAAACCGACCACCTTGCCGTCGGCCTCCTCGACCAGGGCGAAGTGTGCGCCGCCCTGACGGAACTGCTCCAGCAGGTTGGACAGCGGCAGGTGCTTGCTGACCCGCTCGATCGGCCGCATCAGCTCGGCGATGTTGAACTTGGATGGCAGCATTTCCAGGAGGCTGAGCTGCAGCAGCAGGTCTTTGATGTGCAGCACGCCGACGAAGTTGCCGGCGGCTTCGTCGTACACCGGGAAGCGGCTGAACTTGTGGCGGCGGAACAGGTTGAACAGCTCGTCGAGCTTGGCGCCGAGGTCGATGTACACCAGGTCCTCGCGCGAATTGGCCCAGTCCACCACTTCCAGCTCACCCAGCTCCACGGCCGAGGCCAACACACGCATGTCCTGGTCGCTGGGGTCGCGGGCGCGACTGGAGTGCAGGATCAGCTTGAGCTCGTCGCGGCTGTAGTGGTGCTCGTGGTGCGGCCCTGGCTCGCCCTGGCCGGCGATTCGCAGAATGGCGTTGGCGCTGGCGTTGAGCAGGTAGATGGCCGGATACATCAGCCAGTAGAAGGCGTACAGCGGCGCGGCGGTCCACAGCGACAGCAGCTCGGGCTTGCGGATCGCCCAGGACTTCGGTGCCAGCTCGCCGACCACGATGTGCAGATAGGAAATGATGAAGAAGGCGAAGAAGAAGGCGATGCCGTGCACCAGCTTCTCCGACTCGATGCCGAGCATGCTCAGCAGCGGCGTGAGCAGTTCGGCGAAGGCCGGCTCGCCGACCCAGCCGAGACCAAGAGAGGCCAGGGTGATACCCAGCTGGCAGGCCGACAGGTAGGCGTCCAGCTGGCCGTGTACCTTGCGCAGGATGACGCCGCGCCAGCCGTGCTGTTCGACGATGGTTTCCACCTTGGTCGCGCGCAGCTTGACCATGGCGAACTCGGCCGCAACGAAGAAGCCGTTGAGCAGGACGAGAAAGAGGGCGAACAGGACGAGGCCGAGATCGGCGAAGAGGGTGGGGGCGGAAAGGTTCGTGGAGGGGTCCATGGAGGGGCTAGATGGCTAAAGACCGCACAAGGGTGGCGGCTGCCGTCGACTATTGCAAGCCGGCGGCAGTCAATTGCGGCGGTTCAGCTGCTGCAGCGGGAAGTGGCAGGTAAAGGTGCTGCCTTTGCCCATCACGCTGCTGATGTCCAGGCGCGCGCGGTGGCGCAGCAGCACATGCTTGACGATGGCCAGGCCGAGGCCAGTGCCGCCGGTGCTGCTGGCGCGGCTGGAGTCGACCCGGTAGAAGCGCTCGGTCAGACGCGGCAGGTGCTTGGCCTCGATGCCGATGCCGCTGTCGGCCACGCTGAAGTGGCCGCCCAGTTCGTCGCCCCACCAGCGGATGCGGATCTCGCTGTCCTCCGGGCTGTACTTCACCGCATTGAACACCAGGTTGGAGAAGGCGCTGCGGAGTTCGGCCTCGCTGCCCTTGAGGCGCAGGCTGGCGTCGGCTTCCAGGCTGATGCGGTGGTTGCGGCTGCCGGACAGGGCCTGGGCGTCGTTCTTGATGGACAGCAGCAGCAGGTCGACGGCCACCGGCTGGTTGTCCGAGGGGTAGTCGGTGGCTTCCAGCTTGGCCAGCAGGAGCAGGTCATTGAGCAGGCTCTGCATGCGCGCGCCTTGTTGCTGCATCTGCTGCAGGGCGCGCAGCCAGCGTGGATTGACGTCTTCGACGTTGTCCAGCAGGGTCTCCAGATACCCGGCGATCACCGTCAACGGTGTGCGCAGTTCGTGGGACACGTTGGCGATGAAGTCCTTGCGCATTTGTTCGAGCAGATGCAGGCGGGTAACGTCGCGCACCAGCATCAGGTGTTCGCGATTGCCGTACTGGGTGATCTGGAACTGCAGCTGTTTGCGGTCGTCGGCCGGCGACGGCAGATCCAGGGGCTCCTGAAAGTTGCCGGTCTCGAAGTACTCCTTGAAGCCCGGGTGACGCACCAGGTTGGTGATGGTCTGGCCGCTGTCCTGTGGCGTCTTCAGCCCCAGCAGTTGCTCGGCGGCGTGATTCCACCACTCCAGATTGCCGTCGGCATCGAGCATGACCACGGCATCGCGCAGGGCCGCCGTGGACTCCTGCACGCGATCGATCACCGCCTGCAGCCGGCCGCGCACACGCTGGTCGCGGCGCTGCAGGTGGTAGATGTTGTCGAATACTTCGCCCCACAGGCCGTAGCCTTCCGGTGGCGCCTCATCCGGTTGGCGAGTGCGCAGCCAGTGGTGCAGACGCAGCAGTTGCTTGATATGCCAGAGCAGGTAGGCGCCGAGGCCCAGGACCAGTGCCCAGGCATACTGGCCGCTGATCAGGCCGAGCAGTCCGCAGGCCAGCAGGATCAGCAGCAGATGGCGCATGACCGCGCCCCGCCAGTTCGAATTCACCTATCGCGTCCTTACTCTGGCTACGCCGGGATCAGCTTTTGGTAGAGAAACGATACCCGGTGCCGCGCACCGTTTGTACCAGGTTCTCGTAGGCCTCGCCGAGCGCCTTGCGCAGGCGGCGGATATGCACGTCGACCGTGCGCTCCTCGACGTAGACGTTGCCGCCCCACACCTGGTCGAGCAGCTGGCCGCGGGTGTAGGCGCGCTCCTGGTGGGTCATGAAGAACTGCAGCAGGCGGTATTCGGTGGGGCCCATCTCGGCCGGCTTGCCGTCGATGGTCACGCGGTGGCTGATCGGATCGAGCAGCAGGCCGCCGACCTCGATCGGCGCCTCGCTGTCGCTAGGTCCGGTACGGCGCAGTACCGCCTTGAGGCGGGCGACCAGCTCGCGCGGCGAGAAGGGCTTGGTGATGTAGTCGTCGGCGCCGACTTCCAGGCCCTGGATCTTGTTGTCCTCTTCGCCCTTGGCGGTGAGCATGATGATCGGGATGTCGTCGGTCAGCTCGTCGCGCTTGAGGCGGCGCGCCAGTTCGATGCCGCTGGTGCCGGGCAGCATCCAGTCGAGCAGGATCAGGTCCGGTTTGCGGTCGACGATCAGGGCGTGGGCCTGCTGGGTGTTTTCCGCCTCCAGGCAATCGTAGCCGGCCATCTCCAGGGCCACTGCGATCATCTCGCGGATGGGAGCTTCGTCGTCAACGATCAGGATGTTCTTGCCAACCATGGGTCGAGCCTCGGGTCGTTCTGTCTTGCGCCGCATTAGATAACGGAATTATTGCAGCGATGTGACAGCCCTGCGGCACGCTCGGCTACCTTAATGCGTAATCCACCAGAATGCCGACGAAGATCGCCAGCCCGGCCCAGTGGTTGTGCAGGAAGGCGGCGAAGCAGGCCTTCGGTTCGCGGTTGCGCGTGCTCCAGAATTCCCAGGCGAAGCAGGCCGCGGCGGCGAACAGGCCGAACAGGAACCAGAGTCCTAAGCCAAAGCGCGTGCCGGCCATGGCCAGGCACAGCAGGGCCAGAACCTGCAGGCTGAGGATGACGACGCGGTCGGCCTCGCCGAACAGGATGGCGGTGGATTTGACGTCGATCTTCAGGTCGTCCTCGCGGTCGGTCATGGCGTAGTAGGTGTCGTAGGCCACCGTCCACAGCAGGTTGGCGATATACAGCAGCCAGGCCTCGGGTGGCGGCAGGTGCCCAGTCACGGCGCTGAAGGTCATCGGCATGCCCCAGCTGAAGGCCGCGCCCAGTACCACTTGCGGGTAGTAGGTGTAGCGCTTCATGAAGGGGTAGCAGGCGGCCAGAGCCAGGCCGCCGAACGACAGCAGAATGGTGGTCAGGTTGGTGAACAGCACCAGGATGAAGCTCAGCCCCACCAGCACGGCGAACAGAATCAGCGCCTCGCGCGGCGTCACCCGGCCCTCGGCCAGCGGGCGGGCCTTGGTGCGCGCGACATGGCCGTCGAAGTTGCGGTCAGCATAGTCGTTGATCACGCAACCGGCGGCGCGCATCAGCAGCACGCCGACCACGAAGATGAACAGCAGCTTGAAGTCCGGCACACCCTTGCTGGCGACCCACAGGGCCCAGAGGGTCGGCCACAGCAGCAGGTAGATGCCGATCGGTTTGTCCAGGCGCATCAGCTGGATGAAGTCCCAGCTGCGTGGGTGCAGGCGATTGAGGGCGAGCAGAAAGGACTGGTACATCGGCGGCCTCCGGACGAAGTGCGCCGATTATACGGGCGGGTGTCGCTCTGGAGGAGCGAGCTCTGTTCGCGAAGCGGGGCGGTCCGCACAAATTCGCGAGCGGAGCGCTTGGTGTCTACTGCTCGGCCTGTGTCCAGAATGCCGGCAGAAAGACCTCGGCGACCAGCACGCCGAGGCCGTCGCGGCGAAAGCACGAACGGCGCCCCCACAGCTGCTCGGCACGTACATCGGTCGGCAGCCAGGCGGCCGGGTAACGACAGACCTGCAGTTCGCCACGGACAAAGGCGCGGTCGCTGAACAGCAGTTCGCCGAGGGAACGGCTACCCAGCTTGCCCAGCTCGAAACCGGAGCCTTCCAGCGCCGTGCGTGCCGCCACGCTGCGGGCGAACACCCAGTTGGCGCCGGCGCCCTGGAGGAACACTTCGCGCACCCAGCCCTGGCTGCCGCTGGGCACTTGCAAGGCTGTGCATTCATCCTGGCGCAGGTTCTGCCAACCCTGGTGCAAGGGCTGTACGGCGAAGCGCCCGGCGCTCAGTGCCGTCAGACGGCGCGTCAGCGAGTCCTGATCGAACAGCCAGTTGCGCAGCAACGGTGCGGGGGCGGGGTGCAATTGGGCGGCGCTGAGCCAGCGAGGCGGGTGGACGAGCACGGGCAAGGGTTGGGTCGGCTGCGGAGGCGGCGAGCTTAGCACGGCGGGCCGCGGCGCCGAACACTTGCGCTGTGGCGCCCATATCAGTACAAAGCCTGCTGAATTTTTAACCAGGGCAAGGTCCGCCAGAGGCCGCCCGTGATGAGGTAGAGCATGAAGAAGTGGCAATGTGTGGTCTGTGGTCTGATCTATGACGAGAGCCAGGGTTGGCCCGATGACGGCATCGCCGCCGGCACCCGCTGGGAAGACGTACCGGCCGATTGGCTGTGCCCGGACTGCGGCGTGGGCAAGGCTGACTTCGAGATGATCGAGATCGGCTGATTAGACAGGTTCAAGACAAACGGCGGCCCTCGGGCCGCCGTTTGTGTTTCCGGCACGGACGTTCTGTTCTTTAGTCGCAGATGGCGTGTATGGCGGCTGTTCTGTCTGGAACGCCACGTTTTTGCCCCGGCAAACTGCTCGTCAGTACTGGCGCAGTACCGGATGGCGTGCCATTCTCCCCTGGTCTGCCGCAGCGCAGAGCCGTTGCGGCGCCTTTGGCGCTGTTCTGGACGGACAGCACGGACACAACAACAACAAACCGTCAAAGAGGCATCTATGCGTAAACCTGAACTCGCCGCGGCAATTGCCGAAAAGGCTGATCTGACCAAAGACCAGGCCAACCGCGTACTCAACGCCGTGCTCGAAGAAATCACCAGCGCGCTGAACCGCAAGGACAGTGTCACTCTGGTCGGCTTTGGTACTTTCCTGCAGCGCCACCGTGGTGCCCGCACCGGCAAGAACCCGCAAACCGGTGCACCGGTGAAGATCAAGGCCAGCAACACCGTGGCTTTCAAACCGGGCAAATCCCTCAAAGACGCCGTCAACTGAGCCAGCTCCGACCCGGAGCCCAAGGCTCCGGGTCGACCCTCCGCTACCCGCCCGCCTTCAGGATGTAGTCGCCCGCGCAAACCGCTACAATGCGCCGCCGATTTCCCCTACCCGTGAGGCCGCGTGCCATGAAATTCCGCTTTCTCCTCTGGATGCTGGGCCGCCTGATGGCCAAAGCCAGCCGCAGTAACGCCGACTTTCAGCAGCAGCTGGAGGGCAAGGAGCTGGTATTCCAGTTGCACACCCTGGACGGCAAGGTCGCGCGTCATTACCGGATCAAGGATCAGCGCGTCAGCAGCCATGCGGGTGCCGCCAAGGAGCCGGCCTTCGCCATCGGCTTCAAGGATGCCGTCTACGGCTTTGCCACCATGAACGCCAAGAACAAGCAGCTGGCCTTCATGCAGGGCATCCAGAACAAGGACATCCAGATCCAGGGCAACCCGGCGCTGGTGATCTGGTTCCAGGGCCTGCTCAAGCATGTGGTGCCGAAGAAGAAAAAGCCCAGCGAGCTCAAGAAAGCGGCCTGAGTCGCGTTCCCCTGTGGGCTCATGTCGCTAAGCTGGCCCCTTTGGATGGAAGTCCCGTTATGCGCCTGTTTTCCGCCTTCGCCCTGCTGTTTTCGCTGAGCCTGCCGGCCCAGGCTGCAGACGCCACGCTCGAGCGCGTGCTGGAGCTGGCGGGCGTGCAGCTGCTCTGCGAGCAGACCTTGCCACTGCTGCAGCGCGGCATGAACCCCGAGCAGCAGAAGGCTCTGGCGCCGCTGTTTGCCGCCGGCCCGCTGTGTGCCGACCTGGCCAAGCAGGTGGCGCCCAAGCTCAAGCCGCAGCAACTGGACGCCGCCTTGCAGTTGCTCGATAGTCCGCTGGCCCGGCAGTTCACCGCTGCCGAACGAGCGGTGGGCGAGGATGGCGGCCTGGCCGCCTACCGCCTGCAGCTGCAGGAGCGCCCGCCACGCCAGGCCCGTCTCGACCTGGTGCGGCGCCTGGACCAGGCGGCGCACACCACCGAACTGGCCACTCTGTTGCGTTACGAAGTGGGCAAGACCCAGGCGCTGTTGGCTCTGCGCGCCCGTGGTGGCGATCTCGACGAGAAGGCCCTGGCCGAGCAGACCGCAGCCCAGTTGGCGCCGTTGCGTGCTTCCAGCGCCAGTGGCGTGGAGGCCTTCATGCTCTATGCCTACCGCACCACGCCCAGCGACCAGCTCGACGAATACGCGACGCTGTACGAGCAGGCGCCGCTGCGCGCCGTGCTCGAGGCCAGCGCCAAGGCTTTGCCCGAGCTATTCGCCACGCGCCGCGCGCAGCTCAAGTAGAGAGTGGCGCTCACGAGAAAGCCCTGAGAGCGGCCTCTCTTGCGCGGCTGAAGCCGCTCCCACAAAAGACAGCAATGAAAAAGGGGCCCTCGGGCCCCTTTTCCTCATGCGGCGTGGCGCATTCAGTGCGGGTGATTGAACTGCGAAGCCAGCTCGCGCAGCGCCACTTCTGCCTGCAGCACCTTGTTCAGGGCATCCTCGGCCTTGTCGCGGCTCAGGCCGAGGCGTTCGAACAGCGCGTCCGGCAGTTCGCTCTGCGGGCCGTTGCCGATGCCACGGCTGCGCAGCAGGTTGACCGCCAGGCACACCAGGTTGGGGTAGGCGGCATGGGCGCCGTCGTAGTCCGGGTCGTGCTGGAAGCGCAGGGAGCTGGCCAGCTCCTCCGGCATGTCCCAGAAACGCATCAGCCAGGCACCGATCTGCTCACGGGTGATGCCCAGCAGGTGCTGCTCGACATAGCCGGCGGACAGGTGCGGGTTGACCTCCAAGTGCCGGCAGATCAGCGAGAAGTGCGGTGGAAAGACATGCGCCAGCACCAGGTAGCCGAAGTTGTGCAGCAGCCCGGCGAGGTAGGTCAGGCCGGCCTCCGGGCGCTGGGCGCGGGGCATGGCGCGGGTCAGCCCTTCGATCACCGCGGCGGTGTAGATCGCCTGCTGCCAGTAGGGCGTGGCCTGTTGCGGCTGATCCTTGGGCAGCGCCAGGGTCTTGCCCAGGGCCAGGCCGAGGGCCAGGTTGATCACCAGGTCGAAGCCCAGCACGCGGACGATGGCGTCTTCCACCGAGCGAATCTTGCCGGGCGCGGCGTAGTAGGGCGACGCGGCCCAGCTGACCACCTGGGCGGCCAGGGCCGGGTCGGTCTCGACCACGCCGGTGATGTCGTCCACCGTGGCGTCCGGGTCGACGCGCAGCTTGATGATGCGCTGCGCGGTTTCCGGCAGCGGCGGGATCTCGATGGTCTCTTCCAGGCGCTGCTGGATGCGCCGGGCGGTGAAGGCCTGCACGGCCTGGGTGATCTCGGCGCGGTCGTCGTCGGGGCGGTCGAGGTTGGGGCGAATGTCGATGACCGGCTCGCCGAAGCGCGCGGCGCTGGCCTTGGCCAGGAGGATGCTCTTGTAGTGCTCGCTGCCGATTTCCAGCAGCACGCCAGGCTGGCCGGACTCCACCAGCAGGCTGGACTCCTGCAGCAGGCGTTCGTCATACAGGCAGGGCGAGCTGGTCAGCGGCGGCAGGCCGGGGAGCATGGCCAGGTTGTGTTTGCCGAGCATGCGCTCCATGCGTTCGGGCTTGACCGCCACCAGCTTGCGCCCGGTCAGTTCGGCCAGGCGATTGAGGTCGAGCAGCTGGCTCTGCGGGAACAGCACCAGCAGGGCGCCGACCGCGTCGTCGAGCAGCGCGGCCTGGACCCGGCGCGCGGCCGGCAGGGCGGGGTGGTCGAGGCGGATATGGCAGGGAACGCCGAGTTTCTCCAGCAGCTGCAGGATCACCGCTGGCGGGCGCGGTGCGGAATCGGGGGCGAGGGCGACTTCGGTCATTGGCGATATCCGGCTGAGGAACTACTGGCAGGAAGTATAACCAGCGGTTTGTGGGCTTCGCTCGGCCGCCGGACGGGCGACCAGCGGTGGTATGTGCGTTGTCTCACACTTGGCCGTACTGCTGGCCGTGGCGTAGCCAGCGCTCCAGCAGGGGGGCAACGTGCTGTGGCCAGTGTGCCAGCAGGGCCTGGGCTGCATCGCGCACGGCCGGCAGCAGGTCGGCATCGCGCATCAGGTCGGCGACCTTGAACTGCAGCAAACCGGTCTGGCGGGTGCCGAGCATCTCGCCGGGGCCGCGCAGCTCCAGATCCTTTTCGGCGATGACGAAGCCGTCGCAGGTCTCGCGCATGATGCCCAGGCGCTCGCGGCCGAGCTGCGACAGTGGCGCGTGGTAGAGCAGCACGCAGTGGCTGGCGGCGCTGCCGCGGCCGACCCGGCCACGCAGCTGGTGCAGCTGGGCCAGGCCCAAACGCTCGGGGTTCTCGATGATCATCAGGCTGGCATTGGGCACGTCGACGCCCACTTCGATGACGGTCGTGGCGACCAGCAGTTGCAGCTCGCCGCGCTTGAATTCATCCATGATCGCGGCCTTCTCGGCCGGCTTCATGCGCCCGTGGATCAGGCCGACGCGCAGCTCACCGAGCGCGCTGGACAGCTCCTCGAAACTGGTCTCGGCGGCCTGGCAGGTGAGTTCCTCGGATTCCTCGATCAGGGTGCACACCCAGTAAGCCTGGCGCCCTTCGCGGCAGGCGGCGCGGACTCGTTCGACCACCTCGATACGGCGGCTGTCGGCGATTACCAGGGTGTTCACCGGTGTACGCCCGGGCGGCAGCTCGTCGAGGATCGAGGTGTCCAGGTCGGCATAAGCACTCATCGCCAGGGTCCGTGGAATCGGCGTGGCAGTCATGATCAGCTGGTGCGGGCAGAGGCGGCCGTTGATGCCCTTCTGCCGCAGGGCCAGGCGCTGCTGCACACCGAAGCGGTGCTGCTCGTCGATGATCGCCAGGGCCAGGTTGCGGAACTGCACTTCGTCCTGGAACAGCGCGTGGGTGCCGACCACCATCGGCGTGCCACTGGCGATCTGCTCCAGTGCGGCGGTGCGGGCCTTGCCCTTGAGCTTGCCGGCCAGCCAGGCGACTTCGATGCCCAGGGGTTGCAGCCAGCGGGTGAAGTTGAGGTAGTGCTGCTCGGCGAGGATCTCGGTGGGCGCCATCAGCGCCACCTGGTAGCCGGCCTCCAGCGCCTGCAGGGCGGCCAGGGCCGCGACCACGGTCTTGCCGGCGCCGACGTCGCCCTGCACCAGGCGCAGCATGGGCTCGTCCTGGGCTAGGTCGTAGGCGATCTCGGCGCCCACGCGCTGCTGCGCGCCGGTGGGGGCGAAGCCGAGGATGTGCAGGAACTGTTGCGGCAGGCGCTTGGCAGGCGGCAGCTGCGGCGCCTGCTGGGCGCGCACCTGCTCGCGCAGACGTTGCAGCGACAGCTGGTGGGTCAGCAGCTCCTCGAAGGCCAGGCGGTGCTGGGCCCAGTGGCGACCCTCGGCGAGCTCTTCCAGGTCGGCGTCCGGCGGCGGCCGGTGCAGGTAGCG
This sequence comes from Pseudomonas sp. BMS12, assembly GCF_001592875.1. Classification (GTDB taxonomy): domain Bacteria; phylum Pseudomonadota; class Gammaproteobacteria; order Pseudomonadales; family Pseudomonadaceae; genus Aquipseudomonas. The sequence continues at coordinate 177,623 of NZ_LSOF01000007.1, read as the reverse complement.
GATCGCCTCGTCCAGCGGGCCGAGGCGATAGTCGCGGGCCACTTCGGCCGGCAGCCAGTCCGGCAGGCTGTGCGGGCCGAGGCGGGCCAGGGCCAGCTGGCTCAGGCTGCGCAGGCGTTGCTGGGTCAGGCCTTCGGTGGTCGGGTAGATCGGCGTCAGGGTCTGTTCCACCGGCGCCACTTCATCGGCGCCGAGGGCACGATATTCCGGGTGGTAGATCTCCAGTCCGGAAGCGCCGGGGCGGGCCTCGCCGTAGCAGCGCACGTGGGTGCCCCGCTTGAGGCCGTCCTTCTGCGCCTGGCTGAAGTGGTAGAAGCGCAGGCTCAGGGTGCCGCTGCCGTCCTGCAGGCGCACCAGCAGGCTGCGGCGCTTGCCCATCACCACATCGGCACCGGCCACCACGCCTTCGATCACCGCGTCCTGGCCGGGGCGCAGGGCGCCGATCGGGATGACGCGGGTGCGGTCCTGGTAGCGCAGGGGCAGGTGGAAGAGCACGTCCTGCAGGGTTTCCAGGCCGACCTTGGCGAGCTTTTCCGCCAGTGCCGCGCCCACTCCCTTGAGCGCGGTGACCGGCACCTGGGCCAGTTCGGTCATGCCGGCAGGGCTTCACCCTGGGGGCGAGCGGCCACCGAGCACAGGCGAATCGAGTCGGCGAGGATCTCGATGGCCTTCGGCCGCGGGAAGCTGGCGCGCCAAGCGATGGCCACGGTGCGGTAGGGCGCCGGGGCGGCTAGCGGGCGGACTTCGATCACGCCGGGGGCGTAATGGTGGCTGTCCACGGCGGAGAACGGCAGGATCGAGATGCCCAGGCCGGAGGCGACCATGTGGCGGATGGTTTCCAGCGAGCTGGATTCCACCGTGGTGTGCTTGGCGCTGTCTTCGCCGCCTTTGCGCAGCGACGGGCAGGCTTCCAGCACCTGGTCGCGGAAGCAGTGGCCTTCGCCGAGCAGCAGCAGGCTCTTGTCGTTGAGCAGCTTGCTGTCGATGGTTTCCATCTTGGCCCAGGGGTGGCCGGCTGGCAGCAGGGCGTAGAAGGACTCGTCGTACAGCGGCTTGGTTAGCACATCGGCTTCCTGGAACGGCAGGGCGATGATGATGGCGTCCAGCTCGCCGGTGCGCAGCTTGTCGCGCAGTACGTGGGTGAAGTTCTCTTCGATATATAGCGGCATGTCCGGGGCGACCCGGTGCAGCTGCGGAATCAGGTGCGGGAACAGGTAGGGGCCGACGGTGTAGATGGCGCCGATCTTCAGCGGTGCGGCCAGCTGGTTCTTGCCGGCCTGGGCCAGCTCGCGGATGCCCTGAGCCTGCTCCAGGACCTTTTGCGCCTGGGTAACGATGCCTTCACCGACCGGGGTCAGGCGCACCGCGCTCTTGCTGCGCTCGAAGATCAGCACGCCGAGCTCGTCTTCCAGTTTTTTCACGCCCACCGACAGGGTCGGCTGGCTGACATGGCAGCGCTCGGCGGCGCGGCCGAAGTGCTGTTCCTGAGCGAGGGTGACGATGTAGCGCAGTTCGGTGAGGGTCATAGTTTTAGTCCATTGAGATGCGAGCAAGCATAGCCGCTGTCTTCAATGGAACCAACCGCCCTGCGCAGCAAGTTGCAGGGCGGTTGCAGGTGCCGGCTCAGCGCCGTTCGAGGGAATAGACGAAGGGCGCGACTATCTCCAGCTGGCCGTTCGTCAACATGTCCTGCGGCGGCGCCGGCAGCGGCTGGGCGCGGCGGATCATCTCCAGGGTGGCGCGGTCCAGCGAGGCGCTGCCGGACTTGCCGACCAGGGCGAAGGACAGCACCTTGCCCTTGCCATCGAGCACGAAGCGCAGCCGGTTGACGCCCTCGAAGCCACGGCGGCGGGCGTCTTCCGGGTAGCGCTTGTACTTGGCCAGGTGGCCGAGCAGTTTGCTCTGCCAGCTGAGCTGGGCTTTGCTCGGGGCGCTGACCGCTGCCTTTTGTGGCGCGGCGGCCTTTTCGTCGGGGGCGGCAACCGGGGCCGGTTCCTGCTGCGGCTTGATCTCCGGCTCTGGCGGCTTGGGCTGCGGCGGCTTCGGCTTGGGTTGCGGCTTGGGCTTGGCGATGGCGATCTTCGGTTTCGGCGCCTCGACCACTTTCGGCAGCTCCGGCTCGTCCGGCTCGACCACGGGTTGCGGCGGCGGTGGCGGCGGCTCGACCGGTGCTACCAGCGGCTCCAGTTCGATCAGCATGGCCGCGGGTGGCGGCGCCATGGGCGTCAGCTTGGGCTTGAGCTGGGCGATCAGGTACAGGCCGACGTGGGCCCCGAGTACCACCAGCAGGGCCAGCGCCCAGAATGGCAGGCGACGCTTGAGAGTCATTGCGCGCCGACCGTTTCCAGGCCCACCAGGCCGATCTTCAGATAACCGGCGCCGCGCAGGTTATCCATCACCTGCATCAGGTCGCCGTATTCCACGCCCTTGTCGCCACGGACGAAGATGGTCTTGTCCTTGTCGCTGCTGGTGCGCTTGTCCAGCGCGGCGCCGAGCTGGGCCGGATCGACCTGCTCGTTGTCGAGGAACAGGCGGTGGTCTTCCTTGATGCTCAGGTAGATCGGCTTGTCCGGGCGCGGCGCCGGCTTGGCGGTGGAGGCCGGCAGGTCGATCTTCACGTCCACCGTGGCCAGCGGCGCGGCGACCATGAAGATGATCAGCAGCACCAGCATCACGTCGATAAAGGGGGTGACGTTGATCTCGTGGTTTTCCTGGAGATCGTCGCCACCCTCGTTGAGATGCAGACCCATGGCTCAGCCTACCTTGGCCACGTGGGGCTGTTGGTTACGCTCGGGGGCGGCCGGCAGGTCGAGATCGCGGCTGACCAGCAGCAGGACCTGGGCCGAGGCGTCGGCCACCTGGGCCCGGTAGCCGGCGATGGAGCGGGCGAAGACGTTGTAGATGATCACGGCGGGAATCGCCGCGACCAGGCCCAGGGCGGTTGCCAGCAGGGCTTCGGCGATACCCGGGGCGACCACGGCGAGGTTGGTGGTCTGCGATTTGGCGATGCCGATGAAGCTGTTCATGATGCCCCACACGGTACCGAACAGGCCGACGAAGGGCGCGGTGGAGCCGATGGTGGCGAGTACGCCGGTGCCCTGGCTCATGCTGCGGCCACTGGCGGCAACCAGGCGCTCGAGGCGGAAGCTGACGCGTTCCTTGATGCCTTCCTTCTCCTGGCTGCCGGCGGACAGGCGCAGCTCATCGCGGGCGTCTTCGATCAGCACGCTGCTGAAGCTGTGCTTGGCACGGGCCTGTTCGGCGGCTTGGGCCAGGTTGCGTGCGGCCTTGAGCTCGGGCACTTCGCGCTGCAGGCGACGGCGGGCGATGATCAGCTCCAGGCCCTTGGCGATCCATACGGTCCAGGTCAGGATCGAGGCCAGCACCAGGCCGATCATCACGCTCTTCACCACCATGTCGGCGTTGCGGTACATGCCCATGGGCGAGAGGTCGTGCAGCAGGGTCTGGTCTTCCGCCACCACGGCCTCCCCCGCATTCTCGCCGGCCAGCAGCTTGCTCAGGTCCTGGCCCAGGGTCGCTGCGCTGTCCAGCGCCTGCAGGGTCTTGGTGATCTCTTCCGTGGAGGCGCCGGCTTCCGTCAGGTGCTGTCGGGCGGCTTCGCGCAGTTGCTCGGGCGTGGCCTGCGGGCCGAGGGCCTGCAGCTTCTGTAGCAGGGCATCCTGCTGCGGCTCGGCGGCGGCCGGTTGCACTTGCTCGCTGCTGGCAACGGCTTCAGGTCTGGCCAGCGCAGCTTCCTCGGCGAAGGCGCCGAATGGCAGCAGCAGACCCAGCAGCATGGCGGCGAGGGTCAGTCGAGGGGCGAGAGTGGGCTGGGCGCGGAGGGCGGTAGAGTTCATGCTGGCCGGACCTGGAAGTAGAGAGGCCTGTCCCGGGTTCGGGTCAGGTGGAAGGCGCAGTATTATTGCAATTAATTCTTGTTTATGAAAGTAACGATGTAACATTTTCACCCGCAGGACTCCCCCAGAACAGGAACCACGATGACTCAACATACTTTGATGATCGCCGGTTGTGGCGATGTCGGCAGCCGTCTCGGCGAGCGCATCAGCGCACTGGGCTGGCAGGTGCATGGCCTGCGCCGTGAGGTGTCGCGCCTGCCGGCTGGCATCCTGCCGGTGGCGGGCGACCTGCAGCAGCCGAGCTGCCCGCCAGCCTGGCCGAAGGGGCAACTGGATTACCTGGTGTATTGCGCGGCAGCCACTCAGCATGACGAGGCAGGTTATCGGCGCGCCTATGTCGACGGCTTGCGCCATGCATTGACCTGGCTGGGCGAGCACGGCCAGCGCCCGCGGCGTCTGTTGTTCGTCTCCAGTACCGGGGTCTACGCCCAGCAGGGGGGCGAGTGGGTGGATGAAACCGCACCGGCCGAGGCCGAGGGGTATTCCGGGCGGGTGATGCGCGAGGCCGAGCGGCTGGCCCTGGAAAGTGCTGTGCCGGCCACGCTGGTGCGTCTGGCGGGTATCTATGGTCCGGGGCGCGAGTGGTTGCTCGGCCAGGTGCGCCAGGGCTATCGGGTGGCCAGCGAGCCGCCGCTGTACGGCAACCGCATCCATGCCGACGATGCCGCTGGCCTGCTGGCCTTCCTGCTGCAGGCCGATGCGGCGGGGCAGGCGCTGCAGGATTGCTACCTGGGCGTGGACGACGCGCCGGCACCGCTGCACGAAGTGGTCGGCTGGTTGCGCGAGTACCTGGGCGTCAGCCACTGGGCCGAGCAGCAGAGCGTGCGCCGCGCAGGTAGCAAGCGCTGCAGTAACGCCCGGGCCCGCGCGCTGGGCTGGGCGCCGCAGTACCCGAGCTATCGCGAGGGGTACGCCGCGATACTGTCTGGTCAGCGCTAGCACAATCCGCCTCGGTCGCGGCGCTGGGGTGTGAGAAGGGGCGCAGGTATGGGGCGAGGCTGGAGGGTTGGCTATACCTTGTTGTACAGAGTTGCTGTTTTGTACAATATTGCTCGAGTGAGCCGCTGCCAGGTGCCCCTGCCATGAGTCGATCCGCCTTCAACCTCGATGCTCATTACCGCAGGGCCGACCGCATCATGCTGGGCGTGCTCTGGCTGATGGCCCTCTATTCCCTGGGGCTGGCTGCCTGGCATGACACCTGGGCGCAGGCCCTGCTGGTCGGTGGCACTACTGCGCTGGTGCTGACCCTGCTCAATGCCCTGGTCGGTGGCAGCCGCCTCATGCGTTGCTGCATGGCGGCGGCGTTCATGGTGCTGTCGGCGCTGCACATCAATTTGAGCGGCGGGATGCTGGAGATGCATTTCGGCATCTTCGTCCTGCTGGCCTTTCTGGTCTATTACCGCGACTGGCTGCCGATTGTGGTAGCAGCGGGTGTCATTGCGACCCACCACCTGACCTTCTTCGCTCTGCAGCAGCAGGGGGTTGGCGTGTATGTGGTGCCGCAGGGAAGTTGGCCGATCATCTTCCTGCATGCCTTCTATGTGGTACTGGAGAGCGCGATTCTCGTGTACCTGGCGCGACAGGCCTATGCCGAGGCGCGTGAGGGTGAGGCGCTGATGCAGGTGGTGACCAGCATTACCGAGCAGGAGGAGAGCATTGATCTCCGTCAGCGCGCCCAGTCCAGTGGACCTGTGGTCGGACGTTTCAACCATTTCCTCGAGTTGCTGGAGGAAATGGTGGCCGAGGTGGTCATCGACACCGAAGGCCTGGGCCATACGGGCGACAGCCTGAACCGTGCCACCCAGCAACTGCGTCAGGGGTCATCCCGCCAACTGGAAGAAATTTCCCACATGGCGGGGGTCATGCAGGAAATGAGTATGGCCATCGACGAGGTCGCCAAACACGCCCAGCAGGCTGCCGGTGCCACCCAGGGGGCCACGGCCAAGGCGTCGGAAGGGCGGGCTGCGGTTACTCAGAGTGCCAGCGAGATTGCCCGTCTGGCCGAGCTGATCGACGCTACCGATCGTGAGGTGCAGTCACTGGACGAGCAGTCCCAGCAGATCGGCCGGGTGCTGGAAGTGATCCGCGCGATCGCCGAGCAAACCAATCTGCTGGCTCTGAACGCTGCTATCGAAGCGGCACGGGCCGGTGAGCAGGGCCGTGGCTTTGCCGTAGTCGCCGATGAAGTGCGCAACCTGGCGCAGAAGACGGCGACCTCCACGGCCGAGATTCAGGACATCATTGCCCGCCTGCAGCAAAGCAGTGGGCAGGCCGCTCGAGCCATGCAGGACAGCCAGCAGGGTGTGAGCCGTTGTGTGGCGGACAGCCATCGGGCCGGCGAGTTGCTGCTGGCCATCGTCGGTGAGATCGAGGCGGTCAGCCAGATGAGTGACCTGATTGCCGGCGCCACCCATGAGCAGGCCAAGGCCAGTGGCGAAGTCACCCGCTACCTGACGGGAGTGCAGCAGGTGGCCGAGCAGAATGCCGAGGACGCCGAAGTGCTGGATGGCGACAGCCAGCGCTTGCGTGAGCTGGCCCGGCGCCTGGGCGAGTTGAGCGTGCGATTCGTGGTCAGCTAGCGCCGACTGCTTTGGGCGAGCGGAGCGCCGGCGCCCAGGTGCAGTTCGACATCGCCGGTAACCTGACCCTGGGTGTCGTAGCGGCGCTCGACCAGGTGTACCTCGCCGTCTGCTCCCAGTAGCAATGCGCTGCTGGAGCAGGTGCCATAGCCCGGGCCGACGATGAACATGCTCGACAGCAGCAGCTCCCAGTCGACGCCGATGCCGGTATCCGGCAGCAGTGCCCGTGGTGGCTGGCTGCGATCGCGCATCAGCTCCAGCAGGTCGCCCGGTTGCGGCGTTTCCAGGCAGGCGGCGAGGCGTTCGCTGGCGCGCAGCACCTTCGGCCAGGGGGTATCCAGCTCGGCATTGGACAAGCCATAGAGCCCGGGTGCCAGGCGCCGGACCTGGCCTTCCTCGGAATTGAAGTAGTACAGCGCGTGGCGATCACCCAGCAGCAGGTTGAAGCCGCTGTACAGCTCCAGGCGTGGTTGCAGTTCGGCGAGAAAGGCCTCGGCGTCCAGCTCGCCACGGAGGAATTCGACCGGCAGCTCGCCGCGTGAGTTGGGGCCCTTGGCCAGCTGCGGATCGCGAATATTGGTCAGGGCGGCGAAGCGTCCCCGGCCGTTCACGCCCAGCCAGGTGCCGCCGGCCTGCAGGTCGCGCCCGGCATAGACGCCGGGCAGGTCCGGCCATTCGCCCAGCGGCAGGCTGGCGCGGTCATAGAACTCGTCGCGGTTGGCGGCCAGCACCAAGGGCAAGGCATGCTCGGGGCGCCAGGCGAACACGATCAGGCACATGGGACCTCCGGGTCCTGCGGGCGTGGCCGCAGTCTAGCAACAAAGTGGCGGGCGTCACCGCCTCGCTGGAGGGCGGCCAGGGCATCCGTTACCATGCCGCTTCGCATTGGGAGGGCTGCATGGAATTCCTGCTCTATCTGCTATTGGGCGCGGCCGCCGGTGTGCTGGCCGGGCTGTTCGGCGTCGGCGGCGGCATCATCATCGTGCCGGTGCTGGTATTCAGCTTTACTGCCCAGGGCATCGACCCGGCGGTGCTGACCCACCTGGCCGTGGGTACTTCGCTGGCCACCATCGTCTTCACCTCGATCAACTCGATCCTCGAACACCAGCGCAAGGGTGCGGTGCTGTGGCCGGTGTTCGCCTGGATGACCCTCGGCATCCTGCTCGGCGCCGGCCTGGGTTCGCTGACCGCCGCGGCCATCAACGGCCCACTGCTGCAGAAGATCATCGGCGTGTTCGCCATCATCATCGCTATTCAGATGGGCCTGGAGCTGAAACCCAAGGCCGGTCGCGCGGTCCCAGGCAAGCTGGGGCTGACCGCCGCCGGTGGGGTGATCGGCTGGGCCTCGGCGATCTTCGGCATCGGCGGCGGCTCGCTGACCGTGCCTTTCCTGACCTGGCGCAGCGTGCCGATGCAGCAGGCGGTGGCCACTTCGTCGGCCTGCGGCCTGCCGATCGCCGCGGCCAGCGCCCTGAGTTTCATGGTGATCGGCTGGCAGGAGCCGGGGCTGCCGCAGTGGAGCGTCGGTTTCGTCTACCTGCCGGCCATGGCCGGGATCGCCATCACCAGTATGTTCTTCGCCCGTTTCGGCGCGCGTCTGGCGCACAAGCTGTCGCCGCGCCTGCTCAAGCGTCTGTTCGCCCTGCTGCTCTTGGTAGTGGGCGTGAATTTCCTGATCTAAGGAGTTGTGAATGCTGCCTTACCCGCAGATCGACCCGGTGGCCATCGCCCTAGGGCCGCTGAAAATCCACTGGTACGGCCTGATGTATCTGGTCGGTATCGGCGGCGCCTGGCTGCTGGCCTCGCGCCGGCTGGCCCGGTTCGACCCGACCTGGAGCAAGGAGAAGCTCTCCGACCTGGTGTTCTGGGTGGCCATGGGCGTGATCCTCGGCGGCCGCCTGGGCTATGCCCTGTTCTACGACCTGTCGGCCTACCTGCATGATCCGCTGAAGATCCTGCGGGTTTGGGAGGGCGGCATGTCCTTCCACGGCGGCCTGATCGGCGTGATGCTGGCCACCTGGTGGTTCGGCCGGCGCAACGGCAAGAGCTTCTTCCAGCTGATGGACTTTATCGCCCCGCTGGTGCCGATCGGCCTGGGCGCTGGGCGCATCGGCAACTTCATCAATTCCGAGCTGTGGGGCAAGGTCACCGACGTGCCCTGGGCCATGGTCTTCCCCAATGGCGGGCCGGACCCGCGCCACCCCTCGCAGCTGTACCAGTTCGCCCTGGAAGGCGTGGCGCTGTTCCTGATCCTCTGGGCCTACTCGCGCAAACCGCGCCCGACCATGGCGGTGTCCGGCCTGTTCGCCGCCTGCTACGGGGTGTTCCGCTTCATCGTCGAGTTCGTCCGCGTGCCGGATGCCCAGCTCGGTTACCTGGCCTGGGGCTGGCTGACCATGGGCCAGGTGCTGTGCGTGCCGATGATCCTTGGCGGCCTCGGCCTGATGGTCTGGGCGTATCGTCGGGCCAAGGCCTGAATCGCCGGCGATTTAGGTAAACTGCGCGCTTTTTCCGGGTGCCTGGCCAGGCACCCGCGACCTTCCCAGCGGAGCTGAGATGAAACAGTACCTCGACCTGATGCGCCTGGTGCGCGAGACCGGCACCTTCAAGAGCGACCGCACCGGCACCGGCACCTACTCGGTGTTCGGCCACCAGATGCGCTTCAACCTGGCCGATGGCTTCCCGCTGGTGACCACCAAGAAGTGCCACCTGAAATCCATCATTCACGAGCTGCTGTGGTTCCTTCAGGGCGACACCAACATCAAGTACCTGAAGGACAACGGCGTGCGCATCTGGGACGAGTGGGCCGACGAGAACGGCGACCTCGGCCCTGTATACGGCTACCAGTGGCGCAGCTGGCCGGCACCGAACGGCGAGTCGATCGACCAGATCAGCAAGCTGATCGCGATGATCAAGAACAACCCGGACTCGCGCCGCCTGATCGTCTCCGCCTGGAACCCGGCGCTGGTCGACGAAATGGCCCTGCCGCCATGCCACACCATGTTCCAGTTCTACGTCGCCGAAGGCCGCCTGAGCTGCCAGCTGTACCAGCGCTCGGCGGACATCTTCCTTGGCGTGCCGTTCAACATCGCCAGCTACGCCCTGCTGACCCTGATGATCGCCCAGGTCTGCGGCCTCGAACCGGGCGACTTCGTCTGGACCGGCGGCGACTGCCACCTGTACGCCAACCACATCGAACAGACCGACCTGCAGCTGACCCGCGAGCCGCTGCCGCTGCCGACCATGAAGCTCAACCCCGAGGTGAAGGACCTGTTCGCCTTCACGTTCGAGGACTTCGAGCTGCAGAACTACCAGGCCCACCCGCACATCGCCGCGCCGGTCGCGGTGTAAGCCATGCTGGCGGCCGAGCTCAAGGCCTTTCACATGGTCGCGCGCCTGGGCAGCATCACCCAGGCGGCGAAGAAACTCGGCCTCAGCCAGCCCACCGTCACCACGCAGATCCGCAACCTCGAGGCGCAATACGGCGTCGAGCTGTTCTTTCGTGGCGGTCGCCGTCTGACCCTCAGCGACGAAGGCGTGCGCCTGCTGCCGATGGTGCAGCAGCTGCTGCAGCAGGAGGCCGACATCGAGTTCTTCCTGCGCAACTGCGGCCAGGTGCAGGGCAGCCTGCGCATCGCCGCCACCGCGCCCTATTACGTGCTCGACCTGATCAAGCGCTTTCGCGAACGCCTGCCGCAGGTGCAGGTGACGCTGGAGATCGGCAACTCGCAGCAGGTCATCGAGGCGCTGGAGGAATACCGCGTCGACCTGGCCGCCTCCTCGCAGCTGGAGCAGGACGCGCGCTTCACCCGCCTGGTGCTGGGCCAGGACCCGCTGGTGCTGGCCGCGCACCGCAATCACCCGTTGGCCAACCATCAGCGCCTGTCGCCCAGTGCCCTGGCCGGGCACTGTCTGCTGATGCGCGAAGCCGGTTCCAGCACGCGCGTGCTGACCGAACAGATGCTCCGCGAAGCTGGCGTCGCCCCCGGCCCGTTGCTGGAGATCGGCAGTCGCGAGTCGATCCGCGAGGGCGTGCTGCGCAACATCGGCGTCAGCGTAATCGCCCGCCACGAGGTGCCGGGCAACCCCGAGCTGCGGGTGATCGAACTGGACGACGCGCCGCTGATCCCGGAATACCTCTACTGCCTCAAGGAGCGCCGCAGCGCGCGCCTGCCGGCGGCCTTTCTGGCCCTGGCACGGGAAAGCACAGTGTAGAGCTATCACTTCCCCTCTCCCTCTGGGAGAGGGAGCCATACCCAAATCCGCCGATACCACTATCGGCAGCTTTTGCCCAACTGCCATAAAGCCTTAGCACTGCACCCGCAGCATGAGCCTCGTACCGATATTCACGAGGCTCCGCCATGGCTACCGTCGATCTGCAGCTGCGCGACATCCACAAGGGCTTCGGCGCCTTCAAGGCGCTGGACGGTGTGTCGCTGGACATTGCCGCTGGCGAGCTGGTGTGCCTGCTCGGCCCGTCCGGCTGCGGCAAGACCACCCTGCTGCGCTGCATCGCCGGCCTGGAGCAGCAGGACGGCGGCGCCATCCGCTTCGCCGGGCGTGATGTCTCCGCGCTGCCGCCGCAGGCGCGCGACTACGGCATCCTGTTCCAGTCCTACGCGCTGTTCCCCAACCTCACGGTGGCGCAGAACGTCGCCTACGGCCTGGCTGGCCAGGGCCGCGAGGCGATCCGCGCACGGGTGAACGAGATGCTCGAACTGGTCGGCCTGGCCGGCAGCGAGCAGAAGTACCCGGCGCAGCTCTCCGGCGGCCAGCAGCAGCGCGTGGCCCTGGCCCGCGCCCTGGCGCCGGCGCCTTCGCTGCTGCTGCTCGACGAGCCGATGTCGGCCCTCGACGCCCGGGTGCGCGAGCACCTGTGCGGCGAGCTGCGCGCCCTGCAGCGTCAGCTCGGCATCACCACCCTGATGGTCACCCACAACCAAGATGAGGCCATGCTGATGGCCGACCGCATCGCCGTGATGAACCATGGCCGCGTCGAGCAATACGCCTCGCCCTGGGACATCTACCGCGCGCCGGCCACGCCCTTCGTCGCCGAGTTCGTCGGCCAGGGCAACTGGCTGCCGTTCGAGCGCGATGGCGAGCACGCCCGCGTCGGCGACCTCAGCCTGCGCCTGCACGGCCAGCAGCCGCGCGAGCGTGGCCGCCTGTTCTGCCGCCCCGAAGCGGTGGTGATCAACCCGCCGGTGCACGAGGACAACCTGTTCCCGGCGCAGATGCGCGAGATCACCTTCCTCGGCAACCGTTGCCGTATGAGTTTCGAGCTGGACGCCCTGCCGGGCCATGCCCTGCTCGCCGAGCTGGCGCCGGAGGCCATGCCGCGTCTGAGTGGAGCCGAGATTTGGGTGGCACTGCCGCCGCGCAGCCTGCAGGTGTTTGCCTGATGGAACTTGAGTGCCCTCAATCGCGGCTGAAGCCGCTCCCACAGGGGGCGGCGAGGCAAGGTGGGAGAGGCTTCCGCCTCGATGCCTCTCTGGCCGACCTCCTGTTCATTCGCGGCGGCCAGTGGCTGCTGCTGGTCCTGCTGCTGCTCGCCGTGCTGCTGCCGCTGGCGGCCATGCTCTGGCGCGGCCTGGCCGGTGACCCTGCCCAGGGCGGCGGTCTGGCCGCGGCGGCCGAGCTGATCGGCAGCAGCAACTTCCGCTGGCTGCTCGGCAACAGTCTGAAGAGCGCGCTGGCCGTGGTGCTGATCGTGGTGCCGCTGGCCTATGCCTTCGCCTACGCCCTGCAGCGCACCTGCGTGCCGGCCAAAGGCCTGTGGCGCGGCATCTCGCTGCTGCCGCTGCTGGCGCCGTCGATGCTGCCGGGCATTGCGCTGATCTACCTGTTCGGCAACCAGGGAGTGCTGCGCCATCTGCTGACGGACAATATCTACGGCTTCTGGGGCATCGTCCTCGGTCAGGTCATCTACACCTTCCCGCACGCGCTGATGGTGCTGCTCAGCGCCCTGGCCCTGGCCGATGCGCGGCTGTTCGATGCCGCGTCGAGCATGGGCGCGTCGCCCTGGCGGGCATTTCGCAGCATCACCTGGCCGGGCAGCCGGCAGGGCGTGTTCGCCGCCGCCTGCCTGGTGTTCACCCTGTGCGTGACCGACTTCGGCGTGCCGGTGGTGGTCGGTGGCGACTACCAGGTGCTGGCGCTGGAGGCCTACAAGGCGGTGGTCGGCCAGCAGCAGTTCGGCCGTGGCGCGCTGATCGGCATGCTCCTGCTGCTGCCGGCGCTGCTCAGCTTTGCCGTCGACCTGTGGCTGCGCCGCCGCCAGCGTGACGCCATGAGCGGCCGCGCCCAGGTCTACCACCCGCAGCCGCAGCGTGGCCGCGATGGTGCCTTCCTGCTAGTGCTGGTGCTGGTCTGCGCGGCGCTGCTCGGGGTGTTCGGCATGGCCGTGTACTCCTCGCTGGTCAAGTTCTGGCCCTACAACCTGAGCCTGGTGCTCGACCACTACGCCTTCTCCGAACTGCCCGGCGGCTGGCTGGCCTACCGCAACAGCCTGCTGATGGCCGGCTGCAGCGCCCTGTTCGGCGGTCTGCTGATCTTCACCGGCGCCTACCTGCTGGAGAAGACCCGGCAGAGCCCGCTGACCCAGCTGCTGCGCCTGCTGTGCTTCATTCCCATGGCGGTGCCCGGTTTGGTCCTCGGCCTCGGCTACGTGTTCTTCTTCAACCTGCCCGGCAACCCGTTGCACGGCCTGTACGGCAGCCTGGCGCTGCTGGTGATCTGCACCGTGGCGCACTTCCTCACCACCGCGCAGATGACCGCTGCCGCCGCGCTGCGCCAGCTCGATGGCGAGTTCGAGGCCGCCGCGCTGTCGCTCAAGGTGCCGCTGCTGCGCCATTTCCTGCGCGTGACCCTGCCGGTGTGCCTGCCAGCACTGCTCGACATCGTGCGCTACCTGTTCGTCTCGGCGATGACCACGGTGTCGGCGGTGATCTTCCTCTACAGCCCGGACAGCATGCTCGCCGCCATCGCCGTGCTGAACATGGACGACGCCGGCAACGTCGGCGGCGCCGCCGCCATGTCCACCCTGATCCTGCTCACGTCCGCCGGCGTCTCGCTGCTGCTGGCCGGGGCCTCGCGCGGCCTGCTGCGCCGATCCCAGGCCTGGCGCGCGGCGCCTGCTCATTGATCCATCGGAGAACCTTCATGCGCTACCAGCACCCCCACCGCCTGCAAGCCGCCATCCTCGACTGGGCCGGCACCGTGGTCGACTTCGGCTCCTTCGCGCCAACCCGCATCTTCGTCGAGGCCTTCGCCCAGTTCGATGTCGAGCTGAGCCTGGAGGAAGCCCGCGGGCCGATGGGCATGGGCAAGTGGGACCACATCCGCACCCTGTGCGACGTGCCGGCCATCGCCGAGCGCTACCAGCGCCGCTTCGGTCGCCTGCCGAGCGATGCCGACGTGACCGCCATCTACGAACGCTTCATGCCGCTGCAGATCGCCAAGGTCGGCGAGCACTCGGCGCTGATTCCCGGCGCGCTGGAGGCCATCGCCGCCCTGCGCGAGCGTGACCTGAAGATCGGCAGCTGCTCCGGCTACCCGCTGGCGGTAATGGGCAAGGTGGTCGAACTGGCCGCCGCCAAGGGCTACAGCCCGGACCATGTGGTTGCCACCGACGAGGTGCCCAAGGGCCGGCCGAGCCCGGCGCAGGCGCTGGCCAACGTCATCGCCCTGGGCCTCGACGACGTCGCCGCCTGCGTCAAGGTCGACGACACCGAGCCGGGCATCCTCGAGGGCCGCGCCGCCGGCATGTGGACCGTGGCGCTGCGCTTCTCCGGCAACTTCCTCGGCCTTTCCTGGGACGAGTACCAGGCGCTGCCGGCCGAGCGCCGCGCCGCCGAGCGTGCGCGCATCGACGGCCTGTTCGCCACCAGCCGCCCGCACTACCTGATCGACACCATCGCCGATCTTCCCGCGGTGATCGACCACATCAACGCCCGCCTGGCCCGTGGCGAGAGCCCGCAGGCCTGCTGAGCGCAACGCGCCGAACAACCAACGCCAACAGCCACACCACTAGGAGCTTCATCATGTTCAAACGCACCGCTCTGGCCGCCGGCCTGCTCGCCGCCTGCGCCCTGCAGGCCCAGGCCAATACCGAACTGACCGTCTACACCGCGCTGGAAGTCGAGCAGCTCAAGCCTTACCAGGAAGCCTTCGAGCAACAGAACCCGGATATCAAGCTGAAGTGGGTGCGCGACTCCACCGGCATCGTCACCGCCAAGCTGCTGGCCGAGAAGGACCGCCCGCAGGCCGACGTGGTCTGGGGCCTGGCCGGCTCCAGCCTGGCCATCCTCAAGCAGCAGGACATGCTGGTGCCCTATGCCCCGGCCAACCTGGACAAGATTGGCGCCAACTACCGTGACGCCGCCAACCCGCCGGCCTGGGTCGGCATGGACGTGTGGGCCGCGACCATCTGCTTCAACACCATCGAGGCCGAGAAGCAGGGCCTGCCCAAGCCGACCAAGTGGGAAGACCTGACCAACCCGGTGTACAAGGACAAGATCGTCATGCCCAACCCGGCCTCGTCCGGCACCGGCTACCTGGACGTCAGCGCCTGGCTGCAGACCTTCGGCCAGGACGGTGGCTGGGCCTATATGGACAAGCTGCACCAGAACATCGGCCAGTACACCCATTCCGGCTCCAAGCCGTGCAAGCTGGCCGCCGCCGGCGAGTTCCCCGTCGGCATCTCCTTCGAGTACCCGGCCGTGCAGCTCAAGCGCAAGGGCGCGCCGCTGGACATCGTGCTGCCCAAGGAAGGCCTGGGCTGGGAGATCGAGGCCACCGGCATCGTCAAGGGCACCGACCAGCTGGAAGCCGCCAAGAAGCTCGCCGACTTCGCCGCCAGCCGCGAGGCCATGGACCTGTACAAGGCCAACTTCGCCGTACTGGCCCAGCCGGGTATCGCCGAGCGCTTCCAGGAACTGCCGGCCGACTACGAGCAGCGCCTGATCAAGAACGACTTCAACTGGGCCTCGGAAAACCGCGATCAGATCCTCGCCGAGTGGCGCAAGCGCTACGACGGCAAGTCCGAGCCTGTGGCTCAGTAAGTCCGCATCACCCCTCTCCCCTTGGGAGAGGGGCAATCCGGTGCTGTGTTTAGGCACGGTGCGGCTCGCTACACATGCTCCCCTCTCCCTTCGGGAGAGGGGCTGGGGGTGAGGGTTGCCCAGGCAGCTCCGAGTTGCCTATCACACCCTCAGCCTCCGCGGCCCGCCCCACCCCTCTCCCAGGGGGAGAGAGAGTCATAAGTCCGTAGAAATATTTCAGGAGTTTCCCCATGAGTCAGCACGACTGCGATCTGCTGGTCGTCGGCGCCGGCATGCTCGGCCTCGCCCATGCCTGGGCCGGCGCCAAGCGCGGCCTCAAGGTCAAGGTCTTCGAGCGCAGCCACACGCCGCTCGGCGCCTCCATCCGCAACTTCGGCCAGGCCCTGGTCACCGGCCAGCCGCCCGGTGTCATGTCCGATCTGGCGCGCCAGTCGCACGGGCTGTGGGCCGAGCTGGGCCAGGTCGCAGGGCTGGCGCTGAAGCAGCAGGGTTCGCTGCTGCTGGCCCGCACCGAGGCCGAGGAGGCCATGCTCGAAGCCTTCGTCGAAGGCCGTGGCCGTGAGCTGGGTTATCGCACCGAGCTGCTGCGCGGCGCCGCGCTGGACGGCCTGTACCAAGGCCGCTTCGCCCATCACCGCGCCGCCCTGCATGGTCTCGACGATCAGCAACTGTACTCGCGCGAGGCCCTGCCGCAGATCATCGACTACCTGCGCGGCCTGGGCGTCGAGTTCCACTTCTCCACCCTGGTGCGCGATGTCGAATCCGGCAGCGCGCTGACCACGGCGGGGCGCTTCACGGCGCGGCAGATCCTGGTCTGCTCCGGCCACGACTACCAGACCCTGCTGGCCGAACCGCTGGCCGCGCTGAAGCCGTCCGTGTGCCGCCTGCAGATGTTGCGCGCGCGCCTGGAGCGCCCGCTGGACTTGCAGCACGCGGTGCTCACCGGCCTCAGCTGCGTGCACTACGGCGCCTTCGCCGACCTGCCCGAGGCCGAGGCGATCCGCGCGCAGATCCGCCGCGACTACCCGGCGCTGGAAGAGCACGGCATCCACCTGCTGGTCAGCCCGACGCCCTATGGCGAGCTGATCATCGGCGATTCCCACGATTATGGCAGCGACGCCACGCCGTTCAACGCCGAAGGGGTGGACGACATCATGCTGGCGCTGGCCGAACACACGCTTGGCGGCAAACTGCAGGTGCTGGAGCGCTGGCAGGGTGTCTACGGCGCGCGCGGGCCGGGGCCGTTCAGCGTGCTGCGCGCCGCCGAGGGTGTGACTGCCGTGCTGATGCACACCGGCGTGGGCATGAGCGTCGGCCTCGGCCTGGGCGAGCGCACCGTCGCCGCGTTGCTCGGCGAGGCGGCCTGGCCCGAGGCGCAGCCGGCATGAATGCGGCGCAGGCGGTGACCGAGCTGTTCGCCCTGTGCCGCCAGCAAGCCCAGGCCGACTATATCGGCGAGGCGGTCAGCCAGCTGGAGCACATGGTCCAGGCCGCCGAGCTGGCGCGGGACGAGGGCGCCGACGAGGAGCTGATCCTTGCCGCCTTCTGCCACGACGTCGGCCACTTCTGCGCGCCGCTGACAGCGGACAACCGCATGGGCGAGCTGGGTCGCCAGGGCCATGAGCGGGTCGGTGCGCACTGGCTGCGCGGGCTGGGTTTTTCAGCGCGGCTGTGCGATCTGGTGGCCGGGCATGTGGACGCCAAACGCTACCTCTGCGCCCGCGAACCCGGCTACCTCGCCGCACTCAGCCTGGCCAGCCGGCAGACCCTGGACTGGCAGGGCGGGCCGATGAGCGAAGCCGAGGCCGGTGCGTTCGAAACCAGTCCGCTGTGCGCCGATATCCTGCGCCTGCGCCGTTGGGACGAGGCGGCCAAGGTGCCGGGCCGGCCAGTCGAGCTGGCCTGGATCGAGGCGCTGGCCCTGCGCGTGCACGCCGCCCCTGCGTAGGGTGGAAAACGGCCGCAGGCCTTTTCCACCGCCGGGTATCCACGGTGGACAACGCTGCGCGGTTGTCCACCCTATGGATCAACCCGCCAGCCCGGCCGCCAGATGGTCGATCAGCACCCGCAGCTTCGGCGGCAAGTGGCGGTTGGACGGGTACAGCGCCCAGGCGGTGCCGTGGTAGGAGCCGGTGTAGCGCCAGTCGCTCAGCACCTGCACCAGTCGACCGTCCGCCAGCGCCTCGGCAGCGGTAAAGCTGGGCAGGCAGGCAATGCCCAGGTGGTTGAGCGCGCCGTTGAGGCGCACTTCGCTGTGATTGCTGGCGAAGCGGCCACGCACGGCCACCGTGCACTGCTCACCGTCCTTGGCGAAGTGCCAGCGGTGGTCATCCGTACGCTCGTCGAGGTACAGGCAGGGATGGCGCACCAGCTCCTGCGGGTGCTGGGGGCGGCCATGGCGGGCCAGGTACTCCGGCGTGGCGCACAGTACATGTTCGACCTGGCACAGCGGCCGCCCGGCCATGTGCTCCGGCGGCTGCTCGGTGATGCGGATGATCAGGTCGAAGCCCTCGGCGATCGGGTCGGGGCTGCGGTCGCTGAGGTTGAGGCTGACATCCACCTCTGGGTACCTGACCAGGAAGTCCGCCATCAGCGGCGCCACCAGGTACTTGCCGAAGGCCTTGGGCACCGACAGGCGCACCTGGCCGCGGGCATCGCTCATCAGCCGCTCGCCCACCGCCAGCGCGGCGTCGGCGGCGGCGAGCATCTCGCGACATCGCTCGAACACCTCGGCACCGGCCTCGGACAGGCGCAGGCGGCGGGTGGTGCGCTCCAGCAGGCGCAGGCCGAGGTGGGCTTCCAGCTGGGCCAGCTGGCGGCTCAGAGCCGAGGCACTGGTGCCCTGCAGGCGGGCCGCGGCGGAGAAGCTGCCATGCTCGACCACGCGCACGAAGCTGGCCATCAGCGGTAGCAGGGCGGGGTGGTGATTGATGCTCATGGCGAACAAGTCCTGTGCGTAATGACTGGATTATCACGTTGAGCTTCGCAATGAACAATGGCACTCCCCCCGACCGGAGCCCGCCATGACCAGCCTGACCCTCGCCCCCCGTGCCCGCCTGCTGCAACTCAGCGACCTGCTCCTGCTGCTGGTCGCACTGGTCTGGGGTACCAGCTACGGCGTAGCCAAGCAGGCGCTGGAGTTCTACCCGGTGCTGGGCTTTCTCGCCGTGCGCTTCTGCATCACCTTCGTCCTGCTGCTGCCGCAGCTGCGTGGCGCCGGGCGCCAGGCCTGGGCCCCTGGTTTGCCCTCGGGACTGGTGATGCTGGCGATCTTCCTCTGCGAGACCTTTGGCGTGCTGCACACCTCGGCGAGCAACGCGGCGTTCCTGATCAGCCTGTGCGTGGTGTTCACGCCCTTCGTCGAGTGGCTGATGCTCGGCCAGCGTCCGGATAGCCGCCTGCTGCCGGCGGTGGCGCTGTCGCTGCTGGGCACCTGGCTGCTCAGTGGCGGGGTCGACCTGAACTTCAACCTGGGCGACGGCCTGATGCTGCTGGCTGCCGTGGTGCGGGCTTTTGGCGTGTGCCTGATCCGTCGCCTGACCGCCGACAGCCAGGTGCCGCCGCTGGCCTTCACCGCGGTGCAGACCGGGGTGGTCGGCTTCGGCTGCCTGGCCATCGGCCTGGCCCTGCCGGGTGGCCTGCCGGCGCTGCCGACCGCTCCGGCGTTCTGGGCCGGTAGCCTGTACCTGGTGTTGTTCGCCACCCTGTTCGCCTTCTTCGTGCAGAACCACGCCCTGCGCCACAGCAGCCCGACCCGGGTCAGCCTGTTGATGGGCAGCGAACCGCTGTTCGGCGCGCTGTTCGCCGTGCTCTGGCTGAACGAAGCGCTGAGTCTGCAGGCCTGGGCCGGCGGCCTGCTGATCGTCGCGGCGACGCTGTGGACCAGCCTGGCACGGCGCTGATCAGCGGCTGGATCACTAGGACATCAGGACGACCTTCTCTTGCGGGTCGTCGTTGGCCGCAGACACACCTTCGGCTCTTTCCTCGATTTCCTTGGCGGCCTGCAGTTCGGCGCGCTGCTGCATGCGTTCGGCGATCTCGTTCTCGACCGCTTCCTGCTGCTCCGGCGACATGGCGTCGACCTCCTCCTCGGTCAGCCCCATTTCCTTGAGGATGGCGTCGCGCATCTTCTCGGCCGGAGTCATGGCCATGTAGTCATGGAAGGCTTTCAGCGCGGGATCTTCTGCGTCAAGGCTGGCGCTGAGCGTGCCCTGGCCGATGCTGCTTGCCACGCCATCCTCAGTGGCGCGGTGCTGCAGGTTGACCCGCAGTTTGGCAAAGGCCTCTTCGTAGGCTTCTTCCGACTGGTGGTCATAACCGGCCTCGGGCTTGAACGCGGGAGGTGGAGCGCTGGCGGGGGTCGGGCTGGCCAGTTCCGTTTCCCGAAAGCCTTCCTTGTTGCGCAGGCTGGTGAGCGACAGCGCCTGCTGTCCGCCGATTCCACTGATGTTCATGCTGCCTCCTGGATCCGCATGAGTGCGGACAGTGCCAGGAGCAAGCGCGATGCCAGTCGCGAGCTATTGCGCTAAGGCCATGATTATCAAACCTTTGCCCTCATGCGCGTGGTGCGGGAGGCGGCAAGTGCTGGTCCGTAGCGGTAAAGATTTGCCGCCGGCCCGCCTCAGTTGCCGCCCAGCTCCTCGCTCAACCGGAGCACCTGTTCCTGGCGCTCGGCCTGATCCAGGCGTGCAGCGGGGTTCAGCGACGACCACTCGGGATGGGCGCGTGCCTTGCGCAGGGCCTCAGGCAGCTTGGCTTCGCGCCAGGCGTCGTCCTGTGGGTCGCGCAGCTGCAGCGGCGTGGTCGCGGCATGGCCACGGGTGAGCAGCGCGCCGAGCAGTTGGCGCTGGCGCAGGGCGAGCAGGCGCAGCACGTTGTCGTCGATGCTCAGCTCGCGCTGGCCCTTGAGTTTGCCGAGCAGGCGCGAGCCATAGTTGCGCGCGGTCTGCAGGCCGCCGCCGGCCAGTGCGCCGAGCAGGGCGGCGGCGCCGAGGGTGACGCCACCGACCAGCAGATCGATGCCGACTCCGGTGGCGGCGCCGGCGGCCATACCACCGCCGACTTTCACGCCGAGCTGGCGCAGGGTCTCCGGGTTGAACAGATCGTCGCCCCAGCGCCCGTCGGCCAGCGGCAGCGCGCTGGCGCGGGCGTCGTCCGTGCGGAAGGCGTACAGACGCAGCAGGGCCTCGACGCACTGTTGTTCGCGCTGGCGCACGGTCTGGTGCAGAGCGGCGATCTCGCCCTGCTCGATCTGCGGCTGGCTGGCCACGCTGCGGCGGCAGGCGGCGCAGTCGATCAGCAGTTCGGCGATCAGGCGGATGGCGGCCTGGCGGCGATCTTCGCTCTGCTGCTCGTGGTCGAGGACCAGTCGTTCCAGCTGTGGCCGCGCCGACTCGATCAACAGCGCCAGGCTCTCGTACAGGCGCCGTTCGCCGTCCAGCGGCGGGGCCACCGTGTCGAAGCGCACCAGTGCATGCAGGCCCAGGCGGGCCAGGGCCTCGCGCCACTCCCCCTCACGCTGGCTGGCGGCGTTGGTGAAGTTGAGCACCGGCAGCAGCGGCTTGCCGCAGTCGGCCAGCACGGCCAGTTCGTCCTTGTACTTGGCCAGCACCGGCTCGCGGGCGTCGATCACGTACAGCCCGGCATCGGCGGCCAGCAGCTGGCGCAGCACCTTGGCTTCCTGTTCGAAGCGCTGGCGCGCCTCGGCGGTGTCGAGGAAGCGGCTCAGCCGGGCGGGACCGTCCAGGCGTTCGCCGGGGCGCTGCAGGCGCTCCAGGTGGTCGAGCAGGGCGATCGCGTCTTCCAGGCCGGGAGTGTCGTACAGCTCCAGCAGCGGCTCGCCGGCCACCAACAGACGGGCGCCCTCGACATGCCGGGTGGTACTGGGGCGGTGCGACACCTCGCCGAAGTCGACGTCGCGCAGCAGGGTGCGCAGCAGCGAGGTCTTGCCGACATTGGTGTGGCCGACCACGGCCAGTTTCAGCGGCTTAATCATGGCCGGTCTCCAGCCAGCCCAGCGGCGTGCCGTCGGCGCAGGGCAGTTGCAGGCGTTGCAGGGCCTCGTGCCAGTCACCCAGGCGCTGGCTATCCAAGGCTGCGCCGGGCGGTGGCGGCAGCAGCCAGATGCGTGTGGCGGCGGCCGTGCGCGACAGCTCGCCGAGCAGGGCCAGGGTGCCGCGATCCGGCGAGCGCCGTGGGTCGACGGCCACGGCCAGGCGCGCCGGCGGAAAGCGCGTCAGCTGGTCGAGCAGTTGCTGGCGCTGCTCGCGGCTGTCGAGCACGCCGGCATTGGCCACGGTCTTGGGCAGCGTGGGTGGCCAGGGGCGGCTGTCGTCCAGTTCCACCGCCACCAGCAGGGCGCCGTTGCTGCCCAGCGCATGGCTGCCGGCCATGCTCTGCGGCAGTTCTTGTGGTGCGGCGTCGAGGACGCCGAGGTGCTCGCTGGGCGGCTGCAGGCGTTCGGCCAGCAGGCGATAGCTGGCCTGGCGCAGATCCAGTTGCAGGCGCGCCGCACCATGCCACCAGCGCCACAGGCACAGCAGCAGGAGCAGGGCACGGGGCAGCAGGCCAAACACCAGCAACACGCCGAGCAGCCAGCCGGCCCAGGCATGGCGGGCGGCTTCGTCGGTCAGGGCGACTGCGCCGCTGGCGCGAATGGTCTCGACATCCGGCAACGGAAAGCCGAGCAGGGCGGGCAGGCTGCCGAGCAGGTGGGTGAGGGCGACGAAGGTGTCGGCCGAGAGCAGGGTGGTCTCCCAGACAAAGCCGTAGCGGCGAGTGCTGAGCAGCAGGACCAGCATCAACAGGGCGGTGAGCAGGGCGATCAGCCACAGGCTGTGGACCAGGGCGCCGAGCAGCCAGCGATTGAGGCGGCGGCGCTGCAGCAGCAGGATCAGGGCGGGGCCGAGCTGGGCGGCCGCGGCGTCGCGCGCCAGCTTCTCGCTGAGCCACAGCCACAGGCGACCGAGCGCGGCCTGGTGTTCGCCGCTGAACGCCAGGCCGAGCAGCCAGGCGCCGAGGGTCAGCAGGTGCAGACCGAGCAGGCTGCCCAGGGCCCAGTACAGATTGACCGGCCGGCTGCCATCGCCCAGTGCCGCCAGCGCCAGGCCGGCGCCGCTGAGCAGGGCCAGCATCAGCAGGGCCAGCAGCGCCAGGCGCGCGCCCTGCAGCCAGTGTTGTTGAGCCTGGTGTTGGCCGTCGCGCTCGGCGAGAAACAGGGCGCGGGCTTCGATGCGCTTGGCCAGGTCGCTGTCGGCCTGGCGTGCCAGGCGGTTGGCCTCGGCATCTTCCAGGGGGCCGGCATGTTCCTCGCGCAGGCGAATGGCTTCGCAGAGCCAGAGCCGTTGCAGGCGCGAGCGGGGCTGCAGGTGTCGGTCGGTCACGCGGCATTCCGTTGGCGGGCTGAGCAGCAAGCATAACCGCTATGCCGGACATCGGGAAAAACCCGGTTGTGAGCCGGCACTGGCTCCGGCTAGGCTGCGCCAAAGCAATAAGAAGAGCATGGCCATGAAGCTGCCCTCCATCGCCTGGGCCAACCAGGACTCCCCCTATCTGCTGCAGTACCGCGAAGGTTTCCGCCTGCTGTGTTTCGAGGGCGCGCTGGAGGAGAGTTTCAAGCGCTACCACGCCGGCGTCTTTCTGCTGCGCATGCGCTGGGCGTTGCTGGTGGCCGCCGTGCTGTTCCTGCTGTTCGCCGGGCTGGACGCATTCAGCCTGCCGGAGACGGTGCGTCGGCAAACCCTGTTCATCCGCCTCGGCCTGATCGTGCCCATTCTGGTGGTGACCTGGTTGGCCACCTTCATCCGCAACCTGCGCGGCTATCTGCAACTGATCAGCGGCGGCTGCTCGCTGGCCTGTGGGCTGGGTATCGTCGGCATCATCTGGGTGGCGCGGGTGCATGACTTTCCGTTGCCTTATGAAGGCATCATCCTGGCCACGGTGTTCTTCTATTTCCTCACCGGTCTGCGCCTGCCGGCGGCCGCCCTGTGTGGCTGGCTGACCTTCCTCGCCTACCTGCTAGTCGAGGTGAGCACCGGGTTGCCCGGAGCCGTGCTGCTGTACAACCTGTTCTTCCTGGCCACGGCCAACGTGATCGGTTCGGTCGGCTGCTACTTCCTCGAATACGCCACCCGACAGAACTTCCTGGCCCAGGGCCTGCTGCAGGACCTGGCGGAAAAGGATGCCCTCACCGGGCTGTTCAATCGCCGCGCCTTCGGCGAGCGGGCGGAGGCGGCCTGGCGCCAGGCCCTGCGGGATAAGCAGACGCTGGCGCTGGTGATGATGGATGTGGACTTCTTCAAGCGTTACAACGACCACTACGGCCATAGCGCCGGCGACGCGGCGCTGCGTGCGGTGGCCCAGGTCGTCGGCCAGCATGCCCGCAGGCCCATGGATATGGTGGCGCGCTATGGCGGTGAGGAATTCGTCGGGCTCTGGTACGGCCTGAGCGAAGCCGCCATCCTGGCGATCCTGGAAGAACTTCGGGCCGAAGTCGAAGGTCTCGCCATCGCTCACGCCAAGTCCGAGGTGGCGCCGGTGGTCACCATCAGTCTCGGAGTCGCCTGGCTGGCGCCGCAGCCGCACCAGAGCCTGGCCGATGCCCTGCGTCTGGCCGACGTGGCGCTGTACCTGGCCAAGGAGCAGGGGCGCAACCGGGTGATCGGCAAGCGCCCCGGCAATCTGGCGGACTGAGGCTGGCCCTTCATTGATGGCGGCCGAGTCGGTATCCTCGCCGCCATGAACAAGACGCTCCCCCTCTGCCTGATCGCCGCCCTCGCGGAAAACCGCGTGATTGGCCGCGACAACCAATTGCCCTGGCACCTGCCGGCGGACCTCAAGCACTTCAAGACCAAGACCCTCGGCAAGCCGATCATCATGGGCCGCAAGACCTGGGACTCGCTCGGCCGGCCGCTGCCGGGGCGGCTCAATCTGGTGGTCAGCCGCCAGGCCGGGTTGCAGCTGGAAGGCGCCGAAGTCTTCCCGAGCCTGGATGCGGCCATCGTTCGCGCCGATGAATGGGCGCGAGCGCAGGGCGTCGACGAGCTGATGCTGATCGGCGGTGCGCAGCTCTACGAGCAAGGCCTGGCCCAGGCCGAGCGCCTCTATCTGACCCGTGTGGCGCTTGAGCCCGAGGGTGATGCCTGGTTCCCGGCCTTCGACGAGGCGCAGTGGCAATGCCGCGAGCGTGAGGCACAGCCTGCCGTGGAGCCGGCCCCGGCGCATTGCTTCGAGACCTGGCAGCGCCGCTAGGACTTTTCTTCACTGCCATTGACCGACGTCGCCCTCTGCCGAGGGCGGCGCTCCTATGCTTGTGTCTTCTTCCGACAGGTTTCACCGCATGACTGACAACACCGCCGAGCACGCACAGCCGGAAACGATCGCCGCCATCTTCGTCCGCCATCCGCTGTGGGAGGATGCCCTGGCCCTGCTCTTCGGCACCGCACTGGTGGCCCTGGGCATTGCCTTCTACAGCCACGCCGGGCTGCTGACCGGCGGCACTGTGGGCATCGCCTTCCTCGCCAAGTATCTGGCCGGCTGGCCCTTCGGGCTGGTGTTCTGCCTGGTCAACCTGCCGTTCTACCTGCTCGGTATCTGGCGCCTGGGCTGGGGCTTCACCCTGCGCACCGGCTGCGCCGTGCTGCTGGTGTCGCTGCTGGCCGAACTGACGCCGGGCTGGGTGGCCTTTGCGCACTTGAATGAGCTGTATGCCGCACTGTTCGGCGGCGCGGCCATGGGCCTCGGGCTGCTGATGCTGTTCCGCCACAAGGCCAGCCTGGGCGGGGTGAACATCCTCGCGCTGTTCCTGCAGGAACGCTTCGGCCTACGCGCCGGTGCCGTGCAGATGGCCATCGATGCGATCATCGTGCTGGCGGCGATCTTCGTGGTGGCGCCGGACAAGGTGGCGCTGTCGGTGCTCGGTGCGGTGATGCTCAACCTGGTGTTGGCGATCAACCATCGGGCCGACCGCTACATGGGCGTCAGCTGAGCAGGTCGATCAACTCGGCGCTGATGGCGCCGCCGTCGATCTGCAGCAGGGCGAGGCTCACCGGCAGCTTGAAACGCCGTGGCCCGGCACTGCCGGGATTGATCCACAGGCGACCGTCGCGCTCCTCGATCAGCGGCTTGTGCGAGTGGCCGGTGATTACCACGCGCACGCCCTCCGGCAGCTGCGCCTGGACATCGGCCAGCTCATGCACCAGGTACAGGCCGACACCACCCAGCTGCAGCTCGACCTGCTGAGGTAGCTCGACCGCCCAGGCCAGCCCTTCGTCGTTGTTGCCGCGCACCACCGTCAGCGGGGCGATGCAGCGCAGGGCGTCGAGGATCTCGGGCTTGCCGATATCGCCGGCATGCAGGATATGGTCGCAACCTGCGAGCGCGGCCAGCGCCTCCGGGCGCAGCAGGCCGTGGGTATCGGCGATCAGGCCGACACGCAGCGCCGATGCTGTGGGTAGTGCTCTCATGTCACGCTCACGCCGCGTTCGGCAAACACTTCCCTGGCCAGGAACATACCGTTGAGCGCGGCGGGGAAACCGGCGTACAGCGACATCTGCAGGATCACCTCGACGATGGCCTGCGGCGCGCAACCGACGTTGAGCGCGCCGTTGAGGTGAACGCGCAGCTGCGGCTGGCAATGACCGAGGGCGGTGAGGGCGGCGACCGTGGCCAGCTCTCGACTCTGCAGGTCCAGGCCGGGGCGGCGGTAGATGTCGCCGAAGCCGAACTCGATGATGTAGCGGCCGAGGTCCGGGGCAATATCGGCCAGGCTGGCGATGACCCTGTGGCCGGCCTCACCGTCGATTTCGTCGAGTTTGCGCAGGCCGGCTTCGTAGCGTGGGTTGTCCATGGTGGCTCCTTGATGATCAGGGGACACGCGCTACCTTGCGCCTTAGAGTCGACTCTAAGTCAAGCCTCGGTCACATCGGCCGCGAGGCGCCGGTAGTACTCGATCTTCTCCTGCAGCTTGTCCAGGTGTTCCGTCTCCAGGGCGATGCGAGCCTGCAGGGCGGCGGCATGTTCCTGCAGCAGTTGCAGGCGCTGGGCGTGGCTGGCATCACCCTGTTCGCGCAGGTCGGCGTAGCGCTGAATCTGCTCCAGCGGCATGCCGGTGTCCTTGAGGCGCTTGATGAACTCGACCCAGCTCAGGTCGGCGTCCGCGAAACGACGATGGCCGCTGCTGTCGCGGCGGACATGGCGCAGCAGACCGAGCTTTTCGTAGTAGCGCAGGGTATGCGCGGACAAACCGCAGCGTACGGCGAAATGCTGGATGTTCATGGCGTTTTCTCAAGCAGAAAAGCGAAAGCCCGGCACGGGGCCGGGCTTTCAGGATAGGCATGTTGCGCTGCTGATGGCATCCCTGCCGTCGCGCCTTGCATGCAGTGAGCCCCGGTCCGGCCATTCATGGCCGGTCGTTCGCCGGGGCAACGCATGCGTTGCCTTAGTCCGGCTCACCCATCGAGCATGGCCTTGTCGCGCACTGCGCCCTTGTCGGCGCTGGTGGCGAGCAGGGCGTAGGCCTTCAGTGCCGTGGTCACCTTGCGCGCGCGCGGGGCGACCGGCTTCCAGCCCTTCTTGTCCTGTTCGACGCGGCGGGCGGCCAGTTCCTCATCGCTGACCAGGAGATTGATCGAGCGGTTGGGGATGTCGATCAGCACCTTGTCGCCATCACGCACCAGTCCGATGGCGCCGCCAGCGGCGGCTTCCGGCGAGGCGTGGCCGATGGACAGGCCGCTGGTGCCGCCGGAGAAGCGGCCGTCGGTGAGCAGGGCGCAGGCCTTGCCCAGGCCCTTGGACTTGAGATACGAGGTCGGATAGAGCATTTCCTGCATGCCCGGGCCGCCTTTCGGGCCTTCGTAGCGGATGATCACGATGTCGCCCGGCTTCACTTCGTCGGCGAGGATGCCTTTCACGGCGCTGTCCTGGCTCTCGAAGATCTTGGCGTTGCCTTCGAACACGTGGATCGACTCGTCGACGCCGGCGGTCTTCACCACGCAGCCGTCGAGGGCGATGTTGCCGTACAGCACGGCCAGGCCGCCTTCCTGGGAGTAGGCGTGCTCGACCGAGCGGATGCAGCCTTCGGCACGGTCGTCATCCAGGGTGTCCCAGCGGGTGCTCTGGCTGAACGCGGTCTGGGTCGGGATGCCTGCGGGGCCGGCCTTGAAGAAGGTGTGCACCTTCTCGTCTTTGGTCTGGGTGATGTCCCACTCGGCAATGGCGTCGGCCATGCTCGGGCTGTGCACGGTCGGCACGTCGGTGTGCAGCAGGCCGCCACGGGCCAGCTCGCCGAGGATGGAGAAGATGCCGCCGGCGCGGTGCACGTCTTCCATGTGGTACTTCTGGATGTTTGGCGCCACCTTGCACAGCTGCGGCACCTTGCGCGACAGGCGATCGATGTCGCGCAGGTCGAAGGCGATCTCCGCCTCCTGGGCGGCGGCCAGCAGGTGCAGGATGGTGTTGGTCGAGCCGCCCATGGCGATGTCCAGGGTCATGGCGTTCTCGAACGCCTTGAAGCTGGCGACATTGCGCGGCAGCACCGATTCGTCGCCCTCGCCGTAGTAGCGCTGGCACAGCTCTACGGCCAGACGGCCGGCACGCAGGAACAGCTGCTCGCGGTCACTGTGGGTGGCCAGAGTCGAGCCGTTGCCCGGCAGCGACAGGCCGAGGGCCTCGGTCAGGCAGTTCATCGAGTTGGCGGTGAACATGCCGGAGCAGCTGCCGCAGGTCGGGCAGGCGCTGCGCTCGTACTCGGCGACCTTCTCGTCGGAGCAGGAGTCGTCGGCGGCTACCACCATGGCGTCGACCAGGTCCAGGCCGTGGCTGGCCAGCTTGGTCTTGCCGGCTTCCATCGGCCCGCCGGAGACGAACACCACCGGGATGTTCAGGCGCAGGGCGGCCATCAGCATGCCGGGGGTGATCTTGTCGCAGTTGGAGATGCAGACGATGGCGTCGGCGCAGTGGGCGTTGACCATGTACTCCACGGAGTCGGCGATGATCTCGCGGCTCGGCAGCGAATAGAGCATGCCGTCGTGGCCCATGGCGATGCCGTCGTCGACGGCGATGGTATTGAACTCTTTCGCCACGCCGCCGTGCTTCTCGATCTCGCGGGCGACCAGCTGGCCGAGGTCCTTCAGGTGCACGTGGCCGGGCACGAACTGGGTGAAGGAGTTGGCGATGGCGATGATCGGTTTCTTGAAGTCTTCGTCCTTCATCCCGGTGGCACGCCACAGGGCGCGGGCGCCGGCCATGTTGCGGCCGTGGGTGGAGGTCTTCGAGCGATAGTCAGGCATGACGGTTCCTGCGGCTGAATCAGGTGATGTGCGTATGGTGAGCGTCGACTGGACCGGATGCAAACGGCAGATGGCCGTGCCTTCGGATGGGGCCGCAGGACGAAACGGGGTCGCCGTTCGTTCGGCCCGGGCTCACGGGCCCGCCGGGGGATGGTTGGCGAGGAATGGCTCGATTCTACGCCCGCCGCCGCGCTCTGGGAAAGGCTGGCGGCTGGGTGGTATGCCCGCACCCTCCTTCAGGGTCGTGCTTTGGTGGGGTACCGCCGGTCGGCATTCGCCGTTTGGGCGATTGTGGGTATGACCGTGCGGTCACGTAGTTTCTTCCGCGCGCTCCGTGTCCTGTGGGCGCAGCAATCGTCAGCGTATGCAGTGCAGCCCAGTCCGGTGTGGTGGGTCGGGAGGGCCGTGACGAGAGGAATGTCATGACAACAATAATGAGGAATTCTTCCGATGTTCGATTTCAAACTCGCTGGCCTGGCGGCAGCGCTTGCCTTCGCGTCCGGCTCGGCCATGGCCGCCCTGCCAGATACGCCCGGAACGGCTTTCCCGGCGGTTTCCAGCTTCGATAACAGTGGCCCCTATGCCACCACCAGTCAGGCCGAAGGCCCCAACTGCCGGATCTACCGCCCCAGCACCCTGGGACAGAACGGCGTGCGCCACCCGATCATCCTGTGGGGCAACGGCACCGGCGCCACGCCCGATACCTATGCCGCGCTGTTGAAGCACTGGGCCAGCCACGGTTTCGTGGTGGCAGCGGCGGAAACCTCGGACGCCGGGACCGGCCAGGAGATGCTCGCCTGTCTGAGTTACCTGGTGCAGGCCAACGGCAGCAGCTACGGCACCTATGCCGGCAAGCTCAATGCCGGGCGTGTCGGCACCTCCGGTCACTCCCAGGGGGGCGGTGGTTCGATCATGGCCGGGCAGGACGACCGCGTGCGCACCACGGCACCGATCCAGCCCTACACGCTCGGCCTGGGCCACAACAGCAGCTCGCAGAGCAAGCAGAAGGGGCCGATGTTCCTGATGTCCGGTGGCAGCGACACCATCGCGTTCCCCTACCTGAACGCCCAGCCGGTCTATAACCGCATCAATCAGCCGATCTTCTGGGGCGAGCGCCGCTTCGTCAGTCACTTCGAGCCGGTCGGCGATGGTGGCGCCTACCGTGGTCCAGCCACGGCCTGGTTCCGCTACCAGCTGATGAACGACGCGAACGCCGGCAGCACCTTCAACGGCACCTTCTGCAGCCTGTGTGTCAGTCCGTTGTGGACGGTCAAGCGCAAGGGTTTCTGATCCCGCCATAGCGAGCCCCGTCCGCTGCAGCGGGCGGGGCTTTTTATTGCCCTCGGGAAATTATGTAGGAGCGGCTTTAGCCGCGATGGGACATTACGAAAGCATCGCGGCTAAAGCCGCTCCCACGGATCAGTGCCTGGACTCAGCTGTTGGGTAGCAGGCGCACGGTCAGGCTCTTGATGTAGCGGGTCTCGTTGATCGCCGGGTGTACCGGGTGGTCCGGACCCTGGGCGCCGCGCTCGAGCAGCTGGATGTTGCGATCCAGGTGGCGGGCGCTGGTCAGCAGGATGTTCTGCAGGTGATCTTCTTCCAGGTGCATGGAGCAGCTGGCACTGACCAGGATGCCGTCCTTATTGAGCATGCGCATGGCGGTTTCGTTGAGGCGGCGGTAGGCGGCCTCGCCGTTCTTGATGTCCTTCTTGCGTTTGATGAAGGCGGGCGGGTCGGCCACGATCACGTCGAAGCGCTCTTCGGCGGACTTCAGTTCCTTGAGGGCGGCGAATACGTCGCCTTCGACGCAGGTGATCTTCTCGGCCACGCCGTTGAGTGCGGCATTGCGCTCGACGCCATCGAGGGCAAAGCCCGAGGCGTCCACGCAGAACACTTCACTGGCGCCGAACGCGGCGGCCTGCACGCCCCAGCCGCCGATGTAGCTGAACAGGTCGAGTACGCGCTTGCCCTGTACATAGGGCGCCAGGCGCGCGCGGTTCATGCGGTGGTCGTAGAACCAGCCGGTCTTCTGCCCTTCCAGTACCGGGGCCTGGAACTTCACGCCGTTTTCTTCCAGATCGACCCACTCCGGGACCACGCCGAAGGCGGTGTCGACGTAGCGCTCCAGGCCTTCGGCATCACGCGCGGCGGAGTCATTCTTGAACAGGATGCCGCGCGGCTTGAGCACCTGCACCAGGGCTTCGATCACCGCGTCCTTGGCGCGCTCCATGGCGGCGGAGGCCAGTTGCACCACCAGGTGATCGCCGAAGCGGTCGACCACCAGGCCGGGAAGCAGGTCGGAATCGCCGTACACCAGGCGGTAGTGCGGGGTGTCGAACAGGCGCTCGCGCAGGCTCAGGGCGACGTTGATGCGGTGCACCAGCAGCGATTTGTCCAGCACGTGCTTGGTGTCGCGCGACAGCAGGCGGGCGCAGATCAGGTTGTTCGGGCTCATGGCGACTATGCCAAGGGCCTTGCCGCCGGCGGCTTCGAGCACGGCCTGGTCGCCCGGCTGGAACAGGTTCAGCGGAGTAGCCGCCACATCGATTTCGTTGCTGTAGACCCACAGATGGCCCGCGCGCAGGCGGCGGTCGGCATTGGCTTTGAGGCGCAGGCTGGGCAGGGACATGGGGCTACTCCGGAAAAAAGAGCGGAATTATAGCCGCTTCGTACCGCGCGCGGCGGTTACAAAAGTTGGCTGCAGAGTCGAGAACGCTTTGGCTAAACTGTGGCGAATCTCTCATTCCAGTTGCCGTCGCCATGGTCCACGAACTCTCCTCCGAACAGATCCAGCAGGCCCTGCAGGGCATCAGCGTACCGCCGCAGCCGCAGATCATGGTCGACCTGCAGATGGAACAGGTCATGCCCAGCCCGGATCTCAGGACCATCGCCAAGCTGATCAGCCAGGACCCCGGCCTGTCCGGCGCGCTGCTGAAGATCGTCAACTCGCCGCACTTCGGCCTGACCAACCGCATCGCCTCGATCCAGCAGGCGGTCAACCTGCTGGGCTGCAACACGGTGATCAACCTGATCAACGCCCAGTCGATCAAGGGCGAGCTGACCGACGAGGCCATCGTCACCCTCAACCGTTTCTGGGACACCGCCCAGGATGTGGCCAACACCTGCCTGACCCTGGCCAAGCGCATCGGCTACCAGTCACCGGACGAGGCCTACACCCTGGGCCTGTTCCACAATTGCGGCATCCCGCTGATGCTCAAGCGCTTCCCCAACTACATGACGGTGCTCGAGGAGGCCTACTACAACGCCGGCAGCGAGCGCCGCGTGGTGGATACCGAAAACCGCCTGCTCAACACCAACCACGCGGTGGTCGGCTACTTCACCGCCAAGTCGTGGAACCTGCCGCTGCACCTGTGCGAGGCCATCGCCAACCACCACAATGCGCTGTCGTTCTTCGAGGAAGAGGGCGGCCGCGACGCCCAGCTGAAGACGCTGATGGCCATCCTCAAGATGGCCGAGCACATCTGTGCCAGCCACAAGGTGTTGGGCAACCAGGAGGACGACCACGAGTGGGCCAGCATCCAGCAACTGGTGCTGGAGTACGTGGGGCTGTCCGAGTACGACTTCGAGAACCTGCGCGAAAGCATCCGCGAGCTGGGCGTGGCCTGATTTCCCGCTCGCCAGCTTCCTGCTAGGGTGGCGACTGCTCCGTAGTACCCCGAGTTTTTCATGCCCGAACTACCCGAAGTCGAAACCACCCGCCGCGGCATCGCCCCCTATCTCGAAGGCCAGCGCGTCAGCCGCGTGCTGGTGCGCGAACGCCGCCTGCGCTGGCCGATCCCCGAAGACCTCGATGTGCGCCTGTCCGGGCAGCGCATCGAGTGTGTCGAGCGGCGCGCCAAGTACCTGTTGATCAAGGCCGAGAGCGGCACTCTGATCAGCCACCTGGGCATGTCCGGCAACCTGCGCCTGGTGGCGGTGGGCACGCCGGCGGCCAAGCACGAGCATGTGGATATCGAACTGGAGTCGGGCATGGCGCTGCGCTACACCGACCCGCGACGCTTCGGCGCCCTGCTGTGGAGCAGCGACCCGCTGAACCACGAGCTGCTGCTCCGCCTGGGGCCGGAGCCGCTCACCGATCTGTTCGACGGCGAACGCCTGTACCAGCTGTCGCGCGGTCGCTCGATGGCGGTCAAGCCCTTCATCATGGACAACGCCGTGGTGGTGGGGGTGGGCAACATCTACGCCACCGAGGCGCTGTTCGCCGCCGGCATCGACCCGCGGCGCGCGGCCGGCACCATCTCCCGTGCCCGCTACGTGGCGCTGGCGGTGGAGATCAAGCGCATCCTCGCCCATGCCATCGAGCGCGGCGGCACCACCTTGCGTGATTTCGTCGGCGGCGATGGCCAGCCCGGCTACTTCCAGCAGGAGCTGTTCGCCTACGGGCGCGGTGGCGAGTTCTGCAAGGTCTGCGGCAGCACGCTGCGTGAGGTGAAACTGGGCCAGCGCGCCAGCGTTTACTGCCCCAAGTGCCAGCGCTGAAACGAACGACCAAACGCAACACTGCCGAGAATAAGAACAAGAGGTGAATGATGTCCGGCAACTACCTGCCGCCCAACCCGCTGGCCGAGTGGGTCGGGCGTACCGCGCTACGGCTGATGGGCTGGCGTATCGAGGGCGAGCTGCCGAAGCTCGACAAGTTCGTGGTGATTGGCGCCCATCACACGTCCAACTGGGACTTCGTGATCTTCATCGCGCTGAAGTTCGTACTGCGCCTGAATGCCCGCTGGTTCGGCAAGCACAGCATCTTCCGCTGGCCGTTCGCCGGCATCATGCGCAGCTGGGGCGGCATCCCGATCCAGCGCCACCTGCGCCTGAACATGGTGGAGCAGGCGATCCAGGCGTTCGCCGACAACCGCGAGTTCATTCTGGTGCTGTCGCCGGAGGGCACACGCAAGAAGGTCGAGCGCTGGAAGATGGGCTTCTACCATATCGCCCTGGGGGCCGGCGTGCCGATAGTGCCGGGCGCCCTGGACTTCGCCAATCGGCGCGTGGTGATCGGTGCGCCATTCCAGCCCAGCGGTGATGCCGATGCCGACCTCAAGGTTTTGCTGGGTTTTTTTCGCCCTTATGTGCCGAAAAAGCCGCACTACGCATTCCACGGCGATTGACGGCGTTCACGCTGACAATTGCGCGAGCGCTGTTATAGTTACCTGCACCGTTCTGCCATAACGACACTAATGAAGGATCGCGCCATGAACCTGTTTCGCACCACCGCCGCTGTCTTGGCTCTGACCACTGGCCTGCTGGCAATGCCGGCGCAGGCGGACGTGGTTCAGCAGAACACCAGTGGTGACCCCGTCTACACCGTCGAAGCACCACCCGCCTACGCCATGGTGGGTGACCTGATCGTGGCGCGCCCACTGCTGATCGCCGGCACCATCATCGGTGCGGGTGTATTCCTGGTCAGCCTGCCGTTCACCGCCCTGGGCGGTAACGTCAAGGAAGCCGGCGAAGCGCTGGTGGTAGAGCCTGGCATGGCGGCTTTCGTCCGTTGCCTGGGCTGCACCGAGAGCGGCTACAAGAAGGACTGATCCTTCTCTTTCCCGCAGGTTTCACGAAAGCCGGTCTACTGACCGGCTTTCGCGTTTTCAGTCGGCCAGAAATCGGCGCGGCCGATTCCGCGCGGATCGCTGGCTGCTTCGACCTTGCCGTCCTGCTTGTGCCATAGCAGCACCTGCTGGTTGCCGTAGCGCCGGTTCACCTGGGTGAGACGGTGGCCGCGCAACTCCAGGCTGGCGCGCTGGCCGGCACTGAAGGCATCGGGTTCGTACTCGATGACGTCGGGCAGGTACTGGTGGTGGTAGCGCGGCGTGGCCGGCCACTGCGCCACCGGCTTGCCGTCCAGATAATCGAGAACCGCCAGCAGCACCATGCTGGGAATGCGGCTGCCACCCGGCGTGCCGAAGGAGGCCAGCTCCGTCTCGCTCTCGATAAAGGTCGGGCTCATGCTCGACAGCGGTCGTTTGCCCGCGGCGACGGCATTGGCCTGGCTGCCGGCCAGTCCGTAGACATTGCTGCCCTTGGGGTCGGCGGCGAAGTCGTCCATCTCGTTGTTGAGCAGCACGCCGGTGCCCGGCACGGTGAAGGCGGCGCCGAACGGCAGGTTGATCGACAAGGTGGCGGCCACTGCATTGCCCTCGGTGTCGAGCACGGTGAAGTGAGTAGTGTGGTCGCCTTCGCGCCAGGCCGGCGCCGCTGGCAGGCTGCTGCTGGGGGTGGCGTGCTGCAGTTGGATGCCTTTGGCCAGGCCCTGCAGGTAGTTGGCGTCTAGCAATTGCTCGAGTGGGTTGCGCACCTGGTCGGGGTCGCCCAGCAGGCCGCGATCACGGTAGGCGCGGCGCAGCACCTCGGTCACGTAATGGCTGCGCTGCACGTCGCCGGACTTCTGCCAGGGCAGTTGCTGCAGCATCGCCAGGCTCTGGGCGATGGCTACGCCGCCGGCCGAGGGTGGTGGGGCACTGATCAGCTCGCGCTTGCCCTGCAGGGGAAAGCGCAGGGGCTGGCGCTCGACCACCCGGTATTCGCGCAGATCGCGCTCGCTCCAGATACCACCGGCAGCGCGTACGCCCTCCACCAGCCGGCGCGCCGTTTCGCCGCCATAGAAGCCGGCATGGCCGCCGTCGGCCAGGCGTTGCAGGGTGCGCGCCAGCTCGGGCTGGCGCAAAAGGCCATGGAGGGCGGGCAGCTGGCCCTGGTCGAGGAAGATGCGTGCGGTCTCGGCATCGTTCTGCATGGCCGCCAGGCGCCATTCGACTCGTTCGCGGTAGACCCGGTCGATGCCGACGCCGTCGCGGGCCAGGCGCATCGCCGGGGTCAGCGAGTGGCTCAGCGGCAGCTTGCCATAGCGCTCGGCGAGCAATGCCAGAGCCGCCGGCAGACCAGGTATGGCCGCCGCCAATGGGCCGTTCAGCGAGAGTTCGCGCTGCACCTGGCCGTTACGTCGATACAGGTCGGGGCCGGCGCTCAGCGGCGCACGCTCGCGGGCGTCGAGGAAACGATAGATCGGCTTCTCGCCGGCCTGGCGCAGGAGGAAGAAACCACCGCCGCCGAGACCGGAGCCATAGGGTTCGGCGACTGCCAGGGCTGCCGCGACGGCAATCGCCGCGTCGAAGGCATTGCCGCCCTGGGTCAGGGTTTCCAGGCCGGCGACTGTGGCGGCCGGATGGGCGCTGGCGACGACGGCCTGTTGCGGTTTGACCGGCGCGGCCTGAGTGGCCAGCGTGCAGGTCAGCAGCAGGCAGGTGAGAAGAAGCTTGGCGGGCATGGGCGGCGATCCGTGCAATACAGGCCTGACAGCCTAGCGAAGATCGCCCGGGTGTGGGGAGTGAATCAGGCCTTGCCGGTGATGATCAGGTACTTCTGCATCAGCTCGTCCTTGCTCTCGACATTCGCTTCGTCGAGGGGGATGCAGTCCACCGGGCAGACCTGCTGGCACTGCGGCTCGTCATAGTGGCCGACGCATTCGGTGCACAGGTTGGGGTCGATCACGTAGATCTCTTCCCCCTGGGAGATAGCGCCGTTGGGGCACTCGGGCTCGCAGACGTCGCAGTTGATGCAGTCGTCGGTGATCTTCAGGGACATCGGGCAACTCCTGCCACGCCCGATGGGCGCGGCACTTTCAGGCATTCAATGGGGCGAATTGTGCCGGATCGGCGCGACCGGCGCCATGCGCGAGGCATGGGCGGTCGCTTCGGTTCAGCGCTGGAAACGCTCGGACAGCGCCTGGGCCACGGCCGGGTGGACGAACTTGGTGATGTCGCCACCGAGGGCGGCGATCTCGCGCACCAGGGTCGAGGAAATGAAGGAGTACTTCTCCGACGGGGTGAGGAACATGCTCTCCACGTCCGGCGCCAGCTGGCGGTTCATGTTGGCCAGCTGGAATTCGTATTCGAAGTCCGACACTGCACGCAGGCCGCGCAGGAGGATGTTGGCGTTCTGCTCCTTGACGAAGTGGGCGAGCAGGGTGGAGAAACCCACCACCTCGACGTTCGGCAGGTGCTTGGTGACCTCCTGAGCCAGCGCCACCCGTTGTTCCAGGGGGAACAGGGGGTTCTTCTTCGGGCTGGCGGCGACGGCGATGACCACGGTGTCGAACAGGCGCGAGGCACGTTCGATCAGATCGCCATGACCTTTGGTGATGGGGTCGAAGGTACCCGGGTACAACACTCGATTCATCGCATCGTCCTGCTCGGAGCGGTAAGAGTCGCGGATGGTAGCGCAGTGCTTCCCCGGGGGAAAAGGCTCAGGGCGCGCGCAGGTGCAGCGCCAGTGCCGGCAGCAGGCAGGCCAGGGCTACCCAGTCGGCTACCACCACACGGCGCAGGGCCTCGTTGTAGAGCGGTGCGCTCCAGGCCAGCAGGAGGAAGCTGATGACGCTGATCAGCCCGCCGAGCAGGGCCAGGCTGCGCAGCCCCGGTACGAAGGCCGCGGCCGCCAGCAGGGCGCCGAGCAGGCCGAACAGCACGGCGCGGTGGCGCATCAGGATCTGCAGGTTGGGCTCGTCCAGCGTCAGGCCGTAGAGGGCGTTGAGCCGTTCGCCGCCGAGCACGCCGGCCAGCGGCAGCAGGTGGATGACACCGGCGACCAGCAGCAGAACGGCGATCAGCTTGCTCATGCCTTGAGGCGTTCGGCCAGCAGACTGGCGAGCTTGGCGGTGAGCCCGTAGATCGACAGCTGCGGGTTGGCGCCGATGCTGGTGGGGAACAGCGAGCCGTCGTGGATCGACAGGTTTTCCAGCTGATGGTGCCTGCCCAGGCTGTCGGTGACCGCCATTTTCGCGTCTTCGCCCATGGCGCAGCCGCCCATCACATGGGCGCTGCCCAGGCGGGTCTGGTACAGCACCAGGTCGAGGCGATCGATCAGGCTCTTGGCCTCGGCCAGGGTCTTCACGTAGTCGGCCGCGGCATGCTGTGGCAAAACGGCCTTGGCGCCGGCGGCGAACTGGATCTCGGCCATGCTGTGGAAGGCCCGACGGATGCCGTCCCAGGTGTAGTCGGTCATGCGGTAGTCGAGCACTGGCGTGCCGTCGCCGCGCAGTTCCACCGTGCCCTCGGCACTGTCCGGGTGGAAGCCGTCGCGCAGCAGCGCCAGCATCACGTTGGTGTGTGGCAGCTGCTCCATGCGCAGGGCATTGTCGACGCCGAAGCGGCCGAGCAGGGTGGCGGTCAGCGCCGGCTGCAGCGGCGGGACTTCCAGCTTGTAGGACATCTGCCCGGCGGCGCCGTCGGTCCATTGGAAATGGTCGGAGTAGATCGACTGCGGCGCGCCATAGAAGGGGTTGATGACCTTCTCGAACTGCGCGGCGGAGAAGTTGACCACGTGCAGGAAGGTGCGCTTGCCAGCCCGCTCATGCGGGTCGGGCGCCTTGGAGCGCATGAGCAACGCCGGGCTGTTGATGCCACCGCCGGCCAGCACGTAGTGGCGGGCCTTGACCATGATGCGGCGACCATTGGGCGCCACGCAGCGCGCGTCCATGCCCAGGCATTCCAGGCCGCTGACCCGCTCGCCGTCGTGGATCAGGCGTTCGGCGCGGGCGAGATAGAGCAGGCTGCCGCCCTTGTCCAGGGTCGCGGGAATGGTGGTGACCAGCATCGACTGCTTGGCATTGGTCGGGCAGCCCATGCCGCAGTAGCCGAGGTTCCAGCAGCCGCGCACGTTGCGCGGGATGACGTGCCAGCTGTAGCCGAGCTTCTCACAGCCGTCCTTGATCACCTGGTTGTTGGGGTTCGGCGGGATGGCCCAGGGCGCGACACCCAGGCGCTGCTCCATCTTCTCGAACCAGGGCGCCATCTCGGCCGGGCTGTGGCCCTTGACGTCGTGGACATCGGCCCAGTGCTGCAGGGTCGGCTCCGGGGTGCGGAAACTGGAGGTCCAGTTGACCAGGGTGGTGCCACCCACGGCGCGGCCCTGCATGATGGTGATGGCGCCGTCCTTGCTCATGCGCCCGATGCCTTCCTGGTACAGCTGCGGGTAGGCGTCGGCCTCCTGCATCTTGAAGTCGCTGCTGGTCTTCAGCGGGCCTTCCTCGATCAGCAGCACCTTGAAGCCGGCGGCGCTGAGGATCTCCGCGGTGGTGCCGCCGCCGGCGCCGCTGCCGATGATGGCGACGTCGGCTTCCAGCAGCAGATCCTGCTCCAGGCGCGAGCCGTCGTAGGTGGTCCAGCCGCGGGCCAGGCCTTCGCGGAAACTATCGGGTACAGGCATGTTCAGGCTCTCATTCTTGTCATTGTGCGCAGGGCGTGGCCGGGTGCGTGTGCAGCCGGCGGCTAGACCGTGGGCGGCCCGGGGTAGCCACAGTGGGCCCAGGATTGCGGCCGGGCGTACCAGGACATCAGCACCATCTGCAGCAGTGCGGCATGGCCCATGCGCAGCAGGTCCAGCGAACTGTGCTCCCAGCGGGCGAGGAACTGGCGGACATCTTCGGCGCTGGCGCTGTCCCAGTCGCCCCAGACGCCGGTCAGCGGGCCGCGGGTGATGTCCATGGCCAGCACGTCGAGCAGTTGCTGGGTGAGCTTGAGCAGCTCCGGCGAGACATGGTTGAGGTTGTGGTCGATGCCTTGCAGGGTGGCGTCCACTGCCGCCGGCATGGCGCCGTCGGCGACCGCACCTTGCAGAATCACCGGGATCAGCGCACGCAGGCTGGGCAGATCGCTCTCGCGCAGCACGGCGAAACCCGTGGCCGTGCCCGGCGCCGAGCAGCCACTGAGGCTGGCGGCCAGGCCGGCGGTGGCCAGGAAGGCACCGCCGAACAGGCCGACTTTGAGCAGGCCGCGTCGCGAGAGCGACACGGCGTTGGCGGGGGTATCGATCATTGTTGTTATGGCCCCGTATGGCGTATCAGCGAAGGAAGAGTTTCTGGACCAGCTTCTGCAGCGGCTTGCCGTATGGAGGGTAGATCAGCCTGGCGCCATTGAAGCGCTGCTTGATCAGCACCGCCTTGGCCTTGCTGAAGGTCAGGAAGCCCTCGTGGCCGTGGTAATGGCCCATGCCGGAGGGGCCGATACCGCCGAACGGCATGTCGTCCTGGGCCACGTGCAGCATGGTGTCGTTGATGCACACGCCGCCGGAGTGGGTCTCGCTCAGCACGCGCTCTTGCTCGGCCTTGTCGTAGCCGAAGTAGTACAGCGCCAGCGGCCGCGGCCGGTCGTTGACGTAGTTGAAGGCCTGCTCGATGCCGCGATACGGCACGACCGGCAGCAGCGGGCCGAAGATCTCGTCCTGCATCAGCTTCATGTCGTCATTGGTGTTCAGCACCAGGCACTGGGCCATGCGGCGGTCCTGGTCCTTGTCGAACAGGCGGATGACCTGCGCGCCCTTGCTCTCCGCGTCGCTGATATAGCCCTTGAGGCGGCTGAGCTGGCGCTCGTTGATGATGGCGGTGTAGTCCGGGTTGTTTTCCAGCTTGGGATAGAAGCGCTGCACCACCTGCCGGTAGGTGTCGATGAACTCCTCCACGCGGCCTTCCGGCACCAGCACATAGTCAGGCGCCACGCAGGTCTGGCCGGCGTTCATGGTCTTGCCGAAGGCGATGCGCTCTGCGGCGTCGGCCATGGGCACGTCGGCGGCAATGATGGCTGGCGACTTGCCGCCCAGC
Organism: Pseudomonas sp. BMS12; assembly: GCF_001592875.1. Lineage (GTDB taxonomy): Bacteria > Pseudomonadota > Gammaproteobacteria > Pseudomonadales > Pseudomonadaceae > Aquipseudomonas. Next base: position 137,165 of record NZ_LSOF01000007.1, on the reverse strand, counting down.
TCCAGGGTGACCGGCACCAGATTCTCGGCGGCGGCGCGCATCACATGCTTGCCGATGCTGGTGGCGCCGGTGAACAGCAGATGATCGAAGGGCAGGCGGGAGAAGGCCTGGCCGACTTCGGCCTCGCCCAGCACCACGGCGACCAGGTCCTCGGGGAAGACCTTGGCCAGAATGTCCTTGACCAGTTGCGAGGTGACCGGGGTGGCCTCGCTCATCTTGATCATCACCCGGTTACCGGCGGACAGCGCACCGATCAGCGGGCCGAAGGCCAGGAACAGCGGGTAGTTCCACGGCGAGATCACGCCGATCACGCCCAGCGGCTGGTAGATCACCTTGGCCTTGGCCGGCTGGAAGGACATATCCACCGAGCGCTTCGACGGCTTCATCCACTTCTTCAGGTTCTTGCTGGCGTAGTGGATGCCGTTCAGGCTGGCCATGATCTCGGCCAGCATGGTCTCGCTCTCGGCGCGGTTGCTGAAGTCGGCGTGTAACGCGGCGATCAGCGCGTCTTTCTCCTGATGGATCAGCTCGCGCAGGGTCTTGAGCCAGGCCAGGCGCTGCTCGGCAGACGGCATCGGATTGGCGCGGAACGCGGCGCGCTGCGCAGCCAGTAGGGGCTCCAGGGCATCGATCTGCTGTTGGTTTTGTTGTAGGTAGGCGACATCGGCAACCATGGCGGGCATCCTCTCGGGAGTGCAGCGGCGGATAAGTAGAATGATTTTTAGAGTAATTGCTCTAAACTGTCAATCGAGCCCCGTGCCGGTCGTCAGAACCCGCGCATCCCTGTACTTTTGCCGAAACGCTTAACCGAGCCGAACCATGGCCCCGAAGAACAAGACCCGCGACCGCATCGTCGACGCCAGCCTGGAGCTGTTCAATGCCCAGGGCGAGCGCAACGTCACCACCAACCACATCGCCGCGCACCTGGGCATGTCGCCGGGCAACCTGTACTACCACTTCCGCAACAAGCAGGCGATCATCGCCGAGCTCTTCGCCCAGTACGAAAGTCGCGTCGATACCTTCCTGCGCCGCCCCGAAGGACGCGCGCTGACGGTGGAGGACAAGACCTTCTACCTGCAGGCCCTACTGGCCGCCATGTGGCATTACCGCTTCCTGCACCGCGACCTGGAACACCTGCTGGAAAGCGATGCCGAACTGGCCGAGCGCTACCGCGCCTTCGCCCGCCGCTGCCTGCTGGGCGCCACGGACATCTATCGGGGCTTTGCCGAGGCCGGCATCCTGGCCATGGACGCCCAGCAGATCGAGGCGCTGACCCTCAACAGCTGGATCATCCTCACCTCCTGGGTGCGCTTCCTGTGCACCATGCGCAGTGATTCCGGTGACCTCAACGAAGAGATGATGCGCCGCGGCATCTACCAGGTGCTGGCGCTGGAGGGCGGCTATACCACTGCCGAGGCGCGGGAAGGGGTGCAGGCGGTGTACCAGAGCCTGCATGTGCCGCTGGACCGAATTTTCTAAGCAGGCCCTGGCAGGCTACTGGAAAACACTGCGCTGCCTGGCCGCTGTTAAAAACAGTCTTCCAAGAAGACTCAGAAGTGCCGTCATTCCCGCGCAGGCGGGACTCCAGATGGCGGTGGCACCTGGGCTCCTGCCTTCGCGGGAGCGACAGTAAGGGCTTTTCAGAGCGTCCCTAACAGGCCAGCCAACTGGGAATTCGCCGCTCCAGGTAATACTCCGGCAGGCGTGGCGAACCGCCGATAAAGCCGACGTGGCCGCCGCGGGTGTGCAGCTCCAGGCGGGTGCTGGCCGAGAGTTCGTGGGCCTGGGGCACGCTGTAGGGGAAGACGAAGGGATCGTCGCTGGACTGGATGATCAGTGTGCGGGTGCGGATCTGCTCCAGGTAGTAACGGCTGGAGGCGCGGCGGTAGTAATCGTCGGCGTCGGCGTAGCCGTGCAGCGGGGCGGTGAAACGACCGTCGAAGTCCCAGAAGGTGCGCATGCCTTCCAGCGGGCCGAGCGCCTGCAGCGCGGCCAGGCGTTCGTGATGGCCTTCGTCGGTGAAGCGCTGTTGCTTGTCGCGCACGTAGGCGACCAGCTCACGCATGAAGTGCGCCTGGTAGACCTTGGAGAAGCCGCGGTCGATGCGCTCGGCGCAGTGGTCCAGGCGAAACGGCACCGACACTGCGACTGCGCCCTGCAGGCCGGAAGCCGCGCCGCTTTCGCCCAGGTACTTGAGCAGCACGTTGCCGCCCAGCGAATAACCCACCGCATACAGCGGCGCCAGCGGCCGCTGGGCCTGCAGGTGCTGAACCACGCTGACCACGTCCTCGCTGACCCCGGAGTGGTAGCCGCGCGGCAGCAGGTTCGGCTCGCCCGAGCAGCCGCGCCAGTTTAGCGCGACGCTGGCCCACCCCTGGGCGGCCAGCTGCTGCTGCAGGCCGAGCACATAGTGCGAGCTGGAGGAGCCGGTCAGTCCGTGCAGCACCAGCACCAACGGCGCGCCGGCCTCGTGCGGGCCATACCAGTCGAGGTCGAGAAAGTCGCCGTCTTCCAGCCACAGGCGCTCGCGTTGGCGCTCAAGGCTAGGCGGTGTGCGGCACAGCGAGCCCCACAGGGTCTGCAGGTGCGGGCTGGGCAGCCACCAGGCGGGTTGGAAGTCGGTCGTCATGGGCGGTTTCGGGTGTGGCTCAAGGCATCAGGCTAGAGCCTGGCGTGGCAAAGCGGAAGAACCATTGGCCGGGCGAATGAAGACTCAGCGGCGCCTGTTGAGCCACATCTTGCGCATAACCAACAGCAGGACCAGGGCGGCGACCAGCCGTTGCTCGGTCAGCCCCAGCACCGGGCCGCGTGATGGCTCCATGACGCTGCGGGAGACGCCAAAGGCGATCTCCTTCTCGGCGAACAGCAGTAGCAGGGCCAGCGGTGCGACCAGCAGGTAGGGCAGGTTGTCGTAGATGAAGTTCTTCACCGACGGCTTCTTCGCGCCAGCTCAGCCGCGTTGCCACAGCGAGTAGTACACCTGACCGGCTTTCTGCTCGCGGTGCAGGCGCCAGTTGCCGGGCAGCGTCAGGGCCGAGGGGGGCGCCTCGCTTTCGGTGTAGATCCAGGCGTCTGCGGCCAGCCAGCCTTTCTCTTCCAGCAGATTGCAGGCCGGGCCGAGCAGGTCCTGGCCGAAGGGCGGGTCGAGGAAGACCAGGTCGTAGGGCGTGGCCGCCTGGTTTTCCAGGTACTGCAGGGCGTTGGTCTGCAGCAACTGGCCGTTGTCGCACTTCAGCGTGGTCAGGGTCTGGCGCAGGCTGGCGATGGCGCTGTTGTTGCTGTCCAGGGCCAGGGCGCTGCTGGCGCCGCGCGACAGGGCTTCGAGAAACAGCGCGCCGCTGCCGGTGAAGCAGTCCAGCACATGGGCGCCCGGCACATAGGGTGCCAGCCAGTTGAACAGGGTTTCGCGCACCCGGTTCGGCGTCGGCCGCAGGCCGTGGGCCATGGGGAAGCTGAACTGACGGCTGCGCCATTCGCCGCCGATGATGCGCAACTGGCCGCTGGCGGCGGGTTCGGGTTTCTTGCTGGGCTTGCGCATCAGTGCTCCGGGACGCCGGCGGGCTGCTCGGCGGGTTTGTCGGTGGGCGGCGGCAGGGGCTTCTGCTCGACGGTGGGGCCGGCGGTGACGATCACCAGCTGGTCGGCATCCAGGTGCTTGTTCATGGCGGCCTTGACCTGCTCCACGCTGAGCTTCTGCACGGCGGCCATGAAATCGTCCAGGTAAGTCAGCGGCAGGTCGTAGAAGCCCATGCTGCCCAGCTGGCCGACGATGTCGGCGTTGCTCGCGGTGCTCAGCGGGAAGCTGCCGAGCATCTCGCGCTTGGCGTCGTCCAGCTCCTTCTCGGTCGGGCCCTCGGCCAGGTAGTCGCGCAGGATGTCCTGCACCAGCTTGAGGGTGCCTTCGCTCTGCTCGGCACGGGTCTGCAGGCTGATCATGAACGGGCCGCGCGCCTGCATGGCGCTGAAGCCGGAGTACACGCCGTAGGTAAGGCCGCGCTTCTCGCGCACTTCCTCCATCAGGCGGGTGCCGAAGCCACCGCCGCCGAGAATCTGGTTACCGATGGATAGGGCAGCGTAATCCGGCTCACGGCGGTCGACACCGAGCTGGGCCAGCAGCAGGTGGGTCTGGTTGGATGGGAACTCGATATGGCTGAGGCCGGCCTTGGGTTCCTGCGGCTGCGCGATGTGCGGCAGCGCCGGGCCCTTGGGCAGGGCTGCGGAGACCTCGGCGGCGATGCTTTCGGCCTCGGCGCGCGACAGGTCGCCGACCAGGGCGATGACCACATTGCCGCTGGCATAGGCGCGCTGGTGGAAGACACGTAGCTGTTCAATGGTGATCGGCGGGATCGATTGCTCGGTGCCTTCGCTGGGGTGGGCATAGGGGTGCGAGCCATAGAGGCGCTCGAACAGCTGCAGACCGGCCAGCTTGCCGGGGTTCTGCTTCTGGTATTCGAAGCCGGCCAGCAACTGGTTCTTGATCCGTGCCAGGGAGTCGGCGGGGAAGGTCGGTTGGCCGATCACCTGCTTGAACAGGGCCAGTGCCGGTGCGCGCTGCGCCGGTTCGCTGAGGCTGCGCAGGCTGGCGACGGCCATGTCGCGGTAGGAGCCGTTGCCGAACTCGGCGCCGAGGCCCTCGAAGCCCTCGGCGATGGCGGTGACGTCCTTGCCGGGCACGCCCTCGTTGAGCATGGCGTTGGTCAGCGCGGCGAGGCCGGGTACGCCGTCATCATGGCTACTGCCGGCGGCGAAGGTCAGGCGCAGGTCGAACATCGGCAGCTGGCGGGCCTCGACGAAAAGCACCTTGGCGCCTTCGGCCGTTTGCCACTGCTGGATATCCAGGGTGCGCTTGCTCGGTGCCTGGCCGTTGAGCTGGGCCAGGGACTCCAGTTGGGTGGTCGGCGCCGCTGCCGGCGTCGGGGCTTCGGCAGGGCGGCTGGCGATCAGGGTCAGGGTGCCGACCAGCGCGATCACGCCAAGGCCGAGCAGGCCGTAGCGCATGCCATTGCGCTCGCTCATGGCTGTTCTCCTTGTGCGGCTTTGCTCTCGGGCAGGATATGGGCGACGGCCAGGCGCGTACGGGTGAAGTAGATCTGTGCGGCCTGCTGGATGTCGGCCGGGGTGACGGCTTCGAGGGCGGCGAGGTCCTGGTCCATCAGCTTCCAGGACAGGCCGACGGTCTCCAGTTCGCCGATGGTGGTGGCCTGGCTGGTGATGGAGTCACGCTCGTAGACCAGGCCGGCGATCACCTGGGCGCGCACGCGGGCCAGTTCCTCGGCGCTGGGCGGGTTCTGCTTGAGCTCGTCGAGTTGCTGCCACAGACCAGCCTCGACCTGCTCCAGGGTCTTGCCCTTCTGCACGTTGGGGGTCGCGGAAAGCATGAACAGGCTGTCGCCGCGGGCGAAGGGGTCGTACCAGGCCGAGGCGCCGGACACCAGTTCCTCGCCGCGCTCCAGGCGTGCCGGCAGGCGTGCGCTGTAGCCGCCGTCGAGCAGCGCCGAGAGCAGGCGCAGGGCATGTACCTGGCGGGCATCGGCGGCGCTGGCCAGGCCGGGCACGTTGAAGCCCATCAACAGGCTGGGTAGCTGGGTCTTCACGTGCAGGCTGATACGCCGTTCACCGGGCTCGGCCAGTTCCAGCGGGGCCTTGGCGGGCGGTACGGCGCGGCGCGGAATGGCGCCGAAGTATTTTTCGGCCAGGCCCTGTACTTCTTCCTTGGAGACATCGCCGACCACCACCAGGGTGGCGTTGTTCGGCGCGTACCAGGCCTGGTACCAGGCGCGTAGCTCGTCGACCGTCATGCGCTTGAGGTCGGCCATCCAGCCGATGGTCGGAGTGTGGTAGCCGCTGGCCGGGTAGGCCATGGCCTTGAAGCGCTCGTAGGCCAGCGCGGTGGGCTTGTCGTCGGTGCGCAGGCGGCGTTCTTCCTTGATCACCTCGATCTCGCGGGCGAACTCGTCGGCGGGCAGCTTGAGACTGGCCAGGCGGTCGGCCTCCAGTTCCAGGGCCACGGCCAGGCGGTCGCGCGACAGCACCTGGTAATAGGCGGTGTAGTCGTCGCTGGTGAAGGCGTTTTCCTCGGCGCCGAGCTCGCGCAGGATGCGCGAAGCCTCACCTGGGCCGAGCTTGCGGCTGCCCTTGAACATCATGTGTTCGAGGGCGTGGGACAGGCCGGTCTGGCCAGGCGTCTCGTAGCTGGAGCCGACCTTGTACCAGATCTGCGAGACCACCACGGGGGCGCGGTGATCCTCGCGGACGATGACCTTGAGGCCGTTGTCCAGCTGGAATTCGTGGGTGGCTTGCGGCTCCGCGGCGAGTGCGGCCAGGGGCGCACACAGGGTAATGAGGAGCAGGCCGGCGCAGCGGCGGGCGAGTGATGGCATAGGGAGTCTTGACCTGTCAGGCGGCCCGGGCGGTCGTACCGCCGGCGGGCGAAGAGGTGCTAGGATACCGCATCCTTTTCCGGGGCGGCGCGGCTCGCCGTGCGGCTCCCCTGAGATGCCCAAGACCCATGTTTGGTTCCAACGACGACAAGCCCTCGCCGGATAACGCCGGCGAAAAGAAATCCCTGTTCGGCTGGCTGCGCAAGAAACCGCAGGAAGAGCCCTCCGCGCCTGTAGCCCCGGCCCCGCAAGCCGAGCAACCGGCCGTCGCGCCGGAGGTACCTGAGCCGGCAGCGCAGCCCGACACGGTTGCCAGTTCCCCGGCCACCCCCATCATCGAGCCGGCTCCGGCTCCGGCTCCGGCTCCGGCGGCCAGCACTGCGCAGCAGGCGCCGGTCGTCCCGGTCGCCGAGCCTGCGTCGGCTGCCCCCGTGGAGCCGCCTCCATCCCCGGTCGCCGAGGCAGTCGCCCCGGCCGTTGCGCCGGAGGAGGCCAAGCCGGCCTTTTCGCGCTTCCGCATCAATGCCGGCAGCGAAGTCACCCATCCGGTGCATGAGCAGCCCGTGCCGGTCGTGGTTCAGCCTGAACCGCAGCCGCCGGTCGAGGTCGCGCCGGTACAGGCCGAACAGAACAAGCCTGGCGACAATCAGGGCGGCTGGTTCGCCCGCCTCAAGCAGGGCCTGTCGAAGACCAGCGCCAGCCTGGGCGAGGGCATGGCCAGCCTGTTCCTCGGCAAGAAGGCCATCGACGACGACCTGCTCGAAGAGCTGGAAACCCGCCTGCTGATGGCTGACGTCGGTGTTGAAGCCACTACCGCCATCATCGGCAGCCTGACCAAGCGCGTGGCGCGCAAGGAACTGGCCGACAGCGGCGCGCTGTACCAGGCCCTGCAGCAGGAGCTGGCCGGCCTGCTCAAGCCGGTCGAGCAGCCGCTGCAGATTCCCGCCGAGAAACAGCCCTACGTGATCCTGGTGGTCGGCGTGAACGGCGTCGGCAAGACCACCACCATCGGCAAGCTGGCCAAGAAGCTGCAGGGCGAGGGCAAGAAGGTCATGCTCGCGGCTGGCGACACCTTCCGCGCCGCTGCTGTCGAGCAGCTGCAGGTGTGGGGCGAACGCAACAACATCGCGGTGATCGCCCAGCACACTGGCGCCGACTCCGCTTCGGTGATCTTCGACGCCGTCCAGGCCGCCAAGGCCCGTGGCGTCGATGTGCTGATCGCCGATACGGCCGGACGCCTGCACACCAAGGACAACCTGATGGAGGAGCTGAAGAAGGTCCGTCGGGTGATTGGCAAGCTGGACGACACGGCGCCGCACGAAGTGCTGCTGGTGCTGGATGCCGGCACCGGGCAGAACGCCATCAACCAGACCAAGCAGTTCAACCAGGCCGTGACCCTTACTGGCCTGGCCCTGACCAAGCTGGATGGCACCGCCAAGGGTGGGGTGATCTTCGCCCTGGCCAAGCAGTTCGGCCTGCCGATCCGCTATATCGGCGTCGGCGAGGGCATCGACGACCTGCGCAGTTTCGTCGCCGAGGATTTCGTTCAGGCTCTGTTTGCGGAAAGGGAGCGCGCATGATTCGTTTCGAGCAAGTCGGCAAGCGGTATTCCAACGGCCATGTCGGCCTGCACGAACTGAGTTTCCGCGTGCGTCGCGGCGAGTTCCTCTTCGTTACCGGCCATTCCGGTGCGGGCAAATCCACCCTGCTGCGCCTGCTGCTGGCCATGGAACGTCCGACCAGCGGCAAGCTGCTGCTGGCCGGTCAGGACCTGTCGCAGATCACCAATGCGCAGATCCCCTTCCTGCGCCGGCAGATCGGCGTGGTGTTCCAGAATCACCAGTTGCTGTTCGACCGCTCGGTGTTCGACAACGTCGCCCTGCCGCTGCAGATCCTCGGACTGTCCAAGCCGGACATCGCCAAGCGGGTCAGCTCGGCGCTGGAGCGCGTCAGCCTGAGCGACAAGGCCGAACAGTTCCCGGCCGACCTATCCACCGGTCAGCAGCAGCGCGTCGGTATCGCCCGTGCCGTGGTGCATCGCCCGGCCCTGCTGCTGGCGGACGAGCCCACCGGCAACCTCGACCCGCGCCTGGCCGCCGAGATCATGGGTGTCTTCGAGGACATCAACCGCCTCGGTACCACGGTGTTGATCGCCAGCCACGACCTGGCGCTGATCGCGCGTATGCGTCACCGCATGCTGACCCTGCAGCGCGGTCGCCTGATCGGCGACGGGGAGGCCGCATGAGCGAGCCGCAGCGCAATATCAAGGCCGCCGAGCGGGTTGGCGCGGTCCAGGCCAAGGCCGACAAGCCGATCAAGGAAGGCCCGGAGTTCTCCGCCCTGTTCGCCGCCTGGGTGGAAAGCCACCGCGCCAGCCTGATCGATAGCCTCAGTCGCCTGGTGCGTCAGCCCATCGGCAGTTTCTTCACCTGCCTGGTCATGGCCGTTGCCTTGTCCCTGCCCATGGGCCTGGCGCTGCTGCTGGACAATGTCGAGCGTCTGGGTGGCTCCTGGCAGAAGGCGGCGCAGATTTCCCTGTACCTGAAAGTGCAGGCTGGTGACGACGCCGGTCTGCAGTTGCGCGACGAAATCGCCGACCTGGAGGATGTCGCCCAGGCCGAGTTCATCGGCAGCGAGGCCGGCCTGGCCGCTTTCGAGGAACAGTCCGGGCTGGGCCAGGCGCTGCGCGAGCTACCGGAGAATCCGTTGCCGGCCGTGGTGGTCGTGACCCCCAAGGAGATCGACAAGGCGCGTCTGGAGGCTTTGCGCGAGCGGCTCAGCGAGATGCCCGGCGTCGACCAGGCGCAGCTCGACCTGCAGTGGGTGGAGCGCCTGAGCGCCATTCTCGGCCTTGGGGACCGCTTCGTCTTCGGCCTGACCCTGCTGCTGGTCATGGCCCTGTTGCTGGTGATCGGCAATACCATTCGCCTGCACATCGAGAACCGTCGCAGCGAGATCGAGGTGATCAAGCTGGTCGGCGGCACCGATGGCTATGTACGCCGGCCCTTCCTTTATATGGGCGCGCTGTACGGCATCGGTGCCGGGCTTCTCGCCTGGGCGCTGCTGGCCTTCGGGCTGGACTGGCTGAATGGTGCCGTGGTGCGCCTGGCTGGGCTCTACGGCAGCGATTTCGCTCTGGGCGGCGTACCGGCTGCCGATGGTCTGTCGCTACTGTTGGGGGCGTTGTTCCTCGGCTATATTGGCGCCTGGCTGGCCGTGGCACGGCACCTGAGTGAGCTGGCGCCACGGTAACAGTTGATAATTTTTGTCGTAATCAGAGCATCTGTAACGGAACTTTTGCACGGGTTCCCTGCTCTGAAAGTGCAGTGCTAGACTGCGCGAGCCCTGTAATACCGGAGGTTTTTGATGACCACTTCTCTGCAACCTGTACATGCCCTAGTCCCAGGCGCCAACCTGGAGGCCTATGTGCATGCGGTGAACAGCATCCCGCTGCTCTCCGTCGAGCAGGAGCGCGAGCTGGCCGAGAGTCTCTACTACGAGCAGGATCTGGAGGCCGCGCGCCAGCTGGTGCTGGCCCACCTGCGTTTCGTCGTGCATATCGCCCGTAGCTATGCCGGTTATGGCCTGGCCCAGGCTGACCTGATCCAGGAAGGCAACGTCGGCCTGATGAAGGCTGTCAAGCGCTTCAACCCGGAAATGGGTGTGCGCCTGGTGTCCTTCGCCGTGCACTGGGTCAAGGCCGAGATTCACGAGTTCATCCTGCGCAACTGGCGCATCGTCAAGGTCGCCACCACCAAGGCGCAGCGCAAGCTGTTCTTCAACCTGCGCAGCCAGAAGAAGCGTCTGGCCTGGCTGAACAACGATGAAGTGCATGCCGTGGCCGAGAGCCTGGGCGTGGAGCCGCGCGAAGTGCGTGAGATGGAGAGCCGCCTGTCGGGCCATGACATGGCCTTCGACCCGGCGGCGGAAGACGACGATGAAAGTGCCTTCAAGTCGCCGGCCAACTACCTCGAAGACCATCGCTACGACCCGGCCATGCAGCTCGAGGCGGCCGACTGGAGTGATAGCTCCAGCGCCAGCCTGCACGAGGCGCTGGAAAGCCTGGACGAGCGTAGTCGCGATATCCTCCAGCAGCGCTGGCTGGCCGAGGAGAAGGCGACCCTGCACGACCTGGCCGCCAAGTACAACGTCTCCGCCGAGCGCATTCGCCAGTTGGAGAAGAACGCCATGAACAAGCTGAAAGGCTCGATCCAGGCGTAAGTTGCATCACCTGAAAAGCCGCACCCTGGTGCGGCTTTTTTCTGCCCGGAGTTTGCTCGTGAAGCGTCGTCCACCTGCTCTGCTGTTCACTTGCGTGGCTGTGGCCAGTTGTCTGCTCGGCTATTGGCTGCTGCTGCCGCGCGAGCAGGCCGAGCCATTGCCGCAGATGCAGCAGTGGGATGCCGAGCTCTTTCGTCCGCAGTTCGATGAGCGCCTGACGGTTGCCCAGCTGAGCCAGTTCCTACCCAATGCCGAACTGTGGCTGCAGCCACGCATGGATGGTCCGCACCTGCTGCTGCGAGGCGAGCGGGATCGCTGGCAAGTGGAGGGCGAGCTGGACCTGAGCGATAACCAGCGCGCCAGCCTGACCGAGGTCAGTGGTGCGCGGCCAAATGATCCGGAACAGCCGCTCTCGGCGGGAATGCTGGAGCAGCTGTCCGGGCAGCATATCGAAGGGCTCAACCTGCTGCCGCAGCACAGGGTAATGGCAACGGCACTGAGCGCCAGCCTGGGGGAGCCGCGTCTGCGTCTGCAATTGCCCAAGGGCGAGGCCTGGGTCTACCCGCAGCAGGGGCTGACCGCGCATATCGAGGGCGATCGTTTGCGCCTGCTACGCGTCGTGCCCAAGCGTTTGCTGCAGCACTGACGGCTGCGCTCGCTCGGGCGCTGCTCAGAGCTTCGGTAACCAGTCAGGCCACCACTGCGGCAGGGATGGCGACGCAGACAGCTGGTTGAGGTAATGGCTGCCGCCCAGCTGGTAGCTCTGCTGGCGAATCCAGGCGGCGCGGCGCTGCACGTAGGCGTTTGGCCGGCTGGCGCTCCAGGCGCGCGGGTTGGGCAGCACGGCAGCGAGCAGGCTGGCCTGCTGGCGCGACAGGTAGGGCGCGCCGACCTTGAAGTGGTGACGTGCGGCCGCTTCGGCGCCGAATACGCCGTCGCCCCATTCCACACTGTTGAGATACACCTCGAGGATGCGCTGCTTCGGCCAGAGCAGCTCGATCAGCCCGGTGAACCAGGCTTCCAGGCCCTTGCGTGGCCAGCTGCGGCCGGACCAGAGGAACAGGTTCTTGGCCACCTGCTGGCTGATGGTGCTGGCTCCGCGCAGGTTGCCGCCTTCGGCGTTATGGGCCAGGGCCTGGCGAATGGCTGCGACATCGAAGCCCCAGTGCTCGGCGAACTTCTGGTCCTCGCCGGCGATGACCGCGATCTTCAGGTCGTCCGGCAGTTCGCTCCAGGGCCGCCAGCTGCGCTGCAGGTCGATGGGCTGGTCGTCGGTCCAGGACTGCACCTTGCGCTCGATCATCAGGGCCGTGCCCGGCGGGTCGATCCAGCGCAGGGCAAGTACTATCAGGGCGCTGCCTGCGGCTAGCCACAGCAGCAGTTTGGTCAGTCGGCGAAACAGATTGCGCAACATGGCTTGGCCCGGTCCTGGGGAGCGGGCCATTATAGCGGCCGCGTCGCCGTCGTCCGGGAGTGAATCATGTTGCGCGTTTTTCTGTTGTTGGCCGCCCTGGCTGGTTTCACCGGTGTGGCTCTGGGCGCCTTTGCTGCGCATGGCTTGAAAGGCCAGCTCGGTGCGCAGTACCTGGCGGTGTTCCAGACCGGCGTGCACTACCAGTTGATTCATGCCCTGGCCTTGTTTGGCGTGGCACTGCTGGCCGAACGCCTGCCGGGGCGCTTGCTCAAGGTGGCCGGCAACCTGTTCGCGGTCGGTATCCTGCTGTTTTCCGGCAGTCTCTACCTGCTGGCTCTGAGCGGTATCGGCAAGCTCGGCATGATCACGCCATTGGGCGGGCTGTGCTTCCTCGCCGGCTGGCTATGCCTGGGGCTGGCGGCCTGGCGCGCACGCTGAGCCGGGGTAGCGGACAAATGGTGTGTCGGCGCCTTGGTCGCTGCCCGCTATCGGGCTAGAATGCCGACCCCTTCATGTTCTGACTGCCTAACCATGCACATCCAGTTGAATGGTCAATCCTTCGAGCTGCCCGATGGCGCCACCGTCGCCGACCTGCTCGTGCGCCTGGATGCTGCCGGCAAGCGCGTGGCGGTCGAGCTCAACCTGGACATAGTGCCGCGCAGCCAGCACGGCGCCACCGTCCTGCACGACGGCGACCAGCTGGAAGTCGTCCACGCCATCGGCGGCGGCTAGTCGCCCGAGGAACTGCCATGAGTGCCATCATCGACAAGCCTTTCACCCTGGCCGGGCGTACCTATGAGTCGCGCCTGCTGGTGGGTACCGGCAAGTACAAGGACCTCGAGGAAACCCGCCTGGCCATCGAGGCTTCGGGTGCCGAGATCGTCACCGTGGCCGTGCGCCGGACCAATATCGGGCAGAACCCGGGCGAGCCGAACCTGCTGGATGTGATCTCGCCGGACAAGTACACCATCCTGCCCAACACCGCTGGCTGCTATGACGCCGCCGAGGCGGTGCGTACCTGCCGCCTGGCCCGCGAGCTGCTCGATGGCCACAAACTGGTCAAGCTGGAAGTGTTGGCCGACCAGAAAACCCTGTTCCCCAACGTGATCGAAACCCTCAAGGCTGCCGAAGTGCTGGTCAAGGAAGGTTTCGACGTGATGGTGTACACCAGCGACGACCCGATCATCGCCCGCCAGCTGGCCGAGATGGGCTGCATCGCGGTGATGCCGTTGGCCGGCCTGATCGGCACGGGTCTGGGTATCTGCAACCCCTACAACCTGTGCATCATCCTCGAAGAGGCGACCGTTCCTGTGCTGGTCGATGCCGGCGTGGGCACCGCGTCGGATGCCACCATCGCCATGGAGCTGGGCTGCGAAGCGGTGCTGATGAACAGCGCCATCGCCCATGCCCAGGACCCGATCCTGATGGGTGCGGCAATGAAGCACGCAATCATCGCCGGGCGCATGGCCTACCTAGCCGGACGCATGCCGAAGAAGTTGTACGCCAGCGCATCCTCGCCGCTGGACGGCTTGATCAAGTAAGAGCCCTTGATTCGCTGCGAGTCGGCCCTGCGTTGTTGAGCGCGGGCTCCGGCTCGCGAACCCTAAACAGGCTCCAAGAGAATCCGATGAGCGAAGTAATAGAACCCGCAGACGAAGGCGCTGCCGAGCGGCCGCTGCGCGGCATCAAGAGTTTCGTCATGCGCTCCGGGCGCATGACCGAGGGCCAGCAGCGCGGCCTTGACCAAGGCTGGCCGAAGTACGGCCTTGAGCTGGCCGACGGCCTGCGCGACTTCGACCAGGTGTTCGGCCGTAGCGCGCCGCGCACCTTCGAAATCGGTTTCGGCATGGGCCACGCCACCCTGGAGATGGCCGCCGCCGCGCCGGAGCAGGACTTCATCGGCGTGGAAGTGCACAAGCCGGGCGTCGGCGCCCTGCTCAACGGCATGCTCACGCAGAATCTGAGCAATATCCGCGTCTACAGCTGCGATGCCCTGGAAGTGCTGCGCGACTGCGTGGCCGATGCCAGCCTCGACCGCGTGCTGCTGTTCTTCCCCGATCCCTGGCACAAGGCGCGTCACCACAAGCGCCGCATCGTCCAGCCGGCCTTCGCCGAGCTGGTGCGCAGCAAGCTCAAGGTCGGCGGTGTGCTGCACATGGCCACCGATTGGCAGCCATACGCAGAACATATGTTGGAAGTCATGTCGCTGGCGCCGGGCTACCATAACCTTGCCGGCGCGGCCGGTTACGTCGAGCGCCCCGGCGAGCGCCCGGTCACCAAGTTCGAGAAGCGCGGTGAGCGCCTCGGTCACGGGGTCTGGGACCTCAAGTTCCAACGTAGCGAATGATCATGCAAGGCCGCGCAGGACGCGTGGCCAACTTGACCGGGACCACCCGGCGCCAGGATGGCTTCTGCCTCACCCACCAACGGCAATCTGCATGCGCGACCTACACTGGTCGTACGAATAAGAGCAGCGGCGCCTCAGAGTGCCGCGAGGAGAACGTTGTGCTGAGAACTATTGCAGTCCTGTCGCTGACAGCCGCTGTGTCCCTGCCCGCGCACGCCCGTGTCGATGCGACCCAGGCCGCGCGCCTGGGCCAGGATCTGATGCCACTGGGCGGCGAGCGTGCCGGTAATGCCGCCGGTACCATTCCGCCGTGGGAAGGTGGCGTGGCCACGCCGCCGGCCAACTATCAGCCTGGGATGCACCATCCGGACCCCTTTGCTGCCGATACCGAACTGTACCGGGTCGACAGGAACAACATTGCCCAGTACAAGGCCCAGCTGACGCCGGCCTACCAGAAGCTGCTGGAGCGCAATCCGGACTACTTCCTGCGCGTGTTCCCCACCCGTCGCAGCGCGGCCTCGCCCCAGCGCATCTACGACGCCACTCGCTTCAATGCCACCAATGCCTCGCTGATTTCCGGCGGTAACGGCATCGAGGGCGCCGCGGCAGGGGTTCCCTTCCCGATTCCGCAGAATGGCCAGGAAGCCATCTGGAACCACATCACCCGTTATCGCGGCGAGCAGCTGCGCATGGAAACCAACCAGGCGGTGGTGTTGACCGGCGGTAGCTACGTGCTGCTCAAGCGCGACCGCGACATCATGTTCGTCTACGGCCGCGAAGGCATGACCCCCGGCGACCTGGACAACACCCTGTTCTACTACAAGTACGTGATCACCGCGCCGAGCAAGCTGGCCGGTTCCGCCCTGGTGGTGCAGGAGACCCTCGACCAGGTGCTGGCGATCCGCAAGGCCTGGCGCTTCAGCCGTGGCGAGCGTCGCGTGCGTCGCCTGCCGATGCTCGCCTATGACGCCATGCAGCCGGACACCAGTGGCATGGCCACCGCCGACGTGGTGGATACCTACAACGGCGCGCCGGACCGCTACGAGTGGACCCTGCAGGGCAAGCAGGAAATGCTCATGCCCTACAACAGCTATGCCGTGCACCAGAAGGGCATTCCCTACGACAAGATCCTGCAGAAGTCGCACATCAACCCCGAGTTGCTGCGCCATGAACTGCACCGTGTCTGGGTCGTCGAGGCCGACCTGCGCAAGGGCTTCAGCCACCCCTACGCCAAGCGCCGCTTCTATCTCGACGAGGACAGCTGGCAGATCCTCGCTGTCGACCTGTACGACAAGAATGGCGACCTGATCGGCCTGCAGGAAGCCCATCCGATCAGCTACTACGATGTGCCGGTGTTCGCCAGCACCCTGGAGACCATCTACGACTTCAAGGGTGACCGTTACTTCGTCGACGGCCTGGACAACAACGAGCCGATGTACGACTACAACGTGCAGCTGAAGAAGAGCGACTTCACCGCTGCCGCGCTGCGTAGCGGTGGCATCTGAGTCCGACTGGTCGGCAAGAAAAAGCCCGCGTTCAGCGGGCTTTTTCGTTTCAGTCGTGGTCGTGATGACCCTTGTGTTTCTTGTGGTGCTTCTTGTGCTTCTTGTAGTGACGATTGTCATCGTCATGATCGTCGCCGTAGTAGTTGCCCAGCGCACCGCCGGCACCGCCACCCACCGCCGCGCCGACCACGCCACCGGTGCTGCCGCCGACCTTGCTGCCGATCACCTGGCCGCCGGCCGCGCCGATGCCGCCACCTATCGCCGCCTCGGTCCGGTTGCGCTTGTCCGCGCCGACCGCACT
>NZ_LSOF01000007.1:0-120897 GCF_001592875.1 Pseudomonas sp. BMS12 | reverse complement strand
GATGGCTGCGCCGGTACTGCCGCCGATCTGCTCGCCGACCACGGTGCCCAAGGCGCCACCCAGGGCGCCGCCGACTCCGGCAGAGGTGTTGCCGGCCAGGGCGCTGGCACTGGCCAGGGAGAGGGAAAGCAGGAGCAGATACTTCATGAACGACAGACCTTCGTGGAGAGATGGCGCGGATGCTGCCAGCCTGGTTGGCAACAGCAAGCCCGGCATATGCGGCCTGCGAAGGTGGTCACGAGTTGCGCAAAAAATGGCGCAGTGCGGGAACTGCCGGGTTGTCTGCTCGTCGCGCCTAGCCAGCCAGCTCGGCACCGAGCTGCCGGTAATCCTCGACGGCGGCGAACTCCTCGGTGTCCTTGGCCTGGCCGCGGCTGTCCGGCTGGCGCACCGCCAGCAGATGGGCCACGCCGTAGCGCCTGGCGCTGCGCAGAATCGGCAGGCTGTCGTCGATGAACAGACTACGTGCTGGCTCGAAGGGACAGTCCTGCTGCAGGGCAAACCAGAACTGCTGGTCCTCCTTGGGAAAACCATAGTCGTGGGAGCTGATCAGGCGGTCGAAGTAGGGCGCCAGCTCGACCTTCTCCAGCTTCAGCGACAGCGAGTCGCGATGCGCATTGGTGATCAGCACCACGCGCTTGCCGGCGGCGCGCAGCGCGGCCAGGAAGGTGTCGGCATGCGGGCGCAGGGCGATCAGGTGGGCCACTTCGCGCTTGAGGTCACGCACCGAGAGGTTCAGCTCGCGGCTCCAGAAGTCGGTGCAGTACCAGGGCAGGGTGCCGGCGTGCTGGCGGAACAGCGGCAGCAGCTCGGCCTCGGCGGCGGCCCGGTCGATGCTGTGCAGTTCGGCGTAGCGCTGTGGCAGGTGTTCCAGCCAGAAGTGGTTGTCAAAGTGCAGGTCGAGCAGGGTGCCGTCCATGTCGAGCAGGACGGTGTCGATATCGGCCCAGGGCAACAGAGGCATGGCGGAATCCGGCAGGTAACGGTGCGCAAGCGGATACAAGATCGCGCTCAGCAGAGTGGCTTTGCCGGGTATGATACCCGCTCGAGTCAAGGAGCGAATGATGCGTGAGAAACCTCAGGTACTGGCCCGCGAGATAGTCGCCAGCAGCCGCCTGTTCCGCGTCGAGGAGCTGCAGTTGCGCTTCTCCAATGGTGTGGAGCGCACCTACGAACGCCTGGTGGGCAAGGGCTCCGGTTATGGCGCGGTGATGATCGTGGCCATGCTCGATGCCGAGCACGCGGTACTGGTCGAGGAATATTGCGGCGGCACCGACGACTACCAACTGTCGCTGCCCAAGGGCCTGGTCGAGCCGGGCGAGGATGTGCTGCTGGCGGCCAATCGTGAGCTCAAGGAGGAGGCCGGCTTCGGCGCCGAACGCCTGGAGCTGATCGCCGAACTGAGCCTGTCGCCGGGCTACATGAGCCAGAAGATTCAGGTGGTGCTGGCCCGTGACCTCTACGAAGAACGCCTGCCTGGCGACGAACCCGAGCCGTTGCGCGTGGACAAGGTCAACCTGCACGAGATCAGCGCCCTGATACAGCACCCGCAGTTCACCGAGGGACGCGCCCTGGCGGCGCTTTACCTGGTCCGTGACCTGCTGAGCCAACGTGGAGAATTCAAGTGACGCACCCCTATCTGCCAGCGGTCATCGCCCTGGTCCAACGTGCCGGCAAGGCCACCCTGCCGCACTGGCGCAACGACGTCGCGGTGACCGAGAAGGCCGATGCCTCGCCGGTCACCGCCGCCGACCTGGCTGCCCATGAGATTCTGGCCGCCGGCCTGCGCGAGCTGGCGGCGGACGTGCCGGTGCTGTCCGAGGAGGACAGCGTCATCGCGCTGGCCGAGCGCGTCCAGTGGCAGCGCTGGTGGCTGGTGGACCCGCTGGATGGTACCAAGGAGTTCATCTCCGGTAGCGAAGAGTTCACCGTCAATGTCGCCCTGATCGAGCAGGGCCGAGTGGTGTTCGGCGTGGTCGGCATCCCGGCCAACGGTCGCTGCTACTTCGGCGGCGCCGGCCTGGGCGCCTGGCGTCAGGAAGCCGGTGGCGAGCCGCAAGCCATCGGCGTGCGCCTGGCCCCGGCCGAGGCGTTTACCCTGGTGGCCAGCAAACGTCACTCCAGCCCGGCTCAGGAGCGCTTGCTGGAAGGACTTTCCGAGCGCTTCGGCGATCTGCAGCTGGCCAATGTTGGCAGCTCACTGAAGTTCTGCCTGCTGGCCGAAGGCAACGCCGACTGTTATCCGCGCCTGGCGCCCACCTCGCAGTGGGATACCGCGGCGGCCCAGGGCGTGCTGGAGGGTGCTGGCGGCGAAGTGCTCGACCTCAAGGGAGAGGCACTGACCTACGAGGCCCGTGAGAGCTACCTCAACCCGTCCTTCCTCGGCCTGCCGCAGGCCGCCGCCTGGCGCGCCGAGCTGATTCAGCTGGCCCGTGCCCTGGACTGAGATCGCGAGAAACTGCTGGGGCTCAGACTATGGATGACGACCGCGCCTACCTCGAGCAGTTGCTGCACCAGGACATCCCGCTGACCCAGGCCATGGGCCTGGGCGTGCTGGGCTGGGATGCCAGCGAGTTACGCCTGAGTCTGCCGCTGGCGGCCAACTACAACCACAAGAGCAGCATGTTCGGCGGCAGCCTCTACTGCGGCGCGGTGCTGGCCGGTTGGGGTTGGCTGCACCTGAGCCTGCGCGAGGCGGGGGTGGCGGATGGGCATATCGTCATCCAGCAGGGCCAGATCGACTATGCCGAGCCGGTGCTCGGCGATGCCGTGGCCCACTGTGCAGCGCCCCCGCCGGCCGAATGGGACAGATTTATCACTCTCTATCGCCGTCGCGGCATGGCGCGCATCCAGCTGCACAGCCGCATTCTCTGTGGCGAGGTCGAGGCGGTGCGCTTCCGCGGCCAGTACGTGTTGCACCGCTAGCGCTGCGGTGCTCGTGCCGTCGAGCGCCCGCCTCCAGACGCGTCAGAGCATATCGGCGTAGCGCTCATCCTTCTTGTACAGCAGTGGCTGGGCAAAACCCGGTATGCGGATGCCCTCGGCGCTGAACTGCAATTGCTGGTCATCGATCAGGTCGTGGCCGAAGTTGTAGAGGATGTCGAACTGACCGCGCAGGGCCTGCTGGTCGTATTGCGCGGCGCTGGCGCGGGTGGTTTCGCGCTTGTCCAGCCAGGCGTTGTAGGCGGCCTCGCCATGACGCTTGCGCAGCATGCGTTCGGCCACCTGCGGGGCGAGCACCACGCCGGTGGCGTTGTTGCCGCCGAAGCCCTTGGAATTGATGAAACAGACTTCCATGCCTGCGACTTCGCGGTCGCGGGTCTCCAGGCTCAGGTGTGCGCGGTGCACGTCGTCGGCCACTCGGTCGATGGTCTTCAGGCCAGGCAACAAACCGTGGCGGAAGGTACCGAGGGCGGCGATGACCTGGTCGCCGCTGGCCGTGGCCAGGGAGTGGCCGAGGAAGGCCTTGACCGCCGTCACCGGCCAGTCCTGGATGCCGAAGGCGGCGGCGACGCGATCCAGCAGTTCGGACTCGGTGACCCGGTTGGCCGGAGTGCTGGAGCCGTGGGCATGCACGAAGCTGCGCGTGCGGACCGCGTCGATGCCGACCAGCTGGGCCGCGCTGGCCACGGCCTTGGCCAGGGTCAGATAGTTGCCGGGACCGGGGGCGGAGATGGACTTCTTGAAGCCGTCGGCGTTGATGAACACATCCGGCACGGCGCCGTGGATATCCGCCCCCAACTGCATGGCCAGCTCGTCGTCCATCAACACCAGGTACTGGCAGGACTCGGACAGGGTGAAGCCGCAGTTGTCGCCAAACGGTCGGCTGGCGCGGTGGAAGTCCACCTCGTCCTGGCCCTCGATCTTGCGCAGTCCCTCCTCGGTGGCCAGGGCACCCATGGCGCCATAGCCGTCGATGACTTCCGGGGTGATCGGCGCCTCGGCGTTACCCACCAGGGCCACGCGGGCCTTGCCGCTGGCGATCTGCTCGATGGCCTTCTGCAGGTTGTAGAGGAAGGTGGCGCAGGCGCCGGTCACGCTGCCGGTGCTGCCGACACTTCCCAGCACATAGGCGTTGATGAAGTCCGCCGGCATGGTGTTGAGGCCCAGTGGGCATTGCTTGGCGGTAACACGGCCGCCCTTCAGGCGCGACTGCAGCATGCCGCCGAAGCCGTACTCGTCGAGCTGGCTCATGATGCTGCCGGAGAATACGGCGACTTCGTCGGGCTGCACCTGATCCTGGATGGTCTGCCAGTTCAGGCCGGTGGAGCGCAGCGCATCGGTGGCCCCGACCACCGCCAGCTGCAGGCCGCGTGGGTGGAAGTGCGAGTTGTACAGGCTGCCAGGTTCGAAGCCGGCGGGCAGTTGGCCGGCGGACTTGACCGGCAGCGGGCGGTAGCTGTCGACCTTGAATTCGCAGGCTTCGGTGAGCGTCACCAGGACCTGCTGCTCGCCCAGCTGCTCGATGTTCCAGCTGGCCGGCAGCGGGTCCGGCAGGTGCTTGCGCAGGGTAGTGAACTGGGCGCCGCTGGCCGTCATGCTCTTCTGCCAATGCGTCGCGTCGACGTCCAGCAGGCGCTTGTCGATACGACGTACCAGAGTGCCGTCGAGGATCTCGGCGGCGAAACGGGCTTCGATATCGGCCAGGCTCAGGCTGACACCCGCCTGGTCGCGGAACTGGCCATCGACCACCTGCACCAGTTTCATCATCACGGCCAGGCCGGCCAGGGTTTCCTGGCGAGTGGTGCTGTCCAGGGACTCCTGGACGATGCGGCGAAAGCCGTGGTGAAACGAGCTTCTGCCCGCTGCGTTGTAGCCGCCGAAACCGACGATGACGGGAAGACGAGACATCACACAGAACTCCTTCGATCACTCCGGGCCTGACCCATGCAGGCGGCCCTCGCCCGCGAGCGGGCAATGGCGGCCAGGGCCAGGCGGCAGATACCGGGTGGCGACTCAAAATGAATCGGAATGACTGAGTGACGCAGTTCGTGACCACAAGGTCACTCCGCGTTTCTATATCGGCAGAAGGAAGAGAGGCGTCCAGCCCCTCCGGCAGCATAGTCGAGAGTGTTTCAGTCTGCCTCGCCGCCGAACTCCAGGCCGTGCTTGCGCAGCTTGTCGTGCAGGGTCTTGCGCGGCAGGCCGAGGGCTTCGGCCACGCTGCGCAGGGAGCTGTGTTCCCGGGCCATTTCTGCAGCGATCAGCGCGCGCTCGTAGGCGTCGACCTGTTCGCCGAGGCTCTGCCCGGCGCTGCTGGCGATCTGTGGGGTGCCACTCTGCTCCAGGCCCAGTTCCAGGCCCATGGCGAAGCGCTCGGCGGCGTTCTGCAGTTCGCGCACGTTGCCCGGCCAGCTGTGGCCGAGCAGCTGCGCGCGCTGGCCGGGCTGCAGGCTGCGTGCAGGCAGGCCGTGACGCTGGCTGGCGGCCTCGGCCATGTGCTGGAACAGCAGGAGGATGTCTTCGCCGCGCTCGCGCAGTGGCGGAATGCGCAGCGGCGCAACGTTCAGGCGGTAGTACAGGTCGGCACGGAAGCGGCCCTGATCGGCGGCGATGCGCAGGTCCTCCTTGGTCGCGGCGATCACCCGGATATCCAGGGGGATCTGCTGGTTGCCGCCGAGTCGTTCTACCACGCGCTCCTGCAGCAGGCGCAGCAGCTTGACCTGGATATCCGGGCTCATGCTCTCGATCTCGTCGAGGAACAGGGTGCCGCCGTTGGCGAACTCGAACTTGCCGATGCGGCGCTTCTGCGCCCCGGTGAAGGCGCCAGCCTCGTGGCCGAACAGCTCGCTCTCGACCACGGATTCGGCCAGGGCGCCGGCATTGATGGCGACGAACGGGCCGTGCTTGCGCGCCGACAGGTCGTGCAGGGCGCGCGCCACCACTTCCTTGCCTGCGCCGGTTTCCCCGAGGATCAGCACGTCGGTGTGGATCGCCGCCAGCGCGCCGACCTGCTCGCGCAGGCGCTGCATGGGCGTGCACTGGCCGAGCAGGCGGGCGCCCAGCTCCTGGCGGTCGGCCAGGGCCAGGCGCAGGCTGCGGTTGTCCAGCACCAGGCGGCGCAGTTCCAGGGCGCGGCGCACGCTGTCGAGCAGGGCCTCGCTGGCGAAGGGTTTTTCTAGGAAGTCGTAGGCGCCGGCGCGCATGGCCTGGACCGCCAGCGGCACATCGCCGTGACCAGTGATCAGCAGCACCGGCAGCTCCGGGTCCTGTTCGCGCAGCTGGGCCAGCAGTTGCAGGCCGTCGATGCCGGGCATGCGGATATCGCTGACCACCACACCGGGCCAATCGGCAGGGATGCGCTGGGGCAGGTCACGGGCATCGGCGAGGACCTGTACGCGCAGGCCGGCGAGGTCGAGGGTCTGCGCCAGGGCCTGGCGCAGGTGTTCGTCGTCGTCGATCAGCAGGACCTGAGTGCGGGTGTCGATGGCCGTCATGAAAACTCCTCGGGCGGTTGCAGGTTGGCGCCAGGCTCGGCGCGGCGTAGCTGCAGGATGACCAGGGCGCCACCGTCGGGGTGGTTGGCCAGCACCAGCTCGCCGCCCAGGGCGCGCATCAGCGTTTCGCAGATGGCCAGACCGAGGCCGAGGCCTTGGGTGCTGGTCTTGGTGGTGAAGAAGGGTTCGCGGGCATGGGTCAGGGCCTGGGCGGAGAAGCCCGGGCCGTTGTCGCGCAACAGCAGGTGGATCTCGTCTGGCGTGGTTTCGCTGCTCAACCAGAGTTTGCGTGGCTGCGCCTTTTCGGCCAGAGCATCGAGAGCGTTGGCCAGCAGGTTGCCGAGCACCTGGCGTAGACGGGTTTCGCCGGCCTGCACCCACAGGGTGGCGTCCGGCAGATCGCGGATCAGCTCCACGTCCAGTGTTCGACGGCGCTTGGCCAACAGGGCCAGGGCGTCGTCGAGGGCCGGTTGCAGGGCGACGCTCTCCGGCGCGTGGCGATCACGCCGGGCGAAGGCGCGCAGGTGGGCGATGATCGAGGCCATGCGTCCGGTCAGGTCGCTGATCTGGTGCAAGTTGCTGCGGGCGTCGTCGAGGCGTTGGTGATCGAGCAGCACGCCGGCGTTGTCGGCATAGCTGCGGATCGCCGCCAGCGGCTGGTTCAGTTCGTGGCTGATGCTGGCGCTCATGGTGCCGAGGGCACTGAGCTTGCCGGCCTGGACCAGTTCGTCCTGGGTGCGCACCAGTTCCTGCTGGGCCTGTTCGCGCTCCAGCACTTCGCTCTTCAGGCGGCTGTTGAGGCTCTCCAGCTCGCGAGTGCGCTCCAGTACGCGGATCTCCAGCTCGCGCTTGGTGTGAGCATCCAGGGCGATGCGTTCGACATAGTGGCGGCGGCGCTGCAACAGCAGGCCGAGCAGGGCCAGCAGGGCCAGCAGGCTGGCGCCGCCGATGGCCACGACGTTCTGTACCGGGCGATCGACCTGGTTGCGCGGGGCGAGGATGCTCACCGTCCAGCCGGTTTCGGCGAGCTCGCGGCTCTGTTGCAACCAGGTGTTCCAGTCGATCTGCGCCAGCGCTGGCTGCAGGTTGGGGTAGGGCTGGTCAGCGGCAATCTGGCGCAGTTCCGCCTGGCTCAGGGCGCGGCTGGCACGGAAGCGCCAGGCCGGCTCGGAGGTGAGGATGATCACGCCATTGTCGTCGGTGACCAGCAACTGCTCGGGGGTGCGCCCCCATAGGCGCTCGGTGTAGTCGAGGTCGACCTTGACCACCAGCACGCCGAGCAGGCGCTCGCCCTCGCGTACGGCCGAGGCGTAGAAGTAACCGCGCTTGCCGGACGTGGTGCCGAGGCCGAAGAAGCGCCCCAGCTGGCCCTGCACGGCCATCTGGAAATAGGGGCGGAAGCTGAAGTTGCGGCCGACGAAACTGTCCGCCTGGTCGTGGTTGGAAGCGGCACGGGTGACGCCCTCGGTGTCCATCAGGTAGATCACGTCGGCGCCGGTCTGCTCGCGCACGCGCTTGAGCAATGCGTTGGCGCGTTGCAGTGCGGCGGGGCTGTCCGGGGTCAGCAGCATGCCGCGCAGGTCCGGCAGGTCGCCGAGGATAGGCGGCAGCACCTCGAAACGGCGCAGGGTGCCGAGCAGGTTGGCGACATAAAGGTCGAGGGTCTGGCGGTTCTGCTCGGCCAGCTCGCTGCGGTAGTAACGCTCGGCCAGATGCTGCAGCGGCCATAGCAACGGCGCCAGCAGCAGGGCCAGCAGGGCCAGGCTGCGCCAGCGCGGACGGTGTAGGGATTGAGTAGCGGTCATGTCGCAATGCGCCTGGGAGACAGGCGCATTATGCACGGGCGAAGGTCAGCTCGGGCTGGCCAGGCACTCCAGCAGGGCCGCGTGCCAGTCGGGCAGGCGAATATTCCAGTCCCGCTGCAGGCGTGAGCAGTCCAAGCGCGAGTTGAGCGGGCGTTGTGCCGGAGTCGGGTAGGCGCTGCTGGGGATGGCTGCGAGCCTTGCGCAGGGCTTGCCCTGCAGGCGCAACTGCGCGGCGATTGCTTCGGCGAAGCCGAACCAGGAGGTCTCGCCTTGACCGCTCAGATGGTAGGTGCCCCAGGGGCCGGGCCGGCCAGCGCGCCAGTGCTCGATCAGCTTGGCGGTGGCTTGGGCAATAGTGCCGGCCCAGGTCGGCGCGCCGATCTGGTCGGCGACCACGCGCAGTTCCTCGCGCTCCTGCAGCAGGCGCTGCATGGTCAGCAGGAAGTTCTTGCCGTGCAGCGAATAGACCCAGCTGGTGCGCAGGATCAGGTGCTGGCCGCCGACCGCGCAGATGGCCTCTTCGCCGGCCAGCTTGCTCTGGCCGTAGACGCCGAGCGGTGCGGTTTGGTCGGCCTCGTTGTAGGGCTCGCCTTTACTGCCATCGAACACATAGTCGGTGGAGTAGTGGATCAGCGGCACGGCCAGCTGCGCGGCGGCCTCGGCCAGCAGGCCGGGCGCGCGGGCATTGATTGCGAATGCCAGCTCTGGCTCGCTTTCGGCCTGGTCCACGGCGGTATGGGCGGCGGCGTTGATAATCAGATCAGGGCGCAGGGCTTCAACCTGTTTTCGGATATTGGCGCTATCGGCCAGATCCAGCTGTTCCTGGCCCAGCACTAGCAACTCGGCGCTACTCGCCAGGGCCAGCTGCAGCTCGCGGGAGACCTGGCCGTGGCGGCCGGTGATCAGGATCTTCATGGGAACAGCTCAGCCTCGCTCAGGAGCAGGCCGCTCTGATCCTTGGCCGACAGCTGTGGTTCGCCCTCGAACTGCCAGTCGATAGCCAGCTGCGGGTCGTCCCAGCGAATGCACCGCTCGTGGGCGGGGGCGTAATAGTCGGTGGTCTTGTAGAGGAACTCGGCGTACTCACTGAGCACCACGAAGCCGTGAGCGAAGCCTTCCGGAACCCACATCTGGCGCTTGTTCTCTGCGGACAGGCGTGCACCAACCCATTGGCCGAAGGTTGGCGAGCCGCGCCGAATGTCCACCGCAACATCCAGCACTTCGCCAGCGCACACCCGCACCAGCTTGCCCTGGGCTTGCTGTACCTGGTAGTGCAGGCCACGCAACACACCGCGCGCCGAGCGCGAGTGATTGTCCTGAACGAACTCGCGGTGCAGGCCGGTGGCTTCGGCGAACGTGCGGGCGTTGAAGCTCTCGTAGAAGAAGCCCCGCTCGTCACCGAATACCTTGGGTTCGAGGATCAGTACCTCGGGAATGGTGGTGGCGACGACGTTCACAACTGCTCTCCGGCAAGCTGGTAGAGGTACTGGCCGTAACCGGTCTTGCCGAAAGCCTTGGCCTGGACGAGTAGTTGCTCGCGACTGATCCAGCCCTGCTGGTAGGCGATCTCCTCCAGGCAGGCGACCTTCAGGCCCTGGCGATGCTCAATGGTCTGCACGTACTGCGAGGCCTCCAACAGGCTTTCATGGGTGCCGGTGTCGAGCCAGGCGAAGCCGCGGCCGAAGCGCTCCACGCGCAAGGCGCCGCGCTGCAGGTAGGCATTGTTCACATCGGTGATCTCCAGCTCGCCGCGCGGCGAGGGCTTGACCGCCTTGGCGATCTTGACCACGTCGTTGTCGTAGAAATACAGGCCGGTAACCGCATAGCTGGATTTCGGTTGCTTGGGTTTCTCCTCGATGGAGATGGCGCGGCCCTCGGCATCGAACTCGACCACCCCGAAACGTTCCGGATCCTTCACCCAGTAACCGAATACGCTTGCACCCTTTGTCTGCTGGGCGGCGCGCTTGAGCATCTCGGTGAAGGACTGGCCGTGGAAGATGTTGTCGCCGAGGATCAGGCACACCGAGTCATCGCCAATAAAATCCTCGCCGATCAGGAAGGCCTGGGCCAGGCCGTCCGGGGAGGGCTGCTCGGCATAGCTGAAACGCACGCCGAACTGGCTGCCATCACCCAGCATCTTCTCGAACTGCGGCAGATCGTGGGGCGTGGAAATGATCAGGATGTCGCGGATGCCGGCCAGCATCAGCACCGAGATCGGGTAGTAGATCATCGGCTTGTCGTAGATCGGCAGCAGCTGCTTGGACACTCCGAGGGTGATCGGATGCAGACGGGTGCCGGAGCCGCCGGCGAGGATGATTCCTTTCATGCGTCTGCTCCCAGGCGTTCGCGTTGATAGCTGCCGTCCTGCACATGGCGGCACCATTCTAGGTTGTCTAGATACCACTGCACCGTCTTGCGCAGGCCGCTGGCGAAGGTTTCCTGCGGTAGCCAGCCCAGCTCGCGCTCAATCTTGCCTGCGTCGATGGCGTAGCGCTGATCGTGGCCGGGACGATCCTTGACGAAGGTGATCAGGTCTTCATAGCGGGCCAGTCCCGTCGGTTTGCGCGGTGCCAGTTCCTCCAGCAGGGCGCAGATGGCGCGTACCACCTCGATGTTCTTCTGCTCGTTGTGGCCGCCGATGTTGTAGGTCTCGCCGATCTTGCCCTCGCTCACCACCTTGAACAGGGCGCGGGCGTGATCCTCGACGAACAGCCAGTCGCGCACCTGCAGGCCATCGCCATACACCGGCAGTGGTTTTCCCTCCAGGGCATTGAGGATCACCAGCGGAATCAGCTTCTCGGGGAAGTGATAAGGGCCGTAGTTGTTCGAGCAGTTGGTGATCAGCACCGGCAACCCATAGGTGCGCTGCCAGGCGCGCACCAGATGATCCGAGGCGGCCTTGCTCGCCGAGTAGGGCGAGCTGGGGGCGTAGGGCGTGGTCTCGGTGAACCGATCGTTCACGCCGTGCAGATCGCCGTACACCTCGTCGGTAGAGATGTGATGGAAGCGGAAGGCCTGCTTGCGCTCCGGCGTCAGGCTCATCCAGTAGGCGCGCGTAGCCTCCAGCAGGGCATAGGTACCGACGATATTGGTCTGGATAAAGGCGGCGGGGCCGTCGATGGATCGATCGACATGCGACTCTGCAGCCAGGTGCATGATGGCGTCTGGCTGGAACTGCGCCAGCGCAAGGCTCACCGCCTGACTGTCGGCTATATCGGCCTGCAGGAACTGGTAGCGTGGGTGGCTCTCGATGCTGGCCAGGGATTCCAGATTGCCGGCATAGGTGAGCTTGTCGAGGTTGAGTACTTCATGAGTCGTATCCTGCAACAGATGCCTGACCAGGGCTGAGCCGATAAAACCG
Source organism: Pseudomonas sp. BMS12 (assembly GCF_001592875.1). GTDB lineage: Bacteria > Pseudomonadota > Gammaproteobacteria > Pseudomonadales > Pseudomonadaceae > Aquipseudomonas. The sequence continues at coordinate 109,294 of NZ_LSOF01000007.1, read as the reverse complement.
GCACCGCCGGTGATGAGAATGCGCATGTGGATACAGGTCTCCGACAGTGTCTAGCGGTTAAGACGTGATCCTACCCAGTTTCCGGGGTGGAAGGCAGGCGCCGAGATGAGTTTCATCCGTTTACCTATCAAGTCAGCGCCGGATATTTTCGCAGCATGATTGCTTTCTAGGGCGGCAGAAACGCAAAAGGCCCACCCTGGGGTGAGCCTTTTGCGTTCTTTATATGGTGCCGGCACCAGGAGTCGAACCCGGGACCTACTGATTACAAGTCAGTTGCTCTACCAGCTGAGCTATACCGGCGAAGGCGCGCATTATAACCATTGGCGCGTCGGAGTAAACCCGTTGCGGAGCAGAAGGGATGGGGGCTGGCTATCAAAGCGATAATGCTTATGCACAATCCAAAGGCAGTGCGTGGGCTGCTGCCTGGTTTTTGTGCAGACATCAGGTTGAATACCTAACTATCTGTTTTAAAAGAAATTTTAGAACTGTATAAAAATCGGCCAGTCTTCAGTAGGCCTTGCTGTATCTGTGCTGCAGGGTTTTCTTCAGAATTTGCGCACAGAGTTATCCACAGCTTCTGTGGATGAGCGTCAGACTCGTTCGGCCAGTAGCAGCAGGTTGCGTGGGGTCAGGTTGTAGGTGCAGAAAGTGCCCAGGCGTACGGCGTAGCCTTGCTCCTGCAGGTACAGGGCGCGGTCGATCAGCAGCCAGAGTTCCAGGGGGCGGCGGAACAGGTTGCGCAGCAGTTCCAGGTTGCGCACTTCGGCCAGGCGTTGCCAGCCGGCCGCTTCCAGGGCTGGCCAGTCTGGCGTGATGCTCAGTGGCAGACCTTTCAGTGCCGCCAGGTCGCGGCAATAGTCGGCAAAGTCCTTGGCCAGCCAGCTGACCGGCAGAGAGGGGGTGGGCAGATAGTCGTCGCTGCCGCGCTGCTCGCGTTGCAACAGGTCGAAGGCCAGGCGCCGGGCCATGGACTGGTCGCGCTGCTGGCGCTGGCGCAGGCCGGCGGTGACGGTTTCGCTGAGCGGCAGGCCGAGATCGCTGCGCGACAGCTGCAAGGGCGATTGCCGGGCCGGCTGCGAGAGTGGCTGGTAGTGTTCGGCGGCGATGCGGTTGTAGCAGCAGGGCGCCACGGCCAGTTGCCGGCAGCCGGCGGCGCTGGCCAGTTGCAGCAGGCGCACGTGGAGGTCGCCGCAGGCATGCAGTGCTACAGGCGTGTGGCTGCTGCTGAGGCGCCCGGCGGCGTCGGCGGCCATGACGTCCTGTTGCAGGTGACTGGCAGTGAGGTGCAGGCGGTCGCTCATTTGTTGGCCGGTTTCGACCAGGGCCGGGTCGTATTCCAGGCAGGTCAGTGCCTGTCCGTGGCGGGCCAGCAGGCGGCCGAGGTGGCCTTTGCCGGCGCACCAGTCCAGCCAGTGTGTAGCCGGTTGGCGAAAGCTCAGGCTGCTGGCGAAGGCTTCTATCTGCTGCCACTTGCGGCCGGGCACGTCGACGCTCAGGCGGCTGTTCAGCGTCTCCATGGGGTGCGCGGGTAGCTCATCCAGCTCGCTCAGGAGCTGTGCGGTAGCTGCCAGCTGAGGAAAAGGCGCGGGGGCCGCCAGCAGGTGCGGCCGGTTGTGGCTGTGCTCGGCCTGTTCCAGGCTGCGGCTGCGCAGCCAGCGAGCCAGTTCAGGATGATCCTGTTCCCAGGGCAGCGCCAGGCTGGTGAAGGGCCTGGGGCGCCACAGGTGCTGGTGACGGACGAGAAAGTCGTCCAGGGCGCGGAAGCGCTCATGCAGGGCGGGGCCAGTCAGGATCATGATTGGAAAGTTCCCTCACCCTGCATGGGGCGCCGCGCCACTCTCCCGAAGAGGAGGAGTGGTTAGCGGCCCTGGCAGGCGTCGACCCGCAGCTTGCGTTCGAGCAGGCGGAAGGCGCGTACCAGCACGAAGGCGATGACTAGGTAGAACACCCCGGCAGCGAAGAAGATCTCCACCGGCAGGTAGGTGCGGGCGATGATGGTGCGCGACATGCCGGTCAGCTCCAGCAGGGTCACGGTGCTGGCCAGGGCGCTGGCCTTGAGCATCAGGATCACTTCGTTGCTGTAGGCCGGCAAGCCGATGCGCGCGGCGCGCGGCAGGATGATGTAGAGCATCGTCTGCGCGCGCGACATGCCCAGTGCGCGTGCGGCTTCGACTTCGCCGGGCGGCACGGCCTGAATGGCACCGCGCAGGATCTCGGCGATATAGGCTGCCGTGTGCATGGTCATGGTGATGACAGTGCACCAGTACGGATCACGCAGGTAGGGCCACAGCGGGCCCTGGCGCACGGCGTCGAACTGGGCCAGGCCGTAGTAGACCAGGAACAGCTGCACCAGCAGCGGTGTGCCGCGGAAGAAGAAGATGTAGCCATAGGGCAGGGCGCGCACGTACCAGTGGCGCGAGGCGCGGGCGATGCCCATGGGCAGGGCGAGGATCAGCCCGGCCACTACGGCGAAGGCCACCAGCTCGATGGTCAGCGCGGCGCCTTCGAGCAGCTTGGGTAGGTATTTGAAGATCACTTCCCAGTTCATCAGGCGCTCCGGACGAAGCCGCGGCTGGCGCGCTTCTCGAGGAAGTGCATGCCGATCATGGCGATAACGGTCAGGCCGAGGTAGATGAAGGCCGCGACCATGTAGAAGGTGAAGGCCTGCTTGCTGGAGGTCACGGCGATCTGCGAGCGACGCATGATTTCTTCCAGGCCGATGACCGAAACCAGGGCGGTGTCTTTCATCAGGATCATGAACAGGTTGCCCAGGCCGGGCAGAGCGATACGCCACATCTGCGGCAGGATCAGCTTCCAGAGGATGCGACCCTTGGACATGCCGAGGGCCATGCCGGCTTCACGGTGGCCTTTGGGGATGGCCAGGATGGCGCCACGGAACACCTCGGTGGCATAGGCGCCGAAGCACAGGCCGAGGGCGATGGTGCCGGCGGCGAAGGGGTTCAGCTCGAGGCTGCCGACGCCAAGGAACTCGCCCAGTGCGGCGAGGCCCTGGACGGTGCCGAAATAGATCAGCAGGACCCAGAGCAGTTCGGGTACGCCGCGGACGATGGTCGAATAGGTGCCGCCAAGCCATTGCAGGGGCTTGTACGGAGAAGTCTTGGCCAGGGCGCCGAGCAGTCCGAGCACCAGGCCGAAGCACAGGGCGGACAGGGCCAGCTGGATGGTCACCAGCGTGCCGGCGGCGAGGGCGGGGCCGAAGCCGTGTAGGTCTAGGGTCATCTGGGGGCTACTGCAGAAGGACCATAGCCGCCCGGGTGGGCGGCCATGCTCGGTTGCATCAGTAGATGCTGAACGGGAAGTACTTGTCGTTGATCTTCTTGTAGGTACCGTCTTCGACGATGGCCTTCAGCGCGGTGTTCAGCTTCTCGCGCAGCGGGTCGCCCTTGCGCACGGCGATGGCGATCTTGTCGTTGTCGAATACCGGATCACCCTTGAACTCGAAGTCCTTGCCGGCGTCGCTCTTCAGCCATTCCCAGTTGACGAACTTGTCGGCCAGTACGCCGTCCAGACGGCCGGAGGACAGGTCGAGGTAGGCGTTTTCCTGGGTGTCGTACAGCTTGATCTCGACGGTGTCGGCCAGGTTGTCTTCCAGCCAGGTGCCGGCGATGGTGGCGCGCTGGGCACCGATCACCTTGCCTTTCAGGCTGGCCTTGTCGGCTTTCAGGTCGCTGCTTTTCGGGGCGATGAATTGCAGTTTGTTGGTGTAGTAGGCGTCGGTGAAGTCGACGGCCTGCTTGCGCTCTTCGGTGATCGACATGGAGGCGGCCAGGAAGTCGAACTTCTTGGCGTTCAGGGCCGGGATGATGCCGTCCCAGTCGGAAGTGACCACTTCGCACTCGGCACCCATCTTGGCGCACAGGGCCTGGGCGATTTCCACGTCGAAGCCACCGACCTGGCCGCTGGCGTCGATCAGGTTGAAGGGCGGGTAGGCGCCTTCGGTACCGATCTTCAGTTTGTCTGCGGCGATCGCCTGGGCGCCGAAGGCCAGGGTGGCGGCCGCGGCCAGCAGGATCTTCTTATAGTTGTGCATGCGTGATTGCTCCGTTTTTCAGTGATTGCTGGACATGAATTGTTTACAGCGAGCCGATTGCGGGTTGGTGAAGACTTGTTCGGGCGAGCCCTGCTCTTCGACCAGGCCCTGATGGAGGAACACCACTTCGCTGGATACCTGACGGGCGAAATTCATCTCGTGGGTGACCAGCAGCATGGTGCGGCCCTCGTCGGCCAGCGCGCGGATCACATTAAGCACTTCCTGTACCATTTCCGGGTCGAGGGCCGAAGTTGGCTCGTCGAACAGGATCACCTTGGGCTGCATGGCCAGGGTGCGGGCGATGGCGGCGCGCTGCTGCTGGCCGCCGGAAAGCTGGTTGGGGAATACGTGGCGCTTGTCGGCGATGCCGACCTTGGCCAGCAGCGCCTCGGCCACCTCGATGGCTTCGGCCTTGCTCTGGCCGAGCACGCGACGCGGTGCCTCGATGATGTTGTCGAGCACGCTCATGTGCGGCCACAGATTGAAATTCTGGAAAACGAAGCCGATCTCGCTGCGCAGGCGATTGATCTGCTTGTTGTCGGCAGCCACCAGGTCGCCGTTCTTCGCCGCCTTCAGCTTGAGCTCTTCGCCGGCCACCAGGATCTGGCCCTGGTGCGGGTTCTCCAGCAGGTTGATGCAGCGCAGGAAGGTGGACTTGCCGGAGCCGGAGGAGCCGAGGATGGAGATCACGTCGCCGTCGCGGGCGGTCAGCGAAATGCCCTTGAGCACTTCAAGGTCGCCGTAGCGTTTGTGCAGGTTGCGGATTTCCAGCGCGGGCGTTGCCTCGGCCATGGGGGTTCCTCTTCTTATGCGGATGCGCTCCGGCGGCTGGGGTCTTCCTGACGTGCCGGTGAACCTAGCATAGCGCCAGCAGCAGCGCCAAGCAGATGGCTGCCGCTCCGGGCTTTGGCCGTGGGGTGGTGTCGCATCGTGACAGTTGGGTGTCGCGCCCAAACAAAAAATGCCGGGAGCAGTTGCTTGACGTCGCTTGCGACGGCCCGAAGGGTCTCCGCCTGGGGTGGTGGAGACCAATCGCCCGAGGCCTGGCTCGGGTCTGGGCGGAGGCAGCCTGGGCTGCGAGCGGCGCGCAGTGTACTGAAGACGAGGCGATGGGTGAAGTGGCGCAATTGGCCACTATTCTGCTACTAGTCAATAGAGCTCCCTGGGACAACGGGTCGAGCTTTCGCTCAGGAGTCGGTCATGTCCGAGGCCCGGCAATCAACCAAGGCTTTTCGCAACGTACTCTGGCTGGCTGTCGGGCTGGTCATTGCGTTGCTGTTGCTGGTGCAGTGCTGGGGGCCGCTGCAGGGCTGGGGCAACGCGCATGGCGATTGGCTGATTCGTCAGCGTGCCGCTCAGCAGGGCCCGGATCCCCGCCTGGTGGTGATTGATATCGACGACACCAGTCTGCAAGCCCTGGCCGGTGAGGCGGGCAAGTGGCCCTGGCCGCGCTCGCTGCATGCCGAGTTGCTGGAGTATCTGCTGAAACAGAAGGCCGAGGCGGTGGTGTTCGACGTGTTGTTCAGCGAGCCTGACCGTTTCCATCCCGATGCCGATGCCTATTTCAACGAAGTGCTGGCGCTCGGCTCCCGGGTCTATCTGGCGGCCCTGCAGCAGCGCCCCGCGACGGCGGCGAGCGCGCCGCTGTTGACCAGCTACCCGCCGCAAACCGGACTGCAGCCCGGAGGGCAACAGCAACGTGGGTTGCTGCTGCTGCCCTGGGCGGTGGCTGCGCAGCACTGGAAGACCGGTACCATCAACTTCACCCCGGATGCCGATGGCGTTGGTCGGCGTTACGACATTCGTCGCCACATCGGCGACTGGCGCTTGCCTTCGTTGCCGGCGCGGGTGGCCCAGGATCAGGGCGTGACTCTGCCGGTGGCCGACAGCTTTCTGCTCGATTGGCGCAGCGCCGAGCGCGTGCCCTATCCGCGTATTCCGTTCGCCGAGGTGCTGGCCCGGGCCCGTGGTGAGCCGGGCCAGCTGGCGGACGACTACTTCGCCGGCAAGGTGGTGGTGATAGGTACCACCGCCACCGGGCTCTACGATCTGCGGCGTACCCCGTTGGACGATCTGTACCCGGCGGTGTTCATCCTCGCCACCGCTATCGACAACCTGCTCAACGGCCAGCGGCTGCAGACCGTGCCGGGCTGGGTCATGGCGCTGGTCGGTGCCGCTTTGTTGCTGGCGCTGCAGTTGTGCCTGCTGCACGAGCGCCTGCTGGCCGCCAGCCTGCTGACCCTGGGCGCCAGCCTGGCACTGTTTCTGGGGGCTTATGTGCTGATGCTGCAGGAGGCTGTGCTGGCCAAGGTGCTGCCCAGCCTGTTGGCGCTGTGGTTGCTGCTGGCGCTGGCGTTGGCGGTGTTCTATTGGCGCCGGCGCCGTCAGTTGAGTAACACCATCAGCCTGTTCAGCCGTTTTCTCGACCCGCAGGTGGTGGCGCAACTGGTGGCCCGCGAGGATCCTCAGGCGCTGCTGGCCAGTCGCGAGTGCCAGCTCACCGTGCTGTTTTCCGATATCCGCAATTTCACCACGCTGTCCGAGCAGCGCAGTGCGGCGGAGATCATGCAGATTCTGGAGAACTACTTCGCCGGCCAGGTGGATGTGCTGTTCAAGCACCGGGCGACCCTCGACAAGTTCATCGGCGACGCGATCATGGCCTTCTGGGGCGCGCCGCAGGCCAACCCGGGCCAGGCCCTGGATGCGGTCAACGCGGCGCTGGAGATGATCGACAACGTCGAGCGCTACCGCCGCGATTTCGCGCACCCGGATTTCGATATCGGCATCGGCCTGCACACCGGCCCGGCGGTGGTCGGCATGGTCGGGACCAGCAAACGCTACGACTACACTGCCATAGGTGACACGGTGAATCTCGCCAGCCGTATCGAGGGCCTGACCAAGGGGCGCGCGCGCCTGCTGGTGTCGGCCGCGACCATGCGGGCCTGCGGCGATGCGTTCGACTTCGTGCCTCATGGCGATTTCCAGGTCAAAGGCCGCATCGAGCCGGTGACCCTGTTCGAGCCGAGGAGAAAACAACCATGAACAAAACCTTTGCCGCCGCCCTCCTGGTGCTGGCGGGTTGGCTGGTCAGTGCCATGGCGCTGGCCGAAGTGCTCGGTGGCATCACGGTCCAGGCCACGGCCTTGCGAGAGGCCCCCGGCGCCAGCGCCGCGACCTTGCAGCAACTGCCGGCGCAGACGCGCTTGCAGATCCTGCAGCGTCAGGGTGGCTGGTATCAGGTGCAGACGGGTGGCGGTACCCAGGGTTGGGTGGCGCTGCTGGCGGTGCGCTTCGACAAATCCGCCACGGCCAAGGGGGGCAATGTCTCCGACCTGCTCAAGGGCAGTACGGCGGTGGAGCCCGCCAGTGGTGTCGCGACCGGTGTCCGCGGCGTGACCGACGATCGCCTGGAGGGTGGCGGCGGCTCCGGCGCCGCGGCGTTGCAGCAGCTGGACGGTTACGCGGTGACCCCGAGCAATGCCCGTGGTTTCGCCCAGGATGGTGGGCTGCGCAGCCAGTCCATCGCCTACCAGCGTTGAAACAGGAGTAGCCAGCATGATCAGGTTCATTCGGTATGCCGTCTCGCTGCTCCTGCTCGCCGCGCTGGCGGGTTGCGAGTCGCTGGAGGGAGTCAGTATTCAGGGCGTCGACCTGTCCCCGCTGGCCAGTGCCGGCCGCCATCTCGGCAACCTGGGCGACAAGAGCCAGGACGAGGAAATGCTCATCGGCGCCAGTACCGCCGAGCTGTTGCTCAGGCAGGCACCGCTGTTGAACAGCCCGGCGCTGCAGGGCTACGTCAATCGGGTCGGGCGCTGGGTGGCGCTGAACAGCGAGCGACCCGAGCTACCCTGGCGTTTCGGTGTGATCGACAGCCGCGTGGTCGGGGCCTATGCCGCACCGGGTGGCTATGTGTTCATTACCACGGGCATGCTGGCGCGGATGGACAGTGAAGCCGAGCTGGCCGGTGTCCTGGCGCATGAAGTGGCGCACGTGGTGCAGCGTCATCACTTGCAGGCAATCAAGCAGCAGGCCGGCGCCGGCCTGCTGGGCGACCTGTCGCGACTCGCCCTGCAGGCCAGTTCGGCCAGCTCCAGTCACCCGGCCAGTAGCAGCATCGTGACCGAGCAGAAATTCGATCAGCTGGTCACCAACCTCTATACCCGCGGGCTCGATCGTGGCGACGAGTTCGAGGCGGATCGCATGGGGGCGGTGCTCGCCGCCCGTGCCGGCTACGATGCCTATGGCCTGGCCACAGTGCTGCAGGGCCTGGCCACCCTGAAGCAGGACGATGCCACGCTGGTGACCTTCCTCAAGGTGCATCCGAACATCGGTGATCGCCTGACCCGCCTCGCGGCAACCTATGCCTATCTGGACTCGGTTGCTGCCTCGGGCAGCCAGTTGACCCTGCAGGAGCGCTATCGCCAGGCCCTGTTGCGCCGATAGGCGTCAATGCGAGTGCTTGGCGCTCGGCTCGAAGTCGCAGACGTGGTGGGCGTATGGCGTCGTGGTGGCTGGCGCGGGTGTCGCCGGCAACAGGAGCTGGCTCTGGCCGGGGTCGAGGTAGCAGCGTGAATCGATGAAGACCTTGACCAGGTCGCCATCGAGCAGGCCGCTCTTCACTTCGGCCTGGAGTATGTCCAGCGCATGCTCCACCGGCACTGCCGGCTTGTAGGGGCGGTCGGCGGCGGTCAGTGCGTCGTAGATGTCGCAGATGGTCATGATCCGCGAGGCGCAGGGAATTGCATCGCCAGCCAGGCCCTTGGGGTAGCCGCTGCCATCGAGCTTCTCGTGGTGCGCCGCGGCGATCTCGGGGATGCGGTGCAGCGCCGGGGTCCAGGGGATCAGCTTGAGGAAGTCGCGGGTGTGTACCACGTGGCGTTCGATTTCGGCGCGCTCCTCCTGGGTCAGGCTGCCGCGGCGAATGGCCAGGGCGCAGAACTCGTGTTCCGAGAGTAGGCCGATCAAGCCGTCGTCGTGGCTTTTCACCACATGCCCCTGGATTTCCTGCAGGTGGTTGAAGTCGCCCTCGGTCAGCACGCTCGGCTCGTTGGCCTTGAGAATATCGCGCAGGTACTGGTCCAGACGCTCGCACTCCAGCGCCAGCTCGGTCTCCCATTGCTGTCGTAACGGCTCGTCCAGCACGCCGTGTTGCCGGTAGGCCTGGAGCATGCGGCGCAGGGTCTGGTTGTGCAGGCTCTCCTTGGCCAGGGCCACCCGATAGCGCAGGTTTTCGACCACGGCTTCCGGCAGCTTCTTGGCCTTGGTCAGTACGTGCTCGCGTACCCCGACCTTGCCGAAATCGTGCAGCAGGGCGGCGTAGCGCAGCTCGCGCAGCCCCTCGTCGTTCAACGCCTGCTGGCGCAGGTGGCTCATGGGCGCCTGGGGCAGCTGGCGGGCAAGGGCGATGCACAGGTCGGCAACGCGGAACGAATGGCCGGCCGAGGTGGGGTCGCGTTGTTCGATGGCGAACACCGAGGCTTGCACGAAGCCGTCGAACAGCTGGCTGATGTCATCCAGCAACTGGCGATTCTCGATGGCCACGGCGGCCTGGCTGGCCAGCGCGCGCAACGAGGCGGCCATCACCTCGTCGAAGGCGATGGCCTGGCCGTTATCGTCCTGACAGTTGATGAACTCCAGCACCCCGACCACCTCATGGCGATGGTTGAGCATGGGAATGGCCAGCAGTGACAGGGTGCGGTAGCCCACCTGCATGTCGAACGAGCGATTGAAGCGGTAGGGTGCATCCGGCGGAATGGCATAGGCGTCGGCGATATTCAGCTCGGTACTGGTGAGGGCCACATAGCCGGCGATGGACGCCTTGGTCAGCGGCATGCGCTGTTCCTGGAAGCGGGTCGGCATCGAGCTGTTCTGCGTCAGCTTGAACAGCAGTTGCGGCTGCTCGCCCTTGTTGTCCACCAGGAACAACGAGGCGGCATCGCTGTTGGACAGGCGGCGCCCCTCGGTAAGAATCTTGCTCAGGAGGCGATCCAGGTCCTTTTCGGCGGATAGCGCCAGGCCAACATCCACCAGTTTCTGCAGGTCGCCGTCCTTTTCCTGCAGGGCAGCAGCCAGTTGCCCGGTCTTCTGCCGGAGATGGAACTGTTCGGCGGCGAAGCCGAGCAGGGCCACCAGCTCGTCCTCGCTGGCCGTATTCGGCAGTGGCAGGGCCCCGTCCATTGTCGCGAAGGCTACCAGGCTGGCGCCGCAGCCCTGCCAGATCGACAGCGGCTGGGCCCGCAACAGGCTGTCATCGAGCAGCAGCACCTCCAGCTCGCCACTTGCCGGCAGGGTAGTTGTGTCCAGCTCGCGCAGCCTGATCCCCCTGCGGGTCAGTTGGGTATGCAGGGTGGATGCGGCAAAGAGTGGGCTGTGCCCCACCGTGAAGCTGGCTGTCATCGCTGAAACCCTCGGCGGTGCAGGGGAGTAACGCTCCTTGAGTATTGCACCGGCTCTGCGGGGCTTCCATGTCAGCCGGTCGAATCGGCACGTGCTGCGTACGAGGGGAGAAATCGCGGGCAATAAAAAACCCCAAGGAAAAGGCTTCGCTTGGGGTTTCTCGGTATTAGTGGTGCCCAGGGACGGAATCGAACCGCCGACACGGGGATTTTCAATCCCCTGCTCTACCGACTGAGCTACCTGGGCAACGGGGCGCCATTAAACGGATTTGGCTTTGCAGTGTCAAGCAGGGCCAAGAAAATTTTTTGAGTGTGGACGGGCGGTTACGAATGTTCCTGGTCTGCGGCCGGGGGATTTCTGTGTTGCTGGTGCCCTGGGTTCGAGCTGCGGACGTGCTGTGGGAGCGGGCTTGGCTGCGGGTGTGAGCTTCGGTCGCGGCCAAGGCCTCTCCTGCAGGTGGTTATGCGCTGGGTGGCACGTAGCCGTCGGCCTGGGCGTAGTCCTGGCCGGAGAGGAACTTGTCCATCTCGGCCTGGAGGAACTTGCGGTCCTCGGCGTTCATCATGTTCAGGCGGCGTTCGTTGATCAGCATGGTCTGGTGTGCCTGCCATTCGTCCCAGGCCTTCTTCGACACGTTGTCAAAGATGTCCTGGCCCTTGGCGCCCGGGTAGGGCGGGCGGTCGAGGCCGGGCAGGTCCTCGTTGTACTTGCGGCAGTGAACGGTACGGCTCATGACTCTTCTCCTGCATTCAGTTCTTGCGCGGCTCGCTTGAGGAGCTTCTTCACCGGGGCGGCCAGGCCCAGGCGCGGCGGGCTGGCGAGGTTATACCAGAGCCAGTCGCCCTCGGCCACGGCGGGTGCGGCCTGCTCGACGCGCACCAGCCAGGGTTCGATGGCGAGCTGGAAGTGGCTGAAGGTGTGGGTCAGCCCGGCCAGCGAGTGACGTTCGCCGAGGCTCAGGGAGTGCTGGCTGGCGAGGGGTTCGAGGGCGGCCAGGTCGTCCAGTTCCGGCAGGCTCCACAGGCCGCCCCAGAGGCCGCTGGAGGGGCGGCGGTAGAGCAGGATGGCGCCGTCGCGGTTGGCCAGCAGTGGCATCAGCGTGCGTTTCTGCGGCAGCGCCTTGCGCGGCTTGGGCTCGGGGAAGTCGCTCTCGCGGCCGAGCAGGTGGGCGCGGCAGCCGTCGCGCACCGGGCACAGCAGACAGCTCGGTTTGCTGCGGGTACAGAGGGTGGCGCCGAGGTCCATCATCGCCTGGGTGTAGTGGTTCACCCGTTCATGCGGGGTCAGCTGGTCGGCCAGTTGCCACAGTTGCTCGGCCACCTTGGGCTCGCCCGGGTAGCCATGCTGGGCCTTGTAGCGGGCCAGCACGCGCTTGACATTGCCGTCGAGGATCGGTGCGCGCAGGCCCATGCTCAGGCTGGCGATGGCGCCGGCTGTGGAGCGGCCGATGCCGGGCAGCTCGGCCAATTGCTCGGCCGAGCGGGGGAACTCGCCGCCATGCCGCTCGACCACCATCTGCGCGGCTTTGTGCAGGTTGCGCGCGCGGGTGTAATAGCCGAGGCCGGTCCACAGGTGCAGGACCTCGTCCTCCGGTGCCGCGGCCAGTGCCTGCACGGTCGGCAGCGCCTCCATGAAGCGGTCGAAGTAGCCGAGCACGGTGCTGACCTGGGTCTGCTGCAGCATGATTTCCGAGACCCACACCCGATACGGGGTGATGCCCTGTTGCCAGGGCAGGTCCTTGCGCCCGTGCTGGTCATACCAGGCCAGCACGGCGCCGTTGAACTGCTCGGGGCTCATCGGTTGAACAGGCCCTTGAGTGCGTCCTTGAGTTCCGGGCTGACCTTGTCGCCGAGCTTCTCTTCGATCTTCTCGCTGAGCTTGGCGCCGGCCAGCTTGCTGGCGACCTTGGCCAGGCCATCCTTGTCCAGGCGGCAGGCCTTGGCGCCCAGCTCCAGCGGGCCGCGGCAGCGCAGCGGCCACTCGATGCCGACATAGCGCTCGTTGACCTGGCAGGCCGGGTCCGGCATGGCGGTCTTGTCGCCTTCGATGACGATGCCGACGCGGTAGTCCAGGCCCAGCACGCGCAGGTCGACATCGCCGTGGCCGTTGACCGTCAGGCCCGGGATACGCGCCTTGAGGTCGGGGTTGCTGGCCACGCCGTTGGTGAACTTCAGGCTGCCGTGCAGCTCCTCGAAGGGCGTGTCCTTGCTGCGCGGCTCGCCGGACAGCGACTTGCGGTTGAGGGTGGCGATGCCCTGGCACAGTTGCTGTTCGACGTTGGCGTCTACCAGCACGCCGTCGTTCAGACTGAAGTCGGCGGTGCCGTTGAGGGCGTCGACCCAGGCCTTCTGGCTGTTGCCCTGGGTGCGGATGTCGGCACTCAGGTCGAGCTTGCCGCGCACGGGCGCCTTCTCGCCCTGGGCTTCGAGCAGCTTCTCCACAGGAATGCGCTTGAGCTGTTTACGCGCCGTTAGCACGGGAATGGCCGGGCGGGCGTCGAGCTGCGAGGTGGCGCTGAATTCGCCGCCGTACAACTCGCCGCGCGCCTCCTGCAGGCTGAGCAGGCCGCCCTTGGCGGTTGCCTTGAAGTTGGCGTTGTCGATGGGCAGCTTGCTGACGATCAGCTGGCCGATGCCGAGGCTGGCCTGTACGTCCAGCTTGCGCAGCTGCTCCAGCGGCAGCAGTTGGGCGCTGCTCCAGGCCTGCTGGGTCGGTGCGTCCGGCAGCGGCGTGGTGCCGCTCTTGCCGGCGGCGGCGACGGTCTGCTTGACCTCGTTCTTGCGCGCGGCGCCGGCGCTGGCGTCCTTGTCTTGCGGCGGCAGATAACGGTCGAGGTCGAGCTTGTCGCCCTTGAGCTGCAGGCGCAGCGCCTGCTTGGCGAAGTCGTTGACGGCCAGCTTGCCGCTGAAGCTGCTGTCGTCGAGCTTCAGCGCCAGGTCGTCGAAGGCCACGCTGCTCGGCGTGCCGCTCAGGCGGGTGGACAGCTCAAAGCGGCCCAGGGTGCCCTGGTCGCGCATGGCCGGCAGTGCCACGCCGATGCCGTCGAGGAACTCGCGCAGGTTGACCTGGGCCACGGACAGGCTGCCCTCCAGCTTGGCGCTCTTGTCCAGATCACGCAGCTTCACTTCGCCGAGGGCGCGCAGCTGGTTGGCGGAAAGCTTGATGCCGGTCCACTCGGCGACCTGGGCGGACTGGTCGAGCAACAGCTGGCCCTGGCTGGAGAAGGTCAGGGTCTTGCCGTTCAAAGGCTCACCCGAGGCTTCGCCGGCCAGCTTGAGGTCCTGCAGCTGGTAACGCTTGAGGCTGCGGTCGAAGCGCAGCAGGCCTTCCAGTTCGGTCTTGGCGCGCAGCACCGGCTGGTTGGTGCCGAGGAAGGCCAGTAGCTTGACCGGGATGTCCGCGCCTTCGCGGATGGCGCCGGTGCTCAGTTCGATGCCTTCGGCGCTGAACTGCTGGCCGCTCTGCTCGTCGTGGTAGTCGACGCGCGAATTGCTCACGGTGAGGCTGTCGATATCCAGCTTGAGCGGCTGGCCGCCTTCTTCCGCGGGTTGCTGGTTATTGTCGGTGGGCGCCGGCGCGCTGCCTGGTTCGGCGGCGCTGGTAGTCGGCTTGGCCGGCTGGCCGACGTCTTCCCAGTTGCCGTGGCCCTGCTTGTCGCGCTGCAGCGTCAGGTTGAGGCCATCGACGCGGATGTCGCTCATCTGTACTTCCTTGCGCAGCAGCGGAAGCACGCGCACGGACAGGCCGATCTGGCGCAGGTCGGCGAAGGGCTTGTCCGGGCTGCTGGCGCTGGCCAGGGTGGCGTCGGTCAGCTCCAGGCCGAGCCAGGGGAACAGGCTCCAGCCGATGTCGCCCTTGAGCTGCAGTTCCAGGTTGGCTTTGTCGCGGGCCAGTTGCTGGATCTCGTCCTTGTAGTCGTTGGGATCGAACAGGTGGGTCAGGGCGAAGCCGAGACCGATGATGATCAGCAACAGGCCGAGCAGTAGCAGACCCAGGATCTTGCCGAAGGCTTTCATGGACCAGTCCTTGTAGTGAGAGTTCTTCTGGTAAGGGCGCGAGTATAACGCCGGCTCGCCCACTGGCACCTTCAGTCGGCCGGCAGTGCGGCAGCGACCCGCTCGGCGATGGCCAGGCTGGCGGTGAGGCCAGGTGATTCGATGCCGAACAGGTTGACCAGCCCCGCCAGGCCGTGGGCGGCAGGGGTTTGGATGACGAAGTCGGCGGCCGGTTCCCCGGCGCCGGCCAGCTTGGGCCGTATGCCGCAGTAGGCGGGCTGCAGGCGTGCCGGGTCGAGCGCAGGGAAATAGCGGGCGATGGCGGTGGCGAAGGGCTGGCGCAGGCGTTCGTCGACGCCGTAGTCCAGGGCTGGCACGTAGTGCATGTCCGGGCCGAAGCGCAGCTGGCCGCCGAGGTCGAGGGTGGCGTGGATGCCGAGCCCGGCGGTGTTGGCCTCCGGCATCGGGTAGATCAGGTGCGTCAAGGGACTGCGTCCGCTGTAGCTGAAGTAGCGGCCCTGGCACAGGTGCAGCGGTGGCACTTCGCCCAGGCCCTGGGTGTGCCTGGCGAGCTGCTGAGCAAAGGCGCCGCCGGCATTGACCACCCGTTGCGCGTGCAGGGTGAAGGGCTGCCCGGCGCTGACGCCCTCGACCTGCCAGCCGCGCGGGTCGGTTTGCAGGCTGTCGATTCGGGTGTGCAGCACCAGTTGCGCGCCACGGCTCTGCGCGACGGCAAGCAGCGATTGCAAGTAGGCGTGGCTGTCGATGATGCCGGTGCTGGGCGAGAGCAGGGCGCTGACGCCGCGTACGGCCGGCTCCAGTCGGGCCAGCTGTTGGGCGTCCAGGGTTTGCAGGTCGTCCACGCCACAGGCGCGGGCATTGGCTTGCAGGCTTTCCAGGCGGCCGACTTCGTTTTCCTCCACGGCCACCAGCAGCTTGCCGAGGCGCCGGTGTGCCACGCCATGCTGCTCGCACCAGGCATACAGGCGCTCACGGCCCTCCAGGCACAGTTCGGCCTTGAGCGAGCCCGGGGGATAGTAGAGGCCGGCGTGGATCACCTCGGAGTTGCGGCTGGAGGCATGGCTGCCGATCAGCGCTTCGCTTTCGACGATCAGGCAGCTGCGTCCGGGCTCGGCCAGCCGCGCAGCGCAGGCCAGGCCGAGGGCTCCGGCGCCGATGATCAGTAGGTCGACGGAGTCCATGAGGCGTCCAGGGCGGGTGATCGGGTGGGGCCGCAAGGCTGGTGCTGGGCGGTGATGTTGGCTGGGTTGGGCATGTTCGCGTCGTGTCCGCTTACAGGTTATCCAGCGGCAGCCCGCTGCGCGCGGCCAGGGCCTGACTTTCCAGATGATCCCTCGGCGCGGCCAGGTGCAGCGGTTTGCCGGCCTGGGTGGCCAGGCGCCGTGCCTCGTCGAGGATGCGCCGGGCCACGCCGCGCTTGCGGCTGAGCTTGCGTACGCACAGGTGCGACAGGCGCCAGCAGTCCTCGCCACGGGTCAGCAGGGCGGCGCCGAGCAGGCGGTCGTTGCTGCGCCCGGCGATCAGTTTGCCGCTGCCGATGCCGTCGGCCAGCAGCGCATCGACGCTGGCGTAGGGCGTCAGCAGCCAGTCCGGGGCGTCGGCGTAGACCTTGTCCAGGTCGGTGTGGTCCTGGGCGGACGGGCGGCTGACGATTTCGACCAGAACGGGCATGGCGACTTCCTCGGGGGCAGGCTGCGCAGTGTAGGACGCGATCGATGACATCGATAGTCGCGGCCCGACCACCGCCGGTAGCCGCCCGCGGCGCGCCCCGCCTATAATGGCGGCCTTTTCCCGTCAGTAGCCTGTGGAGCTGGAGATGGCCGAACGTACGGCATCCGTCGAGCGCAACACCCTGGAGACCCAGATCAAGGTCTCGATCAACCTGGATGGCACCGGCAAGGCCAAGTTCGATATTGGCGTGCCCTTCCTCGAGCACATGCTCGACCAGATCGCCCGTCACGGCCTGATCGACCTGGATATTTACTGCAAGGGCGACCTGCACATCGACGACCACCACACCGTGGAAGACGTCGGCATCACCCTCGGCCAGGCCTTCGCCAAGGCCGTCGGCGACAAGAAGGGCATGACCCGCTACGGCCACTCCTACGTCCCGCTGGACGAGGCGCTGTCGCGCGTGGTGATCGACTTCTCCGGTCGTCCGGGCCTGCAGATGCACGTGCCGTTCACCCGCGCGGTGGTCGGCGGCTTCGACGTCGACCTGTTCCAGGAATTCTTCCAGGGCTTCGTCAACCACGCCCTGATCAGCCTGCACATCGACAACCTGCGCGGGACCAACACCCACCACCAGATCGAGACGGTGTTCAAGGCCTTCGGCCGCGCCCTGCGCATGGCCGTGGAGCTGGACCCACGCATGGCCGGACAGATGCCATCGACCAAGGGCTGCCTGTAAATGCAGACAGTTGCAGTAATCGACTACGGCATGGGCAACCTGCATTCGGTGGCCAAGGCCCTGGAGCACGTCGGCGCTGGCCGAGTGCTGGTCACCAGCGATGCCAATGTGATCCGCGAGGCCGATCGCGTGGTGTTCCCCGGCGTCGGCGCGATCCGCGACTGCATGGCCGAGATCAAGCGCCTGGGCTTCGACAGCCTGGTGCGCGAGGTCAGCCAGGATCGCCCGTTTCTCGGTATCTGCGTCGGCATGCAGGCCCTGCTGGAGCGCAGCGAGGAGAACGGCGGGGTCGACTGCATCGGCCTGTTTCCCGGTCAGGTGCGCTTCTTCGGCAAGGATCTGCATGAGGATGGCGAGCACCTGAAGGTGCCGCACATGGGCTGGAACGAAGTCGCGCAGACCGTCCGGCACCCGCTGTGGCACGAGATTCCGGACCGTGGTCGCTTCTATTTCGTGCACAGCTACTACATCGAGGCCGGCAATCCGACCCAGGTGGTCGGTCGTGGTCACTACGGCAAGGACTTCGCCGCGGCGCTGGCCGAGGGCTCGAAGTTCGCTGTGCAGTTCCACCCGGAGAAGAGTCATACCCATGGCCTGCAGTTGCTGCAGAACTTCGTTGCCTGGGATGGCCGCTGGTAAATGAGCCGGGGCAGGAAGGCCGCCGTGCTGGAGCTCGAAGGTGCTCCGCAGCAGGCCGCCTTGCAGGTACTGCAGCGCTTTCTGGAAGACCGCTTCGAGCTGGAACTCGGCTCGTTCGAGGTGCAGGAAGTGCTCGACCTGATCTCCCGCGAGATCGCCCCGCACTACTACAACAAGGCGATTGCCGACACCCAGGCGCTGTTGGTCGATCGCTTCGCCAGTTTGGAGAGCGACCTGTGGGCGCTCGAGAAAAGCTGACGCCATACCGTATTCACGACTTGAGCAGGTTCAACCGATGCTGATTATCCCCGCTATCGATCTGAAGGACGGCGCCTGCGTGCGTCTGCGCCAGGGCCGCATGGAAGACTCCACGGTGTTTTCCGATGACCCGGTGAGCATGGCCGCCAAGTGGGTGGAGGGCGGTTGCCGTCGCCTGCACCTGGTCGACCTCAACGGCGCCTTCGAAGGCATGCCGGTCAATGGCGAGGTGGTCACCGCCATCGCCAAGCGCTACCCGAACCTGCCGATCCAGATCGGCGGCGGCATCCGTACCCTGGAAACCATCGAGCACTATGTGCGCGCCGGCGTCAGCTACGTGATCATCGGCACCAAGGCCGTTAAAGAACCCGAGTTCGTCACCGAGGCGTGCAAGGCCTTCCCGGGCAAGGTCATCGTCGGTCTGGATGCCAAGGACGGTTTCGTCGCCACCGACGGTTGGGCCGAGGTGTCCAGCGTGCAGGCCACCGACCTGGCCAAGCGTTTCGAGGCCGACGGCGTCTCCGCCATCGTTTATACCGATATCGCCAAAGACGGCATGATGCAGGGCTGCAACGTCGAGGCCACCGCGGCCCTGGCCGCTGCCAGCAAGATCCCGGTGATCGCCTCCGGCGGCATCCACAACCTGGGCGATGTCGAGAAGCTGTTGCTGGCGCGCTCGCCCGGCATCATCGGCGCCATCACCGGCCGTGCGATCTACGAAGGCACTCTGGATGTCGCCGAGGCGCAGGCCTTCTGCGATAGCTTCAAGGGCTGATCAAAGTGTAGGGTGGGGTAGTCGCATCGCGGCGCAACCCACCGAACTGCGTTGCATGTAAACCTGCTTTGGCGGGTTACGGCCTGCGGCCTAACCCGTCCTACGAGAGCACCGATATGGCACTGGCTAAGAGAATCATCCCCTGCCTGGACGTGGACAATGGCCGCGTGGTCAAGGGCGTCAAGTTCGAGAACATCCGCGACGCCGGTGATCCGGTCGAGATCGCCCGCCGTTACGACGAGCAGGGTGCGGACGAGATTACCTTTCTCGACATCACCGCCAGCGTCGACGGCCGCGACACCACCCTGCACACGGTGGAGCGCATGGCCAGTCAGGTATTTATCCCGCTGACCGTCGGTGGCGGCGTGCGCACCGTGCAGGACATCCGCAACCTGCTCAATGCGGGTGCGGACAAGGTCTCGATCAACACTGCCGCGGTCTTCACCCCGGAGTTCGTCGGCGAGGCGGCCGATCGTTTCGGCTCGCAGTGCATCGTGGTCGCCATCGATGCCAAGCGAGTGTCCGCGCCGGGCGAGCCGGGTCGCTGGGAGATTTTCACCCACGGCGGGCGCAAGCCGACCGGCCTGGATGCCGTGCTGTGGGCGAAGAAGATGGAAGACCTCGGCGCCGGCGAGATTCTGCTGACCAGCATGGATCAGGACGGTGTGAAGAGCGGTTACGATCTCGGCGTTACCCGCGCCATCAGTGAGGCGGTGGGTATCCCGGTGATCGCCTCGGGCGGTGTCGGCAACCTCGAGCACCTGGCTGCCGGCATTCTCGAAGGCAAGGCGGATGCGGTGCTGGCGGCGAGCATCTTCCACTTCGGCGAATACAGCGTGCCGGAGGCCAAGGCCTACCTGGCCAGCCGCGGTATCGTGGTGCGCTGAGTGGTGCACCACGGCGGCGCGCGTGTGCGCGAGTCGCCAGCGTATCTGGGGGCGCACGGCTAAACTTGCACCCCTTGGCTCGCCGGCGGCGAGCCCACTCTTTCAAGCGACAAGGAGTTCCACCCCCATGCTTTTGCCCAGATTGCTGGCAGCGTTGCTGCTGGCAGGTATTTCTATTGCCCGTGCCGACTCGCTGGTGCTGCTCACCGAGAACCTGCCGCCGTTCAACATGGCACTCAACGGCGGCAACTTCGCCCGCGACGAAGGCGTTGGCGGTATCAGCTCGGACAGCCTGCGCCTGGTTTGCCAGCGTGCCGGCGTGGAGTGCCAGCAGATCCTGCGCTTCCCCTGGCAGCGGGTCTACGATCAGGCGCTTGCCGAGCCCGGTTACGGGCTGTTCTCGGTGGCGCGTACCGTCGAGCGCGAGGGTCTGTTCAAGTGGGTAGGGCCGATTGCCAGCGAGGACTGGGTGTTGCTGGCGCGGGCCGACTCGCCGCTGGTGCTGGCCAGCCTGGAGGATGCCCGCAAGTACCGCCTGGGTGGCTATCAGGGCGATGCGCCCAGCCAGAAACTGGTAGATGGCGGCCTGGAAGTGCAGCTTTCGCTGTACGACAGGGAGAATCCGGAGCGCCTGGCCAAGGGCCAGATCGACCTGTGGGTGACCTCTGCCGTGGCAGGCCAGTACCTGGCTCGACAGCAAGGCTACAAGGACTTTCGCGTCGCCCTGACCTTCGGCCGCGGCGATCTCTACCTGGCGCTCAACAAGGAAACCCCGGATGCGCTGGTCGAGCGCCTGCGCCAGGCGCTGGAGCAGCTGCGTAGCGAAGGTGCGCTGGAGGCTGTCGCGCAGAAGTACTGATTCGTCGCCTGGCGTGGTTCGCTTTTTGCGTATTTATTGCCGCGAACGACTTCCCCGTTGCGCGGCGTGGCGGCGGCTGTGACGGGATTCACGGCGACCGGTCTGGCGCGTGGCACTATGCGCGCTCAATGCGCTGCCGGTCGCGGCGTTGGTCGGCGGCCGCGACGCTGGCCATTTGCAGAGAAGTCGCCCCTATAACCACAATTCTGGAGCTGTACTGCGATGCTGAAGTATTTGCGCAAGGCGCTGTTTGTCGGACTGGTCTGCTTGGCCGGTGGGGCGCACGCCGAAATCCCCGAAGACTACAAGGTGGTACTGCTGACGGAGAACTTCCCGCCATTCAACATGGCCATCGACGAGAAGAACTTCGCCCGCGACGAGAACATCGACGGCATCAGCGCCGATTTGGTGCGTGAGGTCTTCAAGCGTGCCGGTATCGGCTACACCCTCAGCCTGCGTTTCCCCTGGGACCGCATCTATCGCCTGACCCTGGACAAGCCCAGCTATGGCCTGTTCTCCACCACCTTCACCGAAGAGCGCAAGCCGCTGTTCAAGTGGGTCGGGCCGTTGGCCAAGAGCGAGTGGGTACTGCTGGCGGCGCCGGGCAGCACGATCAAGGTCAACAGCCTGGAGGAGGCGCGTAAATACACCATCGGCGCCTACAAGAACGACGCTGTCAGTCAGCATCTGGAGAGCAAGGGGCTGACACCGATCAACTCCCTGCGCGACCAGGAAAACGTGGCCAAGCTGATGAGCGGCAAGATCGACCTGTGGGCCACCACCGATCCGGTCGGCCGCTACATTGCCCGTCAGGAAGGTGCCAGCGGCCTGCAGGTGGTGTTGCGCTTCAATGCCGCCGAGCTGTACCTGGCGCTGAACAAGGAGACCCCGGACGAAGTGGTCCAGCGCCTGCAGCAGGCCCTGGATGCGCTGCGCAGCGAGGGCTATGTCGACGAGATTACCAACAGCTACCTCTGAGAACCTGTCCAAACTCTGCTGCGCGTCGGCACTGCTGCGTTAAAAACAGGCTCGGAATGCTCATTTACAACTCGTAAACTCCGCTTCCTCGCCTGTTTTTGCCTTGCATTGCTCTAGCTCGCGAGACTTTGAAAGGGTTCTGGATATCGGGTCCGCCAGGCTATTCTCTTGAGAACACGTCCCCGGGGCGCTTCGTGCTACCCTTCAGCCGCCCCGGGGACGGCTAGCCGTTTCGTTGTGGCCTGACTTTCAAGGAATCCCATATGCTGTTGAAGCGACTGACTACGCTGCTGCTGGGTGCCGGCCTGCTGTTCTCTGCCGCCGCCCGCGCCGAATTGCCCGCCGACTACAAGGTAGTGCTGCAAACCGAGAACTTCCCGCCCTACAACATGGCCACCAATGGCAAGAATTTCGCTCGCGAGGAGAACCTCGCCGGAATTGCCGTGGACATCGTGCGCGAGACCTTCAAGGCTGCCGGTATCTCCTACACCATGACCCTGCGTTTCCCCTGGGCGCGGGTCTACAAGATGGCCCTGGAAACACCGAACAACGGTGCCTTCGTGATGGCCAAGCTGCCCGAGCGGGAAAAGCTGTTCAAGTGGGTCGGTCCCATCGGGCCGGATGACTGGGTGATGCTGGCGCGTGCCGACAGCACCATCAATCTGATCAGCCTGGAGCAGGCCAAGTCCTACAAGGTCGGTGCCTACAAGGGTGATGCCATCGAGGAGCATCTGCTCAACGCCGGACTGCAACCGATCAGCTCGCTGCGTGACCAGGAAAACGCGCACAAGCTGCAGGAGGGCAAGATCGACCTGTGGGCCACCGGCGACCCCGCCGGTCGTTACCTGGCCAAGCAGGAAGGTGTCACTGGCCTGAAGACCGTGCTGCGCTTCGACAGCGCCCAGCTGTTCCTGGCGCTCAATCCGGAGACCCCGGACGAAGTGATCGAGCGTCTGCAGAAGGCCCTCGATGGGCTGCGTGCCAGCGGCGAAGTGGACAAGATTTTCCAGAAGTACGTCGAGTAAGCCATTCGCTGGCAAAGAAAAACCCGGGCTTGCCCGGGTTTTTCATGTCTGCGCTGCGGCTCAGTTGCTGCGGGTGACGTTCAGGCCCTTGAGCAGGTTGAGGGCCTGGCTCAGCTGGTAGTCGTCGTCTTGCGGGCGAGGCGCCTTGGCTGTCTTCTTGCCGCTGGGGCGATCCGCGCCACCGTTGCCGTTACCCAGGTGGCCGGCCAGGTCGGCTTCCTTGATGGTCTCGTCACCCTGTTCGCGGGTCACCTTGGCGCGGGTCACCTCGATGTCCGGGATGATGCCCTGGGCCTGGATCGAGCGGCCGTTGGGGGTGAAGTACAGGGCGGTGGTGAGCTTCAGGGCGCGGTCGTTGTTCAGCGGCAGCACGGTCTGCACCGAACCTTTGCCGAAGCTGTCGGTGCCCATCAGGATGGCGCGCTTGTGGTCCTGCAGGGCGCCGGCGACGATCTCCGAGGCCGAGGCGCTGCCGCCGTTGATCAGCACCACCAGCGGCACGCCCTCGCTGGCGTCGGCCGGGTCGGCGTTGAAGCGCAGCTCGGAATTGGCGATGCGGCCCTCGGTGTAGACGATCAGACCCTTCTTCAGGAAGTGGTCGGAAACCTCGACCGCGGCCTGCAGCACGCCGCCGGGGTTGTTGCGCAGGTCCAGCACCAGGCCGCTGAGCTTCTTGCCGTTGTCCTTGCGCAGCTTGGCCAGGGCCTTGCCGACTTCCTCACCGGTGTTGACCTGGAACTGGCTGATGCGAATCAGGCCGTAGCCCTCGTCGAGCAGCTGGCTCCTGACGCTCTTGACCTTGATCACCGCGCGGGTCAGTTGCACATCGAACGGGCGGCCGCCCTCGCGCACCAGGGTCAGGTTGATCTTGCTGCCGGCTTTGCCGCGCATCTTGTCCACGGCTTCCATCAGCGACAGGCCCTTGGTCGGCTGGCCGTCGATCTTGACGATCAGGTCGCCCGGCTGGATGCCGGCCTTGGAAGCGGGGGTGTCATCGATCGGCGAGACCACCTTGACGAAGCCATCCTCGACGCCGACCTCGATGCCCAGGCCGCCGAACTCGCCGCTGGTGCTTTCCTGCAGTTCGGCGAAGGCTTCCGGTTCCAGGTAGGCGGAGTGCGGGTCGAGATTGCTGAGCATGCCCTTGATGGCATTCTCCAGCAGGGTCTTGTCATCGACCGGCTCGACGTAGGCCGACTTGATGCGGTCCATGACCTCGGCAAAGGTGCGCAGTTCGTCCAGCGGCAGAGGTGCCTTACCGCTGGCGCTCGGCGCCTCGACGATTTCGCTGGCCGCCAGGGCCGGGCCGCCGAGCAGCAGGCCGATGGCGAGGGCGAGGGGGGTGAGGCGACGGAATTGCTGCATGTGAACTCCCAAAAGTGATCAAGCGCCGACAGCTATGCGGCTGTCATCCTTGCGCGCGGCACCATTGCGCCGGGTCGCTCGGGCGGCCCTGCTGACGGATGGCGAAATACAGCGCCGGGGTTTCCTGGCCGCCGCTGGTGCCGACCGTGGCGATGGCCTCGCCGGCCTCCACCAGGTCGCCGGCATCCTTGAGCAGACTCTGATTGTGGCCGTACAGGCTCAGGTAGCCGTTGCCATGGTCGAGAATGACCAGAAGCCCGGCGCCACGCAACCAGTCGGCGAATACCACGCGTCCGCCATGTACGGCGTGTACCTGGCTGCCGGCGCTGGCGCCGATCAGTACGCCGTCCCACTTGGCGCGGGCATCGCCGGCGCGCGGGCTGCCGAAGCGGGCGACCAGGCGGCCGTTGACCGGCCAGGGCAGTTTGCCCTTGGCTTTGGCAAACGGCCCGCCGAAGGCTGCGCCGTCGCTCGATACGCTCGGGCCCAGCGGCAGCGGGCGGCTGTTCGGGTCGCGTGCCTGCTGTGCGGCGAGGGCGGCCAGGCGGCGTGCCTCCTCGGCTTCGCGGGCCTGGCGGGCGAGGGTTTCCTCGATGGTCTTGAGTACCTGGGCCAGTTCGGCCTGCTCGCGCTGGCGCGCCTTGAGTTTGCGGTCACCGGCGCCGTACTGCTGGTTCAGCTTGGCCAGTGCCTGCTGGCGCTCCTTGCGCACGGCGGCGAGTTTTTCCCGGCGCCCGTCCAGCTCGCTTTTCTGCGCCTGCAACTGGGCCTGCTGGCTGGTGATCTCGGCTTCCACATTGCTCAGCTGGCGTAGCGTCTCATTGAAGGCTTCGAGCTGTTCGAGGCGGGCACGGCCGAGGTAGTCGTAATAGGTGAGGGTGCGCGAGAACTGTTCCGGCTGCTGCTGATTGAGCAGCAGGCGCAGCGGTTCCTGCTGGCCGCTCTGGTAAGCGGCGCGGGCCTGCAGGGCTATCAGGTGCTGCTGCTCAAGGCGCGATTGCTGGAGTTTTTTTTTCTCCTGATCGAGGCGTTGCAGCTCTTCCTCGCTTTTCTGCAGTTCGCCTTCGAGGCTCTTGACCTCTTTCTGCAACTGGCCCATCTCGGTCTCGCTGCGCTGCAGCTCCTTCTGCACGCCGGATTTCTCGCGCTGCAGTTTTTCCAGCAGCTTCTTCAGCTCGGCCACGTCGGCGCGAGCGGCATCGAGCTGCTTCTGGGCGTCGGCCTTTTCATCGGCAAAGGCCGGGGCGGTCAGACAGACAAGAAAGGCGAGGGCAAGGGCGCGAAACATGGTGATGCGGCACCGGGTGCGGGGGACGGCCTAGTATGCCCGTGGCGTGGCGCAAAAAAAACGCCCGCCGGCATGAGCCGGCGAGCGCTTCACGGATTGCTCCGTCTTATTGCAGTTCGACTATGGTCTTGCCGGTCATTTCCGCCGGCACCGGCAGGCCCATCAGGGTCAGCAGGGTCGGCGCCACGTCGGCCAGTACGCCGCCCTGGCGAATGGCTGCCGGGCGTTTGCCAACATAGATGAAGGGCACCGGTTCGCAGGTGTGGGCGGTGTGCGCCTGGCCGGTGCACTCGTCTTCCATCTGCTCGACGTTGCCGTGGTCGGCGGTGATCAGCGCTTCGCCGCCGACCTTGTCCAGCGCGGCGACGATGCGGCCGACGCAGGCGTCCAGGCATTCCACAGCGGCCACGGCGGCGGAGAACACGCCGGTGTGGCCGACCATGTCGCCGTTGGCGTAGTTGACGATGATCACGTCATAACGCTGGTTTTCGATGGCATCGACGATCTTGTCGGTGACTTCCGGCGCGCTCATCTGCGGCTGCAGGTCGTAGGTGGCGACGTTCGGTGAGGGGATCAGGATGCGCTCTTCGCCGGCGAAGGGCTCTTCGCGGCCGCCGGAGAAGAAGAAGGTGACATGGGCGTACTTCTCGGTTTCGGCGATGCGCAGCTGGGTCTTGCCGTTGTTGGCCAGGTACTCGCCGAGCACGTTGGTCAGGGCTTCCGGCTTGTAGGCGCTGGGCGTCGGGATGCTTGCCGCGTACTGGGTGAGCATGACGAAACCGGCCAGTTGCGGCACGCGCTTGCGTTCGAACTCCTTGAAGCCGGGCTCGACGAAGGCGCGGGTCAGCTCGCGGGCGCGGTCGGCGCGGAAATTCATGAAGACGATGGCGTCGCCGTCCTCCACCTTGACTGGCGCGCCGATGGTGGTGGCCTTGACGAACTCGTCGCTCTCGCCGCGCTGGTAGGCGGCACTCAGGCCTTCCACGGCACTGGCGGCGTTGAATTCGCCCTGGCCGTCGACGATCAGGTCGTAGGCCTGCTCAACGCGATCCCAGCGGTTGTCGCGATCCATGGCGAAATAGCGGCCGGTGAGGCTGGCGATGCGGCCCTTGCCGAGTTTGGCGAAGGTGGCATCGAGCAGCTCGATGGAGGGCTGGGCGCTCTTCGGCGGAGTGTCGCGGCCGTCGAGGAAGGCGTGCAGGTAGATCCTCTCGGCGCCACGCTGGGCGGCCAGCTCGGCCATGGCAACGATGTGGTCCTGGTGGCTGTGCACGCCGCCGTCGGAGAGCAGGCCGAGAATATGTACGGCCTTGCCGGCGCCGACTGCTTTATCGACCGCCTTGGTGATCTCGGCGTTGTCGAAAAACTCGCCGTCGCGGATCGCCTTGGTCACGCGGGTGAAGTCCTGGTACACCACGCGGCCTGCACCGAGGTTCATGTGGCCCACCTCGGAGTTGCCCATCTGCCCATCCGGCAGGCCGACGTCCATGCCGCTACCGGAGATCAGGCCGTGCGGGAAGCTGGCGCGCAGGTGGTCGTAGACCGGTGTGCTGGCGGCGTGGATGGCGTTGTATTCGGGGTTGTCGCTGTGGCCGAAGCCGTCGAGGATGATCAGGACCAGGGGTTTGGGCGTGGCGCTCATGCAGGCTCGCTCGCTGTGGTGATCAAAAAAGGTCGCGCATTTTACGGCCATAAGCCCGCGGCGTCACCGCCGGGCGGGGCTTGGCCGACCTGCGGGGCTGTGTATACTGGCCGCCATTTTAAGGCTTTGGAACCCCGCGATGTTGGCCCACCTGATTGAATTTGCCACTAACCACTATGCATTGGCCGGCACTTTTGCCGTACTGCTGGTGCTGCTGATCGTCACCGAGCTGCGCAAGGGTGGTCAGAGTCTGTCCAGCCGCGAGCTGACCGCGCTGGTCAACGCCGATCAGGGCCTGGTGCTGGATGTGCGCAGCAACAAGGACTTCGCCAGCGGCCATATCGTCGATGCGCTGAACATTCCTTACGAGAAACTGGCCAACCGCATGGTCGAGCTGGAGAAGCACAAGGCCAAGACCATTATCGTGGTCGACGCTCTGGGGCAGCATGCCGGCGGCGTCGCTCGTGACCTGCAGAAGGCCGGCTTCACTGCAGCCAAGCTCGGCGGTGGCATCGCCACCTGGCGCGGCGACAACCTGCCTGTGGTCAAGTGACATGCCCGAGGTGGTTGTCTACTCCAGCGCCTGGTGCCCCTACTGCATTCGCGCCAAGCAGCTGTTGAGCAGCAAGGGCGTGGCCTTTCGCGAAGTCAGCGTGGATGGCAAGTCGGATGTGCGCGCCGAGATGACCCGCAAGGCTGGCGCCACGTCGGTGCCGCAGATCTGGATCGGCAGCACCCATGTCGGGGGCTGCGACGATCTCTATGCCCTGGAGCGCGCCGGCCGGCTCGACGCGCTGCTCGGCGCCTGAACCCTCTCAGAAACCCGCAATAAGAAGAATCGACATGACCGAACAAGCAAGCAACGGTGCAGCTCAGGCCGAACAAGGCGCGCAATTCTCCCTGCAGCGCATCTATGTGAAGGATCTGTCCTTCGAAGCGCCGAAGAGCCCTGAGATCTTCCGTCTGGAGTGGGCGCCGAGCGTTGCGCTGGACCTCAACACCAAGCAGAAGAGCCTGGAAGGTGACTTCCACGAAGTGGTGCTGACCCTGTCGGTGACCGTCAAGACCGGCGAAGAGATCGCCTTTATCGCCGAAGTGCAGCAGGCCGGTATCTTCCTGATCAAGGGTCTGGACGCCGCCTCGATGAGCCACACCCTCGGCGCCTTCTGCCCGAACATCCTGTTCCCCTACGCCCGCGAGGCGCTGGACAGCCTGGTGACTCGTGGCTCCTTCCCGGCGCTGATGCTGTCGCCGGTGAACTTCGATGCCCTGTACGCCCAGGAACTGCAGCGTCAGCAGGCTGGCGAGCAGCAGGCCTGATTGGCTGTAGCTGTGAGAGAGCCGCCGCGAGGCGGCTTTTTCGTTTCAGGAGCCGGTGAAATCCAGCTGGCGCCAAGCTTCGTAGACCACCACCGCCACCGCGTTGGAGAGATTGAGGCTGCGGCTTTGCGGGCGCATGGGCATGCGCAGGCGCTGCTCGTCGGGAATCTGCGCGAGGACCTCGGCGGGCAGGCCGCGACTTTCCGGGCCAAATAGCAACATATCGCCGGCGCGGTATTCCATCTGCGCGTAGCTATGACTAGCCTTGGTGGTGAACGCCAAGATCCTGGCGGGCGAAACTTGTGTGATACAGTCGGCCAATGAATGGTGGCGTTTTAGTGTCGCGTATTCGTGGTAGTCCAGACCGGCACGCCGCAGGCGTTTGTCGTCCAGCTCGAAGCCCAGCGGCTCGATCAGGTGCAGATGGCAGCCGGTATTGGCACACAGGCGGATGATGTTGCCGGTATTCGGAGGAATCTCCGGCTGGAACAGGACGACATGGAACATTGATCGGGCTCAGGCTGGTCAATGGGCGACATTCTACAATGCTCCGTAGCCGACCCGCCCATCGAAGGCGAGGCGCTATGGAGTCGCAGGGGGAAGACCGTTGGTGTGGTTCGCGAGAAAAAGAACAACAGCGAGTGGCTTGCTGGGTATCGAGACCGGCCCAGAAGGCATCGCCTTGGCGCGTGTCCAGCGAACCCCCGGTGAAGCACCGCGACTGCTCGACTGCCTGTTCCGCAAGGCTTCCCCGGCCGAGCAACCCGCTGTCCTGAAAAGTCTGGTGGCCGAGCGCGACCTGGCCGGTGTGCCGGTCAATCTGGTGCTGCACCCCGCGACCTATCAGATGCACCTGCTCGATGCCCCCGACGTGCCCGCCGAAGAGCTGCGTGATGCCATGCGCTGGCGGGTCAAGGACCTGATCGCCGAACCCCTGGAACAGGTTGTGGTGGATGCCTTCATACTGCCCGAAGACGCCTACCGCGGACGCTCGCGCATGGCCTATTGCGCCGTGCTGGGCAAGGCGCGCATGCAGGCGTTCGGTGATCTGTTCGAACAGGCCGGATTGCGCCTGCAGAGCATCGATATCACCGCGTTGGCGTTTCGCAACCTTGGCCTGCTGGCCGGTGCCGAGAACATGAACATCGCCCTGCTGCGCCTGCGCTCCAGCGAGGGGCTGATCAGCGTGCAGAACGGCGCCGACCTTTATATGGTGCGGCGCATCGAGCAGGGGCTGGAGCATGCCAGCGGTGACTATGCTGCCGTGACCCTGGAGATCCAGCGTTCGCTGGACTATTTCGAGAGCCAGTTGGGCAAGGGCTACATCAATCGACTGCTGTTGCTGCCGGCCAAGCGGGACGGCGCCGCTGCGCTGCAGGCGCTGGGCTCCGGCCTGGCGGTGAAGCTGCAGGCGCTGGACCTGCGCGAGCTGTTCCCCGGGCAGGCCAGTGCCGAGCTGGATGAGGCCGAGCAGGCCTACTGCATGGCGGCGGTCGGTGCGGCCCTGCGTCAGGAGGCGCCCTGATGCAGAACGTCAATCTCTATCAGGTCGAGCGCCAGCGCCGCGCCGGCCCGCAGCCCCAGCAGATGCTCGGCGGCCTGTGCCTGCTGCTGGCGTTATGCCTGTTGCACGGTGCCTGGCAGGGCTGGCAGCTGCATCGCACTGGCCAGCATCTGGCCCAGGCCGAACTGACGGCGCAAGAGCAGGAAACCCGCCTGGCGGCGCTCAAGGCCGGTTTCGTCGAGCCGCAACTGGACGAGCGTCTGCCGGCAGAGCTGGCGGCGCGCGAGGCAGAGAACCGCCAGTTGCAGCGTTTGCTGGCCTACCTCCAAACACTGGCCAGCCAGCAGGGTGCTGGCTTCGTCGCACCGCTGACGGCGCTGGCCGAGCAACATCCTCAGGGGCGCCTGTGGCTGAAAGGTATTCACCTGGCCGAAGGTGGCACGCAGCTGCGCCTGCAGGGGCGTAGCCAGGATCGCGAGCTGTTGCCGCAGTACCTGGACGCGCTGGGCCGCAGCCCGGTGTTCAAGGGGCGTGAGTTCGCGCGCCTGGATGTGCAGCGTGGCGAGGACAAACTGCTCGACTTCGACCTGTCGTCACGCCCCGCCGACCAGGAGAAGGCCGATGAATAAGTGGCTGCAACGCTGGCTGGGTCTGGCACCGCGCGAACAGTGGCTGACTTATGGGGTTGGCCTGGCGCTGCTCGGCATGCTCTATCTGCTGCTGGTTGGTGATCCGCTGGCGGCCAAGGTGGCGCGCCAGGAAGCGGCCGTGCGCTTGGCCGAGGCCCGTGCTGCGGAGGCTTCCGCCGGTCTGGCGGATCTGCAGGCACGGCTCGCCGCCGATCCCAATATCCCTTATCGCAGTGCCTTGCTGGCGAGCTCCGCCAATCGCGAGGAACTGATTCGCCAGATCGATAACGGCACCGCCGAACTGGTTACCCCGGAAAAGATGAAGGCGGTGCTGCAGAGTCTGCTGCAGGCCCAGCAAGGCCTGGGCCTGGTGGCCATGCAGAGTTTCAGCGAGCCGGTGCAGTTGCCCGACCCGGAGGCCAAGGAGGACAAGGCCGCCGTGGCGCCGGTCACCCTCTACCGGCATGGCCTGGTGCTGCAGCTGGAGGGCGGTTACTTCGACCTGCTGAACTACCTGCAGGCGGTGCAGAGCAGCGGCTGGAAGCTGAACTGGGACAGCCTCGACTATCGCGTCGGCGAAGCCGGGCCGGGCCGCGCGCAGATCAGCCTGAAACTCTTTACCTTGAGCCGCAAGGCGGGATGGGTCGGTGTCTAGAGTCCTGTTATTCAGCCTGCTGCTGGCCAGCCTGGGTGCCCAGGCCGCAGTCGACCCCACTCAGCCGCCAGCCGACTTGCGTCCGGCCAGCAGCGCAGCCGCGCCGGCCGCCCTTAACCTGCAGGCCATCCTGCGCGGCGCCCAGGGCAGCCGCGCGGTGATCGATGGTCGCACCCTGCGCGTCGGCGATAGCCATGCAGGCCTGCGGGTGCTGGCCATCCATGCGCATTCCGTCCTGATCGAGCGCCAGGGGCGGCAGCAGTTGCTGCGCCTGGCCGAACCCGTGGTGAAACCGAGCCGATGAAGCCCATGATTCCCAATTTGTCGAAACCCGGCCTGCTGCTGGGCCTGGCCTGCCTGTTGAGCGCCTGCCAGACCTTCACCGACGGCGACAAGCAACTCTACGAACAGAGCAACAAGCTGCTCGACGAGAGCCTGGCGCAGGCCCAGGCCAGTGCCAAGGTGGCGCCGCCGCCCTCGGTGCAGGCCGCCTTGCTGCCGCCGCTGACCGGCAGCGCCGCCTATGCTGGCGGCCCGCGCTTCGACGTGTCGGCCAAGGACATGCCGGCCCGCGACTTCTTCCTCAGCCTGATGGACGGTGCCGGGCAGAACCTCGTGGTACACCCCGAAGTCAGCGGCAACATCACCTTCAGCCTGCGCCGGGTGACCCTGGAGGAGGTGCTGGCGGCGGTGCGCGACAGCTATGGCTACGACTACCGCCGTACCAGCTACGGCTACCAGATCCTGCCGAACAAGGTCGTCACCCGCAGCTACGACCTCAACTACCTCAACCTGCAGCGCGAAGGCGAGTCGGATACCCGGGTCAGCTCCGGCCAGGTGGAAACCAGCGACAGCTCCAACAGCTCGTCGAACAACGGCAGTACCAGCAGTGATCGCTCGGTGACCACCCTCAACGCGAGCAAGGTCGTCACCACCAGCAAGGTCGACTTCTGGCGCGAGGTCGAAGGCGTGGTCAAGGCCATCGTCGGCGACGAGCAGGGCAACAGCGTGGTGGTCAACCCGCAGGCCAGCCTGCTGGTGGTGCGGGCCAACAGCGCCGACCAGGAGAATGTCGCGCGCTTCCTCGAACAGGCGCAGCGCAACCTGCAGCGCCAGGTGATCCTGGAAACCAAGATTCTCGAAGTGCAGCTCAATGACGACTTCCAGGCGGGCATCAGCTGGAGCCAGATCGGCAGCGACGTCGGTGGCGTGCTGAACGGCGATACCCTGACCGGGCCGACCGATATCGGTGGCGTGTTCAGTGGCATCGTCAGCCTCGGCGACTTCACCGGCCTGATCCAGCTGCTGCAGACCCAGGGCGAAGTGCGCGTGCTGTCCAGCCCGCGTATCTCCACGCTGAACAACCAGAAGGCGGTGATCAAGGTCGGCACCGACGAGTTCTTCGTCACCGAAGTGTCGTCCAGCAGTACCACCACCACGGCGGCGGGCATCACCGAGCCAAGCCAGGACATCACCCTGACTCCGTTCTTCTCCGGTATCTCGCTCGACGTGACCCCGCAGATCGACCAGAACGACGTGGTCACCCTGCATGTGCGCCCCACCGTCAGCCGCGTGCGCGACCAGAACAAGACCATCGTTCTCGGCGAGGACAACGTCTTCAACCTGCCGCTGGCGCTATCCACCTCGCGTCAGTCCGACTCCATCGTGCGTGCCCGCAGCGGCCAGGTGGTGGTGATCGGCGGCCTGCTGCAGAACAACAATGAAAACACCGACGCCGAAGTGCCCTGGGCCAGCACCCTGCCGCTGGTCGGCAACCTGTTCAAGCAGCAGCGCAAGGCCCTGCAGAAGAGCGAACTGGTGATCCTCATGCGCCCGCAGGTGGTCAGCGATGATGTCTGGCTCAACGAGCTCAAGCGCAGCGCGGAAACCTTCCGCGAGCTGAGGTAGGTCGATGTACGAAGCCTTCTTCGGCCTGCGCGAGAAACCCTTCGCGCTGACCCCCAATACCGGCTTCCTGGTGCAGTTGGCGCCCTATCAGGCCTGCCTCAACCTGCTGCGCGTGGCCCTGGGCGAGGGAGAAGGCTTCATCAAGGTGACCGGCGAGGTCGGCACCGGCAAGACCCTGCTGTGCCGCGCCCTGCTCAACGAGCTGGAAGGCGAGCGTTACCAGGTGGCCTACCTGCCCAACCCGGGCATGAGCCCGGTGGGCCTGCGCCAGGCCCTGGCCCGTGAGCTGCTGATCGACGATGTCGAGGAGCTGGACGCCCAGGGCGTGCTGGATGTCCTGCATTGCCGCCTGATCCAGCTGGCCGCCGAAGGCCGCAGCACCGTGCTGCTGATCGACGAGGCCCAGGCCCTGCCGACCGCCACCCTGGAAGCCCTGCGTCTGCTGACCAATCTTGAAACCGAACAGGCCAAGCTGCTGCAGGTGGTGCTGTTCGGCCAGCCGGAGCTGGACGCCACCCTGGCCCGCGACGAGTTTCGCCAGCTGCGCCAGCGCATCACCTTTTCTTACCAGCTGCGCCCGCTCGACGTGAAGGACTGCACCCGTTACCTCAACGAACGCCTGGCCGTGGCGGGCTACCGCGGCGAGCCGCTGTTCACGACGCGGGCTATTCGCCGCCTGGTGCGCGGCAGCGGCGGTATCCCGCGGCTGATCAACATCCTCGCGCACAAGGCGCTGATGGCCGCTTTCGGCGAAGGCCAGCGGCAGGTCGGCGTGACCCATGTGCGGCGTGCCCAGCTGGACACCGAAGGCGCCCAGCCGTTCCTGCAGCGGCGCCCGGCGGCACTGGGCTGGGGCCTGGCGGCGCTGAGCCTGTCGCTGCTGGCGGTGGTCGGTGCCTGGCCCTGGCTCGAACAGTGGCGGGGGTTGCTGCCATGAGCCTGGTCAACGACATGCTGCGCGACCTCGAAGAGCGCCGCGCCGCGCCGAATGAGCGCCTGGCCCTGGAAGGCCTGCAGGCGGTCGACGAAGTCGGTGCCGCGCGCCGCGAATGGCTCGAACGGATGCGCCGGGGCTCGATCTGGTTCGTCTCGGTCATGCTGCTGGCGGTGCTGATCGGCCTGATGATCGGCCGGGTGGTCAACGGCCAGATTCCCTGGGGGGGCGTCATGCCCAAGGCGGCCGAGCCCGCCGTGGTGGTGGCTCCGGCGCCACCGCCGCCGCGCCTGCTGGAGGTGCTGCCGCAACACGATGCCCGCGGGCTGACCCTGCAGTTGCTGCTGGAGCGCTCGGTGCCCTACCAGCGTACCGAGGAGAGTGGCGCCGTGAGCCTGCGCCTGTCGGGCGTGCAGATGCTGGGCGAGGCTCAGTCCGGGCGCGTGCAGCGCGACGGGCGCAGCCTGTCCTGGCGGGTCGAGACCCAGGGAGATGCCGTGCAGGTGCTGCTGGTCGGCCTGGCCGGCGCGCTGCAGGTCAACGACCGTCTGGAGCCGGCCGGCGACCGCTGGGTACTGTGGGTGGAGGTGCCCTTCGACGCGCCGCCGGTCGAGGCCGAGGAGGCGCCGCTGCAACTCGATCAACTGCCGGTAGCCAGCGCCCAAACTCCGGTAGAGCCGCCAATGCCGGACTGGGCCACTGCCCAGGTGCCCGCTGCCGAAGCGGCACCAGCCATTGCTGCACCCGCCGAACCGGCGCCGGTGCCGCAGGTACATATCCAGCCCTATCGCCCGGACGGCCTGGCCAGGGCGCGCCAGGCGATTCAGGGCGGCGACTACAAGGCCGCCATCGCCGAGCTGGAAGAGTTGCAGAAAACCCGTGGCCGCGATCCGGAAGTACTGCGCTGGTTGGCCCGTGCCTACCTGGCCGATGGTCAGCAGCAGC
The DNA here is from genome assembly GCF_001592875.1 of Pseudomonas sp. BMS12. Lineage (GTDB taxonomy): Bacteria > Pseudomonadota > Gammaproteobacteria > Pseudomonadales > Pseudomonadaceae > Aquipseudomonas. The sequence goes on along the minus strand of NZ_LSOF01000007.1, from coordinate 74,810 downwards.
GTCTGCTCGCCTGGCTGCCGGCACAGCTGGCGCAGATGCCGCGTGACAGCGAGTTGCGCCTGCTGCTGGCCCGCGCCCAGTTGCAGGCCGGCGACACCCACGGCGCCGTGGCGACCCTGGAGCAGAATGCCCCGGCACTGGCTCAGGAACCGACCTACCACGCCCTGCTCGCGGCCAGTTACCAGCAGACCGGGCAGTGGCGCGAAAGCGCCGAGCTGTATCAGCAGATGGTCGCCCTGCGCCCCAGTCAGTCCACCTGGCAGCTGGGCCTGGCCATCGCCCTGGAACAACTCGACCAGCCGGGCGACGCCGCCCGTCATTATCGCCTGGCCCTGCAGGGGCTGGGTCTGGACAACAGTGCGCGGCAGTTCGCCAGCGAACGCGCCGCCGCCCTCGGAGGTGCTCGATGAGCGATGACGTCCGCCAGCGCAAGCTGCGCCTGGGCGACCTGCTGATCCAGGCCGGCCTGATCAGCGACGCCCAGTTGCAGCTGGCCCTGCAGGAGCAGAAGCGTACCGGCTCCAAACTCGGGCGCACCGTGGTCGACATGGGCTTCGTTGCCGAGGTCAAGCTGCTCACGGCGCTGTCCGAGCAGCTGAAGATTCCCTTCATCGAACTCAAGCACTTCAAGTTCGACGCCAATCTGGTGCAGATCCTGCCCGAAGCCATGGCGCGGCGCTTCCGCGCCATCGTCCTGTCACGTGAAGGCGGCGGTGTGCTGGTGGGTATGTCCGACCCGCTCGACCTGTTCGCCCTCGACGAGATGGAGCGCATCCTCAAGACGCGGGTCAATCCGGCCGTGGTGCGCGAGGCCGAGCTGCTGGCCACCCTCGACCTGGTCTACCGGCGCACCAGCCAGATCGCCTCGATCGCCGGCGAGCTGGAAGGCGAGCTGCAGGACAGCGACTTCGACCTGGCCAAGCTCGGCGCCGACAACGTCAGCGACGCGCCGGTGGTGCGCCTGCTGCAGACCCTGTTCGAGGACGCCGTGCAGATGAAGGCCTCGGACATCCACATCGAGCCCGACGAAGGCGTGGTGCGTATTCGCCAGCGCATCGATGGCGTGCTCAACGAGCAGGTGATGAAGGAGCAGCGCATCGCCTCGGCGCTGGTCATGCGCCTGAAGATCATGTCCGGCCTGGATATCTCCGAGAAACGTCTGCCGCAGGACGGCCGCTTCAATATCCGGGTGAAGAACCGCGCCATCGACGTGCGCGTGTCGACCATGCCGGTGCAGTACGGCGAGTCCGTGGTGATGCGTCTGCTCGACCAGAGCGCCGGAATCGCCAGCCTCGATGCCGGTGGTATGCCCGCAGACATGCTGGCGCGCTTCCGCCGATTGCTGCAGCGCCCCTACGGCATGGTGCTGGTCACCGGCCCCACCGGCTCGGGCAAGACCACCACCCTGTACGCCGGGCTGGCCGAGCTGAACAGCCCGGAGAAGAAGATCATCACCGTGGAAGATCCGGTCGAGTATCGCCTGCCACGGATCAACCAGGTGCAGGTCAACGCCAAGATCGACCTGAGTTTTGCCCGCGTGCTGCGCGCCGCCCTGCGTCAGGACCCGGACATCGTGCTGATCGGCGAGATGCGCGACCAGGAAACCGCCGAGATTGGTCTGCGCGCCGCGCTGACCGGCCACCTGGTGCTGTCCACCCTGCACACCAACGACGCCCTGACCTCGGCCATGCGCCTGGTCGACATGGGCGCCGAGCCGTTCCTGGTCGCTACTTCGCTCAATGCGGTGCTGGCCCAGCGCCTGGTGCGCCGGGTGTGCGAGAACTGCATGGAGGACCAGCATCCCGAGCCGCAGCAACTGGCCTGGCTGGAAAACCTGCACGGCGCGCCACTGACCGGCCGAGCCTTCAAGCTCGGCGCCGGCTGCCACCAGTGCCACAACACCGGTTATTCCGGGCGCCTGGGTGTGTATGAGTTGCTGGAGATGGACGAGGCGATGGTCGCCGCCCTGCGCCGCAACGACCCGCAGGGCTTCGCCGATGCGGCCAAATGCAGTGCCCATTACCGCCCGCTGGCCGCCTGCGCCCTGGACTACGCCCTGGCCGGGGTGACCAGCGTCGAGGAAGTGCTCAAGGTCTGCGCCACCCTCACCGATGAGGCGCTGGCGTGAGCCAGTTCCGCTACACCGGGCGCGATGCCCAGGGCGGCCGGGTTGTCGGCACCCTGCAGGGTGCCAGTAGCGACAGCGTGGCCAGCGAACTGCTGGCGCAGAAGATCACCCCGCTGACCATCGAGGAGCAGTCCGAACGCGCCAGCAGCGACCTGCTCGCCGTGCTCAAGGACAAGCTGCGCCGGCGCAGCGTCGACCTCGAAGAACTGATCATCTTCTGCCGCCAGATGTACAGCCTGAGCAAGGCCGGCGTGCCGATCATTCGCGCCATCGGCGGTCTGGCCGAGTCGCATCGCAACGAGTATTTCCGTGAAGTGCTGCAGGACGTGCGCAGCGACCTGGAAGGCGGCATGAGCATGGCCGTGGCCCTGAATGCCCACCCGAAGGTGTTCACCACCCTGTTCATCAGCATGGTCAGCGTCGGCGAGAACACCGGCCAGCTCGACCAGGCCTTCCGCCAGCTTTCCAGCTACCTGGAGCTGGAGCGCGAGACGCGCAAGCGCATCAAGCAGGCCACGCGCTACCCGCTGTTCGTCATGGTCGCCATGGCCGTGGCCCTGGTGGTGATCAACCTGCTGGTGATCCCGGCCTTCGCCAAGGTGTTCGAGCAGTTCCACGCCGACCTGCCCCTGCCGACCCGCATCCTGATCGGCACCTCGCAGTTCTTCCAGGACTTCTGGTGGTTGCTGCTGCTGGTTTCCGGCGGCGCGCTGTATGCCTTCTTCAAATGGATTCAGACCGACGCCGGTGCACTCAGGTGGGACGGCATCAAGCTGCGCCTGCCCATCGTCGGCGGCATCTTCGAGCGTATCGCCCTGGCCCGTTTCACCCGCACCTTCGCCATGATGTACAAGGCCGGCGTGCCGCTGCTGCAGACCCTGTCGATCAACAGCGCCAGCGTCGGCAACCGGCATATCGGCCAGGCCATCCTGGCCATGCGCGAGGGCGTCGAGCGTGGCGAAGCGCTGACTCGCACGGCTTCGGCCAGCGGCCTGTTCACTCCGCTGGTGCTGCAGATGATGGCGGTGGGCGAAGAGACCGGTGCGCTGGACGACCTGTTCGTCGAAGTGGCGGATTTTTATGAACAGGAAGTGGATTACGACCTCAAACAACTGGCCGATGCCATCGAACCGATCCTGATCGTGGCCATGGGCGTGATGGTGCTGGTCCTGGCCCTGGGTGTGTTCCTGCCCATGTGGGAGCTGGCGTCGGTGGCCAAGGGTGGCGCGTGACGCCGGACTACCAGAGCGGTTACTGGGTGCGCCGCGTGCGCCTGCTCGCCTGGGGACTGGCGTTGACGATGCTGCTGGGCCTGGTGCTGGCACTGGGCTGGAAGATTGCCGAGGTCAGCGAAGGGCGGGCGCTGGACGCTACCCGCGAACACCTGGCTGCCAGCCTGAACAGTCTGGCGGCCGAACAGATGGCGAAAGACCAGGCGGCGGACGCGGCCTGGCAGAAAAAGAATCCGTTCGTGCTGCTGCGCTGGCAGCAGGACAACTACTGCGGCGAACTGGCGGCAGGCGACGAGCCCCAGGCGGGCTGTTGGTACTGGTTGCCGCAGCAGGCCTGGCTGCTGTACCGGCCAAGGTTCGTCGACGGATGGGCAGGGCAGGGGGCTGAGGTGCATGTCTGGCGCGTGTTGGCGGTTCCCGAGGGAATGTCGACTGCGTCACAATCACCCGGCCGGCGCTTCGCCCTGGAGCTTGCAGCGGTTCCCGCCGCGGAACTGGCCGCACAAGGGTTTTGAGTCATAGAGGAAGACAGATGAAAAGCAGTAAAGGTTTTACCCTGATCGAACTGGTCGTGGTCATCGTGATTCTCGGCATTCTCGCCGCCGTGGCTCTGCCGCGCTTCATGAATGCCACCAAGGATGCGCATGAGGCAGCGGTACGCGGCGCAGGTGGCGCTCTGGCTTCCGCCGTTTTGCTGGTTCGCTCGCAGTGGGAAGTCAACCGCAGCAAGGCGGTTACTACCCCGAATCTCAACGTGGCCGGCTTCGGCGCAAACAACGTCGATGTGAATGCCTCCGGTTGGCCGGTCGGAACCGATGATGGCACCACGGTCGGTAACGCCGCCGATTGCCTGGAGATCTGGAACAACCTGCTGCAGGGCTCTGCCCCGACCGTTGCCGCCGGCACTGGGAGTGATTACCAGGTGACCCGTGCTGGCCAGACCTGCACCTACACCTATCAGCGAGATCCATCCAACGCCGGGGTGCCGGACGACACGATCGTCTACAACGCAGCAGATGGCACTGTCGTTACTACCTTTAACTGATCAGCAATTGAGGGCTGAAAAATGAAGAAACAACAAGGTGGCTTCACCCTGATCGAACTGATCATGGTCATCGTGATTCTCGGCATTCTGGCGGCGTTTGCGCTGCCGCGGTTTGCTGATTTGGGGGGCGACGCGCGCAAGGCCTCCTTGAAGGGGCTTTCGGGCTCGCTTAAGTCTGCTGCAGCGATTGCACGCTCTACCCAACTAGCTAAGGGTGCAACTTTAGGCACAGCTGTTGATCTGGACGGCGCTTCAATCGCGATGGTCAACGGATACCCACAGGCCCTTGCTACTGGTGGTATTACATCCGCAGCCGGTGTTGATACTGCGTCGTATACCCCCAGTGGTGGTGCTGCAGCTGGTGGCTCGGTTGTCACCTATACCATTCGCGCAAACTGCACTGTTACCTACACCGCTGCCACGGCTGCGACGGATAACACCGCCCCTATTACTGCTTCCCCAGTGGTTACAGTTACCGACAGCGGTTGCTAACAGCATGCGCGGCTTTACCCTGGTCGAGCTAACGATGGTCATCGTGATCATCGGCATTCTCGCCGCCGTGGTGGGGCCGCGTTTCTTTGATAGACAGGTGTTCGACGAGCGCCTGTTCTACGAAGAGTCCCTGGCCGCCGTGCGCTACGGGCAGAAGCTGGCGGTGGCCAGCGGCTGCCTGATCCAGGTGAGCCTGGACGGTGCGGGTTACCGCCTGCGCCGCGCCGACAACTGCACCTCCGGCGGTTACGCCAGCGAGGTGCAGGGCCCGGATGGGCAGATTCCCTTTGCCGCGACGCTGCCCCATGGGGTCAGCGTGTCGGCAAGTACATTTCCGGTGGTATTCGATTCGCTTGGCCGGCCTTCGGCTGCGGCGAGTGCCACCCTCGGCGCTTTCACCATCAGCGTGAATGGCGCCACCGGCATGGTGCAATGAAACGCCAGGCCGGCATGACCCTGGTCGAGCTGGTGATCACCATAGTGATCGTCGGTATCGCCGCGGCCGCGCTCTACAGCGCCATGGCCGCAATAACCGGGCGCTCTGCCGACCCACTGCTGCGCCAGCAGAGCCTGGCGATTGCCGAGGCCTATCTCGAAGAAATCCTGTTGCAGCCGTTCCTCGATTCCGGCGGCGCGGTGTGCCCGGCCGCGCCGGCCAGTCGGGCCAATTTTGACAATGTCTGCGACTACAACGGCCTCAACGACAACGGTGCCCGCGATGCCCGAGGCCAGGCCATTGCCGCCCTGGCCAACTACCGCGTGCAGGTGGCGGTTACCCAGCAGGCTTGGGCCGGATTGGCGGCCAGCGATGCGCTGCTGGTGCAGGTCACGGTCACCGATCCGGCCGGCCAGGCGCTGCGCCTCGACGGCTACCGGGCGCGCTACTGATGCTGCGCCATTTACGAGCGAGCGCTGCTCGCGCACCGCAAGCCCTAGGCCGCCGCTCGCAGAGGCGTTCCCGTCGCTTCTATACATCCGGCTTCACCCTGGTCGAGCTGGTGATGGTCATCGCCCTGTCCGGTCTGGTGGCGGTGATGATCAGTACGGTGCTGTCGCGCCCCATGGAAGCCTTCGGCGGGCAGAGCCGGCGCGCCGAACTGGTGGATATCGCTGCCGGTGCCCTGCAGCGCATGAGTCGCGACGTGCGCCTGGCCATTCCCAATTCGCTGCGCGTGTCCGCCGACGGTCAGGCGGTGGAGCTGCTGCTGATCCACAGTGCGGCGCGTTATCGGCCCAACCGGGTCGGCGAGCAGGGCCTGCGCTTTTCCAGCGCTGCGGCCGGTAGCTGCGGCAGCAGCACTCAGGGCGGGCGCTGTGACAGCTTTCAGGTGCTCGATGCCGGGTTCAATCCCGCCGGGGCGCGCTGGCTGGTGCTATACAACACCGGGGCGGCGGGCAGCAGCGTGTGGGCGCCGAGCAATCCCGGTTCGATTACGCCGACCGGCACGACGTTTTCGACTGTGGCCGGGGCGCCTGCGGGGGAGAGTCATATCGCCCTGGGCAACTTGCCGGCGGGTGGTTTCCGCTTCGCCTTCGCCTCGCCGCAGCACCGTCTATATCTGGCCGAGACCGTGGTGGGCTATCGCTGCCAGGGCGGCCAGTTGCTGCGCTACAGCTACAACACCTTGGAGAACACTTTGCCCGGCAGCCCGCCGAATGGCTCCAACCCGCAGCCGGTGGCGCGCAAAGTGAGCAACTGCAACTTCACCTATCAGCCCGGCAGCACCCAGCGTGCCGGGCTATTGACTCTTGGTCTCGGCATCAGCGATGCCGGCGAAACCTTGCAACTGCTGCAACAGGTGCACGTCGACAATGCGCCCTGATCCGACATTGCCCCGCCGCGACCGTGGTTTCGGCCTAGTGGCGGCGCTGTTCCTGATCGTCGTGGTCACCCTGGTGATCATCGCCATGGCGCGCCTGTCCGCCGTGCAGCACGGTAGCAACAGCCTGGCCATCCAGCAGGCGCGCGCCTACCAGGCCGCCCGCGCCGGGCTGGAGTGGGGCATCAGCCGCGCATTCAATGCCAGGGTCTGTCCTGTGGGCAATCCAGATTTAGCCGGTAGCGGCCTGGCTGAGTTCACAGTCAACGTGACCTGCGCCTCGAACAGCTACACGGATAATGAGGGCAACCCGGTGCAGATCTTTCGCCTCACCGCCACGGCGCAGAACGGCACACCTGGCGGGCGACCCGACTATGCCTACCGGCAACTGACGGCGGTGGTGCAGTGATGATCAAGGCAGTTCGTAGAGTTCTGGCCCTGTTTGGTGTGCTGATGTCGACCAACGCCCTGGCCGTGACCTACACCTTCAACACCAGCGGAAGCACATTGGTGAGCGGTACGCCTTCCATCTGCTCGGGTACCTGGAGCCGGAATGGCGCAGGCAATATATTCACTTGTAGCCAGGCCATCAGTACGGCTACAGGAGATATGCTGACGGTTTCCAGCGCGACCAACATCACCGTGGTGGCGACTTCGACTCTCAGCTTGACGGGTACGACCTCTGGCAGCGGTAGCCCCACAATTAGTCTGAGAACCAGTTATGGCGCTATCAGCCTGAGCAATAGCAGCGTCTCTGGCAGTGTCGCCAGCGATGCCAATATCACCACGACCAATACTTCAATCGCTGGCAGCCTGACCAGTGATTACGGCGCCCTGAATCTAACGGGCGGCAGCGTCACTGGGAATGTCCTCACTGGCGGGCAGGTCACCAGTAACGGCACGATCTTCGGCGGCACCCTGACCAGCACCAGCGGCAGCATCAGTCTGACCGGTGGCAGCGTGGAGGGGCTGGTGCGCAGTGGTTGCTGCAACGTCACCACCAATGGCACCAACCTCAATGGTGGCGCGCGCTCGGATTCGTCGTCCATAAGCATCACCGGCGGCACCATCAAGGGTGACTTCTATGCGGCGAACAACCCCGCGACCTTCAGCGGAGTGACCATGACCAGCGGCACGGTCAGCGGCGCCAGCAGTGCGACCTTTACCAACAGCACATTGGGTAGTCCGACCGCCTATGTAGTGGTGACCACGCAGAGCAATGGCGTGACCCTCAACAACACCACTGCCTACGGCAATTTCACCGCCCCCAGTAACGAGACGATCACGGTCAACAGCCCCAGTACGGTCACCGGAACCTGCCTACCAACCTCCACACCAGCCAATGCCTGCTCCCCTGGCCCCGTGCTCAGCTGGTCACTGGACGAAACCAGCTGGACCGGTGCTGCCGGTGAGGTAAAGGACGCTACTCCCAATAATCTGCATGGCACGGTGTTGAATGGTGCTGCCACTGCCAGTGCGTCGCCGGCGCTGCCGGAAGTGAGTTCGCAGGGCACCTGCGGCTATGGCGCGTTCAGCACCGGCTCCAGCCAGTATGTGCAACGCGCCGATAACAACCTGCTCGATCTGACCGGCAGCTTCACCATTGGCGTGTGGGTCAAACCACGCGCGCTGCCTGCTTCGGGGCTGATGAGCATCCTGTCCAAGGACGAGAACTACGAGTTCCATGTGAACCCCAACGGCACCATCAACTGGTGGTGGCAAACCACCGGACCGAGTGCCACCCGTGAGTTCAACAGCACTACGGCGCTGACCGTGGGCCAGTGGAGCCACGTGCTGATCCGCTATGCGCCAGGCGATCAGCGCATCTATATCAACGGCGCCCTGGCCGGGCAGGCCAGCTTCACCGGCACCCCGGTGGTCAATGGTGACCCGCTGCAGCTGGGCGCCGACCAGAATGCCGCGGGGCGTTACTTCGATGGCGACCTGGATGAATTGCGTATCTACAACACCGCGCTGACCCCGGCGCAGATCACCGCGCTGTACCAGGAACGGCATCAGTGCGTGTTGCGCCTGCAGTGCTTCAACGACGACTTCAACGATGGCAGCTTGGGCGATGACTGGGCGGTAACCAGCCGCGGCTCGACCGCCTTCACCCCGACCGTCAGCGCTCAGCGCATGCGCCTGACCAGCAACCAGGGCAACGTCGCCACCGCTTCGACCTTGCAGCGCCTGTTCCCGACGGCGGGCAACTATATCCAGGTGCAGTTCAAGTACTACGCCTACAACGGCAGCGGCGCCGATGGCGTGGCGGTGGTGCTGTCCGATGCCACCGTTACGCCGCAGCCCGGTGCCTTCGGTGGTCCGTTGGGCTATGGCACCCGTGGCGATGCGGCCAATCCCGGCTTTGCTGGCGGCTGGCTGGGAGTGGGTATCGACGAGTACGGCAACTTCTCCACCGAGGGCGGCTCGAACGGTCCCGGCAGAAGGCTCGACTCGGTGGCCATCCGTGGCTCCGGCCAGGCAGGTTGGGTCAACGGCTACCGCTACATTGCCGGTACGCCGGCCAACCTTAGCCCCGGGGTCGACATCTCAGGCGCAACGCCAGGGCCTGGCCATACATATCGGATTACCGTGGACGCGCGCTTCAGTAGCCAGGCCTTGGTTACGGTGGAGCGCGATACCGGCAGCGGCTTCGTCGTGTTGTCCAACCTCAATGCGGTCAATGTGCTGGCTGCCGCCAACAACCAGGCGGCCTTGCCGGCGGATTTCTACCTGTCGCTGACCGGCTCCACCGGCGGCTCGAACAATGTGCACGAGCTGGACGACTTGCAGGTCTGTGCGACGGCTATCAACCCGATTGCTCAGCAGATCGACCATTTCGAATTCGTCTACTCGGGGACGGCACTGACCTGCAATCCGCAGCCGGTGACGATTCGCGCCTGCCTCAACAGCAGTTGCAGCAGCCTGTATACCGACCCGGTAAGTGTCACGCTCAACCCGGCGAGTTACTGGTCTGCGACTGGCCCGGCCAGTGTCAGCGGCAGCACCATCACTTTCAGCGGGGGTACGGCCCAGGCACGCTTGAGCGTGGCGACCGCCGGCACGGTGAGCCTGGGCGTGCAGTCTTCGGTGCCGGCCACCAAGCCGTTGAGTACGCCGGTCTGCTCCACCAGCAACTGCCGCATAACCTACGCCGACAGCGGCCTGCTGCTGCAGGTGCCGAACATGCTGGCGGCCAAGCCGACGCCGGCAACGGTCAGCGCCGTGCGCAAGTCGGATAACGCTCTGCAGTGCGTGCCGGCCTTCGCCAACGTTACCCGCAGCGTCAGCTTCACCTCGGCCTACAGCAATCCGAGCAGCGGCACCCAGCCGGTAGTGGTCAACGGCAGCGATGTGCGCGGCACGCCTGTGAGCCTGAACCTCAACTTCGACGCCACCGGCACCGCGCCGCTGACCGTGCGTTACGACGATGCCGGGCAGATGACGCTCACTGCCAGCTACGCGGGCTCCGTCGCCAACGATGATCTGGGACTGAACCTGGCGGGCTCCGACCTGTTCGTCAGCAAGCCCTATGGCCTGTGCCTGCAAACCGACAGCACCTGCAGCAGTGCCGATGCCAGTTGTGCGGTATTCCCCGGCGGTATCCGTGCCGGCGACAGCTTCCCGCTGCGCATCCGGGCCGTGGGGTGGCAGGCCGATGGTCAGGCGCTGAGTGCGGCGCAGTTGTGCAGCGGCAATATCACCACGCCCAACTTCCGCCTCGATGGCATCGGCCTGAGCAGTGCTGTGGTGGCGCCGAGTGGTGGCAACAATGGTGTGGTGACGCCGGACAACTACAACCATGCGCTGGGCAACACTACCATTGCCAATCGCTCTGTGTCCGAGGTGGGCGTGTTCACTATTACCGCCACCCCAGCGGCTGGTGGCTACCTGGATGGTGAAACGGTCAGTGGCGGCAGCAGCGCCCTGGTGGGGCGCTTCATTCCCGCCTACCTGAGTGCTGCTGGTAGCGCCAGCCTGACTCCGAGCTGCGGCAGCGCCTTCAGCTACCAGGGCCAGCCGATGGGGTTTGCTACTAATCGTCAGCCGACTCTGACCGTCACGGCCAGAAATCGCAGTGGCGGCGTCACCACCAACTATGACCGTGGTGCCTTTTGGAAACTGGCCGCCCCGGGTGTCGGTACTTACAGCTCGGTTACCGGCAACGCAGCCCTGGATGCGCGCTTGGCCAGTCAGGGCACGGCAACTCAAGCCGTAGACGGGGCGGATAATGGCGATGGCGCCCGTACCTACAGCTGGACGGGTGAGCAGTTGCTCTACCTGCCTGCCCTATTGCCCAGCAGCGACGACTACCCGTTCGCGGCCAAAGTCCGCCAGACCTTTCTCGCCGCCAGCCTGCGCGAAGTCGACCAGGGCCAGGCGGTTTGCCATGGCAGCGGTAGTGGTTGCCTGGATTACAGCTATGACTTCGTTGACGACCCCGGCAGCGAAGTCCGCCTCGGCCGCCTGCGCATCGGCAATGCCCACGGCTCCGAGTTGCAGAGCCTGAGCCTGCCCCTGGCCCTGGAAAGCTGGCAGAACGTCGCCGGCGGCAGTTTCCAGAGCGAAGGCCTGGATACCTGCACCATCTTGGGGACGCCTGCACTCGATATGTACACCGGCAACCTGTCTGCGGGGGAGACCACGCCGACCCTGAGCGGCCCGCTGGCGGGTAGCGGCAGCGTGACGCTGAGCGCGCCGGGAACCGGCAACGACGGCTCGGTACAGGTCAGTTTCCCCAGTGCCCCGGCCTGGCTGCAGTACCCCTGGGATGGCGCCAACCGCGACCTGGCGCGGGGCCTGGCCAGTTTCGGCATCTACAAGGGGGCGGCGCCCTTGATCTTCCGCCGCGAACTGTACCGCTAAACGCAAAAAGGCCACCTGCTGGAGGTGGCCTTTTCGTCTGGGTGTAAAAGAGGGGATTCCCCGGCCTGCCTGTACCAAGGTCCCCAAAACTGGAGTTACTGATACTAAGCAGGAGGTGTGCCAGTTTTATTACGGGGGTGCTGCAAGTTGATTTTTTCTGCGTTGGCAGCGCTACGACAGGCATCGGCGCTGCGCGGATTGCAGTGGAATGCCGAGCGCTGTGGTCTGGCGCTGGCTAGTCTCTACCTGCTCTGATGGTTGGATATCGAGAATGCGTGGATTGCGTGCCGTTGTACTCTGCGCTGCCCTGCTGCTGGGCCAGTCGGTGGCGGCCGAGCATCTGCGCCTGGTCGGCGACGCCTGGCCGCCCTTTACCGACACGGCCTTGAGCCGCTCGGGGCTGGCTGTGGATCTGGTCAGCAGCGCCCTGCGCCGGGCCGGGCACAGCACTGAGTATGTCCAGGTGCCCTGGGCGCGGGTGCTGCTCGGCCTGCAGCAGGGTGACTACGACATCATCGTGGCTGCCTGGTACAGCGACGAGCGCAGCCGCTATGGCCTCTACTCAAAACCCTACCTGAGCAATCGCGTGCGCTTTCTGCGCCGCAGCGGCTCGTCCATCGAGTTTCACGGGCTGGACAGCCTGCTGCCGCACAGCATCGCTGTGGTGCGTGGCTACAGCTATGCGCCCGAGTTCGACGCGGACTCGCGCCTGCACAAGGTGCCGGTGCTGGAGTTCGCCATGGGCGCACGGATGCTGGCGGCAGGGCGAGTGCAGCTGACCCTGGAGGACGAGCTGGTGGGGCAGTACTACCTCAACCACGACCTGCAGGGTATCCGTAACTCGATCGAGTTCGTCGGCCCGCCCCTGAGTGAAAACGGCCTGCATATCCTGATGCGGCGCAGCCATCCACTGCACAAGCAGATCATCGCCGACTTCGACCGGGAGATCGCCGCGATGCAGGCGGACGGTAGCTACCAGGGCATTTTCAAGTATCACGGCCTGTAGCGGTATTCAGGGTACACCCCCGCCCGCCGCGCTTGGCCTGATACAGGCGCATGTCGGCCTGGTGCAGCATGCTTTCCAGATCATCCGGAGAGCCGTGATAGACGCCTGCACTGAAGCTCAGCGCCGGCGCGCCGTTGGCGTACCTGAGGGTGGCGCAGTGGCGCCGCAGCTGGTCCAGTTCCACGGCCAGGGCGGTGCCCTCCAGGCGACTGACCATGGCGAACTCTTCGCCGCCCAGGCGCCCCAGCAGAGTGTCCGGAAAGGCCTGGCGCAGGGCGCGGGAAAACTGCACCAGGGCGGCATCGCCGCTGGCATGGCCATGTTCGTCGTTGATGGTCTTGAAGTGGTCGAGGTCGATCATCGCCACGCTAAGCTCGTGGCCGCCCTTCTGCGCCAGGCGCAGCAGCTCGACACCCTGCTCATAGAAGGCGCGGCGGTTGTACAGCGAGGTCAGTGAGTCAAACAACGCCGCCTGCTTCAGGGCGCGCAGCATGTCGCGGCGCTCCAGGCTGGACATTACCCGGCAGTTGAGTTCCTCGGGACAGAACGGCTTGCGCAGGAAGTCGTCGGCGCCATGCTTGATGAACATGGCGCTGAGCGAACCCTTGGCGTCGGCCGACAGGCCAAGAATGATCAGCTCGTTGCGTTTCATCTTTTGCCGCAGCAGCTTGACCAGCTCGAAACCGCTGATGCCGGGCATGCTGTGGTCGACCAGAAACAGATCGATATCCGGTTGCTCGCGCAGGATGCGCAGCGCCTCGTCACCGTCGCAGGCGTCGATGATCTGGTACAGGTGCGGAGTCAGCACGCGGCGGATGAAATGGCGCGTGGCGTCGGAGTCCTCGGCCACCAGGATCTTCACGTGGCTGTTGCTCTCCAGCCGGTGCAGCAGGCGAAAGGCATACTCGTAGGAGTGCTGGCTTTCCTTGAGCACATAGTCGACCACGCCCTTGAGCAGCAGCTCGTCGCGCCGATGTTCGTCGTAGGAGCCACTGAGCACGATGCACGGCAGGCTGTATTGCATGACCAGATCGACGATCTCGCCGTGTGGCGCATCCGGCAGGTTGAGGTCGACGATGGCGGCGAAGAACAGTGCCGAGGAGGTCTCCAGCAGCACCTGGGCCTCGCCCAGGCTGGCGCAGAACAGCGGTTGCAGATCCGGCTCCTGGCGGAACAGGTGTTCGAGGATCTTCAGCACCAGTGGACTGTCTTCCACCACCAGGATATTGCGCATCGCCGCATGCCTCCCTAGAGCATCCGTACCTTGACCGGGCGTCCCTTGATCTTGCCGCTGGCCAGACGCTGCAGGGCCTGCTTGGCGATGCTGCGATCCACGGCGACATAGGCCTGATAGTCGAAGATGGCGATCTTGCCGACCTTGTCGCCGGGAATGCCGGCATCGCCGGTCAGCGCGCCGAGAATGTCGCCGGGGCGCAGCTTGTCCTTGCGCCCGGCGCTCAGGCACAGGCTGTGCATCGGCGGCAGCAGTGCCTCGCCCTTGTCCTTCAGCTCGCCGAGCAGTTGCCAGGTCAGCGGGCTGCCTTGTTCGTCCTCGATGGCCTGGGCGCGATAGGCCTCGCTCGGCGCCACCAGGCTCAGCGCCAGACCCTTCTCGCCGGCGCGGCCGCTACGGCCGATGCGGTGGGTGTGGATCTGCGCATCGCGGGCCAGTTCGACGTTGATCACCAGCTCCAGGCCGGCGATGTCCAGGCCGCGGGCGGCCACGTCGGTGGCCACCAGTACGCTGAGGCTGCGGTTGGCGAACAGGGTCAGCACCTGGTCGCGGTCGCGCTGTTCCAGGTCACCGTGCAGCGCGGCGGCGGAAATCTTCTCGGCCTCCAGGCGCGCGGCCAGTTCGTCGCACTGCTGGCGGGTGGCGCAGAAGGCCACCACCGGCTGCTTGCGGAAGTGGCGCAGCAGGCGGATCACCGCTTCTTCGCGCTGTTGCGGGTCGATCTCGTAGAAGCGCTGCTCGATCTGCCCGTCGTCGTGCACCGCATCCACCTGCACCCGCTCCGGGTCGCGCAGGAAGCGTGCGGCCAGTTGTTCGATGCCGCTCGGGTAGGTGGCGGAGAACAGCAGCGTCTGGCGGCGTGGCGGGGTCTGTTCGATGACCTCGGCGATGCTGTCGAAGAAGCCCATGTCGAGCATGCGGTCGGCTTCGTCCAGCACCAGGGTGGACAGGCCGTCGAGCTTCAGCGTGCCTTTGCGCAGGTGTTCCTGAATGCGCCCCGGGGTGCCAACGATGACGTGGGCGCCGTGCTCCAGCGAGCCGATCTGCGGGCCCAGCGGGGTGCCGCCGCAGAGGGTCAGCACCTTGATGTTGTCAGCGGCGCGGGCCAGGCGGCGGATTTCCTTGGCCACCTGGTCGGCCAGCTCGCGGGTCGGGCACAGCACCAGCGCCTGGCAGCCGAAGAAGCGCGGGTTCAGCGGGTGCAGCAGGCCGACGCCGAAAGCCGCGGTCTTGCCGCTGCCGGTCTTGGCCTGGGCGATCAGGTCGCGGCCCTTGAGCATCAGCGGCAGGCTGGCGGCCTGGATCGGCGTCATCTCGGTGTAGCCGAGGGCGGCGAGGTTGTCGCGCATGGCGGCAGAGAGCGGCAGGGTGGCGAAGGAACTGGTCACGGGACGAACCTGGGGCGGAGTGGGCGGGCATTGTAGCAGGGCGGGTAAAAGGCCCGGCAGCGCCTAAGCTGGTTAGCACCATTAGTCGAGGAAGGCCATCGATGCGCCTGATCAAGGGAGTGCTGCTGTGCCTGTCATTACTGGCTGCGCAGGCCTGGGCCGACTGGTATCCGCTGGCGGTGCGCGCGGATGGCGAACTCGTCCAGTACCGCCCGATGGCACAGGCCAGCCGGCTCTGGCGTATCTGCGCGTTGCTGCCGCATGGCAAGGATCGCTACTGGTGGGGCGTGGCCTGGGGCCTGGATGGCGAGGCGCGGCGCCAGGGCGTACAGCTGGGTATCTATGAGGCTGGCGGCTATGAAAACGCCCGGCAGCAGGTAACCCAGCTGCAAAACTGCCGGGGCCAGCACGCCGACGCCTATGTGATCGCCTCGATCAACACCGATGAGCTATGCCCGGAGGTCGCGCGCCTGCTGGAGGACGGCAAGCCGGTGATCGACCTGGTCAATGGCCTGGAGTGCCCGGGGCTGACGGCTCACTCGCGGGTGGATTTCGCCGACATGGCTGGCGCGGCGCTGGCCTATATCGACCGACTGAAACCGGCGGCAGGCTATCGCCTGGGCTGGTTGCCGGGGCCGCAGGGGGCCGGTTGGGTCGCGGCGGCCGAGGCCGGCCTGCAGCGTGCCATGCAGGATCATGCCGTCGAGCTGGCGCATGGCGGTTACGGGCCGGTGGACCGCGCCAGTCAGGCGCAGCTGGTGCGCAACCTGCTGGCCGGCTCTGGGCGTGTCGACTTCATCCTGGGCAACGCCGAGGCGGCCGCCTTTGCCGCGCAGCTGGTGCTCCAGTCCGGGCGCCAGGCGGATACCCGGGTGTTGTCCCTGTATGCCACCGAGCGGGTTCTCGAACAGATTGCCGAAGGTCGCATCCTGGCGGCGCCGAGCGATTCGCCGGTGCTACAGGCGCGCATCGCCGTGGACCTGGCGGTGCGCGCCCTGGAAGGGCAGCCACACCCACGTGAGGTCGGCCCGCTGATCGAGGTGCTCGATCGTGCCAGCCTGCAGCACTTCGACCTCAGCCGCCTGATGCCGCCGGAAGGGCACTGGATGATTCGCCGCGACCTGCCGTCCCTCGGCAACGCGCAATAGCCGCAAGCCGGTATCTGCGCAGAAACGCACTGAGCGGGGCTCAGAACTGGCGCTTCAGCTCGTCGATCCGGCTGTCCTTGTCCTGCCACAGCTGGCTGACCCAGGTCTGCAGGTACTGGCGAAATTCCGCGTCGTTCTCGTAGTCGCCGGCCCACAGGCTCGGGTCCAGCTCGCGGGTGCGAATATCCATGATCACCCTGGGCACCTGGCCGCTGATCAGCGCCCAGAAACCCGGTGGGCGATTGCCGGGGTAGACCAGGGTCACGTCCAGCAGGGCATCCAGCTGCGGGCCGAGGGCTGCCAGGGTGAAGGCCACGCCGCCGGCCTTGGGCTTGAGCAGATGCTGGTAGGGCGAGCCCTGCTGGGCCTGCTTGGCAGGCGTGCAGCGGGTGCCTTCCAGGTAGTTGACCACGGTGACGTTGAGGTCCTTGAAGCGCTCGCAGGCGCGCTTGGTGATCTCCAGATCCTTGCCGGCCATCTGCGGGTTCTTCACCAGGTAGGCCTTGGAGTAGCGCTTCATGAAGGGGTAGTCGAGCGCCCAAAAGGCCAGGCCGAGGAAGGGCACCCAGATCAGTTCCTGCTTGAGGAAGAACTTGAAGTAGGGCGTCTTGCGGTTGAAGGCCTGCACCAGCGCCGGGATATCGACCCAGGACTGATGGTTGCTGACCACCAGGTAGGAGCGGTCGCGGCGCAGGCCTTCGCCACCGCGGATGTCCCACTGGGTCGGGGTGAAGATGGCGAAGATCAGCTTGTCGATTTCCGCCCAGGTTTCCGCCACCCACATCACTCCGCGCGAGAACAGCGCGCGCAGTCGCCGATTGGGCGCAGCCAGCTTGAGCAGGGCGATCAGCAGCAGCGGGCCGATCAGCAGCAGGGTGTTGAGCAGAAGTAGCAGGAGGACGCAGAGGGCGGTGAGCAGTCGGCGCATGACAGGGTCCATTTGTTCAGGCTGCGGCAATCATACCCATCGCGAGGTTTGTCGCGAATATCGGCACTGGCCTAGACTGGCTACTGATAGCACTATGCCCTCGACTGGCGAAGGGGGTCCTCGCCGGGCTGGTGCTCCTTTCGATTGGCCATCCGTCGTGCTCAAGCGTATTGCTGTAGCCGAGCTGTGCCTCGGCATGTATATCCACGAATTCTGTGGTTCATGGATGGATCACCCGTTCTGGAAGGGACGCTTCCTGCTCAAGACCGAGCAGGACCTGCAACGCATCCGCGACAGTGATGTCAGCGAGGTCTGGATCGATGTCGGCAAGGGCCTGGACGTCGCGCCGGGGCAGGCCAGTCAGACCGTCGAAGAGGTCGAGGCCGAGACCGAGGCACGTCTGCTGGCGGTGGCGGCTGCGGCACCGCTGCCGGTGCGCGTCAGCATGGAGGAAGAGGTGCAGCGCGCGGTACGCCTGTGTGCCCGCTCCAAGCAGGCCATCGTTGCCATGTTCAGCGATGCGCGCATGGGCCAGGCGGTCGAACTCGCGCATGCCGCCGAGCTGGTCGAGGAAATCTCCGACTCGGTCATGCGCCATCCCAATGCCCTGATCAGCCTGGCCCGGCTGAAGACCAGCGACGAATACACCTACATGCACTCGGTAGCGGTCTGCGCCCTGATGATCGCCCTGGCCCGCCATCTCGGCCTGGGCGAGGAGCAGGTGCATGAGGCAGGCATCGCCGGCCTGCTCCATGACATCGGTAAGATGGCGGTACCCGACACCATCCTGAACAAGCCGGGCAAGCTCACCGATGCCGAGTTCGGCACCATGCGCAGCCATCCCGAAGCGGGCATGCGCATGCTCATCGATTGTCGCCAGGTCAGCGCCCTGGTGATCGATGTGTGTCTGCATCACCACGAGAAGTTCGACGGCAGCGGCTACCCCAACCGCCTGGCCGGCGAGCAGATCAGCCTGTTCGCGCGCATGGGCGCGGTCTGTGACGTGTACGACGCCATCACCTCGGATCGGCCCTACAAGAAGGGCTGGGACCCGGCCGAATCGATTCGCAAGATGGCCGAGTGGAAGGGCCACTTCGATCCAGCGGTGTTCCAGGCCTTCGTCAAGTCGGTGGGCATCTATCCGGTCGGTGCGCTGGTGCGCCTGGAGAGCGGGCGCCTGGGCGTGGTGGTGGAGCAGCACAGCAAGTCGCTGCTCACGCCCAGGGTCAAGGTGTTCTTCTCGGCGCGCTCGAAGCTGCCGATCCCTCAGGAGGTGATCGACCTGGCCAAGCTGGCCGGGCGCGACAAGATAGTCGGTCGCGAATCCGCCGAGGAGTGGGGCTTCAAGAACATCGAGGAGCTCTGGTCCGGTCTGCCGCGCGATCAGGGTTCGCTGTTCGGCTGAGCGCCCGGCGATTGACGACGGTGGCGCCGCTGCGGCACCGTGCCGGCATCGCCACCAGCCCGCACGGAAGCCATGCCGCATATCCTGATAGTCGAAGACGAAGCCGCCATCGCCGATACCCTGGTCTATGCGCTGCAGGCCGAGGGATTCACCACCACCTGGCTGCAACTGGCCGAGGCTGCCCTGGAGTTGCAGCAGCGTAGTCCGGCCGACCTGTTGATTCTCGATGTCGGCCTGCCGGATATCAGCGGTTTCGAGGCCTGCCGGCGCCTGCGTCGTTTCTCCGAGGTGCCGGTGATCTTCCTCACCGCCCGCGATGCCGAGATCGACCGGGTAGTGGGGCTGGAGATCGGTGCCGACGATTACGTGATCAAACCGTTCAGCCCGCGCGAAGTGGCAGCGCGGGTGCGGGCCATCCTCAAGCGCCTGTTGCCGCGCACGGAAGCCGCCGCGACTGCCATGCAGAGTGGGCCGTTCCAGCTGGACGCCGAACGTGTGCGCATCGACTACCACGGCCAACCGCTGAGCCTGACTCGCCACGAATTTCGTCTGTTGCAGACCCTGCTCGGCCAGCCCGAGCGGGTGTTTTCCCGCGAGCAACTGCTCGATGCCCTGGGGGTAGCGGCCGAATCCGGCTACGAGCGCAATATCGACAGCCACATCAAGAGCCTGCGCGCCAAGCTGCGCCAGGTGGCGGCCGATACCGAGGCGATCCAGACCCACCGGGGGCTGGGCTACAGCCTGAGGCTGGTGTAATGCCGCTCGGCATCCGCATTTTCCTGGTGTACTTCCTGTTCGTCGGCCTGGCCGGCTGGTTCGTGCTGAGCACGGTGATGGACGAGATTCGTCCCGGTGTGCGCCAGAGCACCGAGGAAACCCTGGTGGACACGGCCAACCTGTTGGCCGAGATCCTCCGTGACGAGGTGAAAAACGGCAGCCTGGCCCAGGGCCGGCTGCCCGCGCTGCTCGAATCCTATGGGCGGCGCCAGCCGCAGGCACAGATCTGGGGCGTGCAGAAACA
Organism: Pseudomonas sp. BMS12; assembly: GCF_001592875.1. Taxonomy (GTDB): domain Bacteria; phylum Pseudomonadota; class Gammaproteobacteria; order Pseudomonadales; family Pseudomonadaceae; genus Aquipseudomonas. The sequence continues at coordinate 55,097 of NZ_LSOF01000007.1, read as the reverse complement.
GACGGTGAACCACCGCATCTATGTCACCGATGCCAAGGGCATCGTCCTGCTCGACTCCAGCGGCCTGGCCGTGGGGCAGGACTATTCGCGCTGGAACGACGTACTGCTGACCCTGCGCGGCCAGTACGGTGCGCGTTCGACCCGCGAGGACCCGGCCGACGAGGACAGCTCGGTGATGTACGTGGCGGCACCGATCAAGGACGGCGACACGATCATCGGCGTGGTTTCGGTGGCCAAGCCGAACCAGTCGCTGCAGCCCTATATCGAACGCTCGCAGCGCCGCCTGGGCTGGCTCGGCGCCGGCCTGATCGGTCTCGGCCTGCTGATTGGCGGGGCGCTGTCCTGGTGGCTCAGCGGCTCGTTGCGCAAGCTCACCCGCTACGCCCAGGCGGTCAGCCGGGGCCAGCGTGCCGAACTGCCGGCCCTGCGCGGCGGTGAGTTGACCCAGTTGGCCGAAGCGGTGCAGAAGATGCGTACCGAGCTGGAAGGCAAGGCCTATGTCGAGCAGTACGTGCACACCCTGACCCACGAGCTGAAGAGCCCGCTGGCGGCCATTCGCGGCGCCGCCGAGCTGCTTCAGGAGGAGATGCCGAGCGAACAGCGCCAGCGTTTCGTGGCCAATATCGCCGGCGAGGGCGAGCGCCTGCAGCAACTGATCGAGCGCCTGCTCAACCTGGCGCTGGTGGAGCAGCGCCAGGGCCTGGAGGAACGGCTGGCGGTGAACCTGCGCGAGCTGGCCGAGGAACTGTTGCGCGGCCAGGATGCGCGCCTCCAGGCGGCGGGCCTGCGCGTGGAGTTGGCAATTGCCAGCAACCTGCGAGTGCTCGGTGAGCGCTTCCTGTTGCGCCAGGCACTGGCCAATCTGCTGGAAAACGCCCTCGACTTCACCCCGCCTGGTGGCCTGCTGCGCCTGGTGGCCGAGGTGGAGGGTACGAGCCTGCTGCTGCGCCTGTTCAACCAAGGGCCGAGCATTCCCGACTATGCCCTGCCACGTCTGACCGAGCGCTTCTACTCGCTGCCGCGCCCCGCCAGTGGGCGCAAGAGCACCGGACTGGGCCTCAATTTCGTGCAGGAAGTGGCCACGCTGCATGGCGGCGAGTTGCGTGTCGGCAATGTCGAGGGTGGCGTCGAGGTTTGCCTGCGCCTGCCGCTGGCCTGAGAACCTGCCCAAAGTCTGCGCGCGAGTCTGGCCTGCAGGTTGCAACACATTGTTTCGCGTCAACCGCAGGTCGGTGCGCTCTGCTAAAACTGTGGGTGTCCAAACCGGGAGTCAGAACAACAATGAAGACAGTTGCCGAACTGCTGCGCAGCAAGACCAACGCCTATATCCACAGCGTGGCGCCGGACGCCTCGGTGCTCGATGTGGTCAAACAGCTGGCCGAGAAGCGCGTCGGCGCACTGGTGGTGATGGCCGGCGGTCGGATGGTGGGCATCGTCAGCGAGCGCGACTACGTGCGCAAACTGGCCGAGATGGAGCGCGCGGCCTTCGATGCCAAGGTCAGCGACATCATGACCGCCGAAGTGATCACCGTCGGCCCGCGCGACAGCGTGCAGCACTGCCTGCAGCTGATGACCGACCGTCGCCTGCGCCACCTGCCGGTACTGGCCGAGGGCGAACTGATCGGCCTGTTGTCGATCGGTGACCTGGTCAAGCAAACCATCGACGATCAGGCCAGCCTGATCCAGCAGCTGGAACAGTACATTCGCGGCGAGGTGGGCTAGCCGCACGGACCGTCCGCAGGCTGGGGCCGAGGTGTCACGCACCTGAGCCCAGCCGGGTGCCGTCCGGGCTCGCCGGGCGCTATCCCGCCGTTCCGCCGCGCGCATCCACACAAACTCCACACAGTCCCCATATTTCCCTCACGGCGCCGCCACCGGCGCTGGCGAGACTCTCCCCACGGTGCAACCAAGGAGAGTCCCGATGAACCGCAATCTGCTGATCAAACTCGGCGCCATTGCCGTGCTGATCGTTCTGCTGATGATCCCCATCATCATGATCGACGGCATGGTCGAGGAGCGTCAGTCGCTGCGCGACACTGTGCTGGAAGATATCGCCCGCAGTTCCAGCTACAGCCAGAAGATCACCGGCCCTCTGCTGGTGGTGCCCTATCGCAAGACCGAACGTGAGTGGAAAACCCATCCCAAGACGGGTGAGCGCTATCTGGAGGAGAGCGAGCGCTACGGACGCTTGTACGTCCTGCCCGAACGTTTCGTCCTGGACGGCCAGGTCAGTACCGAGCTGCGTGCGCGGGGCATCTACCAGGCCCGCCTGTTCCAGGGCGCCAACCACATCAGCGGGCATTTCCAGATTCCGGCGCATTACGGCATCAGCGAAGATCTGGCCGATTACCGTTTTGACACGCCCTTCGTCAGCGTGGGTATCAGCGACGTACGCGGCATCAAGAATGCACCCGAGCTGGTGCTCGGCGAGCAACGCCTGGCGTTCCAGCCGGGCAGTTCCGAAAGCCTACTCGGGGCGGGCGTACATGCGCCGATTCCGCAGCTCGATACGCAGCAGGCGCAGCGTCTGGACTACGCCTTCGACCTGCAGTTGCAGGGCACCGGGCGCCTCGATATCACCCCGGTGGGGCGCGACAGTCGCATCAGCCTGAGCGCCGACTGGCCGCACCCGAGCTTCGTCGGCGAGTACCTGCCCAGTGAGCGTGAGATCACCAGCGGCGGCTTCACCGCCCTGTGGCAGACCAGTTTCTTCGCCACCAACCTGGAAGAAGCTCTGGGCGAATGCGCTTTCGGCGGTGAGTGCCGGAACTTCGAGAGCCGTCACTTCGGCGTCAGCTTCGTCGACCCGGTGGACCAGTACCTGAAGAGCGACCGGGCGTTGAAGTATGCGCTGCTGTTCGTCGTCCTCACCTTTGCCGGCTTCTTCCTGTTCGAGGTGCTCAAGCGCCTGGCCGTGCACCCGGTGCAGTACGGCCTGGTCGGGCTGTCCCTGGCGATGTTCTACCTGTTGCTGCTGTCGCTGGCCGAGCACATGGACTTCGCCCGTGCCTATGCCCTGGCGGCCGGCGCCTGCGTGTTGCTGATCGGTTTCTATGTCAGCCACGTGTTGCGCAGCTGGTTGCGTGGCGCCGGCTTCACCGTCGCCCTGGCCGGCCTCTACGCCATGCTCTACGCCCTGCTCAGCGCCGAGGACTATGCCCTGCTGATGGGCTCGCTGCTGGTGTTCGGCCTGCTCGCGGCGGTGATGGTGCTGACCCGCAAGCTGGACTGGTACGGCCTGGCCAAGCCGGCTGCCTGACATTGATCGGGCGTGGCCAGGCCGCGCCCTGCGAGGAGATCGCCATGTTTCGTCTACTGATGCAGTTTTCCGCCTGTTTCGCCCTCGGCCTGGTGGTGGCCGGAATGATCCTGGTCGGCCTGATGTTCTTCGACCAGTTCGACCTGATTCGCGGTATCAACCTCAGCGGCCGGCCGCTGGCCGGTGTGGCGCTGACGCTGTTGCCTGGCAGCTTCTGGGATGGCCTGACCGGCATCCCGCAGGCTGCCGAGAATTCCAGCGTGCAGTCCTTCCTGCAGCTGTGCGCGGCCTTCGGCCAGTTGGCCCTGCTCATGGCCGCCGGCTTCTTCCGCCTGTGGTACTGGCGATGAGCGGGCATGTGGGGTTGCGCGAGGAGGCGCGCCTGGGGCATCTGCTGGCGCGGCGCATTGCGCGCTTGTTCGTGCCGAGTGGCAAGCCCGCGAACGCGCTGCGCCGGGAACAGCCGCCATGTCGCTGAAACCACGTGCGGCCTGGTACTTCACCACGGGGCTGATAGCCGGCAGCACGCTGGTCTACCTGTTCGCCGTGCTGCTGGGCCTGCTGCTGCCGTCCTGGCCCTTCAATGCCTTCTTCACGCCGCTGGCGGCATTGAGCCTGATGCTGCAGGCGCCTTACCTGCGGCGTCCGCTCGGAGCGAATGGACAGTACTGGCGCCTGGGTACGTCTTTGGGAGCCGCTGCGCTGGCTGCGGTCTGGTTGTTCTACTGCTTTGGCTGGCCGATATGACGCAAATGACGACTGTGCTGCGGGTGATCGGCCGGCTGCTCTATCGCGGGTTCATGCTCTGCCTGTGGCTGCTCCTACTGCTCTATGTGGTCTATAAGCTGGTCGAGCGCAGCCAAACCATCGCGGCGCTGCCGGCGCAGTTGGAGGTGGAGGGTGTGCTGCTGGTCGGCAGCGGCTGTGGTGTAGCGGTATTGCGCATGTCACCGGCCCTGCGCGTGCGCCTGCAGCGTGAGGGTTTGGCGACGCTGCAAGCGGCGCGGCAGGCGCGTGGTCATCCGGGCAGCGACTACTACCGCTACGGGCCCTGGCAGGCGACGCCGATCGGGCAGCTGGAGGCCGATAGCAGCAGCCCCATCATGCCCGGGCTGCAATGTACCGATATCGATGCCGAGCTGACCTCGCGCATCATCCGGGCCAGCCAGGAAGAGGGCGGCTACTACAGCGACAATGATGGAGGAACCCTGCTGCTGTTGCCGCGCGAGGGGATGATCGTCTACGGCTACTTCGGCTGAGTGGCCTGCATCGACGGCCGCTGGCTGACATCGGCATACCAGCCCGCCAGGCCCGCATAGCGCGCACGCCAGCCCAGCTTGGGCTGGCGCAGGTCGAGGTAGCCGAGGGAGCAGGCCAGGCCGATGGCGGCAACGTCGAAGTGGCTGGCCAGTTCGGCCAGGCAGTCGCGCTCGAAGTAGGCCAGGGCGCGCTCGATCTTGTCCTGCTGGGCCTGTTGCCACTCGTCCCAGCGTTTTTCCTCGGGGCGCAGGAAGGTCTCGTAGCGCAGCAGCACGGCGGCATCGAGGATGGCGTCGGCCAGCGAGGCCATGGTCAGGCGCCGCCAGCGTGCGTGCCCGCTCGGCGGGATCAGCGCTTCGCCGACATGCTGCTGGTCGAGGTAGTCGAAGATCACCCGGCTGTCGTGCAGCACGCTGCCGTCGGCCAGGCGCAGGGCGGGAATCTTGCCGGCAGGGTTGTCGGCCGTCACTTCGGCATGCGGCGCGGTCGGGCTCAGCTGCACCTCGCGCAAGGCCACCCGCTCGACCTGGCCGGTCTCGTGCAGCAGTACGCTGATCTTGCGCACGAAGGGAGAGGAGGGTGAGTGGTAGAGGGTCATGCTGCTCATGGTGGGTCTCCTTGGCTGAGGTCTTCAGGCTCGCAGCAGACGGCGGCCAATGCAAATGGCGCGATGCGCATTCGACCTTGGTCTTAGCCGGCCCTCTCCTGTTCTCTCTCGTGTCGAGGTCGATGGCTCTAGCACGCTGTTTTTGAGGTGGCAGGCCCGAGTCAGCAGAAAGTGTGTTCGACCAAAGTTGCAGTGGCGACTGGACAGCAGGCTGCTAGGGTCAAATAGCCCCAATTACAAAAACAATTACCCGGAGGTCCCATGTCTTTGTCCAAGCAAGAGGCGGCTGCCGCCTACTGGAAAGAAAACCTCAGGCTGATGATCACGCTATTGGTGATCTGGTTCGCCGTGTCTTACGGCGCCGGTATTCTTTTCGTGCATCAGCTCAACGCCATCAGCTTCTTCGGCTTCCCGCTCGGCTTCTGGTTTGCCCAGCAGGGTTCCATCTACGCCTTCGTGGTCATGATCTTCTTCTACGTGTGGAAGATGAATCAGCTCGACCGCAAGTACGACGTCCACGAAGACTGAGGCCGAGCATATGGATACCCAAACCCTGATCTATCTGTTCGTCGGCGCGACCTTTGCGCTGTACATCGGCATCGCTCTGTGGACCCGTGCGGGCTCCACCAGTGAATACTACGTGGCCAGCAAGGGCGTGCACCCTGTGCTCAACGGCATGGCTACCGGCGCCGACTGGATGAGCGCCGCGTCCTTCATCTCCATGGCCGGCATCATTGCCTTCGCCGGCTACGACGGTTCGGTCTACCTGATGGGTTGGACCGGCGGTTACGTGCTCCTGGCCATGTGCCTGGCGCCCTACCTGCGCAAGTTCGGCAAGTTCACCGTGCCCGAGTTCATCGGCGAGCGTTACTACTCGCAGACGGCGCGGGTGGTGGCGGTGATCTGCGTGATCTTCATCTCCTTCACCTACGTGGCCGGGCAGATGCGCGGCGTCGGCATCGTCTTCTCCCGCTACCTGGAAGTGGACATCAACACCGGCGTGATGATCGGCATGGCCATCGTGTTCTTCTACTCCGTACTCGGCGGCATGAAGGGCATCACCTACACCCAGGTGGCGCAGTACTGCGTGATGATCTTCGCCTACATGGTCCCGGCGATCTTCATCTCCATGCTGATCACCGGTAACCCGATTCCGCAGCTGGGCTTCGGCAGCGAAGCCAGCGGTAGTGGCCAGAGTGTGCTCGACCGCCTCAACGGCCTGGGTGCCGAGCTGGGCTTCACGCCCTACACCGATGGCAGCAAGTCGACCCTCGACGTGTTCTTCATCACCATGGCGCTGATGGTCGGTACCGCCGGTCTGCCGCACGTGATCGTGCGCTTCTTCACCACCCCGACCGTGAAGGATGCGCGCAAGTCCGCCGGCTATGCCCTGCTGTTCATCGCCATCCTCTACACCACCGCACCGGCCGTGGCCGCCTTCGCTCGCACCAACCTGCTGACCTCGATCCCCAACGTCAGCTACGAGCAGGCGCCTGGCTGGTTCAAGACCTGGGAAAACGCCGGTCTGATCGGCTGGCTGGACAAGAACAAGGATGGCGTCATCCAGTACGGCCCGGGTGCCCCGTTCGCCGGTGCGCCGACCTTTGCTGCCGAGAAGGGTGCTCATGGCGAGCGCCTGGTGACCAACGCACCGACCGACGCGGCCACCGAGCTGTACGTGGACCGCGACATCATGGTGCTGGCCAACCCGGAAATCGCCGACCTGCCGGGTTGGGTGATCGCCCTGATCGCCGCCGGTGGCCTGGCCGCCGCGCTGTCGACCGCTGCCGGTCTGCTGCTGGTGATCTCCACCTCGATCTCCCATGACCTGCTCAAGAGCAACATCAATCCGAAGATCAGCGAGAAGGGCGAACTGCTCGCCGCGCGTATCGCCGCCGGTGTGGCAGTGGTGATCGCCGGTCTGTTCGGCATCTACCCGCCGGCCTTCGTGGCACAGGTGGTGGCGTTCGCCTTCGGTCTGGCGGCGGCCTCGTTCTTCCCGGCCATCGTCATGGGGATTTTCTCCAAGAAGATGAACAAGGAAGGTGCGATTGCCGGCATGGTCGTGGGCCTGGCCTTCACCTTCAGCTACATCGTCTACTTCAAGTTCATCAACCCGACTGCCACCGCCGCTGACTGGTGGTTCGGTATCTCGCCGGAAGGCATCGGTACCCTGGGCATGATCTTCAACTTCGTGGTAGCCGTTGTCGTGGCCAAGGTCACCTCCGCTCCGCCAGAGAATATCCAGCATCTGGTCGAAGACATCCGCATCCCGCGTGGTGCTGGTGCCGCCATCGATCACTAAGGTGGACAAGGCATAAAACGACGCCCCGGCTTGCCGGGGCGTTGTCGTTTCAGCGCGTCATCTTCTTCACGAATACCACCACGAACAGGGCCATGGTGAAGCTGCCGGCGAAGGCCTCGAAGGCGGCGATGGGGCGCGCATAGCCGTGCGGGGTGATGTCGCCGTAGCCCAGGGTGGTGAAGGTCACCACGCTGTAGTAGAGGCAGTCGAGCAGGTCATCGAGGTTGGCCAGCCAGCCGCGCTCCAGGGCCAGACCCAGCGGCAGGTCGCCATGGCGCACGCCGACCAGGAAGAACAGCAGGCCACAAAGCAGGATCAGGCCGAGGGAAAACAGCACCACGTTGAGCGGCTTCTCGCCGTAACCGCTGAACAGATCGACCAGCCAGGACAGCAGGCGCTGGCCGGACAGGCGAGGCATCTGCAGGCGGCGCATGACCATTTCGCGATGGAAGAACTCGCCGGCCTGCTCGAACAGCCCGGCCTTCTCCAGGCGCAGCCGCAGGTTGCGATAGGTTTCCTCCGCTTCGGCGTAGAACTGCCGGGCGCTGGCCTGGTCACCCTCGCGTTGCTTCTGCCGTGCCTTGCGCTCCTGAATCAGCTGGCGGTCCCAGATCACGTTGTCCAGCCGCGCGCCGTCTAGGCGTGCGCCCAGCAGATTGCAGTCGCGCAGGTCGGCGCAGTGCAGGTTGGCGCCGCGCAGGTCGGCCTTCATCAGCGAGCTGCCGCGCAGGTCGAGCGCAAACAGGTGGGCGTTCTGCAGGTCGGCGCGGTACAGGTCGGCGTCGCGCAGTTCATAACCTGCGCGGCTGCCATGGTGGACCAGGTCGATGCCGGCCAGATTGGCGTGCTTGAGGCGAAAGCCGCACATGGGCTCGCCGCTGCGGGCGCGGGCCTGCAGTGCTGCGACGAGCCCCTCGGCAGGGCGCCGGTCGAGTTCGGCGTCGAGCCAGAACGCTTCGTCCAAGCCGGCGGCGCTCATCGGCAAGGCTCGTCGGTCAGCCTTGTACCTGACGTGCCACCCACGCGGCATAAGCGTCGATGAACTTCTGCAGGAAGCCCTTGATGCCGTCGTCCAGCTTGCCGCTGTCGTCGAAGAACTTGCCGGCGCCGCCTAGGTAGGCCTCCGGCTGCTGCAGCATATGAACGTCGAGAAACACCATGCACTGGCGCAGGTGGTGGTTGGCGCCGAAGCCGCCGATGGCGCCCGGCGAGGCGCTGAGCACCGCCCCCGGCTTGCCGCTGAACACGCTTTGCCCGTAAGGCCGTGAGCCGACGTCGATGGCGTTCTTCATCGGTGCGGGAATCGAGCGGTTGTACTCCGGGGTGACGAACAGCAGTGCCTGGGCGGCTTTGACCTGCTCGCGAAACGTCGTATACGCGGCCGGCGCAGGACTGACGTCGATGTCCTCGTTGTACAGCGGCAGTTCACCGATCTCGACGATCTCCAGTTGCAGTGAGGGCGGTGCCAGTTCGGCCAGGGCCTGGGCGAGCTTGCGGTTGATCGAGGCCTTGCGCAGGCTGCCGACGATCACGGCGACCTTGTAGGGCTGGCTCATGGGAATCTCCTGGGCTGAGGGAAGTCGAGAGAGAACTATAGACCGCGCACGTCGACTGCTTGCTTGACCTGTCTAGCGATTGGGCAGAAATTGACCAGGTGCCGGCGCAATGCCGGTCGCCCCAATAATGGTCATCTGCGCCATGCAGACTGGCTCGACAAGAACAGATCCAACGCTTTCCTGACTGCTGACACCCCCGGCGACGTACGCCGCTGCATCACTGTTGAGGAATTGGTCATGGATATGTTCGACCCGCGTTACCAGCTCGAAGCCGAAGATCAGGCAGGCGGCCGCCTGCGTTCGCTGCTGAGCCACGAGGAAATCCAGCACACCCTGCATGCCCTGGAGCACCTGGCCTGGCGCCTGCGGCGTCACGCGCCCGTACGGCGCAGGCGCCGTGAGCCGCTCGTGGCCGAGTCCCGGCGGCAGCGTTAGCCGGCAAAGGCCGCCAGCAGGTCCTCTTCCAGCGCCAGTTGCGCTTCGCTGGGCTGGCGGGCGCGGTGGCGCGCCAGGTGGAAGGCGACGTCGAAGCCCAGCTGCGGCGGCAGTAGCGCGCGCAGTTGCCCGCGTGCTTCCCAGGGCGCGGCGATATGCTCGGGCAGATAGCCGATATGCGCGCCGGAGAGGATGAAAGCCAGGCTGCCCTCCACCTGTTCGCTGCGGGCGCTGCTGAGCCCGGCCTGCCAGGGTTCGTCGGCGCTGATGAACCGGTAGGGGTGGAGCACGCCGTCGCAGCCGGCGAGTTCGTGCGGGTCGACGGCGCCCCCTATGAACAGCGGATGCCCCTGGCCGCAGTAGAGCTGCTGCCGTTCGTTGAAAAGCAGGTGGTAATCCAGCGCGGTCTGGTTGCCGGAGAAGTAGCCGATCGCCAGCTGCAGCTGGCCCTGCAACAGGCGGCGCTCCAGTTCGCCGGGCATGGCGCTGAGCAGTTCGATCTGCACGTCCTGGTTGCGCCGGCGGAAGCGCTCGATGGCGGCGGCCACCCGTTGCAGCACCTCGTCGGCCAGGGCTTCGGAGAGGCCGATGTGCAGCTCGCCGAGCAGCTTGTCGGCCATGCCCTGCGCCTCGCCCTTGAACACTTCGATGGCGGCGAACAGCTTGCGCGTGGCGGCGAGCACCTGTTCGCCCTTGGGTGTCAGGCGAAAGCCGGCCTTGCCACGCTCGCACAGGCGAAAACCCAGGCGCGTTTCCAGCTTGGCCATCTGCGTACTGATGGTCGACTGGCCGATGCCCAGCTCGCCCTGGGCGGCGCTGAACCCGCCGTTCTCCACCACGCTGACGAACAGGCGCAGCAGTTGCAGGTCGAGGTCACGTAGTTGGCTGAGCATGGCGGCACCAAACATTGATAGATATCGATGCTGGAGTAGATCACTTCGTATTTATCCGAAGCAATGGCCGGCGCAGGATGGCTCCACGCCAAAGCCTCCCGAAGAGAGGCGGGGCCAACCGACGCTGCCGAGGAATATTCCATGCGCCTTGCCATCAGTTTGCTTGCACTCGCTTTCGCTCTTCCGCTGCATGCCGAGGAGAAGACCCTCAACCTCTACAACTGGGCCGATTACGTGCCGGTCGAGGCGCTCAAGCGCTTCCAGAGCGAAACCGGCATCCAGGTCAAATACGACACCTTCGACAGCGCCGAGGTACTGGAGAGCAAGCTGCTCACCGGCGGCAGCGGTTACGACGTGGTCTTCCCTGCCTCCAGCGGCCTGGCCCGCGCCATCGCCGCCAAGGCCCTGCAGCCGGTCGGCGTGTTGAGCAACAGCGGCAACCTCGACCCGGAGCTGTTGACCAAGTTGGCCGGCATCGACCCCGGCAACCAGTACGGTGTGGCCTACACCTGGGGCACTGTGGGCCTGGGCATCAACAAACAGGCAGTAGAGAAACGCCTGCCTGGCGTGGCGCTGGACAGCCTCGACCTGCTGTTCAAGCCGGAATACGCCAGCAAGCTCAAGGACTGCGGCATCGCCGTGCTCGATTCGCCGCAGGAAGTGCTGGCGGTGGCCCTCAACTACCTGGGTAAGCCGCCCTACAGCACGGCCAAGGCCGACCTGACCGCCGTGCAGGCGCTGCTGGCGCAGCTACAACCGAACTTGCGCTATGTCGGCCAGGCCCGGCAGATCGACGACCTGGCCAAGGGCGAAATCTGCCTGGCGCTGAGTTACACCGGCGATGTCGGCATGGCCGCCGCGCGCGCCGCCGAGGCCGAACAACCCTTCGAGGTGGTCTACCGCATCCCGCGTGAGGGCACGCTGATCTGGTTCGACACCATGGCCATTCCGGTGGACGCGCCGCACCCCGAGGCCGCTCGGGCCTTCATCGACTACATGCTCAAGCCCGAGGCCATCTCCGAACTGACCAACACCCTGTACTTCGCCAATGCCAACCAGGCCGCCGCGCCGCTGCTCGACGCGGCGGTCAGCGGCGACCCGGACATCTACCCGCCGCAGGCCATGCGCGCCAAGTTGTTCGCCGAGCAGCAGCTACCGCTCAAGGACATGCGCCAGCGCACCCGCCTGTGGACCGCCTTCCGCACCCAGTACTGATAGCCGTATGACCGCTCCGGCCAAGAGCGGTCCGTTCCAGTGAGTAAGTGACCATGGACCAAGCCTTCGACAACGACCAGGCCATCACCCGCGACAGCCTGTATGGCACCGCCGCCGAGCCGACCTACGCCGGCATCACCAGCTTCATGCGTCGCCGCTATACCCGCGACCTGCGCGGCGTGGACCTGGTGGTCAGCGGCGTGCCGTTCGACACCGCCACCACCAACCGCCCCGGCAGCCGCTTCGGCCCGCGCGCCATCCGCGCCGCGTCGATCCAGTCGGCCTGGGCCCGCCACTACCCTTGGGAGTTCGACCCCTTCGATGTGCTGGCCTGCGTCGACTACGGCGACTGCTATTTCGACCACGGCACGCCGCAGGACACCCCGTCGGCCATCGAGGCGCATGCCGACAAGATCCTCGATGCCGGCTGCGCCATGCTCACCCTGGGCGGCGACCACTTCATCAGCTACCCGTTGCTCAAGGCCCACGCGAAGAAGCACGGCGCGCTGTCGCTGATCCACTTCGACGCGCACAGCGACACCTGGCCGGACGAGGAGGGCGCGCGCATCGACCACGGCACCATGTTCTACCACGCCGCCAAGGAGGGGCTGGTCGACCCGGCGCGTTCGGTGCAGGTCGGCCTGCGCACCACCAACGACGACGTGATGGGCTTCCAGGTGCTGGATGCACGGCAGGTCAACCGCAGCACGCCGGAGCAGATTGCCGAGCTGATTCGCGCCCGCGTCGGCGACAACCCGGTGTACCTGACTTTCGACATCGACTGCCTCGACCCGGCCTTCGCCCCCGGCACCGGCACCCCGGTGTGTGGCGGCCTCTCCAGCCACCAGGCCCTCGAGATCCTGCGCGGCCTACGCGGTATCAACCTGGTCGGCATGGACGTGGTGGAAGTGGCGCCGCCCTACGACAGCGCCGAGATCACCGCCCTGGCTGGGGCGACCCTGGCCATGGAGATGATCTGCCTGTACGCCGCGCGACATAAGCTCTAACCCCGCTTGCCGCGCTCTTGTAGGGGGGCTTGCCCGCGACCGCTTTCGGCACCGCGCCGCCCCGGTCGCGGACAAGTCCCCCTCCTACGTGCCCTCACGGCATGGCTGGTCGCGCGTGCACCTGTGGGAGCGGCTTCAGCCGCGATCAGGCCCGTGGCTGCGAGCTGTGTTTTCGCGGCTGAAACCGCGCCCACAGCGTGAGTCAGGTCCCTTCGCACCGCGCGCGGCTCACCCTTGGCTGCGTGGGGCTATGCGGCTGTTGCGCTCCTGCTCGACGATGATCCGCTTCAGCTCCGCCGCGCCGGGTGACAGGCTGTGCCCGGCGCGGCTGACGATGCCGTAGGCGGAGTGCTGGGCGATGTGTTTGGGGCTGACGTTGAGCAGCGCCAGACGTCCCAGCTCAACGTCCTCGGCCACCACATCCCAGGGCGCCATGCTGAGCACATTGCTGCCGGCCACCAGTTGTTTGAGCACCATGAAGTTGTCGCACTCGATACTCAGCACGTTGTCGCGCTGGCTCAGCTGGCGCAGGGCGTTGCGCACGGCTTCGGGCAGCTGCACGCCGGCCAGTGGATAGCTCAGCAGCTGCGCCACGTCGACGGGCTGCGGGCCCTGCTGCAGGGGGTGCTGGGGCCGGCAGAACAGGGTGCCGGGGTAAGCCTCCAGGGGTTCCACCAGCAGGCGCGAATCGTCCTGCAGCTCGCGGCTGTCGGCCACGAACAGTTCGATCTCGTCGTTGAGCAGGCGCTGGTGCAGCTGCTGCCAGTTCTCGATCAGCAGCTGCACGCGCACCTGTGGGTAACGCTGGCTGAACTGCCCCAGCGCCTGCGGCACCAGGCGCGCGGCGGGGTAGGGGCCGGCGCCCAGGCGCAACTCGCCGCTGCCGAGGTTGCCCAGCTGGCTCACTGCATTGCTCAGCGCCCGGCTGCCGGCCAGCAGGCGCCGGGCATGTTCCAGCACCAGCTGGCCGTGGGCGGTGAGGCTGATGCCGCGGTTGTGGCGGTCGACCAGCGAGCAGCCCAGGCTGCTCTCCAGCGCCTGGATGCTGCGACTCAGGGCCGGCTGGCTGAGGTGCACGGCCTCAGCGGCGCGCGCGAAGTGGCCGTGCTCGGCGAGGGCGACGAAGTGGCGGAGCTGGCGGAGATCGTTCATGCGTTCAGTGCATTGCCTTTTCGATTGAAATGCATTGGAAGTATCAGTTTTCTTTTGCCAACCTGCCAGCACACCAAGAACAAGAGTCCTGCCATGTCTTCCTTCAGTCGCTTCAGCGGCCTGCTGCTGGCCGCCGCATTGCCCTTCACCGTCCAGGCCGAGTTGCCGGCCGAGCGTATCGAGCCGTCGATCAACGCCGAGCTGGCCGCGCATACCAAGCTGTTCAACCAGAAGGTCTACAAGATCGCCGACAACGTCTATTCGGCGGTGGGCTGGCAGTTGGGCAACGTGGCCATGATCGAGGCACCGGAAGGGCTGATCATCGTCGACACCGGTGAGTCAGTCAGCGAGTCGCGCAAGATCATGGCCGAGTTCCGCAAGATCAGCGACAAGCCGGTCAAGGCGGTGGTCTACACCCACTTCCATCCGGACCATATCAACGGCGTGCAGGCCTTCGTCAGTCGCGAGCAGGTGGAGAAGGGCGAGGTGCAGATCTACGCACACGAGACCCTGCTGGCCAACGTGGTCGCCCAGGGCGCGCTGGTCGGGCCGATCCTCGGTGTGCGTTCGGCCTACAGCTTCGGCTCCTTCCTGGAGGCGGCCGACGAGAAGGACATGAACGGCGGTATCGGCCCGATCGTCACCCCCGAGCCGTCGACCTTCATTGCGCCGACCATTACCTTCAAGGACAAGCTGGACACCACCATCGCCGGCCTGCCGGTGCAGTTCCTCCACGCCCCCAGCGAGGCGCCGGACGAGATCGTCCTGTTCCTGCCGCAGAACCGCGTGCTGATCAGCGCCGAGGTCGACCAGGGGCCGACCCTGCCGAACATCCACACCCTGCGCGGCACCAAGTTCCGCGACCCGGTGCAGTGGGTGAACAGCCTGGACAAGCTGCGCGAGTTCCACGCCGACTACATGGTGCCGCTGCACGGCCAGCCGGTGACGGGCGCCGACAAGGTCGAGGAAGTGCTGCGCATGACCCGCGACGGCATCGCCTACATCCACGACCAGACCGTGCGCTGGATGAACAAGGGCCTGACGCCGGACGAGCTGGTGGAGAAGGTCAAGCTGCCGCCGCACCTGGCCGGCTACACCCCCTACCTGCGCGAGTATTACGGCACGGTGAAACACAGCGTGCGGCAGATCTACAACGGCTACCTGGGCTGGTTCCAGGGTGACCCGGTGGACCTCGACCCAACCCCGCCGAAGGACAAGTCTGCCCGCCTGATCGCCCTGATGGGCGGCCGCGACAAGGTGCTGCTGGCCGCTGGCGAGGCCTACCTGAAAGGCGACTACCAGTGGGCTGCCGAGCTGTCCGGCTACGCCATCCGCGTCGACAACGACGACAAGCTGGCCCGCGACATCAAGGCGCGCAGCTTCCGCAAGCTGGGTTACGCCAGCATGAACATCAACTGGCGCAACTGGTACCTGATGAGCGCCATGGAGCTGGAAGGCAAGCTCGACGCCGAGAGCATTCGCGACCGCGCCGTGGCTCTGCGCGCGGTGTTGCTGTCGCCGGACATGGTGCGCAACTTCACCCCGCAGATATTCCTGCAGAACTGGATCACCCGCATCGATCCGGAGAAGGCCGGCGATGTCGAGCTGACCCTGGGCTTCGAGTTCCCCGATATCGACGAGCAATGGGCGCTGGAGATCCGCCGCGGTGTGGTGCAGTTGCACCAGGGCATTCCCGCGGGCACCACGCTCAAGCTGACCATGGACAAGCGCTTCATGGAGACTCTGCTGACCGGTGAAGGCGGCCTGCTCAAGGGCGCGCTGCTGGGCGACGTGAAGGTCGACGGCAACCTGCTGGATATCAAGACCTTCCTCGCCTGCTTCGATTTCAGCGACGAACCCTTCGGCCTGACCGTGCGCTGAACCCGCACCCGCGAGGAGAGAGCGATGAAACGACGTGATCTGTTGCAGCGCGCGGCCAGCTTGTCCGCCGCTGCCATGGCCGCCCCGGCACTGGGCCAGCAGGCTGCGCCGGCGATTGTCCGGCCCGCCGGGCGCAAACCCAACATCCTGCTGATCGTCACCGACCAGCAGCGTGCCCATCAGGACCTGCCCAGTGCCGTGTCGCTGCCCGGCCACGAGCGCCTGCTGCAGGGCGCGGCCAGCCTGGGCAACTTCCACGTCAACACCACGCCCTGCTCGCCGTCGCGCTCGGTGCTGTTCACCGGGCAGCACACGCAGCACACGCAGATTACCGCCAACCTCGGCCTGCCGCCGTTTCGCGAGCTGTCGCCGCAGGTGCCGACCCTCGGCCACATGCTGCGCGAGCAGGGCTATCACACCGCCTACAAGGGCAAGTGGCACCTGTCGCATATCGAGCAGTCGAGCAACCTCACCTACGGCGTGGTCGAGTCGACTCGTGAAGCGTTGCTGCCCTACGGCTTCGCCGACTACAACCTGAATGGCGATCCGCACGGCTCGCTGATGACCGGTTTCATCTACGACAAGGTCACCGCCAGCGACTCGGTGGCCTGGCTGCACGAGCATCTTGCCGACGAGCAGCCCTGGTTTCTCGCGGTCAACTTCGTCAACCCGCACGACATCATGTTCTACAGCTCGGGCATCAAGCAGGAGCGCTCGCGCCTGCGGCGCAATTTCCTCGGGCCGATCTCGCCGGGGCCGAGCACCGGGTTGTACGAGAAGCACTGGGACCTGCCGCTGCCGAAAAGCTTCTACGCCGAGGACCTGAGCCGCAAACCCTGGGCCCAGCGCGCCGACGTGGAGCTGTGCAACAACGTCTACGGCCATCTCGACCCCAGGGACGAGCAGGCCTGGCAAGGTTTGCAGAGCTACTACCTGAACTGCGTGCGCGACGTCGACCAGTCCATCGAACAGGTGCTGCTGGCGCTGGAGAGCAGCGGCCTGGCCGACGACACCATCGTCATCCTCACTGCCGATCACGGCGAGATGGCCGGCGCCCACCAGCTGCGGCAGAAAGGCCCGCACATGTACAAGGAGAACACCCGGGTCAACTTCATCGTCCGGCATCCGGATGTGCGCCAGGGCTTCAGCAGCGAGGCGCTGGGCTCGACAGTGGATATCGTGCCGACCGTGCTGGAGCTGGCGGGGCTGGATGCGGCGGCGCAGGCCGAGCGCTATCCCCAGCTGGCAGGCGTCAGCCTGGCGGACAGCCTGGGTGGTGCGGACAAACGTTCCACGCGCGACCGGCGCGGCCACCTGTACGACTACGGCGTGGTCATGTACCTCGACCCGGAGTTCACCGAGGCGGTGATGCGTGATCACGACCAAGTCACGCCCTGGGCGATCATCCAGGAGTCGCTGGCGCAGCTGCAGCTCGGCCCGTCGCTGAGCAACCGTGCGCTATTCCGTGGCATTCACGACGGGCGCTACAAGTTCGCCCGCTACTTCGCCGCAGATGACCACCATACCCCGCTGGATTTCGACAGCCTGGTGGCGCGCAACGATCTGGAGCTCTACGACACCCAGGCCGACCCGGACGAGCTGCACAATCTGGCGTCCGAGCCGCAGGGCCGGCGCGAGCTGATCGAGCGGCTGAACGGGCGGCTCAACGAGCTGGTGGCGCAGGAAGTCGGTATCGACGACGGCCGCGAACATCCGGGGCCGCGTTTTCTCTACAGTTGAAGGAGTGATTCATGCTGGAAATCGCCAAAGGCGTGCTGGCCCTGTACTGGCTGCTGGCCCTGGTCAACCTGGTCCTGCCCTTCGCCGGCCCCTACATGAACTGGATCGCCCTGGCGTTGCTGGTCGTGCATCTGCTGGAGATCGTGTTGCTGCACGGCCGCCTGCAGCGTCAGGCCGAGCCCTGGAAGGAGCGCCTGCTGGTGCTGCTGTTCGGCGTGCTGCATGTACGGGGTATGCGCAGCGCCTGACTACCGGGTGCGGCAGCGAAGGCCGGTGATCTACGAACCCGCGTGGCGGCGTGCTAAGTTGTTCGTTAGTGGCAGTCTGCCGTCATGCACTGGTTCCCGTAGTACGTTATGAAAAATGACAGCGGTACGTTTCCCTCCGGCGCGCTCGATTTGTTGTTGGATGCCGTGTGCATGGTCGATGCGCAGGGCCGCTTCGTGTTTGTCAGTGCGGCCGGTGAGCGAGTCTTCGGTTATTCGCCGGAGGAAATGATCGGCCGGCGCATGCTCGACTTCGTTGCGCCCGAGGATATCGAGCAGACCCGGGCGACTGCGCGTGCCGTCATGGCGGGAGAAGTCCAGCCGCATTTCGAGAATCGCTACGTACACAAGGCCGGGCACCTGGTGCACATCATGTGGTCGGCGCGCTGGTCGGAGGCCGATCAGCTGCGTATCGGCGTGGCCCGTGACATCACTGCGCGCAAGCAGGCGGAAGCCCTGCAGGCGGCTACCTACAGCATTTCCGAGGCGGCCCATGCGGCGCAGGACTTACTGGCGCTGTTCCGCCAGGTGCACCAGATCGTCGACCAGCTGCTGCCGGCGCCGGACTTCTGCGTGGCGCTCTACGACGCCCAGCGCGACCAGCTGGAGTTTCCCTACCATGCCGACACCCAGGCCGCGTCGGCCAGTCAGGCGCCGCCGCCCACGGCCATCTGCCAGGAGCTTGTACGCACGGGGCAACCTTTGCTGCTGGCGGCCGATGAAGGCCACAGCTGGCTGGGTGTGCCGCTGGTTTCCGAGGCCGGGGTGATCGGTGCGCTGGTGCTGAAGAGCCCATGCAACGAGGCGCGCTACAGCGAGCGCAATCGCGAGCTGCTGCAGTTCGTCTCGACCCAGGTCGCCACCGCCATCGAACGCAAGCGCCTGTACGAACGCCTGCAGCGCATGGCTCGTCACGACGAACTGACCGGTCTGCTCAATCGCGCCTTCCTGCATGACCGCATCGACAGCGCCCTGGCCCGTGCCCGCCGCAACGGCAGCAGGTTCAGCCTGGTGTTCCTCGATCTGGACAAGTTCAAGCAGGTCAACGACACCTGCGGCCATACCGTGGGTGACCGCCTGCTGCAGGAAGTTGCCCAGCGCCTGCTGCACTGTGTACGCGAAGCCGACTCGGTGGCTCGCATCGGCGGCGACGAATTCGTCCTGCTGCTGGAGAACATCGAACCGCCGCAGAGCGTCGACAAGATCACCGCCAAACTGCGCAAGGAACTGGGCCGCCCGCTGAACATCGATGGCCATCCACTGCGCATCGTCCCCAGCATCGGCATTGCACACTACCCGGAACACGGCGAGCAGATCGAAACCCTGCTCAAACACGCCGACGCCGCCATGTACCGCGAAAAACGCGCAAGCCAGGCGGTGCCGAGCGACCACTGAGCCCGCTTCTTGCGCGCATTATCGGTGTCCTGGCGCCCGCTGCCTGATATGGCGACAAACAAAAAGACCAGCGCAATGGCTGGTCTCGATGATCAATCTATTTGGTGGGCCCACACGGACTCGAACCGTGGACCAAAGGATTATGAGTTGCCTAGAAACGCCGCAAACCCAGTGAAATCGTGCGTAGCTTAGCGCAGGTACAGTTAGCTGAAAGTATCGCTGTAGAGCGGTTTAAGCGTAATTGAGCGAAATCTGTAAAAGCTGGGCACTGTACCGTCAGCGTACTGCTTTTTGTACCGCGAAACGGTCAGGTTTTACTTTTCCATCGACCTCTGCCTACGCAGATGCTCTGGGGCGTGTTGCGGATCAGGCATTGCCCCGGGGGCCCCAGATCAGTCCCAATATGGGATTGATAAAGTCCCGATTGGGAGTTGCTTGAAATGAGCACCTACTAGGATGATCGAAGATCAGGGAATGACCAACAGCCAATGCTTGGCACTATTGGAGGGAGCAATTTAGGCTTGCGTGTGCGCATGCTGAAGTCGGTGGCAGGACTTGCGGGGTAGCTCGTGAATAAAATGTTGATTAGAGGCCTCAGCATCAGGTGTGTGAAGCACGCTCTTGCGAACGGTACCTCTCAACTCAGGGCTTTATTTAGACTTTGCGGGCCTTAATAAAGCAACGAGCGAAATGCGTTGTAGGATAAGAATCTATCGTCCAGCGCCATAGCAATCTTGACCTCTAACCAACAAGCAATTATTAACATTTCAATAGACGGGTTTCAACTCTTTTCGCTCTAGAAGCTTAATTAGGTCTAAATTCTTCCATTTTACAAACCAGAAATTATTCAAAAGCTCAGTTGCAAAAGCAGAAACAATATCGTCGGTGAAAACCTCATCGGGCTCGTAGGAGGCGAGGTACTTTTTTATTAGCTCTATTCTTAAGTCGGTGGTGATGTATGGGCAGCATATCAGGTCCAAGAAAATGTGGGCCTGTTCCGACTCTTGCTGAAGGTTGAAATTTTCATTCAGTCTACTAATCGCTATCTTTATTAAGATATCTTTTGCAGTGTTATATATTGGGTAATTCTTAAAATAGTAGGTGAGGGCCACTATATCGAAGTACGTAATGTTTACTTCGTCTTTTTCTAAGTAAGAGAAGACATTTGGCTGTAGAAGATAGTTGCTGCCAAACTCGCTAGTGGCAAGTATTATGTTTAGTCGTTCTAGCGATATAAAACCATTCCTGGTGTCGTTCTTCTGTCTGTGAAACTTTAGCTTATTAACATGGCTCATTATCTCCGTTCGGAAGAATTCAAGGTGATGCGCTTTTTTTGTTTTTATGAATTGGTCTGTTGTTATTAAAGTTTTTGCAATTTTATTAGAAGAAGGTACTGAGGGGTTTACACTGTAAAAAAAGAATACTAGACGAAATATTATTAATATAGCCTCTCGAAGTGTTAGCTCTTCCTCGGGTGTTTGCTTTGTGTTTGGTTTGTGGCTGGAAAGTACGTCAAGTGCGCGTGTGCACAGGACGGATATAATGTATGAGGATATCTCTGAGTAACCCTTGTTGTTGTCGGCTATTATGAATTTAACTTTGTTTATGAAGCTCTGGCATAATTTTTCAGGGTTATATATTTCGTTCGGTGTTAGTTGGCGTTTTCCTTTGTGGGTTGTTTTGGTGAAGAGCGTTTTCTCAAGGTCGTCTAGTAGTAGCTTTGTCCCGATTATTGCTTTAGATTTTTCTGTGAGAAACGGCCGTTTATATTTTATTTTTTTCGAGTCGCTGATGTTTAGATTGTAGGTGCTGAGTATGTCGGAAATCGTATCTGCGATAAGCTCTGAATTTTCATTGCTGTGAGAGAAAACAATGTAGTCGTCTACGTATCTTAATATGTCGTAGTCTATTTCATGCTTTAGTCGGTGCTTCCCAAGTGCGCTAATTATCTTCATGTCAGCATCTTGGAGGATTATTTCAGCGAAAATCCTACTTACTTCTGAGCCGATAGGTATGCCGTTAGTTTCATTGTTATTGCTTCTTTGTATCATGGTGTCGAATTTTTGACAGAATTGATTTGTGTTGGCGATGTTTTGCTTTATAAATTCTTTGTTTTTAATTGCCCAGGATATTGTGTGCGTGTAAATGCTTTGAAAGCAGTTTGCTATATCTAGCGTCCACATTGAGGCGTATTTTTGCTCCAGATTGAAATATCTGGATGAGTTGTAGAGTTTGTAAAGTCTATTGAAACCTTTGTACGCAAAGTATGAGGAGGCGTGTCTCCTGTTTAGTTCCGTTTCGATCGTGTCAATGTTGATTTCTTTATATTTATTATGGGGGTCGGCGTCACTGGAATAGAAAGAGCCACCAATTTTAGCAGGAGTCCTTATGGTTAGTGGGCTTTGAGAGCATAGAGATATAATCGCACTTCCATATTCGCTATAAAATGAGCAGTAGTTTTTTTGTGATCTGGGATGTATTAGAGACAACGTTCTTAGGCTGGTTTCATTTTTTATTATTTTATATTTGAGGGGGTAGGACTGTTTGTTTTGGGCGCTTGCTGCGTCGTCAGTGTTCAGTTTCGTGCTATCAATGGGGCTTACGATTCTCTCATATAAGGATTTTATTATATTGAAATTAGTTGGTGCGGACAGTCTTGCTTTGTGGTGGTTGATATAAAGTCCGTCATTGGAAAATATTATCGGTGTGTCGGAAGGTGCGGTATCTGTGAGAATGGCTCTGAAGTGATCTTTCTTATCAATTTTTGTGTGCTTTTTATTTTTCATAGCCAAACCCTTGTTATTTCTTTTAGCCGGTTAGGGCTGAATTTTCTATGTGCTCTCTTCTCGAATCCTTGAGTAAAGCTTAGTTTTAATAGTTTTGATTTTTGCTCGCTCGTGATATGCGATGAATAAGTTTTGTGGAGCCTGCCGGATTTGCCTGTGAGTGTGCTTATAAGGAATCTGTCGAGATTATTTAAACTGTCTGCCGGCGTATCAATTGAGGCGTAGTTGTAATAAATTCCAGTGGGTACTTTTCTGTCCCCGCCTTTGTTTTTAAGTTCCCTGTTGCTTGTTAGGAAGCTTATGCGGTCGAAGAGCAGTTTGAAATCTTTGTTTTTTGAAAAGCTATATATGGCTTTGCATAATTTTTCTTTGATTTTTCGGATCTTTTTTTCTTCTATATCTATGCGGACTTTTCTATATATAGAGGTTGCGGTCTTGCTATTTTCTACACCGTCTTTCAAGGGTAGTGGTGTGTCGTATACCTTGTATGAGTACCCAAGAAAATCAAAGCTGAGTACTAACTTTCCATTCGGGTTGGCTGTGCCTGCTTTTTTGCGGCGTGGCACCGGGTAAATTTTTGTTTTGGTGGAGTTGTATTCAAGGGGTGGGGGGAGAAGATCACATAGCCATTTATAAAACTCACCCTCATTCTCGTTTGAGGATGTAATAATCAGTATGTCATCAACAAAGCGTGAATAATAAAAAACTTCATCGTGTGAGGTGACTTTCTTATCGTACTCGGATAGTAAAAGTTCTGAAAGTGAAGGGCTGGTCTCGACGCCTCTTGGAATCCCACTGCCGTAGAGTTGCTTGAAGTGCTCAATGTGGGCTCGGATTATAAGTTTAGTTTGGTGTGACAGTTTTTCGCTGCTATCAATTATATTTAGCAGTATATTTGTAGGTATGTTTTCAAAGAAGGATTTTATATCTAGGCGGTATACTTTGTATTTTGTGCCCTCTCTTAAGTAGGCTGGCAGCTCTCTAGAAATTGATTGCCTGTTTTTTGGGGCTATATTGTATGCTTTATTAATATTTATGTTGCAGCGCCGAAGTACCATCTTGCTGGCGAGATTTCCGGCAGTGTATCCCGTTTTGTTGCTGATTTTAATTTGTTTAATTGCTGGAGTTTTTTCGGTTGGGTTCTGAGCTATTTGCAAGGCATAAGCAATAACGCTTTTTCTATAATCGTCATCGGAAATCCGCTGGTCGTCATAGAAGTCAGCTTTAAATAAGCAGCGAGCTAAAGATGAAGTACTGAAGGCTTGATTTGCCACTATGCTTCTCCATCAAAATAATCGCTATCTAATTTTGGTAACTTGATCAGCCGCGATGCGACTCCCACCTCGTGATCCATCATCAGGTTGACCAGCCGGTTTCCATCCACCAGCACCATGCCTTCTACGGAACGGGAGAAGTCGATTGCCTGTGCCGTAAAGCCTGAGGTGGTGATAAACACGCCACGCTTGGCTTTCTGTCCGGCGAGAGCGCCATAGAATGCTTGCAGCTCTGGGCGGCCAACCGTGCCTTGCCAGCGTTTGGCTTGGACATAGACTTTTTCCAGGCCGAGCTTGTCTAGCGAGATCACCCCGTCGATCCCACCGTCGCCGCTGCCGCCGACGCGTTGCAGGTCGTTGCGACTAGCGCCGTAGCCAAGGCTATGCAGCACGTCCAGCACGATGACCTCGAAGCGGTTGGGGCTGACTTGCAGAAGGTTATCTAGTAGGTCTGCAGCCGTTGCCTCGCGTAGCTCACGTAGAGCCTGCTCCAGGCGGTCGTCAGGGCTAACAGTGGCTGAGTTGAGCCCCGGTGCAGGCTGTTCTTGCCCATCGAGAGGGATGGCGTCGGTCTGGCTCTTGAGTTTCACGTCCATAAAGCCGATGGCGAGCTGTTCGACTTTATCCGCAGTCAGAGGGGCGGGGTGCTGGACGGCATAGGTCATGCCTGCGTCAGTCAGCTTCCAATACCCACGCTTGGCGCTGCTGGACAGGCCGGCGCGCTTGAGACGGTCATGGGCCCAGCCCGCACGGTTTTTGTATGTGGCTTGGCCGCTGGCAATCAGCTCTTGGCGCTGTGCTTCCGAAAGATTCAGTGCATTCGCAGCGGCTTCATGGGCATCACGTGCTGCCGCGCCTTCGGGCGTGGCGGCCAGGTAGCGCAGAATAGGCTCAATGAACTGGTCGTAGGTTGGGACGGACATGGCGACTCCAAACGCAGGATTGATGGTACGGCCGTGTGTTAAAGGCTTTGCATAGTTCTGCATTTTGGGAAAGCCGAGCAGCCCCACAACTGCTGCCCTGCTTTCGGGGCTGATTTCACGGTACGAATCAGTAGCGCACTGCCGCATTTCGGGCATTGCCGCTCGGCTGTCGGGTCGCTACGGCGCTTGAGGTTTTGCACATGCTCGCGGTGGGTGGCGAGGGTTGGCGCGCGGCGGCCGTTTTGCAGGGCTTGCAGCATGGCGTCGACTTCAGGCTCGCTGAATACCTGCTGCTGGAATGACTTGATGTAGCGGATAAAGCCGATGCCCTGGGTCACATTGGTCGGCACTTCGGTTTTGAAGGTGCTACCGCCGACGAAGGTGATGACCGAGTGCAGGTGCTCGGGGCTGACACCAAGGGTGGCTTCCAAGGCTTTGAGGTGCTTGTAGTTCTGGCGTAGCGGGTTCTGGAATTTGAAGGTGCGTTTGTAGAGCTTCTGCGTCCACTGCGCCTGCTTCTCGCCGCCGAAGATCCAGCCGCTCATGTTCTTCGTTTCCAGCACGAAGATGCCGTAGGGCGAGAGGAATATGTGGTCGATCTGCGTGGTGCCGTCCGGCGTGTTCAGGGTGACATTGTGCAGGCGGCGGTAGGTCTGCTTATCCAGCTGCCAATGGGCAAACATCCGCACCAGGAGTTCGCCGATCTGGCCCTTGGCCCAGGGCGACTTGAGCAGGCCGATTAGCAGCATCAGCGGGATAACCCAACCGAGCGTGCCCCAGACCTGCGCGATGATCGGAGTGAAGTCCATTTCCTGTCCTAGTAATCCAGAATTAACCGGATAGTACCGAAACCTGGCGTAATGGCACTACACCATCACTGCAGCGCCCGGTGCGCTGCTTTATCGCTGCGGGGGTCAGCCTTGAGCGTTCGCCTGGTGCTGTATCTGGTAACGCGTGCTGCGCCCGCCACCCGGTAGTCGGGCAAGGCAGCCCTTTTCAACAAGATCGCTCAGATGGCGTGTGGCGGTGGCTTTCGAGACCTTGGCCACGGCCTGGTATTGGGCGGCGCTGATACCGTTCTCGAAACCGCTCTCGCCGCCATCGAGCAGGCGGTTAAGCACTTTGATTTGCTCGGCAGATAAGGCTTGGCTGCGGTGAGCCTGCCAGAAGCGCGTTTTGACCAGCACGCGATCGATACGAGCGAGAGCCTGCTCCAGGCTCTTGAGCAGTGTGGCGAGGAACCATTGCAGCCAGGCGGTGATATCCAGCGTGCCTTTCTGGCTCGCTTCCAGGATGCGGTAATAGCCGGTGCGGTCGTCGAGGATGCTCGCCGACATGGCGTAAAAGCGGATTGCCTGCTGCTCGCCCTGAGCCAGGGCCAGGTCGGTTATGGCGCGTGTAAGGCGACCATTGCCGTCATCGAAGGGGTGCAGGGTAACGAACCAGAAGTGCGCAATGCCGGCCCGCAGAAACGGGTCGAGGCTGGTATCGCTACGGCTGCTCTCGAACCAGGCGAGGAAATCATCCAGTTGGGCTTCCAGGCCGGCGCGAGGTGGGGCCTCGAAATGCACGGTAGGGCGGTCGAGCCGGCCGGAAACTACCTGCATGGGCTCTTCGCCGCGCAGCATGCCGATGCGCAGCGGGCGGGCCAGGAGGTGGTCATCGTTGGGGAACAACCAACCATGCCAGGTAAACAGCCGCTGCAGATCGAGCGGCTGCTGATAGGCGCGGGTGGCATCGAGCAGCAGTTCCGCCAGGCCTTCGGAGCGAGAGGTGGTGCGACCTTCTTCGTTCAGCCCCAGGCGCCGTGCCAGTGACGAGCGCACCGAGCCGACATTCAGCTGCTCACCCTCGATGGCTGATGAGGTGACGATGTTCTGCAGCATGGCATCCAGGCTGCTCTGCACTTCAGTGTCGCCACCTACAGCACCGAGCATCCCGAGCAAGCGGCCCTGCGCCTGACCGCACGCGCGCAGCAGCGGTGCAAGCGCATCGGCTTGCCAACTGAAGTGCGGCCAGTCGGCTTGCTGCCAGATCCAGAGCGGGTCATTCATGGTGTGCTGCTCGCCTGTGAGCCGATTAGCGAGTCTATTCGGCTCATGTGGTGAGCCGATAGTGCCGGCTATTCGGTTCACTGTCTAATCTTTAGGCGTACGGAGTTGCTCCAGAAACTCCGGCGCAGCATGAAAAAGCCGCGCAGTGCGCGGCTTTTTATATAGATGGTGGGCCCAGCAGGACTTGAACCTGCGACCAATCGATTATGAGTCGAGTGCTCTAACCAACTGAGCTATAGGCCCTCAGAAGAGCGGCGGATTATACCGGCGCGTTTTCCGTGCTGCCAATCGGCAATGGGCCAAGGAAGTTGCTGGCGAAGGATTCGGGGGGCAAGGGGCGGCTGACCACGTAACCCTGGATCTGTTCGCAGCCTTCGCTGGTGAGGAAGAGTTCCTGGGCTTTGGTTTCCACGCCTTCGGCGATTACGGTCATCTGCAGGCTGCGGCCCAGGGCAATGATGGCGCGGGTGATGGCGGCGTCGTCGGGGTCACCGGGCAGGCCGCGGACGAAGGACTTGTCGATCTTGAGGATGTCCAGCGGCAGGCGCTTGAGGTAACTGAGCGATGAATAACCGGTGCCGAAGTCGTCGATGGCCAGTTGCAGGCCCAGTTCTTTGAGTTCGTGGAGTATCACCAGGGCTTCTTCGGCCTGGGTCATGATGAAGCTTTCGGTGATTTCCAGTTGCAGTTTGTCGGCACTCAGACCGAAATCGCCCAGCATGCCGGCGATGCGCTCGGTGAGCTGTGGCTGGCGCAGCTGGCTGCCGGACAGGTTGACCGACAGCGGGCCGAAGGGGGCGTGAGTGTCCTGCCATTGGCGCATCTGTCGACAGGCTTCCTGCATGACCCAGTCGCCCAGCTGCAGGATCATGCCGTTGTCTTCGGCCAGGGGGATGAAGCGGTCCGGCGGCACTTCGCCAAACACGGGGTGGTGCCAGCGGATCAGGGCTTCGGCGCCGATCAGTTTGCCGCTGCTCAGGCATAGCTTGGGTTGATAGTGCAGGCTCAGTTCGTCGCGCTCGATGGCGCGGCGCAGCTCCAGCTCCAGGGTCATGCGCTCGGTGGCCTGGAAGGTCAGGTTGCTGGTGTAGAACTCGATGCGATTGCGGCCCTTGGCCTTGGAGCTGTACATGGCCGCGTCGGCGTTCTTGACCAGGGTGGCAACGTCATTGCCGTCCTTGGGGAACAGGCTGATGCCGATGCTGGCGCTGGTGAAGAACTCGTGGTTGTCGGCCTGGAAGGGCGCGCCGAAGCAGGCCAGCAGCTTGGTGGCGACACGCTCGGCGTCGCGCGGCTGGTGCAGGCCGGGCAGCAGGACGATGAATTCGTCGCCGCCCAGGCGGGCAACGGTGTCGATATCGCGCAGTTGCTCGCGCAGGCGCAGGGCGATGGCCTTGAGCAGCTGGTCGCCGACCGGGTGGCCGAGGCTGTCGTTGATGTGCTTGAAGCGGTCCAGATCCAGGAACAGCACGGCGCCACACTGATGGTCGGTGCGGGCGTCCTTGAGTGCGTTGTCCAGGCGGCTTTCGAACAGCATGCGGTTGGGCAGGCCGGTCAGCGGGTCGTGATGGGCCTGGTAGTCGAGGCGATCCTGGGCGTGCTTGAGCGAGCTGATATCGGCGAACACGCCGACAAAGTGGGTGACCTGCTCGCTCTGGTCGCGCACCGCGCTGATGGTCAGCCATTCCGGGTAGAGCTCGCCATTCTTGCGCTTGTTGCACACTTCGCCCTGCCAGTGACCTTCGGCGGCCAGTTGGTGCCACATGGCGGCATAGAAGGCGCTGTCGTGCTTGCCGGAAGCCAGCAGGCGCGGAGTCTGGCCCAAGGCTTCGGCCTCGCTGTAGCCGGTGATGTCGGTGAAGGCGCGGTTGACTGCGGTGATGCGCTGGCAGAGGTCGGTGATCATCACCCCCTCGGCGGTGCTTTCGAACACGGTGGCGGCCTGGTGCAGGCGCTCCTGCATCTGCTCGCGCTCGGTAATGTCGCGGGCGATGGTGAGCATGCAGGGTTCGTCGTCGATCATTATCGGCTGTGCCGCCAGCTCGCCCAGGCGCCGCTGGCCCTTGCTGTTGTAGATCCAGGCGCGGAATTCCCGAGCCATGCCCTGGCTGCGGACCAGCTCGATCATGCGCTCGCGGTCTTCAGGATCTGCCCACAGGCCGATATCGGCGGTGGTGCGGCCGACGGCACCCTGGAAATCGTGGCCGGTGATGCGGGTGAAGCCTTCGTTGGCCTCCAGCAGGCGACCGTCGCTGAGACGGGTAATCAGCATGCCGTCCGGGGAGGCATGGAAGGCCTTGGCGAACTTCTCTTCGGAGACCTTGAGCTGTTGCTGGGTCTGTTTGAGCTGGGTGATGTCGCGCACGGCCACGACCAGGGCGGGCTGCTCGTCGAGTACGACGTGCTGGGCGGAGATCAGGCCGGTGAAGTGCTCGCCGTTACGGCGGCGGAAGGGCATCTCGATATTGTTCAGCACCTGGTGTTGCAGGCGGTCGAGCAGCATCGGACCGATGCCCGGCACGCCCCAGATGGCGAGTTCGCTGGCTGTTTTGCCAATGGCCTCTTCGGCGGAAATGCCCAGTTGCTGCTCGAAGGTGTGGTTGACGCTCAGCAGTACGCCGTCTTCGCGGCGGGCGATGACCAGGATGTCTGGGCAGTTGTGGAATACCGAGGCGAACTTTTCGTCGGACAGGCGCTGGGCCTGTTCGGCCAGTTTGGTGCTGCTGATGTCGATCATCAGGCCGCGCATGACCAGTCGCCCATCGCGCATGAACAGCGTAACGATGTCGCGGACCCAGACGGTGTTGCCTTGGCTGTCGAGCATGCGGTACTCGACTTCGTGGTCGCTGACCTGCTCGCGCTGGCGTTCGCAGACGGCCAGCGCCGTGGCCAGGTCATCGGGGTGTAGCGTGCGTTGCCAGAAACCGGGTTGCAGCCAGTCGGCCAGCGGATAGCCGAGCAGTTTCTCGGCGTGGGGTGACACGTAGGTGAAGCGGAAATCGTTCGGGTCGGCCTCCCAGGCGATGGCCGAGAGGCTTTCCACCAGGCCGCGATAGTGTTGCTCGCTGTGGCGCAGTTGCTCTTCCAGCGCCTGGCGGCCCTGCATTTCCTGGCGTAGCCGACTGTTGATGCGCAGGACGATGCTCAGCACCGCCAGCGCCAGCAGCAGGGCTGGCAGGCCGTACAGCAAGGCTTGGCGCCACACCTTGCGGTTATCCAGCACGCCACCGACCCAGGGCTCCTGCAGGGTGGCGGCTTCGGCCGGGCTGATATCGGCGAACAGTTTGTCGAGTATGCCGATCAGCATGCTCTGGCTCTTTGGTGCGGCCATGGCCAGCTGGTAGCGATAGGGTGTCTCGCCGCTGATCTGCAGGCCTTCCAGCTTTAGCTGGCGCATGCTCCAGACGCTGGAGGCGAGGTCGCCGATCATGGCGTCGGCCTGGCCGGCGGCCAGCGCCTGCAACGCGGCATTGACGCTGCGCAGCGGTAACAGGCTGAGATCCGGGTGGCGATTGCGCAACAGTTCGTGCGGGGCGTAGTCCTTGACCACGGCGATCTTCAGGCCATACAGCTCGTCCATGCTGGCGGGCTGCGGCCCATCACGGTGGGCCAGGATGACGATGGGGAAGTCCAGATAGGGGCGGGTGAAGACTAGGTCGCGCTGGCGTTCGGGTGTCGACATCACGCCGGGCAGCAGATCCAGTTCGCCGCTCTTGGCGCTGGACAGCACTTCACTCCAGCTCTGCGGTTCGACGGGCAGCATGCGCAGCTTGAGGCGTTCTTCGATCAGCTTTACGTAGCCGGCGCTCAGGCCGTCGTACTGTCCGGCAGCGTTGCGAAATTCGAAGGGGGGCCAGGAGGTATCTATGCCCAGGCGTATTGTGGGGTGCTCGGCCAGCCAGGCGCGCTCTTCCGGGTTGAGGTCGACCGCTGCGGCAGCAGGTTGCGCCCAGTACGCCAGACACGACAGGAGAATGGCCAGCAGACGCGACATGCGGTGATTCCGGAAACGCCAGGGACTTTTTCAGTGTAGCCCGCGGGAAAACAAAAACCCCGACAATCTGTCGGGGTTTTCGGGGTCACTCGTCGAGGAAGGAGCGTAGATGCTCGCTGCGCGTCGGGTGGCGCAGCTTGCGCAGAGCCTTGGCCTCGATCTGGCGGATACGCTCGCGGGTGACATCGAACTGCTTGCCGACTTCCTCGAGGGTGTGGTCGGTGTTCATGTCGATGCCGAAGCGCATGCGCAGCACCTTGGCCTCGCGGGCGGTGAGCCCGGCCAGCACTTCGCGGGTCGCTTCCTTGAGGCTTTCCACGGTGGCCACCTCGATCGGCGACTGCATGGTTGAGTCCTCGATGAAGTCGCCCAGGTGCGAGTCTTCGTCGTCACCGATCGGCGTCTCCATGGAGATCGGCTCTTTGGCGATCTTCAGGACCTTGCGGATCTTGTCCTCGGGCATTTCCATGCGCTCGCCAAGCTCTTCCGGAGTCGGCTCGCGGCCCATCTCCTGCAGCATCTGACGGGAGATGCGGTTGAGCTTGTTGATCGTCTCGATCATGTGCACCGGAATACGGATGGTGCGCGCCTGGTCGGCGATCGAGCGGGTGATCGCTTGGCGAATCCACCAGGTGGCGTAGGTCGAGAACTTGTAGCCGCGGCGGTATTCGAACTTGTCCACCGCCTTCATCAGGCCGATGTTGCCTTCCTGGATCAGGTCGAGGAACTGCAGGCCGCGGTTGGTGTACTTCTTGGCGATGGAGATCACCAGGCGCAGGTTGGCCTCGACCATCTCTTTCTTCGCCCGGCGAGCCTTGGCTTCACCGATGGACATGCGGCGGTTGATGTCCTTGATCTCGGCGATCACCAGGCCGGCATCGGCCTCGATGGCAGCCATCTTTTCCTGGCAGCGCTGGATGTCAGCCTGCACATTGCCGATGGCTTCGGCGTACTTGGCCTTGCCTTTGGCCAGGCCGGCGGACCAGTCCAGTGCCACTTCGTTGCCCGGGAACAGGCGCAGGAAGTCGGCACGCGGCATGCGGGCATCACGCACGCACAGCTGCATGATGGCGCGTTCCTGGGCGCGAACCTGCTCCAGCGAGCCGCGTACGCGGTCGACCAGGGCTTCGAACTGCTTGGGGATCAGCTTGATCGGCATGAAC
This sequence comes from Pseudomonas sp. BMS12, assembly GCF_001592875.1. Lineage (GTDB taxonomy): Bacteria > Pseudomonadota > Gammaproteobacteria > Pseudomonadales > Pseudomonadaceae > Aquipseudomonas. Next base: position 23,932 of record NZ_LSOF01000007.1, on the reverse strand, counting down.
AGCTCGGCCAGGACCAGCTGCTCCTGGGACGCCTGCTTGCTGCCACGGCCATGCTTCTTCAGGGCCTTGAGGGTCTTTTCCAGCTGCTCGGCAACTGCGCCGAAGCGGCGGGCGGCTTCTTCCGGGTCCGGACCGCCATCGCCTTCGTCGTCCGAGTCGCTGTCGCTATCGTCTTCTTCTTCCTCGTCGTCCTTGGCTTCGGCGGCAGCTTCCTTGAGCTCGGGCTCGACTTCCTCGGCCGGCAGGTTGCCGTCATCGGGGTCGATGTAGCCGTTGAATACGTCAGACAGGCGACCACCTTCGGTGGTGACGCGCTGGTACTCGGCGAGGATGCTGTCGACGGTGCCGGGGAAGTGGGCGATGGCGCCCATGACTTCGCGGATGCCTTCTTCGATGCGCTTGGCGATTTCGATCTCGCCTTCGCGGGTCAGCAGCTCCACGGTACCCATTTCACGCATGTACATGCGCACCGGGTCGGTGGTACGGCCGATATCGGTCTCTACCGCCGCCAGGGCAGCGGCGGCTTCTTCGGCAGCGGCTTCATCGGTGTCGGCTTCGGCCAGCAACAGGGCATCCGCATCCGGGGCGCTCTCGAATACGTTGATCCCCATGTCGTTGATCATGCGGATGATGTCTTCCACCTGTTCCGGATCGGAAATATCCTCCGGCAGGTGGTCGTTGACCTCGGCATAAGTCAGGTAGCCCTGCTCACGACCACGGCTGATCAACTCTTTCAAACGAGACTGCTGTTGCGCTTTTCCGGACATAACACCCTATCCACTGAAGGTCTTGGCGGGCTAAAAATAAGCCGAGGATTATACCTGATTCTGGGGCTCAGGCGCCAGTTTGGCTCTTGTCGTCGGTCGAGGAGCTCTGGCTGAAGTGTTCCCTCAGTAGAGCTTTTTCCTCATCGCTGAGTTCGTTGGGGCTCTTGTGCATGACGCTGCGCAAGAGTTGTTCGCGGCGTTTTTGCTGCTGGTTGCTGGCAAGTGTAGTTATGGTGTCGAAGAACTGCTTTTCAAGATTTTCACCGTCTATCAGCCATTCCTTCTCGGCCAGGGCGCGCAGCAGGCGGCCTTGCTCGGTGCCGTGCCAGCGGGCAATCAGTTGCAGTGAGCGCAGCTTCGGACTTTTCTGCAGGGTGCCGACCAGGGCGACCAGCAGCTGGGCGTAAGTGTCGTCTTCGTCGGCGAAGTGGCTGACATCTTCCACGCCTTGCGCCAGCTGTGGGTGGTGCAGCAGGGTGCGCAGGGCGGTCAGGGTCGGTGACTCGACGTGTACCGGTTTGCGCGGTGGGGCACTGTCGCGCTGGCCTTTCTTCCAGTCGCCGCCCTTTTTCCACTCGCCATCCTTCTTCCAAGTCTTGCCGTCGCCCTTGTTCCAGGCTTTTTTCGGCTCGTAGGCCTCGGCGGGAGGCTCGATGTGGCTGGCGTAGTCGGCAATGTCGCCATAGTCGGGCTGGGCGTCGTAATAGTCGTATGCCGCCGCCGGCTCTTCCTGTGCAGCTGCTGGCGCGCTCGGCGCGCTCTGGGCGACCTGCTGCAGGGCGGCGGCACTGAGGCCGGTGATTTCGCTAAGGCGCTGGCGCATCAGGGTGCGCAGATGGTTGCCTGGGATCTTGTCGAGCAGGGGGGCGGCCAGGGTGACCAGGTGGGCCTTGCCTTCCAGCGAGCGTGGGTCGGCCTCTTCCGAGAGTTGCTGGAAGAAGTAGTCGGCCAGCGGCTGGGCGTGCTGGTTGATGCGAGCGCGAAAGGCATCGGTGCCTTCGGCGCGCACCAGGGTGTCTGGGTCTTCGCCTTCCGGCAGAAACAGGAAGCGCGCGCGGCGGCCGTCCTGCAGGTTGGGCAGGGTGGCTTCCAGGGCGCGCCAGGCGGCCTTGCGTCCGGCTCCGTCGCCGTCGAAGCAGAACAGCACGCTGGGCACCAGGCGGAACAGGCGCTTGAGGTGTTCCTCGCTGGTCGCCGTGCCGAGGGTGGCCACGGCGTTGCGCAGGCCTTGCTGGGCCAGGGCGATGACGTCCATGTAGCCCTCGACCACCATGATCTCGTCGAGGTCGCGGTTGCTCTTGCGTGCCTCGTACAGGCCGTAGAGCTCCTGGCCCTTATGGAATACCGGGGTTTCCGGGGAGTTCAGGTATTTCGGTTTGTCGTCGCCCAGCACCCGGCCGCCGAAGGCGATGACGCGGCCGCGGCTGTCGCGGATGGGGAACATCACGCGGTCGCGGAAGCGGTCGTAGATGCGTCCGTTCTCGGCGTTCTCGATCAGCAGGCCGGCATCGATCATTGCCTTCTGCTGCAGTTTGTCGCCGCCCAGATGTTTGTGCAGGTTGTCCCAGCCCGGTGGGGCGAAGCCCAGGCTGAAGTCGCGGGCGATCTCGCCGGACAGGCCGCGGCCCTTGAGGTAGTCGACGGCGGTCTTGCGCGTCGGGTGGTTCTTGAGCGCCTGGCGGTAGTAATCGGCAGCGGCGGTGAGCAGTGGGTAGAGCGGCGAGTCGGTTGGCTGGCGCGGTGTGCGGTTGCGGCCGCCTTCCTCGCGTGGCACTTCCATGCCGGCGCGCTTGGCCAGCTCCTCGACGGCGACGGGGAAGTCCAGGCTGTCATGGTCCATGACAAAGCCGAGGGCGTTACCGCCGGCGCCGCAGCCGAAGCAGTAATAGAACTGCTTGTCCGGGCTGACGCTGAAGGAGGGTGTCTTCTCCTTGTGGAACGGGCAGCACGCGGTGTAGTTCTTGCCGGCCTTCTTCAGCTGGATGCGCGAACTCACCACCTCGACAATGTCGGTGCGGTTGAGCAGGTCATCGATGAAGGATTGCGGGATCAGGCCGGCCATGGAGTCGTCAGCGTGCGGTTGGCGAAGGCGGGAGCATAAACGAAAAAACTCCGGTCATCGCCGAGTGGCGAAGCGGAGTCGAATGCGGCCCTGAAATGCAAAGCCCGGCCGAAGCCGGGCATCGCGGAAGCCTAGCGGCGTGACTGATAACTCAGTACAGGCGCTCGCGGCGGCGCTGTTCGCGCTGCACTTTCTTGGCGTGACGCTTAACAGCAGCTGCTGCCTTGCGCTTGCGCTCGGTGGTGGGCTTTTCGTAGAACTCGCGGCTGCGCACTTCGGCCAATACACCGGCCTTTTCGCAGGAGCGCTTGAAGCGACGCAGAGCTACGTCGAAGGGTTCGTTCTCTTTAACTTTGACGGCTGGCATCCAGGTCGTACCTTCACTGTTTTACCGAATGGACGACGCGATCCGGCAAGGGCACGGGAGTACGTCGGTTTTCAAGGGCTGCGGATATTAACGCCTAGTGCCGCGGAATGCAAAGCCTCTGATCGAAAAGCGCTGGCCCGGCCGCCGAGCGGCGATTATTATCCGCGCCTTCGAATCGACCCCCTTCTATAGGCCACAAGCCATGCTGGTGCTGGGACTGGAAACCTCCTGCGACGAAACTGGTGTCGCCCTTTATGACAGCGAGCGCGGCCTGCTGGCCGATGCCCTGTTCAGTCAGATCGAGCAACATCGCGTATTCGGCGGCGTGGTGCCGGAATTGGCCTCGCGTGATCACGTCAAACGCATGTTGCCGCTGATTCGCGAGGTGCTGGCCGAGGCGGGCGTCGAGCGCAGTCAGATCGAGGCCATTGCCTACACCGCCGGGCCAGGCCTGGTTGGCGCATTGCTGGTTGGGGCCTCCTGTGCCCAGGCCCTGGCATTCGCCTGGGGCATTCCTGCGGTAGGCGTGCACCATATGGAAGGCCATCTGCTGGCGCCCATGCTGGAAGAGCAGCCGCCGGCCTTTCCTTTTGTCGCCTTGCTGGTTTCCGGTGGGCATACCCAGCTGGTGCGCGTCGATGGTATCGGCCAATACCAGCTGCTCGGTGAGTCGCTGGACGATGCCGCCGGCGAGGCCTTCGACAAGACCGCCAAGCTGATGGGGCTGCCCTATCCGGGTGGTCCGGAGATCGCGCGCCTGGCGGAGAGCGGCACGCCGGGGCGTTTCACCTTCCCGCGGCCGATGACCGATCGGCCTGGGCTGGATTTCAGTTTCAGCGGACTGAAGACCTTCACGCTCAATACCTGGCAGCAGTGCCGCGACGCAGGCGATGCCAGCGAGCAGACCCGTGCCGATGTCGCCCTGGCATTCCAGGCGGCGGTGGTCGATACCCTGACCATCAAGTGCAAGCGCGCGCTCAAGCAGACTGGTCTCAACAACCTGGTGATCGCCGGTGGGGTCAGCGCCAACCAGGCCCTGCGCCGCTCGCTGGAGGGCATGCTGGCGGGACTCAAGGGCCAGGTGTTCTATGCGCGCCCACGCTTCTGTACGGACAACGGCGCGATGATCGCCTACGCCGGCTGCCAGCGCCTGCTGGCCGGGCAGCACGACGGGCCGCAGATCCAGGTGCAGGCGCGTTGGCCAATGGAGCAGTTGCCGGCGCTATGAGATCGGCTCAGGTCGCGGATTAGAAATGTCGTTCGCGCCCGCTGAGCAGGTCGCGTAGATTGCCGCGATGACGCCAGACGATCAGACCGGTCAGCGCACACATGGGCAGCAGAGCTCCGGGCTGCTGCCAGGCCAGCAATGGCAGGGTCAGTGGTGTGGCGATCAGGGAGGCCAGCGAGCTGGTGCGGGTCAGGAAGAAGGCTAGCGCCCAGGCGGCGAGAGCCAGCAGGGCGGCTGGCGGATACAGGCCAAGCAGCATGCCGGCGGCGGTGGCCACGCCCTTGCCGCCGCGAAAGCGGAAATACACGGGATAGAGATGGCCGATCACGGCGGCCAGGCCGACCCAGGCCTGTTGCTGGACGTTGAGGCCGAGCAGGTCGGCGATCAGTACGGGCAGCAGGCCCTTGCCCAGGTCGCCGAGCAAAGTCAGCACGGCCAGTTTCTTGCCGGCTACCCTGAGCATGTTGGTGGCGCCAGGGTTGCCCGAGCCGCTGGCGCGGGGGTCCGGTCCGCCAGCGAGCCGGCTGAGCAGAATGGCGAAGGACAACGAGCCAAGCAGGTAGGCGAGTGGGACCAACAGCCAGAACATGTTGTCCATTCCGGGGCGAGGGAGTCCCGATTCTAGCGGCGTGAGCAGTGGAGTGAACAGGTTGGACAAGGTTTTCATCGAAGGACTGGAGGTCGACACCCTGATCGGGGCCTACGACTGGGAGCGCGGCATACGCCAATGCCTGCGCCTGGACCTGACCTTCGCCTGGGACATCCGCCCAGCTGCAGCGGGTGACGACCTGAGCCTGGCGCTCGATTACGCCGCCGTGCACCAGCATGTGCAGACCTTCGCCGCTGCTGCCAGGTTCGAGCTGGTGGAAACCTTTGCCGAGCGCTTGGCCGAGAGTCTGCTGACCCAGTTCGGCATGCCCTGGCTACGCCTGCGCGCGACCAAGCCGGGGGCCAATCCGCTGGCCCGTGGTGTGGGTGTGGAAATCGAGCGCAGCCGACCATGACCCCGATCTTTCTTGGCCTGGGCAGCAATACCGAGCGCGAGCAGCGCCTGTGCGCAGGGCTCGATGCCCTGGCCAGCTTTCTTCATGATCTGCGTTGCTCCGCCGTCTTCGAAAGTAGCCCGGTGGGCATCAAGAGCGGCAATTTCTACAACCTGGTCGTCAGCGCACGCACTGACCTGCCACTGGCCGAGCTGGATCGGCGGCTCAAGTGCATCGAGGCCGATAACGGTCGCTATGCGCCGGAGCGCAAGGGCCTGCCGCTGGATATCGACGTGCTGCTGTACGGCGATCTGGCGGGCAATTTCGATGGTCTGGTGCTGCCGCGTACGGAAATCCTGCGCAATGCCTTCGTACTCTGGCCACTGGCCTTGCTGGCACCGCAGGAAGTACACCCGCTTGCCGGTCAGTCGATGGCCGAACTGTGGGGCTCGGCCAGCATCGACCAGCAGCTGTGGCCGGTACCTTTCCAGTGGCGTGGCGTCGAGCTGACCGCAACTGATCTGCTGCAGGCCTTTCCGACACCGCGCTGACTGTACCCGATCCGCTGCTCGCGAACCGAGCGGCGCTGGCTCCTACAAGGCCGGCGTACCTGCCTTGTAGGCCTTGAGGGCTTTCAGGCGCTCTTGCTTGAGGGCCTCGCCCAGCTCCGCACCTTGCAAGCCCTTCTCCAGCAAGGGCTGCACCGTCACCGCGCGGGCGGCCTGCATGGCGCCGCGCAGGTAGGCGGCCTGGGGATAGTCGCGATCCTCCAGGCCCAGGCGGCCGCGTGCGTCCATCTCGCAGGCGGCGATGAACTCCTCGAAGCGCTGTGGGCGGCGGTACACATCGAAACTCTGCAGCAGTTCCAGCAGGGTGTTGGCACGTAGCTCCAGGGCACGGTGCGCGTGGGTGTGGTATTCGCCGGTCAGCAGGGCCAGCTCGGCGCACTCCCTGGGCGCCTTGCAGCGCTGGTTGACCGCCGAGATCAGCTGGAGCCCGCGCTTCTCGTGGGCGATATGTTGTGGCCATTCGGCTTCTGGTGTGCGGCCCTTGCCCAGATCGTGCAGCAGGCAGGCCCAGCGTACGCTCAGCGGCTGCTCATGCAGGGCACATTGCTGCAGCACCATCAGGCAATGCACACCGGTGTCGACTTCAGGGTGATGGCTGGCGGTCTGCGGTACGCCGAACAGAGCGTCGAGCTCCGGCAGCAGCTCGCTCAGGGCGCCGCAGTCACGCAGCACCTGGATGAACACGTCCGGGCGCGGCTCCATCAGGGCGCGGGAGATTTCCTTCCAGCTGCGCTCGGCGGTCAGCGCCTTGAGCTCGCCGGATTCGGCCAGCTGGCGCATCAGTGCCAGGGTTTCCGGCGCAACGACAAAGCCCAGCGGCGCATAGCGGGCGGCGAAACGTGCCACGCGCAGCACGCGCAGCGGGTCTTCGGCGAAGGCGGGCGAGACATGCCGCAGCAGGCGGGCGGCGAGATCCCGTTGCCCACCGTAGGGATCAATCACCCGGCCCTGGTCGTCCTCGGCCATGGCGTTGACGGTCAGATCGCGGCGGATCAGATCCTCTTCCAGGGTGACGTCCGGGCTGGCGTGAAAGGTGAAGCCGCCGTAGCCCTGGCCAGACTTGCGTTCGGTGCGGGCCAGCGCGTATTCCTCGCCACTCTGCGGGTGGAGGAATACCGGGAAGTCCGTGCCCACCGGGCGAAAGCCCTTGGCCTGCATGGCCTCGGCGCTGGAGCCCACCACCACCCAGTCGATATCGCTGACCGGCCGGCCGAGCAGGCGGTCGCGCACGGCGCCGCCGACTTTATAGATCTGCATGAATAAAAGTCCTCCGTTGGGGCGGAGGATAAGCGAAAAGAACGAGTGGCGTTGCCCGGCACCTCTCCCCAGAGCAGAGGGCTCAAATCGGTGGGATCACCAGGTCCAGGCGCGGATATTCGTTCTCGCTGTCCGGCTCGCCCTTGGGCGGGATGTGCTGTACGCCGACCAGTTGATCGCCGCGCATGCTTTCCAGGTGGATGTCGAAGCCCCACAGGCGATGCAGGTGCTTGAGCACTTCCTGGGTGGAGTCGCCTAGCGGTTTGCGGTCGTGCTGCTGGTGGCGCAGGGTCAGCGAGCGGTCGCCACGGCGGTCGACGCTGTAGATCTGCACGTTGGGCTCGCGGTTGCCCAGGTTGTACTGGGCGGCCAGGGTCTCGCGGATGATGCGGTAGCCCGGTTCATCATGGATGGCCGGGATGACCAGGTCGTCCTGCAGGTCGTCGTCGAGCACGCTGAACAGCTTGAGGTCGCGGATCACCTTGGGTGAGAGAAACTGCAGGATGAAACTCTCGTCCTTGAAGTTGGCCATGGCGAACTTGAGGGTGGACAGCCAGTCGCTGCCGGCGATGTCCGGGAACCAGCGTTTGTCCTCCTCGGTCGGGTGCTCGCAGATGCGGCGAATGTCGCTGTAGATGGCGAAGCCCAGGGTGTAGGGGTTGATGCCACTGTAGTAGGGGCTGTCGAAGCTCGGCTGGTAGATCACGCTGGTGTGCGACTGCAGGAACTCCAGCATGAAGCCTTCGGTGACCAGACCCTCGTCGTACAGGTCGTTCATCAGGGTGTAGTGCCAGAAGGTGGCCCAGCCCTCGTTCATCACCTGAGTCTGGCGTTGCGGGTAGAAGTACTGGGCGATCTTGCGCACGATGCGGATGATCTCGCGCTGCCAGGGCTCCAGCAGCGGCGCGTGTTTCTCCAGGAAATACAGGATGTTTTCCTGTGGCTCGGCTGGCCAGCGCTTGTTGTCCTGTCCGCTGCCCTTGCCGGAACCCTTGGGGATGGTGCGCCAGAGGTCGTTGATCTGCCGCTGCAGATGCTCCTCGCGCTCCTTCTGCCGGCGCTGCTCCTCTTCGGCGGAGATCGGATAGGGGCGCTTGTAGCGATCCACGCCGTAGTTCATCAGGGCGTGACAGGAGTCGAGCAGGTCTTCCACCGCGTCGATGCCGTGGCGTTCCTCGCACTGCATGATGTACTGCTTGGCGAACACCAGGTAGTCGATGATCGAGCTGGCGTCGGTCCAGGTGCGGAACAGGTAGTTGCCCTTGAAGAAACTGTTGTGGCCATAGCAGGCGTGGGCGATCACCAGGGCCTGCATGCAGATGGTGTTTTCCTCCATCAGGTAGGCGATGCAGGGGTCGGAGTTGATCACGATCTCGTAGGCCAGGCCCATCTGCCCGCGGCTGTAGCCCTTTTCGGTAGCCAGGAAGTGCTTGCCATAGGACCAGTGGTGATAGCCCAGCGGCATGCCCACCGACGCGTAGGCATCCATCATCTGCTCGGCGGTGATCACTTCGATCTGATTGGGGTAGGTGTCCAGCGCGTAGCGCTCGGCAATGCGGGCGATCTCGCGGTCGTAGCTGCGGATCAGCTCGAAGGTCCATTCCGATCCGGTGGAGATCGGCTGGCGGCGTTTCTCGGCTGCGGTCATGGTGCGGCCCTCAGGTGACCATTCGGCGCTGGAACAGCTCGCGGAATACCGGGTAGATGTCCGCGGCGGAAACCAGCTGCTGCTGGGCGAAACTCTCGGCGAAGCTCTCGCTGACCTGCTCGTACTCGAACCACAGCGCCTGGTGTTCGCGCGGGGTGATCTCGACGTAGGTGAAGTACTGCACGAGCGGCATGATCTGGTTGATCAGGATATCGCGGCACACCGGCGAATCGTCGTTCCAGTTGTCGCCGTCCGACGCCTGGGCGCCATAGATGTTCCACTCGTTGCTCGGGTAGCGCTCGACCATGATCTCCTGCATCAGCTTGAGGGCGCTGGAGACGATGGTGCCGCCGGTTTCGCGGGAGTAGAAGAACTCCTCCTCGTCCACCTCCTTCGCGCTCGTATGGTGGCGGATGAATACCACCTCGATGCGCTCGTAGTTCCGCTTGAGGAACAGGTAAAGGAGGATGAAGAAGCGCTTGGCGATGTCCTTGGTCGCCTGGGTCATGGAGCCGGAGACGTCCATCAGGCAGAACATCACCGCCTTGGAACTGGGGTTGGGGTGTTTCACCAGCAGGTTGTACTTGAGGTCGAAGGTGTCGAGGAAAGGCACGCGGTGGATGCGTGCGCTGAGGCGTTCGATTTCCGCCTCCATTTCCTGGATATCACCGAAGTTGTCCGGCTCTTCGCGCCTCAGTCGCTCCAGTTCGGCCTTGGCTTCGCGCAGCCTGGTGCGGCTGGAACCGGACAGGGCAATCCGCCGCGCGTGAGCCGAGCGCAGTGTGCGGACGATATTGATGCGCGAGGGGTTGCCCTCGTTGCTGATGCCGGCGCGCACCGTCTTGAAGGTATCGGTGCCGCTGAGGTGGCGCTTGACCAGGTTGGGCAGCTCCAGCTCCTCGAACATGAAGTCGAGGAACTCTTCCTGGGTGATCTGGAAGACGAATTCGTCCATGCCCTCGCCGGAGTTGCTCGCCTTGCCGGCGCCGCGTCCGCCGCCGCCACCCTGCGGCCGCTGTACATGGTCTCCCGCGTTGAATTCCTTGTTGCCGGGGTGGACGGTCGTCTGCCGGCCGCCGCGGCCGTGGTGCAGCACCGGTTCGTCGATGTCGCGGCCGGGGATGCTGATCTGCTCGCCGTGTTCCATGTCGGTGATGGAGCGGCGGCTGACCGCTTCCTCCACGGCTTTCTTGATATGGCCACGGTAGCGCCGCAGGAAACGCTGGCGGTTTACCGTGCTCTTGTTCTTGCCGTTCAGGCGTCGGTCGATCACATGACTCATAACTGCCCTCCGTGCGCTGCAGGCATCGGGCGCAGGCTGTGGCGATGCGCCCATGAGGCGCTGCGCCACAGCTCGGAGCCCGTCGCGTCAGGCCGCTTTATTGCGATTTGCGAACCCGCAGATACCACTCGGAGAGCAGGCGCACCTGCTTGTCGGTGTAACCGCGCTCGACCATGCGAGTGACGAAGTCGTTGTGCTTCTGTTGGTCCTCCTTGCTGGCTTTGGCATTGAAGCTGATGACCGGCAGCAGATCTTCGGTGTTGGAGAACATCTTCTTCTCGATCACCACGCGCAGTTTCTCGTAGCTGAGCCAGGTGGGGTTCTTGCCGTTGTTGTTGGCGCGGGCGCGCAGCACGAAGTTGACGATCTCGTTGCGGAAATCCTTCGGGTTGCTGATGCCGGCTGGCTTCTCTATTTTTTCAAGCTCCTCGTTGAGGGCCACGCGGTTGAGGATCTCGCCGGTTTCCGGGTCGCGGTATTCCTGGTCCTGAATCCAGAAGTCGGCGTACAGCACGTAGCGGTCGAAGATGTTCTGCCCGTATTCGCTGTAGGACTCCAGGTAGGCGGTCTGGATTTCCTTGCCGATGAACTCGATGTAGCGCGGCGCCAGGTATTCCTTGATGAAACGCAGGTAGCGCTCTCGGACTTCGGCGGGGAACTGCTCCTGCTCGATCTGCTGCTCAAGCACATAGAGCAGGTGCACCGGGTTGGCCGCCACTTCGTGGGGGTCGAAGTTGAAGACCTTGGACAGGATCTTGAAGGCGAAGCGGGTCGACAGGCCGTTCATGCCCTCGTCGACGCCGGCCGCATCGCGGTATTCCTGGATCGACTTGGCCTTGGGGTCGGTGTCCTTGAGATTCTCACCGTCGTACACGCGCATCTTCGAGTAGACGTTGGAGTTCTCCGGCTCCTTCAGGCGGCTGAGTACGGAGAACTGGGCCAGCATCTTCAACGTGTCCGGCGCGCAATGGGCATGGGCCAGGGAGCTGTTGACCAGCAGCTTGTCGTAGATCTTGATCTCGTCCGACACGCGCAGGCAGTACGGCACCTTGACGATGTAGATGCGGTCGATGAACGCCTCGTTGTTCTTGTTGTTGCGGAAGCTGTGCCACTCGGACTCGTTGGAGTGGGCCAGCAGGATGCCGTTGTAGGGAATCGCCCCAAGCCCCTCGGTGCTGTTGTAGTTGCCCTCCTGGGTGGCGGTCAGCAGCGGGTGCAGCACCTTGATCGGTGCCTTGAACATCTCGACGAACTCCATCAGGCCCTGGTTGGCCCGGCACAGCGCGCCGGAATAGCTGTAGGCATCGGCGTCGTTCTGCGGGAATTCTTCCAGCTTGCGGATATCCACCTTGCCGACCAGGGCGGAGATGTCCTGGTTGTTCTCGTCGCCCGGCTCGGTCTTGGCCACGGCGATCTGGTTGAGAATCGAGGGGTACAGCTTGACCACGCGGAACTGGCTGATGTCGCCGCCGAACTCCTGCAGGCGTTTGGTGGCCCAGGGCGACATGATGCTGTTCAGGTAGCGCCGCGGGATGCCGTAATCCTCTTCGAGGATGGCGCCGTCCTCGGTGTCATTGAACAGCCCCAGGGGCGACTCGAACACCGGCGAGCCCTTGATAGCATAGAAGGGCACCTTCTCCATCAGGTGCTTGAGCTTTTCCGCCAGGGACGACTTGCCGCCGCCGACCGGGCCGAGAAGGTAGAGAATCTGCTTCTTCTCTTCCAGGCCCTGAGCTGCATGGCGGAAGTAGGAGACGATCTGGTCGATGCACTCTTCCATGCCGTGGAAGTCGGCGAAGGCCGGGTAGCGGCGGATGACCTTGTTGGAAAAGATGCGTGACAGCCTCGAATCGACCGAAGTATCCAGCAACTCCGGCGAGCCGATGGCCATCAACAGGCGCTCCGCGGCAGTGGCGTAAGCGCTGGGGTCCGTTTTGCACAGTTCCAGGTACTCCTGTAAGGAATATTCCTCCTGGCGAGTGGCTTCGAACCTCTGCTGAAAATGGCTGAATATGCTCATGACTGCACCTCGCTGGCTTGCATGGAGTCGGCGCGGGCACATTCGGGCGGGTGCACAGGTGGGCGGCGCTGCTGCCGTTGAACAACCCCCAGAACACCAAGAGACGCTACCGATGGCCCGGAACCGGTGTGCCGGCTCTCCTTTTGGACGGCCTCGTCCTAAGAGTAGTTCGCTTTCGTCCGGGTCAAGGGCTGCAAGCTGGTGACAGAGCGTTGCCGTTCGTCGGCATTTGCGCTCTAGGCGGCATGCGGCGCGGCTTTGCGCCGCGCGGAATTTTTTTACTCGGCTGCGCCGGCAGAAACCTGATCGGGATATTGGGCGCGCCACAGGTCGAAGCCGCCATCCAGGCTGTAAACCTCGGCGAAGCCCTGATGGGCCAGGTAGGCTGCGGCGTTCTGGCTGGAATTGCCGTGGTAGCAGGTGACGATCAGCGGCTGGTCGAAGTCGGCCGCGGCGATGAAGGCGGCCAGGCTGTGGTTGTCCAGGTGCTGCGAGCCGCTGATATGGCCGTTGGCGAAGCTTTGCGGGTCGCGGATGTCGACCACCACGGCGCCTTGCTCGCGCAGGGCCTGGGCCTGTTCCGGGGGAATGCGTTTGAATTCGCTCATCGGGCGATCTCCTTGCAGTCGCAGCGGTGCTTCTCGCCGCTATCGATATTCATCAGGGTCATGGCGCCGCCCCACACGCAGCCACTGTCGAGGGCGGACAGGCCGGGTTCGTCGCAGTTGCCCTCCAGTGCCGCCCAGTGGCCGAAGATGATCTTCTGGCCGCGGGTCTTGCGCTGCGGCCAGCTGAACCAGGGCTTGTAACCGGCTGGGGCGGTGTCGAGACCTTCCTTGCTCTTCAGGTCGAGCGTGCCGTCCTCACTGCAGAAGCGCATGCGGGTGAAGTAGTTGGTGATCACCCGCAGGCGGGTGACGCCGTGCAGCTCACCGTCCCAGCAGGCCGGCTCGTTGCCGTACATGCCGTCGAGAAACAGCGGCAGGCGGGCGTCGTCGCGCAGCACTTCCTCGACTTCGGCGGCGCGCTTGAGGGCCTTCTTCAGCGTCCATTGCGGGGCGATGCCGGCATGCACCAGGGCAATGTCGCGCTGTTCGTCGTAGTGCATCAGCTTCTGCTGGCGCAGCCAGTCGATCAGATCGGTGCGGTCCGGTGCATCGAGTATCTCGCGCAGGGTGTCGTTCTTCTTCAGGCGCTCGATGTTGTGCGCCACGGCCAGCAGGTGCAGGTCATGGTTGCCCAGCACGCAGACCAGCGATTCGCGCATGGCGTACAGGAAACGCAGGGTCTCCAGCGATTGCGGGCCGCGGTTGACCAGGTCGCCGACCAGCCACAACTGGTCCTTGGTCGGGTCGAAGGCGACCTTTTCGAGCAGGCACTTGAGCGGCTGCAGGCAGCCCTGCAGGTCGCCCACCGCATAGGTCGCCATCAGTGCAGGGCTCCGGGCATGGCCAGGCGGAACGGGGCGATGGGGGCGTCGAAGCGGGTGCCGTCGTCGGCCACCATCTGGTAGCTGCCGTGCATGTTGCCGACCTTGGTCGCCATCACCGTGCCGCTGCTGTAGGTGTGGCTCTGGCCAGGCTCCAGGTGCGGCTGCTGGCCGATCACGCCGGCACCACGCACTTCCTGCACGCGGCCGTCGCCGTCGGTGATGATCCAGTGGCGGCTGAGCAGTTTGGCCGCCACCGCGCCGCTGTTGTGCAGGGTCACGGTGTAGGCGAAGGCGTAGCGGTTCTGCTCCGGCGTGGATTGTTCCGGCAGGTAGCGGGTCTCGACGCTGACGTCGATCTGGTAGGGCGAAGCGGCCATCTTGGGAAACTCGACAGGCTGGATAGGCAGTTTAGTCCGGTTGCGCTTGGCGCTCGGCCAGTTGGTCGGCCAGGCGTACGAAGGCCGCCAGGTCGAGCTGTTCCGGGCGCAGGCCGCCGTCGACTCCAGCAGCCTCGATGGCTTCGGCCGGCAGCAACTGCTTGAGGGTGTTGCGCAGGGTCTTGCGGCGCATGTTGAAGGCCTCGCGCACCACGCGTTCGAGCAGGCGATGGTCCTTGGCCGGATGTGGCAGCACTTCGTGCGGCACCAGGCGAACGATGGCCGAGTCGACCTTGGGTGGCGGGTTGAAGGCGCCGGGGCCGACGTTGAACAGGTGTTCCACGCGGCAGTGGTACTGCACCATGATCGACAGCCGCCCCCAGTCACCACCGCCTGGTTCGGCGGCCAGGCGCTCGACCACTTCCTTCTGCAGCATGAAGTGCATGTCGCGGATCAGCGCGGCGTTGTTCAGCAGGTGGAAGATCAGCGGCGTGGAGATGTTGTACGGCAGGTTGCCGACCACGCGCAGGCTGTGCGGCGTGGCCTCCAGGCGATTGAAGTCGAACTTGAGTGCGTCGCCCTGGTTCAGACTGAACTGCGGGTTGCTGCCGAACTTGGCCTGCAGGATGGGGATCAGGTCGAGGTCCAGCTCGATCACGTCGAGTTGCGCGCCGCTGCCCAGCAGGCCTTCGGTCAGTGCGCCCTGACCCGGGCCGATCTCCAGCAGGCGCTCGCCATCCTTGGCATGGATGGCGCGCAGGATGCGGTGGATCACGCCGGCGTCGTGCAGGAAGTTCTGGCCGAAGCGTTTGCGCGCGCGGTGTTGGTATTCGGACATCGGATAGCTCCAAGCCTCAAGCTGCAAGCATCAAGCAAGAGCCGAGAGCGGTAAGGCAAAGGTCCGCAGTTTAACAGTGAAAGGCCGCATGGCTGTAGGCGCGCGCACGGCTCGCCAAGCTTTTGCCGCGCGATGGTGCATTAGGCGCGGCTGGCGGCCATGCTGTAGGCGGTCTCCAGGGCCACCTGCAGGCTGCCGCAGTCGACCTTGCCGCTGCCGGCCAGGTCCAGGGCGGTGCCGTGGTCGACCGAGGTGCGGATGATCGGCAGGCCCAGGGTGACGTTGACCGCCGCGCCGAAGCCCTTGTACTTGAGCACCGGCAGGCCCTGGTCGTGGTACATGGCCAGCACCGCGTCGCAGTGCTCCAGATGTTTGGGGGTGAACAGGGTGTCGGCCGGCAGCGGGCCGATCAGGTTCAGGCCCTCGCCACGCAGGCGTTCCAGGGTCGGCTCGATCACCTCGATCTCCTCGCGGCCCAGGTGGCCACCTTCGCCAGCGTGAGGATTGAGGCCGCAGACCAGGATGCGCGGCCGAGCGATGCCGAACTTCTCCACCAGGTCGGCGTGCAGAATGCGCGTGACCCTGGCCAGGCGCTCGGCGGTGATGGCGGCGGCGACATCCTTGAGCGGCAGGTGGGTGGTCACCAGAGCCACGCGCAGGCCGCGGGTGGCCAGCATCATCACTACCTGCTCGGTGGCGGTCAGCTCGGCGAGAAACTCGGTATGGCCGGAGAAGGGGATGCCGGCCTCGTTGATCACGCCCTTGTGCACCGGCGCAGTGATCATGCCGGCGAAGGTGCCGTCGAGACAGCCCTGGCCGGCACGGGTCAGGGTCTGCAGCACATAGGCCGCGTTGTTCTTGTCCAGAACGCCGGGTACCACCGCGGCGGCCAGCGGGGTGTCCCACACATACAGGCTGCCGGCCGGGGCTGGTGTGCTCGGCCATGCCTCGGGACCGACGGTCAGCAGTGTCGTGTTCAGCCCCAGTTGCTGGCTGCGTTCCGCTAGCAGGTGCTTGCTGGCGATGGCCACCAAAGCTGCGGGCTGGGCTTCACGGGCCAGCAGCAGGCACAGGTCCGGGCCGATGCCGGCAGGTTCTCCGGGGGTCAGGGCGAACAGGCGGGGAGCGGTCATGGCGGGCCTCGATTGAATGTGGTTCGGCGTAGTTTACGCCCAAGAAAAAGCCCGGCGGGGCCGGGCTCTTTCGCGACGGTTCAGGCTATTACAGCTTGATCTCGACGTAGGCTTCGTCGCGGATCTGGCGCAGCCAGGCCTGCAGTTCTTCGTCGTACTTGCGGTTACGCAGGGCGTTCATGGCCTGCTGCTTGCGGTACTGATCGCTGCTGTCGGTGGCGCGGCGGCCCAGCACTTCCAGTACGTGCCAGCCATACGGGCTCTTGAACGGCTTGGACAGCTGGCCGCTGGGGGTCTTGGCCATCACCTCGCGGAACTCCGGTACCAGGCTGTTCGGGTCGATCCAGTCGAGGTCGCCGCCGTGGAGGGCCGAGCCCGGATCCTCGGAGAAGCTCTTCGCCAGCTCGGCGAAGTCTTCGCCGGCGAGGATGCGCTGGTACAGGCGCTCCACCAGTCGACGGGTTTCTTCTTCGCTGCGGATCTCGTTGGGCTTGATCAGGATGTGGCGTACATGCACCTCGTCACGCACCTGGGTGTCGCCGCCGCGCTTTTCCTGCAGCTTGACGATCATGAAACCGCCCGGGGTACGCAGCGGTTCGGTGATGTCACCGACCGACAGGCTGCGGATCAGGTCGGCGAATGCCGGTGGCAGTTGCGCGCCCTTGCGCCAGCCGATTTCGCCGCCTTCCAGAGCGTTCTCGCTGCCGGAGCTGGAGATGGCCATCTGCGCGAAGTCGGCGCCTGCGCGCAGCTTGTCGTAGACCTCGGCGGTCTTCTGCGCCGCTGCCCGTACCTGGTCCGGCGATGCGGCGTCAGGAACCGGGATCAGGATATTGGCCAGGCGGTACTCTTCCGACAGTTGCATCTGCCCCATGTCGGAGGCCAGGAAGTTGTTCACTTCCTGATCGGTGACCTGGATGCGCTCGGCGACCCGGCGTTGGCGCACGCGACTGATGACCATCTCGCGACGAATCTGTTCGCGCGCGTCGTTGTAGGACAGGCCGTCACGCGCCAGGGCGGCGCGGAACTGCTCCAGGCTCAGGTTATTGCGCTGAGCAATGCTGGCCATGGCTTGGTTCAGCTCTTCGTCGGTGATGCGGATGCCCGAGCGGTCGCCGATCTGCAGTTGCAGGTTCTCGACGATCAGGCGCTCCAGCACCTGCTGCTGCAGCACATCCTGCGGCGGCAGCTGACCGCCGCGCTTGCCGATGCTCTGCTCGACCTCATTGAGGCGCTGGTCCAGCTGGCTGTACATGATCACGTCGTTGTCGACGATGGCGACGACGCGGTCAAGGGATTGCAGTTGCGCCTGGGCGGCGGTGGTAAGGAAAACTGCGCCCAGCAACAGCGGGCGCAGGCAATCAGAAAGCTTGGTCTTCACGTTCACGGTAACCTTGAATGCCTTGGTCGAGGAAAGTCTCGGTCGAGCCGCCCAGCACGTTGCCTAGGCCCTTGAGGACGATCTGCAGGAAGATCCCGCGGTCGCCTTCCTCGTTGGTGTCAGGATTGAGACTGGTCTCGTCGTAGTCGACCCAGTAGCGGTTGATCAGACGCAGTTTCCAGCAGCAGCTGTCGTACTCGAAGCCTCCGAACGCTTCCAGGGTACGGCTTTGCGCATAGTCATGCTGCCAGCGGGCGATCACGCTCCATTGCGGCACGATCGGCCAGATCACCGAGAAGTCGTGCTGCTGGATCTTGTAGTAATCCTCGACGAAGTTCGGTTGGCCTTCGGTGCCGAAGTCGTTGCCGTAGACCCAGGCGCCGGTGGCCTGGTCATAGCGCAGCGTGTCGTTGCGGTAGCGGTAGCCGAGGTTGACCACCTTGTTCGGCGTGTCTTCCGGCTGGTAGTGGAACATCAGGCTGCCGGAGCGGGTCTGGTGGCTGTCCGGGTCCCAGTTGAAGTCGGAACTCAAGCGCCAGTCGCGGTTGAAGCGATAGAGGTACTGCAGGGCATAGGGAGAGACATCCGACTGGTAGTCGTCGCGATTCCTGAGGGTGCCGGTACGATCCGGCATGGTGACCTTGCGATCCTCAAAGTAGAACGCCTGGCCGATGCTGAAACGCTGACGCTCGAAGCCGTTGTCTTCGATCCAGCGGCTGGTCACGCCCAGCGACAGCTTGTTCTCGTCGCCGATACGGTCGCGGCCGCTAAAGCGGTTGTCGCGCCACAGTGAGGAGTAGTTGAAGCTCGGCTCGCCAGTGTCGAACACCGGGATATCGTCCTGGTCCTTCTCCGGCACATACAGATAGAAGGCGCGCGGCTCCAGCGTTTGCCGATAATTGTTGCCGAACCACTGGGAGGTGCGGTCGAAGTACAGGCCGCTGTCGATGCTACTGATCGGCACGCTGCGGTCCGGGGAGTCCTCATAGTCGCCGCCAACCTGGGCCTTGCCGATCGAGTCCAGATCCAGGTCGTACTGGGTATAGGCGTACTTCAGGCTGGGCTTGAGATAACCCCAGGTGCGCTCGATCGGCAGGCTGATACCGGGTTCGACATGGATGCGTTGACCGTTTGCACGGTCGAGGCCGAAGACATTGTTGTCGTACCAAGGGTCGGGGTTGCCGTCTTCGTCGATGAAGTCGCCGCTGCGCAGGTCGCGATCGAAGCGTACGTATTCGGTGGCGTAGAACAGGTCCAGGCCGCCTGGCTGGAACGGCAGCTGGCCATCCAGGGTCAGTTGCGGCAGGCGCTCGTAGGGGGTCACGTCGATAACGCTGGTGGACTCATAAGCGTGGGCGTTGAGACGGGCGGTGTAGTTGTCACCGCGCCAGGTCAGCGTGCCGCGCTGGTTGAGGTAGTCCGGTGTTTCGAGGTTTTCCAGGTCGCTGCTCAGGTCCTGGAAGTAGTAGGGGTCACTGATGTCGGTGTAGTCCACCTCGGCCAGCAGGCGCTCATCTAGGCCGCCCTTGTGCTGCCAGTTGTACATCCAGCGCTGGTCTTCGTAGTCGGACTGCAGCTTGCGATCGTCGTTCTGATCATCCAGCCAGGCACCGCCAACTTGTCCTTCGCTGCCCTTGGTCAGGTAGCGGAACTCGCCTTCCAGCAGCATGCCGCGCTTGGCCATGTAGGTCGGATAGAGAGTGGCGTCGTAGTTGGGGGCCAGGTTGAAGTAGTACGGCGTCGACAGGGTGAAGCCGTTGTCGCTCGACGAACTCAGGCTGGGTGCGAGGAAACCGGACTGGCGACGGTCATCGATGGGGAAGTAGATGTAGGGGGTGTAGAACACCGGCACATCCTTCACCCGCAGGGTCACGTTGGTCGCGGTGCCGAAGCCGGTGGCCGGATTCAGCTTGATGTTGTTGCCCTTCAGGTGCCAGGCGTTGCTGCCCGGTTCGCAGCGGGTGTAGGTACCGTCCTTGAGGCGGACGATCGCGCTTTCCTCGCGCTTGGCGTACAGCGCGCTGCCGCGCACATGACCCTTGTGGATCACGTACTCAGCGTTGTCGACCTTGGCTTCGCCGTTGTCCAGCTGGATCTCGGCGTGGTCGCCGACCACCAGCATGCCGTTGTCGCGCAGGCGCACATTGCCTTTCAGCTCGCCGCGGTTCTCGGCCTGGTGCAGGGTGGCTTCGTCGGCCTCGACCTGCATGCTGGCCTGGCGCAGGACCACGTCACCGGCGAGGGTGGCAGCTTCCTTCTCCTGCTCGTAGCGCGAGGCCTTGGCCGAGACGAACAGCGGCGCTTCGTCCATCGGCGTGTCGTCGCTCATTCCGGGGCGCAAGGGTTCGACGTAGGAACCGGCACAGTAGGGGCCGGTTTCCGCCAGTTGCGCGGCGGTCAGCTGCTCGCGCGGTACCCAGTCCAAGTGGCTGTAGTCGGCGCTACGGCTTTGCAGGCCGCGGCCCTCGCTTTCGGTCACCAGCGTGGGGCGCTCGCCTTCGGCCGGTGCGGCGGCGCTGCCGGCCACAGCACTGGCCGCAGTGGCACTGTGTTGTGGGCGAGGCAGCTGCGCGGAGGCAGCGGATTTCGGGGTGCAGGCCCAGCCGCCAGAGGCGGATGCGGCGCAGTCGTACTGCTCGGCAGCGACGGCGAAAGGCGTGGCAAGAGGTTGTAGTGCCAGCAGGCTGCCAGTCATCAACAACGGGAATTTTTTACGGAACACGGGGAGTTTTACTGCCATCTTGTTAGTCCGGGCTTCCTGCGCGCCTCCGGCCCCGCAGGGACCGCACGCCTCTCGATGGGCTGAAAAAGATGCTGGATAATAAAGCATGACCCGCACAACGGCTAGCGCCGTCGGAGACCCCCGTAATGCCTGATCAAGATATGCGTCTCCAGCTCCTGCAGGGCTGGCTGGAAGAGTGTTTGCCTGTGCTGTTCCAGCAAGAAGGCTGGGGCGAGGTGCCGCAGGGCAGCCTGACGCCGGCCAGTAGCGACGCCAGTTTTCGCCGTTATTTCCGTTGGCAGGGGGCCGGACGCAGCCTGATCCTGATGGACGCGCCGCCCCCGCAGGAAGACTGCCGCCCCTTCGTCAAGGTGGCGGCGATGCTGGCCGATGCCGGCGTGCATGTGCCGCGGATTCTTGCCGCCGATGTCGAGCGTGGCTTCCTGGTGCTGGACGATCTGGGCAGTCAGACCTGGCTGGAAGTGCTCGATGCGGACAACGCCGACGCCCTGTTCGAGCAGGCGCTGCAGGCCCTGGTGCAATACCAGCTGCTGCCGGTTGAAGGCAGGCTGCCACCTTATGACGATGCGTTGCTGCGCCGCGAACTGCAGCTGTTTCCCGACTGGTATCTGCAGCGCCACCTGGGCGTCGAGCTGAATGCCACGCAGCAGAGGCAGTGGCAGCAGATATGCGACCTGTTGGTGGAAAGTGCCCTGGCTCAACCGCGGGTGTTCGTGCATCGCGACTACATGCCGCGCAACCTCATGCTCAGTGAACCCAACCCCGGCATCCTCGACTTCCAGGACGCCGTGCATGGCCCGCTCAGCTACGACGTCACCAGCCTGTTCAAGGACGCCTTCCTCAGCTGGCCCGAAGAGCGTGTGGCCGCTTGGCTGCAGCGCTATTGGCAGTTGGCGCGCGAGGCCGGCATTGCGGTGCCGGCCGAGTTTGCCGAGTTCCATCGCGCCAGCGACCTGATGGGGGTGCAGCGCCATCTCAAGGTGATCGGCATCTTCGCCCGCATCTGCCATCGCGATGGCAAACCCAAGTACCTGGGCGATGTGCCGCGCTTCTTCACCTATATAGAGGCGGTATTGGCGCGCCGGCCTGAGCTGGCCGTGCTCGGTGAGCTGCTGGCCAGCCTGCCGCAACGCGAGGCGCAACCGGCATGAAGGCGATGATCCTGGCCGCGGGCAAGGGCGAGCGCCTGCGTCCGCTGACCCTGCACACGCCGAAGCCGCTGGTGCGCGCCGCCGGCACCCCGCTAATCGAGTTCCACTTGCGCGCCCTGGTCGCCGCCGGCTTCAGCGAACTGGTGGTCAACCACGCCTGGCTTGGCCAGCAGATCGAGGACTACCTGGGCGATGGTGCGCGCTTCGGCCTGCGTATCAGCTACTCGGCCGAGGGCGAGCCGCTGGAAACCGGCGGCGGTATCTTCAAGGCCCTGCCGCTGCTCGGTGACGAGCCGTTTCTGGTGGTCAATGGCGATATCTGGACCGACTACGACTTCGCCAGCCTGCGCCGGCCGCTGACAGGCCTGGCGCACCTGGTGCTGGTGGACAACCCGGCGCATCACCCGGGCGGCGACTTCCGCCTGTGCGACGGGCGCGTCGAGGATGCCGTCGCCGGCGAGCCCGCGCTCACCTACAGCGGCATCGCTGTGCTGCATCCACAGCTGTTCGCCGATTGCCAGGCCGGGGCCTTCAAGCTGGCGCCGCTGTTGCGCGCGGCCATGGCCGCTGGCCAGGTCAGTGGTGAGCGCTTCGCGGGGCGCTGGATCGATGTCGGCACTCACGAGCGGCTGGCCGAGGTCGAGCACCTGTTGCAGGTAGAGGCCTGACATGTTCTGGCCGGTAACGCTGCTCGGTGCCGTCGCGGGGCTGATGCTGGCCAGCATTCCCGGTGCGCTGCTCGGTGGTCTGCTCGGGCAGATGCTGGACCGGCGCCTGCGCCTGCAGTCGCTCGAACAGTTGCGTGGGCTGCTCGGCCTGCGGCGGGCGCAGATGGACGACGAGGATCTGCTGTTCATGCTGCTGGGGCGTCTGGCCAAAAGCGCTGGTCGCGTGCTCGACAGTCATATTCAGATGGCCACTGGTGAGATGCAGCGCCTGGGCCTGGATGAGTCGGCACGCCGCCGGGCCATGCAGGCCTTCGCTCGCGGCAAGCAGGCGGAGAAGGAATTGCGTGCTCCGCTGCGTGCTCTACAGGCCCGCCCGGAACGGGCCGAAGTGCTGTTGCGCACCTGCTGGCGCATGGCCCTGGCCGATGGTCGGGTTGCGGCGCAGGAACGCCAGCTGATCGAGCAATGGGGCCTCTGGTTGGGCTGGAAGCGCGCCGCGCTCGATGCCCTGGCCGAGGAGTACCAGCTGCGGCGGCCGCTGCCCGAGGTCAAGGGTGGCGACTACCAGGCTGCCTTGCGGCTGCTGGGCGTGCAGGCCGACAGCGAACCTGCGCTGATCAAGCAGACCTACCGGCGCCTGCTCAGTCGTCATCACCCGGACAAGCTGGCCGGCGCCGGGGCCGATGCGGCGCAACTGCGCGCGGCCACCGACAAGACCCGCGAGCTGCACGCCGCCTATGAACTGGTGCGCCAGCGGCACGGCTTCCGCTGAGCTAGTGCGCCGTTAGGCGGCTCTGTGATCGGCCCGCGCAGCTTCGACGCAGGCTGTTCGCGAGCAGAGCCAGTTCAGACAGCCTGCACCTCAACTGCTAAGGCTGCTTTTCCAGCCAGCCACGCACGCGACGGAACAGCTGCTCCTGCTCGGCCGGCCGGTTGCCCGGTAATGCCTTGAGGGCGATCTGCGTGTAGCTGTCGTGATCCAGGCGTTTGCTGGCCTGCAGGCGGCGCACGGCGGCGCTGCGGTCGGCGGCCTGGTCCTTGTAGAAGAAATCGCCGGTGGCCAGCTTGAGGCCGGGGATCAGCTCTTCCAGGGCCGGCGCCTGTCCGGCCGGCAGCTGCGCCGCCACCGTTACCAGCTGCTTGATCTGCTCGGGCTTGCGCTCCTTGAGGTACAGCGCGGCCCAGTAGGCACCATCGCCATGGCCGAGCAGCACGATGTTCTTGGCGTCCTGCTGCTCGGCGAAGGCGATGCCGGCGGCGATGCGGGCGAAGACGCGCTCGGCCGGATCGACCGGGGCAGGTGCAGCGGGTTCGGCGGGGGCGGTCTCTGCTGGTGGCTGCACAGGGCTGTCGGCGGTGTCCACGGTGACCGGTTCTGCCGCGCGCGGCAGTACCGCCTCCGGCAACGGCGCCTCCGGGCTATCCGGCAGGCTCAGGCTAAGGCTGCTCCAGCCGATGTCGGGCAGCTTGCTGCGCAGGGGCTGAATGACCTCTGGCCAGTCGGCGCTTTCGTCGGCACCGGGAATCAGGATCACCATACCCTTGGCCTCTGGCGCGTTGGCCGGTTTCCACAGGGCCAGGAAGCTGTTGTCGCCAGCCGGCAGCATTTGCTGCTCGTCTTTCGGCAACTGCCGCTCCAGTGCTTCGGCGCTGTCTGCGCTGCGTTCTTCGAGGGGTTGGCGTAGCGTGTCTTGCGCGGGCGCTGCGGGCGTTTCGGCGCTGGTATTCGGGGCGGGGGCTTCCTCGGCCCGGGCTGGCAGGGCGAGGATCAGCAGCAGGGCGAGGAGTGTCGAGGAGACTGAACGGCGCATCTCAGGGGCTCGGCGTTGAAGGGGTTCTAGCAGCCTAAGCGCTGCGCCGAACTTTGTCAGGTAAGGTAGCAGGCCGGAGGTCGCTGTCGTGCGCATGATTCGAGTCTTCTGTTGGCTGTTGTTGTTCGGTGCGCTGGCGGCCCAGGCGGCCCAGGCGGCCCAGGCGGCGCCCTTGCGCTTGGCGCCGGCCGAGCAGGCCTGGCTGGCCGAGCACC
>NZ_LSOF01000006.1:109084-298890 GCF_001592875.1 Pseudomonas sp. BMS12 | reverse complement strand
GCCGCCGTTGCTGCGGCCCCGGCTGCTGCACCGGCCAGCGCCGCTGCTCCTGCCGCCGCTGCAGCCCCAGCTGCCGGCGACGACGCCATCCTGTCGCCAGCTGCGCGCAAGATCGCCGAAGAGGGCGGTATCGACCCGAACAGCATCACCGGCACCGGCAAAGGTGGTCGCGTGACCAAGGAAGACGCCGTTGCCGCAGTGGCTGCGAAGAAGGCTGCTCCTGCTGCAGCGCCTGCTGCCAAGCCGGCTGCTCCGGCTGGTGATGCGCCGCTGTTCGCCGCTGGCGATCGCGTCGAGAAGCGCGTACCGATGACCCGCCTGCGTGCCAAGGTCGCCGAGCGTCTGGTCGAGGCTCAGGCCACCATGGCCATGCTGACCACCTTCAACGAAGTCGACATGACCGAAGTCATGGCGCTGCGTTCGAAGTACAAGGACCTGTTCGAGAAGACCCACAACGGCGTGCGCCTGGGCTTCATGTCCTTCTTCGTCAAGGCCTCCGTCGAGGCGCTGAAGCGCTTCCCGGCGGTCAACGCCTCCATCGACGGCACCGATATCGTCTACCACGGCTACCAGGACATCGGCGTTGCCGTTTCCAGCGACCGTGGCCTGGTCGTGCCGGTACTGCGCAATGCCGAGCTGATGAGCCTGGCCGAAGTCGAAAACGGCATCGCCACCTTCGGCAAGAAGGCCCGTGACGGAAAGCTGTCGATCGAAGAAATGACCGGCGGCACCTTCACCATCA
The DNA here is from genome assembly GCF_001592875.1 of Pseudomonas sp. BMS12. Classification (GTDB taxonomy): domain Bacteria; phylum Pseudomonadota; class Gammaproteobacteria; order Pseudomonadales; family Pseudomonadaceae; genus Aquipseudomonas. Next base: position 298,148 of record NZ_LSOF01000006.1, on the reverse strand, counting down.
CCAACGGTGGTACCTTCGGTTCGATGATGTCGACCCCGATCGTCAACCCGCCGCAGGCCGCCATTCTCGGCATGCACAACATCGTGCAGCGTCCGATGGCCATCAACGGCCAGGTCGTGATCCGCCCGATGATGTACTTGGCGCTGTCCTACGACCACCGCCTGATCGACGGCAAGGAAGCGGTGAGCTTCCTGGTGACCATCAAGAACCTGCTGGAAGACCCGGCTCGTCTGCTGCTGGACATCTGATCCCGAGACTGCGCACAAGGTGGTCCTCACGAGGGACCACCCGGTTTTATTCGAGAAGGAATGAGTTATGACCCAGAAATTCGACGTGGTAGTGATTGGTGCTGGCCCGGGAGGCTACGTTGCTGCCATCAAGGCCGCGCAACTCGGCCTTAAGACCGCTTGCATCGAGAAGTACCAGGACAAGGACGGCAAGGTAGCGCTGGGCGGTACCTGCCTGAACGTCGGCTGCATTCCGTCGAAGGCGCTGCTGGACAGCTCCTACAAGTACCATGAGGCCCACGAAGGCTTCAAAGTCCATGGCATCGAGGCCAAGGGCGTCACCATCGACGTACCGCAGATGGTTGCGCGCAAGAACACCATCATCAAGAACCTGACCGGCGGCGTTGCCGGCCTGTTCAAGTCCAACGGTGTCACCCTGCTGGAAGGCCACGGCAAGCTGCTGGCTGGCAAGAAGGTTGAAGTCACTGCTCTGGACGGCAGCGTTCAGGTGGTCGAGGCCGAGAACGTGATCCTCGCGTCCGGCTCCAAGCCGGTCGACATCCCGCCGGCCCCGGTCGACCAGGATGTGATCGTCGATTCCACCGGCGCCCTGGAATTCCAGGCCGTGCCGAAGAAGCTGGGTGTTATCGGTGCCGGCGTTATCGGTCTGGAGCTGGGTTCCGTTTGGGCTCGTCTGGGGGCCGAAGTCACCGTGCTGGAAGCCATGGACAAGTTCCTTGCCAGCGCCGACGAGCAGATTTCCAAGGAAGCCCTGAAGATCCTCAGCAAGCAGGGTCTGGACATCCGTCTGGGCGCCCGCGTGACCGGCAGCGAAGTGAAGAAGAAGCAGGTCACCGTGACCTTCTCCGACGCCAATGGCGAGCAGAAGATGACCTTCGACAAGCTGATCGTGGCCGTAGGCCGCCGTCCGGTGACCACCGAGCTGCTGGCTGCCGATAGCGGCGTGACCCTGGATGAGCGTGGCTTCATCTATGTCGACGACCAGTGCGCCACCAGCGTTCCGGGCGTCTATGCCATCGGTGACGTGGTGCGTGGCGCGATGCTCGCGCACAAGGCTTCGGAAGAGGGCGTGATGGTTGCCGAGCGCATCGCCGGTCACAAGGCCCAGATGAACTATGATCTGATCCCGTCCGTCATCTACACCCACCCGGAAATCGCATGGGTCGGCAAGACCGAGCAGCAGCTCAAGGCTGAAGGTGTGGCCATCAATGTCGGCACCTTCCCGTTCGCCGCCAGCGGTCGTGCCATGGCCGCCAACGATACCGCCGGTCTGGTCAAGGTCATCGCCGATGCCAACACCGACCGCGTGCTGGGCGTACACGTGATTGGCCCAAGCGCGGCCGAGCTGGTCCAGCAGGGCGCCATCGGCATGGAATTCGGCACCAGTGCCGAAGACCTGGGAATGATGGTGTTCTCGCACCCAACTCTGTCGGAGGCGCTGCACGAAGCCGCCCTGGCGGTGAATGGCCACGCCATCCACATCGCCAACCGCAAGAAGCGTTGATGCGTGTGGCGTCCTGCCTGGCAGGGCGCCGCCGCGTAGGCAAAACCACGGCGGGCGGCCCGTGGCGGTTCGCAAGAACGCGTCGCAGGAATGCCCGTCGGACTGCTAACCAGAGCAGTCACAGGTGGCGCGGTGCCAAGAGCGCAGCGCCGAATGCGCAATACCTAAACGAAGAACGGTAGATAAGCATGAATCTTCACGAGTATCAGGGTAAGCAGCTGTTCGCTGAGTACGGCCTGCCGGTATCCACTGGTTTCGCCGTTGACACCCCGGAAGAAGCGGCTGCGGCCTGCGAAAAGATCGGTGGCAGCGAGTGGGTTGTCAAAGCCCAGGTGCACGCCGGTGGCCGCGGTAAAGCGGGCGGTGTAAAGCTGGTCAAGAACAAGGAAGACGCCAAGGCGTTCGCCGCCAACTGGCTGGGCAAGCGTCTGGTGACTTACCAGACTGACGCCAACGGTCAGCCGGTCAGCAAGATCCTGGTCGAATCCTGCACCGATATCGACAAGGAGCTGTACCTCGGCGCTGTCGTCGATCGCTCCAGCCGCCGTATCGTGTTCATGGCTTCCACCGAAGGTGGCGTGGACATCGAGAAAGTCGCCCACGACACTCCCGAGAAGATCCTCAAGGCCACCATCGATCCGCTGGTTGGCGCTCAGCCGTACCAGGGCCGCGAGCTGGCCTTCCAGCTGGGCCTGAAAGGCGACCAGATCAAGCAGTTCACCCACATCTTCGTTGGCCTGGCCAAGCTGTTCCAGGACTACGACCTGGCGCTGCTGGAAGTGAACCCGCTGGTCATCAAGAAAGACGGCAACCTGCACTGCCTGGACGCCAAGATCAACATCGACAGCAACGCCATGTACCGCCAGCCCAAGCTGCGCGCCATGCATGACCCGTCGCAGGACGATCCGCGCGAAGCCCACGCTGCCAAGTTCGAGCTGAACTACGTAGCCCTGGAAGGCAACATCGGCTGCATGGTCAACGGTGCTGGCCTGGCCATGGGTACCATGGACATCGTCAACCTGCACGGCGGCAAGCCAGCCAACTTCCTCGACGTAGGTGGCGGCGCGACCAAAGAGCGCGTGACCGAAGCCTTCAAGATCATCCTGTCCGACAGCAACGTCGCGGCCGTACTGGTCAACATCTTCGGCGGCATCGTTCGCTGCGACATGATTGCCGAAGGCATCATCGGCGCCGTGAAAGAAGTCGGCGTGAAGATTCCGGTCGTGGTTCGTCTGGAAGGTAACAACGCTGAACTGGGCGCCAAGGTTCTGGCCGAAAGCGGCCTGAACATCATCGCGGCAACCAGCCTGACCGACGCTGCCGAGCAAGTCGTCAAAGCTGCGGAGGGCAAGTAATGAGCGTCCTGATCAATAAAGACACCAAAGTCATCTGCCAGGGCTTCACCGGCTCGCAGGGCACTTTCCACTCCGAACAAGCCATCGCCTACGGCACCAAGATGGTTGGCGGCGTGACTCCGGGCAAGGGCGGCACCACTCACCTGGGCCTGCCGGTGTTCAACACCGTCAAGGAAGCCGTTGAGACTACCGGCGCCACCGCTTCGGTGATCTACGTTCCGGCTCCGTTCTGCAAGGACTCGATCCTGGAAGCAGCTTTCGGCGGCATCAAGCTGATCGTCTGCATCACCGAAGGCATCGCGACCATCGACATGCTGGAAGCCAAGGTCAAGTGCGACGAGCTGGGCGTGACCCTGATCGGCCCGAACTGCCCAGGCGTGATCACTCCCGGCGAGTGCAAGATCGGCATCATGCCGGGTCACATCCACCTGCCAGGCAAAGTCGGTATCGTGTCCCGTTCCGGCACCCTGACCTATGAAGCCGTCAAGCAGACCACTGACGCCGGTTTCGGTCAGTCCACCTGCGTCGGCATCGGTGGTGACCCGATTCCGGGCTCCAACTTCATCGACATCCTGAAGCTGTTCCAGGAAGACCCGAAGACCGAGGCGATCGTGATGATCGGCGAGATCGGTGGTTCCGCTGAAGAAGAAGCTGCTGCCTTCATCAAGGCCAACGTGACCAAGCCGGTGGTGTCCTACATCGCAGGCGTCACCGCGCCGCCCGGCAAGCGCATGGGCCACGCCGGCGCCATCATCTCCGGTGGCAAGGGCACTGCGGACGAGAAGTTCGCTGCCCTGCAGGACGCGGGTGTGAAAACCGTGCGTTCCCTGGCCGACATCGGCAAGGCCCTGGCCGAGCTGACCGGTTGGGAAGTCAAGAAGGCCTAAGGCTTTCGCGACTGGGAAGAGGCCGCCTGCGGGCGGCCTTTTTCATTTCCGCACCGCGATAGTTGTGCCCTGGCGACACTTTGTTGTGCGCCTTCGACAGCCCGACAGGCTCCCGCCACGGCGCGTCGACTAAATCGTTAGTATTGCAATCATTTTCCCGCCAGGCCCCACAAGGGTAGGGCAGGGAAGCCCTGTGGCCATCCTCCAACCGGGATGGTGACGTTTCCCAATCCAGCGGAAACCCTGCCGTTTTCCTATGAATTCCTGCCTGTGGTACTTCCTGCTATGACCCGTTTGAAAAGCCTCGACCTTCTGGCCTTGGGCTTCATGACCTTCGCCCTGTTTCTGGGCGCCGGTAACATCATTTTTCCGCCTAGCGCCGGCATGGCTGCTGGCGAGAACGTCTGGTCCGCCGCCTTCGGCTTCCTCATTACCGGTGTCGGCTTGCCGCTGCTGACCGTGGTCGCGCTGGCCCGCGTCGGTGGCGGCATGGACGAGCTGACCGCGCCACTCGGTCGCAAGGCCGGCACCTTGCTGGCGGTCGCGGTATACCTGGCCATCGGCCCGCTGTTCGCCACCCCGCGCACGGCCGTGGTGTCGTTCGAGATGGGTATTGCGCCCTTCACCGGCAACGATGGCACGCCTCTGCTGATCTACACCCTGGCGTACTTTGCCGCCGTGTTGTTCCTCGCCCTCAACCCCGGGCGCCTGGTGGACAGCGTTGGCAAGTTCATTACCCCGGTATTGCTGGCCTCGCTGCTGGTTCTCGGCGGCGCTGCGCTGTCGGTGCCGGCCGGAGAAATCGGCCAGAGCAGCGAGGCCTACCAGGCCATGCCGTTCGTGAAAGGTTTCCTGGAAGGCTACCTGACCATGGATACCCTCGGCGCCCTGGTGTTCGGCATCGTCATTGCCACCGCCATCCGCGACCGTGGCGTCGAGGATCGTGGCCTGGTGACCCGCTATTCGGTGATCGCCGGGGTAATCGCTGCCACCGGCCTGTCGTTGGTCTACCTGGCGCTGTTCTACCTCGGTGCGACCAGTCAGGGCATCGCCGGCGACGCACAGAACGGCGTGCAGGTGCTGACCAGCTATGTGCAGCACACCTTCGGTCTTTACGGCAGCCTGCTGCTGGCGGTGGTAATCACTTTGGCCTGCCTGACCACGGCCGTGGGGCTGTTGACTGCTTGTGGCGAGTACTTCAGCAAGCTGCTGCCGCTGTCGTACCGCAGCGTGGTGCTGATCTGCGGGCTTTTCAGTCTGGGGGTGGCCAATCAGGGCCTGACCCAACTGATCAGCTTCTCCATTCCGGTGCTGGTCGGCCTCTATCCGTTGGCCATCGTGCTGGTGGGCCTGAGCCTGCTCGGCAGCCTGTGGTGCTCGCCGTCGCGGGTATTCGTGCCGGTCATGTCGGTAGCGCTGCTGTTCGGTCTGGTCGACGGTATCAATGCCGCCGGATTCAAGGACTGGGTGCCGGGCTTCTTCGGCCACCTGCCAATGGCCGAGCAGGGTCTTGGCTGGCTGCTGCCGGTGGCACTGACGCTGCTGGTCGCGGCGGTTTTCGACCGCCTGCGTGGCGAGCCGCAGGTACAGGCCTGCTAAGGCCTCTGGGGCGCGTCTTTGGCGCGCCCAACCGGCTCTTTGGCGCATCTGGCACTTTCTAGCGATTGCCGCTTGCTCAGGTGTACCGGACAATTCGCGGTAACTCTTCAGTAGCTGCCGCCATGTCGCAATCGATCTTCTTCGCCCACGCTAACGGGTTTCCCTCGGCAACCTACGCCAAACTCTTCGCCGCCCTGGCTCCGGACTTCAGTGTTCGGCATCTGGAGCAGCATGGCCATGACCCGCGCTTTCCGGTCAATGACAACTGGGACAATCTGGTCGATGAGCTGATTCTGCATCTGCAGCAGCTTGACGAGCCGGTCTGGGGCGTCGGTCACTCCCTCGGCGGTGTGTTGCACTACCATGCGGCGTTGCGTCACCCGGATCTTTACCGGGGAGTGGTCATGCTCGATTCACCGCTGCTGACCGGGGTCGATCGGCTGGTGATCCGCGCTGCCAAGCGCTTCGGTTTTATCGACCGGATCACACCGGCCGGACGTACGGTCGGTCGTCGTGAATCCTTTGCGGATTTCAGCGAGGCCAAAGCCTACTTCGCCGGCAAGACCCTGTTCAGCCGTTTCGACCCCGATTGCCTGGACGCCTATGTGCGCCACGGTTTGCGCGAGGAGGGGCAGGGCCTGCGGCTGCGCTTCGACCCCGCTACCGAGATCAACATCTACCGCAGCGTGCCCCATACCGTGCCAGGCCGCCCACAACAGCTGCAGGTGCCACTGGCGGTGGTGCGCGGCCGGCATAGCCGGGTGGTGCTACCGCACCATGCACGGCAGGTTGCCCGCGTTCCCCGAGGCGAGTACCACAGCCTGCCCGGTGGCCACATGTTCCCGTTGGAGCGACCGCAGGACACGGCGCAGTTGCTGCGCGATCTGTTCACCCGCTGGCAAGGCCGGCACATGGAGCGTTCGGCATGAGCCTGATCGTGGAAGAAACCCGCTTCAGCCTGCCCCATGTGGAGCTGGCCGCACATATCTTCGGTCCCGAGGACGGTATCCCGGTCATTGCCCTGCATGGCTGGCTGGATAACGCCATGACCTATGCCCGCCTGGCGCCGAAGCTGCAGGGGCTGCGGATCGTGGCCCTGGACTTCCCCGGCCATGGCCACTCCGGACATTACGCCAGCAATTCCAGCTACAGCATGTGGGAGTACCTGGAGGATGTGCTGCTGGTGGCCGAGCAGCTTGGGTGGGAACGTTTTTCCCTGCTCGGGCATTCGCTTGGCGGCATCATCTCGACCCTGTTGGCCGCCGCCGTGCCGGAGCGCATCGAGCGCCTGGCATTGATCGATGGCCTGGTGCCCTATACCGCCGAGGCCGATAGCGCGCCCAAGCGCCTGGGCGACGCACTGCGCGCGCGCCTGGCGGTGCGTGGCAAGCAGAAGCCGGTCTATCCCGATCTGGACAAGGCGGTGCAGGCGCGCATGCGCGGCGTGGTCGCAGTCAGTCGCGAGGCGGCCGAACTGCTGGCCCAGCGCGGTCTGGAACCGGTGCCGGGTGGCTATACCTGGCGTACCGATATCCGCTTGACTCTGCCTTCGGTGATGCGCCTGACTTTCGCCCATGTCGAACAGTTCGTGCAGGCCGTGCAGTGCCCGGTCAGCCTGATCCTCGCCGAGGGAGGGCAGATGAATGTCGAGCCAAGGCTGAAGGGTTTGATAGAGAGCACTGACTTCGAGGCTCGCATATTGCCGGGCGGGCATCACCTGCACCTGAATGACGAGGCGGGTGCGCAGCAGGTCGCAGACTGTTTCAATCCATTCTTCCAGCGCCCTTGACGCGGCCTCGGCAACTGCCGAGGCTTGCGGGAGCGCAACGGGAGAATTGCATGATCGAGCTATATACAGCCGCCACCCCCAATGGCCACAAGATTTCCATCGCCCTCGAGGAGCTGGGGCTGCCCTACGAAGTACATGCCTTGTCCTTCGACAAGAAAGAGCAGAAAACTCCGGAGTTCCTCCGCATCAACCCCAATGGCCGCATCCCGGCCATCGTCGACGACGGCTTCGCGGTGTTCGAGTCCGGAGCCATCCTCATCTACCTCGCCGAGAAAACCGGCCAGCTCATGCCCTGCGACGCCAAGGGACGTTCCCTGGTGTTGCAGTGGCTGATGTTCCAGATGGGCGGGGTAGGGCCGATGCAGGGTCAGGCCAATGTGTTCTTCCGCTATTTTCCGGAGAAGCTGCAAGGCGCCATCGACCGCTACCAGCACGAGACCCGGCGTCTCTACGAGGTACTCGACAGTCGCCTGGGCGAGGCCGAGTACCTGGCTGGCGATTACAGCATCGCCGATATCGCGACCTACCCCTGGGTGCGCGTGCATGACTGGGCGGGTGTTTCGGTGGATGGCCTGGAGCATCTGCAGCGCTGGCTGGCTGCGCTCGGCGAGCGCCCGGCAGTGCAGCGTGGCCTGTTGGTGCCGCGTCGCCCGGATGATGAAAACAGCGTGGTGAAAACCGCGCAAAGCATGCTGACACGCTGAGGATGCGCATGCGCCGTTATCTAGTGTTGTGCCTGAGTCTGTGCAGCATCCCCGCCCTGGCCGCCGATGTTCCGGGCAGCCAGGATCTGGAAGCCCTGCCGCGCTATCCGCGCGCGGAAATCGTCGATTACCACGAGGCGGTCAATGAGGAACGGCGCTATCCACTGGATGGTGTGCGTCGTATCAGCGGCCAGTTGCGCATGTCGCGCGAGGTGCTTGCCGAGGGGCGCGTACGGGCGCTGACCTACCGCCTGCCGGACGAGCACGCCCCGCGCGATGTATTGGAGCAGGCCCGCGCCCAGCTGGAGCAGGCTGGCGCGCAACTGCTGTTCTGGTGCGAGGGCCGCGATTGTGGTTCGAGCAGCCTGTTTGCCAATGCCATCTTCGGCAATGCCAAGCTCTATGGCCCCGAGGAGCGACAGAGCTACCTGCTCTTGCGTCTGGCCGAGCCCCAGCAGGACAGCCTGCTGGCCCTGTACGGCATCACCCGAGGCAATCGTCGTTCCTACCTGCACGCTGAACAGCTGGATGCGGCTACGCCGCTACCGCTGATCCTGCCGGCGCCAGCCACGCTGCTGCGACTGCTGCGCCAGAGCGAGCAATTGGCGCTGCCGAAACTGGGCGAGCCGGATGAGCCCTGGGCCGAGCTGCTGGCCAATACCCTGTTGCTCGACCGCACCTTGCGCGTCAGCCTCAACGGCTCCACGGCGGCGGCCTGGCGAACTGCGCTGGAACAGCGCGGAGTGCGCAGCAGTCGTCTGGAAACCGGCGAAACAGAGGGCTCTGGCCTGTTGTTACGGATGCTGCGCTAACGCATGATGGCGGGCCGGACGGCGTTCGTCCGGTGTCAGGGGTTGCCAACGATGTTGAACAATGATCGTCTGCTGGTGCAGATACTCTTGCTGGTTCTGCTGGGTGCCTGCGCCTGGGTGCTGGCACCATTCTTCTCGGCACTGTTCTGGGCCGCCGTACTGGCCTTCGCCAGTTGGCCGCTGATGCGCCTGCTCAGCCGTGCGCTGAACGGCCGCAATACGGCGGCTGCCGGCATTCTTACCGCCGGCTGGATGATTCTGGTGGCGGTGCCGTTGGTGTGGCTCGGCTTCAACCTGGCGGACCATATTCGCGACGCCAACGAGTTGTTCAAGAACTTTCAGGTCGACGGTTTGCCTGCGCCTCCCAGCTGGCTTTCCGGGTTGCCGCTGGTGGGGGAGAGTCTGACCGAGCTGTGGCATCGGGTGGATCGTGAAGGTGGCGAGCTGCTTGCCAGCGTGCGCCCCTACCTGGGTCAGGTCGGCAACTGGGTGCTGGCGCGTAGCGCGCAGCTCGGCGGCGGCATGCTGGAGCTGACGCTGAGCCTGGTGCTGGTGTTCTTCTTCTATCGCGACGGGCCGCGCCTGGCCGCTTTCACGCAGAGCATGCTGCAGCGCCTGATCGGTGATCGTGCCGAACACTATCTGGAACTGGTGGCCGGCACCGTGCAGCGGGTGGTCAATGGCGTGATCGGCACCGCTGTGGCCCAGGCCCTGCTGGCACTGATCGGTTTCTACATCGCGGGTGTGCCCGGTGCACTGGTGCTGGGCCTGCTGACCTTCCTGCTCAGCCTGATCCCCATGGGGCCGCCGCTGGTCTGGGGGCCGGCCACTGCCTGGCTGGTAAGCCAGGGCGAATATGGCATGGCGATCTTCCTCGGCATCTGGGGCACATTCGTCGTCAGCGGCGTGGACAACGTGCTCAAGCCCTACCTGATCAGTCGCGGTGGCAACCTGCCGTTGGTGGTGGTGCTGCTCGGCGTGTTCGGCGGCATCCTGGCCTTCGGTTTCATGGGCCTGTTCCTTGGCCCGACCTTGCTGGCCGTGGCCTTCAACCTGCTCGACGACTGGGTCAAGAACGTGCAGGAGCCCCCCGCACAGGCATAGCGGGATGGGGTTGGCATCCGCGGCGCCCCAGGCTTGGTCGGCACTGGCGCTGATGGTAGCCTGCGGCACCTGCGGAGTTTTGCGCAGGTGCGGCAATGCATCGAGTCTCAGGCCGCGACGGAGTCCGTAGAGGCACTGCGCGGTTCAGGGAAGAAAGACCAACACACAGTACGGAACATTCCATGAAGAAAATTGCAGGTATCGCTGTAGGCACCCTGGTAGCCGTGGCGGCAGTCGGCACGGCCGGCGCCTGGTACACCGGCAACCAGTTGCCCACGGTACTGGATGCGTCGATCAAGCAGGCCAACGACGAAATGGCCAAGAATCTCCCCGCAGTCGGTTTGAGTGCCTCCATCGAGCTGCTGTCGCTGGATCGTCAGTTCTTCAGCAGCGAGGCGCGTTACCGGGTCACGTTCAGCGGCGCCTTCGACGGTGAGCAGGTGCAGGATTTCGAACTGATTGTCGCCGACCATATCGAGCACGGACCTTTCCCGCTGTCGCGCCTCAAGGCCGTCAAGCTGATGCCGGTACTGGCCACCAGCAACTACGTGCTGGAGCAGAACCCGCAGTTGGAAAAATGGTTCGCCGCCACCGCCGGTACGTCGCCGCTGACCGGCCAGGTCAGCCTCGGCTATGACAACTCGCTGAGCGGCACGCTGCAGATCAAGCCCCTGGAGACGGCGGTGGATGAGCACACGGCTGTGAGCTTCAGCGGCCTCGACATCGACTTCGACAGCACAGCCCAGGCCAAGGCGATCAACGCCCAGGGCAGCATGGGCAACCTGCGGATCAAGTCCCGCCTGGAGTCCAGTGATGCGCCGCTGACCATCGAAATCAAGGGCATGACCCTGAACAGCCAGACCGAGAAGGGCGCCAGCGACTTCTACCTGGGCAGCAACGAAGTGCGCCTGCAAGCCATCGAGGTGCTGGTCGGCGACGATATGCCGATCGTGCTCAAGGACGTGGTGCAGCGCGACGAGACCGCCGAGGCCGATGGCAAGTTGTCGGCACGCTATGGCTACGACGTCGGCATGGTCAGTTTCCAGGGCCATGACCTGGGCTCCTCGCAGATGCTGTGGAGCATGAAGAATCTCGACGGCTCCGCCCTGCAATCCCTGGTGGCTCTGTATGGCGACCTGATGCAGAGCGACTGGCAGTACCAGAAAACCAGCAGCGAGACCGGTATGCCGGAACTGTCCGAGGCGCAGCAGGCGCAACTGATGGTCGACCTGGAGAAGCTGCTGGCCGGCAACCCCGGCATTGCGCTGGAGAAGCTGGCGTTCAAGACCGCCAATGGCGAGAGCAGCCTGAGCCTGGCCCTGGACCTGGGCAAGCCCGAGTCCTTCGAGCTGCCGCCGCCGCTGCTGGCCAAACAGCTGATCACTCAGCTCGACGCCAAGCTGGTGGTGTCCAAGGCCATGATCGGTGACGTGATCGGCCTGCAGGCCGCCATCGCCGGTGAAACCGACCAGGACGCCATTGCCCAGCAGGCCTCAATGATGACCGAGATGGCCAGCGGCATGGCCCAGGCTTCCGAGCTGGCGAGGGTGGATGGCGACAACATCGTCACCAGCCTGCATTACGCCGATGACAAGGTCGACTTCAACGGCAAGCAGATGACGGTCGAGGAGTTCGTCGCCATGGCGTTCGCCACCGGCGCGGGTCTCGGCGGCATGGGCGGAGCGTCGATGGATGACGAGATGCCCGACATGAGCGAGCTGGAAGGTCTGGAAACAGACGAAGACGCCGAAGCAGTCGAACTGCAGTAAAGCGTTTGCGCCGAAAAGGCCCGTATTTCCCGAAAGGGAAGTACGGGCCTTTGTGTTTTTAGGCGCTTAGGTTCAGCTCGACTGCTAGCGGGCACTGTCCTGATAGTGCTTGAGCCGCTTGGCGATCAGCCCCGAGTGGTTTTTCTCTTCGCTGCCGCCTGGCCTGGGGCGCAGGGCGATTGCTTCGAGCAGGCTGCTCAGCTCGCCCCGGCTGATGCTTCCGCTGCCATCACTGTTTCGCTGGTTGAACAACTCCTCGCCAACGGCTGCGCTCTGCTGCGCTGGAGCGAGCTGTGACTGGTGACACCAGGGGGCATGGAACTCATTCCTGTTGCTGGTGAAGAAGCCCCACCTTGCGCTGCTCCGGGGTAATGCCTGGGCCGTGATCGACCACCGGCACCCGCTGCGGGTTGTCATGCCGCTCGATCTCGGCATGCTCGGCGCTGCGAGTATCGGCAGTGTGTCGCCGCTAATACAGAACATCTTTACGCATTCTTTATGCCCAGCCGCCCATGCGGCAATCGCGCCTTTACGCCCACCAGCAGAAGAATGCTCGCAAGGCGGTGCAGACCGCATAACGGAGCATAAACATGAGCATTCTCGACGGGGTGTCCCTGGGCCTGGCCCTGGGGCTTTTCATTTATTTGCTGGTTGCGCTGCTGCGCGCCGGACGGCAGAGCTAGGAGGCCCCATGCAAGTCCAAGACTACTGGCTGATTCTGGCCTTCTTCGTGCTGGTACTGGTGCCGGCCCCCTTCCTCGGCCGCTACTTCTTCAACGCCATGGAGGGCAAACGCAACCTGCTGAGCCCCGTGCTGCAACCGTTGGAGCGCCTGTGCTACCGCGTGTCCGGAGTCGACCCTGAGCGCGATCAGGATTGGAAGACCTACAGCCTGGCGCTGCTGGCCTTCAGTGCCGTAAGCCTGGTGGTGCTGTTCACCATCCTCATGCTGCAGCAACTGCTGCCGCTCAATCCGCAGCAGCTACCGGGCCTGGAGTGGACCCTGGCGTTCAACACCGCGGTGAGCTTCGTCACCAACACCAACTGGCAGGCCTATAGCGGCGAGGCGCAGCTGAGCTACTTCAGCCAGATGGTCGGCCTGGGTGTGCAGAACTTCGTCAGCCCGGCAGTCGGCCTGGCCATCCTGGTGGCCTTCGCCCGTGGCATCGCACGCAAGTCGAGCAATGGCATCGGCAACTTCTGGGTCGATGTGACCCGCGCCGTGCTCTACGTGCTGCTGCCGTTGTGCGTGCCGCTGGCCATCTTCCTGGTCTGGCAGGGCGTGCCGCAGAGTTTCATGGACTATGTGCAGGCCAAGACCCTGCTCGGCGCCGACCAGAGCATTCCGCTCGGCCCGGCCGCCAGCCAGATCGCCATCAAGCAGCTCGGCACCAACGGTGGTGGCTTCTTCGGCGTGAACTCGGCGCACCCGCTCGAGAATCCGAATGCCTGGAGCAACCTGTTCGAGTGCGCGGCGATCCTGCTGATCCCGGCCGCCCTGGTGTTCACCTTCGGCCACTACGTCAAGGACCTGCGCCAGAGCCGCGCCATCCTGGCCAGCATGCTGATCCTGTTCGTCGTCGGTTTCGCCGTCACCCTGTGGGCCGAATCGCAGCCCAACCCGGCCCTGGCCAGCCTGCCGATCGAGCAGAGCGGTTCGCTGGAAGGCAAGGAGGCGCGCTTCGGCACCACCGCCTCGGCGCTCTGGGCGACGGCCACCACGGCTGCCTCCAACGGCTCGGTCAACGCCATGCACGACAGCTTCAGCGCCATCGGCGGGCTGGTGCCGATGTTCAACATGATGCTCGGCGAGGTGATCTTTGGCGGCGTCGGCGCCGGCCTCTACGGCATGCTGCTGTTCGTCCTGATCGCGGTGTTCCTCGCCGGCCTGATGATCGGTCGCACCCCGGAATACCTGGGCAAGAAGCTGGAAGCCAAGGAAGTCCGTCTGCTGGTCGCCACTCTGCTGGTGATGCCGATTGGCGTACTGGTGTTCTGCGCCCTGGCGGTGAGCCTGGGTGGCCCGGCGGCCTCCATCAGCAATCCGGGCGCCCACGGTTTGAGCCAGGCGCTGTATGCCTACACCTCGGGTACCGCCAACAACGGCTCGGCCTTCGCCGGCTTCGGCGCGGGCACCCCGTACCACAACCTGATGATCGGCCTGGCCATGTTGATCGGCCGCTTCGGCTACATCCTGCCGATCCTTGCCATCGCCGGTAGCCTGGCGGCGAAGCGACGTGCACCGGTGGACGGCAACAGCTTCCCGACCCACGGCCCGCTGTTCGTCATCCTGCTGGTACTGACCATCCTGCTGGTCGGCGGCCTGACCTTCCTGCCGGCGCTGGCCCTGGGCCCGCTGGCCGAACACCTGGCGTTCTAAGGGAGAACCATCATGAATGCCCCTGTACAGGCGCAGAACAGCGCCAAGACTGCAAAATCTCAAACCAAAACCAGCTTTTCCGCGCTATGGCAGCCGGCGCTCAAGCAGGCCTTCGTCAAACTCGATCCGCGCCAGCTGCTGCGCTCGCCGGTGATGCTGGTGGTGGAGATCACCGCCATCCTCACCACGGTGCTGTGCTTCGTGCCCTCTGCTCAACCAGGAGCGGGGGCGGTCTCCACCGGCCTGGCCGTGCAGGTCGCCCTGTGGCTGTGGTTCACCGTGCTCTTCGCCAACTTCGCCGAGGCCCTGGCCGAAGGGCGCGGCAAGGCCCGCGCCGACAGCCTCAAGGCCGGCAGCCAGGGCCTGACCGCGCGGCGCAAGACCGGTGAACAGTTCCAGGTGGTCGCCGCCAGCCAGCTGCGCCGTGGCGACATCGTGCGCGTCGAGGCCGGCGAGCTGATCCCCGGCGACGGCGAGGTGATCGAAGGCATCGCCGCGGTCAACGAGGCGGCCATCACCGGTGAGTCCGCGCCGGTGATTCGCGAGTCCGGCGGCGACCGCTCGGCGGTCACCGGCAACACCCGCGTGGTGTCCGACTGGCTGCTGGTGCAGATCACCGCCAACCCGGGCGAGTCGACGCTGGACCGCATGATCGCCCTGGTCGAAGGTGCCAAGCGGCAGAAGACGCCGAACGAGGTGGCGCTGGACATCCTGCTGATCGGCCTGACCCTGATCTTCCTGCTGGTGGTGGCCACCCTGCAGCCGTTTGCCCGCTATGCCGGCGGCGACCTGCCGCTGGTGTACCTGGCCGCGCTGCTGGTGACGTTGATCCCGACCACCATCGGTGGGCTGCTGTCGGCCATCGGCATCGCCGGCATGGACCGCCTGGTGCGCCTCAACGTGATCGCCAAGTCCGGCCGCGCGGTGGAGGCGGCGGGAGACGTGCACGTGCTGCTGCTGGACAAGACCGGCACCATCACCTTCGGCAACCGCCGCTGCAGCGCGGTGATCAAGGCGCCGGGCGTCAACGGCAAGGAACTGTCGGAGGCGGCGCTGCTGGCTTCGCTGGCTGACGACACCCCGGAAGGCAAGTCCATCGTCGAATACCTGCGCCCGCTGACCAGCCTGCAGGAACCGGTGCGCCAGGAGGTTCGTGCTATCGCCTTTAGCGCCGAGACCCGTCTGTCCGGTGTCGACTGGAACGGCCACAGCTACCGCAAGGGTGCCGTGGATGCGGTGCTGCGCTACCTCGGCCTGAGCCGCGAGGAGATGCCGGCGCCGCTGGCCCGCGAGGTGGAGAAGATCGCCCAGAGCGGTGGCACGCCGCTGCTGGTGGCCGGCGACGGCCAGCTGCTCGGTGCCATCCATCTCAAGGACGTGGTCAAGCCGGGCATCCGCGAACGTTTCGCCGAACTGCGCGCCATGGGCATCCGCACCGTGATGGTGACCGGCGACAACCCGCTGACCGCGGCGGCCATCGCCGCCGAGGCCGGCGTGGATGACCTGATCGCCGAGGCCACGCCGGAGAAGAAGCTGCAGCGTATCCGCAGCGAGCAGGCCGAGGGCAAGATGGTCGCCATGTGCGGCGACGGCGCCAACGACGCCCCGGCGCTGGCCCAGGCCGACGTCGGCCTGGCGATGAACGACGGCACCCAGGCCGCCCGCGAGGCCGCCAACCTGGTCGACCTGGATTCGGACCCGACCAAGCTGCTGGACGTGGTGCAGGTGGGCAAGGAGCTGCTGGTGACCCGCGGCGCGCTGACCACCTTCTCGGTGGCCAACGACGTGGCCAAGTACTTCGCCATCCTCCCGGCGCTGTTCGCCGGCATCTACCCGCAGCTCGGCGCGCTCAACGTCATGCAGCTGCACAGCCCGCAGAGCGCCATCCTCTCGGCCATTGTGTTCAACGCGTTGATCATCATCGCGCTGATCCCCCTGGCCCTGCGCGGGGTGCGGGTCAAGGCGCTGGACGCGGCCAGCCTGCTGCGGCGCAACCTGCTGATCTACGGCCTGGGTGGCATCCTCGCACCCTTTGTCGGGATCAAGCTGATAGATGCGCTGCTGGCGGCAGTGGGGTTGGTGTAGTGATTTTTCTCCCCTCTCCCGCTTGCGGGAGAGGGGCTGGGGGATAGGGTAATGGCACACAGAAGCCCTCTCCCTAACCCTCTCCCATAAATGGGAGAGGGGACTGATTCGGTGTAAACCTGAGAATTCGGAGAACCATCATGCTTAAACAATTCCGCCCGGCCATCGCCATGCTGGGCCTGATGACCCTGATCACCGGCGTGGCCTATCCGCTGAGCGTCACCGGCGTGGCCCAGCTGGCTTTCCCCGAACAGGCAGGTGGCAGCCTGGTGCACGACGCCCAGGGTGAGGTGCGCGGCAGCGCGCTGTTGGCGCAGAACTTCAAGGGCGACCAGTGGTTCGAGCCGCGGCCGTCGGCCGCTGATTTCGCCACCGTGGCCAGCGGCGCCAGCAACCTGGCGCCGAGCAACCCGGCCCTGGCCGAGCGCATCGCCACGGATGCCAAGCGCCTGCAGGGTGAAGAGGCGGGGCCGGTACCCATGCAACTGGTTACCACCTCCGGTAGCGGCCTCGACCCGCACCTGTCGCCGCAGGCGGCGCACTTTCAGATCGGGAGGATCGCGGCGGCACGTGGCCTGCCGAGCGCCAGCCTGGAACGCCTGGTCGAGCAGCATACCGAGCGGCCCCTGGTCGGCCCGGCGGTGGTCAACGTGCTGGCGCTGAATCTAGCGCTGGCGGACAATCGCGCCTTCGCAGGTAACGAGAACGCTCCATGAGTGACGCGCAACGCGCCGATGCCTTGCTGGCCGAGATGCCCCACGAGGGGCGCGGCCGGCTGAAAGTCTTCCTCGGCGCGGCACCCGGCGTGGGCAAGACCTTCGCCATGCTGCAGGCGGCGCAGGCGCAGCTGCGCCAGGGCGTCGACCTGCGCGCCGGCGTGGTCGAGACCCATGGCCGTGCCGAGACCGAGGCCATGCTCGCCGGCCTGCCGCAGCAGCCACTGCGGCATCTGGATTATCGCGGCATGCCCCTGGCCGAGATGGACCTCGACGGCCTCTTGGCCAACCCACCCCGACTGGTATTGGTCGACGAGCTGGCCCACAGCAACGTCCCCGGCAGCCGTCACGCCAAGCGCTGGCAGGACGTGCAGGAACTGCTCGACGCCGGCATCGACGTCTACACCACGGTCAACGTCCAGCACCTGGAGAGCCTCAACGACCAGGTGCGCGACATCACCGGCGTACAGGTGCGCGAGACCCTGCCGGACTGGGTACTGCAGGAGGCCGACGAGATTCTGCTGATCGACCTGCCGCCACGCGAGCTGCTCGAACGCCTGCGCGACGGCAAGGTGTATGTGCCGGAGCAGGCGCGCGCGGCCATCGACGCCTTCTTCAGCCAGACCAACCTCACCGCGCTGCGTGAGCTGGCCATGCAGACCGCGGCAGCGCGGGTCGATGCCGACCTCAACCGCCGTTATCGCCAGCAGGGCCAGGAGGCGCCGAGCGTGCGCGGTCGCCTGCTGCTCGGCATCGACGGCGACGCCCAGGCCGAGCGCCTGGTGCGGCATGCCAGCCGGGTCGCCGAGCGCCGGCACATGCCTTGGTCGGTGGTACATGTGGACACCGGCGGCGAACGCGACGAGGAACGCCTTGGCAACCTGCAGGCCGCCCAGCAACTGGCCGAGCGCCTGGGGGGGGAAGTGGTGTTGCTGCGCGGTGGCTCGGTGGCCGACTCTTTGGTCGAGCATGCCCGCGAGCGCCGTGCCGGCCTGATTCTGGTCGGCCGTAGCCGCACCCGTCTGCGCCGGCGCTGGCGCCTCGGTCGCGGCCTGGCCGAACGCTTGCTGAGTCTGGGCAGCGGCCTGGAAATCAGTGTGCTGGACACCGAAGCCGAGCAGCGCCCGACTCGTGCCGCAACCCATGTTCCCGGCGCCTGGGGCGATTACCTGGTAGCCCTGTTGGCCACCGCGGTGGCCAGCCTGATCGCCTTCGGTCTGTCGCGAGTGCTGGCCCTGCCGAATATCTCCCTGGTGTTTCTCGCCGCCGTGCTGGTGGTGGCGGTGCGCAGCAGTCTTGGCCCGGCACTGGCCTGTGCTGGGCTGTCGTTCCTGGCCTACAACTTCCTGTTCATCCCGCCGACCTGGACGCTGACCATCGAGCGCCAGGAGGACGTGCTGACCCTGCTGTTCTTCCTGATGATGGCCGGCCTGACCGGCAACCTGGCCAGCCGTCAGCGCCGCCAGCTGCAGGCGCTACGGCGCAATCAGGCGGAAACCACGGCGCTGCTCGAACTGTCGCGCAAGCTGACCGCCGCCACCGACCGCCAGGCGGTGCTGGCCGCCGCCATGCAGCAGTTCGGCCAGTGGGGCGATCTGGAGATAAGCCTGCTGTCACGCAGCCGTGACGGCGTGTGGAAGGTCGAAGCGGGTGTCCAGCGCCTGCTCACCGAACAGGAGCGTGCCGCCGCCGACTGGGCCTGGCAGCACGAGCAGCCTGCGGGCCTGGGTACCGGCACGCTGCCGAACGGGCGCTGGTGGTGGTGGCCCTTGACCAGCGGGGAAGGACCGTTGGCACTGCTCGGCGTGTCCCCCAGGGACGAGCGGCCGTTGAGTCCCGAGCAGCGTCGTCTGGTCGGCGCCCTCGGTCAGCGCCTGGCCCAGGCCCTGGAGCGTGCGCAGCTGGCCGCGGAGCTTGAGGCGGCGCGCCTGCACGGGCAGACCGAAGAGCTGCGCAGCGCGTTGCTCGCCTCGGTGTCACACGACCTGCGCACGCCGCTGACCGCCATGCGCGGTTCGATCGACAGCCTGCTGGCCCTCGGCGAACAGATTCCTCTGGCCGACCGCCGCGAGCTGCTGGAAGGCACCCGCGACGAAGCCGAGCGCCTCGACCGCTATATCCAGAACCTGCTGGACATGACCCGTCTGGGGCATGGTGGCCTCAAGCTGGCGCGCGACTGGGTGGCGCCGGCCGATATAGTGGCCAGCGCCTTGCAGCGCCTGCACCCGGTGCTGGCGCCGCTGCAGGTCGAGACCGCGCTGCCGGCCGAGTTGCCGCTGCTCTATGTGCATGCGGCGTTGATTGAGCAGGCGCTGGTCAATGTGCTGGAGAATGCCGCGCGTTTCTCGCCGAGCCAGGGGCGCCTGCGCGTGGCGGTGGAGGCGGACGGTGAAGAGTTGCGCTTTGTCGTCAGCGACCAGGGGCCGGGCATACCCGAGCATGAGCGGGAAAAGATCTTCGATATGTTCTATACGGCGGCGCGAGGTGATCGCGGCGGCCAGGGCACCGGCCTGGGCCTGGCGATCTGCCAGGGTATGCTCGGCGCCCACGGCGGGCGGGTCAGCGTGGGCGAGGGCCTGGATGGGCGCGGTGCTAGCCTGATCCTGCATCTGCCATTGCACCCGCAGCCGCTGGCGGAAGAAGAGTAGGGCGCATCCGGCGCGAGCTGAGTGAACGAGTGATATGACGAGTAATCAAGCGACCCTGCTGGTGATCGACGACGAAGCGCAGATTCGCAAGTTCCTGCGCATCAGCCTGGCGGCTCAGGGTTACAAGGTGCTGGAAGGCGCCAATGGCGCCGAGGGCCTGGCCCAGGCCGCGCTGGGCAAGCCGGATTTGGTGGTGCTCGACCTCGGCCTGCCGGACATGGATGGTCAGCAGGTGCTGCGCGAATTGCGCGAGTGGTCGCAGGTGCCGGTGCTGGTGCTCTCGGTGCGAGCCAGCGAAGGCGAGAAGGTGCTGGCCCTGGATGGCGGCGCCAACGACTACGTGACCAAACCCTTCGGCATCCAGGAGTTTCTTGCCCGGGTGCGCGTGCTGCTACGCCAGGCCGGCTCGGGCGAGCAGCAGGCGGTGGTGGTCAGCAGTGGTCCGCTGAGTCTGGACTTCGCCTATCGGCGGGTCAGCCTGGACGGCGTGGAGGTAGCACTGACGCGCAAGGAATACGCCGTGCTGGCCATGCTCGCCCGCCACCTCGGCCGGGTGGTCACGCAGCAGCAGTTGCTCAAGGAGGTCTGGGGGCCGAGCCATGTTGAGGATAGCCACTACCTGCGCGTTGTGGTTGGCCATCTGCGGCAGAAACTCGGTGATGACCCCACCGCACCACGCTTTATCCTCACCGAGGCCGGCGTCGGCTACCGACTGCGCGAGTTGTAGGCTGGCCCGCAGCGCACCCTCTAGAGATGGTCGTGCTCGTACTTGTCCAGGGTATCGCTGGCGATCTGCCGGCCGAGCATGATCAGCTCCGGCGCCTTGTGGAATTCGAAGAAGCGGCAGGCGCGCTTGGGTACGTTAATCAGGATGTCCGGTGGGTAGCCGGCGATCTTGTACTGCGCCAGCGAGGTCTGCATGGTCTCGAAGCTCTGGTTGATCAGCTCCAGCAGCGAGGCCGGGCCGACGTTGCCGATGACCTGTGAGTCGCTCGCAGACTTGGGCGCGCTTTCCGGCTCGGCGGGCTTCTTGGGCTGGCTCGGCTCGATCCAGGGGTTGTCCACGGCCACCAGCGCTTCACCTTCCTCTTCTTCGTCCGTCTCGCGGCGCAGGAAGGGCAGGCGGGTGCTGAGCGAGCCCATCAGCTGGTCGATCTTGCCCTTGATTGCCGCCGGCCGCTCGATCACCGGCAGCTGGTACTGCTTCTGGTTCAGGGAGTTGAGGTTGACCGCAACGATGAGGTCGCAGTGGCTGGACACGACAGGCACGATCGGCAGCGGGTTGAGCAGGCCGCCGTCGACCAGCATGCGGCTGCCCTGGATGACCGGAGTGAACAGGCTGGGAATGGCCGCCGAGGCGCGCATGGCCTTGTGCAGGCAGCCTTCCTGGAACCAGATTTCCTGCTGGTTGCTCAGGTCGGTGGCGACTGCCGTGTAGGGAATGGCCAGGTCCTCGATATCGATCTCACCGACTATCTCGTGGATCTTGCCGAACACCTTTTCGCCGCGAATGGCGCCGAGGCGGAAGCTGACATCGAGCAGGCGCAGCACGTCCAGGTAGTCCAGGCTCTCGGTCCACTCGCGGTACTCCTGCAGTTTGCCTGCCGCGTAGATGCCGCCGACCACCGCGCCCATGGAGCAACCGGCAACACAACCGATCTCATAGCCTCGGGCTTCCAGCTCCTCGATCACGCCGATGTGCGCATAACCGCGCGCCCCACCGGAGCCCAGTACCAGTGCCACTCGCTTGCTCATTGCATATCCCCCGGAAAACACCTCGAACATACCCGCCCAGATCGGATGCGCCAAGGACGTACTGCTAGAATCGCCAGCGTGCCGGCACTTTGCCGGATACGCTGGATCAAAGCAGCGACCCCACTCTCAGGAGATAACCCATGACAAGAATCGCCACCCTGGCTCTGCTGTCGCTTGCCCTGGTCGGTTGTGCCGGCAAGACCGCCTACCGTGACAGCTGCGCCAATCAGCTGGATGCCGCCTGGCGTGAATTGGACATCGCCAAGGCCGAGGGATTCGCCGGTACCGTGAGTTATTCCAAGGCGCTGGCGCTGCTGACTACGGCCAAGACCTCGCAGCAGTTCGAGGGTTATCAGAGCTGCACCGAGGATTCGGAAAAGGCACGCTTCTATATCCGTGAATCCCGCGCGGGACGTTGACCGACATGCAGCTCGATTTTTCCTCGCTAACGCCCCTGGAGGCCTATCGCTGGCTGGCTTCCAGTGTCACGCCACGGCCCATCGCCTGGGTTTCAACTCGCTCGGCCGCAGGCGTCGACAACCTGGCACCGTTCAGCTTCTTTCAGGTGATCAGCGATCGCCCGCCGACTCTGATGGTCAACGTCAACCTGCGTGATGACGGCAGCCTCAAGGACACCCTGCGCAACGTTCAGGAAACCGGCGAACTGGTCATCCAGCTGGTCGACTTTGCCCAGGCCGAGGCGATGAACGCCAGCTCGGCGACCCTGGCGCCGGGTATCAGCGAATTCCAGCATTGCGCCATTGCCAGCCTGCCCAGCAGCCGTGTGGCGCCCCTGCGGGTGGCCGCTGCGCCCGTGGCTTTCGAATGCCGAGTGGCGCAGATCCAGGCCTACCCGGCGCAGGACCCGAGCTGCCATCTGATCTTCGCCGAGGTTCTGTTGGCGCATATCGACGACGCGGTGCTCGACCAGCGTGGGCGCATCGATCCGCAGCGTCTGGATCTGATCGGTCGCCTGGGCGGAAGCGGTTACTGCCGGACGCGGGACGGCTTCGAGATGGCCCGTCCCTGAGTGGCTTCGTGAGCAAAGATTGCAGCGCGCTTTGCCTGCTCGGCGCAGACCAGTAGCATCGGAGTTTTCCCCTGCTGGAGAGCTGCGATGCGGCAGAAGATGGATGCCTGTCTGGATGCGATCAACCAGGTGCTGTTGGGCAAGGATCAGCAGGTGCGTCTGGCCCTGACCTGCCTGCTGGCGCGCGGTCATTTGCTCATCGAGGACTTGCCCGGTATGGGCAAGACCACCCTCAGCCAGGCCCTGGCGCGGGTGCTGGGCTTGAGTTTCCAGCGCATCCAGTTCACCTCGGACCTGCTGCCCGGCGACATTCTCGGTACCTCGGTGTTCGACAAGGACAGCGGACAGTTCGTCTTTCACCCCGGACCGATCTTCGCCGAGCTGGTGCTGGCCGACGAGATCAACCGGGCCACGCCGAAGAGCCAGAGCGCACTGCTCGAAGCCATGGAGGAGGGCCAGGTGACCATCGAGGGCGCTACCCGGCCGCTGCCGGAGCCGTTCTTCGTCATCGCCACGCAGAACCCGGTCAGTTCCGGCGGCACCTTCGCCCTGCCGGAATCGCAGCTGGATCGTTTTCTCATGCGCCTGTCGCTGGGCTACCCGGCGCGCGCGGCGGAGAAGTCCCTGCTGCTGGGCGAGGCCCGGCGCGATCTGCTGCCGCGCCTGGAGCCCGTGCTCAACCATGCCGAGTTGGCGGCCATCCAGGCGCTGATTCCACAGGTGCGTACCAGCGATGCGCTGGTGGACTACGTGCTGCGCCTGGTCGAGGCCACTCGCAGCGAGCCGCAGTTCGCCTGGGGCCTGTCGCCACGGGCCAGCCTGGCACTGCTGGCGGCAGCGCGGGCCTGGGCCTTCCTGGCCAACCGCGACTATGTGATTCCCGAGGATGTGCAGGCGGTGCTGCCGGCGGTAGTCGGCCACCGCCTGCGCGAGCGTGCGGACCCGGCCGGGCATGGCGGCGGCACCCTGGTGCAGTGGCTGCTGCGCGAAGTGTCGGCGGTCTGATGAGCCTCAAGACGCGCTGGCGGCGCTGGGTCGCCCGGCGGATTCCGGCGGCGGCGCAGGTGCAGCTGAACCAGCGGCGCATCTTCATCATGCCGGACCGGGTCGGCGCGGCCTTCACGGTGCTGCTGGTGCTGATGCTGCTGGCCGCCATCAACTACGAGAATAGCCTGGCCTATGGGCTGACCTTTCTGCTGGCGGCGATCTTCGTCATCGCCATCCTGCACACCTACCGCAATTTCAGCGGGCTGATTCTCAAGGCGGGCGCCAGCGGCGCGGTGTTCGCCGGCGAACAGGCACGTTTTCGCGTGCGCCTGGAAAGCGCCGAGCATGCCCACCAGGCCATTGCCCTGGGCTGGCCTGGCCAACCCCTGCAGACGCTGGACGTGCCGCCTGGTAGCGAGCGTGAATGCGAGCTCGGCCTGCCGGCGCTGCGCCGCGGCTGGCTGCGCGCGGAGCGCATGCGGGTGGAGAGTCATTTCCCACTGGGCATTCTGGTGGCCTGGAGCTGGGTCGACCTGGACCAGAGCGTGCTGGTCTATCCCCGTCCGCTGGCGGGCGATCTGCCGCTGGCCAGCGGCGCGGGCGAAGATGCCGAGGAGGAGGGGCGCCGCGCCAGCGGCCAGGGCGCCGACGACTATCAGGGCCTGCGCAGCTACCAGCCCGGAGACTCGAAGCGGCGCCTGCACTGGAAAGCCTTCTCGCGCGGTCAGGGCCTGCTGGTCAAGGACTTCGCCGCCCTAAGCGGGCGTGATCTGTGGCTGGATTTCCAGGCCCTTGGTGGCGACGCCGAGGAGCGTCTGTCGCGCCTGTGCCACTGGGTGCTGCAACTGGATACCCGCCAGCAGCCCTACGGCCTGCGCCTGCCCGGCTGCGAGCTGGCACCGGACTATGGCGAGGGCCATCGCGAGGCCTGCCTGCGGGCGCTGGCGCTCTATGGTGAGCGGCGATGAGCGCGCTACCGGCCATCCCGCGTATCGCCCTGACCTGGCTGCTGGTAGCCCAGGTGCTGGTGATCCTGCCGCACCTGCTGCATCTGCCGCCCTGGATCGCCGCGCTCTGGCTGTTCTGCGCCGGCTGGCGCATCCAGGTGTTCCGCATGCGTGCGCGCTTCCCCAATGGCCTGGAGCGGGCTGGGTTGATGGCGGTTACGGCTGCCGGGGTGTTCCTCTCGCGAGGCAGCCTGATCGGTCTGGATGCCGGCGCCGTGCTGCTGGTGGCTGCCTTCATCCTCAAACTGGTGGAACTGCGCAGCCGGCGTGACGCACTGGTGCTGATCTTCCTCGGCTTCTTCGTGGTGGTGGTCGCCTATCTGTTCGACGACAGCCTGCTGGCTGCGCTGTACAGCCTGCTGCCGATCACCGCCTTGCTGGCGGCCTTGATCGGCTTGCAACAGAGCAGCTTGTCTGCGCGCCCGCTCGCCACCATCAAACTGGCCGGCGCGATGATGTTGCAGGCGCTGCCGTTGATGCTGCTGCTGTTCCTGCTGTTTCCGCGCCTGGGGCCGCTGTGGAGCCTGCCCAACCCGCAGCGTGGGCTCACCGGATTGTCCGACAGCATGGCGCCGGCCGACGTGGCCGAGCTCAGCCGCTCGGCGGCGCTGGCCTTTCGGGCCAGTTTCGACGGCCCGCCACCACCACGCAGCGAGCTCTATTGGCGCGCCCTGACCCTGGAACACTTCGATGGGCGGCGCTGGTCGCAGTCCTGGGGCGCCCAGCAGCAGGGCGCGCCGCAGTGGCGCAGGCAAGGGGAACCGCTGTCCTACAGCATCATCATGCAACCCAGCGGCAAGCCCTGGCTGTTCGCCCTGGATGTTGGCTTGAGCAGCCTGCCGGGCGTTCGGCAGATGGGCGACTTCCGCCTGGAGCAACCGCGCCCGGTGCTGCAGAACCTGATGTATGAGGTGCAGTCCTGGCCAGCTGCGCTGCGCGAGCCGCAGCTGCCGGCGCCGGTGCTGCGGCGCAGCCTGCAACTGCCGGAAGGTGGCGACCCGCGCAGTCGCCAGTGGGCCGCACAATTACGCCGGGAGCATGGCAGCGATACCCAGGCGCTGGTGGCGGCCCTGCTGCGGCACTTCAACCAGCAGCCCTATGTCTACACCCTCAAGCCGCCGCCGGTGGGCCTGGACAGCATCGACGAGTTCCTCTTCCGTACTCGCCGGGGGTTCTGCGCGCACTATGCGGGTGCGATGACCTTCGTCCTGCGCGCGGCGGGTATCCCGGCGCGGGTGGTCGCCGGCTACCAGGGCGGTGAGTTCAACCAGTCCGGCAATTACCTTGCGGTGCGTCAGTACGATGCACACGCCTGGGTCGAATATTGGCAGGAAGGCCGCGGCTGGAGCAGTGTCGACCCAACCTTCCAGGTGGCGCCGGAACGCATTGTGCTGGGGCTGGAGGAGGCCCTGGCCGAGGAGGATAGTTTTCTCGAGGATTCGCCATTCTCGCCCCTGCGTTACCGCGACCTGGCGTGGCTCAACGAGTTGCGTTTGGCCTGGGACAGCGTCAACTACAACTGGCAGCGCTGGGTCCTCGGTTATCGCAGCGAGCAGCAGCTGGGGCTACTGCAACGCTGGTTCGGTACGCTCGACTGGCAGCGTCTGGCGCTGGTGATGGTGGGCGGCGGTGGGACGCTGCTGGGTCTGCTGGCGCTATGGTTGTTCAAGCCCTGGCGTCGTGAGCGCGATCCCCAGCAGCGCCAGTTGCGCCGCTTCGAGTCATTGCTGGCGCGCCATGGCCTGCGTCGAGGCAAGGGCGAGGGCGTACGCGACTTCGCCGCTCGTGCGGCGGCATTGCTGCCGCGCCAGGCCCAGGCACTTGAGGCTTTCGCCAGGGCCTTCGAGGCGCAGCGCTATGGCGGCGCAGGTTCTGCGCCCGAACAAATACGCGCCAGCTTGCAGCGCTTGCGCCGGGAGCTGCCCTGGCGTCCGCTGAAAAGGAGTGACGGATGAACGCTTTGAGCTCCGCGCTGCAGAAACGCATCATCGCGCAGCAGGTGCGCCTCTATGCCTGTTGCGCAAGGATGCAGGCGCATACCGACGACGAAGCACTGCACGATTTGCGCATCGCGGTGCGGCGTCTGCGCAGCTTGCTGCGCCCGCTACGCAAAGACCCCTTGTGCGCGGCATTGGAGCAGGCCGCTGGCGCGCTGGGCCGGGCCAGTGGCCCGCTGCGCGACCTGGAGGTGCTGGCGGCTGAATTACAGCTGCGCGGTCAGGCTGCAGCGGCCCAGCGCCGTCTCGCCGAGCGCACCGAGGGTTACAGCCAGCTCTTGGCCGGCGTGCCGCTGCAGCGCCTGCAGATTCGTCTGGACGAATGGCCGCAGGATTGCCGCGATGCCCAGCGCGATGGCAAGTGGCTGGTCAGCGGCAAACGAGTCGAGCGTGACCTGGCTCGGCAGGCGCGCAAGCTGGGCGAAGCGCTGCGCGTGCCGGAGCCAGATCGTCATCGCCTGCGCTTGCTGATCAAACGCCTGCGTTACTGCGCCGAAGCCTGGCCTGCATATGCCGAGTTGAGCGCGGATGCGCTGCAGGCCCTGCGCGAAGCCCAGGGCGCGCTGGGCGACTGGCACGACCATCTGCAGTGGTTGCTGCGAGTGCAGAGCGAGGCGGACCTGGCGCCTTGCGCCGAGTACTGGCGCACTTGTCTCGTCACCGCCGAGCAGCAGGCCGATGCCTGTCTGCAGAAGCTGGCCCGACATTTCCCCTGAGAACCTATTCACGATCTGCTGCGCATCGGAAAAACTGCGTTAAAAGTGACTTCGGCAAGCAGCTTGCTGCTAACGCGCTTAGCGTGGTCCGAAGGGGGAGCGGAGCGAGTCATGCTCATTTACCACCCCTAAAGTCGAATGCGAGCCCAGTGCGTTCCTCAGTCACTTTTGCTTTTTTCTCTAGCTCGCGAGAGCGTGATCAGGTTCCGAGCCCCATTGCAGAGCCGTATGGGTGGCCATATCGGCGCTGATTTGGCCGCATAGTCTCTCCCGCTGGCACATGCTTTTCTCTAAGCTTGAGGCTGCATGAAAGGAGATTGCGCATGACCTTCGCTGAACTGATCCACGCGGTGCATACCCGTCCGCAGCATGTCGTTGTTCCGCCCTTGTGGGGCCAGGGCCGCGCGACCTTCGGCGGCCTGGTGGCTGCCATGTTGTATGAGGCCATGCGCCTCAAGGTGCCGGCCGGGCGCCCGGTGCGTTCGCTGTCCATCACCTTTGTCGGGCCCATGCTGATGGGCGAGGCTGCGGCCTTCGAGGTGGAAGTGCTGCGCGAGGGCAAGTCGGTCAGCCAGGTGCTGGGGCGAGTCGTGCAGAACGGTAGCATGGTGGCCATGGCCCAGGGCAGTTTCGGCGCCTCGCGGGTGTCTGCGGTGCGCGTCGAGGCCGAGCCGGCGCCGGCGATGAAAGCCGTGGAGGAATGCCAGGAACTGCCCTACATCAAGGATGTCACCCCCGAATTTACCCGCTTCCTGGCCATGCGCTGGGGGCAGGGCGGCATGCCGTTCAGCAACACGCCGTCGCGCCACATGGGCGGCTGGGTACGGCTGCGCAGTGACGTGAGTCATGACAAGGTCAGCGAGACCCACCTGCTGGCCCTGGTGGATGCCTGGCCGCCGGCCGTGTTGTCCTACCTCAAGGCGCCCGCGCCTGGCAGCTCGCTGACCTGGACCATCGAATTCGTGCACCCGCTGCCGAGCCTGACCACTCACGACTGGTGCCTGTACCAGGCCGAGATCGAACATGCCCTCGACGGCTACGGCCATATCGCCGCGCGCCTGTGGACGAAGGACGGTCAGTTGCTGGCGCTGAGCCGGCAAACCACCACGGTGTTTGACTAAGCCTCGACCAGCGGCAGATCGAAGAAGGCCCGGGCCGTAGCTGTCGTATGTGCGGCCACGGTTTCCGGGCTTTCGCCTCTGTGCAGTGCCACTTCACGCAAGACTTCACCGAGAAAGGCCGGCTCGTTGTGCCCGCTCTTCGGTTTCGGCCGCAGGCTACGCGGCAGCAGGTAGGGAGCGTCGCTCTCCAGCATCAGGCGGCCGGCAGGGATATCGCGCATCAGCGGATGCAGGTGGGTGCCCCGGCGCTCGTCGCAGATCCAGCCGGTGATGCCGATATGCAGGTCGAGGTCCAGATAGGCATAGAGGCTGTCCTTCTCGCCGGTGAAGCAGTGCACCACGGCGGCGGGCAACTGGTCGCGGAACTGGCGGAGGATGGCGCTCAGACGCTCGCCGGCTTCACGCTCATGGAGGAACACCGGAAGCTGCAGTTCCACCGCCAGGGCCAGCTGCTCTTCCAGGGCCTTCTCCTGTTGCGGGCGCGGCGAGAAGTCGCGATTGAAGTCCAGCCCGCATTCACCCACGGCGCATACGGGACCTTCGACGAGTAGGGCACGTAGCTGGCGCGCGCTGTCGGCAGTCCATTGGCTGGCATCGTGAGGGTGAACGCCGGCGGTGCTGAACAGGGTGTCGCCCGCTTCATCCAGCTCGCGGCAGAAGTTCAGGGCGTTCTCGCTTTCCTCCAGACTGGTGCCGGTGAGTACCAGTTGGCGCACGCCGGCATCGCGGGCACGGGCGAGTACCGCGTCACGCTCCCGCGCAAGGCTGGGGTGGGTCAGATTGACGCCGATGTCGATGAGTTGCATGGTGCTACCTCACTGGCCTGGCTGGGCAGCATAGCAGAGCTCGTGTTTCGATAATAAATTCATTAAATACAGATGCTTATGTATGTCTGTTGATGTCACTTGTCAGCATGGGCTGGCCATTTGAAGCGCCGTGTGCGAGGCTCCGCGCCCCGCGCGCAGGAACCATCTGTCGCCGGGACGCTCTCAGTCGCTCGGGTCGCAGCATGACCCGGCACTACCCGGAGGCCGGATGACCCGCGCGCTGCTGTTTCTACTCTGCTGCCTGGCGGTGTTGCCGGCCCACGCCCGCCTCAGCGGTCTGGGCGGGCATGCGCCGGCGCCGAGCACGCAGCGCGACCTGGCGCAGATTCGTAAGAGTGGTGAGTTGCGTGTATTGGTCAACCAGAGCCGCAACAGCTCCGGCGAGGTCAAGGGACAGGTCATCGGCGTCGAATACCACCGCCTGCGCGCCTTCGAGCAATACCTCAACCGCAATGCCCGCGATGGTCGCAGCCTGCGCATGAAGATCATCCCGAAAGCCAAGGACCAGCTGCTGGCAGCCCTGCAAAAGGGCGAGGGCGACGTGGTGGCCCCCGGCGAGCTGCTCGATGTGCACCCTGGCTTGGGGATCAGTGCCAGTCAGGCAATCCGCAGCAATGTGCCGCTGGTGGTGGTGGGCAATCGCAACAACCGGCATTACCGCAAGCTCGACGACATGGCCGGGCGCAGCCTGGTGCTGCCGCTGGGTAGTGCTGCCGGCGAGGCGTTGCGCGAGGTCAACCAGCGCCTGGCGCAACGCAAGCAGCCGCCGATCGTGGTGGAGTGGGCGGATAGCAGCCTGGCGGTCGAGGATGTGCTGGAAATGGTGCAGGCCGGAATCTACCCCTGGACTGCCGTGGAGCTGCCGATTGCCGAACGCTGGCTCAAGGTCATGCCCAGGCTGCGCATCGAACGCCATCTGGTGCTGAGCAAGGCGGGCGACATGAGCTGGTTCGTGCGCCGCGATGCGCCGATGCTGCGCGCCAGTGTCGACCGTTTTCTCAGTAGCTACCGGGTGCCGGACGATCAGGACTCGGCATTCCAGCGGGTCTATCGACGCTCCTACAAGGTGCGTAATCCGCTGAACCAGGCGGATCGTCGACGCCTGGAGCGAGTGCGCGCGGTGCTGCAGAAGCACGGCGAGCAACAGGACCTGGACTGGCTGCAACTGGCGGCGATGGCCTACAAGGAGTCCACCCTCAATCCAGCTGCGCGCGGGGCGTCCGGGGCCACCGGCCTGATGCAGGTCACTCCAGGTGCAGCGCGCAGTGTGGGTGTCGGCAATATCCAGGTGTTGGACAACAACGTGCTGGCCGCGACTCGCTACATCGCGCGGATTCGTCGCGAATTCTTCGCCAGCCGGCAGATAGCCGATAGCGAGCGTCGGGCCTTTATCCTCGCCGCCTACAACATGGGGCCACAGCGGGTGCAGAGCCTGCGTGCGGAGGCTCGCAGGCGTGGACTCAATCCAAACCAGTGGTTCTTCCAGGTAGAGCGGGTGGCCATGGAGAAGATGGGGTTGGGCGTGGTCAGCTATGTCAACAGCGTGAACAAGTACTACATTGCCTATGATCGTGAGCGTTTTCTGCTGGAGCCCACGCAGGCGAAGTCGCGGCAGTAAGCGATCGAATTATTCGATTTTAATTAGCGTTAAATTGCGCTTTTAGCATCCATAAATTCGAATAGTATGTGCCTCACCAACACCTCACACCTATAAAGGACCTGGCACATGAGCAACCTGATCAAATCCCTGATGTCTTCCAACGCCGGCTACGGCATCACCCTGCTGCGGGTGGTCACCGGCCTGACCTTCGCCGCCCACGGCTCGCAGAAACTGTTCGGCTGGTTCGGCGGTTACGGCCTGGAAGGCGTGGGCCAGTGGATGGAAAGCATCGGCATCACTCCCGGCTACCTGATGGCGGCCCTGGCCGGCAGCGCCGAGTTCTTCGGCGGCCTGGCTCTGGTGGTCGGCCTGCTGGTGCGCCCGGCGGCGTTGTCGCTGCTGGTATCCATGCTGGTGGCCATGTTCGCGGTGCATTGGGCCAATGGCTTCTTCATCACCAATAACGGCTTCGAGTACGCCATGATCCTCGGTCTGATCAGCGCTGTGCTGATGGTTGAGGGTGCCGGCAAGCTGTCGCTGGATCGCATCATCGCCCGCTGATTTCAGGGCACGCAGCGCAGCAGCGCTCTGTACTCAAGACAACGCCGCGACTCTCTTGCAGGGTCGCGGCGTTTTCGTTGCTGGGGCGCCAGTACGCGCCCCAGGTCGCTTCGAGGCGCTCTCGCTCTACGCTGAAAATCAGGGTTTCTCCTTGGCCAGTGCCAGCTGCTCGGCGGCATCCAGGCGCAGCCGCTCGCGTTCGTCGAAACGCTCCGCGGCAAGACGTTGCAGCGCAGCCTGACGGTCGGTCTCACTGAGACCGCCGTTGGCTTCCAGCTTGGCTTTCGCCTGGCGGTAATCGCTGAGGCGCTGTTGCCACTGCTGGCGCTGACGATCGAGGGCCTCCAGGCGGCCAGTGGCTTCGGCCCCGACCAGCTGCAGTCGCAGTTGGCGGATCTGCTCGCTGCTGGCGCCACTGGCCTGCAGGGCGGCAGTTTGCTGGCGTAGTTCGCTTTGCAGTTGCGGTACCAGCAGCTCCTGCATGTCCTCCGGAAGGCCAGCACGCAGCTGATCCAGGGCCTCGGCTTTCTGCTGGTCACTGAGGCTGCTGTCGTGACGGATGGCCAGGCGCTGCAGGGTGAACTGGTTGTAGGCCTCTTCCTGGCCGAAGAACGCCTGGTGTGCCTCAGGGCTGAACAGGCCGGCCCGCAGCGCCTGCACGGCCTGTTCGCGCTGGCGCATGGCATCCAGGCTGGCCATCTGTGGCAGGTCCTTCTCCAGTTGCACCAGCTGCCGCTTGTAGTCGAGGTATTGCGCGAGCAGTGCCAGGGCCTGGCTCTGTGCCGGTTCCTGCAACTGGTTGCGGATATAAGACTGCAGTCTGGCCAGACTGGCCTTCAGGCTTTCTTCGCCATAGGCGCTGAGGAAGTAATCGAAGATGCGCCGGATATCCATGCTGACGAGCAGGTTGCCGGCGGCATCCAGGCGAAATTGGCCATCGACCTGAGTACCGGCAAAGGAGGGCGGCAGTGGCGCGCTGGCCGCGGCTTGCGCAGGTGTTGCGCGGTATTCCGGCCGTGCTGTCGCTACCTGAGTCGATGCATCGGTTTGGGGTAGGGTGACACCAGCCTCGCTATTGGGGGCTGCGCCGGGTTCGAGCGGATTGAAATAGAAGGTAGCGGCGATACTGGCGCCGATTAGCAAAGGCGCGGCAATCAGTAGTGGTTTGTTCACGGCATGACTCTGCGGCTGAAAAGTGATCGGGGCCCTTAGGCCCCGATGGCTGGCTCACAGGCCGGCTTGCTTGAGGCGGTTGGCCTGTTGGCGATACACGGTGACCGGGTCGGTCTCGAACAGGCTGGTCAGGCCGAAGGTCTGGTTGACCTCGTCGAGGTGGTTCATCCGGTAGTTGTCGCGGATCACCTTGCCCAGGTGCGAGCTGCAGCGCCCGACCAGGCCGTCGTTGGCTTCGTCGAAGGTCAGGGAGCTGGCGCCCAGCAGCAGGTCGCTGACGTCGAGGAAGTTGGTCAGCGGGCTGGTGCCACTCCAGGAGTAATAGCTGACACCGTTGACCTTGTAGGCACCCTCGCCGCAGGCACTGGTCGGGATACCCTGCGGGTACTTGGCGTTGAACACAGCGGCGCCCTGGCTGTTCAGCGATTCGAGCGAGCCCAGGGCGTTCTGCGGCGAGGTGCTGGAGCTGCCGGAAAGGAAGTTGATCAGTGCCCCCAGGCCATTGACGATGCCGGCGAGCAGCGCTTCCCCGGCCGAGCCTGGCGGGATCTGGCGCAGGAAATCGGCGGTGTCCGAACCCTTGTGCGGCGCGCCGACACTGGTGACCGAGGCGACCAGATCCGGCCTGATGGCGGCGACGTAGCGCACGGTCGGGCCGCCGTGACTGTGGCCAACCAGGTTGACCTTGCCCTTGCCGCTGATGGCGGCGATTTCCTCGACCTGTTCGAGCAGCTCTTCGCCGCGCAGTTCGGAGGTGTTCAGCTGGCTGACTTCGGTGATGTACACGCTGGCGCCATCGGAGCGCAGCGCGGAGGGAATGCCGTACCAGTAATCGATGCCGAGGATGCTGTCGAAGCCGAGCATGCCGTGGGTCAGGACGATCGGGTATTTGGTCTTGGTGTAGCCGGTGGAGCCGAACAGGCCGGCCTCGGCCTGGCCGGACAACAGCAGGCTGGAACCGACACAGAGGGCGAGCAGAGTCTTCTTGTTATTCATGTTGTGCTCTCGAACGGTGAATAGGCAGTGGGCCGTCCCTGTGTTCAGCCATCCGCGCCCATCCTGGGGCGAAACTTCAGCTGGCTGATGCAGGGCAGGATCTATGCCATAAAGCGCAAAATTAGAACGACAGCTCTAAACGGGCGTTTGCGACGCAAGCCCCGCAGAGACTGGTCTTAGGAATCGATCAGGGGGTGTTACTGGGGGAAACAGTCAGTGCAGTGGCCAGGTGTCGATCAGCCGGTAACGGGGGCCGATCGTCACGAACTGAGAGCTGAACAGGGCGAAACTGTCTACGCGCCAGGTGAACTGAAAGGCCTCGCCCGCGGTGGGTGCCTGCGCCTGTCTGGCCAGGCTCAGGTGTGGGCGGTAGCCGCGCTCTTCGCGGGTGAAACCTGCCTGTGTCAGCTGGTCCTGCAGGTTGCGTTGCAACCTCAGCAACGCGGTGGGTGGTTGGCTTGGTGCAAGGTGTAGCAAGCCGCCGCGCCAGCAACCAAGTTGGTCGAGTTGCAGTTCGAACGCCTGCTCGCCGCGTAGTTGCGAGGTCAACGCCTGCAGCTCAGGCAGGCGGGCCGCGGGTTGACTGCCGAGAAACACCAGGGTCAGGTGCAGGTCTTCTGGGTGCACCAAGGCCCCGTCGCAGGCCAGTTGCTGGCGCCAATCGGCAATATGTGCCGCCAGCGGCTCAGGCACGGGCAGGGCAAAGAACAGGCGCAGTTTCTCGGACATCGGTTCTCCTGGCTGCAGGCGGCTTGACAGAGCGGTGCCGGCATTTTTAGCATCGCACCCCATAGCGCCGATTTAAGAGCAACTTGCGGGGCGCTGCCCGGTTGGGCGAATACCGCTAAAGCGCTGGCCGGTGTCGCCTCTCACCGCAGTCCAGCCGGACTATGAGGCTGAGACTGCATTCCCATGAGCTGCCCACGCGCCCATCTGCATTTTTCCCCCTTGCCGCATGCTGCGGTCAATCGCCATCCCCATGTGCTGCTGGTCGGCAGCCATCAGCCGAACTTGTTGAAGAACCTGGAAGGCTGGCCCAAGCATTGGCCGGCGGCGCGTAATTTCCTCATCCGCTTTGCCAGTCCGCAGGCTCAGGAGCTCGCGCGCCTGCCCAACGACAGTTTCGATCTGGTGGTGGTCGGCCCGGAGGCCGCGCCGGTGCGCGATGAGTTGATCGGTCAACTGCTGCGGGTTGCCCGTCAGGGCCTGATCAACCTGCGTTGAAGGTCGGGTAGTCGATGGCGGTGATGTAGAACGCCTGCTCGCCGCCGGGCGTCTGCACCAGGACTTCGGCATCCAGGGCCTTGCCGACCAGGGCGCGGGCCAGCGGCGAGTCGATGCTGATCAGGCCTTGCTTGAGATCCAGTTCGTCCGGGCCGACGATGCGGTAGCGGGTTTCTGCTCCGTCGTCGTCCTCCAGGGTTACCCAGGCACCGAAGTAGACCTTGTTCGGATCGGATGGGCGGCTGTCCACGACCTTGAGACTCTCCAGGCGCTTGGTGAGGAAACGCACCCGGCTGTCGATCTCGCGCAGCATCTTCTTGCCGTAGATGTACTCGGCGTTCTCCGAACGGTCGCCGAGCGCGGCCGCTTCGCTCACCGCCTGGGTTACCTGGGGGCGCCGTACATGCCACAGCTCGTGCAGCTCGGCGCGCAGGCGAGCTTCGCCTTCGGGCGTGATCAGCGGGGTTCCGGCGGTGCGAGGTGGACGATAGCGGCTCATGGTGCTGGCAAGTAGTGGACGGCCGAGCATTCTAGCAATGACAGCGCGGACATGATCAGATCTCGCGCAGCACGGTCAGCGGCGAGGCGTTCAGCGCTCGGCGCGTGCCCCAGATGCCTGCCGCGCCAACCAGCAGGGCGCCGATCAGCGGCAGTACCAGCAACCAGGGGTGCGGTTGCCACTGCAGCTCCAGGGCATAGCGATACAGCAGGAAACTCGCCAGTTCGCAGCCGAGTGCAGCCAGCAGGCCGCTGGCTGCGCCGAGCAGACCGAACTCTGCACGTCGGGCCTTGAGCAGCAGGCGCCGCTCGGCGCCAAGGGCGCGGAGCAAGGCGCCCTGGCGCAGGCGTTCGTCGAGGGTCGCCTGCAGGCCGGCAAACAGCACCGCCAGGCCGGCGGCGAGCACGAACAGCAGGACATACTCAACGGCCAGGCTGACCTGCGCCATGATGCTGCGCAGTTGCTCCAGCAGCGCCTCGACCTGCAGCAGAGTGACCGCAGGGAAGGCACGCGCCAGTTCCACCAGCTGCTGCTCGCTGTGTGGCGGCAGATAGAAGCTGGTCAGGTAGGTAGCGGGCAGGTCTTGCAGGGTGCCCGGCTGGAAGATCATGTAGAAGTTCGGCTGGAAGCTGTCCCATTCGACCTTGCGCAGGCTGCTGACCTGGGCTTCCTGTTCGAGGCCGCCGACATTGAAGGTGAGCCTGTCGCCCAGCTTCAGGCCAAGGCTTTCGGCGAGTCGCGACTCCACCGATACGCCCGGTAGTCCATCACCTCGTTCAGCTTGCCACCAGTGGCCAGCCAATACCTGGTTGCCTTCCGGCAGGTCAGCGGCCCAGGTCAGGCTGAGGTCGCGCTGGATGGCTCGTTCGCCCTGGCTTTCCTTGCTGGCTATGCCCTGCACCGGCTCGCCGTTGATCAGCACCAGGCGTCCGGCTACTACCGGGTAGAGCGGCAGCGTCTGCGGCGCCAGGGTGGCGAGGTGCGCGGCGAAAGCCTCCTTCTCGGCGGGCAGCACGTTGAGCGCGAAATGATTGGGCGCTTGCTCGGGCAACTGATTCTGCCAGGTGTCCAGCAGTTCGCCACGCAACAGGGCGATCAGCGCCATGGACATGAGGATCAGACCGAAGGCCAGCGATTGCCCGGCGGCGGCCAGTGGATGGCGTAACAGTTGCCCCAGACCCAGGCGCCAGGGTAGGGCGGCGCGTGCGAGCAGGCGCCGCATGCCCCGGAGGCCGAGCAGGAGCAAGCCGCCGAGCAACAGGGTGGCGAGCAGGCCGCCGCCAAGCAGTGCCAGGGTCAGCTTCAGGTCCAGGCTCAGGCGCCACATGATCAGGGCCAGGGCGAGCAACGCCGCCCCATATACCAGCCAGGAGCTGGGCGGGACGGGCAGCAGGTCACGGCGCAGTACACGCAATGGCGGTACGCGCCCGAGCGCGGCCAGTGGCGGGAGCGCGAAACCGGCCAGGGCGACCAGGCCGACGGCAATGCCAGCCAGCGCCGGCAAGAGCCCACCGACTGGCACGCCCGGAGGCAGTAGGCCGTGCAGCAGCTTGAATAGCACCAGTTGGCCAACCCAGCCCAGCAGCGCGCCGGAGACACAGGCGAGCAGGCCGAGCATGGCCAGTTGCAGGCTGAACAGGCTCAGGGTCTGGCGCCGCGAGAGGCCCAGGCAGCGCAGCAGAGCGCCGGTATCAAAATGGCGCACGGCAAAACGGCTGGCCGAAAGTGCCACGGCCACGCCCGCGAGGAGCACCGCCGCCAGGCTGGCCAGGTTCAGATAGCGCTCGGCGCGGCCAAGGGCGCCACCGATCTGGCGATTGCCGTCGCGGGCGTCTTCCAGGCGCTGGTGTGGTGCCTTGTCCTTTTCCACGGCCTGCCGGTAGCTGGCCAGTGCTTGGGCAGCGCCGCGCCAGAGTTCACGGTAGCGCACCCGGCTGCCAGGCTGGACCACGTCGGTCGCGGCCAGGTCGTCCAGATGCATCAGCACGCGCGGAGTCAGGCTGTAGAAGTCCCCGGCCCGATCCGGCTCGTGGGTCAGTACCCGAGTCAGGCGCAACGGTAGGTTGCCGACCTCGATGCTGTCACCAACTTTCAGGTTCAGTGCGGCGAACAGGCGGGCTTCCGCCCAGGCCTCGCCCGGCTGCGGGCCGGGACCTGGCCGCTCGGCGGCATAGGGTGCGGCGGCACTCTTCAGCTCACCGCGCAGGGGATAGCCGCTGCTGGCAGCCTTGACGCTCGCCAGTTGAATGCCCTGATCGGTTGCGATGACGCTGGAAAACTCGACCAGTTGGGCATGCGTCAGTCCCAGACGTTGGCCAGCCTCGATCTGTTCGTGCGTCGCCGGTGAACTGCCGCTGAGCACCAGGTCGGCGCCGAGAAACTCGGTGGCACGCAACAGCATCGCGCCATTCAGTCGTGCGCTGAAGTAACCGATGGCGGTACTGGCCGCGACAGCGATGAGGAGTGCAAAGAACAGTACGCGCACTTCGCCTGCACGTACATCGCGCAGCAGCTGGCGCCAGGCCAGAGGCAGCAGGCGCGGGCTCATCAGGGTTCCACGCTGTCGATCAGGCGGCCGGCGTCGAGGCGGATCATGCGCCGGCAGCGATGAGCCAGGCGCTCCTCATGGGTGACCAGTACCAGGGTGGTGCCGCGTTCCTGATTGAGTTGAAACAGCAAGTCGCTGATGTGCTCGCCGGTATGGCTGTCGAGATTGCCGGTAGGTTCGTCGGCAAACAGGATCGCTGGATCGGCGGCGAAGGCTCGGGCGATTGCCACCCGCTGCTGTTCACCACCAGACAACTGGCGCGGGAAGTGCGTGAGCCGATGCTGCAGGCCGACTCGTTGCAAGAGCTCGCCGGCACGCTTGCGAGCATCCGCACGACCTTCCAGTTCGAGCGGCAGCATGACGTTCTCCAGCGCGCTGAGGTTGTCCAGCAACTGGAAGGACTGGAAGACGAAACCGACCTGTTCCGCGCGTACCTGGGCGCGGCGGTCTTCGTCCAGGGTATGCAGGGCATGGCCGGCCAATTCGACTTCGCCGGAGCTGGGTAGATCGAGCCCCGCAAGCAGGCCGAGCAGGGTGGATTTGCCCGAACCGGAGCTGCCGACGATGGCCAGGCTGTCGCCACCCGCGAGGTCGAAGGAGATATCCAGCAGGATGGCCAGCTCGCCTTCCGTGCTGGGAACCACTTTGCTAAGGTGCCGCGCAGAAAGAATGCTTGCGCTCATGGAGAGTCCGATGCGTGCGATATGGGTGAGCGGTGCGCTGACACTGTTGCTGTGGGCTCAGGGCGCACTGGCCGGCACCGTGCTGGTCGTCGGCGATAGTATCAGCGCCGCTTTGGGCCTGGATACCCGAGTGGGCTGGGTCGCCCTGCTGCAAAAACGCCTCCAGGAGGGCGGTTTTCAGCACCAGGTGGTGAATGCCTCGATCAGTGGCGACACCAGTGCCGGTGGCCTTGCGCGCCTGCCGGCGCTGCTTGCACGGCATTCACCGCAAGTGGTCATTCTCGAACTCGGTGGCAACGATGGCCTGCGCGGCCAGCCGCCGGCGCAATTGCAACAGAATCTTGCGTCTATGGTTCAACAGTCGCAGCAGGCAGGGGCCAAGGTACTGATTCTGGGAATGCAACTGCCACCGAACTACGGGCAGCGCTACACCCAGGCGTTCGCCAAGATCTACAGCGACCTGGCGAACGCTCGGCAGCTGCCATTGGTGCCGTTTTTCCTCGAGGGAGTCGGTGGTGTGCCGGGGATGATGCAGGCGGACGGCATTCACCCGGGCGCCGCGGCGCAGCAGCGCTTGCTGGACAATGTCTGGCCAAGCCTGGAACCGCTGCTCTGAGCCTTCCCCGCCTGCGACCTTTCGGCTATCGTGGCGGCCCTGCCTCGGAGCTCTGAATGCCGCGCCACGCCTGGTCCCTGTTCGCTTATCAGTTGATCGTCCCGGACGACCAACTGGATCTGTTCGCCTGCCGCGAGGCCAAGGTGCATCTGGTGGCGCGGCAGCTCGAGTTGGGTGGCTTCGCTGACCGTACTCTGTGTGGCGGCTTGCTGCCTGCCGCGCCGGTGATGCGTGAAGTGGATCGGACTGGGTTGCGTGACAAGCGTCTGTGCCCCGTTTGCCGCAACGTTCTCGACGCTCAGCGGCGCGGTGAGCGGTCAATCTGGTCGGGCGCCTGAGGCCTCCCGGCGCCAGCAGGGCCGGTGTACAATCGCCGTTTATTTCATTCGCTATTGCCAGCAAGGATCTACCGATGTTGTCGCGTGTCCGTTTCCTGTGCCTCGCCAGCCTGATTGTCGCTGGCCCGGCCACCGCGCTTGAGCTGCCTCTGCCACCTCTTGGCGAGGATATCGTGGGTCAAATCCAGGTGATCAAGGCCCGTTATGAGGACACTTTCGCCGACCTCGGCTCTGCCAACGATCTGGGATATCTGGAAATGGTGGCAGCCAACCCGGGTGTGGATCCCTGGTTACCGGGCGAGGGCGCCGAAGTCATTCTGCCAACCCGGTTCATCCTGCCGCCTGGTCCGCGCGAAGGCATTGTGATCAACCTGGCCGAGTACCGCCTTTATTACTTTCCGAAAGGACAGAACGTAGTTCATACCTTTCCTCTGGGCATCGGTCGTGAGGGCTGGGGGTCGCCCATCGCGCACACTACTATTGTTGCCAAGACGCCGAATCCAGGCTGGACACCTCCAGCCTCCATTCGGGCCGAACACGCGGCTGAGGGGGATCCGCTTCCTGCCTATGTGCCACCAGGGCCGGATAATCCTCTGGGGCCGTTCAAGTTCACGCTGGGCACTCCCGGCTACCTGATCCACGGTTCAAACAAGAAGTTCGGCATCGGCATGCGCGTCAGCCATGGCTGCTTCCGCATGCTCAATCACAATGTGCTGACTCTGGCGAAGATCGCTCCGGTCGGGACTTCTGTCCGGATCGTCAATGAGCCGTACAAGTTCGGTGTCAGTGCCGGGAAAGTCTATCTA
This sequence comes from Pseudomonas sp. BMS12, assembly GCF_001592875.1. GTDB lineage: Bacteria > Pseudomonadota > Gammaproteobacteria > Pseudomonadales > Pseudomonadaceae > Aquipseudomonas. The sequence continues at coordinate 258,064 of NZ_LSOF01000006.1, read as the reverse complement.
GAGGCGCATGCGCCGTTGAGCGATACCGGCGAGCCTTCTGTTGTCGACAAGCACACTGCGGTGATCAACGCGCTACTCAAGCGTGACGAACTGGCGGGTAGCATGCGACTTGATTGGGACATGGTGCGCGAAGTAGTGGCCGCCGAAGATGGCTTGCCTATAGAAATTGCCGTACCAGAGCAGGCCTTGGCCAACCAAGAAGTTCCACTGGACATTTAATGGGTTAAAGAGAAACCCGCCGACCAGGAATGGTCGGCGGGTTTTTTATTGCCATAGAAAATTCAGGCAATAAAAAAGCCGACCCGGTAATCGGGTCGGCTTTTCAAAGCCTTGGCAAGTAATTACTTGCGGCTGGCTTTTTCCAGCATGCGCAGAGCGCGCTCGTTGGCTTCGTCAGCAGTCATCTGAGCCTTCTGAGCAGCAGCCAGAGCCTCGTCAGCCTTGCGGTAGGCTTCGTCTGCACGAGCTTGAGCGCGGGCAGCGGCGTCTTCGGTAGCGGTCAGACGAGCTTCGGTTTCTTTGGACATGCTGCTGCAACCGGTAGCCAGTACTGCGGCCAGGGCCAGAGCAGAGAGTTTCAGAACGTTGTTCATCGTGTTCCCCTTAAGGTGGACTTTCCATGAAAGGCAATTTCCCGAGTGTGAGAAATTAGCCGGGCACATACTACCCATTACTTCTAGTAAGTAAACTGAGCCAACGCAAGTCCCAGCACTTTTTTTTCAGGGCGCGTGCGTGGCGGTCTTTTTTGTTTAAAAAACATACAGATCTGTTGCGGTTGCCGAGGCTCTTTGTACTTGCCGACGGTGCAGCTGACCTTCTGTTACGTGGATGGCACAAAGCCAGCCTGTTAAGATCGGCGCCAGAAAATTGTCCGTAGCTGTATAACAAGGATGTCTAGATGTCGAAACTCATCAAGTGGGGTCTTCTACTTGTCCTAGTTGTTGCGTTGCTGATCAAGGCCTCGCTATGGCTGTCGGTACGCTCGATCATGAATGATGCAGTGGCCAAGCTCTCACCGGTCATGCAGATCAGTTATCAGGGCATTACTTCCTCGTTCGATGGCCGGGTTGGCGTGGAAGGGCTCAGAGCCCGTCTGCCGATGTTTCGCGATGAAGTACGCGTCGCCCATGCCGAGCTGCAGTTCAAAGGACTGCGAGACCTGTTGGCATTCAAGGAGAGACTGGCCGAAGGCAAGTTTCCGGAGCAGATGGCGGTCAATCTCAAGGGGCTCGAGGTGGATGTGCACGGGCCGCTGATGGAAATGATCCATAGCGTGCCGCAGGAAAAGAACCTGCAGACGGCCGTGACCAGCGTCGCCTGCGGTCGCTCCAGCATGATCGGTGTCGACGAGCTTTTGGATATGGGCTACCGGACTCTGGAGACGGACGGCCATTTCTCCTATCTGTTCCAGCCGGGCGCGCAAACCCTGACTTTCAACCTGAATGCCGACACCCGCGACATGGGGGATTATCGCGTCAGCTTCTCGTTGGCCAACATGTCGGAAAAGCCAGGTGACTTGCGGGTAAATCCGCCGCGGGTGTCGAGCATCACCCTGGAGTTCAACGACAACCAGTACCTGCGCAAGGTCAACGAGTACTGTGCTGGCAAGCTCGGCCAATCACAGGAGGCCTATCTGCAAACGGCCATCGAGCATCTCGACAGCTCGCTCAAGGCGCAGCGCATAGCCCTCGATCCAACACTTCTGGAGGCAATGAAGACCTACTATGCGGATCCGCAGGCATTGCGTGTGGAGCTCAATCCAAGCGAGGGCATGACCTGGGATGGCCTGGAGTTTTTCGAGGCGGCTGATGTGATTTCCATGCTGCAGCCTGTTCTGCTGGTCAACCAGCAGGCAGTGGAACCTCTGGCCTTCTCCTGGGTCGATCCGACAGTCGTTGCTCCGGTGGGGGCGAACGAACTGGTGCGCGCAGAGGTACAACCAGAGCAGAAGCCAGCGCAATACGAGTTCGTCAGCGTCGCGAGCCTTTCCGAGTACGCTGGTAAGCGGCTACAGTTCATTACCTATGATGGCACCTACTATCAGGGTGTGTTGCACAAGGTACAGAACGGCAAGGCTTTCCTCAGTGTCCAGTTTGGAACGGGTTCGGCCGAAATGTTTCTTCGCCTTGAAAAGATCGATAAGGTAAGGGTTCTGTTGTAAACCCCATTTAGGAGATGAAATGAGCGAAGGGCTGTCCATCCACCACGACCAGGCGGGTCACCAATTCGAGGCCGTCGTCGATGGCCACCGCGCCTATCTGGCCTACATGGATCTGGGCAAGCAGACGCTCGATATCTACCGGACATTCGTTCCCAATGCGCTGCGCGGCCAAGGTATAGCTGCGGCGCTGACCGAGCAGGCTCTGGAATATGCCGAAGCAATGGGCTACACGGTAATTCCGTCCTGCTCCTACGTGGAGCGCTACCTGGAGCGCCGTCAGCGGCACCAGGCCAAACACTGATGTAGTGCGCTAACAAAAACGCCGGGCAATGCCCGGCGTTTTCATTTTGGTCCCGCTTAGCCGCGCTGACGCTTGGGCAGTACATCCTTGAGCTTGGCGTGCATGCTGCGCAGGGTCTTCTCGGTGGCGTCCCAGTCGATGCAGGCATCGGTGATGGAAACACCATACTTGAGGTCGCAGAGATCCTTGGGGATCGATTGGCTGCCCCAGCCCAGATGGCTTTCGACCATCAAGCCGACAATGGAGTTGTTGCCTTCGAGGATCTGGTTGGCAACGTTCTCCATGACCAGGGGCTGTAGGGCCGGGTCCTTGTTGGAGTTGGCGTGACTGCAGTCGACCATGATGTTTGGCCGGATCTTCGCTTTGGCCAGCTCCTGCTCGCACACCGCAACGCTGACTGAGTCGTAGTTGGGCTTGCCGTTGCCGCCGCGCAGCACCACATGGCCGTAGGCATTACCCTTGGTGGTGACGATGGATACGCCGCCTTCCTGGTTGATGCCGAGGAAACGGTGCGGGCTGGAAACCGACTGCAGGGCGTTGATCGCTACGGTCAGGCCACCATCGGTGCCATTCTTGAAGCCCACTGCGGAGGATAGGCCAGAGGCCATTTCCCGGTGGGTCTGGGATTCTGTGGTGCGCGCGCCGATGGCCGACCAGCTGATCAGGTCCTGCAGGTATTGCGGGGAAATCGGGTCCAACGCCTCGGTAGCCGTCGGCAGCCCCATCTCCGCCAAATCGAGCAGCAGTTTGCGGCCGATATGCAGTCCGTCCTGAATCTTGAACGAGTCATCCAGATAAGGATCGTTGATCAGGCCCTTCCAGCCTACGGTAGTGCGCGGCTTCTCGAAGTACACGCGCATGACCAGGAACAGGCTGTCCGACACTTCGGCAGCGAGCACCTTGAGACGCTCGGCATACTCGTGAGCGGCCTTGATATCGTGGATGGAGCAGGGTCCGACCACTACGAACAGGCGGTGATCCTTGCCGTCCAGAATGTCTCGAACGACTTGGCGGCCGTGGGCGACTGTGTGCTGGGCGGCTTCGGTCAGGGGAATTTCGCGCTTGAGCTGCGCCGGAGTGATCAGGGTTTCGTTGGAGGAAACGTTTAGATCGTCGATCGGTAAATCAGCCATCGTGGTACTCATCAGGTCACGGGAGCCGAGCGCCTCTGGCGGGCGAAATCTATGGGCGCAGCGGGGGGAAAGAACCTTAACGCGTTCCGGGGCGCCTAGACAATGGGCGTGCTAGTGGAAATGACTGCTGGGAAAGTCGGCGGCGTGCATCGATATCCACTCCCGGGCGATCGTTTCGAGCTCCTGCGGGCAACCCAGCTCCTGCTCGCGCTGATGTCGGTAGTGTTCGATCTGACAGACCTGTTCGACCATGCGGGCGCGAAACAGGGTGTCTTCATCAATGAAGGCGATACCTACCAGATAACCTTCGCTGAGTTTGCGGCACCAGGCGACTACCCCGGGGTAGCGAGCCTGCTCGCCTAGCAGTGGGATGCGCAGCTCAACGGCTGTGCCTTTGCGAAACCCCTTGTCAGAATTGCATGCAACTCCACCGAGGCTGATATTGTGCAGCCTCTGCCTGGGCAGAAAGGCATGCTTGCGTTGCACCAACTCCACAGGCATATCACTTGGGTGACGCAGAAAACGACGCATTTCGAATACTCCGGATGCCATCCCTTTGACATCGCTACTGAACAGTATAGTGCCCAGTCTTGACCTGACGGACTTCGACGCTGATCGTCGATTGCTCGATCTGCCTGGCAGATCCCTGCTCATATTCACGAGCACAGGCTGTGCCAGTTGTCGCTGGGCTCGTCGTGAGCTGCCTGTAATGCCGCTGCCAGTCGAGCGACTGTGCTGGGTAGATGCCGGCGACAACGGTGGCTTGGTACAGCGCTATGGCGTTTTTCACCTGCCTAGCCTGTTTCTGATAGAAGACGGCCAATTTCTTGGCGCGGTGCAGTCCCGTTTGCACCTGCCCGAACTGTCCAGGGCATTGGAACAGGCCCGGGCCCGTGAACCCGAAGAGTTACCTTGATGCAGGAATCCCCACGTCCACGTATCGGCATCGTCGGTACGGGTGCCATTGGTGGCTTTTATGGCCTGATGCTGGCCCGTGCCGGCCATGACGTGCATTTTCTCCTGCGCAGCGAGTACGCGGCCGTAGCCGAGCAGGGGCTGCGCCTGAACAGCGCGGTGCATGGCCTGCTGCACCTGCAGCCCGTGCAGGCCTGGAACAGTGTCGAGGAGATGCCGCCCTGTGATTGGCTGCTGGTAGGCGTCAAAACCACCAGTAACGCCGAACTGGCACCGCTCATCTCTCGCGTGGCAGCGCCGAATGCCAAGGTAGTGCTGCTGCAGAATGGTCTTGATGTTGAGGAGCAATTGCGGCCCCTGTTGCCGGAGTCGCTGCACCTGCTTGGCGGGCTCTGTTTTATCTGCACGCATCGCAGTGCCCCTGGCGTGATTGAGCACCAGGCGCTCGGAGCGATCAATCTGGGCTACCACTCCGGGCCGGGTGGCTCGCAAGAAAGCGGGCAAAGCCTGGTGGAAGAGGGTGTGGCGCTGTTCCGCTCGGCTGGCGTGGACTCTACCGCGATGCCTGACCTGGCCCAGGCCCGCTGGCAGAAGTTGGTCTGGAACGTACCCTATAACGGTCTGTCGGTACTGCTCGATAGCGGCACCAGCAAGCTGATGGCCAGTGCCGACAGTCGTAGCCTGATCGGCGATCTGATGCAGGAGGTCGTGCAGGGTGCTGCCGCATGTGGCCACAGATTGCCGCAGGACTACCCGCAACAGCTGCTGGCAGCCACCGAGCGCATGCCCGGCTACCTGCCGAGCATGTACCATGATTTCGCCCACAAGCGCCCGCTTGAGCTCGAAGCCATCTACGAGGCGCCTCTCGCGGCGGCTGCCGCTGCAGGGTGTGAACTGCCAAAAATGCGCATGTTGCTGCAGGCGCTGCGTTTCCTTGACGCGAACTGAGGTGATTCATGGGCAAGGGACTGGGTGACAAGCTGGTGCTGGCGATTTCCTCGCGGGCGTTGTTCGACCTGAGCGAAAGTCATCGCATCTATGAGAGCGAGGGCGTCGAGACCTATCGCCAGTACCAGATCGATCATGAGGACGAGGTGCTGGCGCCAGGAGATGCGTTTCCGCTGGTGCAGAAGCTGCTGAGCCTCAACGCGCGACTGGAGCGGGCACGCGTCGAGGTTGTGCTGGTCTCGCGCAACAGCGCCGATACTGGACTGCGGGTCTTCAACTCTATCCAGCACTACGGCCTGGGTATTTCTCGGGCCGCTTTCGTTGGTGGTCGCAGTCCCTATCCTTATTTGGCCGCCTTTGGCAGTCATCTATTTCTCTCCACACATGCTGAGGATGTGCGCAGCGCCCTCGACGCGGGCTTTGCCGCGGCGACTATCCTCTCGGGCGGCGCGCATCGGGCGGCCAGTGGTGAGCTGCGTTTTGCCTTCGATGGGGATGCCGTGCTGTTCTCCGACGAGTCCGAGCGTGTCTACCAGAGTGGCGGGCTCGAGGCATTCCAGAGCCATGAGAAGGCCTCGGCGCGCGAGCTGCTCGGTGGCGGTCCGTTCAAGCCCTTCCTCTATGCCCTCAATCGTTTGCAGCGCGAGTTTGCCGAGGAGCTCTGCCCGATCCGCACCGCGCTGGTTACCGCGCGCTCGGCGCCGGCCCACGAACGGGTGATCCGAACCTTGCGCGAATGGGATATCCGCCTGGACGAGTCGCTGTTCCTCGGCGGCCTGGACAAGGCGGCTTTTCTCGAAGCCTTCGCCGCCGACGTGTTCTTCGACGATCAGCCCGGGCACTGCGAGAAGGCGCGTGAGGTCGTGGCCACCGGCCACGTGCCGCACGGTGTAAGCAACGAGCTGTTGCCCTAGCGCCGGGCAAGGCGCTGCTAAGCTCACAACAGGGCCGCTAGCGGGAAGTCTTGGAGGCCATATGTTGCGTTCGATTCTCTATGCCACCGACCTGGGGCTTTACGCACCTTATGTGCTGCAGCATGCGTTGGCCCTGGCGCGGGCCTTCAGCGCCGAGCTTTATGTGGTGCATGCGGTCGAGCCGCTGGGGCTGTTCGCCGAGTCGGTGCTGCAAACCTATCTGGACGAGAGCACGTTGCAGGAGCTGCGCAGCAAGGGTCTTGCCACGGTGATGGCCAGTATCGAGCAGCGTGTGCTGGAAGGTTTCTGCGACGAAATGGGCGAGGCCCGTCAGGACCTGCAGATGATCCGCAACGTGCGGGTTGCGCAGGGTGACCCGGCCCAGGTGATTCTCGAAGAGGCGCGGAAACTCGGGGTCGATCTGCTGGTCGTAGGGAGTCACAGCCATGGTGCCGCTCAGGATGTTCCGCTGGGTCGGACGGCCGCGCGTCTGCTGCAGCTTTCGGAAACGCCGGTATACCTGGTGCCCATGTTGCAGCACCGCTGAGCCAGGCTTATCGCCAGCCGTTAGACGAACGGCATGCACGGCTCAGGAAATCGTCTAGCTTTAAACTTCAAACCACTAATATGGTTATATGGCTGCGCTGTGAAATTCAGCCAGCGACTATCTGCTTTGAGGGATACCTATGAAGCTGCAGCAATTGCGCTACATCTGGGAAGTGGCGCACCACGATCTCAATGTCTCTGCCACCGCGCAGAGCCTCTACACCTCGCAGCCCGGCATCAGCAAGCAGATCCGCCTGCTCGAAGACGAACTCGGCGTCGAAGTATTCGCCCGCAGCGGCAAGCACCTGACCCGCGTGACCCCCGCCGGCGAGCGGATCATCACCACTGCCGGGGAAATCCTGCGCAAGGTCGAGAGCATCAAGCAGATTGCCCAGGAGTTCTCCAACGAGAAGAAGGGCACCCTTTCCATCGCCACCACACACACACAGGCCCGCTATGCGCTGCCGCCGGTGATCAGCAGCTTCATCAAGCAATACCCGGAAGTCGCCCTGCACATGCACCAGGGCACGCCGATGCAGATCGCCGAAATGGCGGCCGATGGCACCGTGGATTTCGCCATCGCCACCGAGGCGCTGGAGCTGTTCGGCGATCTGGTGATGATGCCGTGCTATCGCTGGAACCGCTGCGTGATCGTGCCCCAGGGCCACCCGCTGACCAAGTTGCCGAAGCTGAGTCTGGAGGCCCTGGTGGAACACCCTCTCGTCACCTATGTGTTCGGCTTCACCGGCCGCTCCAAGCTGGACGAGGCCTTCAGCCACAGGGGGCTGACGCCCAAGGTGGTGTTCACCGCCGCCGACGCCGACGTGATCAAGACCTATGTGCGCCTGGGGCTGGGCGTGGGTATCGTGGCGCGCATGGCAGTGGATGAGAAACTCGACAGCGATCTGGTGGTGCTGGACGCCAGTGATCTGTTCGAGCCGAGTGTGACCAAGATCGGTTTCCGTCGTGGCACCTTCCTGCGTGGCTTCATGTGCGACTTCATCGAGAAGTTCGCTCCGCACCTGACTCGCGAGGTCATGAGCAAGGCGGTGCAGTGTCACAGCAAGGGGGAGTTGGACGAGTTATTCGAGGGTGTGGATCTGCCAACCCACTGATCCAATGACAAAGAGCCCGGCTAATGCCGGGCTCTTTGTGTCAGCTCTTGGCAATCACGTTGCCAGCATGCAGACCGCACTCTTTCTGGGTTTCCTCTTCCCACCACCAGCGGCCTTCGCGCTCGTGCTGATTCGGAAGCACGGGGCGTGTGCAGGGCTCACAGCCGATGCTGATGAAACCGCGCTCATGCAGGCTGTTGTAGGGTAATTCGAGCATGCGGATGTAGGCCCAGACCTCTTCGCTGCTCATCTGTGCGAGCGGGTTGAACTTGTACAGCGGCTTGTCCGGTGTGGAGAAGGCGCTATCGACCTCGATCACGTTTACATGGCTGCGGGTGCCGGGGCTTTGGTCGCGCCGCTGGCCGGTGGCCCAGGCGGAGACCGTACTCAGCTTGCGCTTGAGCGGTTCGATCTTGCGGATGCCACAGCATTCGCCATGGCCGTCCTTGTAGAAGCTGAACAGGCCTTTTTCGCGCACCAGTTCCTGCAGTTTTTCCGCGTCCGGGCTCATGACCTCGATGGCGATGCCGTAGTGCTCGCGTACCTTTTCCAGAAAGCGATAGGTTTCCGGGTGCAGTCGGCCGGTGTCCAAGGTGAAGACCTTGACCTGTTTGTTGATCTTCCAGGCCATGTCCAGGAGGACCACATCCTCAGCGCCGCTGAAGGAAATCCACAGGTCGTCACCAAAATGTTCAAAAGCCAGTTTGAGGATTTCCTGTGGGGACTTGCTGGCGTAGCTCGCCGCCATTTCGGCGGCATTGAAGATCGGGCTCATCGGGCGGGCTTCCTGGTCGGCGGCGCTGAAGCGCTCTGTGGTCGGCGATGTTAACAAAGATGCCGATATGCGGATAAATAACTAAATAAGAGTTCGACTGTTGTGTTCAGGTATAAGTGCTGCGTTGCACAGCTCTCAGGGACTCGCTAGAGTGCCGGCTCACTTCTCACAGACCACTAGGAGTCACCCGTGGAAATCGCCTGCCTCGACCTCGAAGGTGTACTGGTTCCGGAAATCTGGATCGCCTTCGCCGAAAAAACCGGAATCGAAGCGCTCAAGGCCACTACCCGGGACATTCCCGATTACGACGTGCTGATGAAGCAGCGCCTGCGCATTCTCGACGAGCATGGCCTGAAGCTGGCGGATATCCAGGAAGTGATCGCCACCCTCAAGCCGCTGGATGGCGCCGTCGAATTCGTCGATTGGCTGCGTGAGCGCTTCCAGGTGGTGATTCTCTCCGACACCTTCTACGAGTTTTCCCAGCCGCTGATGCGTCAGCTGGGCTTCCCGACGCTGCTGTGCCACAAGCTGATCACCGACGAAACAGATCGTGTCGTCAGCTATCAGCTGCGCCAGAAAGACCCCAAGCGTCAGTCGGTGATTGCCTTCAAGAGCCTGTACTACCGCGTGATTGCCGCCGGCGACTCGTACAACGACACCACCATGCTCAGCGAAGCGCATGCCGGCATCCTGTTCCATGCCCCGGAAAACGTGATTCGCGAGTTCCCGCAGTTCCCGGCGGTACACACCTACGAAGACCTCAAACGCGAGTTCATCAGGGCGTCGAATCGCGAGCTGAGTCTGTAAGGTTTCGCTCAAGCCAAAGGCCCGCATCAGCGGGCCTTTTCGTTTCTGCTGTGGACTACAGGGCTTCCAGGGTCTTGAGTAGCACCTTCACCTTGGTGATGGATTCCTGATACTCGGCCTGCCAGTCGGAGTCCGCGACTATGCCGCCGCCGCCCCAGCAGCTGACGCGACCATCCTTGACCAGCAAGCTGCGGATGGCGATGGAGCTGTCCAGTTCGCCGCGCACGTCCAGATAGAGCAGGGAGCCGCAGTACAGGCCGCGCCGAGTCGGTTCCAGCTCATCGATGATCTGCATCGCGCGGATCTTCGGGGCGCCGGTGATGGAGCCGCCGGGGAAGCTCCCGGCCAGCAGGTCCAGCGCATCCTTGTCGGGCGCCAGCTCGGCGGTCACGGCGCTGACCAGGTGGTGCACATTGGGATAGCTTTCCAGGGCGAACAGCTCCGGCACCCGTACCGAGCCGATACGGCAGCTGCGGCTCAGATCGTTGCGCAGCAGATCGACGATCATCAGGTTCTCGGCCCTGTCCTTGGCGCTGCTCAGCAGCTCCTCGGCCTGCTTGCGATCTTCGTGGGCGGTAATACCGCGCGCTCGGGTACCTTTGATCGGACGGGTCTCCACGCGTCCCTGGCTGACCTTGAGAAAACGCTCGGGCGACAGACTCAGGATGGCGTTGCCGTTCTCCAGGCTCTGAAAGCCCGAGAACGGGGTAGGGCAGGCCCTGCGCAGGGCCAGGTAGGCGGCCCATGGATCGCCGGCGCAAGGGGCCTGGAAGCGCTGTGCGTAGTTCACCTGATAGCAATCGCCCGCACTGATATAGGCCTGGATGCGTTCGATGGCCTGGCGATAGGTGCCTGCATCCTGATCGGCCTGGAACGGCTCTAGCAGGTGGAATGCGGCAGTGGCCTGGTCGGCCGGTACCTCGAACAGGGCGATTAGCCGCTGCCGCTCGCCGAGCTCCAGGCTGGGGTGGAATACCAGCTGGCTGGTCTGACGCTGGTGATCGCTGATCAGCGCCCAGGCGTATAGGCCAAGGCGGGCGTCTGGAAGCTGCAAATCATCGTGGGCCTGCTGGGGTAAGGCCTCCAGGTGACGACCGAAGTCATAGGCGAGGTATCCCAGCAGGCCGCCGGTGAAGGGCAGTTCGCAACCCGCGGGTGCCTCGCCATGGCCAAGCTGGGCCAGCCCCTGACGCAAGCGCTGGAAGAATCCGTTGGCATCTTCTCCCGCCTGAACCTCATACACGGCTTGCGGCCAGGCGCTGAGCAGGTCGTAGCGCCCGCGCTCGGCATGCGGATGGCCAGCGTCCAGCAATACGGCGTCAGGTGCCTGGCGAATGACGGCGAAATACTCGGTCGGGTCTGCCCGATAAGGCAGTGGGTGGAGTTGGCAGATGCTCATGGTGGCAGGGCGCGATATGGGAAGCCGATTGTAGGGTAGCGGCCTTGGCGCTGCCCAACGAAAAAGCCCGGCCGGAGCCGGGCTTTTCCAGGGGAACGTATCAGTCGTTGTGGCTCTTGATGTGGCCGAACAGTTGTTGGGAGAAGCGTACGCGCTCCTCGGCAGACTCCTGCACGCCACTCTTCGCCAGCTCGGCGATATGTGCCTCTACCGCATGGGCGCGATGAGTCAGGCCGCAATCGTTGGCAATCTGGATATTCAGCCCGGGACGGGCATTGAGCTCCAGAATCAGCGGGCCCTTCTCAATGTCCAGCACCATGTCGACACCGATATAACCCAGGCCGCACAGCTCATAGCAACCGGCAGCGAGCTTCATGAAGCCGTTCCAGTTGGGCAGCTGTACGCCGTCCACCGAGTTGGTGGTATCCGGGTGCTTCCTGATCTTGTTGTTCAGCCAGGTGCCGCGCAGGGTAAGCCCGGTAGCCAGGTCGACACCTACACCGATGGCGCCCTGGTGCAGGTTGGCCTTGCCGTTGGACTGGCGGGTTGGCAGGCGCAGCATGGCCATCACCGGGTAGCCCATCAGCACGATGATGCGGATGTCCGGTACACCTTCGTAGCTGATGCTCTTGAAGATCGGGTCCGGGGTCACTCGGTACTCGATCAGGGCGCGGTCGCGATGGCCGCCCAGGGAGTACAGGCCGGTGAGGATGCTGGAAATCTGATGCTCGATTTCCTCGTGAGTGATGATCTTCCCAGAGACGGTCTTGTAGCGCTCCTCGAAGCGGTCGGCGACCACCAGGATGCCGTCGCCGCCAGCGCCCTGAGCGGGCTTGATGACGAAGTCGCTGCGCCCGCCAATGATCTCGGAGAGTTTGTCGATCTCTTTCTCGGTGGAGATGATGCCGTACATCTCCGGCACATTGATGCCGGCGGCCAGGGCCCGTTCCTTGGTGATGATCTTGTCATCGACAATCGGGTACAGGTGGCGCTTGTTGTACTTCAGCACGTAGTCCGCATTGCGCCGGTTGATCCCCATGATGCCTTTGGCTTCCAGGGCCTTCCACGTCTTGATCATGCCAAACATGGCTCAGTCCTTCAGAAAGGCTTTGAAGCGGAACAGTTCGGTCAGGCGATAGCCGCGATAACGGCCCATGGCCAACATGAAACCCACCAGGATCAGCAGCACGGCCGGGAAGGTGAACACGAAGTAGCTCAGCTGCGGCACGCTCATCAGCAAGTGCGCCAGCGATGCGGCAAACAGGGTGCCGATGGCCACTTTCATCGCGTGGCTGCCGCCGCGCTCTTCCCAGGTGATCGACAGGCGTTCGATGGTCATGGTCAGGATCACCATCGGGAACAATGCAACCGACAGACCGCGTTCAAGCCCCAGTTTGTGGCTGAGCAGGCTGATGGTGGCAATCAGCATCACCACAAAGGTCAGCACTACCGAGAGGCGTGGCAGCATCTGCAGTTTCAGGTGCTCGAGGTAGGAGCGCAGCATCAGGCCAAGCGCCGTGATGATGGTGAAGAACATGATTCCGTAGCCCAGCTGCATTTCGCGGAAGGCCAGGGCGATCAGTACCGGTGTGAAGGTGCCGAGGGTCTGCAGGCCGATCAGGTTGCGCAGCACCAGAATGACCAGTACGCCGATGGGGATCATCACCATGATGATGAAGGTCTGCTGGGTCTGCAGCGGCAGGCCGTACAGGGAGTATTCGAGGAAGTCGACGTCGGTGTTTTCGTCGGTCAGCTTGGCCAGGCGGATGGCGTTCATTTCGCTGTTGTTCAGGGTGAAGCTGACCTGCGGCTTCTTGCCGCCATCAATGCTGATCAGCGGCTCGTCACCCGTCCACCACACCACGCGGTCCGCCGGCAAACCCTGCTGGCCGCTTTCCGGATTGAAGTACAGCCAGTTCTCGCCATTGAAGCTGCGCAGCCACAGCTCGGGGCTTTGCTGGATATCGCTGGCCAGGCGGATGGTGTGCACGCGCTCCATTGGCACATGGGCGATGGAGAGCAGAAGATCGATAACCTTGGCCTTGTTGGCCGAGGAGGTGTCGCCGCCAAGCAGCAGCTTGACGTTGTCGTCATTGACGTTGTTAACCCGCTTGATGGCTTCGCTGATGAAGGTCTCGACGTCGGCCGAGTGCTGGCGAATGGGGGCGAGCAGGGCTTCGGCGGCAATCTTCTCGGGGCCTTCCACTTCGATGCTGTCGCGGAAGATCGGGCCCTTGGCCTTGGCCGGCTCGCCGCTGTAGCGCTTGGTCAGCACCAGGCGGTAATAGAGAGTCTGCTTGCCGTTGGCACGGCGGGCCGACCAGGTCAGCTTGCGGTTGCCGTCGACGCGATTGACGCTCACGCCATAGTTGTTGGAGATGAAGCTCTCGTTGAGGCTTACATAGTCCTGGTTCAGCGGCGGCACGAACATCTGCACCTTGACCGGCTCGCGCGGGCTCGCCTGGAACTCGATCTTGGCGTCGATGTTCCACAGGTCGTCAGTCTCGTCTTCGGTCACCGGGATGCCGAGGATGAAGATCTGGTAGGCCGTGACCAGAATGCCCAGCGCCACCAGGAGGGTGATGAGGACTTTCAGATGCAGGTTGAGAGAGCGCATGAGAGTTACTCGGCAGAGTTTGCGTCAGGGTTACAGCCGGGTTTGCCGGCGGCGTATTTGAGGCTGGGGTCAACCACCGCGCCGAGGCGCTTGAGCGCTTCGGAGCCGATCAGCAGCGGGTACTGGAACGCGCTGCGGTCGGTCAGGTTGACCTCAATGGTGTGATGAGTCTTGCCCATGCACACCGGTAGTTCGATTACTGGGCGTGCGGTATAGCTCTTGCCGCTATCCGCATCATAGTCGCCAGCGCGACGCTTGATCTTGCTGATGCGGGCCAGTGGCCGCTCGATAGGCTTTTCGTGGGCATCATCGATGGCCAGGTAGAAGCGTACCCAGGTCTCGCCGTCACGCTTGAAGCGCTCGATGTCGCGGGCACTGAGCGACGCGGTCTTGGCTCCGGTGTCCAGTTTGGCGGCAACTTCGATGTCGAGATCGTCCAGGCTGACGTATTCGTTCAGACCATAGACGGTCTTGTCGGCGGCAGAAGCCAGGCCGGGAAGAAGGCTGCAGCTGAGCAGGAGGACGGAGGGCTTGAGTCGCATAAATCCTTGTACGGTCGCGTCGTCGGGGCGGCAGCGGGGTGAAACAGCCGGCAGCTGCAGTCTAGCAGGGCAGGTGCGGGCGGCATTCTAGCATGGGCTTTTTCTGCCGTAACAGCAGCTTAGGAGCGTTTCTGCAGGTTGCTTCGGCGATCATGTATTGACAGCGCCTCCTTAGCGATTGTCGACAATTAGGATCTACGAGATTGACCAGTGTGCTTTCTAGGCGTATTTTTCGCCAAAAGAAAAACCATGTGTCGACAATATGCCAGAGCATCTCGAAATAAGCAGCGTCCTCCAGGACGACCCCGAAACGCTTTCCGAGCACGTGTTTCGCAGCATCCAGGCGGCCATCGTGCGCGGCGACATTCCGCCCGGCAGCAAGATTTCCGAGCCCGAACTGGCCCGTACCTACGGCATCAGTCGCGGCCCTCTGCGTGAAGCTATTCACCGCCTGGAAGGACAGAAGCTGTTGGTGCGCGTGCCGCATGTCGGCGCACGGGTGGTGTCGCTCAGCCATGCCGAGCTGATTGAGCTCTACGAGATTCGCGAATCGCTGGAGGGCATGGCCTGCCGCCTGGCTGCCGAGCGCATGAGTCCGGCGGAAATCGACGAGCTGCGCAGGGTGCTCGATCTGCACGAGCAGGATGCCGCCTTCAAGGCTGGCGTCGGTTACTACCAGCAGGAAGGCGACTTCGACTTCCACTACCGCATCATCCAGGGCAGCGGTAACCAGACCCTGACCCGCATGCTGTGCGGCGAGCTGTATCAACTGGTGCGCATGTATCGGCTGCAGTTTTCCGCTACCCCCAACCGTCCGCATCAGGCTTTCGCCGAGCACCACCGCATTCTCGATGCCATCACCGAGCGCGATGGCGAGCTGGCGGAGCTGTTGATGCGTCGGCATATCGCCGCATCCAAACGCAATATCGAACGCCATTACCTGGCCTCGCAGCAGGCCGGGCAGGGCGCTGCCGTCAAACCGTCCAAATCCAGAGGTGAGTCATGACCCAAGCCACTCCAGGCCAGCGTTTCCGCGATGCGATCGCCGCCGAGCACCCGCTGCAAGTGATCGGCGCGATCAATGCCAACCATGCGCTGCTGGCCAAGCGCGCCGGCTTCAAAGCCATCTACCTGTCCGGTGGTGGTGTCGCGGCCGGTTCCCTGGGCCTGCCGGACCTGGGCATCAACACACTGGACGACGTGCTCACCGACGTACGCCGCATCACCGATGTCTGCGACTTGCCGCTGCTGGTGGATATCGACACCGGCTTCGGTCCTAGCGCCTTCAATATCGAGCGCACCATCAAGAACCTGATCAAGGCCGGCGCTGCTGCCGCGCATATCGAGGATCAGGTTGGCGCCAAGCGCTGCGGCCACCGTCCGGGCAAGGAGATCGTCTCCTGCGAGGAAATGGTCGACCGCGTGCGCGCGGCAGCCGATGCCAAGACCGACCCGAACTTCTTCCTGATCGCCCGTACCGACGCCATCCAGGCCGAGGGCGTGGACGCCGCCATCGAGCGTTGCCAGCGCTACGTCGAGGCCGGTGCCGATGGCATCTTCGCCGAGGCTGCCTATGACCTGCCGACCTACAAGCGTTTCGTCGATGCACTGAAGGTGCCGGTGCTGGCCAATATCACCGAATTTGGCGCCACGCCGCTGTTCACCCGCGACGAGCTGGCCTCGGTCGGTGTGGCCATCCAGCTCTACCCGCTGTCGGCCTTCCGCGCCGCCAACAAGGCGGCGGAAAGTGTCTACACCTCGATTCGCCAGAACGGCCATCAGAAAGACGTCATCGAGCTGATGCAGACTCGCGCCGAGCTGTACGACCGCATCGGCTACCACGCCTTCGAGCAGAAGCTCGACGCGCTGTTCGCCGCCGGCAAGAAATGATCGGGATGCGGGCCTGAAGGCCCGCACACAACAAGAAAGTATCCGACCGAATAGATGAGGAGATCGCGATGAGCGCCACCGAGACCACTACTCCGGGCTTCAAGCCGAAGAAATCCGTCGCGCTGAGCGGCACCGCTGCCGGCAATACCGCCCTGTGCACTGTCGGCCGCACCGGCAACGACCTGCATTACCGTGGCTATGACGTGCTCGACTTCGCCAACCGCTGCGAATTCGAGGAAATCGCCCACCTGCTGGTGCACGGCAAGCTGCCCAATGTCGCCGAGCTGGCTGGCTACAAGGCCAAGCTCAAGGCCCTGCGTGGCATCCCGGCGGCGCTCAAGGCGTCCCTCGAACAACTGCCGCCATCCGCCCACCCGATGGACGTGATGCGCACCGCCGTGTCGGTGCTGGGCTGCGTGTCCCCGGAGAAGGAAGACCACAACCACCCGGGCGCTCGCGATATCGCTGACAAGCTGATGGCCTCGTTGGGTTCCGCGCTGCTGTACTGGTACCACTTCAGCCACAACGGCAGGCGCATCGATGTGGAAACCGATGACGACTCCATCGGCGGCCACTTCCTGCACCTGCTGCACGGCGAGAAACCGCGCGAGTCCTGGGTGCGCGCCATGCACACCTCACTCAATCTGTACGCCGAACATGAGTTCAACGCCTCCACCTTCACCTCGCGGGTGATCGCCGGCACCGGCTCCGACATGTACTCCTGCATCGCCGGCGCCATCGGCGCGCTGCGCGGGCCGAAGCACGGCGGCGCCAACGAGGTGGCCTTCGAGATCCAGAAGCGCTACGACAACCCGGACGAGGCCGAGGCCGATATCCGCGCCCGCGTCGAGAAGAAGGAGGTGGTGATCGGCTTCGGTCACCCGGTGTACACCGTGGCCGATCCGCGCAACAAGGTGATCAAGGAAGTCGCTCGCGAGCTGTCCGCCGAGCAGAACAACAGCAAGATGTTCGATATCGCCGAGCGCCTGGAAACCATCATGTGGGACATCAAGAAGATGTTCCCCAACCTCGATTGGTTCAGCGCCGTCAGCTACCACATGATGGGCGTGCCCACCGCCATGTTCACCCCGCTGTTCGTCATCGCCCGCACCTCCGGCTGGTCCAGCCACGTGATCGAGCAACGCATCGACGGCAAGATCATCCGCCCGAGCGCCAACTACGTCGGTCCTGAAGACCTCAAGTTCGTGCCGCTCAAGGATCGTAAATGACCATGAACACTCAATATCGCAAGAACCTGCCCGGCAGCGTGCTGGACTACTTCGACACCCGCGAGGCGGTGGATGCCATCGCTCCCGGTGCCTACGCCAAGCTGCCTTATGTCTCTCGCGTGCTTGCCGAACAACTGGTGCGCCGCTGTGATCCCGCGCTGCTGAGTGATGCGCTCAAGCAGCTGATCGAGCGCAAGCGTGACCTGGACTTCCCCTGGTATCCGGCCCGCGTGGTCTGCCACGACATTCTCGGCCAGACCGCGCTGGTCGACCTGGCCGGCCTGCGCGACGCCATCGCCGAGCAGGGCGGTGACCCGGCCAAGGTCAACCCGGTGGTGCCGACCCAGCTGATCGTCGACCATTCGCTGGCCGTGGAGTTCGCCGGTTTCGATCCGGATTCGTTCGACAAGAACCGCGCCGTCGAGGAGCGCCGCAACGAGGATCGCTTCCACTTCATCGAGTGGACCAAGACCGCTTTCAAGAACGTCGATGTGATCCCTGCCGGCAACGGCATCATGCACCAGATCAACCTGGAGAAGATGAGCCCGGTGATCCAGGCTCGCGATGGCGTAGCGTTCCCCGACACCTGTGTCGGCACCGACAGTCACACCCCGCACGTCGACGCCCTGGGCGTGATCGCCATCGGTGTGGGTGGCCTGGAGGCGGAAACCGTGATGCTCGGTCGCGCCTCGATGATGCGCCTGCCTGACATCGTCGGCGTACAGCTCACCGGCAAACGCCAGCCCGGCATCACCGCCACCGACATCGTCCTGGCGCTCACCGAGTTCCTGCGCAAGGAGCGCGTGGTCGGTGCCTGGGTCGAGTTCTTCGGCGAGGGCGCAGACAGCCTGTCCATCGGCGACCGCGCGACGATCTCCAACATGTGCCCGGAATACGGTGCTACGGCCGCGATGTTCTACATCGACCAGCAGACCATCGACTACCTCAAACTCACCGGTCGCGAGCCGGAGCAGGTGGCGCTGGTCGAGCACTATGCCAAGACCACCGGTCTGTGGGCCGATGCGCTGGTGACGGCCGAGTACGAGCGGGTGCTGAGCTTCGACCTAAGCACTGTGGTGCGCAACATGGCCGGCCCGTCCAACCCGCACAAGCGCCTGCCGACTTCCGCACTGCATGAGCGTGGTATCGCTGATGAAGCCAAGCTGCAGGCCGGCAAGGCCGAGGAGGCTCAGGGCCTGATGCCCGATGGCGCGGTAATCATCGCCGCCATCACCAGCTGCACCAATACGTCCAACCCGCGCAACGTGGTCGCCGCCGGCCTGCTGGCGAAGAAGGCCAACGCGCTGGGCCTGCTGCGCAAGCCCTGGGTCAAGACCTCCTTCGCGCCAGGCTCCAAGGTTGCCAAGCTGTATCTGGAAGAGGCCGGCCTGCTGAGCGAACTGGAGCAGCTGGGTTTCGGCATCGTCGCCTACGCCTGCACCACCTGCAACGGCATGTCCGGCGCACTGGACCCGGCAATCCAGCAGGAAATCATCGACCGCGACCTGTACGCCACGGCCGTGCTGTCCGGCAACCGCAACTTCGACGGGCGCATCCATCCCTACGCCAAGCAGGCCTTCCTGGCTTCGCCGCCGCTGGTGGTGGCCTATGCCATTGCCGGCACCGTGCGCTTCGATATCGAGCAGGACGTGCTGGGCCATGACCAGGCCGGCAACCCGGTGACCCTGAAGGACCTGTGGCCGAGCGACGAGGAAATCGACGCGATCGTGGCGTCTGCGGTGAAGCCGGAGCAGTTCCGTCAGATCTACATCCCGATGTTCGATCTGGGCGCCGTGACTGAGGCCGAGAGCCCGCTGTACGACTGGCGTCCGATGTCCACCTACATCCGCCGCCCGCCGTACTGGGAGGGCGCGCTGGCCGGTGAGCGTACGCTCAAGGGCATGCGCCCGCTGGCGGTGCTGCCGGACAACATCACCACCGACCACCTGTCGCCGTCCAACGCCATCCTGATGGATTCGGCCGCTGGCGAGTACCTGCACAAAATGGGTTTGCCGGAGGAGGACTTCAACTCCTACGCCACCCACCGCGGCGACCACCTGACGGCCCAGCGCGCGACCTTCGCCAACCCCCAGCTGGTCAACGAGATGGCCGTAGTAGACGGCCAGGTGAAGAAAGGCTCGCTGGCTCGTGTCGAGCCGGAAGGCAAGGTCATGCGCATGTGGGAAGCCATCGAAACCTACATGGAGCGCAAGCAGAACCTGATCATCGTGGCTGGTGCCGATTACGGCCAGGGCAGCTCGCGCGACTGGGCGGCCAAGGGCGTGCGCCTGGCCGGTGTCGAAGTGATTGCCGCCGAAGGCTTCGAGCGCATCCATCGCACCAACCTGATCGGCATGGGCGTACTGCCGCTGGAGTTCAAGCCGGGCACCACGCGCCTGACCCTGGGTATCGACGGCACCGAGAGCTACGACGTGATCGGTGAGCGCACGCCGCGCGCCACGCTGACTCTGGTGATCAATCGCCGTAACGGCGAACGTGTCGAAGTGCCCATGACCTGCCGCCTGGACAGCGACGAAGAAGTGCTGATCTACGAGGCCGGCGGCGTGCTGCAACGTTTCGCCCAGGACTTCCTGGAAGCGAGCGCGGCGGTTTAAGCCCCTGTTGTCCCCGCGCAAGCGGGGACCCAGGTGTGAACTCCCACAGAGCCAAGGCAACACTTTAGGACTCGACTTCATGCCTCACGCAGCGCAAATCAGAATTCCCGCCACCTATATGCGTGGCGGTACCAGCAAGGGCGTGTTCTTCCGCCTGCAGGATCTACCGGAAAGCTGTCAGGTGCCGGGCACGGCCCGCGACAAGCTGTTCATGCGCGTGATCGGCAGTCCCGATCCGTATTCCGCGCATATCGATGGCATGGGCGGTGCTACTTCCTCGACCTCCAAGTGCGTGATCCTGTCGAAAAGCAGCCAGCCGGACCACGATGTCGACTACCTCTACGGTCAGGTTTCCATCGACAAGGCCTTTGTCGACTGGAGCGGTAACTGCGGCAACCTCTCGACGGCGGCGGGCGCCTTTGCCCTGCATGCCGGCCTGGTCGATCCCGCGCGCATTCCGGACAACGGCGTGTGTGTAGTGCGTATCTGGCAGGCCAATATCCAGAAAACCATCATCGCCCATGTGCCGGTGACCGCTGGCCAGGTGCAGGAGACGGGCGACTTCGAACTGGACGGGGTGACCTTTCCGGCGGCCGAGATCGTGCTGGAGTTCCTCGATCCGTCCGACGATGGCGAGGAGGGCGGCTCGATGTTCCCCACCGGCAACCTGGTCGACGATCTGGAGGTGCCGGGTGTCGGTACCTTCAAGGCGACCATGATCACTGCCGGCATCCCAACCGTGTTCGTCAATGCCGAAGACATCGGCTACCAGGGCACCGAGCTGCGTGAGCAGATCAATGGCGATCCTGAGCAGCTGGCACGTTTCGAGAAAATCCGCGTGGCGGGCGCCTTGCGCATGGGCTTGATCAGGACGGAGGAGGAGGCGGCCACCCGCCAGCACACGCCGAAGATCGCCTTCGTCGCTAAGCCCAAGAGCTACCAGGCCTCGAGCGGCAAGACGGTCGAGGCGAATGAGGTCGATCTGCTGGTGCGGGCGCTGTCCATGGGCAAGCTGCACCACGCCATGATGGGCACCTGTGCGGTGGCCATCGGTACGGCTGCGGCGATTCCCGGCACCCTGGTCAATCTGGCGGCGGGCGGCGGTGAGCGCGAGGCGGTGCGCTTCGGTCATCCGTCCGGCACCCTGCGGGTTGGGGCTCAGGCGGTGCTGAGTGACGGCCAGTGGTCGGTGACCAAGGCCATCATGTCGCGCAGTGCGCGAATCCTGATGGAAGGCTGGGTGCGCGTGCCGGGTGATTCGATCTAACGACCAAAACTAGAAAAGGCTCGAAGTTAGCGAGCCTTTTCTTTTTATATCAGTAGCTTGCGAGAGTTACTTAAGGCGGCGCTCAACACCTTTCTCCACCAGGATCTTGGCCGAGATTTCCTCTACCGAGAAATGCGTGGAGTTGATGAAGGGCAGGTTCTCGCGGCGGAACAGGTTTTCCACCTCGCGGACTTCGAACTCGCACTGGGCGAAGCTGGCATAACGGCTGTTGGGCTTGCGCTCGTGGCGGATGGCGGTGAGACGGTCGGGATCGATGGTCAGGCCGAACAGCTTGTGCTTGTAGGGCTTGAGGGCGGCCGGCAGCTGCAGGCGCTCCATGTCCTCTTCGGTCAGCGGGTAGTTGGCGGCGCGGATGCCGAACTGCATGGCCATATACAGGCAGGTCGGCGTCTTGCCGCAGCGCGATACGCCAACCAGGATTAGGTCGGCCTTGTCGTAGTAGTGGGTGCGGGCGCCGTCGTCGTTGTCGAGGGCGAAGTTCACTGCCTCGATACGCTCCATGTAGTTGCTGCTGCTGGCGATGGAGTGCGATTTGCCCACGGAGTAGGAAGAGTGCTCGCTCAGCTCGGCTTCCAGCGGAGCCAGGAAGGTCGAGAAGATGTCGATCATGAAGCCATCGGACTGGCCCAGGACGTCGCGAATCTCCTGGTTCACCACGGTATCGAAGATGATCGGCCGGGCGCCGTCTTTCTCGGCAGCATTATTGATTTGCTGTACCATGGCGCGCGCTTTGTCCACGCTGTCTATATAGGGGCGCGTGAGCTTGGTGAAGACGATATTCTCGAATTGGGCCAGCAGGCTCTGGCCGAGGGTTTCGGCAGTGATGCCGGTGCCGTCGGAGATGAAAAAAGCGGTTCGTTTCATTTGCGCCAAAGGCCTTAAGTCAGGAACGATTCTTGGCTATCATAGGCCCCCTTTGCCGGGCCCGTACTGGCTGGCATTGTGACTTATTTCCTTGCGGCAAAGCCAGGATGCAGCGCGTCTGCGCTGGCTGGGCCAAGTACAGTGGAGAGTTCACCTTGGTTGAGTACGTAGTTTCCCTCGATAAGCTCGGCGTCCACGATGTGGAGCATGTAGGGGGCAAAAACGCATCCCTGGGCGAAATGATCAGCAACCTGGCAGGTGCTGGTGTCTCTGTCCCTGGCGGCTTCGCTACCACCGCCCAGGCTTACCGCGACTTCCTCGAACAGAGCGGCCTCAACGACCGCATTCATGCCGCGCTCGATGCGCTGGACGTGGATGACGTCAACGCCCTGGCCAAGACTGGCGCTCAGATTCGTCAGTGGGTGATGGAGGCTGAGTTCCCCGAACGTCTCGACCGTGAAATTCGCGAAGCCTTCGCTCTGATGGCTGGCGACAACGCCAATATGGCCGTTGCCGTACGCTCCTCGGCGACCGCCGAAGACCTGCCGGACGCCTCCTTCGCCGGCCAGCAAGAAACCTTCCTGAACATCCGCGGCGTGGACAACGTGATCCGTGCCGCCAAGGAAGTATTCGCTTCCCTGTTCAATGACCGCGCCATTTCCTACCGCGTGCACCAGGGCTTCGACCACAAGCTGGTCGCCCTGTCCGCCGGCGTGCAGCGCATGGTGCGTTCGGAAACCGGTACTGCCGGCGTGATGTTCACCCTGGATACCGAATCCGGCTTCCGCGACGTGGTGTTCATCACCGGCGCCTATGGCCTCGGTGAAACCGTGGTGCAGGGTGCGGTCAACCCGGACGAGTTCTACGTGCACAAGGCCACCCTGGAAGCGGGTCGCCCAGCCATCCTGCGCCGCAACCTGGGCAGCAAGGCGATCAAGATGGTCTATGGCGAAGAAGCCAAGGCCGGCAAGTCGGTGAAAACCGTCGATGTCGATCGCGCTGATCGTGCGCGCTTCTGCCTCACCGACGCCGAAGTCAGCGAGCTGGCCAAGCAGGCGATGATCATCGAGAAGCACTACGGCCGCCCGATGGACATCGAGTGGGCCAAAGACGGCGACGACGGCAAGCTGTACATCGTGCAGGCTCGCCCGGAAACCGTGAAGAGCCGCGCCAGCGCTACCGTCATGGAGCGCTACCTGCTGAAGGAAAAGGGCAACGTACTGGTCGAAGGTCGCGCCATCGGCCAGCGTATCGGCGCCGGCAAGGTGCGGGTGATCCACGACGTTTCCGAGATGGACAAGGTCCAGCCGGGCGATGTGCTGGTCTCCGACATGACCGACCCGGACTGGGAACCGGTGATGAAGCGCGCCAGTGCCATCGTCACCAACCGCGGCGGGCGTACCTGTCACGCGGCGATCATCGCCCGCGAGCTGGGCATTCCGGCGGTCGTGGGCTGTGGCAACGCCACTCAGGTGCTGCGCGATGGCCAGGGCGTGACCGTGTCCTGCGCCGAAGGCGATACCGGTTTCATCTTCGAGGGCGAGCTGGGCTTCGACATTCGCAAGAACTCGGTCGATGCCATGCCCGAGCTGCCGTTCAAGATCATGATGAACGTCGGCAACCCGGATCGCGCCTTCGACTTCGCCCAGCTGCCCAACGAAGGTGTCGGCCTGGCCCGCCTGGAATTCATCATCAACCGCATGATCGGTGTACACCCGAAAGCGCTGTTGAACCATGCCGCTCTGCCGGCAGAGATCAAGGACAGCGTCGACAAGCGCATCGCCGGCTACGACGATCCGGTCGGTTTCTACGTCGAGAAACTGGTCGAGGGCATCAGTACCCTGGCCGCGGCCTTCTGGCCGAAGAAGGTCATCGTGCGTCTGTCGGACTTCAAGTCCAACGAATACGCCAACCTGATCGGGGGCAAGCTGTACGAGCCGGAAGAAGAGAACCCGATGCTCGGTTTCCGTGGTGCTTCGCGCTACATCAGCGAGTCGTTCCGCGATTGCTTCGAGCTGGAGTGCCGCGCCCTGAAGAAGGTGCGCAACGAGATGGGCCTGACCAACGTCGAGATCATGGTGCCGTTCGTGCGCACCCTCGGCGAGGCCAGTCAGGTGGTCGATCTGCTCGCGGCCAACGGCCTGGCCCGCGGCGAGAACGGCCTGAAGGTCATCATGATGTGCGAGCTGCCGTCCAACGCGCTGCTTGCCGAAGAGTTCCTTGAATTCTTTGACGGCTTCTCCATCGGCTCCAACGACCTGACCCAGCTGACTCTAGGCCTGGACCGCGACTCCGGCATCATCGCGCACCTGTTCGACGAGCGTAATCCGGCGGTGAAGAAGCTGCTGGCCAACGCCATTGCCGCGTGCAACAAGGCTGGCAAGTACATCGGCATCTGCGGTCAGGGGCCATCGGACCACCCGGATCTGGCCAAGTGGCTGATGGAGCAGGGCATCGAAAGCGTTTCCCTGAACCCGGACTCGGTGCTGGAGACCTGGTTCTTCCTGGCCGAAGGCCAGCAGGCCTAAGCGACAGTTATCAATAGCCAAGGGCGGGGCTTACCCCGCCCTTTTTTGTGCGTGATCGAAGATGCAAAGCAGTAGCGATCTGTTTCCCGTTGCCCTGGTTGGCGCCGAGTTGCGTGGCGACCTGAGCGAGGATGTCTATCGACTGAAGCCGGGCAACAGCCCGGACTCCTCCGTCGAACTGGCGCTGACCCGCCTGGGTCTGGCCAGCCAGGAAAGCCGGGGCACGCCGGTGATACTGCTGCATGGCAGTTTCTCCAATCGCCGTTTCTGGTATTCACCGCGCGGCATTGGTCTGGGGGCCTACCTGGCCCGTGCCGGCTTCGATGTATGGATCGCCGAAATGCGCGGGCATGGCCTGTCGCCACGCAATCAGGCGTACAAGTACAACACGGTGGCCGACTATGCCCGCTACGACCTGCCGGCCATTGCGGCCTTCGTACGCGAGCAGAGCGGGCAGGTGCCGCACTGGATCGGTCACTCCCTGGGCGGTATCACCCTGGCGGCCGCACTGGGTGGCCGGTATCTGGATGAGCAAAGCGCGGCTTCGGTTGCCCTTTTCGGCAGTCAGATCAGTCGTATCTACTGGCCGCTCAAGGTGCCGCCCGTAGAGTGGGGCAGTCGCCTGCTGCTCAAGGGCTTTCATCATGTATCCGGGGCACGCTTCAAGCGCGGCCCGGAAGATGAGCCCATCGGCCTGGCGCTGGAAAGCCTGCGCTGGCATCGCCTGTTCGGTCGCTTCGGCGATGCTGACAAGGACTGGTGGGGCGGTCTTGCCGAAAGCCGAGTGCCCCTGCTGGCCGTGGCGGCGGCCGGCGATCTGCAGGACCCGACCTGGGCCTGTCGCAAGCTGTATGAGCAAGCTGCCTCGGCGCCACGCAGTTTCGTCGAGCTGGGCAAGTCCGCTGGTTTCAGCTGCGACTTCGGCCATGTCGAGATGCTGGTCAGTAAGGAGGCGCAAGCCGAGGTCTGGCCGTTGGCGGCGCATTGGTTATGGAACCAGTGCTTGCCCGAGGGAGTCCTGGTTACAAGTGCCGAGGCATGCGGCTAAGCTGTGGCAAGTTCGCTTAGCCCAGCGTTGAAGCCCATCCTGCCTCAGCTGATTACTTGTCTCTGCAGCGAATAATCGAGTTTCAATCCATAGGAGTTTTGCCATGCATTACGTCACCCCCGACCTGTGCGACGCCTACCCGGAGCTGGTACAGGTTGTCGAACCCATGTTTGCCAACTTCGGTGGTCGCGACTCTTTCGGTGGCGAAATCGTCACCGTCAAATGCTTCGAGGACAACTCGCTGGTCAAATCCCAGGCGGATCTGCCAGGGCAGGGCAAGGTGCTGGTGGTGGACGGTGGCGGCTCCCTGCGTCGCGCGCTGCTGGGCGACATGATCGCCGAGAAAGCAGCCAAAAATGGCTGGGAAGGCATGGTTATCTACGGCTGCGTGCGAGATGTCGATGTACTGGCACAGACCGAGCTGGGCGTGCAGGCCCTGGCCAGCCATCCGATGAAGACCGACAAGCGCGGCCTGGGCGACCTCAATGTGGCCGTCACCTTCGGCGGCGTGACCTTCAAGCCGGGCCACTACGTGTATGCCGATAACAACGGCGTGATCGTCTCCCCCGAACCGCTGAAAATGCCGGAGTAAAGCCTGACGGGCTGCCAGGGCGGCCCTGCAAGGCGCAGATGTGCGCATGGATGAGCAGAACTATCCGCAGTCCGGCCTGGTGCAGGCCTTTGTGCTGGACGGCCAGGGCGGCGCTCGAAGCATTGGTTATGAGCAATTGCAGGGGCTGCAGCTCGCCGACCACGAAAGCCTCTGGTTGCACTGGGATCGTGGTCACCCGCAGACCAGCGCCTGGTTGCGCGAAAACAGCGATCTCAGCGAGTTTGCCTGCGACCTGTTGCTGGAGGAGAACACGCGTCCGCGCCTGCTGAACCTCGCACAGCAGCAACTGCTGCTGTTTCTCCGCGGGGTCAACCTGAATCCGGGGGCGGAGCCCGAGGACATGGTGTCGGTACGCATCCATGCCGAGCCGCACCGAGTGATTTCCCTGCGTCTGCGGCCACTGCGCGCAACCGAGGAGCTGATCGCCCAGTTTCAGCGAGGGGAGGGGCCGTGTGACGCGGCACAACTGGTGCTGGAGCTGGCCTATCAGCTCACGGCACGAGTAGAAGGGCTGCTCGATGAACTGGCCGAACAGCTGGATAGCGAAGAAGAACAGCTCGACAGTGACGAGCGCTACGTACCGGACCATGACCTGATCCTGCACTTGCGCAGGCGTGCGGCAGGGCTGCGTCGCTTCCTGGCGCCGCAGCGCGAGCTGTTCGCCCAGTTGGCGCGCAGCGGCTTCGGTGACGGTGATCAGTGGAACGAACTGAACAATCGTCTGATGCGCTATCTGGAAGAGCTGGAAATGGTGCGTGAGCGCGTCGGGCTGGTGCTGGAGTCCGAGGAGCGGCGCATGAGCGACAAGATGAACCGCACCATGTACTTACTCGGCATCATCACTGGCCTGTTCTTGCCCATGAGTTTTCTCACCGGGCTGCTGGGCATCAACGTCGGCGGTATTCCCGGCAGCGAAAGCGAGCATGGCTTCCTGTTGACCTGCGCGCTGATAGGCGCATTGGTCGTGTTTCAGGTCTGGCTGTTTCGCCGCCTGCGCTGGTTGTGAATGTGACCTGTGGCGGTGTGGCCACGTCTAGGCAACAAATTCGTGCGAGGTACGCATGTACGATCCTTTTGAAGAGTCCCTGCGCGATCTGTTGAAGTCGGCGCCAGTGGAACATGACGATGACGCGACCCTGGGGCGCGTGCTCAAGACGGCCAACCGCCAGGTTGGCGTCGGTGATCTGTTCGGCCTTATGGGGCGTGGCCTCGAAGCGTTGATGATCGCGCTCAACAATGGATCGGCACATGTAATGCCGGTTTCCCGCTCCACCGCCCGCTCCGCAAACAAGGCTGACTGACATTATGGAACTCGACCCCTGGACCCAGGCCCTGGTAGCGGCCATGACCACGCTGTGGAGCAAGATCGCAGGCTTCATCCCCAACCTGTTCGTGGCGCTTGTGCTCGGCCTGCTGGGCTTTGTGGTAGCCAAGCTGCTGGATACCCTGCTGTCGAAATTGTTGGCCAAGCTCGGTCTGGATCGCCTGATGGCGGGTACCGGGCTGACCAAGTTGCTGGCGCGGGTCGGCATCCAGGTCTCGGTATCGACCCTGATCGGCAAGATCATCTACTGGTTCGTGCTGCTGATCTTCCTGGTCTCTGCCGCAGAATCCCTGGGGCTGCAGCGTGTTTCGGCCACCCTCGACGTGCTGGCCCTGTATCTGCCCAAGGTCTTCGGTGCCGCCCTGGTGCTGCTGGCCGGTGTGCTGCTGGCCCAGCTGGTCAGCAGCCTGGTGCGCGGCGCTGCCGAGGGCGTGGGACTGGATTACTCGGCCGGCCTCGGGCGTGTCGCTCAGGGCATGGTGATCATCATCAGCATCTCGGTGGCGATCGGCCAGCTGGAAGTCAAAACCGACCTGCTGAACAACGTCATCGCCATCGTGCTGATCTCGGTGGGCCTGGCCGTGGCATTGGCGCTGGGGCTGGGGAGCCGCGAGATAGCAGGGCAGATTCTGGCCGGCATCTATGTGCGTGAACTCTATGAAGTCGGGCAACAAGTAAAGATCGGCGAGGTCGAAGGGCAGATCGAGGAGATAGGTACCGTCAAGACGGTGCTGCTCACCGAAGAGGGAGAGCTGGTTTCGGTGGCAAACCGTACCCTGCTCGAACAGCGCGTCAGCAGCCGCTGAGGCGCCAACCCTGCTAATGTATGCGTCCAGCGCTGCCCGCGTTGCGGGTTGGCGCTGTCATTGATCTGACCAGCCGGCACGAGTCGTTTTGAACAAGGCCCAATCGCTTCCTACGCGGTATGACCCACGCGAGCTCTCGGACGAGGAGCTGGTGCAGCGTGCTCACGTCGAGCTATTCCACATCACTCGCGCTTATGAGGAGCTGATGCGGCGTTACCAGCGCACGCTCTTCAATGTTTGTGCCCGTTACCTGGGTAACGACCGCGATGCAGACGATGTCTGCCAGGAAGTAATGCTGAAAGTTCTATATGGCCTGAAGAACTTCGAAGGCAAGTCCAAGTTCAAGACATGGCTATATAGCATCACTTATAACGAGTGCATCACCCAATACCGGAAAGAGCGCCGTAAACGGCGCCTGATGGATGCGCTCAGTTTGGACCCGTTGGAAGAAGCCTCCGAAGAGAAAGCGCCGAAGCTAGAAGAGAAGGGCGGTCTGGATCGTTGGCTGGTACATGTCAATCCAATCGATCGTGAAATCCTGGTTTTACGCTTTGTTGCAGAACTGGAGTTTCAGGAAATCGCCGACATCATGCACATGGGCCTTAGTGCCACCAAGATGCGTTACAAGCGTGCCCTTGATCGCTTGCGTGAGAAATTCGCGACAGACAGCGAAACTTAATTAATTTCCAAAACTCTCAGTGCCGTGCGAGCTATTAGCTCGTTCCATGGCAATGGGTATATTTGTTACACTCGCCGCCGAATTGTTCCCGGCCGCCGGCCTGGCAATTCGAATCGTCTTTTTAGGGGATTTACGGATGAAACTGAAAAACACCTTGGGCGTTGTCATCGGTTCGCTGGTGGCTACCACTTCTCTGAACGTTCTGGCCCAAGGCCAAGGGGCTGTTGAAGTCGAAGGCTTCATGAAGAAGGAATTCTTCGACAGCGCTCGCGACTTCGACAACACCGGCAACCTGTTTGGTGGCTCCGTTGGTTACTACTTGACCGATGACGTCGAACTGCGTCTGGGTTACGACGAAGTACACAACGCTCGTGCCGACGACGGTCGCAACATCAAGGGCTCCAATACTGCGCTGGACGCTCTGTATCACTTCAATGCTCCGGGCGACAGCATTCGTCCTTACATCTCCGCAGGTTTCTCTGACCAAAGCATCGGTCAGAACAGTGCCGGCGGCCGTAACGGCTCGACCTTCGCCAACCTGGGCGGTGGTGCCAAGCTGTACTTCACCGAGAATTTCTACGCCCGCGCGGGTGTCGAAGCTCAATACAACATCGATCAGGGCGACACCGAGTGGGCCCCGAGCGTTGGTATCGGTTTCAACTTTGGCGGCGGCTCCAAGCCCGCACCAGTCGTTGAGCCGGCTCCGGTGGTCGAAGAAGTCGCTCCGACTCCCGAGCCGATCGAAACCGTGCGCGTTGAGCTGGACGTGAAGTTCGATTTCGACAAGTCCAAGGTCAAGGAAGAAAGCTACGGCGACATCCAGAACCTGGCCGACTTCATGAACCAGTACCCGCAAACCAGCACCACTGTGGAAGGTCACACCGACTCCGTGGGTACTGACTCCTACAACCAGAAACTGTCCGAGCGTCGCGCTACCGCCGTTCGTGAAGTGCTGGTCAACCAGTACGGTGTAGGTGCCGATCGCGTTGACTCCGTTGGTTACGGCGAAACCCGCCCGGTTGCGGATAACGCCACCGAAGCTGGCCGCGCGATCAACCGTCGCGTTGAAGCTGCAGTGGAAGCCCAGACCAAGTAATAGGCCTGCGCTTTACAGAAAACCCGGCTATGGCCGGGTTTTTTATTGCCCGTCACCAAACCGACGCACCACCGTCATCAGTCCGCCACCGTCTTGCGCTGCAATCGTGCTAAACGGGAAGAGGGCGGGGCGATGCGACTGAGCGTGATCGGTGCGGGATACGTGGGACTGGTAACGGCAAGTTGCTTCGCGGAAATGGGCAACCAGGTGATCTGTATCGAGCGCGATCCGTTCCGTGTCGCGCGCCTTAAAAGAGGCGAGGTCCCGATTTACGAGCCCGGGCTCGACACGCTGCTCAAGGCGCATCTGGCCACCGAGCAGCTCAGCTTCACCTCTGATCTGGCCGAGGGCGTGCGCGATGCGGAAGTCGTGTTCATCGCCGTGGGCACTCCAACCGGCGAAGATGGTTCGGCAGACCTCAGTCATGTCCTGACAGTGGCCGACCAGCTAGGGCGTTGCCTGACTTCAGCCTGCCTGGTGGTAGACAAATCCACCGTGCCGGTGGGCACTGCGGAGCGAGTCGAACAGCGCATCAATCAGCGCTTGGCCGAGCGTGGCATGACGTTTCGCGCTCGCGTGGCGAGCAACCCGGAGTTCCTCAAAGAAGGCAGTGCCGTCGAGGACTTCATGCGGCCCGATCGTGTCGTGCTGGGCTGCGCCGACAGTGACAGCCGCGAACAACTGCGCCGGCTCTACGCGCCGTTCCTGCGCAACCATGAGCGAGTGCTGCACATGAGCGTGCGTGCTGCCGAGTTCACCAAGTATGCGGCCAACGCCTTTCTCGCCACCAAGATTTCCTTCATGAACGAAATGGCCGGCATCTGCGCTCGTCTGGGCGTGGATATCGAGGACGTACGTCGCGGTATCGGTAGCGATCGGCGCATCGGCACTCACTTTATCTACGCCGGCTGTGGATATGGCGGCTCCTGCTTTCCCAAGGATGTGCGTGCACTGATCCGCACGGCGGAACTGGAAGGTTTCGAGCCTGGAATCCTGCGGGCGGTGGAGGCGCGCAACGCGCTGCAGAAGACGCTACTGGTGCAGGCCTTGCGCGAACATTTCAATGGTCACTTGCAGGGCAGGGTGGTGGCGCTCTGGGGGCTGGCGTTCAAACCAGGCACGGACGATCTGCGTGAAGCGCCCAGCCTGGTGCTGCTCGATGCACTGCTCGCGGCGGGCGCCAGGGTCCAGGCCTGCGATCCCGTTGCTTGTAGCGGCGTTGCCAGGCGTTACGAAGAGGCTGTGACTTCTGGCAAGCTGAAACTGGACGAGTCGCCCTACGCCGCGGTCGGTGGCGCGGATGCTCTGGTGCTGGTCACGGAATGGAAGCAATTCCGTCAGCCGGACTTCTCCCGTATTCGCGGGCTTATGCGCATGCCGGTGTTGTTCGACGGGCGCAATATCTACGATCCGGAGGAGATCGTCGGGCATGGATTTCTGTATCGCGGGATAGGTCGGCCCCAGGCCGGTCATTGTAAGGCCAGCGCTGCCTGATTAGACTGGGCGGCACTTTTTGCTGTGCAGTTGCAAGGATTCCCATGATCAAGAAATGCCTGTTTCCAGCCGCCGGCTACGGCACGCGCTTCCTTCCAGCCACCAAGGCCATGCCCAAGGAAATGCTGCCGGTCGTGAACAAGCCGCTGATCCAGTATGGCGTCGAGGAGGCCCTGCAAGCAGGCCTCACCGAGATCGCCATGGTCACTGGTCGCGGTAAACGCGCGCTGGAAGACCATTTCGACATCAGCTACGAGCTGGAACATCAGATCCAGGGCACCGACAAGGAAAAGTACCTGGTAGGCATCCGCAAGCTGATCGATGAATGCAGCTTTTCCTACACCCGCCAGGTCGAGATGAAAGGCCTTGGCCATGCCATCCTCAGCGGCCGCCCCTTGATTGGAGACGAGCCGTTCGCCGTGGTACTGGCCGACGATCTGTGCCTGAACCTGGAGGGCGATAGTGTGCTGCAGCAGATGGTCAAGCTCTACAACCAGTTCCGCTGCTCCATCGTTGCCATTCAGGAAGTGCCGAAGGAAGAGACCTTCAAGTACGGTGTGATCGCTGGCGAGATGATCCGCGACGACATCTTCCGCGTGAACAACATGGTCGAAAAACCCAAGCCTGAAGACGCGCCCTCCAACCTGGCAATCATCGGCCGCTACATCCTGACTCCGGATATTTTCGACCTGATCGAGAAGACCGAGCCGGGCAAGGGCGGCGAAATCCAGATCACCGATGCGCTGATGAAACAGGCCCAGGATGGCTGCGTGATTGCCTACAAGTTCAAGGGCAAGCGCTTCGACTGCGGTGGTGCGGAAGGCTACATCGACGCAACCAACTTCTGCTTCGAGCATCTGTACAAGACCGGCAAGGCCTTCTGAGCCACGCCACCGAACAAAGCCACCTGCGGGTGGCTTTGTCGTTTCAGGGGATCGGCATCGCTTCGGAACCAGGTCCCAGCGGCTGGCCGTAGCTGAACTCCACGTAGTTGCCGGCCGGGTCGCGCAAGCCGCAGTAGTAACCCACGGGATAGGGCTCGTCGCGTGGCGGCCAGACCAGGCAGCCGCTTTCTGCGGCGCGGGCGGCAATGGCGTCGACTTGCTCGCGGCTGTCGACGGCGAAGCCGAAGTGGCTGTAGTCGTCGGCAGCCAACTGCCGGTCGTTGCCGCCCGGCATGATCACGAAGATGAACTGGTGCTCCTTGCCGGGCTCGGCCATCCAGACGATCTTCGCGCCCTTGCCGGCGCGTTCGTGGATGATCTGCATGCCACAGAAGTCGCGGTAGAACGCCACGCAGGGTTCCAGCTGCGGCACATGCAGGGCGACATGGGTCAGGGTCGGGCGCATAACGAATCCTCCTTCGTGCTATCAGCATACTCTCCGGTATGCTGGCGCGACCTGGAGGAGAATTGCCAATGACTCATGACTTCGATCTGTTCGTAATCGGTGCCGGTTCCGGCGGTGTGCGTGCGGCCCGCTTCGCCGCGGGCTTCGGTGCACGCGTGGCGGTGGCCGAAAGTCGCTATCTGGGCGGCACCTGCGTCAATGTCGGCTGCGTGCCGAAGAAGCTGCTGGTATATGGCGCGCATTTCCCCGACGACTTCGAGCAGGCTGCCAGTTACGGCTGGAGCCTTGGCGCTGCGCAGTTCGACTGGCCGACGCTGATCGCCAACAAGAATCGTGAGATCCAGCGCCTCAATGGCATCTACCGCAACCTGCTGGTGAACAGTGGCGTCACGCTGCTGGAGGGCCACGCCCGATTGCTGGGCCCAAATGAAGTGGAAATCAACGGACAGCGCTACAGCGCCAAGCATATCCTCATCGCCACCGGCGGCTGGCCGCAGGTGCCGGATATGCCCGGCAAGGAACTGGCGACGACGTCCAACGAAGTCTTCTTCCTCGAACAGCTGCCCAAGCGCGTGCTGGTGGTAGGC
Source organism: Pseudomonas sp. BMS12 (assembly GCF_001592875.1). Taxonomy (GTDB): domain Bacteria; phylum Pseudomonadota; class Gammaproteobacteria; order Pseudomonadales; family Pseudomonadaceae; genus Aquipseudomonas. Next base: position 224,480 of record NZ_LSOF01000006.1, on the reverse strand, counting down.
GGTGGTTATATCGCGGTCGAGTTCGCCTCGATCTTCCACGGCATGGGCGCGCAGACCTCGCTGCTGTACCGCGGTGAACTGTTCCTGCGCGGCTTCGATGGCGCCGTGCGCCAGCACCTCAAGGAAGAGCTGGAGAAGAAAGGACTCGATCTGCAGTTCAACAGCGATATCGAACGCATCGAGCGCCAGGCCGATGGCAGCCTGCTCGCCACGCTTAAAGATGGCCGCCAACTGGCCACCGACTGTGTGTTCTATGCCACCGGCAGGCGGCCGATGCTGGACAACCTGGGGCTGGAAAATACCGGCGTCACCCTGGATGAAAAGGGTTTCGTGGCCGTCGATGAGAACTACCGCACCCGCGAGCCTTCGATTCTCGCCCTCGGCGACGTGATCGGCAGAGTGCAGCTGACCCCCGTTGCGCTGGCCGAAGGCATGGCCGTGGCGCGTCAGCTGTTCCGTCCGCAGGAGTATCGGCCCGTCGATTACCAGAACATCCCGACCGCCGTGTTCAGCCTGCCCAACATCGCCACTGTTGGCCTGAGCGAAGAACAGGCCAGGGCAGGGGGGTATCAGGTGAAAGTGTTCGAAAGCCGTTTCCGGCCGATGAAGCTGACACTGACCGAGCAGCAGGAACGCACGCTGATGAAGCTGGTGGTGGATGCGCAGAGTGACCGCGTACTTGGCTGCCACATGGTCGGGCCGGAGTCCGGCGAAATCGTCCAGGGGCTAGCCATAGCGATCAAAGCCGGGGCAACCAAGCAGGTGTTCGACGAGACGCTGGGGATTCACCCAACGGCTGCAGAGGAGTTTGTTACCATGCGCGCCCCCGTCGCCAGCTGAAGGCATCATGCAGCAAATTTTCTACCTCTCCGACCTGTTCGGTGTCGCCGTTTTCGCCATCACTGGAGCGCTCATGGCTGGACGCAAATCCATGGATCTGTTCGGCGTGCTGGTCATCGCCATCATCACCGCCCTTGGCGGCGGCACCTTGCGTGACCTGATCCTGGACAACCACCCAGTCAGCTGGATCCGCAACGACACCTACATCCTGGTGGCTTCCATCGCAGCAGTCGGCACCGTGCTCTGGGTACGCCTGACCCAGCCGATTCACGAACGCGGCCTGCTGATCGCCGACGCCTTCGGCCTGGCGGTGTTCACCGTGATTGGTACGGAAGTGGCTTTGCAACACAACGTCCCCTACAGCACGGCGCTGATCATGGGTGTGATGACCGGCGTGGCCGGTGGTGTGATGCGCGATGTGATCTGTAACGAGATCCCGCTGATCTTCCAGAAGGAAATCTACGCCACCGCCTGTCTGCTCGGCTCCCTGGTCTTTATCCTCCTGCGCGAGCTACAGACGCCGCATTGGCTGGATACCGGCGTTGCCATGCTGACCGTCTTGCTGACACGCCTGGCAGCGATTCGCTGGCATTTGTCCCTGCCACGTTTTCACCTGCTGGATCGCGACTGAGCGCGCTGGCCAGTAGTATCTATAGTTGTCTGCGTTGGCAAAGCGGCGAGGTCAGTGATGGAGCAATCCCGGCAAGTGATCGAATCGGTAAAGGAACTACCTCCGCTGGAACAACTGATCGCCTGCCACGAGTGCGACCTGCTGATGCATCATCCCCATCTGGGTGAGGAGCAGAAGGCCAGTTGCCCACGCTGCGGTTACGAGCTGGTGGTGCATCGTTCGCAGATGCGCCGGCGTTGCCTGGCGCTGGTGCTGACGGCGCTGATCCTATTCGTGCCAGCCAATTTCCTGCCGATCATCCAGCTCAATATCCTTGGGCAGAATGCCGTGGACACCGTGTGGAGCGGGGTAGTGGGGCTGTATCACTCCGGCATGCAAGGTGTCGCCGCCGTGGTGTTTCTGTGCAGCATGCTGGTGCCATTGCTCAAGCTGCTGTGCCAACTGTTCGTATTGCTCAGCCTGAATAGGCCGGCCTGGCAGCCACGCGCCATCGGCTGCTACCGCGTCTATCACCATATGCGCGAATGGGGGATGCTCGAGGTCTACCTGTTCGGCATCATCGTTTCCATCGTCAAGCTGATCGACATGGCGGACCTGCACCTGGGCGTTGGTCTGGCCTGCTTCGTGGCCCTCATGCTGACGCAGGTCTGGCTGGAAGTGAGCATGTCGCCGCATCAGGTATGGGAAGAACTGAACGGGGACGACAGCCATGCGCGCGCTTGATGCCGGCATCATCGTATGCGACGACTGCCACAAGCTCGAATATCTGCGTGAAGGTGAAGTTCAGCACTGCGCGCGTTGCGGCTCCAAGCTGCATGCACGACGCCCGAACAGCATCGTACGCACATGGGCACTGCTGATCACCGCAGCGATTCTGTATATCCCCGCCAACCTCCTGCCGATCATGACCGTCAGCTCGCTGGGCAGGGGCATGCCCTCGACCATCATGGGCGGCGTCCTGGAGCTGATCCATGCGGAAATGCTGCCAGTCGCGCTGGTGGTCTTCGTCGCCAGCATCCTGGTGCCGACTTTCAAGCTGGTTGGTATCGCCATGCTGCTGTACTCGGTGCAGCGTCACCAGCCGATGTCCGCCAGGCAGCGCATCCTCATGTACCGTTTCATCGAATGGATTGGGCGCTGGTCGATGCTCGACATCTTCGTTATCGCCATCCTGGTGTCGCTGATCAACTTCGGCAATCTAGCCACCATCACGGCAGGTCCCGGCGCGGCAGCATTCGCCAGCGTAGTAATCCTCACCATGCTGGCCGCAGTGACCTTCGATCCCAGGCTCATCTGGGACAACACCTTTGACGAACAGAACGATCTCGAAGTAGAAGCGGGCAGCGAGGAGGAAGCGGTGCAGCCTTGATGCTGACTTGCGACTCCGCAACAAAGAAACAAATCTAATTTGAAACTTTTCTCTAGACGCTGAAAGCACCCTTGCTGGATCGCTTTTTGCGGATTTTTATTTCAGTCAACTTCTATCAAGCCACTTCATATCTCAAAAAAATCTGAGCGATGTAAAAATTGCCACCATAATTTCTGAGAATTTGAAACTCTCACGCTTGTCCTGCAAATGTGAAACTTTTGTAAGTTACTAATTTTCCAGGTAATTGTAGCGTGGAAGCTAAGAGGCCAAGCAAGTGGCAGCCTTTATTACATTGGAAACAAAGGGTAGGCCTGCAGGCGCACCTGAGTTTTTAGCGTACAGCCCTAAGAGGGATTCCCAAGTAAGGCTTTACTGCCGGCCGAGTTTTTGGCGCTGGGCTGAGCTTGAGTTTAACCCCTATGCCACGGAAATACTTGCAAATCAGGTGGTGTTGAACCTAGAGCACAAAAAAATATCAGTTGCACTTCAGTACGAAGTGCATGGTGTCTTGCATTTTATATTTTCTAGTCGTGAAGTTCCAGGGAGTGCTGAGGGTGAGATAAGCGAGTATTGCAAAAGCAATGACATTGCGTTTGAGATTTTAGGTGCAAAATGTCTGAGTGAAGAACAGATGTACGTGGAGAATCTTCTTTGTATGATTTCATATATTAACAAATACAGAGAGATCTTTACGGATAAAAATCTTGAGTTTGCATCCCACTCGATTGACCGAAGCAGGGGAACAATAAGTGACGCAGTAGGTGGCTTGCAGGCTCAATATGGAGAGAGCGCGGCGGCGTTACTATTTGAGCTTGTGAGACGGGGCAGGGTAGAGCTATCTGATGTGCGTTGCAAAAGAATCAGTGGATTAACGAAGCTAGATATCGTCCGGCTAAAAGCATGAATGACTCTACTCGCTTCTCTCGCAGTGAATTTCTAGCCGCAGGGAACTCATGTGATGCGTGGAGAGGCATTGATATCGAGCTTATTGCTGAGGATATAAGAGCGGCGACAGACAACAGAATAAAGGCAATTCGAGCCTACCTGAAAAATGGTGCAACTCTACGTGAGGTAGAGGATACGTATGGTCTGCCACGAGCAACATTGTATAGATCTATTAATAGATGCCTTACGTTAGATGCTGATGGAGTGGTAGTAGGCTTCAAAGGTGCCATTCCATATAGGCGCACTGGCGATAGAAAATATAATCGCGAGAAAGATCTAGACGATTCCAATAATGGAGTGGCTCGAGGAGATGCAGGGGCATTTAGCAAGCTGATATGTGAGCATCCTGAAATAAAGCCTTGGCTGGAAAAGACTGCTCGAGCTTATAAGCCAAGAAGCAAAGGTGGTGATAACTTCGACGTTGTACATAATGCTTTCTTAGCGCATTGCGAATTATTGCAAATTGGCAATGATCACTATCCGTTTAATAGAAAGACGCGTGCCCGCTCGGCCTTGAGGGAATATCTAAAATCGAAGAACAGAGAGTTAAAAGCTCTGGACGATAAAGCAAGAAGCACCTCTGATACAAATGACAACGTTCCTCCTACCGATATTTTGCAGCAAGTGGAGACTGATGGGCACATGCTCGATATACGATTGGTCATTGAAGAATTAGACAGCTTCGGGCAGCCAGTCAGATATGAAATCTTGCGGGTTTGGCTAATTTTACTCATTGATGTCTTTTCGCGCTGCGTGTTGGGATACTCCATTGCCCTAGGCCATACGTATGACCAGATTGATCTCTTAAAGGCTATATTCAACAGCCTAGCCCCCCATCAAAAGCTACCTACGGTTATACCAAATATTAATTACTCAACAGCGGGAGGGTTCCCAAGCGAGCACGGATATGCCTGGGAAACTTGGTCAACTCTCAAGCTTGATAATGCTTGGGCTCACAAGGCCACGAACGTCGTCCGAGCTCTGCATGATCGAGTAGGATGTATTGCGGAGTTTGGGCGGCCTCACACACCTAATGATCGGGCTATCATTGAGCGATTTTTCCTATTTGTTGTTCAGCACTATTCGCATCGGTTAATTGGCACGACAGGAAGTGATAGCCGAGATGCAATCATTGAGCGGTTATCCCCCAAATCGAATAACCCACTTAAGCTGCTGTTAACGTTGGATGAGTTGAAAAGTAGCATTGATATTTTAATTTCGGACTATAACGGCCGCCCCCATTCATCGTTGCAAGGGCATTCGCCGCTGGAGGTGTTCTGTCTTTGTGGCGATCAGAACTCTCTTCCGCCCAATACATTGGCTGAGGCTCTCAGGGATCCAGCTTTATTTACAATGGCTCGAGAGCCGGTAATCGTACGAACCTCATCAAAGTATGGCGGTGCTTACGTTAATTTTGCATACCTAAAGTATAAAAATCCTGACGTACTTCGAAGTGACTCTGCTGGTAGGCATATGTTCGTAGAGTACTCGCGTGAGGATATTTCATTTCTCCGGCTCTTGGATGAGGATGGCACCTTTGTAGGAGTATTAAGAGCACCTCATCCTTGGTACCTGCAGCCGCATAGCCTCAAAGTACGAAGCGAATTGTGGAAAGCGACGAAAGAAGGGCAATTCCAATTCGCACGTAATGAAACACCAACTGAGGCTTTTCGGCGTTTAAAGTCAACAACTAGTGACGTTTCACGAAGAGTTGCTACCACCTTATACAAGGAAACGGGGCGTGTTGGTGAGGAGCGACCTTTAGCCGAGGTGCGTAACAATGATGCGCTGGAGAAATTTAATCCACAGCGTATTAAGCTGACCAAGGTCTTCACACTCTGAGAGGATAGGATATGGATATCAAGGATATGCGACCAATCCGAATCGAAGAGCACCCAATAAGCAGTAAAACTTATTTAATGCCTACGTACTCCATCGGCGAAACATATGCCATGGTACTGAAGGCAATTAAACGACTCGACTCTGGGCTAGTTATTTATGGTCGAGTTCGCTACGGTAAAACGCGAGCAATGTTGTACTGCAGGCAATGTTTAAACATTGATTTTCCAAATGTTCCAGTTGCTATTTTTTTTGCTGAGCGCGAGCTGTCTCCCAGTAAGGGCGGCTTCTATACCTCATTATTGGAAGTTGTAGGGCATGCCAAATGGGAAGACCATTGCAGCATTAGCATCAAAAAATCTAGACTAAAGAATTTCATTATTGACGCAGCACTGAATGATCCGCGCAGAGTTTTTATTATATTCATTGATGAAGCGTCAAGATTGCTGCCGATCCACTATGACTGGATCAAAGACATCTACAACGCCTTGATGGAGAAAAGTGTCACGCTACTGCCTATCTTGGTTGGCCAGAATCAATTGCTCGGCCATAAAGAAACCTTGTTAAAAACTGGTGAGGAGGGGGAGGCAATAGTTAATCGATTTCTTCTTTATGAGCACTCATTTCGAGGTATTCGCGACAAAGAGGATTTCAAGGAGTGCCTTGGCTACTATGATAGCGCCGTTTACCCGGAGGGGAGTAATTGGTCATATACGCGCTTCTTCTTCCCTGACGCATTTGCTGCTGGACTTCGGCTGCAAGATTATGGAGATATGCTCTGGGATGCGTTTAAAGAATCCTACAAGGGATTGGGGATCAAGTCAGACATGGAAATTCCGATGAAGTACTTTACAAAAACCATCGAGATTCTCCTGACTGAATATTACGAGAGCGATAGTGCGAGCTTCTCACTTTCTCCAGCGATATGTATGTCGATTATTGAGGAGTCTTGGTTCGCGGTTGCTACTCGAAATTCTAAAACAGCGAACACGTTAGCTTAGATATGATTATCACCCTGCGCGAAGGGTTGTTACGCTCGAGTCCGAGGTATTGCGGTATAAGGCCTCGGTCTATTCCATACGAGTCGATTTATTCTATTCTCTGTAGGTTTGGGCTGTTTAATGTCGTCGCGGGTGGATCGCTGGTTAAAATCATTAAGCAACATTGTTACCCTCAGAACCCCAGAGTTAAGCATTTCAAAAATTTGGCTCATACTGAGTCCTTAGGGCTCGTTGGCTTGCAAGGCCTATTTGGCCTGAGTCCGCAGAAGGCCAAATCTTTGTTTCTTGTGCCCACTTATATTGACTCTGACCGACACGCCGCTTCTGTGCTCCGATATTGCCCCATTTGCTTGTCGCAAGGTCGGCACTATACGCTATTTCAATATGAACTCATTGAGGCTTGCCCTGTACATTTGACTGAATTGCTGGGGCACTGCCGGCATTGCGGCGCAAACATGAGTTACGAGTTTAATGCCGCTTTATTTAAGCATCCTTACGGCTGTTGGCGCTGCGGTCACCAGCTCGGAAGTGGGCGTGACCCTCAATCGCTGCGATTCATCAGTGCCCCTGGCATGTCACGCTTGCGACAGCTCCACAGAATGCTAGGTGGAGAGGGTAAATACCTTGCGTTCGATATTGTCGGCCCCACGGAACTTCATTGCGATAATGTATTGCAGTTGTCGCATTCTGTGCAGCAGTTTGCTCGAGTTGAAGTAGATCTATTTGCTGATCTACAAGCAATGGCTTGTGATCCATCATTTCAATCTGCGCCGCGCCAATACCCTACATTTTTCCACTCCGCTAAGTTAAAGCGCGAGGAGGTGGTTGCGGAGAGTGAAGCTCTAGTCAGTGAGTTGGTGGGCATTTCAAAGTCGATCTTTAGGAATTTCAAAAAGAACTATCTCGCTGAGATCCGTTTAACTGATAAGTCGTTAACTATGTTGTGGCGTGAAATTCAGGGGGTTGCACTGCCCGCTGATTATTATGCTGTGCTCGCCTACATTGATTGGTTGTGCTATTGGCGTCATGCCAAGGTACCATGTGAATTACTGCACTCGGCGCTTGGCAGCAGGGTGAAGATGGCTGCTTGGATTGTAGAGAAGAAAAGGCATAGCCTGTTCCGGCTAGTAAGTCCTGCAGCCGAGCGCTGGTTGCTTCGACAAATGCTGGGCTGTGAAATTGTTACGTTGTTCAAGCGGCAGATGGAGCAAAGGGGGGCGTTGATCCAAGGTGTAGGCACGCCGGAATCTGATGTTCCATATCGGCGAGTCTTGCATCCAGTATGTTGGGCTGTAATTTTCAGTGAGCAAATTGGTACTCCGCCAAGCATGACATTCGTATCGGCGCACTCATGGAAAACGAGCTGCGAGAAAAATCACTCGGAATTTACACCTGATGAGGTACGGCCTTTTCACAGTAAAAGCTGGCTTAAGGTTTTCCGGCTAATTAATACTTGAGCCTTTATTCTGGATGAATGCATCCCAATCGACTTGCTCGTCATGGATCCCGGATGCTGCTTCTGCTGAGATTCGCTGTAGCGAAATTTTTCGGACAGCAGCATCCCAGTCATCATCTTCGTGCTCCTCTTCAGTCGAACCCGGAACAGCAAAGAGGTCCTTTGTGAAGCGTTTTAGCGCTTTGGTAAATGCAGCTTCCTCCTGCGGCAATAGATCGGGGGTTGTTGATCCGCCGGGGACATAATAATAATCAAATCCATAAAGGCCACCGGCATATCGATAATGGCGCTCTAAAATTATCTCAATCTCACTTTCGGTTAGGACTCTCCAGCGCGCGCCATCCTGGCGATTCATAAGCCAGTGTGATTTAAGATCCATCAAATCAACATTTTCGCAAAGAAGGGTAAACATGCTTACAGCTGTCATATGATCAAGTTTTACAGGGGCATCTGAGCGGAGATACGTCCAATTTAAAGGCCTGCGATTTATTTGAAGGCTATCAATGTTCAGCTGCACAAGCTCTGATTGACTAAAGCCATAACCCCAGGTAAGCAAAATCATGAGTAGGTCGCGCTCAGCTTGAGTGCTTTGTGCCAGGTGGCGACGGAATACATTAAGAACTCGTGATGACTTTAGTGTTGATTGATATGTAAGCTCCTTGTTACGCGTCATCCATTGAAATTGTCGGTAAAGCGGTAAAAGCTCTTGCAACAAATTTTTCGCATCTATTTTCTTGTATCGATGCTGTTGCCAGCGAATGACGGATAAAATTATCGATGCTACCTGCTGGCAACTAAGCTCATCAGCTTCTAATAACCCCGACCTACGCAACTCATTCTCCAGCTCAGCCGAGAGTAAACGCCCTGGCATCGCTGGGTGTGGATAGAGCGCGACGTGGCTGAGAAAGAAGTCTTTGTAGACAAAGGCTAAAGGGATTGGCCTATCGATCGTGATCTCGTAGGTTGCTCGCAACCAGAGATCGAAGTGCTTCAGATCTCGTCGGATCTTTACCGATTTCCGGTATGGAAAGTCCAAGGCGAAATGTTCCGCATCGCTTGCCCTAGGTTTGTCTTCGTCTGGCTGGTTCATTCTACGATCGCGTGTTGTTATGGAAACGGCATGAGCTCGCTGCGCGACCATGCTCGTATTTGAGCTTAGCTATGACTGTGTCGGTTGTGGGTACGATCCTCTGCGGCACCATGAGCCGGTATGCGCTTCCATTTATCGCCACCGGACGACCTGGTTGATCTTCCCACCCTAACTGGCTATTGAGTTGCTATGCCCCTACGTTGCATCGACGAAAATAGGAAGAGCATCCATTCATTCAAGATGAGCGAGTGGGAGTGGGAGGCGCTGCGGCAGTCCAACGCCCAGTTTCAGCACCTCAGCATGCCCTGCTGCGGCCGCGGTGTGGTCTTGAAGAAGAGCGAGCGCGGAACCCGGTTCTTTGCGCACAAAGTCAGAGGCACTTGCACTTCGGCATCGGAGTCTGCAGAGCATCTGGAGATTAAGCAGCAGGTATGCGAAGCGCTTATTGAGAACGGCTGGGTAGCTGAAACAGAGGTACGGGGCGAGTCTCGCGAGGGGGAGGAGTGGGTGGCCGACGTTATGGCTTCCCGTGGCCAGTCAAGGTTTGCGATCGAGGTTCAGTGGAGCCGGCAAAGCGACAAGGTCACTGTAGAACGGCATTCCAAGTACAAGTCCGTAGGTGTTAAAGCCCTCTGGCTTCATCGCCAGGAGCAGTTTCTGGTGCGAGAGCAAATCCCTGCGGTAAGAGTCGGCGTGCGATCGGACGGCACTTATGAGGTCTATGCCAAGCAGATGATGATCCATCACAAAGCCGATGGCTCACCACCAGCCCCGATTTTTCGTTTGCAGGGGATTCCCATAGCTCAGTTCATACGAGCATTACTCAATCGGCGTTTTTGGTTTGGCAGTATCAAGGCAGGCGAGCGTGCAGTGATCGATCAGTACGCTTCGCCGGCGCACTGCTTTTACTGCAGGCGGGACCATCAGGTTACGTCCCTGCTGATCGTCAATGGTGAAGCGAGCCGGGAACCTTTTTGGCTTAGTTACAGAACGCTCTCAACCTCAGCGGCACTTCGCGCTGAATTGCTTGCTTGCGGGATACCGGTCTCGATGGTGGCGAGTGATGTTTGTCCGCACTGCGAGGCCAAGGTTCCAGACGAGACCGTCCAGCGGGCCGCCTATGCGCAAAGGAAAGTTGCCAGTTGCACTATCCAGGTCAGTGCAAGCTTGGTGAAAGCCGCCAACTGGTGGGGCATAAGCCACAGCTTGCAGCAATGGCGGCTCGATCATGACTCCCTGGATACGGAGCACACATATTAGGATCTTGTGGGCGGCGAAATCTCGGCCGGGGTGCAGACCTCAAGCACTTCGAGCAAATGCACGACGTAGCGCCCTGAGCTTGTCACAGGCTTAAGGTCGGCTTTGAACTTACTGCAGGCCGGTGTACTGGGGTGCTGGTCGAAGAACGCAGCCAGTTCGCGGTACACCTCCATTTCTGCGTCGAGCTCGAAGATAGGGTAGGGCTGCGACTGGATCTGGTGGCCCATTGGCCCACCTTTGTTGCCTAGAACCTGGACAACTGCGCAGGGCTTGTCATCTGCAGTGAACCACCTGGTTGAGACGGCAATTGCTTCCACAGTGATGTGCAAGCCGCCAGCGGCGATGCAGGAGTAGGATTCAGGGCTCATGGACTTTGTCTCGAAGTTCCTTTTCCGATCTCTCCAGATCTCGCTGGAAGGCTTCATCGAGCAGGCTTGGTCTCTTCTTCCAGGGCTTCTTGGTGGGCTCGCTCTTGGCGGCATAGAGAACAACCTCGCCGCCAGCATGCTGAAATTCTCCTGCCTGGCGCGCTAGGATCTCTCGCAGTTCGTCTTTTGTCGGCATTGATGTTCCTGTTGAGCCAATACTTAGTTGTACCTGGACGGGCTAGTTAGGCAGTTACCTGTACTAACCCTTTGAGGGTCGCGGCTCATCGGCTTGCGGCAAAAGATGTCCGAGTTCCTTCAATTTTGCGGTAGCTTCGGCTAGCTGTTGCTGCAGGCGCTGGGCTTGCTCTGTCTTCACGCTGCTGTCGTTATCAAGTCGAGCCACTTCTCTTTGCAGGGTCTGGTAGCCCTGTTCGAGTGTTTCATTCGTTCGCTCTATGCTCGCCAGTGTGCTCTGAGCGCTTTCCAGCATCTGACTCCTCTGGGTGACAAGCTGCTCCAGTGCATGTTGCTCTTTCTGCTGCTGTCGCGCCTCGGTGAGTAGTCGTGCGTTGTCACGGTTTAGCTGTGTCAGCTCGTCATGCTTGATCATCAGCGTTTGTTGCAGCTGGCGAATCTCGGTCTGAAGCTGGCTGGTCTGGGCTTCATGCCGGCGTTGTTCCTGTTCTCGCTGCTCCTTGCTGGCTTGGCGGTAATGCTCCATGCCGCTACGGGCGTGCTGATGCATGTCTTCGAGCGACTGGATTCGCTCATCGCGCTCCCTGATGCGCACCTCCAGATCCTGTAAAGATTGCACCATCCGGGCGTTATCGACTTCGACGGCCTGCCGCTGTTGCTGCTCCTGGAGAATCAACTCTTGGGCCGCCTGCAGCTGTAGAGCCAGGCCTGAGCACTGCGATTCGAAGTCTCGCATCCGGGCCTCGAGCACGATCGATTTTTGCTGCACTGCCGAGCGTTCGCGCTCCAGAGCTTCGTGGGCTTCGGCCACGGACTGCTGCGCCTCTTGTTTCAGCTGATCCAGCAGTTGGGTCATCAAGGTCGTTAAGGGCGCGCTCAGCGCGTCGCTCTGCGAGACCGGCCTGCTCTCTGCCTCCAGCTCCTTCAGATAGCGGTGAATGGTGCTCTTGGAGCCGGTGTTACCCAGTTCGATGCGAACCGCATCAATACTGGGATGAACGCCGCGAACGAGGAGGTCATTCCTGGCTTTCTGCACGACAGCTTTGTTGATTCCCCCGCGGGCCATGAGTGCGACTCCTAACGATTACGTTCTGTGGTACATACCATGTAGATACATAGCACTTTATCAAGAATTTCCTTTCTAATCCTTCAATATTCTAGAATTGGGTAATCACGAATTATCCACGGTGAGACGACTTTTTCGTTATTCGACAGTCGCTCACCGGTACACCAAGGGGATATGCCCAGATGAGCCAGGACATCGAGCGGTACCTGCAGGCCGGTACCCGCGCCAACACCCGGCGCAGCTACCAGCAGGCGCTCGAGCACTTCGAGGTGACCTGGGGCGGCTTTCTGCCGGCGACCAGCGATGCCATCGTGCGCTACCTGGTCGATCACGCCGCCACGCTGTCCAGCAACACCCTCAAGCTGCGTCTGGCGGCGTTGGCGCAGTGGCACACCAGCCAAGGTTTCCCCGATCCGACCAAGACCCCGCTGGTCCGCCAGATCCTCAAGGGCATTCGCACGCTGCACCCACGGCAGGAGAAGCAGGCCGAGCCGTTGCAGCTACGCCAACTTGAGCAGTGCGTGCAATGGCTGGAGCAGGCCGAGGGGAGGGCACGAGCGGAAGACGACTGGCCGCGGTTGCTGCGCTGTTGCCGCGACCGTGCGTTGATTCTGATTGGTTTCTGGCGAGCGTTTCGCAGCGATGAGCTATGCCGCCTGCAGGTCGAGCACATCCAGGTGCGGGCCGGCGAGGGGATGCAGCTCTTTCTGCCGTGGAGCAAAGGCGACCGGGACAGCCGTGGCCAAACCTTTAGCGCGCCGGCGCTGGCCAGGTTGTGTCCCGTACAGGCCTACGTCGACTGGATCAGCGTAGCCGGTATCGCGAGGGGGGCGGTGTTCCGCAGTATCGATCGCTGGGGGCATCTGGGTGACGAGGGGCTGCACCCGAACAGTGTCGTTCCGCTCCTGCGCGCCGCCCTGCAGGCGGCAGGGCTGCCAGGGGAGCTGTACAGCAGCCATTCGTTGCGCCGCGGCTTTGCCACCTGGGCCACGCGCAATAGCTGGGATCTCAAGGCGCTGATGCAATATGTAGGCTGGAGCGATGGCCAGTCGGCCTTACGCTATGTCGAAAGCGTCGGGGTGTTCCCGGGGCAGCTGAGTGCGCCACAGCCCATCCCCGATAGGGTATTGGCTGACCCGGAGAGGTTGCCGTAGCCGCACCGCCAACGATCTTCCTGTTGCGATTACTTGCGCGGAGGAAACACCAGATCGCCGTGCAGGGTGCAGATAAGCCGATGATCTAGCACATGGAACAATGCCGGGTTCTTATCGTCTTGGTCACCAACAAAGAAGAGATAGCTGCGCGATGTTTGCTTGGCTTTTTTGGCGTCCATGCCCTCCTTGCGGGCTACTTCTAGCTCATTCCTGAGGCGCCCGCATGCTACCGCTGACCACTCGCGCCAGTGGACGAGCACTTGGTAGGGCGAAAGCTCTCCATCTACCCATTCCCCCGCATTGAGCGAGATGGTCAGGTGCTCGGGCGACTCCATGGCCTGTGACCATGCCAACTCGCCATAGAACACACGCGCTTGGGCAAACCGCTCAAAACCTTTAGAACGGAGTTTTTTGAAGGCGGTTTGATAGGTCTTCGGGGCGACGCCGGGGACTTCTAGCGAGAGATGCCTATCGTAGGGGAAGCGTAAAAATGCACGGCAGATCGGGCGAATACTGTTGGCTGCGCGCCGTCCCTCTCTGCGAGCTCTGTTGCCTGTTGCGTCCTGCTGACTGACGCTTTGCGTTCGTTGTTCCGTGCGAGGCAAGACGGGGTCTACGATCGTTCGAGCATCAATCAGTTGTAAGCGGGCGGGGGACAAACCAGGGGAGGTCTCCAACTCGTGTTGGACACTCCCACGCTTGCCGCGAGCAATGACCTTCTTTTCACCCTCTACCCCACAATCCTGGCCGTGAGGGTCGAGAATGAAAAAGTGGGCACGGTATAGATTCTCCGCTCGGTAAGAGCGGGGGAACACTTGGGTAATGCACCCGCTGCACAGGTACCCATCCGCGTTGACTGACGCCAGCAGCTTGAGGTCTTCGGCCTCCACAATTTCCTGTGTCACACGATCACGAGCGTTGTCCATGACGCATACTTCTCCATGGGTTGGGGATGTTCGCCTTATTCGCCGCCCAGCATACTGTCCGAAGAGATTGAACTAGAAGGGGTGAGATAGTGAGCGACGAGCTTTATGTTTCCGTCGATGTCGAAACTTCCGGGCCAGTGCCGGGCATTTTTAGCCTGCTTTCTATTGGGGCCTGCCTCGTTACAGAGCCGGCCCGTTCAATCTATCTTGAGCTTCAGCCTGACGGTATAGAGCACGATCCGGAGGCTGTGGCCGTGACGGGACTTGATTTAACCAGGCTGGCTCGCGAGGGGCTTGCTCCACAGGTAGCGATGCACAAGCTGGAGCAATGGCTGACCCAGGTATGCCCAGCAGATCAGAAAGTCATTTTCGTGGGGCTTAACGCTCCATTTGACTGGTCCTTCATCAATTACTACTTCCACAAGTATTCTGGGGCGAACCCCTTTGGGTTCACCGCAATCGATATGAAGGCGTATTACATGGGGGTTACCGGTTGCCGCTGGAAGGAAACCAAATCCTCCCAAATGACCGCTCGACTCAAGCCCCAAAGCTCACCGAGCCATAACGCATTAGATGACGCACGATTTCAGGCGGAGTTATTCGGGTTAATGCTGGCAGAAGGGCGCAGCCGCTAACCAGGCCAGCCACTCCATGTAGCCTCAACATAGCGGCCCGCCCTGAACGACCAAGCCTTTATGCCTTCAGGGCTGCTGGCATTGCCCACGATGATTGCCAGCGGATGCGGCAGATCTTGTGTGTAGCGCGCTGCAAACCTGGAAAAACTCCCGATATCGGTGGGAGAGATCATAGGAATGCCTTGCGGGTGGGTATGCCAGTACCCCACCAGGCGGAGTCCTGTCGCATTAGCTCGCTCAATCTCGTCTCGGCAGCGGTGAGCATTCAATTCCAGCCACGTCCTTCCAGCCCGATCATCTCTATGGGGGGGCGTCGCCAAGGCAAGTACCAATCCGGCAGCGCTTGAGGGGTCGACAAACAGCTGCCCCCCGCGTTCCACATCAAAGCGCCTTTGCCGATAGCCCTCCAGCAGATTCGCAACGTCCTGCGATACCAACAGATGAGTGTCCACCCCCGGCCAACTCCATTGCCAGGCGATTGCCGTCATTGAGCTTCCTCCATTGGCTCCGGCCAACTCCGCTCCAGTTGAGCCTGCCGCATTCCAACAGGCAATTCAGGCCCGACGTACTTTCCTCCCAGCGTCGCCACGTCGTGGGGGCTGTTGATGCTGCTGACCCAAAGCGGGGTTTCGATGCCGCCACTCAGTGCGCGCAATGCGGCCTGAGAAACCATCGAAGCAACGTTAGCCATTCCCAGAGAACCTCCTGGGATGAAGCTTTCTCCGCAGGCGGGAAGGGCGACGACGCCACCCTCCTGCCACTCGGTGAACTTGTGCCTAAAATCACCCTTCTCTGTGAATAGACCTCGAGCATCAAATGCACCAGATGGCGCAAGGAGCACATGTCCTACCTGAGTATGAGGCTCACTCCAGGCCTGGAGCAGCCCCCAAGAGGTGCCATTCGCCTTGGAATTCCAGAGAGCAACCTCAGAGGGCCAATCAGCAGTGGTAACTATCACCAGATCCGCTTTTTCGAATACCTCGGGATTCCTGTACATCACCACTTCGGCGAAGGTTGAGAATGCAACAACCTCCGTGGTGGGTAGGTCTTTACGGATTCGTTCTTGAAGGGCTTCGGCCTTGGCCAGGCCTAGATCATCAGCACCGAGCACATGCCGGCCCAGATTCGCTGACACTAGGTAGTCCGGGTCAATGAGTGTCAGATGTCCAACGCCCGAGCGTGCCAACTGTAGGGAAACCGTGCCGCCCAATGACCCGACCCCAACACAAACGACGCGAGCCCCTTCTAGGATCTGTGCCACACCGCTGAGGTCGCGGGATAAAATCTCTGTCCGATCCAGCACATCCAGTGTCGTTGCTCGGATCAGAACTGGGGGATGATTAACCGCAACTGCAGGCCGGCGCCGAGCTGATCGCAGGTAAAACTTCGACCCTCGATCTAGCTGTGGCCCGTAAGCGCGAACGTTAAGGCAGTAGATCGGGGCACTGGCATCACCAGGAAGCTCCAAAGCAATCCAGCGGTTAGCTAGCGAGCCTCGCTCATTGAACCAAGCCAACAGCTGCGCGCAATCATCGGAATCAAGGTGAGGAGCTAGCCATGCGAGCAGTAACTCAGGGGCAGGAATGCGCAGATCTGGATAACTCTGAAGCTTTGCATAGAAGCCAGGAGTCTCCGGCGCACGCATGATCGGAGATCGGCCAATCGTACGTTTGCAATGCCTTTTTAGTGATGACACATCTGTCGCTAACCAGACTGTTTCTTGGCCAGACGGCAAAGCTTGGCGAGGATCACTTAAGGCAAATAGCCTCGATGCCGCCTGCGGACGATCCAGAAGAATAAGGTTCTGTAGAGAAAGCCCCTGCTGCCTCGACCAATAGGATGTGATTTCGCGCCGAAATTCGGCATCCCGTGTAGCCGCGCATGACCCCATTTGGGACAAGCTTACGATCTTGCGTAAGCGAGCCAAGCTATCCGATACGACATATTCAGGGGAGCCCATCACTGGGCGCTCCTGAAAGCCATGCAGACACAGCCCAACTTCCATGGCGTGGGGCCATACAAGCCACGGCGAGGGCTCGACAATGAGCCTTAAGCCTCCGCGGGGAAAGTTTGTCGGAAAACTGAGGCGTAGCCGTCGCTCCGTCCCCGTGTAGTCAACTGGCAGAGGAAAGTAGTAGCTCACAGCTTCGTCAGCCCGCGTGTGTGCAGGCTGAAGCAGTGCAAGTGCGGCGTCTTCACCAAGAGCGCCTCGCAGCGCGGCTATGCCCCGCTGCAGAAGCGTGTTTGTCTGATCAACCAAGACGCTCAACTGGCTTCACATCCTCCTGAGAGTTTGCTGTCCCACTGACACCGCCAAACAGTGCGCCCATCGACGTAGCGTTTCGGGTGGTGCCATCAGGCCGACCAGGCATTGTCCAGTTGGGCGGTATTTCGCTATTCACTGCCGAGATGAAGGTAGGGCCAATGCCAAAGTTTTCCTTAACTGCCTTGGCAAAAGCCTCTGCAGACTCGAAGCTCTCAAGCCCCATTGATACGGATGCGCTAGCATTCGAGTGCCAGTCTTGGAAGGCCCGGCGGTAGCGATGCCCCTCACTCGGTCTATTCCATTTCTCCGCGAAGTTTTCACCGCTGTCTGCGGGGTTGCAGACCAAGCATTCGTTCCCCCGGTATTTGACGTGATCCGGCATTCTGCGGACGATTTCGAGGATCGCGTCCAGCGGACTTAGCGGTTTCGACTGAGACTCTTTCGCCACGTCAAGGTAGGCATGAGTGGCGAGTGTTGTGATGACTGCTGAAATAGGTCGAAAGCTCTCATTCTTTGTCCGAATGGCCCACTCATCCCGATGCCGCTTCAGCAGCTTGATCGTCGCCCGAAGTGGGTCTTGATCGAGGTACTCCTCATAGTGAGGCAACGGATCCTGAGTGGCGGCATCAAAGGCACGCTGACTTTTCGCGACGGCCAGGTGCTCCTCGAAGGAGATTGTCTGGGTTGAAGCGACCTGCAGCCAGTTAGAGTAGGGGATGGGGCTGCTGGCCTTCCATCCAGTCTCCCGGTCTGGCACTTCCAGCTTACCTTCGCCATTGCCTTGAGAGTTCCCATTAATGGCACG
This sequence comes from Pseudomonas sp. BMS12, assembly GCF_001592875.1. GTDB lineage: Bacteria > Pseudomonadota > Gammaproteobacteria > Pseudomonadales > Pseudomonadaceae > Aquipseudomonas. Next base: position 206,634 of record NZ_LSOF01000006.1, on the reverse strand, counting down.
CGCTGGCGTGACGTCGATATGGAATCCGGGGTTTTCGTCGGCATAGACGATCCGGATGCCGCGACGCAGCGGCTTGATTTCTTCCTGGACGCGGCTGCCAGCCCTGAATCGCTCTTCGATGGCATCTAGGACTTCTTGAGCGCCAGCCCCCTGGGCATGTGGAAGCCAAATGATGGCGTCCGCATCGATGGTGTCCAGATCTTCAGGAGCACCCGAAACGGGTTTGATCGTCGTCTTCAGGCGCATGGAGCCCTGAGGAAAAATATGTGCCTCTGCCAGTAGCGGATTGTCGGATGCACTGAGAACCTTCTGTAGCTGGGCGTATCGATCACTGATCTTCTCGTACTGTGCTTCCGACAGTGAGATCTCCCGTGCTGCACGAAGCAGGAAGTGTTCCCAGCTCCCGCGCTTGGTCTGTTCATTGCTCATGGACATCAACGAACCTCCTGGGCCTGGTGGCCCAACTGTAGTGTTGGCGTGAACCTGTTCTGCTTGTCTTTATCTCGATCGAAAATCAGGTAGGCGTGTTGGTGTTGCGTGGTAAGCAAGGCACCGAACTCAATCGCCAGCGCAGCTGGAATCGCCGCGAACACATGGATCGTCTCCGCCGTCATTGCCTCAAGTCGGCTCAAGTGCATCTGTAGGGCATCGCGAAAAGCGTGAATCACGCGACGATTCTGAACCATCGCGTAACTCGGTTCTGGGATGCTTAGCTCTGCGATACGAGCGCCAGGTAATGCCTCTTCGACGTCGCGAAGGGGGACCTGGGCGGAGATCGACAGCACCAGCGCAAGCGGGCCATCACCATCCGCTGGGGGAGTGAACAAAAACTCCGGTGGCTCAGCTGACTGGTTAGGCCAACGCAGCTGATGCTCGCGGTGGAACGAAAAGAGCAGGCGCTTGGATCGATCGCCTAAGGATTGTCCCAGCATTATCAGCGCAGGAATGTCTGCCAATCCCACCACGGCCAACGTAGGGGCATCACCATAGGCTCCTCCACGACGCTTTAACTGCTGCTCTAACTCATGCTGAACGCCGTCCTGGATGCTCTGCCAGTAGTGAGCATCTCTGCCACGATGACTCGGAGCAGGAAAAGTGATCTTGATGGCATGATCGAATGCAGTTAGCCCCTCTGCGGACATTGCACCCAACAGATCACGAACAGGGATGTCATTGATCGTCGCGAAATGCTGACTTTGCACAATCACTGGAATGGCTCTGCCGCCGTCTGGCGTGGTTGCGGCCAGCCGAATTCGCTCCAAGTACGCCTGGTGCAGGCCACTCAGATCGCTTTCAGGGTAACCATCAGCATCGCGATCAATTTTTTCATGGCAGCCAGGGCAGAGCAGCATGAGGTTAGCCGTGTCGTTGGTGAGCGACTCGGCCTTAGCTTCATCATGGTCATCTCGCCCCCTTGGCCCCTTCGGGCTGGCAGGCAAGATATGTGCTACCTCGCCCCATTTCATGGGCTTTCCAGCACGATAGTCGTACGTGAGATCCGTTCCGCAGAGTTCGCAATGCCCCGCTGATTGGATCCAGACGATGCGCTTCGTCTCAATATCGGTATCGTAACGCCCGTTGGCAGGCTTAGACTTTTCTTGTTCTTTCACTTGCCCTCCTTGGGCACCTGAATCCCGAATACGCACTGGCTCTTTAAAGAGCAGATGAGGTCATCAAGCCAGAATTCAAGGGGCGTGAAGCTAAGCAGTTCAAATAAGGTAGCGTCGCAAATGACCTGCGGTCTGCGAGCAGTTTCAGTGCATGAATGGAACCTCCATCTGCTGCAGCGCTAGGACGATCCGTGAGTTAATCAGTACCAGTGCCGGGACTGGTGCCAACATCACAACCAGAGGTTGCCATGATGAAAAGTCTTATTGAGCGACTTGGGCTTCCCCAGAGCCATAAGGGCCTGCATCAGGCGACCATGGCAGGACTCCCGGTTGAGCTAACCACGCGTTTGGCGGAAGAGCTGGGTATTGATTCTTGCGTCGTGGCAGGCTGGATCGGTATCACTCCAACGGTTTCCCTCATGACTCCTGCGGAGGGCGAGGCCTTCTGTCGGCTGGCGAACCTTGTCGACGAGCTGATGAACATCGTGGAGTCAGATCAAGTCGCGGCGACTCGCTGGCTCACGTCGCCAAATATTGCGCTAGGAAACGTGCAGCCCGTTTCCCTGTTGAGCACCGAGTTCGGTGGCCGAGCTGTACACCAGGTGTTGCTCTCTATTGAGTACGGACTACCGGTTTGACTGACTCGCTGCTTTTGCTCTCGGTAAAGAGATCTTAGGCGTTGGCTTGCCGCCCAGTTGCGTCAGCATCGGCCACCTGTCATGACTCCAAGCGTATGCTGCCAGAGGAGTCCTGGTATTCATGGAGACGGAAATGACAATGCCGAATGAGCGCTCTCGCGCTGTGATAAAGACGCGAGATTTTCTCGTTGAACTGTCCCGAGATAGCAGCCTGCCTGAAAAGGTACGGCGAGATGCCAAGTTCCTTTTGCGGCACTTCCCTACGCAGGACGATGTGTTCCTGGCGGGGCGAATAGAAGAGCAGTCGGAGACCTTGCCACTGGGCGCAATGGGGCCAGTTTTCAGCTCCTCAATTACAGACTAGGTTCTCATCCCGCAGAAATGATAAAGGCGGCCTCAGGGGCCGCCTCGAACCAAGTTTCATCACCGGTACAGCGCCCGGGAGAGGAAGCTCTTGGGCTGCACACACAGAATAGCTGCAGGGGGATTGCGAAACCAGATTATTTTGAAGAGGGCTTTGGAGCGGAGGCTTCCCAGGTGCTCACCAGCTCATCAACCCTATCAGGGATCTGTGGCGATTTACTGAGCACAAGACAGCGGGCGGTACCGACATACTCTTCAATGAGGTAAAGGCTGTCCCCGACGTCGACTCCCAGCTCTTGGAGCACCTCGTCGGGAATGCGAATAGCTCCGTCACCATCCCAGTCTTCGATTACCACCTGCATCGATTTCATCTGCACATACCTACTCAGGTGAAAGGCTGCTCTGAAGACTCATGATTTCTCGCTGGATCTTTTTCAGCAGTTCATCTGGCTTCAGTCCAGGCGTCTGCCGTTGGTACGCCAGAACCAGCAGCGTCAAAGGATGAATGCCGACAACCTCGGCAATCTGCTCAACCTTTTCAATCGATGGCTTCCACTTGCCGCGCTCGATTGCACTGATATAGCTCTGGCTGGGGCCCAGCCCTTCCTGGGGTAGATCCTTCAAATTTCTCAGATTCTTGATCACCAGACCAAGCGCTTCATTGAGTTCCATTTGCTGTCTCGCAAAAGGAACGATGAAGCCTTTTTAGCGTCTCTTGGGCTATGCTATATATAGCTTAAAAAGGGGTGTGCTGATGTTTCTCACGTACAAGCGCGCTGAAATCGCGTATCCGCCGTTGTTTGGAGATGACTTCCAAATGTGGCGATTCGTCGAGCTCGAGGAGCATCGCCCTTGGTTTTACGTGGTGATTAATCGCCGCCGGAAGACCACCTCATGGCGGACGATGCTTCTGATTCCGACTGAGGAAGAGCTGGAGCACATGCTAGAAAAGCGCGCCGAGGGGACGCTAGTCGAGGCAGTCCAGGTTGTGCTGCCCGCAAGGATAAATGGGTCCAATGATTGGACAATGGAGAGGCTGACCGAGCTGGTAAGGGTCTATGATCCAGACGAACGAGTCTTGGGCTACGACTTCAAAACGGCATCAGGCCAGACCTACTCGCACAGGGACTGCCAGTACTCACAGGACGGAGCCAAGCGCCAGGTCTATTGTTCGATGATCTGTCCTGCATAAGATGGGCGCAGGCTCTCTCGGTTCTCGGTAGGGGCCACTCACTGCATTTGGCCGGCCAATGAAGGCTCTTCCCGAGAAAATCCTAGACATTATACAACAGCTTCCAGAAGGCGAAGTTCTGACACCTGGCAGATTCGTGCATCAGGGACCTCGCCATGCTGCGCAGCGAGGGCTCTCTCGCCTGGTCGAAGGTGGAAAGCTGTTTCGTGTTGCTCGGGGCTTTTATGTTGCTGCAGTCGAAACTCGGTTCGGCGCGCGCACACCGGCACCGGAGATGATCGTCCGCTCATTGGCAAATGTGCAGGGTGAGCTGATAGTCGCCACTGGGGCTAGCGTCGCCAATAAATTGGGGCTGACAACACAGGTTCCTGTTCGGTATGTCTTCCTAACCACCGGACGCTCTAGGGTGCTTCAGGTTGGCAAGACCACGGTATCGATTCGGCATGCGCCTCGATGGTTGATGGCTCTTGGCGCTACTGGAGCGGGGGATGCCATTCGAGCATTGGATTGGCTGGGCAAGGCAAGCGTAGGTGATGCCGTTTCAAAGCTTCATAAACTACTACCCGAGAGCGAATGGCGGGCTCTAGTGTCAGCTCACCGCTCGTTGCCTGCCTGGATGGCTAAAGCCATCTGCGCTCGGTCGAATTGCACCTGAGCTCGCTCTGTCATGCTGGGCTAGCTGTCAGCTGTAGTCTGCTTACCGGCAGACCGACATCAGCTGGAATGGGGGAATTCAATGTGAAAGCCCGTGAGGCCAGCCGCTGAAGTACACCAAATGCGGCCTTTGTGAGCCTCGATTATGGATCGGGTGATGGCAAGCCCGAGCCCGGCATTGCTCGGGCTACCTTCGCGTCGAGCAGGGTCGACCCGGTAAAAGCGGTCGAAGAGTTTCTCTAGATGCTCCGAGCTGATTGTGTTCCCTGGGTTCTCGATGCTGAAGGTAGTTGAGTCCGCTGTCTGGCGGATCAGAACCGAAATTGTCTTTCCCGCCGGCGTGTAACGCAGCGCATTGGATAGCAAGTTGGACAGCGCTCGATCAAGCATCAGCCGATCTCCTGGCACTTGGCCTTTGCCTGTGAGCGATAGTTCAATGCCGCGTTCTTCGGCCAGGAGGTGGTAGTAGTCAAACAGTTTGAAGACTACGTCAGCCAGTTCGATCCTGGCCTGCTCTGGGATGATCAGGCCATTATCAGCCTTGGCCAAGAACAGCATGTCATCGATCATGCGAGACATGCGCTTCAATTCCTCCAGGTTCGAGTACAGATTCTCCTCGTAGGCATTGATATCGCGCTTCTTGCTCAGCACCACTTCAGTGTGGGTCATCAGGTTGCTGACGGGGGTGCGCAGTTCGTGTGCGATGTCAGCGGAGAAATTGGAGAGTCGAATGAAGGCCTCTTCAAGTCGGGCCAGCATCGCGTTGAAGGACAGTACCAACTGCTGAAGTTCCTGTGGCACCGGCTCAAGAGGAATCCGTTCCTGCAATGAACGGGCGGACATCCCGGTGGCCACACGAGTGACCTGTCGCAGCGGCCTGAGGCCACTGCGAGCAACCACCCAGCCAAGCGCTGCACTGACCAAGGCACTGATGACCAATCCAATCCAGAACCATCGCTGCAGCGTGTCGAAAAAGTGTGTGTGATTGGTGACATCGAGAATCAGCAGAGCTGTAAGCGGTTCGGGTTGGTCAGTCACAGAGATTTGAGCCGTCATGCCCCGGTACATGTGCTCGTCTTTCTGCCACTCCCACATGCTCTGCTCATCGGCACGCCTGAAGCGTTCCGGCACTTCGACTGCTCTGGGGTCGGAAAAGAGCACTGCGCCGTCGCTGGCCAGGATGGTTGCGGCCAGATCCTGATGCGCTCCCAGCAAGGCTCGCAACTGCGGTAACTCCTCGGAGAGGCTAGCTCCGCTGCGAGCGTTGTTGAGAATATGTTTGGCTGATTCGAGTTTTTCCACCAGGGCCTGCCGGTCCAGCATCTTGAAGTGGTGCTGGCTGAGCATGTTGAAGCTCAGCCCCGCTACTGTCAGGACGGCAATCACCGCGGACATGAACATCAAGCTCATGCGGGCGGTCAGCGAGAGGTGCTTCATATTCACTCCGGCGCATCCATCATGTACCCCATGCCGCGGGCGGTATGGATCAGCTTGAGATCGAAATCGTCATCGATCTTGGCGCGCAGCCGACGTACAGCGACCTCAATGACGTTGGTGTCGCTGTCGAAGTTCATGTCCCAAACCTGCGAAGCAATCAGCGATTTCGGGAGCACTTCGCCGCGCCGGCGCAGTAGCAGTTCCAGCAGTGAAAACTCCTTCGCCGTCAGGTCAATTCTTTTCCCACCCCGGATCGCGCGCCGCTTCATCAGATCGACTTCGAGATCGGCAATTTTCATGGTGGTTTGCGTGGGTGAGCCATTGCCTCTGCGCAGCAGCGTTCTGACCCTGGCCAGAAGCTCTGAGAAAGCAAAGGGCTTGATCAGGTAGTCATCCGCCCCCAGTTCCAACCCTTTAACGCGATCTTCCACACCATCGCGTGCGGTCAGGAACAGCACTGGGACGTCTTTTCCGGCGGCGCGCACCATGCGCAGGACTTCCCATCCGTCCAGCCCCGGCATCATCACATCCAGGATCAGCAGGTCATAGGGCTCGCTCAGTGCGTGCTGCAGGGCATCCGTACCTGTCATAACCCGGTCGACATTGAATCCCGCTTCGGTGAGGCCTTGCTGCAGATATGCACCGGTTTTGGGTTCATCTTCAGCTACCAGTAGTTTCATGCGAGCAGACTCCAAAAAACGGGTGGCCTGAGTTTGCAGGCAAACAGCGGCACCAACCAGAAGCTTACGAAAATGTAATCCTGGTTTCAGGTCGCTGACAGGGTGGCTTGTCTAGGGTGCAAGCATGAGCACTAGGTTGTGCTCTCGGCCCTCGACAGACCAAAAGCAGAGGTGCCGGCCTCAGTTTGCAATGATGGAGACTGCCCCATGAAATCGCTGAAACCTTTGCTTCTGGTTGGTTCGCTACTGCTGTCTTCTATGGCTTGGGCCGAAGGGGGCAGCGATCGAGTATTCGAACGCATCCAGCAGATGCGCGACAAAGCAGAAGCTGTGCTGATCCAGGCGGAGAAGGCCCCAGCCAGCGAGCGACATGTGCACATGCAGGAGCACATGAAAATGCTCGAAAACATTATGAGTCAGCTGCACGACGAACATCCTGCTCCGGGTATGTCCACCGAAGAGCATCTGGCCTGGATGGAAAAGCATGACAAGCTGGTAGACGACGTGCTGGGTCAAATGATTCGCGAGCACAAGCTGATGATGGCCGACAAAGAGTGCCATCCGTAAGGATTCCCCCATTTTCCAGGCCTTCCGTGATTGCTCCTTTGGCCTAGCGGCGCCTCTATGGCGCCGTGCTTTTTCCCAGCTGACGCAATTGTAGTTTTGGGGTCAGCGGCCTGGCAGCAAGTGGGTAATAGCATGAGATTTCCAGCATCCCAGCGAGGTCTCACCATGAAACGCCTACCCCTTAAGTTACTGATCAGCACGCTGTTCATCAGCACTGCTATTCCGGCAATTGCCGAGCCCAGTGGAAGTGATTTTGGGCAACAAGCCAAAGCAACGCCGGCGACTCGTACCATCTTGGTGAAGATGGACGACATCAACTACAGCCAAAAGACGATCAACGTAAAGCCCGGCGAGACCGTGCGCTTCGTTCTGAAGAACGAGGGCGCATTGATGCACGAGTTCAACATAGGGCAAGCGGCGTCCCAACTGGCGCACCAACGCAAGATGGCGGCCTTGTTCAAGGACGGCACGCTGACACCGACCGGTATGGCCGAAAGCATTGTCTGGCATGAGCGTTATGGCACGGGAGACTCCAATCCTCCCGGGTATCCGGAAGTCATCAAAGCCAAGCATGAAGACGCGAACGCCATCCTCGTTGAGCCCGGCACGACCAAAGAGTTCGTTTGGACATTCCCCCAGGCCGGGGCCTTGAATTTTGCCTGCACGCTGCCTGGGCATTACCAGGCGGGAATGGTAGGGGACTTCGCCCTGCGTTAGATCGGCACCGGTGCTACCCGTTGGCCGAGGGCCGGGTGGCACCGATCTGACAAACCTTACTGCAATGTAGTTTTCGCGTCAGCGTGCCGGCAGCTGCACTCAATCAGCATAGGGGCGCATACCTCCTAACTACCCCAGAGGCACACCATGAAACTCAAATCCCTTTCTTTGATCACCACCGTGGGTTTGCTGCTCAGCGCAGCCAACGCGATGGCCAGCCCGGGCCACAACAAAGACAGCATCGGCCAGTCGGGAGATAGTCAGGCAGTAGATCGCACCATCGAGGTACGGATGGGGGACATCTTCTTTGAACCCAAGGCAATGGAAATCAAGGCGGGCGAGACGGTTCGCTTCGTACTGCTGAACGAGGGAGCCCTGCTGCACGAGTTCAACCTTGGCAAAGCGGCATCCCATGCTGCGCATCAGAAAGAGATGGCTGCGATGTTTCAGAACGGCACGCTGTCCCCGACTGCAGCGCATGACATGAGCAAAATGGACCACGCCATGGGCGGCATGAAGATGGTCGGCATGGAGCACGACGATCCCAACAGCGTTCTGGTCGAGCCAGGTGCACGCGAAGAGCTGATCTGGACCTTCTCCGACGCTACTGATCTGGAGTTCGCCTGCAATGTTCCTGGACATTATCAGTCGGGAATGGTCGGTAAGGTGACCGTACGCTGAACTCCATTGATACGCGTCAACGCTGCCTGGCCTGAGCAACCTATGCTGATTCTATGGTCATTGAACCGAGGCTATTGTCATGGATCACACGCACCACACCGGCACTACGGAACCACCTTTTTGGAAGAGCAAGATTGGCATCGCACTGATCATGCTGGCCGTAATCGGCATCTTCTATGTCGCGCGCGAGCATTACGGTCATCTTTCGCAGGCTTTGCCATACCTCATCCTGCTGCTATGCCCGCTGATGCATCTGTTTGGCCACAATCATGGCGGGCACTCCCACTCCAGCGGAGCCGCAGTTTCCAAGGACGAGGATAGGAAGTAACTCGAATGCAAAAGACCTCCTGCCATCATGACCAGGGCCATGCACATCACTCGCACGGCCACCCAGAGAGCCCACGCGATCCGGTGTGTGGCATGGAGGTCAAATCTGATAGCCCTTACCAGGAGAACTTTGAGGGAAGGGCCTATCGGTTCTGCAGTACAAAATGCCAGGAGAAGTTCCAGGCAGCCCCGCATCAGTACATGAGCCATCAATCGCATGCCGGGCACCACCAGCATGCCGCTCCGCCAGAGCACACAACTCAGGCAGGACTGGGGGCTGAATACACCTGCCCGATGCATCCTGAGATCCGCCAACCGAGCCCTGGCAACTGCCCGATCTGTGGGATGACGCTCGAACCCGTCATTCCAGAGCTGGAAGACGAAGAAAGTCCGGAGCTGAAAGACTTTTCGCGACGGTTCTGGTGGACCCTGCCATTGACCGTCATCGTGACCGTGCTGGCGATGGCTGGTCATTCCTTGCAGCTGTTCCATGGAACATCCCAGAACTGGGTTGAGCTGGTTCTGGCAACGCCCGTGACGCTTTGGGGTGGCTGGGTATTTTTCACTCGCGGAATAGACTCCATCCGGCACCGCAGCCCTAATATGTGGACCCTGATCGGATTAGGGACTGCAGCCGCCTACCTCTACAGCGTGGCAGCCACCCTGGTGCCGCAGTGGTTCCCGGCGGCCTTCGTTCAGGATGGACGCATCGGCGTCTACTTCGAGGCCGCCGCGGTGATCATCTCGCTCACGCTGTTGGGCCAGATGCTCGAACTCAAAGCCCGCTCGCAGACCTCTGCCGCCATTAAGTCACTGCTGGGATTGGCCCCCAAGACTGCCCGGCGCATCAGGCCTGACGGCCAGGAAGAAGATATTCCACTGACCCACGTCCATCAGGGTGACCACTTGCGTGTCCGGCCGGGCGAAAAAGTCCCGGTGGATGGCACCGTGCTGGAGGGCGAGAGCGCTGTCGACGAGTCGATGCTCACCGGCGAGCCGGTGCCCGTCACCAAGCGGGCAGGGGATACCCTTATCGGTGCCACCCTGAACACCCACGGCAGCCTGGTGATGGAAGCGCAGAAGGTGGGCGCCGAAACCATGTTGTCGCAGATCGTCCAGATGGTGGCTAAGGCCCAGCGTTCCAAGGCGCCCATGCAGCGTATGGCCGATGCCGTGGCAGGGTATTTCGTGGTGGGGGTGATCCTGATCGCGATCCTGACATTTTTTGGGTGGGGGTTGTTCGGGCCGGAATCAGGTTGGGTATTTGGCCTGATCAACGCTGTGGCCGTACTGATCATTGCCTGCCCATGCGCCCTGGGCTTGGCAACGCCGATGTCGGTCATGGTCGCGACCGGCAAGGCCGCTAGCAGCGGTGTGCTATTCCGCGATGCCAGCGCTATCGAGAACCTCTGCAAAATCGACACCTTGATCGTTGACAAGACCGGGACACTGACGCAGGGGCGGCCGGCCTTTCATAGTGCAGAGGGAACCGGGCCGTTCGACTCGGTCGAGGTTCTGCGCTTGGCCGCAAGCCTCGACCAGGGCAGCGAGCATCCGCTGGCGCATGCCATTGTCGATCATGCGCGTGAACAGGGTCTTGCCTTGGTGAAACCGGAGACCTTCGAGTCTGGCTCAGGTATTGGTGTGCGCGGACAGGTCGATGGCCATCAACTGCAGCTTGGGAACACAGCGCTGATGGAGGAGGCGGGCGTCGATACTACTCCGCTGCGTAACCGTGCAGAGCAACTGCGCCTGGAGGGTATCAGCATCATCTATCTGGCCGTAGATGGTCGCCTGGCGGGTCTCCTGGCCGTTTCCGATCCAATCAAACCGACCTCCCAGCAGGCTGTTGCTCAACTCCAGAACGCTGACGTGAAGGTCATCATGGCCACTGGCGATGGCCTCACCACAGCAAGAGCCGTGGCGAAGCAGTTGGGCATCGAGGAGGTGCATGGCGAGGTGAAACCGCAGGACAAGGAGAAATTAGTCGCCGACCTACAGAGCTATGGCCGGCGTGTTGCCATGGCAGGCGACGGCATCAACGATGCGCCGGCCTTGGCCAGGGCCGACGTAGGCATCGCCATGGGCACGGGCACCGACGTGGCGATGAACAGCGCCCAAGTGACCCTGGTCAAGGGAGATCTGATGGGCATCCTGCGAGCGCGCACCTTGTCGGTGGCCACGGTGAAGAACATGAGGCAGAACCTTGCCTTTGCATTCCTCTACAACGCGATGGGTATCCCGCTAGCGGCCGGGCTGCTGTATCCGCTGACAGGGCATCTTCTGTCGCCCTTGATCGCTGCTCTGGCAATGAGCGTCAGTTCAGCCTCGGTGGTTTTCAATGCGCTGCGGCTGCGGCAGACGCGGATCGATTAGAACTACAACCTAACGGAACCCTCATCTAGCTTTGCGCAGCTTTTGGGTGGCCACAGCTCTTTCTTCTACGCGAGACCTCCAAGATTCCAAGCGCTCAATATCTGCAAGCAACTCCTCAGGATCAGGTACCGCCACGCCTCCCGCTAAGGCTTTATCGTGCGCATAGTTTGAACACTGGCTCATCCCTGCAAAGACCTCTCGATAGTCGTCATCCTCGACAACCACCTCAACTAGCCGCTGAGTCTCAACACCTTTGCGGAATCGCAGGATCACCTTGCGCAATAGAACCTCCTCAACGGCCCGCTCCCAAGCCATGCGGAGATGGAAGTACGCCTCGACCGTTTGTTTCCGGTGCTCAGGTTCATTGCCTTCTCGATACAATTTGGCAATTTGCTGTTGATGAGCACGAAGAGCGCCGATACGCCTGCTAGTGTTTTTTCCCTCGAAAGGTAAATCAGCCTCGGCGACGCCGAAGCCCTCAGGGCGCCGGCTCAGGCTCTGTGCCTGCATAGGGATGTTCCGCTTCTCGGCCTCATCGATGAGCAGAGATAAGAAGTAGATGTCGTGGGTAAGAATGATGACTTGGCGCTTGGCCGCCTCGGCAACCAGACGCTGCACAACACGCTCTCTGCGCCGGTGATCGAGCGAGGACACGGGATCATCAAAGATAACCGCTCCTCGACTACCGGAAAGCTCCACCTCAGATAGAAACGCTGCGATAGCGATCGCCCGCTGCTCACCCTCGCTAAGGATGTCGCCAGGGCTTCGGTTCTGTGTCGTTTCGAGCTTCAGCCTATGCAGCGCTTTGCCTTTATCGGCCCGACTTTTGAGTGAAAGCTGCAGCGTACCTACACCGAGAGCTTTGAATTCGCGATTGAGGGCATTTTCCAACTCTTGCGAGACAACTTTTTCTGCAAGCTCTCCGGCCTTGGTTGAGATGCCTGTAGTTTTGAGATCGCCAAGGCAGGCCTTGAGCTTGGCTTGCATGACCAACTGGTTGACCGCCGCCACTACAGCATCTCTAATAGCCTGCAGGCGCACTCTGGCGTCCAAATCGGAAAACTGTTTCTGTAGTGCCGCGCGGGCCTTTTCATCGGACGCTTGCTCTAATGCTTGTGCGCTTCGATTCAGTGCCTGAACCAGTACCTGCAGACGCCCTACAGGGCTGGGCGGGATCTCGCCAATTTCATCCCAAGCATTATCGATGACAGCCTGCTTCAAAGCCGCTTGCCTCGATTTCAAGGCTGCCTCGAAGGCGGTCACCTCGGCAGCCAAGCCAGCCGCCTGAACCTCCATCTCTCCCAAGGTGATTTCATCTGCGCCTAGCGCTAGATCGTGTTGTTCCAATGCCCGAAAGTCAGCGAACAAATCGCGGCGTCGCGCTTGGGCAAGCGTTTTCGCTTCGGCCAAGATGAACTGCTCGAAGCGACGTAATCTCTCAGCGCCTTCTCCGAGAGGCTGCTGGCAAAGCGGGCAGGGGGCCTCTGCGTTGAGATGGGGAAACACTTGCCCTGGATGGGATTCCACCGCATATCGGCGTGCGGCCTCGAAAAGCTCCTGCCACACCTCGCCCCCAGTACCCGGCAGCAGGGTTTCTTGTTCTACAAATTGTTTGGCGGCGATTTCGGCGGCAGATTTAGCTTTTTGGTAGAGCTCAGTTTTTTTCCGTAGACCAGCCGCAACCTCGTCATTAACCAGTATGGTCTTGTCCGCCACGCTATTTGCTATTGCCTCAACCCGCTTCGCTAAGAGGCTGTGCTGGGTTGCCTTCTCCTTCGGGTTAGCCTCGAGTAGGCTCTTTCCCCAGGCTTCGTGTTGGGCCAGTTCCTCTTGCGTGACAGACGCGAGTGCATCGATTTGCTCCACCTTCGTCTTCGCAGACAAGGTGGCAATCAGTTGTCCCACAGGTGTTTCGCCTTGGAGCGGCGCAAACAGCGTCAGGTCTACTGTTGCTTGGGCTATTTCTGCGTCAATCGTTGTCTTGAATTGCCGGTAAAGCTTTGCAAGTCCTTCAAACACATCAAGACCGTACGGGATGTAAGAGAAGTCATCTTCTGTATCCAGGTAAGCCCGTGCGCAGCGTGTATCGAATATGGCCAGTGACGACAGCAAGGCAGGAGCTGCCTGCCCTTGAACCCACTGAACACTTTGCGCGGCCCCATCGACAGAGATATCAAACCAAGCCTCAGGCGCCGCAGTTTTGTCAGCAGGTAGGTTCGCATTAGGATGGATGGGCTCACTCTGATCTCGCGCACGGCAGGCTCGTTTAAGGACCCTAGAGTAGCCAGATTTGCCCGATCCGTTATCTCCATATATAACCGTCAAACCCGAACCGCCAATGGGCAAAGACTGCCCTTCAGCTATGGCGTTCACATGCTTGAGATCCCTAATCGCATGAAGCAGGACAAGGGTCTCCGCTTTTACCGGCGCGGGAATTTGTTCGTCCTTCAACGGGCTGGGTTCGCGTTTATGCGTGTCTTCAATCCCATGAGCTGATTTCAGCAAGGCGAGTAAATCTGCCTGGTCAGTCGCGTCCAGCTCCTGTTTGGCCAATAGCCTGGCAAGCGCATCGCTTTGCCAAGGCGCCAAGGACTTCGACCACGCCTGAATTTCCTGAAGCAGCGACATCTTTTTGCCCTCCTTGGGTACTGAAAGCCCTCAGTGCCATTAGTTAATAGCTCGCGCTTCGCTTACTTGCCAAAAAGATTGCCGGAATCATTTGAATAGGCATTGACCTTGCCAAGGTGTCAAGGTCGATTCTGAAAGCACGGCAATCCAGCCGAGCTAGATGAGAGGTGTGTATGGTCGTTCTGAAGGTAACGGGAATGGGCTGCGGTAGCTGTGTCAGCAAGATCACCAGGGCTATTCAAGCTTTGGATTCGGAGGCGCGTGTGGTGATTAATCGAGCCACTGGCACCGTTTCGGTAAGCACGGAAGAAAGCGCAGCAGCTGTGCGAGAAACGGTTCTTGAACTGGGTTTTGGGGCTGAAATTGACGAGTAAGCGGTCCGACTGTTCGAAGACCGTTGCCCGCAACGGTCTTCACATACTTGCCTAGAGTCGAACCAGCAGCCCGTCACTGATCCACTGCCGCATCCAGATCGCAGCTTGCGTGGGCGCGTGATCTCCATGCGGCGTACGTAACGACTCGCAAAGGCTAGCGAATGACTCGCCACTCGCGAATAACCGCAGCGCCGTTGCCTCATCAGGCTGCAAGCTTCGATACCTACATACCAGATCATGCCGCCAGACGAGGCAGCTCTGATCATTGGGTAGGCGAGTGGTCGCAGGAAGGGGAGCATCGGCTTTGGCAGCCTTCCATAAATCCAGTGTGTTGTACTGCATCTGCAGCCAGTTGGCCGATGGCACCAGGGCCACCTGAAGAGCAATCCAGTCCTCGGCTGAGAGGCTACTCATGATCTCCGCTGAAAGCGCTTCGACATCCTGAGCGTCGAAGGCCAGTGTAAAGGCCCACTCCAGTTCCGCGAGTTCGCGCATCGGCGATAGTTGGGGTTCTTCGACGTAGCTGCCAATGAACTCGGGCAGCTTCTCGCCCAGCCAGCGAATGCTGAAATGTCGTGGTGGCCAGGCGGCCATGTAGGCCAGTGCGAGCTGCTCGAATGATTCGTTGCCGATCCAGTGAAGCAGGGCAGGGAAGTCTTCTCGCAAGACTGCAAGCAGGCGCGAACGGTAAGCGTTGTGGTAGATCTGCAGGCCTTCGAGAGCACTCAGCGCTGTGCTACCTCTGATCTGCTCCAAAAGCTCGTTGGAGGGCAGGGCACTGTCACCTGTCAGGTAAATTTCAAATGCAGTCTGTAGGGCGCTCAGGCTCAAGGGGTGGCCCCCGATATCACAGCTTTGGCGATAGCACGGGCATGTGCTAATTCGGACAACAACTCCTCCAGCGGCGGAAACTGATCATCTCGCTCGATCAAGGTCGATGTCGGGCCCAAGTAGCTCAACGTCTTGCTGTAGAGAGACCAAACCGGATCAGCGATGGGCTGATCATGGGTGTCGATGAGGTATTGCCCGTAATCGCTGTGCCCGGCCAGGTGAATTTGCCGAATCCGCTCGTGCGGCAACTCCATGATGAATTGCCAAGGGTCGAAACCCTGGTTTCGCGAGCTGACGTAGACGTTGTTCACGTCGAGAAGCAGCTCGCACCCAGTCAGGTAACTGAGCTCCGAGAGGAACTGAGACTCGCTCATGCTGGATGTTGTCCACTGCACGTAGGAGGAAACGTTCTCCAGCACGATGGGACGCTCCAAAACATCCTGCACCAGGCGCACCCGGGCCGCGACATGCAGCAGGCTCTCCTGGGTAAACGGCAGCGGCAGCAGATCGTGAAGTTGGTGGGCGTTGCCTCGACTCCAGCACAGGTGATCAGACACCCACTGAGGCTGCACCCGGTCTGCCAGTTGCTTGAGCTGTCGTAGGTAGTCGATGTCCAAGGCATGTGAGCCGCCAATCGAAAGAGATACCCCGTGCATCACCAGGGGGTAGTGCTCACCGATCGCATCGAGGAAGTAGAGAGCCTTGCCGCCCTCCACCAGGTAATTCTCGGAAATGATCTCGAACCAGTCGACCGCAGGCCGTTCCTCCAGGATCTGCCGGTAATACTCGTTGCGAAGGCCAAGACCGAAACCCAGAGTTTTGCGCTTACTCATTCGAGACTCCAGCAGGGGAGTGGCATGCACTCCCCTGAACCGCCTTATTCGCTGGTTTTGCCACCGGCTTCGTCACATTTGGCTTGGGTCATCAACTTGAACCCTTGGCCTTTGCATTCGCCTTGGCCTTTGCAGGCGTTTTTCGCGGTCATGCAGTCGTTCTGCCCTTTGCAACCATTGACCCCGAAGCACTTCACTTCTGCTGCTTTGGTGTCCTGGGCTGCCTGGGCGGGCAGGGTAGTGAACAGGCTTGCGGCCACCAGAGCCAGGGCGGCGCCGGTAACTACGTTGGATTTGTTCGACATAGTGGCTATCTCTCTTGAGTGTTTGATGGTCGCGATCCGTAGGTGCGAATGGGCGAGTTAGCTCAGACATTGCTGCCGAGCAGGCCCCATGGAATCCGCAAGGCTTCTCGCGTAGGAAGACAGTATCGATCCTTCAGGAGGGGCTACAAGAAAGAAATAGCAACCTGACAGAACTGTAATGTTCAGATCAGGTTGCTGACAGGGCTTCGTGGTTAACGTGGCATCGAGCTTAACGCTCGCTCCCTCTAGTTACGAGGGCGTCTAAAACTTACGAGGATTTACGAAATGAAATCGATCAAAACCCTGTTTGTAGTTGCTGCCCTCAGTGTTTCCAGCCTGGCAATGGCCGAAGGCGGTGCCGATCGCACGTTTGCACGCATGGAACAAGCCCGCCAGGCCTCGCTGGAAGCCTATCAGTTGGCCAAGCAGCAGAAGGATGAGGCTCCCGTCGCCGGCAGCCAAGCCAGACAGACGGAACACGCCAACTGCTGAGCCCCCTCAACCTTACAGAAATGTAACCACCCGGATGGTTGAGATATGGCAGTTTCATACTGCTTGGTGTCGGGGGAACTTGCGCAGCACGCGAGGCTTGAAGATCAAATCTCCCGACACTGAAGCAGCCGATGAACCCGAGACCGGATGCACATCGCCGGCTCATCTGACGGATTGGACATAAGGGCATGCAAAGCAAAACCACAAGACGTACTTTCGTCAAAGGCCTCGCCGCCGCCGGTATTCTCGGCGGCATGGGCATGTGGCGCACGCCGGTCTGGGCGGTAACCAGCCCAGGTCAGCCCAACGTGCTGAGCGGTAACGATTTCGACCTGTTTATCGGGGAGACCCCGGTCAACATCACCGGCGCAGCGCGTACCGCCATGACGATCAATGGCTCGCTGCCAGGCCCGATCCTGCGCTGGCGGGAGGGCGAGACCGTGACTTTGCGCGTACGCAACCGCCTCAAGGAGGACACGTCCATTCACTGGCACGGCATTATCCTGCCGGCGAACATGGATGGCGTTCCGGGCCTGAGCTTCCATGGCATCGCACCTGATGGCATGTATGAGTACAAGTTCAAGGTCAATCAGAACGGTACCTACTGGTATCACAGCCACTCGGGGCTCCAGGAGCAAGTTGGGGTATACGGCGCGCTGGTCATCGATGCCAAAGAGCCCGAACCCTTCAGTTACGACCGCGACTACGTCGTGCTGCTGAGCGACTGGACCGATGAAAACCCAGCTCGGGTTCTGGCCAAGCTGAAGAAGCAATCGGACTACTACAACCAGCACAAGCGCACCGTTGGCGATTTCATCGATGACGTGAGCGAGATGGGGTGGTCCGCTGCGGTAGCCGATCGCAAGATGTGGGCCGAGATGAAGATGAGCCCGACGGATCTCGCTGACGTCAGTGGCTACACCTACACCTACCTGATGAATGGCCAGGCACCTGATGGCAACTGGACCGGCATATTCAAACCGGGCGAAAAGATCCGCCTGCGCTTCATCAATGCCTCGGCGATGACCTATTTCGATGTGCGCATCCCGGGCCTGAAGATGACTGTGGTTGCGGCCGATGGTCTGCACGTCAAGCCGGTCAGCGTCGACGAGTTCCGTATCGCCGTGGCCGAGACCTACGACGTGATCGTCGAACCAGACAGCGAACAGGCCTATACCGTGTTTGCCCAATCCATGGATCGCACTGGCTATGCGCGCGGCACCCTTGCCGTACAGGAGAGGTTGAGTGCACCAGTACCCAGCCCCGACCCGCGTCCGCTGATTGCCATGGGCGACATGGGTATGGATCACGGCAGCATGGGCGGTATGGATCACGGAAACATGGCCGGAATGGACCACGGCAGTATGGCGGGCATGGATCATGGGAGCATGCAGGGTGGCATGGCCGGCATGGATCACAGCCAGATGGCTGGAATGGATCATTCGGGCATGGCAGGCATGGCAGGCATGGCAGGCATGGCAGGTGCCATGCAGGCACACCCAGCCTCAGAGACCAACAACCCGCTGGTCGACATGCAAACCATGACACCGACGCACAAGTTGGACGACCCAGGTATTGGTTTGCGAGACAACGGCCGACGCGTCCTGACGTACTCTGACCTGCGCAGCACCTTCCTCGACCCGGATGGTCGCGAACCAAGTCGCACCATCGAGCTTCACCTTACCGGGCACATGGAGAAATTCTCCTGGTCCTTCGATGGCATCAAGTTCTCTGACGCCGAGCCTCTGCGTCTTAAGTACGGCGAGCGCGTTCGCATCACGCTAGTCAACGACACCATGATGACTCATCCGATCCATCTTCATGGCATGTGGAGCGACCTGGAGGATGCGAACGGCAATTTCCTGGTGCGTAAACACACCATCGACATGCCGCCAGGTTCCAAGCGCAGCTATCGAGTGACTGCCGATGCGTTGGGTCGTTGGGCCTATCACTGCCACCTGTTGCTCCACATGGAAATGGGCATGTTCCGTGAAGTTCGTGTGGATGAGTAAAGGAGATTTCTGATGAGCACTTTTATGAAGCGAAATGCCCTGGCTGGCAGCGCAGTCATGTTCAGCCTATTGGCTGCCCTGCACGCACCGGTTTCGTTGGCAGGTGAGGGGCACAGTGAGCACGAACAACATGCTGCCGAGTCGGCTGCGCCCAAGACCGCCAGTGGCAATCACGCAGATCAGTCGAAGGATAAGGCGGCTGGCCAGCAGATGGATCATGGCGCCATGGATCACGGAGACATGAAGCATGACGGCATGAATCACGAAAACATGATGGATAAGCATGGCGGCACCGAAGCCGAAGCAGGTTCGAACCATGACCACTAGGTTTTCACGTCCATCTCTCTTGGCGCTGGCTGTGTCGCTGAGTGCGTTCAGCGGCGGCGTTACTTTGGCTGCGGAAGAAATGGATCATTCGGCAATGGGGCACGGCGCCATGTCGATGGACCATAGCCAGATGAACCACGGCGCTACCAAAGCGCCGATGGAGGGCATGGATCACAGCAAGATGGACCATGGTGCCATGCAGGGTGCTTCGGGCAGCATGGATCATAGCCAGATGGGCCACAGCCAGAGCCAAGAAAAGGCTCCAGCCATGGACCACAGCAAGATGGATCACGGCGCCATGCAGGGTGCTTCGGGTAGCATGGATCATAGCCAAATGGGCCACAGCCAGAGCCAAGATAAGGCTCCAGTCATGGACCACAGCAAGATGAACCATGGCGCCATGCAAGGGCAGATGGAAGGCATGGATCATTCAAAGATGAACCATGGCTCCACTGAAGCCCCAAGAACCACCAGCCGTACGCCGATTCCCGTTCTGACGGATGCTGATCGCCAAGCGGCTTTTCCGCCTCTACCTGGACATAAGGTGCACGACAGCGCCATCAACAGCTTTTTCCTGCTCGATCAGCTCGAATACCAGGATGCAGATGAGGGCAGCACCCTGGCCTGGGATGCGTCGGGCTGGGTAGGCGGTGACATCAACCGGGTCTGGTTCCGCTCCGAAGGCGAGCGTACCAACGGCGTGACCGAGGATGCGGAGTTGCAGTTGCTGTACGGCCGCTCGATCGGCCCTTGGTGGGACGTCGTCGCGGGAGTTCGTCAGGACTTCAAACCCGAGTCGCCGCAGACCTGGGCCGCCTTCGGTGTTCAGGGCATGGCGCTTTACGCCTTCGAGGCCGAAGCCACCGCCTTCGTGGGCGAGAATGGCCAGACCGCTGCCCGACTGGAGGGCGAGTACGACATTCTGCTGACCAACCGACTGATACTCCAGCCAACTGCCGAAGTGAACTTCTACGGCAAGAACGATCCTGAGCGTGGTGTCGGATCGGGGTTGGCCAATACCGAGCTCGGCTTGCGTCTGCGTTACGAGATTGTCAGGCAGTTTGCCCCCTATGTCGGGGTCTCCTGGAGCCGCTCCTATGGCAACACGGCAGACATGGTCCGCGACGAGGGCGGTGATGTAGACGAGGCGCGTTTTGTCGCCGGTATCCGGATGTGGTTTTGAGAACCTGACATGAAAAGAACAATTAAAACTTTGGTGGCGGCCGGCGTGGTCGGTAGCACAGCTGTCCTGGCCGGTGCCTACTTTGGCGTGGTCAACGTCGGGGCCGACGACCCCCATCTCCCTGCGGTGCATGCCTTCCTCACGATGGCGCGTGACCGCTCTATCGAGGTTCGCTCGCGGGACATCGAGGTGCCCAACCTCGATGATCAAGCTCTTATTCGCGCCGGTGCGGGTAACTACAACTCGATGTGCATAGGCTGCCACTTGGCGCCAGGTGTGGCGGAGACCGAGTTGAGCCAATCGCTTTATCCTGCTCCCCCCAACCTCGCCAAGATCGGTGTCGATGGCAATCCTGCTGCGACTTTCTGGGTAATCAAGCACGGTATCAAGGCAACGGGTATGCCTGCTTGGGGCAAGAGCATGGGCGATCAGTACATCTGGGGTATGGTCGCCTTCCTCAACCAGCTGCCGACGATGGATGCCAAGCAATACCAAACACTCGTCGCATCCAGCAGCGGCCATCAGCATGGTGGCGGGGAAACGCAGATGCACAACCATGAAGGGCAGCATGGCGACAACAAGCCTGGGCATCATGGTAATAGCGGCGGTGGCGAAGACCATCATGGGTCAGGTGATGCCGGAGAGCCTGGTCATCACGATGCCGCAGCTACGGGTAACGAGGGTGGCTCCGCGTCTGAGGCGGATCACCACTCGAATATGAATGGCAATGACCACCATGCTGGGGATGAGGCGTCCTCCAACGGAGGCGATCATCACTCCGAGCAGGCTCCGAATACTTCGCCCAAGACCCACACCCATGCCGATGGCAAAGAGCACGTTCATGAAAGCTAAATATCTGGCCTTGCTGGCCGCTCTCTCCGTCACGTCTGCGGCTCAAGCTGCTGATGCTCTGACGATTGATGTCCATCGTGATGCCAATTGCGGATGTTGCAAGAAGTGGATCTCACACCTTGAAGCGAATGGCTTTAAAGTTGTCGACCATGTCGAAAGCAACATGACAGCAGTGAAGCAGCGTCTGGGCGTCGCGCCACGGTTGGCGTCTTGCCACACCGCGGTGATTGACGGCAAGTTTGTCGAAGGCCATGTGCCGGCTGCTCAGGCCCTCGAACTCAGCAAGCGCAATGACCTGGTTGGTATCGCGGTTCCCGGGATGCCGGCGGGCTCGCCGGGAATGGAAGTTGATGGCGTTCAGCATGCCTATCAGGTGATCGGTCACACTGAGAATGGGACTGACTTGATCATTGCGGCATATCCAGCACCATAGTGGCTCGCGCAAAAATCCCAAGCGCTAAGACATGGATGTAGCTGGTTCGAATGAACACTGACTCTAGAACCAGCGTCTTACCTGGCTGCAATACTGAGCGAACGCGTTTCCGAAAAGGCCAGTGAGGGCACGCTCCTCCGGCCCGATCTGGAAGCGGTTCATGTACAGCACGAAGCTCAGCACGCCTAGCAGTGCCGGCGGCCAGGCAAGGAAGATCGACCAGGCCAGCAAGGCGGTGGCGAAGCCCAGGTACATCGGGTTGCGCGTGTAGTTACCAGCGCCGAAGCCGTTTCCGGCTTCAGTGGGTTGACCGTGGTGCGTGCATTGCGGAAAGACAATACGCCGGCCAGGCAGATAGCGACGCCTGCCAGCAGCACCACCAGCGCCAGGCCGGCGCGCCACTTGATGGGCAATATCAGCCCACCCGGTAGTTGGCGAGCGGCGAGCCACATCAGCAAACCGAACAGGGCGGCGACCAGGGGCGGCGGAATGCGGTTCTTCAGCCAGCGCATGGTGTTAGTTCCTGACTTTGGCAAGTTCGCCGAGCACCAACTGGCGCAGCGGCTCGGGGCCGAACTCGGTCAGTGGCTGGCCGTTGACGAAGAAGGTCGGCGTGCCTCTGATGCCAACGGTCTTTACGTCTTGCATGTCGGTCTTGAGCACTGCGTCGACCTCTGGTGAGCGCATGTCGACCCGAGCCTTCTCGATATCCAGACCGACTGCGGCGGCTGCTTCCAGGGCCTTGGCGGCAGTGGCATCGTCATGCCATTGCGGCTGTGCAGCGAGCACCGCCTCCAGCACCTGCGGGTAGAGGTTCTGCTTACGTGCCGCCTCCAACAAGCGTGCAGCTTCTTCGGAACCCTGGTGGAACAGCACATAGCGCAGCACTAGGCGCACATCGGAAGGGCTCTCGGCAAGGATCTGTTTGACGTGTGGGTAAAAGGCGCGGCAGGCCTCGCAGGAGGGGTCGAAGAACTCAACTATGGTGACCGGTGCCTGGACGGGACCGAACACCGGGGAGTGGAAGCGCACCAGTGCGCTGGCATCCTGCGAGCTAGGCGCAGCCTGCTTCTGCGGCGGTGGGGTAGCCCCCTGGTAGAAGAAGGCAGCTGCAGCAAAGGCGGCCAGCAGCAGGACGCTGATTACCAGGACCAGGGTACGGCGGTTCATTGGGCATTTCTCCGACGGATGATGAGAAGCAAGATGGCGATGGCGACGAATGCACCCAGGGCCAGCAGCGGCAGTGGAATGCCGCCGAGTATGGTCATGTTGGCGTCCGAGCAGGATGGCCCGGTGGCACTGCAGGGTTGGATGCGCTGCGGGATCAGGCCGGCATATAACAGGCTATGGCCGAGGGCAAGCAAGGCCCCAATACCGGCGAGAGGCAATGCGTAGCACCAGACGGCGAAGTCGGAGCGATAGCAGGCTACAGCCAGGATCACTGCCAGGGGAAACATGAATGCACGCTGGAACCAGCACAGCACACAGGGTGCCTGCCCCATGACTTCACCAATAAACAGTGCGGCCAGCGTCGAGAACAACGCCAACAGCCAGGCCAGGAGCAGCAGCCCCCAGGAGCCGGAAGAAGTTTTGTTAGTCATAACGGTCTCTTCACTGGGCGGCCAATGGCGCGGCGGTGAAAGTCACCGGCAGGCGTCGGCCATCGGCGAACAACAGGGTCACTTCGACCTGATCGCCCAACGCCAGCGCGCGTTGGCGCTCCATCAGCATTAGGTGATAGCCACCGGAGGCGAACGTCAACGTATTGCCGGCAGGTACTTCAACCTGTTTAACGTGCTGCATGCTGGCCATGCCATTCTCCAGCGAACTGCGGTGCATCATCACCTGAGCGAAGTCTGGGCTCTGCGCTCCGGTCAGCGTCACC
This sequence comes from Pseudomonas sp. BMS12, assembly GCF_001592875.1. Taxonomy (GTDB): domain Bacteria; phylum Pseudomonadota; class Gammaproteobacteria; order Pseudomonadales; family Pseudomonadaceae; genus Aquipseudomonas. Next base: position 183,237 of record NZ_LSOF01000006.1, on the reverse strand, counting down.
GGCAAGCTGTCTTTGTTGGTCAGGGTGAAATAGCCAGCGGTGGGCAAATCTCCCGGGAGCAGGCGCAGTTTCGCCTCACTCACTTCCAAGTCGGCTATGGCTGTTGTCGAGACGGCCAGCAGCAAGATACTGCTCAATCGTATGAGCCTTCGCATTGGTGTTCTCCTTGTTTTCATATTTGGTTCTATTGTTCCTGCTTCGGATCGCAGCAGCCTTCTGCCTGCGTGGCCCTAGTTTGCGTCAGGCTTGGCTCGGTGATGCCCACCAATGGCTCTGCTTTGAGGGCGCAGCAAGAGTCCGACTTGCTTTGCGGCCCGCTGGCACAGCAACTAGTGCTTGGCTGGGGCTGTCGGGCGTTGGCTCGCCATTCCCTCCAGGCCTCACGGATGACCTGTCTAGCAGAGTGCAGAAACAAAGCTGCAATGGCCAAACCGACCAGAACGTCAGGCCACAGGCTGTCAGTCAGCGCAACGAGTCCGGCTGCGACGATCACGCTGCTGTTGGCCAGCAGATCGTTGCGCGAGCAGAGCCAGGTCGAGCGCATATTCAGGTCATCGGAGCGATGTCGATAAAGCAGCGCGAAGCAAAATCCGTTAGCGAGCAGCGCGAGAGCGCCCACGATGCCCATCCAGTCGGCTGCGGGCACTTCCTGCAATATCAGTTTGCGCAGCACCTCGGCCACGACCAGCATGCCAAACAGCAGCATGAACACACCCTTGAACAACGCGGCACCGGCTCTGACCTGGGCGCTACGGTGCAAAACGAAGAGCGTGAGGGCATAGACAAAGGCATCGCCGAACATGTCTAGCGAGTCGGCCAGCAGAGCCGTGGAGTTGGCGATCCAGCCGCTGATGAACTCCACCAGGAACATGACCGCATTAATGGTCAGGACAATGTAGAGCACGCGGCTCTGTTTGACGCGCAACTTGGCCAGTTCACCGGCCTTGTTCTCGCAACAGTTGTCCATGATCCGTTACTCGTTGGCTCGAAGTTGTCGATAGAATGAGGCTTATAGTAACTATAAGGTCAAGCACGATGAGCATGACAACTTTCACCGTGGGTCAGATGGCACGCGCAACCGACACTAAAGCAGTGACCATCCGCTATTACGAGCAACTCGGCTTGCTGCCTTCAGCAGCGCGCAACGCTTCAGGCTATCGCCAATACACGGAAGAGGAGCGCGATCGGCTGCTATTCATTCGCCGTAGCCGCGCCCTGGGCTTCAGCCTCAATGATATCCGCCAGCTTCTGGGTTTCTCCGACCACCGCCAGGCGTCGTGTGCGGCAGTAGATGCCAAGGTCGCCGAGCAGTTGGAACAGGTCCGGACGCGCATCCGCGATCTGCAGAGCCTTGAGCAGGAGTTGCAGCGACTGCTGTCCTGTTGCAAAGGCGGCGTGATTGATGAGTGCCGGATTATTGAATCGCTGACCCTACAGCACATCTGAGCTGTTGACGCCCCAGTGTTTTGTGGTGAGTGGTCGGTCAGAATGCGTACTGTAGACGCATCACAAAATCGTCGTCGCTGTCATCGCTACAGTGTTACCGACCTTTCGGTACGTGCGGCTCGGTTTCGCGACAGTCGTAATTTCTTTACCGAGGATGGCCCCAGCGTGGCACTTGTAGTCAAGTGCCACGCTGGGGTTTGAGGATTACAGCAACGGAAGGGTGTAGCTGACGATCAAGCGGTTTTCGTCAACGTCGTTGCCGAAGTTGGTCGAACGCAGTGTGGCGTTGCGCCATTTCACGCCCAGATTTTTCAGCGCACCGTCCTGGAAAACGTAGGCGATGTCCGTATTGCGCTCCCATTCCTTGCCATCGGCATTGCCTGTGCCGAGGTCAATATTGTCGCCGCTCAGATAACGAGTCATGAACGTCAAACCAGGAATACCTACACTGGCGAAGTTGAAGTCATAGCGGGCCTGCCATGAGGTCTCGTCTTTGTTGGCGAAGTCGCCGATTTGCACATAGTTGACTAGGAACGGATCGGTGCCGTTGATATAGGCGTAGCCGGTGTCTCCGCTCATGCTCTGGTAGCCAACACCGAGCGCGTGGCCGCCAAAGGCATAGGTGAACATCGCCCCGAATGCCTTGTTGTCGACGTTGCTGTTGCCCTCGTCGGTGGAGCGAGCGTAGCGCAGATCAGTTTTCAGCGATTGTTTGTCACCCAGCGGCAAGGTGTGCAGAGCCGTGAGAATATGCTGCTTATAGAAGTCGTCCAGATTGCCGTAGTTGTAGCCAGTGGTCAGGTTACTGTTCCATTTGTAGGTCGCACCGGCGAAGTTGAACTCATCGCTGGTCTGCGCTCCACCACCGCTGATGGCGCGGGCTGCGCCGCTGGTAATGCTGAGGTCTTCGCTATCAGAGGAGTCACGTTGGCTTACCTGCTTAAGTTGGCCTGCATCGAAGGTTAGGCCGTCAATCTCAAGTGAGTTGAGATGCCCGCCCTGAAAAGTCTGTGGCTGTAAGCGCGAGTCGTTAGCCTGGACGGTTGGCAACCTGGGTTGCAGCGTGCCCAATTTCAGCACGCTGTTGGAGGCACGCAGCTTCGCGGTTAAGCCCATCTCGCCATATTCATCCTGCGCGGCACGAGGTGCTTCTTTATCGCGCTTGAGCAGGCCTGATCCTGAGCGGTCGGCACTGGAGTCCAGCTTGAGGCCAAGCATGCCGATGGCGTCGACGCCAACACCGACGGTTCCCTCGGTGAAGCCTGACTCGTAGCGCAGCAGAAAGCCCTGAGCCCACTCCTCCTGCTTTGATTGGCTGGCTGAATCTTGACGGAAGTCACGATTAAAATAGAAGTTACGCGCTTCCAAGCCAGCTTTGCTATCTGCCAAAAAGTCAGCGGCGGCTGGCTGGCTAAGACTGAGTACCCCAGTACTCACCGCGGCTGCCAAGAGGGTCTTCTTCATTGTTGTTTCTCCATGCTCAGGGGGTTGGCATATCGGGGAGCCGTCGCTGCATGCCGTGCTCTCCGAATAGGGGCGGGTTCCTCTACGGCCAATCATCGGCTGGTCGTTATGCCTGCATCCTTGCAGGGTCTAGGACGAGGAACCATTGCGGACTTTGGGGAAGATCAAGCGGAATACGGTGAAGCTGCCTGGCAGGCTGCTGACCTCGACCGTGCCCTGATGCAGGCTCATGATTGAGCGAACAATTGCCAGGCCCAACCCAGTTCCACCTTCGGCACGAGAGCGGCTGGTATCGACGCGATAGAAGCGTTCGAACAAATGGGGGATGTGCTGTGCGGGGATGCCAATCCCCGGGTTTCCAACCGAGAACGATACGGTTTCGCTGTGCTTTTCAATCAGCAGCGAGATGTTTGCCCCGATGGGGCTATGCCGAATCGCATTGGACAATAGGTTTGAAATGGCACGCTGCACCATCAACCGATCACCGAAGGTTCGGCCTGCTCCGGAAATGCTCAGGCTGATCTGTTTCTCTTCAGCAGAGATGCTAAACAGATCCACAACGCGTCTGGCCTCGTCCTCCAGTGCAATTTTCTCGAAAGGCACCAGGGACGCAGGGTGGCTCACTTGAGCGAGAAACAGCATGTCGGACACGATCCGAGTGACACGCTCAAGCTCCTCTGTGCAGCATTCCAGCACGGCTTTGTATTCCTCGGGTGGACGCTCTCTGGATAGTGTCACCTGGGCTTTACCCATCAAGTTGGTGATGGGTGAACGCAGCTCATGGGCCAAGTCATCAGAGAACTGCGATAACTGTTGAACGCCGCTATCAAGCCTATGCAGCATGAAGTTGATACCGTGTGCCAGCGCGCTTAGTTCCTGCGGAAGCTTGTCCACGGAAATTCGGTGAGTCAGATCCTGGGTGGAAATCAGCGAGGCAACCTGGCGAAATTGCCGAAGAGGGGAGAGGCCCCGTTGCACGATCCACCATGCGCCCATGCCAATCAGCGCAAGCAGAAGAGGCAGTGCGATCAGCGTTGACTTGAGATAGGCGCTGAGCAGCGCTTCGTCGGCGGATCGATCAATTGAGAGCAGGACTCTGACGTGGTCGCCATCGTTGAGCCGCATCACTTTGGATGCGGTCAAGAAGTTGTTCCCCTCGGCGTCCGACCAGCGCTGATAACTGGGCGTATCGCCTGCCGGTATTCCTGCCAGAACGGGCTCCAGGGATTTGTTACCCAGGTTCAGGAGTAATTTGGTACCTGACTTTTTTCCGTAAATCGTCAGGTGCAGATTGTCATGGCCCATGACCAAATCCAGCAGAGCGTGAGGTTGCTGGGCAATGGCATGGGCGCTCATGTCTTCGGCGAGATTGTGCTGAATCTGCTCCAGTTTGCCGTCAAGACTCTTCTTGGCCAAAGAGTCCAGCTCATGGGTAAGCGCAAAGTAGGCGAGTGCAGCCAGCAGTACCACCAGCGCGGCACCCATTACACTGACCGACAGGCCAAGGCGCATGGATAGGCTGGCCGGCTTCATGCCCGCTCCTCAAGCACGTATCCAACACCCCTGAGGGTATGGATCAGTTTGTTATCGAACGGATCATCGATTTTGGCGCGCAGCCTACGGATGGAGACTTCGACGACGTTGGTGTCGCAATCAAAATTCATATCCCAGACCAGAGAAATGATCTGGGTACGCGATAGCACTTCTCCAGAGCGGCGCATCAGCAGGTGCAGTAACGCAAATTCTTTGGTGGTCAGGTCGATACGCTGCTCGCCACGGAACGCGCGGTGCCTGGCAGGGTCGAGTTCAAGGTCGGCTACCCGCAGCACTTCCGGCACTGGAATCTGTTCGCTACGCCTTAGCAGCGTACGAATTCGCGCAAGTAATTCAGGAAACTCGAACGGCTTGACTAAATAGTCATCTGCACCCAAATCCAGGCCTTTGATTTTATCCACTAGACGCCCGCGCGCAGTTAGCATTATCACGCGAGTACTGCTGTTGCTGCGTATGTGTTCAAGTACTCCCCAGCCATCAATTTCAGGCAGGTTTACATCAAGCACTACTAAGTCGTAAGCATGTTGCCGAACTAGGTGAAGGCCATCCACGCCAGTGGCGGCTTTATCAACCACATAGCCACTTTCGCTTAAACCTTGGTGTAAATATTCGGCAGTCTTGGGCTCGTCCTCGACAATAAGGATTCGCATAAAAATCTCACCTTAAAATATACGGCCATTATTAATTAGATATTCTTTGGCCATGGCGTCAGAGTGGTTTTAATTTTTTCATCGGTGGTCACCGATATGACCGGAAGCGTTTCAGGTTGCTCTAAGGCTAAAGCCTGTAGTGGCTTCAGGGTCAAGCCAAAATGCCCGTTTCGCATGGGCCCAAGGCGTTGAGCGACAACGTGTCGCAGTACTCGCCCTCATCTAAAACACCCAACTTTGGACTGGCAAGGCTGCCCGGTGGCGCTATGCGCAAGGCAACCCTTATTTGTCTATGTTTGTTTCTAGTTGTTGCTGGTCGCTAAATCGCCTGCTTTCTTGAGCGCTGCCAATACTAATACAGGCCCACTGGGAAAAGTGCTGGATAACGTATTTGTAATTTTTCAGTCACCTTGCTGATAGGCATGGCGCACTACATTCTGCCGGGAATTGGCTATCTACTTATTTTTTCCAAGTAACAATCCAGAAAATTACTCGGACTCAATAAATCATAAGGCCTTGATTTATTCCGGCGCAATTTGTGCTGCGGAGGACTTTAAGTGTACGTAAAAGCAATCACCACTCATGGAATAGGTATAAGTAAGTTCTGCGTATTTTCAGGCTTACTGGCTGCATTGTTGATTGCTCCCGCGGCAACAGTTGCTGGTGAATCAGCCGGCCAATCAATGACGATTGAAGAGGCATTGGCGCAAGCGCTCACAGATAACCCGGAACTCGCGGCGGCCCAGTGGAATACAGGCATTGCCGAAGGCGCTCGCACTCAAGCCGGACTGATGCCAAATCCTGAGTTGTCCTGGAGCGTCGAGGACACCCGTAGTGAATCGCGCGTCACCAGCATTCAGGTATCTCAGCCAATTGAGCTGGGTGGTAAACGTGGCTCGCGCATCGATGTTTCTGAACGTGATCAGGACGCTGTGGCGATTGACCTAGAGCGTAAGAAAAACACCTTGCGTGCAGAGGTCATCCAGGCTTTTTACTCGGCACTGCGTGCTCAGGAAGGATTACAGCTGTCCACCCAGTCGCTGGATCTTGCCAGTCGCGGACTCCAGGTGGCCGAAGGGCGCGTAAAGGCTGGCAAGGCCTCTCCAATCGAAATTGCTCGTGCTCAAGTGCAGCTTTCTGAGATTCAACTGGAGCTCAACCGCGCTCGTCTCAGTCAAAGCAATGCCTACAAGCAGCTGGCGGTCATAACGGGTACCACGGTACCGAATTTCACGCATGTTGAGGGCGATCTTGAGCGTCTGCCATACCTGCCATCGCAGGATGAAATGCTTGCACGCATAACGGATACAGCGGACCTGCGGCTGGCCAGCATGCAAATCCAGCGTGCCGAGGCTTCCTTAGAACTCGAAAAGTCGCAACGCATTCCCGACATCAATGTCAGCGTTGGCAGCCAATACGACGAAGGGCTTGGCGAGCGGGTCAATCTGCTCGGTTTGTCGGTACCTATTCCGTTGTTCAACCGCAATCAGGGCAATGTGCTGGCCGCCGCTCAGGGAGCTGACCAAGCGCGCGATCTGCGCAATGCCGCCGAACTTCGCCTGCGTGCGGAGGCCCAGCAGGCGTTTGAACAGTGGGAAAGCGCCAGAAGCGAGGCCGATTCGATCCGCAGCACGTTGCTTCCCACTGCTCAGCAAGCGGTAGAGGGTGCCGTGCGTGGATTTGAGATGGGCAAGTTCGCCTTTATCGATGTGCTCGACGCTCAGCGCACCCTCGTCAGCATGCGCTCCCAGTATCTGAGCAGCCTGGATGAAGCTATTTCGGCTTGGGTGAGCCTGGAGAAGATCTACGGCTCCCAACTCAACGTCGAACTCAAAGAATAAGCACCCAGATAACGCCTCAGACGGTCGCGTCATGCGGCCTGCCGCATCGCCTGTTTGCTGGGCGGCGTCGCGTTTATTGAGCGCGTTTAATCACCGTTTGGCCTGAGTCCAATTCGATATTTTTGATTATTTGGAGTTACCAATGGCATCAACAACTCCCAGAAAGCAGTGGCTGATGATTGCGGCTGTTGTCGCAATCGGTTTGGTCGTGGCGGTTCTAATTTTAAGTGGTCGCCCCGGTCAATCCGGGGAAGCAGGCCATGGCCACGATGAAAGTCATGAGGACGCATCGACTCACGCTGATCCCGAGCACCATGGAGATGCTGCGGCCGAGAAGCACGAAGAGGCCGACGAGCATGCGGATGAAGAGCACCATGAGAGCGTAAAACCCACCACGGGTGAGCATGGCGGCAAGCTTTTCAGTGAGGGTGATTACGCGCTTGAAGTGACGATTTTTGAAGAGGGCGTAGAGCCGCAATTCCGGCTCTATACCTATCTGGACGGTAAGCTTCTGGACCCTGCAGCCAGTAGTGCGCAAGTAACCCTGGCGCGTTTGGGTCGGCCTGCGCAAATCATCAACTTCAGCAAAGAGAATGACTATCTGCGTGGCGATGCGGTGATTGTAGAGCCGCACTCGTTTCAGGTTTCTATCAGTGCCAAGCACAGTGACAAGCGTTACTCGTTTGCTTACGAGCAGGTTGAGGCGCGCGTGACCATGACCGATGCGCAGCTTGAGCAGGGCGGTGTCACGCTCGCTACTGTTGGCCCTGCGAAAATTGCCTCCACGCTGCAAGTGCTGGGCGAGGTTCGTTATAACGGCGATCGCACGGTTCAGGTGATCCCGCAGCTTGCCGGACGGGTCGACTCGGTGGCGGTCAGTGCTGGCGATACGGTTCGCAAAGGCCAGGTGTTGGCCAAGATCTCCAGCCAGGCGCTTGCTGAACTGCGTGGCGAGTTGCTTGCCGCCCAACAGCGTTCGGCGCTTGCCCGCACGACCTATGCGCGTGAAAAGCAATTGTGGGAAGAGAAGATTTCCGCCGAGCAGGATTTTCTGCAGGCGCAGGTTGCCATGCAGGAAGCCGCGATCGCGGTACAGCGTGTGCAGCAACAAATCGCCTCGCTGGGCGGTGCTCCGGCCAAAGGCCAGAACCTCACCGAGTTCGAGATTCGTGCCCCTATTGACGGTGTGATCACCAGCAAAAGCATCTCGGTTGGTGAGGTTCTCAAAGAGGACTCTGCGGTCTTTACCGTTTCGGATCTGTCGACAGTGTGGGTGGATTCAACCGTCGCGGCGAAGGACCTGGGCGTAATTGCCGAAGGGCAAAACGTTGTCGTGAGTTCCAGTGCATTCGCAGCCAAAGCTGAGGGCAGCATTTCGTACGTCAGTGCATTGGTTGGGGCGCAAACCCGTTCGGCGACGGCCCGAATCGTGCTCGCTAACCCAGATCGGCTATGGCGTCCCGGTTTGCCGGTGACGGTCGAGGTGGTTGCTGAGGAGAACGAGGTACCCGTTGCCGTAGCGGTCGAAGCGATCCAGACAGTGCGTGATTGGCAAGTGGTGTTCGGTCGCTTCGATAACCAGTTAGAGGCCCGGCCCCTTGAACTTGGCAAGTCCGACGGCCGCTTCGTCGAGGTTATCTCGGGGTTAAAAGAGGGTGATCGTTACGCACTGAAGAACAGCTTCCTGATCAAAGCTGAGCTGGGTAAAGCCGGCGCGAGCCATGACCACTAATCCGGAGTCGAGCCATGAAACAAGTTACAGCTATTTTTCGCCCGATCCGGCTTGAGGCCGTCGAGCAAGCGTTGCACGCACTGCCGCATTTGCCCGGCTTTACCATCCTACCGGCACATGGCCACCCGCGTGGTCACGGCAAGGATCACAGCTACATCGCCGACGAGTGGAATCCTGACGCCCACCAGCACCTCGTGCTGCTGGCGTTCTGCACCGATGAGGTTGCCGATGAGATCGTCCAGGCCATAGAGAAGGCTGCCCACACCGGTGTGCCTGGAGACGGAATCGTCACCCTATCCTCGTTGACCGACGCATTGCGCATCCGTACCGGAGAGCGCGGTGATGCTGCGCTTTAGGGAAAATTGACATGTACGAACGATTAATTCGCTTCGCCATCGATCAGCGCTGGTTGGTCTTGCTGGCTGTATTTGGCATGGCGGCGCTGGGCGTTTACAGCTACCAGAAACTGCCGATTGACGCGGTTCCCGATATCACCAACGTGCAGGTACAGATCAACACTGAGGCCAAGGGCTATTCGCCGTTGGAGACCGAGCAGCGCGTGACCTTCCCGATTGAGACGGTCATGGCGGGGCTGCCCAACCTGCAGGAAACGCGCTCAATCTCGCGTTATGGGCTGTCTCAGGTCACCGTCATCTTCGAGGACGGTACGGACATCTACTTTGCTCGCCAGTTAGTGAATGAGCGGATACAGGAAGCCCGTAGCAACCTGCCAAGCGAGCTGTCGCCGAGTATGGGGCCAATCGCCTCTGGTCTGGGCGAGATCTATATGTGGACCATCGAGGCGGCAGACAGCGCGAAAAAACCGGATGGCAGCGCTTATACACCGATGGATCTGCGCGAGATTCAGGATTGGATCGTCAAGCCGCAACTGCGTACCGTTAAAGGTGTTACCGAGATCAATACCATTGGTGGCTACGCCAAGGAGTTCCAGGTTTCACCCATGCCGGAGCGTCTGGTCGCCCATGGCCTGAGTCTGCAGGACATTGTGGTTGCGTTGGAAAACAACAACGCCAACGTCGGCGCAGGCTACATCGAGCGCAGCGGCGAGCAGTACCTGATTCGCGCCCCAGGGCAGGTCGGTACTATCGCGGATATCTCCAACATCATCATCAAGAGCACCGATGGTGTTCCTGTGCGTATCGGCGATGTGGCCGAGGTTGGCCTGGGTAAAGAGCTGCGTACTGGTGCCGCCACTGAAAATGGCCAGGAGGTGGTGCTCGGCACGGCGTTCATGTTGATTGGCGAGAACAGCCGCTACGTGTCGCAGGCTGTTGATCAGCGCCTGCAGGAGATTAACCGCAACCTGCCGAAAGGGGTTATGGCGAAGACGGTCTATGACCGTACCGTATTGGTCGACAAAGCCATCAACACGGTGAAGAAGAACCTGGTCGAGGGTGCTCTACTGGTTATCGCGATCTTGTTCCTGTTCCTGGGCAATATCCGCGCGGCCCTCATCACCGCGATGGTGATCCCGCTGTCGATGCTGTTCACCTTCACGGGGATGGTCAGCAACAAGGTCAGTGCAAACCTGATGAGCCTTGGCGCGCTCGACTTCGGCATCATCATTGATGGTGCCGTGGTGATCGTTGAGAACTGCGTGCGCCGGTTGGCCCATGCCCAAGCTGCCGCAGGCCGAACGCTGACGCGTAACGAGCGCTTCCATGAGGTGTTCGCGGCCTCGAAGGAGGCGCGTCGTCCGTTGCTTTTCGGTCAGTTGATCATCATGGTGGTGTACCTGCCGATCTTTGCGCTGACCGGTGTGGAAGGCAAAATGTTCCATCCGATGGCCTTCACCGTGGTGACTGCCCTGTTCGGGGCCATGATCCTCTCGGTGACGTTCGTCCCGGCCGCTGTTGCGCTGTTCCTCAATGGCAACGTCAGCGAGAAAGAAAACCGCCTGATGGTCTGGGTCAAGCAAGGCTACGCGCCGTTGCTGGATTGGGTCATGGTCAGCAAGCCGCTGGTGTTGACCATAGCGGCAGTCATCATGGTGCTGTCGGGCTTGGCTGCTTCGCGGATGGGTAGCGAGTTCGTGCCGAGTTTGGATGAAGGCGATATCGCGCTGCATGCCCTGCGCATTCCAGGCACCAGCCTCTCGCAGGCGATTGACATGCAGGTGCAACTCGAACAACAGATCAAATCCTTTGCAGAGGTCGATACGGTATTTGCCAAGCTGGGCACCGCCGAAATCGCCACAGACCCCATGCCGCCTAACGTGGCGGACAACTTTGTCATGCTCAAGCCGCGCGACCAGTGGCCCGACCCGGATCGCAGCAAAGCCAACCTGGTTGCGGCGATGCAGGAAGCGGTCGAGCAGGTTTCCGGTAACAACTACGAGTTCACTCAGCCCATCCAGATGCGCTTCAACGAGCTGATCTCCGGCGTACGTAGTGACGTCGCGGTGAAGGTGTTTGGCGACGATATGGATGTGATGAACGAGACCGCCGAGCAAATCGCCGAGGTGCTGGAGGGTATTCCGGGTGCCGCCGATGTGAAGGTTGAGCAGACCACGGGGCTACCGATGCTCAGTGTGCAAATCGACCGCGAAAAGGCCGCGCGATTCGGTTTGAATGTCTCGGAGATTCAGGACGCTATTTCCACCGCCATAGGCGGGCGTGAAGCAGGCGCGTTGTTTGAAGGTGATCGGCGCTTCGATATCCAGGTTCGTCTGGCAGATGAGTGGCGCAATGATGTCGACAAGATTCAGCAACTGCCTATTCGCTTGGCCAGTGGCGATGGTCTGGATGGCCCTGGTTTTGTGCGTTTGGCTGATGTGGCGACTGTAGTTTCCGCACCAGGTCCGAACCAGATCAGCCGTGAAAGTGGCAAGCGTCGCGTGGTGGTCACCGCCAACGTTCGCGGCCGCGACATTGGCTCTTTTGTCGCCGAAGCCGAGAGCAAAATCTCCCAACTGGTAAGTGTACCTACAGGTTACTGGACGACCTGGGGTGGTACCTTCGAGCAGCTCCAGTCTGCTGCCAAGCGCTTACAGATTGTCGTGCCGGTATCGCTACTGCTGGTATTCACGCTGCTCTTCATGATGTTCGGTAATGTCAAAGATGGCCTGCTGGTGTTCACCGGCGTGCCCTTCGCACTGACAGGCGGGATCATGGCATTGTGGCTGCGTGATATTCCGCTCTCGATCTCTGCTGGGGTGGGGTTCATTGCGTTGTCAGGTGTGGCGGTACTCAACGGCCTGGTAATGATTTCCTTCATTCGCAGTTTGCGTGAGAACGGTATGGGGCTGGACGAGGCCATTCGCGAAGGTGCGTTGACGCGTCTGCGGCCGGTGCTGATGACTGCCTTGGTAGCGTCCCTGGGTTTCATTCCAATGGCCACTGCCATCGGCACGGGTGCTGAGGTTCAGAGACCTCTGGCGACGGTGGTGATTGGCGGAATTCTGTCCTCAACGGCGCTGACGTTGCTGGTGTTGCCATTGCTCTACCGCTTGGCCCATCGCTTGCGTTAGTGAACGAGCTGTTCGTGTACAAGCAGAAAGCCCCGCTCAAAGCGGGGCTTTCTGCTTGTAGGGCTTAGTCTCTAGGTCGCGTTGAGTGCCAGTACTGCTTGTTACCTGCCTCTCTGATGGTTAGATGGGCCGGCCACACCAGTACGTGCTACCACTCACAGGATCTACATGAGTTGACGTGTTGTGGCATGCCTGAAGAGGGCTATTGGCAGAGTTTCTTCGACTCCGATAGCGTTGTCGAAAGCCTGTTCTTGGCTGTTGGTGTCGCAGGTAATTTGGTCGAGTTTGGTGGCGGCTATAGAGCATTCACGTTGTCCGCTGCCTGTTGTACGCGCCATGTGGCCACTGACCTGGATATTGAACCGACGATGGTGGCGCGTGTAAGGCAAAAGTCCGAGGCGAAGACGTTGCACAATGTACGAGCAGAAATACGGGATTTTGTTAGTCAGGCGCGGTCTGGTTAGCGCTACTCAGCCCCATGCCATGATTGCTCCCCCTGGAATAGCCATTGGCATTATGGTGAGAGGCGCACGGGGCACTTCACTGTTGCGGGGGCGGTTGCCCTCATGCAATGGCGCAGTGATGTACCTACGCCGACCGGCCCCTCTATTGATACTCACCTGCGGCCAGAACAGTGTCAGGCATGGTCGCCCGCTGCTGGTTTCTAAGATCAGGTAGGTCGATGTACAAGCCTTCAGCCCATATCTTTTAGCTTTGCTCGCTACGCGTGATGGCAGTGCTCTTTTTCTGATGTGGATTGCACCCACAGGAAGGGGGGGTAGTTAATCTTCCAAGATGACGCTTTATATTCTCAATGCGGCTATGGGATATAAAATAATCCAAATAAAAAAAGCGCCCCGAAGGGCGCTTAGGGTACACCTCTTTCCAAAGGAGCTCGGGAGCTTCTAGAGGTGAACATCGTTCGGAAGTGAGCGGTTAGTCAGCTTTAGTTTCTTTTTTAGGATCGATGTTGGTTCGATCCTGGCTGATGGTTTTAACCTTTAACTCGTCCGCTGGCTTAGCGGCGGGCTCAGTTCCGTGAATTCTTTTTTGATCTGCTCGAAATTTTTCTTGCGCCTTCATTGAGCGGTCGAAGCCGTCTTCTGCATAAGTTTGCGCGGAGCCAACAATAATTACCGATCCAATAATCAGGGCTTTCAACATCTTCATAAGGCAGTCCTCGTAAAATTCAATTAATAGCTTGCCGGGATACATGGACAAGTTCTGCAAGTTCGAGTGAATTTTACGGTGGTGAAGCTAACAGCAGCGTGAGCCAAACATTACATTCTTGAAATCTAATCCGTACGTTTCTTGTGCTGCTGTAACTTAGTGCGATGACTTCGTATGCATGGGCGAGCGGGGCTTTGAGAACCCGCCCGCCCATCCATTTTTAAAGTACGCTCAGTGGGTACTCGACGATCAGACGAACCTCATCCAGGTCCGACTCGTAATCCGTCGCACGGGTAGTCATCTGGCGAACGCGGAAAGACATGTCTTTCAGCGAGCCCGCTTGTACGACGTACTTGGCTTCGATGTTGCGCTCCCAGCGCTTCTGGTCGGTCAGCGGATTGCCATCGGCATCGCGACGCATATACACATTGTTGGCGTCGGAGTAATCAGCATCCGTACCCAGTGCATAGCGGGTCATAAAGGTCAGGCCAGGAACGCCATAACTGGCCATATCCAGGTCGTAGCGCAGCATCCAGGAGCGCTCTTTCGGCGAGTTGAAGTCGCTGTACTGGATGGAGTTGTCCAGGAAGATGGAGTCAGACTGACGCAGGTAGTCGAAGTCGTCGTCACCATTGTTACGCTGGTGCGACAGGGCAACACTGTGTGCACCGAACTGCACGCCCACTTTGCCGCTGTAGATGTCGTTGTCGAACTCACCCAGCAGCTGTTTGCCTTCATCCACAGCCTTGTAGTAGTTGAGGCCGCCGAACAACGACACGTCCTCAGACAGCTGATGGCTCCAAGACATGCCCGCGTAGTGCTGGTTCCAGGCATCCTTCAGGCGGCTGGAGTAGAGGCTGAACGCCAGGTTGTCGTTCAGCGTGTAGTCGCCGCCGAAGTAGGCCGCCCACGGGGCGTTTACCCCACCGGCATAGAAGGTGGCGAAGTCTTCATTCATGTCGCTCTGTTGCGGCTGGCTCATCGCGTGAACACGCCCGCCTTGCAAGGTCAGGCCATCGATGCTGTTGTTGACGGCGGTTACACCCTTGAAGCTTTCCGGCAGCAGGCGCGAGTCACCGTAGTGCAGAACGGGGGTGGTGGGGAAAACGTCGCCTGCCTTGATGACGGTATCGAACAACTGGGCTTTAACAGCACCGCCCAGCTTGGAGTAATTATCCTCGGCCTCACCATCACTGTTTACCGGGAGCAAGTTGATGCTGCCACCTTGTCCATAGCGACCGTCACCGGTATCCAGCTTAAGACCGAGCATGGCGAAGGCATCAATACCAAAGCCTACAGTCCCTTGGGTAAATCCCGACTCAAACTTGCCGATGATCCCGTGAGCCCATGCCTCAGAGTAACCATTGTCAGTGTTGCTTGACTGACCTTTACGGAAGTCACGGTTCATGTAGAAGTTACGATTGAGTATATTGAAGCTGCTGCCTTCTACAAAACCTTCGGTCTGTTCTTCTGCGGCCGCCATGAGAGGAGTTGCACTGACAATCGCCGAAAATACTGCAAGGGATAGTTTGGTTTTATTAAGCATTTATTGCTCCTTTATAGTTGGCAGTTATTGGTCTAATTCTTTCGCCATAGCGTTCTTATAGGTATTGCCCCCTTAAGCGCTCTGTGCCGCTGGGGAGCTGAGCCCTATCCTTGCAAGCCGAAGATAACTTGAAGATGATTGGAAAATTACAATTCTGTAATCTTCACAAGGCGGCAATAAAAGTTATCTGTGGGCGACATTTTTTTATGATTTCCGGCGGGAATGTAACGTTGACCGTGGGCGTGGTCGGCCGAAATTGGGGGGGCTAGAGCGCGGAGAGTAGTTGCTGGGGTTGAGTGCTTCAGTAGTTAAAGCCATGAGTCGCCAAGGTTGCCCAGCGGCGCTGACGATGGGCGTAGAAGAGGCGCGCATAAAGCCATACGAACGGGGAGAGGACACCGGCCTCGATGGTCACTTGATCTCGGTAAAGCGTTCCTCCGCTAGCCTCTTGTGCCGTAATCAGGTGATCCCACTTGCTAATCAGTGGGCTGTAGCCATTATCCCTAAGCATGAACGTCTCAGCGCTTTCCGCCTGCGGGTAGCTGATCACAATCGCCTGACGTCCTATGGGAAGTAAGCCGAATAGCTTCAGCGTGACCCAGTAAGTGCCCTCGCTCCAGATGTCGGGAAATTCAGCAGGGGCCAGCGGGCTGAAGCTCAGTAGTGGTGAAGCAACGTGACGCAGCAGACGTGGCGTGCGTGCCTGGGCAACCACCTCTTCAAGTGAGCATGGAAGTAGGGTAGCGAGATCGATTTGCATGGGCAAAATCACCGACTGGATTGAGTTTGCACGTCGTCGGCAAGCAATATCTGTAGTTCTTTGGGAACAGGCATGGGCTTAAAAGCACTGATCCTAGAGCGGCCTGTATTGCCGACGGGCACCCAGATTTTGGAGAACAATAGGGCCGCAAAAAAACGCGGTATTTGCCCCGCGACTTCGCGGTAATCGCCAGTTTGCCAGCCGAGCACGAGCATCAGCCAATGTGACCTAGCATGCTGCACGGGGTGGCGTTGGGTCAGGATGTGTGCGCGCTCTAACCATTGAAAGGCATCTGTACTGCGCTGTTCCTGGATGGCCTGCCGGGCCTGTTGAAAGGCCTGTTTAATTGCGAGTTGTAATGCAGCTTTCATTTCAAACCCTCCATTCCTACTTCTTAAGCAGGCGCAGGCCGTTGAACACTACCAGTAGGCTGACGCCCATGTCGGCAAAGACGGCCATCCACATCGTCGCCTGACCCGTTAGGGTAATGGCGAGAAACAGAGCCTTGATCCCTAACGCCAGCACGATGTTCTGCTTGAGGATTGCTGCGGTCTGTTGGGACAGGCGAATAAAGGCTGGAATCTTGCGTAGGTCGTCATCCATCAACGCGACATCGGCAGTTTCGATGGCAGTGTCTGTGCCAGCGGCGGCCATGGCGAAACCGATTTCAGACTTCGCCAGCGCCGGCGCATCGTTGATGCCATCGCCCACCATCCCTACAACGTAGCCGCGCGTTTGTAATGCTTCAATGGCGTGCAACTTGTCCACTGGAAGAAGGTTTCCGCGTGCTTCGTCTATGCCTACCTGCTGTGCGATGGCCTCTGCTGTGTGCGGGTTGTCGCCGGTCAGCATGGTGGTTTTAACCCCGAGCGCGTGAAGCTCTTCAATTGCCTTGCGGCTGGAGTCTTTGACCGTGTCAGCAACTGCGAACATGGCAATGGCACGCTGCGGATTACATAGCACCACCACCGTTTTTCCTTGGCGCTCGAGACGTTCAAGTGTCGCTTCCAGCGCTGGTGAACAGAGACCAAGCTCTTCGACCAATCTGTGGTTGCCCAGGTGGAAGGTCGTGCCCTCAATGGTGCCTCGCACACCTCGGCCTGGCAGGGCTTCGAATCCGTCAACGGCAGAAAGCGTCAGCCCATTCTCCGCGGCATGCTTGGCTATAGCTTGCGAAACTGGGTGGTCAGACCGGCCGGCGAGGCTGGCGGCATGGGTGCGGTAGGCTTCCGAATCCTGCTCAACCAACGGCATGTAATCAGTCTGCACCGGCTTGCCGTGGGTAATGGTTCCCGTCTTGTCGAGAGCCAGGAAGCCAAGCTTGCCGCCGATTTCCAGATAGACGCCGCCTTTGACCAGAATGCCTTTACGCGCCGCCGCTGCCAGGCCACTGACAATGGTGACGGGTGTCGAGATGACCAAGGCGCAAGGGCAAGCGACGACCAGCAGCACCAGGGCGCGATAGATCCAGTCGTACCACGGCTCGGCCATAAACAACGGTGGCACGATGGCGACAGCCAGGGCGAAAAGGAATACGACGGGGGTGTATACCTTGGCGAATTGATCGACAAAGCGTTGGGTTGGCGCACGTGAACCCTGCGCGTCTTCGACGGCGTGAATGATGCGGGCCAGCGTGGTGTTGGCTGCGGCGGCCACAACGCGGTATTCCAACGAGCCGGCTTCATTGATCGTTCCGGCAAAAACCGGGTCGCCAATGGTTTTCTCTACGGGCAGGCTTTCCCCTGTGATCGGTGCCTGGTTGATGGTGGAGTTGCCGGCAGTTACCTCACCATCGAGGCCGATCCGCTCGCCAGGTCGAACCCTGACCAATGCGCCTAAGGCGATGGTTTTAACCTCAACTTCAAGCCATGAACCGTCGGGCTGCTGCACCGTGGCCCGCTCTGGAGTCAGATCCATCAGGCCACGGATAGCATTGCGCGCCCGATCCAGCGACTTCGCCTCGATCAGCTCGGCGACAGAAAAGAGGAACATGACCATGGCGGCTTCCGGCCACTGCCCTATCAGCACCGCACCGGTAACCGCGATGCTCATTAGCGCATTAATGTTCAGGTTACGGTTTTTCAGGGCGATCCAGCCCTTCTTATACGTCGTCAGGCCGCACAGCAGAATGGCCAGCAATGCCACGCCGGCCACACCCCACTCGGGAGCAAGCTCGGCGAAATGCAGTACTTCCGCCGATACGGCAGCCACACCTGATAGCGCCAAAGGCCACCAAGCCTTCTTGCGCGGCGCTGCTTGCGTTTCATCGTTTGCTGTTGCTGAACTCTCAACCACTGGCGTGAAACCAAGCTCGCGAATCGCTGCCAGTGCTGCTGGCAATGCTTCTGCTGTGTGGCTAAACATAAGTACGCGTTGAAGCAGGTTGAACTCCAGCGCGCTGATGCCGGGCACTGAGGAGAGCTTGTCGCGGATCAGCTTTTCTTCCGTTGGGCAGTCCATCTGTTCGATTTTGATGCGGGCTTGACCTTCAGCAGAGAGCGGCTCTGCCTGCATGCCCAGAGATGAGATCGCCGCTTCGATAGGAGAGGTCGACGGCAAGTTGTGCCATACACCGAGAATGCGATTGATCAGGTTGAAGTCGAGCTTATCTACACCTGCAAGCTTGCTCAGCTTGTCCTGGATCAGTGTCTGTTCGGTAGGACAGTCCATTTGCTGAATGCGGAAGCTGCTGAGCCTGAAACCTGCTACGGCATTCACTGTTGTGGCTGCAACGGAGGAGCACTTATTCGCGTCACCTGGGTCACAGCAGACATCCTTTGAAATCGCTTCAGGGTTGTGTTCGTTACCGCAGCAGCCAGCCATGGGGGTATCCTCATTGTTCAGTTGTGCAGAGTGAACACCCTGAAGCCACTACAGGGTCAAGCGTATGTCGAATAGGTATTGCATGAAAATTGGAGAGTTGGCCAGGCTTGCCGATTGCCAGGTTGAAACGGTTCGTTATTACGAACGCGAGGGGCTGTTGCCGGCTCCGGCTCGCAGCGAGGGTAACTACCGCCTGTACAGCAGTGAGCACCTTGAGCGACTTACGTTCATTCGCAACTGCCGAACGCTGGACATGACCCTGGACGAGATCAGAAGCCTGCTGGCTCTGATGGATCGGCCAGAGGAGAACTGTGAGGGTGTAAATAGCTTAGTGGATGAGCACATTGAGCATGTGCAAGCGCGCGTGACCAGCCTGTTGGCGCTGCAACAACAGCTGGTTGAGTTGCGCCACCGCTGCGCCTCTGAGCGGGGCGTAGATGAATGTGGAATTCTTCAGCGCCTAAACACCACCGGCGGAGTCAGTGCGCTTCCGGATGATGGGCACACCCATGTTGGGAAAAGCCACCATCATTAAGTGGCAGGGAAACTAAGGTGTAGTTTGGCGCTGAATAATCCGCTGTATATCTCACACCTGGTGCTGTTAGCGACTCGGTATTACCGAGCGCTCAAGGTATAGCGGCGCGCTTGCATTAAGGGTATGCAGGCTGACGTTGAGGGCTTTAGTATTCCATATTAAATGCAATCTGGATTTTTAGTTTTGGTTCCGGCAGCCAGTTCCGGCTATTCGGTATTCAAGAATACTCAGATTGCCGTTGGAATCCTCGTATGTCATTTGAGCCGGCATCACGCCACAGCTCGCATCCGTAGGGGTGCTGGCTACGACCTTGGCGATGTCAAGCTTCATGCCATAGCGGTAGTGAACGACTTCGGGACGATTCTTCCCGTTAGTCGCAGCATGCTCTTGCATGGCCTGTTCATTGGCTTGAATCATCCGACCATAAACACGATCAGCGCCACCTTCTGCCATGGCTGCAGAAGAAATAGCCATAATTGTAAATGCGGCAACAGCGTTGAGAGTTTTCATATTCAATCACTCCGTCCAAGTAGTAATTTGAATATACCCTCGCAACCTGTCACAAAAATGAAGTCAAAGTTACATCGTCGTAATGCGGTTTGTGCTGCTACTCAGGTGAGCCGCACTTGGAGTGCGGCTCACCTGAGCGTCTGGAGTTACAGCGCCTGCGGAGCGCGAACTTTTCCTGTGCGCTGTCTTCGCATCAGCCAGTAGGCTGCCGGCAAGACCAGCATGGACATCAGCGGGGCGGTGATCATGCCGCCAACCATGGGGGCGGCAATGCGCTTCATCACCTCTGAACCCGCTCCACCGCCCCAGAGAATGGGCAGCAGGCCGGCGATGATCACGGCAACCGTCATCACCTTGGGACGGACACGCAGCACCGCGCCTTCCCGAATGGCCTCAAGCAGGGCCGGATCACCGCTGCGTCCGGAGTCCAGCCGAGCATGCCAGGCGTTCTTCAGATACAACAGCATGATCACCCCGAACTCGGCCGAGACGCCGGCCAGGGCAATGAAGCCGACCCCAGTGGCCACCGACAGGTTGAAGCCGAACCAATAGAGCAGCCAGATGCCCCCCGACAGGGCGAAGGGCAGGGTGGCCATGATCAGCAGGGCCTCGCTGAAGCGGCTGAAGGTCAGGTAGAGCAGCACGAAGATAATCAACAAGGTCGCCGGCACCACCCAGGACAGCCGCGCATTGGCGCGCTCTAGGAACTCGAATTGACCGGAGTAAGAAACGGTCATGCCGGCGTCGAGTTGTACCCGCTCAGCTACGCGTTGCTGCAGCTCGCGCACGGTCGATGCCAAGTCGCGCCCACGGACATCGACATAGACCCAGCCGGACAGGCGCCCGTTCTCGCTGCGCAGCATCGGCGGCCCCTCGCTCAGGCTGACCTGGGCTACGGTGCCCAAGGTGATCTGCTGGCCGGCAGGGGTGAGGATCGGCATACGCCTTAGCGCCTGCGGACTGTCCCGCCACTCCTTGGGGTAGCGCAGGTTAATCGGAAAGCGGGCCAATCCTTCGACCGTCTCGCCGATGTTGCTGCCGCCAATGGCACCCGATACCACCGCCTGTACGTCGGCAATGCTCAGGCCGTAGCGTGCCGCGGCCAGGCGATCGATCTGGATATCCACATAGCGTCCGCCGGTGAGGCGCTCTGCCAGCGCGGAGCTCACCCCAGGTACGTCTTTGGCCACCGCCTCGATATCGCGAGTAATGCGCTCGATATCGGCCAGTGAGGTACCGGAGACCTTCACGCCGATGGGGCTCTTGATCCCCGTGGCCAGCATGTCGATG
The DNA here is from genome assembly GCF_001592875.1 of Pseudomonas sp. BMS12. Classification (GTDB taxonomy): domain Bacteria; phylum Pseudomonadota; class Gammaproteobacteria; order Pseudomonadales; family Pseudomonadaceae; genus Aquipseudomonas. The sequence goes on along the minus strand of NZ_LSOF01000006.1, from coordinate 162,426 downwards.
CGGTTGCGAATTGGCGGCACCCAGATGTTGGACAGCCCAGGGACTTTCACCGCCCGATCCAACTCCTCAATCAGCTTCTCCGGCGTCATTCCCGCGCGCCATTGTTCGCGCGGCTTGAATTGCACGGTGGTCTCGAACATTTCCAGCGGCGCCGGATCGGTAGCTGTCTCCGCTCGCCCGGCTTTGCCAAATACTCGGGCCACCTCCGGCACCGTGAGGATCATGCGGTTGGTTTGCTGCAGCAGCTGGGTTGCCTTGCTCGCCGGCAAGCCGGGCAGGGCCGAAGGCATGTACAACAGATCGCCTTCGTCCATGGGCGGTAGGAACTCTCCCCCGAGTCTGCTGAGGGGCCACAGACTGGACACAAAGACCAGCACGGCCAGCGCCAGGGTCACCTTGGGCCAGGCCAGCACCCACTCCAGCACCGGCCGGTATGCGCCGATCAGCCAGCGGTTCAAGGGGTTTTGCTGTTCGCTGGGGATATGCCCACGAATCCAGTAGCCCATCAACACCGGTACGAGGGTGACCGAGAGGCCGGCAGCAGCGGCCATGGCGTAGGTCTTGGTAAAGGCCAGCGGGCCGAAAAGGCGTCCTTCCTGGGCCTCCAGGGTAAAGACCGGGAGGAACGATAGGGTGATGATCAGCAGGCTGAAGAAGAGTGCCGGCCCGACCTCGGCCGCGGCTTCGCCGATGACTCGCCAGTGCGCCTCACCCTGGAGCGGCTCATTGGGGTGCCGCGCCTTCCAGGCCTCGATGTGCTTGTGCGCGTTCTCGATCATCACCACGGCGGCATCGACCATGGCGCCGATGGCGATGGCGATCCCGCCGAGCGACATGATGTTGGCATTGACGCCCTGGTAGCGCATGACGATGAAGGCCATCAGAATGCCCAGGGGCAGGGTGATGATCGCGACCAGCGACGAGCGCAGGTGCCAGAGAAAGATCAGGCAAACCAAGGCAACCACCACGAACTCTTCCAGCAGCTTGTAGCTGAGGTTGTCGATGGCACGGTCGATCAGTTGCGAACGGTCATAGGTAGTGACCACTTCGACGCCGGCGGGCAGGCTGGCTTTCAGGCTGTCCAGCTTGGTCTTCACGGCAGCGATGGTGTCCCGGGCATTCTTGCCGGAGCGCAGGATGACCACGCCACCGACCACTTCACCCTGGCCGTCCAATTCGGCGATACCGCGACGCATCTCTGGCCCCAGTTGAATGGTGGCCACCTGGCCCAGCAGCACCGGAATTCCGCTTGCCGAAGCCCGCAGCGGCACATTGCGAAAATCATCCAGGCTCTCCAAATAGCCCGAGGCCCGCACCATGTACTCGCGCTCCGCCAGCTCCAGGATGGCGCCGCCGGTTTCCTGGTTGGCGCTCTTCAGCGCCGCTTCGACCTCCTGCTGAGTTACCCCATAAGCCACCAACTTCTGCGGATCGAGCAGCACCTGGTACTGCTTGACCATGCCGCCGAGGGTAGCCACCTCGGCCACGTTGGGCAGGCTCTTGAGCTCGTACTTGAGAAACCAGTCCTGCAGCGCCCGCAGCTGGGACAGGTCATGCTGGCCGCTGCGGTCGACCAAGGCGTACTGGTAGATCCAGCCCACGCCTGTGGCATCCGGACCGAGGGTGGTGGTGACGCCCTCGGGCAGGCGTTCCTGGGCCTGGTTGAGGTACTCCAGCACGCGCGAGCGCGCCCAGTAGAGATCGGTGTCGTCCTCGAACAGCACATAGACGAAGGAGTCGCCGAAGAACGAGTAGCCGCGCACCGTCTTCGCCCCCGGGACCGAGAGCATCGTGGTGGCCAGCGGATAGGTCACCTGGTTCTCGACAATTTGCGGCGCCTGGCCGGGAAAGCTGGTTCTGATGATGACCTGGGTGTCGGAGAGATCCGGCAACGCGTCCACCGGCGTGTTGCGCAACGACCAGATCCCTAAAGCGGTGATGAACAGGGTCGCCAGCAGCACCAGGAAGCGGTTGCCTATCGACCAGTGGATCAGGCGCGCGATCATGGCTGCTCTCCTTGCTTGTCGAGCCGCTCTATTTGCAAGCCGGAGTCCGTCTGACGAGCGCCGATGCGTACGTGATCCCCGGGCTTGAGTCCCGCAGCCACTTCAGGGCTGGCCAGCGGAAATGCCATGGTCATGCCGGGCATGTTCAGACTCTCGAATGGACCGTGCTCCAGGGTGACCTCCTCGGCGTCCAGGGCACGAATCACGCCATGGGACTCATGGAGTTTCTTTGCATTGTTCTGCTCGACATGGCTGGCCACGACACCCTGGAGGCTGGCCTCCGAGTCGATCAGGAACTGGCCGGAGGTAACGACCGACTGTCCTTCCTCAAGACCGGACAACACCTCCAGACGCCCATCGGCCTCGCGGCCCAAAGTGATCTCCAGGGGGCGGTAGCGCCCATCGGCTTCGGCCAGCATCACCAGCGCACGCTTACCGGTGCGAATCACAGCTTCACTCGGGATCAGTAGCGCGGGTTGTTCGACGCTGCTGTTCAGGCGCACGGCGGCGAACATGCCGGGGCGCAATTTACCGGCGGGATTGGCGAGCTCGCTGCGCACCGTGAGCGTACGCGTCTGCGAGTCGGCACTCGGCAGCAAGGCGACGACACGACCTTGCAGAGGCTGTTCTGGGAAAGCGGTCAGGGTGGCGGTGATGCTCGCGCCAAGCTGAACCGCTCCAGCTTGGTCTTCGGGGATTGCGGCATCGAGCCAGACCGTGGACAGCCCGTTAATCCGCGCCAGGTCCTGGCCGGCTGCCACGGTCATCCCGGCACGCACTTCCAATGCCTGCAGCTCGCCGGCGATGGGCGTGGTGATGGTCTGAACCGCCCGTGGCTGGCCGCTGCGACGAACCTGCTCGACCAACGATTGAGGCATGCCAAGCAGGCGCAGGCGCTCCTGGGTCGCACTTATCAAGCGCGTGTCAGCGGTACGCAACACTGCCAGGAACTCCAGCTGGGCGGCAGACCATTCGGGAATCAGCAGGTCGACGAGGGGCGTACCGGCGGGCAATACATCGCCAGGGGCGTGTCCGTAGACCCGTTCGACGAACCCACCCGCTCGGGCCTGCAGGTTCGCCACCTCGCGCTGGTTATAGGCCAGGGAACCGACTGCCTCGATACCCGAAGGCAGCACACCGCGAGTCACTGGCGCGGTGCGCATCCCGAGGTTTTGCACGGCTTGCGAGGGCACGCTCAAGGTCGAGGAGTCCTGCCCTGCATCTGCGTACTTGGGGACAAGCTCCATATCCATGAAGGGGGACTTGCCCGGTTTATCGAAGCGCTGCTCAGGTTGCATCGGGTCATACCAGTAGAGCACTTTGCGCTCATCCGTCGGTGCGGGAGTTGGCATGACCTCATGGTTGGCCAGCCTCTCGGCCAGCCAGTAGCCACCGCCTGCCGCGGCAATGCCCATGGTCAGCAAAGCCGCGGAAAAACCTAATGCTGAAATCTTCATTGCAGGCCCTCCACATAGGCGTAGTACAAGCTCGCGGAGAGCTGGCTCAGCTTGCGCTGCTGTTCGATCTGTCGCAGCTGAGCCTCGATCAGTTCGCGCTGGGCGGTGATGACGGATGCCAGCTGAGTTTTGCCGGCCTGATAGGCGGCCAGCTCGAGATCGGCACGTTTGCTCGCCAGAGGGATCAAGGTTTTCTCGGTACGCGCCAGAGCTCTGCGTAGTTGCTCCAACTCGGCAATACCGCTTTCCAGCTCAGCCTGATGGGCGCGCAGCAGCACTTCCTGCTCGGCTTCCATTTGCGACACGCTCTGTTGCTTGGCGTTGATCTTGGGGCCCTGACGGGTGCCGACGAACAACGGCAGGTCGAAGGTAAACTGCACCATCACCATGTCGCCGAACTGGTTGTCGCGGTTGTTGTAGGCAAATTCTACGCCCCAGTCAGGTGTCTTCTCGGCTACAGCCTCATTCAACTCTGCACTGGCCTCGCCAACCCGGGCAGATGCGGCACGCAAGTCGGGATGCTGAGCCAATCGGTGCTGCAGATGGGGGGCGTCCAAGCTCAGGTTGGGTACATCTCCCGCCAGTAGCTGATCGGCTTCGTTGCCTATCCAGCGGCGCAGCTTGGCCCGAGCAATCGCCACGTCGCGATTCAGTTCATCCCGTCGATCTTGCAAAGCCAAAGCCTCCTGGTCGGCCTGCAGCAGTTCGCCAGGCTGAGCGCTGCCGCCGGCGATCAGCGATTGCACCGTCGAGCGGAGCAGCTCGATCTGACGGTCCAGTTGATCGAAGAGACCAACACTGTGCTCGGCGTAGTACACATCCAGCCAGCTCAATGCGGTCTGGCGTTTGACCTCAAGCTGCATGGCGCGCTGCTCGGCCTCGGCCCGGACAACGGAGGCCTCGGCCAACTGGCGGCGGGCCTGGCGTTTGTCACCATTGGGAACCTCTTGCATGAGCCCAATGCGGCGCATGGTCATCGAATCCCGATTCAGGGTGTAACGATCAGGCCCTTCGATGGGCAGGTTATCGATACCGAGAATCAGCTTGGGATCGGGCAGGGCGTCTGCGGGACCTACGGCCTGCTGTGCCGAGGCGACCTGTGCTTGTCGCGCCAGGTTCTCAGGTGCGCGCTGTTCGGCGAGCGCCTGCGCTCGTTCGAAGGTTAGGGGCTGCGCCTGTGCAGCAACCCAGGGAACTGCCAAGAATGCGGCAGCTAACACACCGAGATAGCCACGGCGTGGGAAAAGGAAAGCGGGCATGCTTTCGCCTCCAATGCGATTGATCGAGGTCGCCACCAAAAGCGTGGTCGCGACGATGCGCCTGGTTTAAAGGCGCGAAGATCACTGCATTAGACGAAACGAGGAGGGCGCCAGAGTCCTGCGGGCTCTCGCTTAATCACCGACTGGGTCAGCAATATCTCGGGGCGTGAGGGAAGAGGGGATATGCTCTTGATAACGGTGGTCTGGAGAAGTCCTCCGGTCTTGCATTCCTGGCCGGATTTGCAGGGGGACTTACTGGCCACCCCATCAGACTTATCCATTTGCTCGCAGCACGGAGCATCGGCCATTGCATGGCCCTGATGATCGGCGCTCTGCATCGGGCAAGGTTGTGCAGGCATGCTGAAAGCCATACCGCCGAAGGCCGGCAGCACGAGGCTAGCAATCATTACCAGGATCAATCCAATCCGACGCACAGCAATTCACCAGGCGGGGCGATAGGGCGACGATAGCAGATTGCCCCGGGGCATGAACGCTCGTTTTGGCGATAACAGCACTTCGTTGATTTGGATCAAATAGAGTGTCATGCAGGGTAGGGTGCCGAAAGCAGAGGAACTGTCAGGTGATTGCATCACAGAGTGCCAGCTGGCACGGCAAAGCCTGGGTATCTCCAGGTTTCGGGGTGTTTTTAGGGCAGGTAGGCAATCATGATTGGCATCGCCACATGGCTCACCAGATCACCATTGGTATCAACCGCGACTTGACGGTGACTACACCTGATAGCCACGTCACGGCCCGAGCCATTTGCATTCACGCGGGTGTCACTCATCGAATCGAAGCAGTTGAGGTTATTTCGATTTACCTTGATGCACTTTCTGAGGAGGCACGGGCATTCAATGCCTCTACGAGCATTTTGCCTATCGATGTGCAAAGCATTTTGTCTCTGCAGAGACTGTTGGCAACTCCCTGTATCAACGCACAGCAAATGCGGGGAGCGGTTCGCCAATTTCTTAATCTCACCGATCTGCCGATCATCGATTCACGGCTGCAACTTGTCCTTGAAGCCTTGAACGAGCCCGCCAATGGCAGACAAGAACTGGCAGACCTGATGCACCTGTCGACGACTCGTTTTTCTCATTGGTTTGTTGAACAGACTGGCTTGCCATTGCGCAGCTACCGTAAGTGGCTTCGCCTGGTCGCTGCGTTACAACTCATTACGGCTGGCCAAAGTCTGACAGGGGCCGCCCATGCTGCAGGATTCTCGGATTCCGCGCACTTTTCCCGCACCTTTCGCAGCCTATTTGGCCTCGATCCTTCTTCAGCTCTGAGCCAGGTCAGTCTCAGCAGCTGAGGTCAGCTTTTTTGTTCAAGCCAGAACCCTGGGGGCCGCCTAACGTAGGGGTATCAAGAAGAGGGGGCTGCATGATGAGCAATTGCTTCAGGTTTATGATCCGCTGGTTCAGCTATCCCGTCATATTTGGCGGTACGGCTGGCTGGATGATCTGGCAGCTTTACGAGGGCGTGCCATATTGGCCCAGCACAGCCCTGATTGCCGTAGTCGGAATTATTCCGGTCGCCATGCTGGAGCGTCTACAACCGTTCCGTCAGAGCTGGCTTACCGACCACGGCGATACACTGACCGATCTGCTTCACCTGATTGTGAATCTGTCCGTCATCCAGTTCACTGCTGCGATTCTGGCTCAACTTGGCGATTGGGTGCCTGATGCCGCGCGCACCTTTCCAACGGCCTGGCCTCTGTGGGGCCAGTTGCTCATCGTAGCCATGGTTTTGGATCTCAGTCTCTATGCCATGCACCGACTCAGCCACTATGTGCCGTGGCTATGGCGCTTACATGAGCCCCATCACAGTGCAGAGCGCCTCTATTGGATGAATGGCGAGCGTCGACATCCACTACACGCAGCGATAATGGCGGGCCCTGGACTCTTGGTGCTCTTCGCGATGGGGACACCTTCAGCTCTCGTCGCAACCTGGTTTGGCATCCTGACAGTACATCTCGCATTTCAGCATTCCAACCTGGACTACTCGCTAGGCTGGATGCGCAATGTGATTGGCGTCGCGGAGACACACCGCTGGCACCACAAACGGGAGTTCGAAGATGCTCAGGTCAATTTCGGCGAGTTCTTACTGCTGTGGGATCACCTGTTTAGAACCTTCTATGACGCGGCAGAAAAGCTCGGCGATGCCCAGGTAGGACTGCGAGAACGTGACTACCCGACTGGGTATCGGGCTCAACTGGTAGCTCCGTTTAAGCGGATTTCTCAAGCTTGTAGGATTCGCAAGACCCACTCGGCGCGCTAGCACAAAGCCCGGCGACCTGAAGCGCGGGGAGGCGCGGATACCCAATCTAGATACCAAAAGCGGATTCTATAATCGCTCTATAATCACTTTATAATCGACTATAAAGCTCATTCTAGAGGGCCCGGCGTTGCCTAAAAAGTCGATCAGCATGCTGCATGCATGTGTCTCTCAGGGACTGGACACAAGAAACCCCAAGGTGCGTTTGATCGGGAAGAATGCGCTACCGAGCACGTGCAGCTCTGGGCGATGCGGACGTCGACTCAGGCATTTCCACTTCAAGCGGTTACTATTCATGGATAGACCAACCTAAGCACCGTACGAGACGTGCGAGCTAAGTTCTATATTCGGCGAAAGAGATGGCGAAAGACGGCATATCGTTGAAGGAGGTGCGGAAAGCCCGAGACCAACTCCTCAGACAAAGATTGAAGCCAAGCGTCCGTAAAATCCTGACGAAGACTGGGGGCTCTAACACCATCCAGACGCAGTTGCTCGAATTTGAAACGAAGAGTAAGGGCGAGTCTTTCGGTGAACAGGGGATGCTCCAAGCATCTTTGCCGGACTCGCAAAGCCAACTCCAAGAGATGCTCCAGGAAGAGGTCGGCATTGCTCATACTGAGGCACAAAGCAAGATTGAGGTGTTACAGGCTCATCTGCGTATAGAGAGACTGTCTAATGGAACACTGCTGAATGAGCTCGCTCGCGCACTAACGGAGCATGAAAATGCCGATAGAGCCTTGACCAAGATGTCGGAGAGGCATGCCGAAGCTACCGAAATGGCTCACAGACTGAAGGAGAGACTGGATGCGAAAACGCGCGAGCTGACGTATTTGAATAACGAAGTCGTTAGCATGAAACAGATGCTCAAATTGCGGTCGAAGCAGCTTCAGGAGTCTGAGGAGCGCCAGCGAAGAGATTCAGTGGAATTTGCGAGACAGCAGGCAGCACACAAAAAGGTCTTAGCTGTTGCCGAAACGGAGTGCACAGCCCTCCTGAAACAACTAGCTAAAGAGGGGAAAGACAGATTAGCCATGAGCCTTGACTACTACTTCCTCGCTCATACGACGGAAGCGCAGATCGCCGACCGAGACAGGCAGCTGATCACCCTCAGTGAGGATTTGAAATCTGTGCACGATGAGCTCTCTAAAGCCCTCGAGCGCGAGATGGTGATGAATACACCTACAGATGGAGTCTCAAATTTACAGAATCATAGAGGATGATGTTTCAAATTTGTCTTCCAGACTGCTCACGAGAGGGGTGTTCACATGCATTCTGTTTCAAATTCACCCGATCACAAGGCTGAATTGAGGATCCATTGCTCTACATGCTATTTAACATAATATACATTATGCGAATCTATGGATGGCTATCCACCGCGCCGAGTCATCGCTTCTAGCACTAGCGTACAGACCTCTCGTCAGACTGGCAGTTTGACAGCATTGCGGCGTGGCAACGCTGTCCTAAGGTCTAGATAGATTCATCGGCCCTATGGCCAATCGGGCTCCAGCAGTCCGCGTTTGACGCCTAGTTTCAAGGACGGAAGCCTAGCTTTTTCCTCTCCGCCGCATTTGGGCCTGGACGCTCGTCTTTCCTGATTGCGCGCATTCGTATCGTCCGCATCGATCTCCTTGTGCACCGAGTGGTTTCATGCCCGGTTTGCGCGCCATCTTGTATTAGGCCGGGCAGCAGATTCTTCTGAGGAGTCCAGCCATGCCTGCAAACCTGAGTTACCCCGGCGTCTATATCGAAGAAGTACCCAGCGGTGTGCGCAGCATCACCGGTGTCGCCACCTCCATCACGGCCTTTGTCGGGCGCGCGCTTCGCGGTCCGGTCAACGACCCGGTTCGCGTGCAGAGCTTTGCCGAGTATTCGCGACTGTTCGGTGGCCTTTGGCAACCGAGCACCTTGAGCTATGCAGCGCTGCAATTCTTCCAGCATGGCGGCAGCGACGCCCTGATCGTGCGGGTATTCAACGGCGATATTGCCGCCAGCACGGCCACGCTTGAGCTGGAAACCGCGACCGGCTCGCTACTGCTCGAAGCCGCCAGCCCCGGCACCTGGGGTAACCGTCTGCGCGCGACGGTCGACCACGCGACCCGTGATACCAGCGATCTGCTGCTGTTCAACCTGCTGATCGAGGAGCTGGACCGCCCCGGCGGCAGCGCGACCGTGGCTTCGGAAGAGTTCCGCAACGTCTCGGTCGACCCACTCAGCCCGCGCTTCGTCAACACCGTGCTCAACGAACAGTCGGCCCTGGTCAGCGTACGGACTGCTGCACCAGCCGATGAAAGCCCGAATAACGGCACCGTCAGCGTCGCCAACCCGGACGGGACCGCGAGTGCCGCCGGCACCTTGGGTAGCGATGGCGTCGCCATCACCGATGGCCAGATCACCGGCAATCGCGACCAGCGCACCGGCATCTTCGCCCTCGAAGATGCCGACCTGTTCAACCTGATGTGCATCCCTCCCCTCACCCGCGATGGCGATCTCGTCGCCGCGACCTGGGCGGCGGCGGCGAGCTACTGCCAGGAGCGTCGAGCGCTGCTGGTCATCGACTCACCAGCGCTCTGGACGGCCAACCAGAGCACAGCCATCGCCACCGCCGGGACCGGGGTGAATGCGTTGCGCGCGGCGGTTGGCAATGACGATGCGATCAACGCCGCCGTGTATTTCCCGCGGCTGCGCATGCCCGATCCGCTGTCGGAAAACCGCATCGCCGACTTCGCGCCCTGCGGCGCAGTGGCCGGCATCATGGCCCGTACGGACGTGCAGCGTGGCGTGTGGAAAGCCCCGGCCGGCCTGGCCGCATCCTTCTCCGGGGTGCAGGGTTTCACCTACACCATGACGGACCCGCAGAACGGCGTGCTCAACCCCGTGGGACTGAACTGTTTGCGCACCTTCCCAGTGGCCGGCCATCTGGTCTGGGGCGCGCGCACCCTGGCCGGCGCTGATCTGCTGGCTTCCGAATGGAAATACGTGCCGGTGCGCCGACTGGCGCTGTTCCTCGAAGAAAGCCTGTTTCGCGGCACCCAATGGGTAGTGTTCGAGCCGAACCACGAGCCGCTGTGGGCGCAAATCCGCCTGAACATCGGCGCCTTCATGCAGGATCTGTTTCGTCAGGGCGCGTTTCAGGGCTCCAGCCCGCGCGATGCCTACTTCGTCAAATGCGACCGTGAAACCACCACGCAGAGCGATATCAACCGAGGCGTGGTGAACATCCTCGTCGGTTTCGCCCCGCTCAAACCCGCCGAGTTCGTGGTCATCAAGCTGCAGCAGATGGCCGGACAGATCGACGTCTAGGAGGACAGGCCATGGCCCAGTTCAGCGTCAATGCACAGCGTTTCGATCCCTACAAGAACTTCAAATTCCGGGTGAAATGGGACGGTCGCTACGTCGCCGGCATCAGCAAGGTTGGCTCGCTCAAGCGCAGTACGGAACTGGTCGAGCACCGTGAAGGTGGCGACCCCTCCACGTCGCGCAAGTCGCCTGGGCGTACCAAGTTCGAGGCCATCACCCTGGAGCGAGGGGTCACCCACGACACCGAGTTCGAGAAGTGGGCCAACAAGGTCTGGAACTTCGGCGCGGGGCTCGGCGCCGAGGTGTCGTTGAAGGACTTTCGCAAGGACCTGATCATCGAGGTCTACAACGAAGCCGGTCAGCTCGCCCTCGCCTACAAGGTGTTCCGCTGCTGGGTGTCCGAGTATCAGGCGTTGCCGGACCTGGACGCCAACGCCAATGCGGTGGCGATCCAGACCATCAAGCTGGAGAACGAGGGTTGGGAGCGCGATTACGACGTGACCGAACCGAGCGAGCCCAGCTTCACCGAGCCGGCCTGATCATCATGTCGCCGCTGAGCAGCGAACGCCTGCTGGCTATCTGGGAGCATGGCGTGATCCGCCACCCGCTGGATCGGGCGCTATTGCTGTACGCCCAGGTGCGGCCCGACCTTGCGCCCGACCAGCTCGCAGACCGCCCCCTGGGCGATCGCAATGCCGCCCTGATGCGCCTGCGCTGGCGCAATTTCGGCCCGCGCCTGGCGCTCTGGCTGGACTGCCCGAGCTGTGGCGAGCGCATGGAGTTCGAGCTGACGGCGGAGCAACTGCCCACGATGCTGGCTCCGCCGGAATCGGTTGAGGTGGATGGGCAGCTCTATCGCTGCCCCACCAGCCGTGATCTGGCACAGCTCGTCGGCTGCACGGATGTGGATACGGCGACGCGGCAGCTGGCGCAGGCCTGCGGTGCAAGCCCCGAGAGGTGTGCTCAAATCGAGAGCGCCATCGAGGCGGCCGATCCCTGGGCCGACCTGGCGCTGGAGTTTTGCTGCCCGGCTTGCGCGTATGTTGGCGAGGCCAGCCTGGATATCGCGGCCTATCTGTGGGAAGAGATCGACTGCAAGGCGCGGAGCCTGCTGGACGATATCCATCTGCTGGCCCAGGCCTATGGTTGGAACGAGGCCGAAATCCTTGCCCTCAGCGACAGTCGCCGCAGCGCTTACCTGGCGCGGGTGATGGCATGAGCAGCCTCTTTCGCAGGTTGGCCGGCCAGGCCCTTGGACGCCCCGCCGCGACTCTGCATGCAACGGTGAGCTTGCCTTTTCACAACCCCGGCGAACCGCCCTACGCCGCGGAACCTGACTTGATTGCGCCCGACAATAAAGAGGCTCAGTCCCGAACCAGGGCGGTTGCTCGTCAGAGTGCTGCGCCATCCGCACCTACCGCTACAACCCAACCCCGGCGGCAAGCAACACCCTTCCCAGAAGTGCTACTCGACGCTCCCGCACATGCTCAGGTGTCCGAGCAAGTGGGTGATGCGCGTAGTGCTCAAGCGAATGATGGCAGCCCGCATGTCGCTGGCCTGGAGCGGATGCAGCCACCCAGCGCCATCCAGGCAGCGACAGATGAACCTCCGACTATTTCGGCGCCGTTCGCCCCCGAAAGGCTCGTGCCGCCAACGGTGGCATCACCGCCAATGCAGGCCAGCGCCAAGATCAAGGCTTCGCAGCAGTCGAGCAGCCCTCGTGGCATGCGCATGCCAAATGTCGTCGCGGCGCCAGACGAACCGGCGCAAGCCACACGAATGGCACCGGACGTGCCTGAGCCCCTGCTCCCCCGGCGCAGCCAACCTGCCCCGGTTAGTGTGTCTGTAGCGCCCGCCAGCCCGCCTGCGCGCGAACCCGACGAGGTGCATATCCATATCGGCCGCATCGAGGTCACCGCCATCCGCGAACCTGCGCCACGCCCGCGCGAGGCGCGCAAGGGCCAGCCACCGTTGTCGCTGGATGACTACCTGGCCAAACGCAAGGGAGACGGCCGATGAGCACCGCCTTGGCGTTGGCCGGCGTCACTGCCGTGCTGCGCGACCGCCTCAACGATGGACTGGTCAACCATAACGTCGCCGGCGTGCTGGGCAGCACCGTGACTGTCAGCGTGCTGGCGCCTGATCGCGTGGTACCGGCGGATGGCACCGAGTCGAGCCAGCTCAACCTGTTCCTCTATCAGGTCATGCCCAACGCCAGTTGGCGCAACCAGGGCCTGCCCGCATACGACGCTGGCGGCCGGCAACGCGTGAGCAACCCGCCTCTGGCCCTGGACCTGCACTACCTGATCTCTGCCTACAGCGGCGGTGATCTGCATGCCGAGATACTGCTGGGCTATGCCATGCAACTGATGCATGAGTTTCCCATCATCACCCGCGAGATGATTCGCACCGCCCTCACCCCTTCACCGGATCTTGGCGTGGTGCTACCACCGGCCCTGCGTGCCTTGGCTGACTCGGGGCTGGCCGAACAGGTCGAGTTGCTGCGCATCACCCCGCTGACGCTCAATACCGAGGAAAGCTCGAAACTGTGGTCGGCGACCCAGTCGAGCCTGCGCCCCACGGCGGCGTACCAGGTCTCGGTGGTGCTGATCGAAGCCACCCGCCCTGCCCTCGCCCCCCTGCCCGTGCTGACCCGCGGCGAAGTGCATCCGGTTTCCGGGCGCGAGCGTGGCGTGCAGGTCTCCCCTGCTCTGGTGCCGGCTTTGCCAACCCTGGAGGCCATAGTGCCGGCTGGCAATCAGCCAGCCGCACGTCTTGGGCAGAACATCGTGCTGCGCGGCCATCACCTGGATGGCAGCGCGCGCGAGGTGCGAGTGAGCAACCCGCGCTACGAGGTCAGCGATATGTTGGCGGCCAGCGGGGCCAACTCCGGCGCGAGCATGGAGCTGCTGATACCGGTAGCACGCGCCGCCGACTTCCCGGTGGGCATCTATGAGGCAAGCGCGCGACTGGTGCGCAGTGGCGAAAGCAGCGCGCGGGAAAGCAATCGCCTGGCCTTCACCCTGGCGCCGGACATCACCAATCTGCCACAGAATCTGGCGCGCGACGATGATGGCGATGTCCTGATAAGCATCGACTTCACCCCCGAACTGCGTGCTGGTCAGCGTGTCAGCCTGCTAGTCGGCCAGCGCGAGGTGCTGCCACAGAGCTTTGCCGCGCCGACCGCAACGCTGGACTTCCTGATCGAACAGGCCGAAGTCGGCGAACACCTGCTGCGCCTACGTATCGACGGCATCGACAGCCCCATTGTCGACCACAGCAGTACCCCGCCAACCTTCCTCAATCAACGGCTGACCATCACATGAACGCCCCGGCTGCCCTGGACTGGTCGAGCGCCAATCAGCAGTGTCTGGTGGCCGAGTTCGCCCGCCTGCGCGCCTTGCTCGGCGCTGACGAAGAGCCGCCTGCGGAGACCTTCGTGCCTGGCGCAGAGATGAGCGCGCCACCCGCTATCGACACCCTGACCCAGCTGTTCGAATTGAGCGGTTTCGAACGTGCTCTCTTGCTCCTGGTTGCCGGCGTGGAGATGGATGCCCGCCTGGGACAGCTGTGCGCGCAGGCCAGTGGCCAGGTCAATCGGCCCTGGGCAAACTTCGCGCTGGCCATGAGCGCCCTGCCCGGCGCCCACTGGGATGCCCTGGCACCTACCGAGCCGCTGCGGCGTTGGTGTCTGTTGGAGGTGGACGAAAGTGCCGGTTTGACGGTCGGGCGCCTGCGCATGGACGAGCGCGTGCTGCACTACCTGGCCGGCCTCAACTATCTGGATCAACGCCTGCAACCGCTGCTGCAGGTGCTGCCGCCCGCGGGTCTGATGTGTCGAGCGCACATTGCAGTCAGCGCGGCCGCCAGCGCCAGGTTGCAAGGCGCCGTGGCCAGGCCGCGAACCGTCCTCCTGAGCGGCGATGATGCCCAGGGCCAGCAGGATGTCGCCGCCGACATTGCCCGGCGCCTGGGCGTGACCTTGTATGGCCTGCGTGCCGCGGACGTCCCCACAAGCGCCCATGAGCAGGCCGCACTGGCCACGCTGTGGCAGCGCGAGGCCGCGTTGCTCGGCAGCGCCCTGTTGATCGAGTTGCACGATAACGACGGCAAGACGCTCGAACGCTTTGTCGAACGTCTCGGCGGGATATTGATCATCGCCTCGCGAGCGCCAGTTCCATTGGATGGGGAGCATTTCAAGGTCGATCGCCCCGACGTGCCCGAGCAACGTCGCCTCTGGCGCGAGGCCCTGGGCCGGCGCCGAGACGAACTGACTACGATCATCGACAGTCTGGCCGGGCAGTACCGGCTTGGCGCTCGACGGATCGCCGCTATCGCCGAGCACCTTGCTACGCAGGTCGACCTGGCCGCCTTGCACTCTGCCTGCCGGGCCGAGGCCCCAGGCATGAGCGAGCTGGCGCAACTCATAGCACCGTGCGCCGAGTGGGACGATCTGGTGTTGCCCGAAACGCAGCGTCGGGTTCTGCAGCAAATTGCCGTGCATACCCGTCACCGCCTTACCGTGCACCACGACTGGGGCTTTGCCGACAAGGGGGCGCGCGGTCTGGGCATTGCCACCCTGTTCTGGGGCGACTCCGGTACCGGCAAGACTCTGGCTGCCGAAGTCCTGGCCAATACCCTGGGCCTGGCGCTCTACCGCATCGACCTGTCGGCAGTGGTCAGCAAGTACATTGGAGAAACCGAAAAGAACCTGCGCAACGTCTTCGACAGAGCCGAGGAACTAGGCGCCATCCTGCTGTTCGACGAGGCCGATGCATTGTTCGGCAAGCGCAGCGAGGTCAAGGACAGCCACGACCGCTACGCCAATATCGAAGTCAGCTACCTGCTGCAGCGCATGGAGGCCTATCGCGGCCTGGCTATTCTCACCACCAACCACAAGGCTGCGCTGGATGGCGCCTTCGCCCGGCGTCTGCGCTTCGTGGTGCACTTCCCCTTCCCCGATCAGGCGCAACGCGAAGCGCTCTGGCAGGGTGTGTTCCCGGCTGCCACGCCAGTGGAGCCGCTGGATTATCGCAAGCTGGCGAACCTGGCCGTGCCTGGCGGCACCATTCGCAACATTGCCCTGGCCGCCGCTTTTCTCGCCGCCGAGGCGGGCACGTCCGTGGGCATGCCGCATCTGCTGCGGGCCGCGCATATCGAGGCTGCCAAACGCGACAAACCGATTTCCGATGCGGAAACCCGGGGGTGGGTATGAGCCGCATCGTGCTGCATATCGACCGCCTGCTTTTGTGCGGTATCGATGCGCGGAACGCGGAAGCCTTTTCCGCCGCCTTGCAGGCCGAGCTACAGCGCCAGCTCGCGATAGCGGGCATGGCTGAAACGCTGAGCGGTATTGGCCATCTGGCGCGGATGAAGGCTGGTGAAGTGCGCAGCACAACGCCAGGTAGCGAAGGTCTGGGGCAAGCCATCGGCAGAAGCATTGTCCGCGGACTGCACCCAGAACATGACATTTAGCGCCCTTGCCGCCGCGAAGGGCTTGTTGACGACTCGGTTGTTGCTCTTGATAGAGGACACGGCACGGTGAAGCAGCTCAGCACAGAAAGCAGTCCAGCAGTGGCAAGCGGCAAGACTGCCCGCACGGCCCAGGACAGTGCTGATCGTCGCTTTCCCGCCGAGGCGCTGATACAGGCCGCGAAAGAGTCAGCGAGCCCACTCCCCCCGCCACTGGTGCAGCGTCTCGGCGCTCATCTATCTCATGATTTCAGCCAGGTGCGGGTGCACAGCGGGCGCACCTCAATGGCTGCTGCGGAGCAACTTGGAGCTCGCGCCTACACCCTGGGACGGGACATCCACCTGGGTAGCGAGGCTGCCGCGCTTGCTTGCGACGAGCGCCTGCAGCTTTTGGCGCATGAGGCTATTCATACCGCGCAACAGGGCGGGGATGCAGTCGCCCCAGGCGAGCACCTGAGCGTCAGTCATCCGAGCGATCCTGCCGAGCATGAGGCCCATGAGCTGGCCGGTTTGATCCGCCACATGCCATCGCCATCCCTGGCGGTGCGCGATCAGGTTCTGCGCAGGGTTCAACATCGGGTGACGCCGCATGTGCAGCGCGATTTGAAGAATAGACACCAGCTTCCCTACGGCACGTTCAAAACAGCCCTCAGCACGGTGAGAGATCCAACGGGCAAGAGCGGAATGAGCGGCAGCATCAAGTTCATGGCCAGCGATACTGCGCCTGACTCGCAAAACATTCGTTTGTTGCAGGTAGTTCGAGTTGAAAACCTGGATACCGGCAAGGAGGAAGTATGGGCGGGAGCCGAAGAGCCCCGTAACGAGATAATGACCTCCGCTGACAGCGCTACGGGAGTGCAGGAAGGGTTCTTCGTCGACCATCTAGCCAAGATGGTCTCTCCTCGTACGGCAAAGACCGATGCGGCCGTATCCCCCTACTACCGAGACTATGTGCCGAATTTCAGCCAGGACGGTAGCAAGAAGGGCTCCGACGTCAATGAAGCCTCGCTCTGGGACTCCCCAAGATCAGCTGGAAAGCGCCGTTTCACCTTCGAAACGGCAGCCAAGGCAGCGGACAGCGGTTATGTCTACGCCACCCTGAACTGGGGCTTCACCGTCAATGACCCGACCAAGGGCTCGGTAAGTGCAGAACACGCCATAGGAGAGCTCGAACCTTCCCCGACTTTCGGGGCGGCAGTTGCTGCATTCGATGAGTATTACAAGAACCCCGGCTCATCTGGCGCTCCAAGCGAATAGGGGGTGAGCCATGTCCATTGATCGTCGTAGGGCGGCAGTACTCGGGAGAAACCACCAGACGCCAGAAAGACCCCGTTGTTTCTCTCTATAGAGGAAGCAGAACAATGAAACAGACTCGACAAGAAAGTAGCCCTGTGGCGACCAGCCACACTGCTGCCACCACGGCTCCGGGCAGAACCAACAAACGCTCTCCGGGAGACGCTCTGACCCAGGCGGCGGATGAGTCCGCTACTGCACTACCGCAAGCACTGCTGCAGCGTCTGGGCGCGCACCTGAACCATGATTTCAGCCAGGTTCGTGTGCATAGCGGGCGCGCGTCCATGGCCGCAGCCGATCAACTGGGCGCGCGGGCTTACACCTTGGGCCGGGATATTCACCTGGGTAGCGAGGCCCTGGGGCTTCCTGCCCGTGAGCGCCAACATCTGTTGGCGCACGAGGCCATTCACACGGTGCAGCAGAGTGGGCGTGCAGTCAGGCCTGACGGGCATCTGCCCGTGAGCCGCCCGAGCGACCCTGCCGAACATGAGGCCCATAAGCTGGCCGACCTGCTGGATCACACGCCCTCGCCGTCGCTGGCGGCTCGTGACCAGGTGCTGCGCAGCGTGCAGCGCAACGTGGCGCCCCATGTGCAGCGCGATTTGAAGAAGGAATACAAATCCACCGACGGCACTTTCAAGACCGACCTCAAGACCGAGAGCCATGCCGGGGCCAAGAACGGCATGAGCGGCACGATCAAGTTCACGGCCAGCGACACCGCGCCGGACTCGAAAAACATTCGTTTGCTGCAGGTCGTCAGGCTCGAAGATCTGAGTACAGGGAAAGACTATGTGTGGTCTGGCGCAGAGGCTGACCGCAACAAGGTTCAGACCACCGCCGATAGCAGCTCTGGTGTCGAGGCCGGATTCTTTGTTGACCACTCAGCGGCCGCAGCGTCACCACGTACGGCCAAGGCAGACGCGGCCGTATCGCCCTATTACCGGGACTACTGGCCGAATGCGAGTAGCAGCCAGGACGGGAGCAAGGCAGGTAAAACCGTCACAGAAGCATCGCTTTGGGACTATCCAGGCTGGAGCCAGAAATGTCGCTTCAGTTTTGAAACGGCCGCAAAGGCTGCCGACACCGGCTACATCTACGCCACCCTGACCTGGGGCTTCACCATCAGCGATCCAGCCAAAGGAAAGGTGACGGCCGAGCACGCAGCGGCGCACTACGCACAGTCAGCGACCTTCAATGCCGCGCTGACGGCATTCAACGAGTTCTACAAGAATCCTGGCGCTTCTACCGCGCCAACCAAGTAGGAGCAGGCGCCCAATGTCTGCCGATGTCCGTCTGGCCGAACTGCTCGCCGCGCTCGATAACGCGCCGGATGAGCTGCATGGCGATATCACGCCAGCCGTCTTGGCGCTGGCCGAGCTGGGTTGGGTGGCTGCCCCTGCCCTGCTCGACCTCATGCTGGCCGACGCGGCGGATACGCGCCTGCACGCGCAGCGCGCCTTCGAGGGCATTGTCATGCGCGACTTCGGTTTCGTCCGGGGTCGCGGCTTTGCCTGCAGTGACGATGAAAACCGTTTCCGCGAACTTTGGGCTACTCACGGTGGTTACGCCTACGACGCCAGTGAGGCCCGTCGAAGCCTGGCAGTCGAAACCTGGCGGGGCTGGCTCAAGGAGCAGGGTCATGACTGAACGCAAACGTATCAACCCGGTTGCGGAACTCAATAACCAGCTCGAACGAGGCACGTTGTTCGCTCATACCGCCCTGGGCGAGAACGCCCTTCGTCTGAACCAGTTGCAGGCAGTCGTGCACGGTTTGGCCGACCTGCTGATTGCCAAGGGCGTTATCGACAGCACTGAGCTGGGCCATGCCATGCAGCGGGTGGATGAAGAACTGCGCCAGCGTGGCGAGCAGTTGGGCCCAGGCACTTTGATCCGCGTCGAAACCATCGAGGACCAGCCGCCAACGGCCATGGTCGACTGCGAAAGCCGCCTGCCGATCTGCAAAGCCGTGTGCTGTCGCCTCAATTTCGCCCTCAGCGTCGCGGAAATAGAAGAAGGCCACGCGCGCTGGGACTTGGGCCAGCCCTACCACATTCGCAAGCAACCCGATGGCTGCTGTGTCCACCAGACGGGTAAGGGCTGCGCCATCTACGACCACCGTCCCGGCGTCTGTCGGCGCTACAGCTGCGCCAAGGACCCGCGCATCTGGATCGACTTCGAGGGCCGCGTTCTCAATCACGAGTGGATAGCGGCAAATCTCGGTAAGGCCTCGCGACCGCACGCCACTGCCGTACTCATGCACCGCATAGACCCGCAGGGAGAGCCATCATGAGCCTGGATCGCTCCCCCCGCCTGATCAAAGCCGGCCTGGTGATGATCGATCCGCAGTCGGCCCAGGTACGCCGGGTGATCGCCCTGCAGTACAACCCGGAAAAGCTCACCCGCAGCCTGCAGGTACAGGGTGCCGACGAGGGCTCCGAGCGTTCCGAGGCGTTGCGGCTCAAGGGGCCGGCGGTAGAGACCTTCCAGCTGGAGGCGGAGATCGATGCCGCCGACCAGCTGCAGTTTCCCGAACAGCATCAGGCCGTGGTCGAGGCAGGCATCGCCCCGCAGCTGGCCGTGCTGGAGTCGCTGGTCAACCCCACGGCGGCCGACCTGCTGGCCGGCAAGGCGCTGGCGGCGGCCGGCACCCTGGAGATCGCGCCGATGGAGTCGGCCCTGGTGCTGTTCGTGTGGGGCGCCAAGCGCATCGTGCCGGTACGGGTGACCAGTTTCTCGATTGCCGAGGAAGCCTTCGACCCGCAGCTCAACCCGATCAACGCCACCTGCACCCTGAGCCTGCGAGTGCTCTCGGTGGACGACCTCGGCTTCGATCACAAGGGCGGCGGGCTGTTCATGGCCTACCTGCAATCGCGGGAAAAACTGGCCAGCAGGGCCGCCACCTTCGGTTTCGATGCATTGGGTATTGGAGGTTTGCCATGACCGATCCGCTCAAGGCCTTCATGCAGGCCAACGCCCTCACCGCCCCGGCCTTCGCCCCGGACAGCCGCTACCACGGCCTGGACATCGCCCAGTGGACGCGCGCCGATGGCGAGGTATTGAGCTATGTGCACCGACGCTTCGTGCCGCCACCGGAGAACTTCGCCACCCTCGGCGAGCACCGGGTGGAGGCTGGCGACCGCATCGACAACCTGGCCGCTCGCCATCTGGGCGACCCGCAGCAGTACTGGCGCCTGTGCGACGGCAACGGTGCCCTGCGCCCGGCCGAGCTGACCGAAACGCCCGGCCGGACTCTGCGCATTACCCTGCCGGAAGGCGTGCCGGGGGCGGACTCATGAGCAATGCCGTGCACCTCAGCCTGCTAATCGGCCCGGTGATTCCATTGCCGGTGCCGGCCGTGCTGATCGACGCCCTGGAAGAAGTCACGGTGACCAGTGCCAGTGAAGGTGCCAGCGGCTTCCAGCTGCGCTTCAAGGTCAACAGCAAATCGGAACTCAACACCCTGTTCCTGATCGCTGTGGGCAACAACACCACGCTGGGCACACCGCCGTTGCGGGTGGTGCTGATCGTGACCCTGGGCGGGCGGCCGCAGCCGCTGTTCGATGGCGTGCTGACCAATGTCGAGGTTCAGGCCGGGCAGAACCGCCAGCCGGGCAGCATCACCATCACCGGCGAGGACCTGACCAAGGTGATGGACCTGATCGACTTCTCCGGGCTGCCCTACCCGGCCATGCCGGTCGAAGCACGTTTCGCACTGATCTGCGCTAAATATGCGGCGTTCGGCATCATTCCGCTGCCGATCCCCTCGTTCTTCCCCGATGTACCGATTCCCATCGAGCGCATCCCCGCCCAGCAGGGCACGGACCTGGCCTATGTCCGCCAGTTGGCCGAGGAAGTCGGCCATGTGTTCTATATCGAGCCGGGTGAGGTGCCGCTGACCAACATTGCCTACTTCGGCCCGGAGATCAAAGTCGGCCCGCCACAGCCGGCGCTGAACATCGACATGGATGCGCACACCAACGTCGAGTCGCTGAACTTCAGCTTCGACCCGACCAAGGGGGTGCTGCCCATCGTGTTCATCCAGAACCAGATGACTCGCGTGCCCATCCCCATTCCGATCCCCAACCTCAACCCGCTGCAACCGCCGCTGGGCGTGCTCTCCACGCCGCTGGCCAACCTCAAGATGATGAAGGACACGGCCAAGATGAGCCCCATGCAGGCCATCTGCGCCGGCCTGGCCGAGGCGAAGAAGTCTCAGGACTCGGTCAGCGCCAGTGGCAGCCTGGATGTGCTGCGTTATGGCCGCATCCTGCGTCCGCGGCGCCTGGTCGGCGTGCGCGGCGCCGGGGTCGCCTACGACGGCCTGTACTACGTCAGCAGCGTTACCAGCACCCTGGCCCGCGGCAAGTTCAGCCAGAGCTTCAACCTGACCCGCAACGGTTTGATCTCCATTACGCCAACGGTGCCCGCATGAGCCAGCAACGCTACTACGGCAAATATCGCGGCATGGTGCTGAACAACATCGACCCCATGCAGCAGGGCCGCCTGCAGGTGCAGGTGCCGGACGTGGCGGGCCTGGTGCCGGCCAGCTGGGCCATGCCCTGCGTGCCGATTGCCGGCATCCAGAACGGCATGGTGGCGCTGCCGATGATCGGCTCCGGCGTGTGGGTGGAGTTCGAGCAGGGCAACCCGGACCACCCGATCTGGGTCGGCTGCTTCTGGGGCAGCGCCGCGGAGATCCCCGCACTGGCTCTGGCCACCCCGCCGGGGTTGTCGGCCATCACCCTGCAAACTCCGCTGCAGAACGGCCTGACCATCTCCGACCTGCCCGGCCCCACCGGCGGCATCATGCTCAAGAGCGCCACCGGCGCGACCCTGATCGTCAATGACACCGGCATCTACATCCAGAACGGCAAGGGCGCCATGCTCACCCTGGTTGGGCCGACCGTCACCATCAACAACGGCGCGCTGACGGTGATCTGAGATGCCAGGACCATTACTTCATGTCGGCGCCAGCGTGCTCTGCGCCCACGGCGGTACTGCCACCCCCACGGTGCCCAACCCGCGGGTGCTGGTCAGTGGCCAGCCGACCGTGCTGATGAGCGGCCCCTACGTGATTGCCGGTTGCCCGTTCAATGTCTCCGGCAGCCCGGTGCCCTGCGTGACCGGGCAATGGGTGGTGGCGGCGACACGGGTGCTTTCCAACGGCCAACCGCTGGTGCTGATGGACAGCCAGGCGGTGTGCGCCCCCAACGGCACGCCGCTGCTGCCGGTAGCGGCACAGACACGGGTGATCGGGAGCTGAACCATGACCCAGCGACTGCACTTTCCCTACAGCTTCGATGGCCACGGCCGCAGTCGCGAAGCAGACGAAGCCAGCTGGATTCGCGGGCTGATCGAACAGGTGCTGTTCACCGCGCCCGGCGAACGGGTGATGCGCCCGGATTTCGGCAGCGGCCTGCGCGAACTGGTGTTCGCGCCGAACAGCCCGGAGCTGGCCGCCACCGTGCAGTTTCTCGTGCAGGGCGCCCTGCAACAGTGGCTGGCCGACTTGATCCAGGTCGAGTCGGTGGCCGTCAGCGCCGTCGAGGCGCGCCTGGCTGTGCAGGTGCAGTACCGCATCCTGCGTACCAACCAGCGGCGCGAGGACAGCTTCGTCCAGGGAGCGGCGGCATGATCTACCACTGTTGCGACCTGCATCGCCGGGCATTGGTCGATGCCCACCCCAGCCTCAATGGCATCGACTTCCTCGAGGTGCTCGACCTCGACGCGCCGCCCGGCAGTCCGCGCCAGCGCACGCTGCTGGTACGCCTGCTGAAGCCGGTGCCGGCGGGTCTGAGCCCGGACAACCTGCACATCGACGGTGGCGAGCGCATTCGCCAGATCGGCGTCGAATGGCTGGGCATCGCCAGCGCGCCACCGGCCCAGGCCAGCGCCGCCGAGCAGGCATTGCTGCTGGCCCTGACGCAGCCCGAGCATGTGCTGGTAGTGCGTACCGACAGCGAAGGTGACCACTCGACCTACCGGCTGCAGCTGCACCAGGCCGGCACGCTGGCAACGGCGCTGCCGAATTTTGATCCACGGCTGTCGGCGGTGGATTTCGCCTTCAAGGTCGAGTGCCCCAGCGACTTCGACTGCAAGCCACAGCACGACTGTCCGCAACCGGCACAGACCACGCCGGACATCAACTACCTGGCCCGCGACTACGCCAGCCTGCGTCGTCTGGTGATGGACCGCCTGGCTCGGCAGATGCCCGGCTGGCGCGACCGCAGCCCGGCGGACCTGGCCACCACCCTGGGCGAACTGATCGCCTACGTCGGTGATCTGCAGCACTACCAGCTCGACGCCGTCAGCACCGAGGCCTATCTGCACAGCGCGCGCAAGCGCAGCAGCCTGCGCCGTCATGCGTTGCTGGTGGACTACCAGCTGCACGAAGGCTGCAACGCCCGCGCCTGGCTGCACCTCGAGGTCAGCGGCGGGCCCTTCGCATTGCCCGCGGGGCTGCGCTTCTACACCAAGGTGCCCGGTGTGCCGGCGCGTATTCTCGCCGACTCGCCGGAGGAGCGCCTGGCGCTGCAGAGCCGCCCGCTGGTGTTCGAACCCATGCATGGCGTGGTTCTGCGTGCGGCGCACAACCGCCTGTTCTTCCACACCTGGAGCGACGCCCGCTGCTGCCTGCCCGTAGGCGCCACGGCGGCTACCCTGCGCGGTCATCTGCCGGATCTGGCGGCCGGCGACGTGTTGCTGCTGCAGGAGGTCATGGGCCCGCTCAGTGGCGAGCCGGCCGACGCCGACCCGGCGCGGCGCCATGCGGTGCGCCTGACCCAGGTGCGCGCCTTCGATGGCACGGACCCGCTGCTCGATCCGCTGGACGACAGCGAAATCACCGAGATCGCCTGGCACGCCGACGATGCCCTGCCCTTTGCCCTGTGCATCTCCAGCGAAGCCGACGAGGCCCACGGCAGCGCGCAGCTCGACGATGTCAGCATCGCCCTGGGCAACATGCTGCTGGTCGACCATGGCCGCAGCATCGCCGATGAGACGCTGGAGAGCGTACCGGCGCCTGCCTGGCAGTACCCCGCCAGCGGCGGCGCCTGCCAACGCCAGGCGCCGGAGCCGTTGCCACCACGCTACCGCCCGTTACTGGCTGAAGCACCGGTAACCCATCAGGGACGCGTGCAGCGGCGGGTGCTGGAAGGCGGCCTGCTGCGTCGCGAGTGGGTGCTGTTCGATCCTGCGGCTTCGGCCAGCGCAGCCCTGCGCTGGCGCAGCGCCGACGCGATTGCCGCGTTGCGCCTGGAAAGTGGCAGCAGTGGCAGCCCGCAACACTGGAGCGGCCAATGCAACCTGCTGGAGAGCAAGGCCGAGGACCGCCACTTCGTCCTCGAAACGGAGCACGACGGCAGTGCCCGCCTGCGCTTCGGCGACGACCACCACGGCCGACGGCCGGACAGTGGCACCGCCTTTCGCGCCTTCTACCGGGTCGGCAACGGCCCGGCCGGCAATGTCGGCGCCGGCAGCATTGCCCACGTGGTCAGCGCCGAGGCGCGCATCCTGGCGCTGGGCAATCCCCTGCCGGCGCGCGGCGGCGTCGCGCCAGAGAACGTCGCCGAGCTGCGTCGCGCCGCGCCCCAGGCCTTTCGCACCCAGGAACGTGCGGTAACCCCGGATGACTACGCGCAGGTCACCGAGCGTCTGGCCGGCGTGCAACGCGCCGCCGCCGGGCTGCGCTGGACAGGCAGCTGGCACACGGTGTTCGTAACTGTCGACCGCGACGCGGGCGAACCGGTCGATGTGCCCTTTGCCAGTCAAGTGGTCGAACACCTGGATCGCTACCGCATGGCCGGCCACGACCTGCGGGTCAACGAGCCGCTGTACGTGTCGCTGGAGCTCGACCTGCTGGTGTGCGTCAAGGCCGGCTATTTTCGCAGCGACGTGCGCCGCGGCCTGCTCGACGTGCTGAGCAATCGCCGTCACGCCTTTGGCCGCCTGGGGTTGTTCCACCCGGACAACTTCAGCTTCGGCCAGACCTTCTACCTCAGCCCGCTGTACGCCGCAGCACGCACCGTGGCGGGCGTGGCGGCGGTGCAGGTGACGCGCTTCCAGCGCCAGGGTCAGGCCGATCCCAAGCCCCTGGCCGACGGTTTCATGCACCTCGGTCGCCTGGAAATCGCCCGCCTCGACAACGACCCCAACTTCCCCGAGCACGGCGTGCTGCGCCTCGCCCTGCATGGAGGCAAATGATGAGCGGCAAGACTGACTGCGACTGCTGCGCCGGCGTCGACGCGGACACCCCTCTGCGCATCGCCAACCCGCCGGGGCTGGCAGCGATCGACTACCGCATCGGCCGCCACGCCGACTTTCTCGCCAGCCTGCAGGCGCGCCTGTCCAGCGCCGATTACCCGGCTCTGGCCGCGCTCAGCACCCGCGAGAGCAGCGACTTCACCCTGGCCCTGGGCGATGCCCTGGCCTGCTCCCTGGATGTGCTGAGTTTCTATACCGAGCGCTATGCCCAGGAGCATTACCTGCGCACCGCCACCGAGCAGCTGTCGGTCCGCCAGATGGCGCGCCTGATCGGCTATCGTCTGGCGCCCGGCGTGGCCGCCTCCACCCACCTGGCCTTCACCCTGCAGAGCACGCCCGGGCAGCCCAGCGTACCCATCGTCATACCAGCGGGCAGCAAGGTGCAGAGCGTGCCCGGCCAGGACGAGAAGGCGCAGACCTTCGAGACCCTGGCGCCGACCCCGGCGCGGGCCGAATGGAATGCCGTGCCGGCCCTGGCCAGTCGAGCCTGGCGCCCGCGCAAGGGCGACACCGAACTGTGGTTGGCCGGCGTGACCAGCCAGTTGCAACCCGGCGACGCCATCCTGATCGTCGGCGACGAGCGCCTCAGTGATCCCGGCAGCGAGCGTTGGGACGTGCGGGTGCTGGCCCAGGTCGAGGCGGACAACGACAACCAGCGCACGCGCCTGGCCTGGAGCCATCCGCTGGGCAGTGGTTTTCCCGCCATGAGCCCGAGCGGCAGCGGCGCCCGTTTGTTCGCGCTGCGCCAGCGCACCGCGCTGTTCGGCCACAACGCGCCCGATCCCAACCTGTTCGGCCCGGATAACCCGCAGATCGGCCATCAGATCGACAAGAGCACGACCAACAACTGGCGCTGGGCCAACTTCGCTCTCGACCCGGCGGCTATCGACCTGGACACCGACAATGCCAAGATCGTCGCCGGCAGCTGGTTCGCCCTGGTCTCCAACAACCCCGCTTACGGCAGCGCCGACCTGCCTGGCTATGTCGAGCTGTATCGTACCACCCGGGTGATCCATCGCACCCGCAGCGCCTTCGCCCTGTCCGGCAAGGTCACCCGCATCACGCCGGACAGCAGCGAGAACCTCACCAGCGCCACCTTCCCTTTGCGCCAGACCCTGGTGCTGGCCCAGAGCGAGGCGCTGGAAGTCATCGCCACCCCGTTGTTCCATCCGGCCCACGGCGACCTGCTGGAGCTCGATCGGCGCGTCGATGGCCTGCAACCGGGCCAGGCCCTGGCCCTTGGCGGCCGGCGCCAGCGCCTTGCCGTACGCGCCAGCGGGCTGGCCCTGCAGCTGACCGAAGGCGGCAGCGTAGCGCTGGAGCAGGACGACGAGCTGTTCATGCTGGCCCCGGCGGATCGCCTGTTCGGCAGCACACCTGTGGCCCTGGGCGCCGAGGAGTTTGCCGGGCTGCTCGGCAGCGCCTCGGTCACCCTGCGTCTGAGCCTGCTGGATCGTGATGGGCGCAGTGGCTGGCTACAGGCCAAGGCCAGCCAGATTCGCCTGGCGCCGGGGCACAAGGACGACCCGCTGGTGCGCCAGATCGCCTTTATCGGCGACACCGAGGATGCACTCAGCCACGACCGCGACCACAGCACGCTCAAATTGCAGGCCGCGCTTGAGCATGTGTTCGAGCGCGCCAGCCTGCGCATCAACGCCAACGTCGCCGCGGCCAGCCACGGCGAGACGGTGGAGGCCATCCTCGGCGATGGCAACGCGGCGCAGGCCAACCAGCGCTTCGCCCTCAACCAGGCGCCGCTGACCTACCTCAGCGCCAACACGCCCAGCGGCCGGGTTTCATCCCTGGAGGTGCGGGTCAACGAGGTGCTGTGGAGCGAGGTGCCCACGCTGTACCAGAGCGCTGCCAACGCGCGGCGCTACGAAACCAGCCAGGACGAGGCCGGCTACACCAGCCTGCAATTCGGCGACGGCCACGAAGGCGCACGCCTGCCCAGTGGCCACAGCAACGTGCGGGTGCACTACCGCAAGGGCCTCGGCGCGGCGGGCAACCTGGCCGCCGGCCAGCTCACCACCCTGCTGTCGCGCCCGCTGGGCGTCAGCGAAGTGGTCAACCCGGTGGCCGCAACCGGCGGCGAGGATGGCGAGGCGCTGGAGCAGGCCCGAGACAATGCCCCCTTGACCGTGCTGACCCTCGATCGCGCCGTATCCATCGCCGACTACGCCAACTTCGCCCGTGCCTTCGCCGGCATCGACAAGGCCCACGCGTTATGGATTCCCAGCGGCCCAGCGCGGGGCGTGTTCCTCAGCCTGGCCGGCGCCAATGGCGCGCCGGTGAGCGAGGCGGACGCCACCTATGCCGCCCTGCGCAGCGCGCTGCTGACCTATGGCGACCCCCTGGTGCCGCTGCGCATGGCCAGCTATGGCGACGCCCGCTTCCGCTGCCGGCTGGCGGTCAAGGTGCTGGCCGAGTACGACGGCGAACGGGTGCTCGGCCTGGTTGAGAGTGCCCTGCGCGAACATTTCGGTTTTGCCCGCCGCGATTTCGGCCAGACCGTTTCGGTGGATGAACTGGCTGCGGTGG
This sequence comes from Pseudomonas sp. BMS12, assembly GCF_001592875.1. GTDB lineage: Bacteria > Pseudomonadota > Gammaproteobacteria > Pseudomonadales > Pseudomonadaceae > Aquipseudomonas. The sequence continues at coordinate 134,565 of NZ_LSOF01000006.1, read as the reverse complement.
CCCACCGCGTTGCTGGCGTAGAGGCGGTGCAGGTCACCCGTCTGTATCGCCAGGGTCAGCCGGCGGGCCTGGTGCCACGCCTGTATGCCACGCTGCCGGTGGCGTCGCCCAGCGGCCTGCCACAGGCGGCGCAATTGCTGACCCTGAGCGCGGCCCCGGTCGAGCTGGAGGTGCTGCCATGAGCCTGGATGCGCAAGCGCTGTTCAATCTGCTGCCGGCCATCCAGCGTATCCGCGATGCCGAGCTGGCCGAGGCCCAAGGCCTGGCGCGCGGCCCGCTGGAGGAACTGGTGGCCTTGCTCGCCGAGCAGCTCGGCGTCGCCGAAGAAGGCCTGGAGCAGCTCTACGACGACCTGTTCATCGAAACCTGCGCCGACTGGGTGGTGCCTTACATCGGCGACCTGATCGGCTACCAGGGCCTGCACCAGGTGGTGCCACGGGTCGCCAGCCCGCGTGCCGAAGTGGCCCACACCATTGCCCTGCGTCGGCGCAAGGGCACCGCCAGCGTGCTGGAGCAACTGGCCCGCGACGTCACCGGATGGGACGCCCGCGCCGTGGAGTATTTCCAGCGCCTGTGCGCAACCCAGTACATGAACCACCCGCGCCCGCAGGCGATCCAGGCCGTCGACCTGCGCCAGAGCCAGGCGCTGGAATGGCTGGGCACGGCCTTCGAGACGGCCAACCGCAGCGTCGATGTACGGCGTATCGAGTCCGGCCGCGGGCGGCACAACATTGCCAACGTCGGCCTGCACCTGTGGCGCATCCAGGCCTACGCGCGCAGTCAGGCGCCGTGCCTGCGCGCCGGTGTGCGGCGCTACCGGGCCAGTCCGCTGGGCCATGATTTGGCGCTGTACAACAAACCGCGTGTGGAGGACGACATCGGCCACCTGGCCGAGCCGGACAACGTGCCCTGGCCGCTGTCGCGACGGCGCCTGGAGGCGCACCTGGCCCGTCACTACGGTGCCCGCGCCAATGCCGCGGCGCCGTTGGACAACCCGGCACCGAGCCTGCAGCTGTGGGTCGCTGGGACCCTGATCGAACGCGAGCAGATCTGCATCTGCAACCTGGCCGATGAAGGCGCCGGCTGGGCGCATACGCCGCCGGCCGATGGCTGCTACTCCATCGACCCATTGCTGGGGCGCATCGCCCTACCCGCCGATACGCCGGACCCGACCGAGGTGCAGCTGACCTGGCACGAGGGTTTTTCGGCCGATATCGGTGGCGGCGAGTACGAACGCGGCGCCGAGCTGCCCACTCCGCCGGCTGACCGCCTTCTGGTGCGGGTGCCGGACGAGCAGCCGAACATCGCCGCCGCACTCGCCGCGATCGCTGGCGATGGCGTGGTGGAGATCACCGACAACGGTTGCTACGAGGAAGCACTGGATATCCAGGTGGTGGCCGATGGCGCGGTGGAAATTCGCGCCAGCAACGGCCGCCGCCCGGTGCTGGTACTCAGCCAGCTGGACATTCGCGGCGCGGTGGACAGCGCCTGCCTGCTCAACGGCCTGCTGATCGCTGGCGCACCGCTGCGTGTAGCGGCCGGTGCCGGCAATGCCCTGGCCCACCTGGAACTGCGCCACTGCACCCTAGTGCCCGGTATCGAGCTGGATGCTGCCGGGCAACCGCAGCAACCCGGCGTGGCCAGCCTGCAACTGGATATCGCCGGCCTGCAGACGCTGATTGCCAGCTGCCTTGTCGGCGCCATCCGCGCCCACGAGCATGGCCAGGTCACCGCCAGCGACAGCCTGATCGACGCCTGTGCACGCGACGCCGTGGCCTTCGCCGCAAGCGACGGTGAATCGCCCGGCGCGGCGCTGACGCTGCAGGCCTGCACCCTGGTCGGCAAGCTGCACACCAGTGAGGTCGGACTGATCTCCAACAGCATTCTGTTCGCCGCCCTGGCCCCGGCCGACAGCTGGGCGGCCCCGGTGCGCGCACTACGCAAGCAGGTCGGTTGCGTGCGCTTCAGTTGGCTGCCATTCGAATCCATCGTGCCGCGCCGGCATCGCTGCCAGCCGGCTTCGGCGTCCTCGGCGCGGCATATCGCGCCGCGTTTCACGTCTTTGCGCTACGGCACCCCGGCCTATGGCCAGCTCGCCTCTGCCACGCCACCCGAAGTGTTGCAGGGCGCGGATGACGAAAGCGAGATGGGCGTTTTCCACCAGCTGTACGGCGCGCAGCGGCTCGGCAACCTGCGCATTCGCCTCGCGGAGTACCTGCGAGTGGGCTTGCACGCCGGCATCTTCCACGAATCCTGAGGGCGCATCATGAGCTTCGATCTGAGTCGAATCCGCTTCGACGTCCGCCGCGACTTCCTCGGCGTCGTCATGCAACAGGGCCGGGTCCAGCTGGACGCCGACTGGAACGAATGGGTCGCCCAGCTGGCACGGCGCATCCAGGCCGGCGCGCTGGATACCTTCGGTGGCAACGTGGTCCCGCGCATCACCCCGGACGGTTTTCGTATCCAGGCCGGTGGCGGCAGCTTCACCATCGGCGCCGGGCGTATCTACGTCGATGGCCTGTTGGCGGAAAATCACGGCGCCGCGCCCAATGCCTGGGAACCACGCCTGGCCGAACTGCGCGGCAGCAACCCGCTGAACTATGCCAACCAGCCCTACTACCCCAACCCACCGGCCCTGCCCCAGGGCGGACCGCACCTGGTCTACGTCGATGTCTGGCAGCGCGACGTCACCGCCGTGCAGGTGCCCGACCTGGTCGAGAAGGCAGTCGGCGTGGACAGCACCGGGCGCCTGCAGACGGTGTGGCAGGTCAAGGTGCTGGCCAATGTCGGCAACAGCGGCTGCGCCACTGCGGATGAGGATGTACCCGGCTGGCAGGCGCTGATCGCTCCCTCGGCGGCGCGTCTGTCCACCACCACTGGCGTGCCCAACTTCGAGCCGGACCCCTGCCAGGTGCCACCGGCCGCCGGCTATCGCGGCCTGGAGAACCAGTTGTACCGGGTCGAGGTACACCGTGGCGGCGCGCTCGGCACGGCGACTTTCAAGTGGTCGCGGGACAACGCCACGGTGGCGTCGCGGGTCAGCCATATCAATCCAGCGCGCGAGCGCATCACGGTCGAGAGCATCGGTCGTGACGACGTGTTGCGCTTCCACGATGGCGACTGGGTCGAAGTCACCGACGACTGGCGCGAACTGCACGGCCTGCCCGGCGAGCTACGCCGCATCCGCGTCGCCGGCGGCGTGGACGAGAGTGCACGCACCCTGCAGTTCGACCTGGCCCTGCCCGCCGGCATGTTCCCCACCGATGCCCAGCAGGCCACCCAGGCGGCACGTAACACCCGGGTGCGGCGCTGGGACCAGGCTGGCGTGGTGCGCCGCGAGAACGGCAACCAGGTGCTGGACCTGAATGCGCCAGGGGCCGGCGGTGATATCCAGATTCCCGCCGCCGGCACCCGCCTGTTCCTCGAACACGGCATTCTGGTCGAGTTCGGCCTGGCCCCGGCCGGCGGCCAGTTCAAGACGGGTGACTACTGGGTGTTCGCCGCGCGCACCGTGGATGCCAGCATCGAGGAGCTGAACCAGGCGCCGCCACTGGGCATTCACCATCACTACGCGCGCCTGGCGATGGTCAACTTCCCTGACAGTGAAACCGACTGCCGCGTGCTCTGGCCGCCGATTGCCGAGGGCGAAGGCTGCGACTGCACCGTGTGCGTCAGCGCCGAGGGGCACAACAGCGGGGTCGCGACCCTGCAGCAGGCCATCGATTCGATCAAGGATGTCGGCGGCACCATCTGCCTGGGCGTCGGCACCTACAACCTGGCCGAACCGCTGGAGTTGGATGGCGGCAGATCCCTGCGCATTCGCGGCCAGGGCTGGGCCAGCCTGCTGGTCGGTAGCCAGCCCGGAACGTTGTTCGAAATATCCGCCAGCACCGGCATCGCCCTGGAAAACCTCAGCCTGATTGCCTCGACCCGCAGCGCCAGCCCGATGGCGGCGGTAATGGCGCGCAACAGCGTCGACCTGCGGCTGGAGCACATCAATGCCGTGTGCCTGGCGGTCGACAAGGGCGCCAGCGCTGCGGTCGGCCTGGGCGGCAACATGCTCGGCGTCAGTATCAGCGACTGCGTGCTGGTGGCCGAACGCGGCATCGTGCGCACCGGCGAGCACCTGCTCAGCGCCGAGCTGCGGGTGGCGCGCAACCTGTTCTTCTGCAGCCAGCGGGCGGTCAATCTCGACGGCATCAGCCTGCATTACGGCAACACGCGCCTGGAAGGCAACCTGATGATCAATGGCGCGCAAGCGGCCATAGTCGCCAGCGGTGCCGTGCTGCCGGGCTCGCCTTTCGGCATTGCCGGCAACGTCATCTACACCCAGGGCGATGGCATCCGCGCCGGCGTCGATGGGCTGCGCATCGAGGGTAACGAGATCACCGGCAGTGGCGAGCGCAGCGGCGACGGCATCGTGCTGGAGGAAGGCCTCGACCCGCATGGCCTGGGCGATGCGCGTATCGCAGGCAATCGCCTGAACCAGCTGCGGGGCAACGCCATTCTCATCCACCAGCATCTGGATAGCGCCAGCATTCTCGACAACAGCCTCGATGGTATTGGCCTGGGTGCTCTGGTCATGGCTGAGGCCGGCTCGGCCGGCAGCCTCATGGTCAGCGGCAATCGTTGTCGCAACCTTGGCCTGGCTGCCAATGTCGACGGCAGCGCCTTCGCCGCCGTGCAGTTGATCCGCGTGCAGCGTGGCGACTTCTGCGACAACCTGGTGGCCGAGGTGGCGCGCGACGCCGTGGTCTCACCGGCCATCGCCGGCCTGCGCGCGGCAGCGGTGGGCCAGCTGCGCCTGAGTGGCAACCGTTTCCTCGGCATCGGCCCGGACCGTAGCAGCGGCGAGATGGCGGCGGTACAGGTACTGCCGCCCTTCGACCGTTTGGCGATCGACAGCAACCACCTCGAACGCAATGGCGACGACCCGCAGCAGAAACCGGTAAATGCCAGCTGGCGCGCCATCCAAGTCGGCCCGGCTGCGCTCGGTAGTGCCGGCAACTTCAGCGCGGCTTATCTGGTGGCAGCGCCGGAAACCGCCTACCTGCTCAGCGCCAACCGTGCCTACGCGGTGGCGCGGCGGCCGGCCGACCTGGCGGTGCAGAACAACCAATTGCGCGCCGAGGCGAGCAATGTGTCGCTCAACCTCTGCACCGGCCTGGACAACTGCCTGTTCAGCGGCAATCACTGCCAGAGCAGCGGCGCGGTCAACGACGGTCCGCAGTCCGGCGACCTGCGTGCGCGCACCCTCAATGCGAGCCACAACCGCCTGCAGGGCCCAGGCGACAACGACACCCTGCACCTGCATCCGGACCCGCAGGTCAAGCAGGCCATCGTCATCGGCAACACCAGCAGCGGCAACATCCGCGTCATCAACGGCGCGCCCGTGCCCAACGACATGGCGCTGACCAACATCATCGGTTTCTAGGAGGCAGTGACATGGCCGTCATCACGTATCGTGGCGAAAAGAACCTTGGCGAGCTGGCCGACAAGCTGTTTTCCCGCCTCACCCCGCGCCAGCGCGAGAAGGTGGAAGGCGAGCTGCTCAAGGCCAACCCGCAGCTACAGGAGATCTCTGCCCTGCGCGCCGGCACCGTGCTCAAAGTGCCTGATCTGCCGGAGCTGCAGGCCAAGGCCAAGCGCGCCAGCGACGGTCCGGACGATCAGTTGGCCACCCTGCTGGGTAACGAGCTGGCGAACTTCGGCAAGTACCTGACGCCACGCTTCAACGCGGCCCAGGCGGCGCTGGCCCAGACCGAGGAAGTGCTCAGCTCGCCCGAGCTGGTCAAGGCCATTGGCAAGGACAGGACATTGCGTGAACTGGCCAAGCAGATCGGCGAGGCCAACGTCGCGCGCAAACCGGAGCTGGAGAAGCGCCAGCAGGCGCTGGTCGCCGCCCTGAAGCAGATGCGTGCCGACTTGTAAGCTGACAGAGAATCCATTGCGTTTGCCATGGATTATCATTTTGGATAAAGTCGCCGTCTTCGCGCACTTGTTTAGAGCCCGTTCAAAGGCTCGCGAGCTAGAGCCAGGCTAGGCAAAAACAGACGAAGAAGCGCACTGGGCTCGCACGCGAGTTTACGAGTGGTAAATGAGCATTCTGACCGGGCTGGCGCTCCAGGCGGTTTTTGACGACGCATGGCCGACGCGCAGCAGGCTTTGAATAGGCTCTTAGTTCGGCTAGCCAAGGATTGTCCATGTTCCGACTCGATGGAGTCAGCTTCGGCCTGCCGGAGCGCACGCTTCTGCACCCGCTCAGCCTCGACATTCCCCAGGGCCAGATGGTCGGCCTGATCGGTCACAACGGCTCCGGCAAATCCACCCTGCTGAAGATGCTGGCCCGCCAGCAAGCGGCTACCTCGGGCCATGTTCTGCTCGATGACAAGCCGCTGGCCGACTGGAAGGACCGCGACTTCGCCCGTCAGGTCGCCTACCTGCCGCAACAGTTGCCCGCCGCCGACAGCCTCAGCGTGCGGGAACTGGTCGGCTTTGGCCGCTATCCCTGGCACGGCCTGCTCGGCCGCTTTGGCGTCGAGGACCACGCCAAGGTCGATGAGGCGATGGCGCTGACCGACACCGCACGCTTCGCCGAACGCATGGTCGACAGCCTCTCCGGCGGCGAGCGTCAGCGCGTGTGGCTGGCCATGCTGCTGGCGCAGAACAGCCGCTATCTGCTGCTCGACGAACCCACCTCGGCCCTCGACATCGCCCATCAGGTCGATGTGCTCGGCCTGGTGCACCGGCTCAGCCAGCAACTGGGTCTGAGCGTGATCGTGGTGCTGCACGACATCAACATGGCCGCGCGCTACTGCGACCGTCTCATCGCCCTGCACAGCGGCCGCCTGCTGCTCGACGGCAGCCCCGCCGAGCTGATGACCGACAGCAACCTGGAAGCCATCTACGGCCTGCCCATGCAGGTACTCAGCCACCCACAGGGCCAGCAGCCCATCGCCGTGGTGGTCTGATGCGCGGGTTCTTGTGCCTGCTCGTCCTGCTGGCGGGCCTGGTTCAGGCCGATACGCGCCAGCCGCGCATCGCGGTGATCGACTGGGGCCTGACCGAGACCCTGTTGGGCCTGGGCGTGACGCCGCTGGCCGTGGCCCAGACCGAGGGCTACCGGCGCTGGGTACAGGCGCCCGAGCTGCCCGCCGAGGTGATCGACCTGGGCCTGCGCATCGAGCCCAATCTGGAACTGCTCAGCCAGCTCAAGCCGGACATGATCCTGATCACCCCGCAATTCGCTGCCAGCCGCGCCCAGCTGGAGCGTATCGCCCCGGTGCACAGCCTGGCCATCTACACCCCGGAGGCCGAGGCCTACGTCGGCGCCCAGAGGGTGACTCGCGAGCTGGCCGAGCTGCTCGGCCGCCAGGCCGAGGGCGAGGCGATGATTGTCCGTATCGAGGCCACCATGGCGCGGGTCGGTCAGCGCCTGAGCGCGCTTCATCTACCGCCGTTGTATGTGATGACCTTCCTCGACCAGCGTCATGTACGCCTGTTTGGCAAGCAGAGCATCTACCAGGGCGTGCTTGATCGCGTCGGCCTGCGCAACGCCTGGACCGGCCCGACCAACTATTGGGGCTTCAGCCAGCAAGGTATCGACAGCCTGGCCGGCGAGCCGAGTGCCGCCCTGCTCTACCTGGAACCCCTGCCGCCCGGCACTGCCGATGGCCTGGCCCGTAGCGAGCTGTGGAAACACCTCCCGGCGGTACGCGAACAGCGGCTGTATGCCCTGCCGCCGGTATGGAGCTTCAATGGCCTGATGGCCGCCGAACGCTTTGCCAACCTGCTGGAGGCGCGCCTGGCGCCGGAGAGTGCGCCATGAGCGACCTGTTGGCTCCGGGCGTGCTGCCCGCCCGCACTCGACGAAGTTTCGCCAGCCATCCGGCCTGGCTCTGCGCCTTGCTGCTGGGCCTGGTCGTACTGCTGATCGGCATCGACCTGAGTGCCCGCCTGCCTGCCGCCCAGTGGCTGTCCGCCGCCTTTGCCCCGGACAGCAACGACATGCGTCAGCTGATCCTGCATTTCAGCTGGTTGCCGCGCCTGTGCATGGCGCTGCTCTGCGGGGCGGTACTGGCGCTGTCTGGCGTATTGATGCAGCAGGTTCTACGCAACCCGCTGGCCTCGCCTACCACCCTCGGCGTGGCCAGTGGCGCCCAGCTCGGCCTGCTGATCGCCACCTTGTGGGCGCCCTGGGTGCTGGAACTCGGCCGCGAATGGGTGGCCCTGGCCGGTGGTGGCCTGGCCACGCTGCTGGTGTTCGCCCTGGCCTGGCGCCGCGGCCTGGCACCACTGACGCTGATCCTCGCCGGCCTGGTAGTGACCCTCTATCTCAGTGCGCTGAACATCGCCCTGATGCTGGTCCAGCAGCAGGACCTCGATGCGGTATTCATCTGGGGCTCGGGCTCGCTCAGTCAGAACAGCTGGGGCGGTATTCAGCTGTTGCTGCCGCGCCTGGCCGTGGGCCTGTTGCTGATACTGCCGTTGCTGCGCCCGCTGGCCCTGCTGGAACTGGACGACAGCGGCGTGAAGAGCCTGGGCGTACCGCTGCGCTTCCTGCGCTTCACCACCCTGGTGTTGGCCGTGTACCTGACCGCCTGCACGGTCAGCGTGGTCGGCGTGATCGGTTTCATCGGTCTGGCCGCGCCAGCCCTGGTACGCCTGCTCGGCGCTCGCACCCTGGCCCAGCGTCTGCTCTGGGCGCCGCTGCTGGGTGGATTGCTGCTGTGCGTCACCGATCTGGCCATTCAGCGCCTGGCCGGAGCGCTGGCCGAACTGGTGCCCACCGGCGCCGCCACGGCGCTGCTCGGCGCACCGCTGCTGCTCTGGCTGCTGCCACGCCTGCGCCTGCCTGGTGGCCAGCCACACAGTGGTGATGGCCAGCATTTTCCGCGTCACCCCTTGCCGGCGCACCGCCTGCTGCCCTTGCTGCTGTTGCTGGCCTGCGCGCTGCTGCTGGCCCTGGGCCTGGGTCAGGGCACGCATGGCTGGCAATGGAGCCTGGTCGACGGCACGCTGCTCGAATGGCGCTGGCCACGGGTCATGGCCGCCGCCAGCGCCGGCTGCATGCTGGCCCTGGCCGGCTGCATGATCCAGCGCCTGACCGGCAACCCGATGGCCAGTCCCGAGGTACTCGGCATCAGCGCCGGTGCGGCGCTCGGACTGATCGCCCTGCTCTTCCTGCTGCCCTACTCCGGGCCGCTGGCGCAGCTGGCGCTGGGCGGCCTGGGCGCCGGGCTGACCCTGTTGCTCTTGCTGGGGCTGTCGCGGCGCTCCGGTTTTGCTCCCGAGCGCGTGCTGTTGATCGGCATCAGCATCACCGCGCTGTTTGACGCGCTGCAGGTGATTTTGCTGGCCGGCGGCGACCCGCGCGGGCAGAACCTGCTGGGCTGGATGTCCGGCTCCACCTATTTCGTCGGCCCGCAGATGGCTTTGTGGGTGCTGGGCTGCAGCCTGGTATTGCTGCTCGTCGCGCTGCCCTTCGGCCGCTGGCTGGAACTGTTGCCACTGGGCGACGGTACGCCGCGCGCTTTGGGCGTGCCGCTGGGGCGCAGTCGCTTTGCCCTGCTGCTGCTGGCGGCATTGCTCACCGCCGGGGCCACCCTGATCGTCGGCCCGCTCAGTTTCATCGGTTTGCTGGCACCCCACCTGGCACGCCTGCTCGGCCTGGCCCGTGCCGTACCGCAACTGCTCGGCGCGGCGCTGCTCGGTGCGCTGGTGATGGTGGTGGCGGACTGGCTGGGGCGCACCCTGCTGTTTCCGGCGCAATTGCCGGCGGGTCTGCTGGCCTCGCTGCTCGGTGGCGCCTATTTCATGCTGTGCCTGTATCGCCGTGGCTAGGGTCGACTCGTGCGGAGGCCTTGGGACTGCGACCTACCAGTAGCAGCAATGCCGTGGCCAACGCTGCGCCGAGCAGGATCAGCAGAACAAGCGACTCCAGGGGTAACGCAGCCAGCTCGAATGGAGCGGTTATTCGCAGTATCAGAATGCGCCCGTCTTTGTTATCCAGCTGTACTTGGCGGGTAACGACATAGACCCGGCCGCTCGGCGAGTCGACGGCTTCCTGCCCTTCGGCGAATGGCCCCGGACCAGGCGCTGCCGTAAATTCTTCCTTCCATAGATGCCGCTCGCCCAGGTCGAATCCAAAGCTCTTGCCGGGCTCAGGGTGCAGTAGAAAGTCGCCACGCTCATTACACAGGTACAGGCGCAGCCCTGCCGGAACATTCTTGTTCAGCTGAGCGAGCATATTGCCGGCATTGATATTGACCACCAGCATGCCGTCGCGGGCATCCGACGGGCCGAACACGGGGATCGAGGCCCTGAGCGTGGCAATGTGAGGGACTTCGATCTTGCCAAACTCGCGGTTCAGGTTGAGATCGGAGGTATAGATCTGGCCTGGTCCCAGGCGCGCGGTGGCCTTGAAGTAGTCGCGTGCAGCCTTGCTTTGCAGCAGGTGCGGGGCCAGGGCAACCACAATGTCGTCCACCCTATCCACTCGAACCACCTCTTTGCCGCCATCCTTCATGCCTATGTAGCGCAGCTGAATAATGTCCGGATGCACGGCCATGTAGCTGGCAAATATGCTCTGCAACTGGCGCTTCCATTGTTGTTGGCTGATTGATCTTTTCGCCGCAGACGAGTCGATGTTCTGCGCGGCAGCAATGCCCTGGATCGGCGGTACCCTCGCCAAAAACTGCACATGTCGATGCAACTGGTCGACGCTTTCCTGCAGCAATGCCTGTCGTAGCCCCGCCTGCACATCCAGTCGCTGGAGCAGTTCGTCGCGGCGCAGCGCGCTCAGCTGTTGGCCGAGAATGAAGGTTAACGATGCAGATAAGAGAAGAACGCCCAACGTCCGGGCGGCACGGAAAGCCATTTGCTCACCTCCCTGGCCAAGAGCCTCTGGCCTTGGGTGAGAGCATAGCCGGGCGTCAGGCCAATGCGTCCGCAATCTCTGCCGGCGGCTCCTCCAGCAGCGGGCAGTTGTCGCACATCTCCATACCCAACTCGTTGCGGATGCAGCACTGCTTGCGCTGCCGCCAGGGGGCACAGCCTTCGCCCTGCGGCACATAGTGCACCGGCTCGAACAGGGGGTTGCGGCGGCCGTCCGGGCGCAGCCTGGACTCCAGCACTTCGAAGCCCTGGGCCAACATCGGCTTGGGGAATGGCAGGCCGCCGAGGGTGCTCATGAACCACTCGAAGTAGTTGCCGGCATTGCTCCACAACACCCGTGCGGCGATCTTGCGATGGGCGCGCAGGGCTTCGATGAAGGGCTGCAGGTTGTCGTCGAGCAAGCCTTCGAAACGCTCGAAACCATTTGCCGGCGCGCTGCTCCAGCGCTCGCCGGCATGCGGCAGCTTGAAGGCTTCGGGCAGGCCGTCCGCACCGACCACGACCTGGATCTCGTCGAAATCCAGCGGCAGGCGCCAGTTGAGGATCAACCCGGCGGCCAGCACCGGCGGGATCAGGCGCAGGAAGTAATACTTCGACCACAGCGACATCAGCGCCCGGCGATCGCCCTCGGCATGCTCCGGGCCGAAGCGCAGCATCTGTTCTTCCAGACGCTCGGCGCTGACGAACTCACGCCCGGGTAATCCCGGGCGTGGGTCATCCGCAAGGGTGAGCACATCGCGGTAGTGGGCAAAGCCCCCCTGGAACAGGGGGGCGATAGCTGGAATCATCGATTCCCTGCCTGGATCAAGCGCATGCGCTGGCGACTCCTGTCGTGTGACGATGGCGGCGATTATCCAGCAAAGCGTCGACCACTTCTTGGGAGCGTATCGCCAGGACCGACAGTAGCGTATCGCTCAGGCCGTGGCTGGCCTCGCAGCAACCCTGCAGGTAGATGCCGGCGCTCAGCTGCGGCTGGCAGCTCAGGCGATAGTCGCGCTCGACGCCTTCGCCCAGATGCTCCTGCAGGCCCGCCAGCAGGCGCTTGTAGCCGTCGCGGCGGTAGCCGGTGGCCAGAATCACGGCGTCGAACAGACAGTCTTCGTGGCCTTCCGGCCCCTGCATGGCCAGGCGGATGCCCTGCTCGCCCGCCTCCACCGCCTCGATCCGCCGCTGTGGCAGCAGGTTGTGCGGCGCATGGCCCGTGATCTTCTGCTGGTAGAGGCGCTGGTAGATGCTCTCGATCAGGTCCAGGTTGACCACCGAGTAGTTGGTCTGGGCATTGGCCTGGATGAACGCCTCGCGCTCTTCCGGGGCCTGGCCATAGATCACGTCGGTATAGGCCGGGTCGAAGATCTCGTTGACGAAGGGGCTGTCGTCCGCCGGGCGCAGGGCCTGGCTGCGCATCACCATGGACACTTCGGCGTTGGGATAACGCCCGCACAGGTCATTGAAGATTTCCGCAGCGCTCTGCCCGGAGCCGATCACGGCCAAGCGGCGAGGCTCCTGGCAGCCCTGGATACGCTCGAGATAGGTCGAGGAATGCATGACGCGGCTATCGCCCTTGAGCGGACGGAAGACCTCGGGCACCGTCGGCTCGCCGCCAATGCTGACCACCAGGTTGCGGGTGATGCGCGCGCGGGTACGGCCATCGGCCAGGCGGGAAATGACTTTCACCCGGCTGATCTCATTGCCTTCCAGTACCGGCTCCACGCCGATCACTTCCTCGCTGTAGTGCACGCGCTCGGCAAAATGCGCGGCGGCCCAGCCCAGGTAGTCGTTGTACTCCAGGCGCGACGGGGTAAAGGTGCTGATGTTGATGAACGCTTCCAGGCGCTGCTTCTGATGCAGGTAGTTGACGAAGGTGTAGCGGCTGGCCGGGTTGCGCAGCGTGGCCAGGTCCTTGAGGAAGGAAATCTGCATGCGGCTGTCGTCCAGCAGCATGCCGCCATGCCAGGCGAACGCGGGTTTCTTTTCCAGGAAGCAGTAGCGCAGGCCATGCTCGCGCACGCGGCGATCCTCTTCCAGGGCCACCGCAATGGCCAGGTTGGCCGGACCGAAGCCCAGGCCGATTACATCGTATTCCAGTGTTTCTATGCTCATGTCAGGCCCCGATCCTCGGCGGATGGTTCGTGTAAAGGCCAAGTCAGCCCCTGGAGGCAGATAGCCTCGCCCAACCTCATCAGTTCACGGCCGCGCTCGGGCACGGCTCTGTTGTTGTGTCTCACCAGAAACTGCGGTGAGAAAGGGATGCCTGAACTGCATGGCAGGCTCCCGGCAACCCGGCTCACGCCAGGCTGCAATGATCGAAGAACACCTCACGCGACTGCACCATCAGGGCCGCGCGCTTGTGTGGGAAGTCGAACTCCTTGAGCTTGTGGTAACCCTGCGCCTGCATATGGCCGATCATCCGCGCGTTGTCCGCGCGGGGCTCGGCGACGACGCGCTGGGTGCGAGGATCGTCAAGGAACAGGTAGTGGGTCAGCGCACTCAGCCAGCTGGCCACCTTGTGCGGGCCGCGATGGCCTTCCTCGCCGACCAGCATGTGGATACCACGGTCGTAGTCGCCCGCGTCATAGAACGGCGCGATACGATCTTCCTTGGCCCAGTAGGCCTCGTAATAGGCGAAGGGCTCGTCGTCGAAGCAGCCGATCAGCGTCAGTACGCGCGGGTCGGCGGCCAGTTCTTCCAGGTAGCGGCGATGCTTGGCCAGGTCGCCCTCCTCCTGCCAGAACGCGGCCACGCGGGCGCTGTTCTGCCAGCGGTTGAAGCGTTCGAGATCGCTGTCGATGTCCAGGCTGCGCAGCGAAATCCAGGCGCCCAAGCGGGCATCGAAACGGCGGTAGACCTCGCCCACCGGTTTGGGCGCCCGGCGCGGATGGCGACGACCACTGTCGTGCATGACCATCTGCTGCGGGTAACCGACGCTGCCGATATTGCGCAGGAAGCTGGCGGGCAGCTGCCAGAACAGCGCACGCTCGATGCGCAGACTGTCGCCCTTGCCGACCAGCAGACCGCTGGCGAACAGGGTCGGATCGACCTGGCCCAGTTGCAGGCGCACGGTCTGCAGCTGGGGATCATTGGCGAAGCACCAGTAGGCCAGCGCCCACAGCGCCTCGGCCTGCTCCTCTACAACCAGTTCCAGTGGCATCAGCTCCTCACCCTGGCGACGAACGCGCAACAGCGCGCGCTCGTCTAGGTGCAGGGCCAGACTGGCGCCATCGTCACGGGCCACCAGCCGCTGCCCGGATGGCAACGGCAGGCTTGCGAGCGGCTTAGAAGTCATAGCTGACACTGGCGATAACATTGCGACGGTTGCCGTACCAGCAGTAGTAGTCGCAGGTTGCAACGTACTCCTTGTCGGCCAGGTTGTTGGCGTTGAGCTGGAGCGTTACATCCTGCAGGCGGTAGCTGATCATCGCGTCATAGATCGTGTAGGACGGGACGCGCAGGCTGTCGGTTTCGCGGTTGTCGCCATAGGTTTCGCCTGTGTATCGAGCACCTGCACCGATGGCGAAGCCATTCAGCAAGCCCTCATTGAAGCGATAGGTCGCCCACAGGGAAGCCAGACGATCCGCCACCTGCGACGGTGTCTTGCCTTTCTCGGCTTCGGCTGCGTTGCTGGTTTTGGTGGTTTCCGCATCCAGGAAGGTCACAGCGCCGACCAGGCTCAGGTTGCTGGTGACATCTGCGCTGGCCTCGAACTCGATACCGCGGCTACGCACTTCACCCAGCTGGGTACGGATATTTCCTGTCGCAGTCTTGCGTACGTTCTGCTGGGTGATCTCGAACAGAGCCACATTGAATGCACCTGCGAAACCCGCGGGTTGGTACTTCAGGCCAATCTCTTTCTGATCGCCGGTTTCCGGTTCGTAGGGTTCCCCTGTACTGGGGTTCAGATCCGCGACGGGCAGGAAGAACTCCGAGTAGCTGGCATAGGGCGTCAGACCATTGTCGGCAACATAGGCAGCACCGGCAGTCCAGGTGAATTCCTCATCGCGGATATTCTTGTGCACATCGGTAGTACGATTGTCGATGTCCGAGCGAGCGTTGTCATAGCGGCCACCGAGCAGGAATACCCAATGGTCATCAAGCTTGAGCTGCTCCTGCACATAGAGCCCCAACTGATCGGCACGAGTACGTTTGTCTTGCAGGTCAGCCTCAGTAACTGGAGCCAGCGTTGAGGCGTTCACCAGGCTTACGTCGCCGTAGCTTGGGTTGTAGACATTCAGAGGCTGACGGATTAGCGGATCACTGGCAAAAGACTTCTCGTCGATATTCAGTTGCTGGTAGTCGACACCCACCAGGAAGGTGCTTTCCAGGCCCTCGCCGCTCCAGTAGTTGACCAGACGATTATCCAGCGAGACGTTGTCCGCCTGGCCGTCCGTATAGCTGAGGCCACGGACCACCTTCTGCCTGCTCGGATCATTCAGGTCTGGATAGGCCGCGCTGACACCGGCAAAGGCGAAATCGAACGCCGGGCCACTGGTTGCCCCACCGACCAACGCCGAGGCGGCACTGCGCAGAAGATCAATCGAATGCCCCGCGTAATACAGCTGTTGCAGCTCTACATCCATGTGGCCGTAACGGAAGTTCTGCTGGAAGTCCCAGGCATCGCTCAAGCGATGGTTCAACTCGTAGCCCAGGGTGTACTGGGTGCGGTCGAACTTCTCGTAGCTCGGGTCGCCGATGGCAGTATCGGTATCGATATAGCCATTGCCACCGTTGTACAGCGTGCCTTCTGCCGGCAGAAACTGCAGCTGCGGGTCCGAGTTGTCCTTCTGCACGCTGGCTAGCAAGGTCAACGAGGTGTCGTCGTTGAAGTTGAAGGTCATGGACGGTGCCAACAGCAGACGCTCGGCATCCACGTCATCGACCTGGGTACCGGTATCGCGGCTCAGCGCCACCACGCGGTACAGCACGTTGCCTTCCTCATCCAGCTTGCCGCCAACGTCCAGATTGATCTGCTTGCGGTCGAAGCTGCCGTACTGCACGCCGATCTCGTTCTGCGCATCAGCCGTTGGGCGCTTGCTTTGCAGGTTGATGACGCCACCCGGAGTGGACTGGCCGTAGAGCACCGAGGAGGCCCCCTTCAGAACTTCGACCCGCTCGAGCATGTAGGGATCGACCTGCCAGCTGTAGAAACCGCTGGAGTAGACCCGTACGCCGTCCTGGAACAGGCCGTTGTTGGCCTGTTTGAAACCACGCAGGATGAACCAGTCCTGTTTGTTGTCGTCGCCGAAATAGCCGGCCTGGATACCTGCCGAATAGCGCAGGGCATCGCTGATGGTCTGGACGTTGCGATCCTTCATTTGTTGTTCGGTTACGACAGATACCGAACGAGGAGTCTCATGCAGTGGCGTGTTGGTCTTGGTAGCGCTGCGGCTGTTCTTGGCGACATAGCCCTGATCCTCACCAACCGGGCTATCCAGCTCACCACTGATATTGGTAGCACCGAGTTCCAGCACCTGTTCCTCAGCATGCAAGCCTGCGCTGAACGCGCTTAGCGCACAGGCCATCGCCAATGGCAGGCGAGCCTTGGCGAAAGGCACTTTGGGCTGGTATTTCGACTGCTGTTCCATCAACCACTCCCCAGATAAATCTAATTAGAAGGATTCGCATTTGCATGCATTGCCTCTACTAGACGTATCGCTTCTGAAAAAATTTACTGTTCCCTACATTTCTTATTGGCTCAGCAGTGTCGCCAGCTCCGTGAGCACTTGCGGATGGCGCACGATGCCCTGGTGGTCGGTATCCACCAGCCGATGCTGCGCCGCCCTGCCCTGCACCTGCTCCAGACCGCTTTCCAGCAGCGCCGCGCGCCCGGCCGGCTGCGCCGCCCACCAGCAATGCGGGCGAACCCTGACCTTGGGCAGTGCATAGCCAGCACACAGGCGGCGCATATGCTGCTCAAGCGCCCAGGCGAACAGCAGTTCCTCCAGACTCTGGCGGGTCATGCCGTCCAGCGGCTGCGCGGCGAACCAGGAGCTGGCGGCTTGCGGCCAGTCCAGCGGCTCCAGCTGCAACAGTCGTTCGAACAGACCATCCCAGGCCTTGGCCGGCAGCTCCGGCGCCAGCAGCTGCAGATGTTCGACCAGCTTGGCGCGCGCCTGGGGATGGCGGGCGTCGTCGCCGGCGATCTCGGTGCCCGGAACATAACAATCGAGCAGGCCGAGGAAGGCCACCTCCTCGCCCCGTGCCTCCAAACGTGCTGCCAGCTCCAGAGCCAAACTACCGCCGAGCGACCAGCCGACCAGGTGGTACGGCCCCTGCGGCTGCTGCTGGAGCAACGCGGCCAGGTAGGCATCGGCCATCTCGGTTAGCGAGGCATCGCGCCAGCTCGGGTCGAGGAAGCTGCGGCATTGCAGGCCAAATACCTCGCGCTGCCCTTCCAGGCGCGCCGCCAGCGGCTGGTAGCCGGTGACCCGGCCGGTGACCGGATGCGGGCAGAACACAGGCGCTGCCGGCGCAACCTGGCGAGTCAGGCGCAGCCGCGGCGATGGCCCTTGCATTGCCTGGCCACGCGCCAGTTCCAGCAGGCCGAGCAGTTCCCGGCGATAGTTCGCGGCCAGGGTCTCGATGGTCTCGGCGCGATACTGGTTGGCGGCGTACTCCCAGGACAGCTGCAACTGACCGTCGAACACCTGGCCGTTGACCGCCAGACGCGCCGCCAGCGGGTTGTCAGCAGCCACCGCCACGCCACCGCCAGCGGCCGGGCGGAACCAGTCCGCCGCTGCGCCGGCCTGATACTGACCGAGGTAGTTGAAGATCACTTCGGCGGCCGGCAACTCGGCCAGCGCGGACTGCGCCTGTGCATCGCCCAGCCAGCGCAGCGTGCCGTAGCCCTGGCCACCATGCTCGATCTGCTCCAGCGCCTGCTGTACGCGTTGTAGCTGTTGCTGCGGATCGTCCAGTTGCGGCAACTGCAGCGGGTACAGGCTGGTGAACCAGCCGACCGTGCGCGACAGGTCCAGCTCGCCAGCCAGTGCCTCGCGGCCATGGCCTTCGAGGTTGACCCGCAGGGCGGAATGCCCGCTCCAGCGGCACAGGGTGCGAGTCAGCGCGCTGAGCAACAGGGCGTCGATACGCACGCCCAGCTGCGCCGGGGCTTGCAACAGGCGCTTGGTCTCGGCGGCATCTAGGGCCAAGCGCACTTCGCGTTTGTCGCCATGGCTGGCACTGATGCCGTCTAGTTCGCGCGGCAAGGCCCGCGCCGGGCCGCTCAGGCGGCTGCACCAAGCGTCCAGCTCGACCTGCGCCGCTTCGCTGCCAGCCCATTCTTGCAGGGCCTCGGTCCAGCGCTTGTAGGACTGGCTCTTGCTCGGCAGACGCACAGCCTGGCCGGCCTCCAGCTGACGGTAAGCGGCAAGAAGGTCTTCCAGCAGGATGCGCCAGGACACCCCGTCCACCACCAGGTGATGGACGGCGAGTAACAAACGGTTCGCCTTACCCGCCTGACGCAGGTGCAGGCCGCGCAGCAGTGGCCCACGGGCCAGATCCAGGCTGCGCTGGGCCTCGTTGCACAGCGCCTCGGCCTGCGCGTCGTCGGTCGCTTTGTGCTGCCAGAGCAGCGACTGCTCGGCTTGTACCTCACCGTAGCGCTGGGTCCAGCGACCGTCGTGCTGCTCGAAACGCAGGCGCAGTCCATCGTGATGCGCCACCAGCGCCTGTAGCGCCTGTTCCAGCAGGACCGGGTCGAGTGGTCGCAGCAGCTCCAGATTCAGCGCCTGATTCCAGTGCGCTGGCTCGGCCTGGCCCATGGCGAAGAAGTGCGCCTGGATCGGCGCAAGCGGCAGTTCGCCGGTGACCGGTTCCTGCGCCACTTCCTCACCGGCGGCGCGGGCCGCCTTGGCCAGCTCGGCCAGTCGCGGGAACTGGAACAGCTCGCGCGGCGCCAGTTGCAGCCCTTGCTGGCGCACGCGGCTGACCACCTGCAAAGCGACAATGGAGTCGCCGCCCAGTTCGAAGAAATGGTCCTGGCGCCCTACCTGCTCCACGCCCAGCACTTCGGCCAAAATGGCGGCGAGGATGCGCTCGTTATCGGTTTGCGGCGCCTCGTAGTCCTGGCTGTGCCAGGTCGGCTCCGGCAGCGCGGCACGGTCCAGCTTGCCGGCTGGGGTCAGCGGCAGTTTTTTCATGGCGATGATCTGCGCGGGGACCATATAGTCCGGCAGGATCTTGGCCAGCTCACTGCGCAAGGAATTGGTATCGCTGTTGTCGCGAGCGACCACATAGCCCACCAACTGCTTGCCGGTCGGCGTCTCGCGGGCGATCACCGCCGCTTCCTGCACGCCGTCGAGGGCCAGCAACTGGCTCTCGATCTCACCCAGTTCGATGCGGAAGCCGCGGATCTTCACCTGATGATCGACGCGGCCCAGGTAGTCCAGGGTGCCGTCGGCACGCCAGCGCACCAGGTCGCCGGTGCGGTACATACGCTCGCCTGCGGCGCCGAACGGATCGGGCAGGAAGCGTTCGGCAGTCAGTTCGGGACGCTGGAAGTAGCCGCGGGCCAAACCGACTTCGCCACCGATATACAGCTCGCCAGCCACGCCGATGGGCAGCAGGTTCAGTTCGGCATCCAGGACATAGAGGCTGCGCGGGCCCACCGGGTTGCCGATCGGCGCATAGGCGGCCTCGAAGGTATCCCCAGGGAAAGCTTCCCAGATCAGCGGAGTCACCACAGTCTCCGTCGGGCCATAGCCGTTGATGATCCGTTGCGGTTGCAGCACTTTCTGCAGGCGCTCGTAGGTCTCGCGGGTAAAGGCTTCACCACCCAGGGTCCAGGAACGCACCGGCAGCTTGAGGTTCTGGCTCTCCACCCAGTCCAGCAGTTGTTGGGCATAGCTCGGCGGCAGGCAGGAGATGGTCACGCCTTCGTCGGCGATCACCTGGCAGGTTTTTTCCGCGCTCCACAGCTCCTGGTCACGGATTACCAGGCGGCTGCCGAAAGCCAGCGGCACCGTCCAGCGCTCCAGGGCGCCGTCGAAACTGATTGAAGCAAAGTGCAGTTCCACATCGTCCGGCGTCATGCCGTAGCGCTGGCCGATGGTCTGCACATGCATCGTCAGGCCGAGGTGGTTCACCGCCACGCCCTTGGGTTGGCCGGTGGAACCGGAGGTGTAGATCAGGTAAGCCAGATTCAGCGGGTATAGCTCAACACTCGGCACTGACGACACAAAGCCGCTCAGGTCGAGCTGATCCAGATACAGCGGCTCGACGCCCTCGCCCAGCGGCAAACGTTCGGCCAGATCGGAACTGGTGATCAGCCACCTCAGCCCAGAATCCTCGACCATATAGCTCAGGCGCTCACGCGGATAATCCGGATCGAGCGGCACAAAGGCACCACCGGATTTCAGTACCGCCAGCATGGCCACGATCATCGCGTTGCCACGCTCAAGTGACACGCCCACGCGGGACTCGGCACACACGCCATGGGCCACCAGCAGATGAGCCAGGCGGTTGGCGCGGGACTCCAGCTCGGCGAAAGAAATACGTTCACCGTCATGCACCAGGGCGATGGCCTCCGGACGCCGGCACGCCTGCCCAGCGATCAGCTCGGGCAGCAGGCGTGCTGCTTCGAACGACTGGCACGGAGTGTTCCATTTGGCCAGGCGGGCCTGATCATTGGCGTTCAGCAGCTGCAACTGAACCAGGGGCTGATCCGGTGACGTGCTGACCTGCTCCAGCAGGCCCAGCAGATGGGCAGTCATCTGCTGCATCTGCGCATCATCCAGGCGCTCGCGGGCCCAGGTCAGGGTCAGGCGCAGCTGGCCGGCGCTGTCTTCCAGGCTGTCCAGCGCCAGGTCGAACAGCGCGTGCGGCACGCCCTGAGCCAGCGGCTCCAGGCACAGACCGGGCAGCTGCAGGGCGCCGAGGTCGCGCTTCTGGTGGTTGAACAGCACCTGGAACAGCGGCGTCTGGCCCAGGCTACGCTCGGGCGCCAGGGCCTCCACCAGCTGGTCGAACGGCAGGTCCTGCTGGTCCTGGGCGTCCAGCGCATGGCGGCGTACCTCGGCCAGCAGCTGACGGAAACTCATGCCGGCATCGAACTCGGCGCGCAGCACCTGGGTGTTGACGAAGAAGCCCACCAGCGGCGCGGTCTCGGCGCGTTGGCGGTTGGCCACCGGCACCCCGACGCGGATATCGCGCTGGTTACTGTAGCGCGCCAGCAGCAGCTGGAAGGCGGCCAGCAGCAGCATGAACAGGGTCGCGCCCTCACCCTGGGCCAGCTGGCGCAGGCGTTCGGCCAGGGCCGGCGGCACGGCGATGGCCTGGCGCGCGGCATGCCGCTGGCCGGAGGCGTTCAGCTTGTAGGGCAAGGCCAGCACCGGCTGCTCACTACCCAGGCGCTCGCGCCAGTAGCCGAGCTGGCGCTCGCGCTCGCCGGCCTCCAGCCAGGCGCGTTGCCACTGGGCATAGTCGGCGTACTGGATCGGCAGCTCGGCCAGCTGCGGCGCCTGCCCCTGGCGCAGGGCGGCATAGGCGCGGCCCAGTTCTTCGGCAAATACGCCGATCGACCAGCCGTCGGAGACGATATGGTGGCAGACGATCTGCAAGCGCCATTGCTGCTCGTCCAGACGCAGCAGCTGCACGCGCAGCAGCGGCCCTTCGATCAGGTCAAAAGTGCGCGCCGCATGAGCATCGGCCAGAGCCTGCAACTGCTCCGGCTCGCCCCGCAGATCGCGCTCCTCCAGGGCCAACGGGCCCGGCAGGTCGATACGCTGGCACAGCTGGCCGGCATGCTCGTAGAAACGCGTGCGCAGCGCCTCGTGGCGCTCGACAATCAGCTCCAGAGCCGCCAACAGCGCGGCCCGATCCAGCTCACCCTCCAGGGCAAAGGCGCCAACCATATGGTAGGCGCTGCTGTCCGGCTCCAGCTGGGCAACCAGCCATAGGCGCTGTTGGGCGTGCGAGGCGGTCAGGTGCTCGCCGCGCGGCGCCGGTACCAGCGGCAGGCGATCGAAGCGGATGCCCTTGGTCGCCAGCAGTTCGAAGAAACGCTTCTGCTCGGTGGACCCGAGGGCGAGGAAACGGCGCGCCAGGGCGGCCTTGTCGATGGGCGCGGTCACAGGGCCTCCAGTTCGTCGAGCAGCGCGGCCATGTCGCGCAGGTATTGGTCTTCTTCCTCGGCAGCAGCCGGAGCTTGGCCATCGAGGGCGGCGGCCAGGGCCGCCAGGTCTTGTGCCTCGAAGAAGGCGCGCAGCGGCAACTCCAGGCCCAGGCGCTGGCGCAGCAGGGCCACGGCCTGGGTAGCCAGAAGCGAATGGCCGCCGAGTTCGAAGAAGTTGTCGTCAAGGCCGACCTGAGCCACTTCCAGCACTTCCTGCCAGATGCTGGCCAGAGTGATTTCCAGCACGGACTGCGGCGCCCGATAGCTGCGCGCCTGCCACACCGGCTCGGGCAGCGCGCGACGCTCCAGCTTGCCATTGGGCGACAGCGGCATGCGATCCAGGCGCATCAGGATCGAGGGCACCATGTGCTCGGGTAGCTCGCTCTTCAATGCCGCCTTGATGCCGGCCAGCCAGGCGGTCTCATCCGCCGGCAGCGGGTCGGCCACCAGGTAGCCGACCAGCTGCTTGCCGATCTGGCTATCGCGAGCCACCACCACGGCCTCGGCGACGCCCGACTGGGCACCGAGCTGGGCCTCGATCTCGCCCAACTCGACGCGGAAGCCACGAATCTTCACCTGATGGTCGATGCGCCCCAGGTAGTCGATGGCGCCGTCGGCGCGCCAGCGCACCAGATCACCGGTGCGGTACATGCGTCCGCCATCGGTGCTGAACGGATCGGGCAGGAAGCGCTCGGCGGTCAGTTCCGGACGGCGATGGTAGCCGCGCGCCAGGCCGATGCCGGCGATGTACAGCTCGCCGGGCACGCCCTGCGGCACCGGGTTGAGCTGGGCATCGAGAATATGCAGGCGCAGGTTGGCGATCGGTCGACCGATCGGCACGGCATGCCGCCCCTCCTCCACGCAGGTCCAGTGGCTAACGTCGATGGCCGCCTCGGTCGGCCCGTACAGGTTGTACAGGCCCGCCTGCGGCAGACGCTGGAAGGTCCGCACCTGCAGCTCCGCCGGCAGCGCCTCGCCGCTGCAGATCACGCGGGTCAGGCTCTGGCACTGTTCCACATCCGGGTGCAGCAGGAAGGCCTGCAGCATGGACGGTACGAAGTGCAGCGTGCTGACGCGGTGGCGGTGGATCAGCTCCACCAGTTTCTGCGGATCGCGATGGTCGCCCGGCGCGGCCACGGCCAGGCAGGCGCCGGTGATCAGCGGCCAGAAGAACTCCCATACCGAAACGTCGAAGCTGAACGGGGTTTTCTGCAGCACCACATCGCCAGCACCAATCTGGTAGGCCTCCTGCATCCACAGAATGCGGTTGGCCAGGGCCTCGTGGCTGTTGCCAGCGCCCTTGGGCTTGCCGGTGGAGCCGGAGGTGTAGATGACGTAGGCCAGATCGTTACCCTGCAGGCTCACGGCCGGCGGCGTTGCGCTCTCGCTGGAGCAATCCTCGCGGTCCAGGCCCAGCGCCTTGAGCCCGGCCGGCAGTGGCAGGCGCTCGACCAGCGCGCTGTGCGACAGCAGCAGGTCGACGCCGGAGTCCTCCAGCAGGTAGGCCAGGCGTTCCAGCGGGTATTCCGGGTCGAGCGGCACGTAAGCACCGCCGGCGCGGACAATGGCGTGCAAACCGATCACCAGCTCCAGCGAGCGCTCCAGGCTGATGCCGACCAGGCTGCCACGCTGCACGCCGAGGCTGCGCAGGCGGTTGGCCAGCTGGTTGATCCGTTGCTCCAGATCGGCGTAGCTCAGCGCCTGCTCGCCGAACACCAGGGCTGGCGCCTGCGGCGTGCGTGCCGCCTGCTGGCTGATCTGCTCGCTGAGGTTGACCAACGGGCCGTAGTCCTTGGTCGTGTCGTTCCAAGCGGTGAGCTGGGCCTGCTCATCCTCTTCCAGCAACGGCAGCAGGCCGATGGGCTGGCTCGGGTCGGCGCAGATACCTTCCAGCAGACGCACGAAATGCCGCGCCAGGCGGGCGATGGTGCGTGCCTCGAACAGCTCGGCGGCGTAGCTGACGAAACCACTGAGGCTGCCATCGGCCGCCTCCTCGGTATCCAGGGCCAAGTCGAACTGCGCGCCGGCGGCGCCCGGGTCATGCGGTTGCACGCGCAGGCCCGGCAGGTTGCCGAGGGCGCTGAAGTCCACCTGCTGATGGTTGAACGCCACCTGGAACAGCGGGTGATGGCTCAGGCTGCGCGTCGGTTGCAGCGCTTCCACCAGTTGGTCGAACGGCAGCTCCTGATTGGCCAGGGCATCGCGGCTGGCTTGGGCCAGCTCGCCGAGCAAGCTGCGGAACGGCTTGAGCCCGGAAAGCTCGCCGCGCAATACCAGGGTATTGATAAAGCAACCGAGCACGCCGTCCATTTCCGCCAGGCTACGCCCGGCTACCGGCACGCCGACGCGGATATCCTCCTGGCCGCTGTAGCGGTGCAGCAAGGTCTGCCAGGCCGCCAGCAACAGGCTGAACAGCGTGCTGCCCTCGCGCTGGGCCAGGGCGCGCAGTTGCGCGGTGAGCGCCGAGGACAGCTCGAAACGCCAGCGCAGACCCTGACGGCTGCCATGTGCCGGGCGCGGATGGTCGGTGGGCAGTTCCAGCAGTGGCTGGTGTTCACCCAGGCGGGCCTTCCAGTAGTCGAGCTGGCGCGCGGCCTCGCTGGATTTCAGCCAGTCACGCTGCCACTGGGCGTAGTCGGCGTACTGCAACGGCAGCGGCGCAAACTGCGCATTGCGCCCCTCGGCAGAGGCCGCGTAGGCGGCGGAGAACTCGCCGATAAAGCGCTGCATCGACCAGCCATCGGAGACAATGTGGTGCTGGACCAGCAGCAGGCGGTACTCCTGATCGGCCAGGCGCAGCACGCTCACCCGCAGCAGCGGCTCGGAAGCCAGGTTGAACGGGCGCGTGAGCAGCTTCTGCGCATAATCGCGCGCCTCGACTTCACGCTCACTGGCGGGCAGTTCACGCAGGTCGAGCCAGTCAATGCGCTGGCCCTGGGCCGACAGGATGCGCTGGCGCGCCTCGCCATTCACTTCGACGAAGCGGGTACGCAGCGCCTCATGGCGCGCCTCCAGCTGGTCGAAAGCTGCCTGCAGCGCTTGGCGATCCAGGCGGCCCTGAAGATCGAGGCCCGCCGGCATATGGTAGGCGCCGTTGCTCGGATCGAGACGATTGAGGAACCACAGGCGTTGCTGGGCATGCGACAGCGGCAGATCGCCGCCACGCGGCAACGCGCGTAGCACCGGCGCATCGGCCGCCTCGCGCTGTAGCGCGATGGCACAGTCGACCAGGCGGCTCTGCTCGAACAGCGCCTTGAGCGGCAGCTGCAGACCCTGCTGGCGAATGCGGCTGACTACCTTGAGCGCGACGATGGAATCGCCGCCCAGCTCGAAGAAGTGGTCCTGGCGCCCTACTCGCTCCACACCGAGGACTTCGGCCCAGATGGCGGCGAGGATGCGCTCGTTGTCGGTCTGCGGCGCCTCGTAGTCCTGGCTCTGCCAGGTAGGCTCCGGCAGCGCGGCGCGGTCCAGCTTGCCA
>NZ_LSOF01000006.1:108986-109069 GCF_001592875.1 Pseudomonas sp. BMS12 | reverse complement strand
TGAGTCTGAGTCGCACGCCGAGACCCTCACCGGTACGCCGGCCGCCCCAGCCCTCTCCCAAAGGGAGAGGGGGCTAAAAGCCG
>NZ_LSOF01000006.1:104348-108915 GCF_001592875.1 Pseudomonas sp. BMS12 | reverse complement strand
TAGCCCCCTCTCCCTTTGGGAGAGGGCTGGGGCGGCCGGCGTACCGGTGAGGGTCTCGGCGTGCGACTCAGACTCAGCGTGCCGCTCGGAATCTCCCTCACCCCCATCCCCTCTCCCAGAGGGAGAGGGGTGTTTCAGCACCACATACCCGACCAGCTGCTTGTCAGTTGGCGTCTCACGGGCAATCACCGCCGCTTCCTGCACCACTTCCAGGGCCAGCAACTGGCTCTCGATTTCGCCCAGTTCGATGCGGAAGCCGCGGATCTTCACCTGATGATCGACGCGACCCAGGTAATCCAGGGTGCCGTCTTCACGCCAGCGCACCAGATCGCCGGTGCGGTACATGCGCTCCCCGGCTGCGCCAAACGGATCGGGCGGGAAGCGCTCGGCAGTCAGTTCAGGGCGCTGGAAGTAACCGCGAGCCAGGCCCACTTCGCCGCCGATATACAGCTCGCCAGCCACGCCGATGGGCAGCAGGTTGAGTTCGGTATCGAGAACATAGAGGCTGCGCGGACCGACCGGGTTGCCGATGGGCGCGTAGGCCGCCTCGAAGGAGTCCCCCGGATAGGCTTCCCAGATCAGCGGGGTCACCACCGTCTCGGTCGGGCCGTAGCCATTGATGATCCGTTGCGGCTGCAGCACCTTCTGCAGGCGCTCGTAGGTTTCGCGGGTAAAGGCTTCGCCACCCAGAGTCCAGGAACGCACCGCCATTCTCGAAAAGGTCGTGGAGGCGTCGCGAGCGACGGCCAGGCTAGGCGAAAGCGGCTGAGGAAGCGCAGTTGACACGTCAGTCAATGAGCATTCCGAAGCCGCTTTCAACGACGGCTGGCCTAGCGCAGCAGCCTCCGCGGCCTTTTCCGACTCCACCCAGTCCAGCAGCTGCATGGCATAGCTCGGCGGCAGGCAGGAGATGGTCACGCCTTCGTCGGCAATGACCTGGCAGGTCTTCTCCGCGCTCCACAGCTCTTGGTCACGAATCACCAGGCGGCTGCCGAACGCCAGCGGTACGGTCCAGCGCTCCAGGGCGCCGTCGAAGCTGATCGAGGCGAAGTGCAGCTCCACATCGTCCGGGGTCATGCCGTAACGCTGACCGATGGTCTGCACATGCATGCTCAGGCCGAGATGGTTCACCGCCACGCCTTTGGGCTGGCCGGTGGAACCGGAGGTGTAGATCAGGTAGGCCAGATTGAGCGGATGCAGCTGCACTGCCGGAGCCGAAGCCTCGAAAGCAGCGAGATCCAGCTGATCCAGATACAGCGGCCCGACGCTCTCACCTAGCGGCAGACGCTCGGCCAGGTTGGACGATGTAATCAGCCACTTCAGCCCCGAGTCCTCGACCATATAGCTGAGACGTTCACGCGGATAATCCGGATCCAGCGGCACGAAAGCGCCGCCGGACTTCAGCACCGCCAGCATGGCCACGATCATCGCGTTGCCGCGCTCCAGCGAGACACCGACGCGGGATTCCGGGCGTACGCCATGGGCAACTAGCAGGCTGGCCAGGCGATTGGCACGGACCTCCAGCTCGGCAAAGGCAATCCGCTCACTGCCATGCACCAGGGCAATGGCCTCGGGACGCAGGCGTGCCTGTTCGGCAATCAGTTCGGGCAGCAGGCGCGCGGCATCGAAGGCCTGACGCGGGGTATTCCATTCGGCCAGCTGCGCCTGTTCACCGGCGGAAGCCAGCGCCAGGCTGCCTAGCGCACGCGCTGGGTCGCCGCAGACCTGCGCCAGGGCCTGGCGCAGCAACGCCTCGACCTGAGCGATGCCGTCGGCATCGAAGTGCGCGCGGTCGTAGGCCAGCAGCAGCTCCAGGCGGCTGCCCGGCAGCACGGCCAGGGTCATCGGGTAGTGAGTGAACTCGTGGCTTTGTGGCATGCCCAAACGCAGCTCGCCGCGCTCGGCCTGCTTGAGCGCCTCGCCCAGCGGATAGTTCTCGAACACCAGCAGGCTGTCGAACAGCGCCTCGCCGGCGCTGCCGACCCAGCGCTGGATATCGTGCAGCGGGCTGTGTTCGTGCTCGCGCAGCTGCAGGTTCTGCACCTGCAGCGCGGCCAGCCAGTCGCCCAGCGGCTGCTCGGCCGGCAGTTGCACGGCAACGGGAAGGCTGTTGATAAACAGGCCAAGCATCTGCTCGCTGCCGCCCAGCTCGATCGGTCGACCGGCCACGGTGGCGCCGAAGCACAGGCTGCGCTTGCCGGTCAGGCGCGCCAGCAGCAAGGCCCAGGCGGCCTGTACTAGGGTGTTAAGGGTCAGGCCGTGACGTTGGGCGAAGCCGCGAATTCGTTGTTCGGTGGCGCTATCCAGCGGCAGCGGATGACGGGCATGGTCCTGCCCCGGTGTGCGGCACGGCAGGCAGCCAGCGATGCGGGTTGAGCCATCCAGCGGGGCCAGCTGTTCACGCCAGAAGGCCTGCTCGGTAGCCGCATCCTGGCCTTCGAGCCAGTGGATGTAGTCGCGGAACTGACCGCCCGGTGCCGGCAGGCGATCACCGTGATACAGGGCCAGCACCTCGGCGAACAGCAGGCCGTTGCTCCAGCCGTCCAGCAACAGATGGTGCAGGGTCCAGACCAGCACGAAGTCACCGGCGTCGCGCTGGATCAGCGCCAGGCGCAGTAGCGGCGCCTGGTCGAGGGCAAAGCCGCGCTCACGCTCGGCGCTGCAGAAGGCCTGCAGCTGCGCCTCGAAATCGGCAACGCCGCGCCAGTCGAGATCCTGCCAGTCCAGTTCGACCTCAGCCTGCACCAGTTGCAGCGGGCGCTCGCCCAGCAGGAAGCGGCTGCGCAGCACGCCATGGCGCGCCAGCACCTGGCGCCAGGCGCTTTGCAGGCGCAGTGGATCAAGGCCGGTGAACGGCAGCAGCAGCTGGCTGACATAGCTGCCGGCACCTTCCAGCTGGCTGTGGAACAGCAGGCCCTGCTGCAGCGGCGACAGCGGGTGGATATCTTCCACGCCGGCCAGTGCATCCAGTTCGACCTGACTCAGACCGGCCAGCGGCACATCGCTGGGCGTCAGCCGTGGCGAGACCTTGGCACAGTGCTGGGCGATGCTGCGCAACTCATCCTGCAGGCGTGCGACCAGGCCCTCCAGGGTGGTGCGCGCCAGCTGCGCAGGGTTGAAGTCGATGTGCAGCTGCAGGGTACCGCCACGCTGCTCGGCGTTGATGACCAATGGAGCGTCCATGGGCGCATCGGCTTCGCGCCACAGGCCGCCTTCGCGCAGACGCAAGCCGCCCTCGCCCTGGTCGAACTGGCCCAGGTAGTTGAACAGCAGTTGCGGCGCGCGCTCGGTCAATTGACCTTGTTGGACCAGTAGACCAAAGCCCAGGCCCAGATCGGGCACAGCGCGCAGTTGCTCCTTGATCGCCTTGAGGCTGGCAGCCAGCTCGGTCTCGGGTTGCAGGCGCACGGGGTAGAGGCTGGTAAACCAGCCGACGCTGCGCGACAGGTCGATATCCTCGAACAGCGGCGCGCGGCCATGGCTTTCCAGGTGCAGGGTCAGCGCCGGCTGCTCGCTCCAGCTGCATAGCACGCGGCTCAGAGCGGTCAGCAGCAACTCGTCGGCACGCAGGCGATAGGCCCGCTGGCCGGCTTGCAGCAGGTCGCGAGTGAAGCCGGCCTCCAGACTCAGCTCGATACGCTTGCGGGTTCCTTCGGTGCCCGCCTCCTGGCTCTGCAGGGGCAGCTCGCCGCCGGTCTGCTGGGCCTGCCAGTACGGCAATTGCGCGTCCACGTTCCAGCCGGCCAGGCGTTCGCCCCAGGTTTTGAAGGCGCTGGTCTTGCTCGGCAGCTGCACTGCCAGGCCGCTGGCCAGTTGCAGGCAGGCGCGCTGCAGGTCTTCCAGCAACACGCGCCAGGACACGCCATCGACCACCAGGTGGTGGATGGACAGCAGCAGGCGATCCGGTTGGCCTGGCTGGGTCAGGTAGAGGCCGCGCAGGTGCGAGCCGCTGGCCGGATCGAGGCTGCGCTGGATAGCGTCGTAGTGCGACTGCGGGTCTTCGCCGGCGGCCAGTTCTACCTGTTGCAGCAGAGGGCTGCCTGCTTCGGTGGCATGCACTTGCTGCCATTGGCCATCGCGCTGCTCGAAGCGCAGGCGCAGGGCGTCGTGGTGTTGAACCAGGGCTTGCAGGGCCCGCTCCAGCTGGACTGCCGGCAGCGGCTCGGCCAGTTCCAGTAGCAGGTACTGGTTGCACGGGGCCAGGCCTTCGCGCGCCAGCAGACGCGCCTGGATCGGCAGCAACGGTGCCGCGCCGGTCACCGGTCCCTGATCGGCCAACGGTGCGGCGACGCTGCGGGCAACCCCGGCCAGTTGGGTCAGGGTCTGTTGCTGGAACAGGTCCTTGGGCGTCAGGCCCAGCCCCTGTTGGCGAGCGCGGCTGACCACCTGCAACGCGACGATGGAATCGCCGCCCAGCTCGAAGAAGTGATCCTGGCGCCCTACTCGCTCGACACCCAGCACTTCGGCCCAGATGGCGGCGAGGATGCGTTCGTTATCGGTTTGCGGCGCTTCAAAGGACTGGCTCTGCCAGCTCGGCTCCGGCAGCGCGGCGCGGTCCAGTTTTCCG
>NZ_LSOF01000006.1:47322-104338 GCF_001592875.1 Pseudomonas sp. BMS12 | reverse complement strand
TAGCCCCCTCTCCCTTTGGGAGAGGGCTGGGGCGGCCGGCGTACCGGTGAGGGTCTCGGCGTGCGACTCAGACTCACCGTGCAGCTCGGAATCTCCCTCACCCCCTTCCCCTCTCCCAGAGGGAGAGGGGTGTTTCAGCACCGCATAGCCCACCAGCTGTTTGCCGGTAGGGGTTTCACGGGCAATCACCGCCGCTTCCTGTACGCCTTCCAGGGCCAGCAGCTGGCTCTCGATCTCGCCCAGTTCGATACGGAAGCCACGGATTTTTACCTGATGATCCACCCGGCCCAGATAGTCCAGGGTGCCGTCTTCACGCCAGCGCACCAGGTCGCCGGTGCGGTACATGCGCTCGCCGGCTGTGCCAAACGGATCGGGTAGGAAGCGCTCGGCGGTCAGCTCCGGGCGCTGGAAGTAACCGCGTGCCAGACCGACTTCGCCGCCGATATACAGCTCGCCAGCCACGCCAATGGGCAGCAGGTTCAGTTCGGCATCCAGCACATACAGACTGCGCGGGCCCACCGGGTTGCCGATCGGCGCGTAGGCAACTTCGAAAGAGTCGCCCGGATAGGCCTCCCAGATCAGCGGCGTAACCACAGTCTCGGTCGGGCCGTAGCCGTTGATAATGCGCTTGGGTTCGAGCACGCGTTGCAGGCGCTCGTAGGTCTCGCGGGTAAAGGCTTCGCCACCCAGTGTCCAGGAACGCACCGGCAGCTTGAGGTTCTGACTTTCTACCCAGTCCAGCAGTTGCTGGGCATAGCTGGGCGGCAGGCAGGAGATGGTCACGCCTTCCTGAACAATCACCTGGCAGGTCTTCTCGGCGCTCCACAGTTCCTGATCGCGAATCACCAGGCGGCTGCCGAAGGCCAGCGGCACGGTCCAGCGCTCCAGGGCACCGTCGAAGCTGATGGAGGCGAAGTGCAGTTCCACATCGTCCGGCGTCATGCCGTAGCGCTGGCCGATGGTCTGCACATGCATGCTCAGGCCGAGGTGGTTCACCGCCACGCCTTTGGGCTGGCCGGTGGAGCCGGAGGTGTAGATCAGGTAGGCCAGATTCAACGGATGCAGCTGAATGGCTGGAGCTGAAGCGTCGAAGGCAGCGAGATCCAGCTGATCCAGATACAGCGGATCGACGCCCTCGCCCAGCGGAAGGCGCTCGGCCAGATCGGAAGACGTGATCAGCCACTTGAGGCCCGAATCCTCGACCATGTAGCTGAGGCGCTCGCGCGGGTAATCCGGGTCCAGCGGCACAAAGGCGCCGCCGGATTTCAGCACCGCCAGCATGGCGACGATCATCGCGTTGCCACGTTCCAGCGACACACCGACGCGGGATTCCGGGCGCACGCCGTGGGAAACCAGCAGCTGGGCCAGGCGATTGGATCGGACTTCCAGCTCGGCGAAGGAAATCCGCTCGGCGCCATGCGCCAGGGCGATGGCCTCAGGGCGCAACAGAGCCTGTTCGGCAATCAGCTCCGGCAGCAGGCGCGAGGCATCGAAGGCCTGTCGCGGTTTGTTCCACTCCGCCAGCAAGCGGCGCTCACCACTGCTGACCAGCTGCAGCTCGCCCAGTGCCGCCTGTGGTGCACTGACGAAACCCTCGAGCACTTCGACGAAACCGGCGATCAGCCGTTCGATGCTGCTCTCGGCAAACAGGTCGGCGGCGTAGGCGAAGTTGATCGACAGCTGATCGCCCTTGTCACGCACCGCGTCCAGTGCCAGGTCGAAGGGAATCTGGCTGGACGGTACTTCGTCCAGGGCGGTCTCGATGCCCGGCAGCCAGTCAGCCGCCAGCGGGTGTTGGCGCCGGTAGTTGAAGGCCACCTGGAACAGCGGCTGCTGGCCCAGGCTGCGGCTCGGCGCGAGCTCCTCCACCAGGCGCTCGAACGGCATCTGCTGGTGGGCCTGCGCCTCTTTGAGCCCGGCACGGGTCTGCTGTAGCCAATCCGCCACCGACAGTTCGGGACGTGGCTCGGCCTTGAGCACCAGGGTGTTGACGAAGAAACCGACCAGGCGCTCATAACCCTTGGTGCGGCCGGCCACCGGTACGCCGATGCGCACTTCGCGCTGGCCGGACAGGCGCGCCAGTTGCAGCTGCAAGGCCGCCAGCAGCACGGTGAATAACGTGGCGCCATTGGCCTTGGCCAGGTCGCTGAGGCGCGCCACCAGGGCTGGGTCCAACTGCAACATGCGATACGCCGCGCGACGGGCAGCCTGGGCGTTGTTCGGGTAATCGGGTGTCAAGCTCAGCGGCGGTTGCTCGCCCCCCAGGCGCTCGCGCCAGAACTGCATCTGTTGCAGACCTGCCTCGCTATCCAGCCACTCACGCTGGCCGACGGCGTATTCGCTGTACTGCAGCGGCTGCGGGGTCATGAACGGCTGACGGCCCTGCTGGCGCGCGCGATAGAACTCGGCCACCTCCTCCACCAACAGCCGTACCGACCAGGCGTCGGAGATGATGTGGTGCATGCCCACCGCCAGTGCATGACTGTTCTCACCCAGGCGATAGAGCGCGCAGCGCACCAGTGGGCCTTCGGTGAGTGCGTAGCGGCGCTCGATAAAGTCGCGGGCCAGCGCCTCGACCTGCTCGGCGTCGCCACGCAGATCGATGATCTCCAGTGGCATCGGGCCGACCGGCAGCACGGCCTGCTGGGCCAGGCCATCGTGTTCGCGCAGCAGGGTGCGTAGCGCCGCATGACGGGCACACACCTGGTCCAGGCCATGACGCAGGCCGTCCACATCCAGCGCGCCCTCGAAACGCAGCAGGCCGCCGATGTTATAGGCGGTGCTGGCACTTTCCAGGTGACTGAAGAACCACAACCGCTGCTGGGCGAAGGACAGCGGCGCCCATTGCAGGGCAATGTTGGTCGGGACAGGTGCGTTCATGGCAGAACCTCGCAAAAATGGCCTAGGCGCCCAGAGGCATGCCGGCCGCCTCGCGCCGCAGCAGGCGTGAGGCATGGAATTCGATCAGGGACAGCAGTTCGTCTTCCTGGGGACGCAGATAGGCGTGGTCGCCATCCAGCCACTCCAGGGTGAAATCACTACGCGTCTCGCGGCGCCAGGCGCGCAGGTCGTCTTCGCTCAGGCTGTCGCGCCGTGCGCCGAGCACATGCAGCGCGCAAGGCAGGGGCGCGCGGCGCTGGTAGCGATAGCTCTCGGCCAGGGCGAAGTCGCTGCGCAGCACCGGCAGCAGCTCGTGGCGAAACAGCGGGTCGGCCAGTAGCTCGCGCGGCAGCCGGGCAAAGCCATCGAGGCTGGCGAACAGCTCACCGTCGCTGCGCAACGTCATGCGCGGCGCCTGCAGGCGTCGTGACGGCGCACGCGAGGCGGAAGCGAATAGCGCCAGCGGCGCCTCATGGCCCCCGGCGATCAGCGCCTGGGCCAGCTCGAAGGCCAGCATCGCGCCGAGGCTGTGCCCCCACAGCAGATACGGCCCATTACACTCGCGGTGCCAGGCCTGTTTGAGGTCGGCCAGCAATGCCGGCAACTCCTGACAGAGCTCTTCGCTGTCGCGCGCGCCGCGGCCTGGCAGCTCCAGCGGACAAACTTCCAGCCAGCGCGGCAGGCGCTTGCGCCAGCGTGCGTAAGGCATGGCGCTGGCGCCGGCATGAGCCAGGCAGAACAGCTGCATCAGGCGTCCATGGCCTCGCGCAGAGTGCGCGGGCGCATATCGGTCCAGACGCTGGCGATATGCGCCAGGCAGGTCGGCTTGTCGCCGCGCACGCCCTCCTCCTTCCAGCCGGCCGGCACGGCCTTGTAGGCCGGCCAGATGGCGTATTGCTGTTCGTCGTTGACCACCACCAGGAAAGTGGTTTGCGGGTTGTCCAGGCTCATGGGATTACCTCGGATTGATTTGCACGACTTAAAGACGCGCGAAGCTGCGAATAATTTTCATTTAATTCCATTTCGCGGATGTGACGAGACCGCCTCCAAGCGAGGCTGTCTCCAGCGCGAAGGATTTATGCCGGGATGGAGCCGCCGATCTCGCGCACCGCATCCTGGGTGGCGCGCTCACGCTCGGCGCCGGTCAGCTCCAGCAAGCGGCCACCATCCATCTTCAGCAGGCGGTCAGCCTGGTCGAAGTAATGGTCGTCGTGGGTGATGGCGACGATGGTCTTGCCGGCCGCTTTGAGCTGCGGCAGCAGCTCGCGGTAGAACAGGCGACGGAACAGCGGGTCCTGGTCAGCGGCCCACTCGTCGAGGATCAGGATGTCGCGGTCCTCGAGCATCGCCAGCATCAGCGCCAGGCGTTTGCGCTGGCCCTGGGAGAAGCGTGTATCGGCCAGGCGACCCTCGGCGAAACGCACCTTGTGACGCAGGCGCAGGCGTTCCAGCCAGTTGCCTACCAGCAGCTCCTCCACCTCGCCACCGGCCGGGCCGAGCAGGCGGGCGAACAGGTGGAAGTCGGTGAATACGCTGGCGAACAGCTGGCGATAGGCCTGCCATTCGTGCGCCTCAACCGCGCGACCATCCAGCTGGATCTCACCGGCGGCCGGGCGATGCAGGCCGGTGAGCAGGCGCGCCAGGGTCGACTTGCCGCTGCCGTTGCCGCCCACCAGGAACACCAGCTCGCCGCGGCGCAGCTCCAGGTCGATGGGACCGACATCGAAACCGGCCTCGTCGCCCTCGCCCGGGTAGCGGTACTCGACACCTGCCAGGCGCAGGCTCTGCCAGGCGCCCAGGGCATTCACACCGGCAATCTCGGCGGTTTCTGGTGCCAGCTCCAGGGTCTCCAGCTTGTCCAGGGAGATGCGCGCAGCCAGC
This sequence comes from Pseudomonas sp. BMS12, assembly GCF_001592875.1. Lineage (GTDB taxonomy): Bacteria > Pseudomonadota > Gammaproteobacteria > Pseudomonadales > Pseudomonadaceae > Aquipseudomonas. The sequence goes on along the minus strand of NZ_LSOF01000006.1, from coordinate 99,577 downwards.
AGGCTGGGTAGCGCTGCGACCGTGGCGACCATGGGCGCACGCAGGAACAGCACCGTCAGGGCAAAGGTGGCCGCAACCTCGCCGGAAGCCCAACCCAGGCCGCTGGCGCAGAAGAACAGGATGCCGATGCTACCCAGCACCATGCAGTTGGCCCAGTTGCCGGCCAGGCCATTGAAGATGTCGGCGCGGGTGACATTGTCACGATAGGCACGGGCGTCGCGGTCGAACTCCTCGTCATACAGGCGCCGCGCGCGGTCGCGGTTTAGCGCCAGTTCCTTGCGACCGTCGATGATCGCCTGGTAGTCCTGGTACAGGCGGTCCTCGGCCTCACGCAGCAGGCGAATGTGCTGGTTGACCTTGCCGACGAAGAACCAGCCGACCAGCAGGGTCAACCCCAACCAGGCAGCGGTGATGCCGAACAGCGCCGGCGACAGCCAAGCCAGATAGCTGAAGGCCGCCGCGCTGAGGATCAGGCCGTAGACCAGCTCCGGCATATAGACGAAGGCGATGGTGATGTTGCGGATGTCGCTGGACAGGCTGGCGAGGATGCGCGCTCCGCCGATCTGCTCCAGACGCTCGATATCGGTGTCCAGCACACGGCGTACCAGGCTGCGGCGCAGGCGGTAGACGAAGCGGTGGCCGAGGGTGTGCAGGGCGATCTGCCCTGCCCCTGCACACAGCAGCAGCAATGCCAGCAGACCGAGGAAGCTGGCCAGGGCCGTGCCCAGCTCGCCTTCGAGGCGAATCAGACGCAGGTTGATGAAGGCGATCACGCCGACGCTGAGGATCGCGCTGCACAGGCTGAGCAGAACGATGCCGGAGAGCGGCAGGCGGTTGTCACGGAACAGCAGCTTGAGCAGTTTCATGTCGGGTCCAGAGCGGCGCAGGCGTCAGGCCGCCGCGGATTCGAGGCGGTTGCGGCAGTGCTTGAGGGCATCGCGCAGGAGGAAATGCACCAGGGTCGGCGAGGCGCTGAGATGGGCGGCCACCTCGCGCTGGCTATAGCCTTCCAGCTGGCTCATGGTGAAGACGGTGCGAGTACGCTCGGGCAGTTCGCCAAGGGCATGCTGCAAGCGCTGCCATTCCAGCTGGCCGATGGCGCGCTGCTCAGGGCCGGATTGCGGCGCAGGCAGCTCGTCGAGCAGCTCCTCGTCGGCACTGTAGCGCCCTTCCAGCGCCTGGCGGCGCAGGCGGTCGATGGACAGGTTGCGCACCATGCGGAACAGGTAGCGCAATGGGTCGTCGATGGCGTGACGGTCGCCGCTCTCCCACAGCTTGAGAAAGGCGTCGTGCACCACGTCTTCAGCACGGGCACGGCAGCCGAGCACGCTCTTGGCCGCGTCGATCAGCACGCGGCGGTGGCCGGCGTAAAGACTTTCCAGCCCGTTGTTCCTGGTGTCGGAGGCCAGGCATACCGGCATGCCGGCAGGCTCCCCCCAACGATGAAACGTTCCCATAGCCCGATCCTCGGCTGCAACGTGATGCGCATCTTAATGATAATATTTATCATTACAAGCATTGCAGTCGAATTATCGGCAGAAACACAAACGCCGCCCGGAGGCGGCGTTCTGCCAGCAGCACCCCGGTTAAGGGGTAAGCGTCATCACTACACGACCACCGGCCGGGCAGGTTTCCATGAACTGGTTGGCGGCGATGAAGTCATCGAACGCAAACGTCTTGGCAATGGTCGGCTTGAGCAGGCGATCTGCGGTCATCTGATTGATGCGGGTCAGCGCACGCTGGACTGCCGCCTCATCACGCTCCAGGCCGAGCTCGGGTTGCCCGGTGAAGTCCATCAAGCAGTGGCGGAAGAACTGCAGGTGTTTCTTGAACGCGGCGCAGGCCGGGAAAGCGGCGTCGTTGCCGCCGTTGACGCCATAGATGATCAGCTTGCCACGGGTTGCAGCCACGTCGCCGAGCAGCTTCATCTGCGGGCCAGCGCACTGATCCATCACGACTTCCACGCCTTTGCCGTCGGTGAAACGCTCCACTTCCAGCACCAGATCCTGTTCCTCGGTGTCGATCACCTTGTCCGCACCCAGTTCACGCAGGTAGCTGCGGGTTTCACCTTCGCTGGTCGCGGCGATCACCGTGGCGCCCAGTGCCTTGGCCATCTGTACCGCCTGCGGCGCCAGACAATGCGCGGCTTCGGTGACCAGCACGCGCTGGCCCGGCTGCACCTCGGCCAGTTCGACCAGGGCAAAATAGGCCAGCAGGTAGGGGGTGTAGTGCACGGCCGCTTCCTGCGGGCTGAGCACTTCGGGATAACGAGTCAGCGCACTGCGCGGCATCAGCACCAGGTCGCCCCAGGCCGGATACTGGTTGGGGCTGAAAGCCGGGAAGCTGGCCACTGCCACGCCGGCCGCGAGATCCTCGACGCCCGGGCCGACGGCCTCGACCACGCCGGCCAGCTCGAAACCGACACCCGCCGGCAACTGCGCCGGTTGGTCAGGGGCCAGGTTCTGGCGCCACAACACATCGCGCCAGCCCACGCCGAGAGCCTGGGTACGCACCAGTACTTCGCCGTGACCGGGTTTCGGGGTCGGCACCTCATCCAGGCGCAGCACACTGGCATCGCCGAACTGGTGGAAACGGATCATGCGGGACATCGAACACCTCGCCTTCATATTGCTATGGCCACGGACTCTATACGGGCTTTCCCGGCAAAACTACCCGCCGCCATTGATAGTCACCATAAATATGGATGATCCGGAAACCTGCAGGTTCAACTCGAACAGTGCCGCAGACTTGACGCCAGCCGCTCGCGCACGCACCTTTCACGAACTCCCGGATGGAAGCTGGAACATGAACCGCAACGACCTGCGCCGTGTCGATCTCAACCTGTTGATCGTGTTTGAAACGCTGATGCACGAGCGCAGCGTGACCCGCGCGGCGGAAAAGCTGTTCCTCGGCCAGCCCGCCATCAGTGCCGCCCTCGCCCGCCTGCGTAGTCTGTTCGACGATCCGCTGTTCGTGCGTACCGGGCGCACCATGGAGCCGACCGCGCGGGCCACCGAGATCTTCGCCCTGCTCTCCCCGGCACTGGACTCCATCTCCACCGCCGTCAGCCGCGCCACCGACTTCGACCCGGCGACCAGCAATGCGGTGTTCCGCATCGGCCTGTCCGATGACGTGGAGTTCGCCCTGCTGCCGCCTTTGCTACGGCGCTTGCGTGGCGAGGCCCCCGGCGTGGTGCTGGTGATACGCCGCGCCAACTACCTGCTGATGCCCAACCTGCTGGCCTCCGGGGAGATCTCCGTGGGTGTCGGCTACACCGAAGAACTGCCGGCCAACGCCAAGCGCAAGGTCCTGCGCCGCAGCAAACCCAAGCTGTTGCGCGCCGATAGCGCCCCAGGGGCGGTCAGCCTCGACGACTTCTGTGCCCGCCCGCACGCCCTGGTGTCCTTCGCCGGCGACCTCACCGGCTTTATCGACGACGCGCTGGAGAAGCTCGAACGCAAGCGCCGCGTGGTCCTGGCTGTGCCGCAATTCAACGGCCTGGGTACGCTGCTCGCCGGCACAGATATCCTGGCCACCGTGCCGGACTACACCGCTGCCGCCCTGACCGCTGCTGGTGGTTTGCGCGCCGAAGAGCTGCCCGTGCCCTCGCGCACGTTCGAGTTGCACATGGCCTGGCGCGGCGCCCAGGACAACGATCCGGCCGAACGCTGGCTACGCTCGCGCATCCAGATGTTCTGCGGCGACCCCGACAGCCTGGAGTGATTCGACAGAGGCTCTACGCCGGGCCTTACCGCAACTATCAACGCAACCGCCGCAATCATCATTCCGGATGATAGTCATCTTCGGATTGTTCGATTCGTCTCATCAAACTCGTCCCAGCAGACTCCGCCCATTCCCAAATCCGACTGGCGGAGTCACTCATGGAACAGTCAAACAATCTTCTTTCCTGGCGCTTTCCCCTGGCCGTTGCCGCCGCTCTGGTCTTGAGCGCCTGCGGCAAAGCCGAGGAAACCAGCCAGCAGGCACCTGCGGCCAAGGTCAGCGTTGCCGAAGTGATCGAACAGCCGATCAACGAGTGGGACGAGTTCACCGGGCGCCTTGAGGCGCCCGAGTCGGTTGAAGTGCGTCCGCGCGTGTCCGGCTACATCGACAAGGTTGCCTTCGACGAAGGCAGCCTGGTGAAGAAAGGCCAACTGCTGTTCCAGATCGACCCGCGCCCGTTCGAGGCCGAGGTCAAGCGCCTGCAGGCGCAGCTGCAACAGGCCCGTGCCAGCCAGACCCGCGCCGCCAGCGAAGCCCGTCGTGGTGAGCGCCTGCGCCAGAGCAACGCGATCTCCGCCGAACTGGCCGATGCCCGCGCCAGCGCCGCCGCCGAGGCACAAGCCGCCGTCGCAGCTACCCAGGCCGAACTGGACAACGCCCAGCTCAACCTCAGCTTCACCCGTATCACCTCGCCGATCGACGGCCGCGTCAGCCGTGCCGAGATTACCGAGGGCAACCTGGTCAACGCCGGCCAGTCGCTGCTGACCTCGGTGGTCTCCACCGACAAGGTCTACGCCTACTTCGACGCCGACGAGCGTGTGTTCCTCAAGTATGTCGAGCTGGCCCGCAAGTCCGGTGGTGATGCCCGCGGCGACAGCCCGGTATACCTGGGCCTGTCCAGCGAAACGGGACACCCGCATCAGGGGCACCTCGACTTCCTCGACAACCAGGTCAATCCGCGCACCGGCACCATCCGTGGTCGCGCCGTGTTCGACAACAGCGAAGGCTTCTATACCCCCGGCCTTTACGCCCGCCTCAAGCTGGTCGGCAGCAGCACCTACCCCGCTGCGCTGATCAAGGACGAAGCGGTCGGCACGGACCTGGGCAAGAAGTTCGTCCTGGTGCTCGACAAGGACAACGCCGTGCAATACCGAGCCATCGAACTGGGGCCGAAGCTGGAAGGCCTGCGCATCGTGCGCAGCGGCCTGGTCAAGGGTGAGCAGATCGTGGTCAACGGCCTGCAGCGCACCATGCCTGGCGCCACCGTCGACCCGCAGAGCGTACCCATGGCCGACGAGGACACCCTGGCCCAGCTGGCGCGCCTGCGTCAGGCCGTGGACAGCCGTGATTCGCCGAAAGTGGCCGATCAGCAAGCCCCCACCCGCACCGCACCGCGCGGCTGAGGTAGAACGCCATGAATTTTTCCCAGTTTTTCATCAAGCGGCCGATCTTCGCCGCCGTGCTGTCGCTGCTGATCCTGATCGCCGGGGCGATCTCGCTGTTCCAGCTGCCGATCAGCGAATACCCGGAAGTCGTGCCGCCCACCGTGGTGGTGCGCGCCAACTTCCCCGGTGCCAATCCCAAGGTCATCGGTGAAACCGTGGCCTCGCCGCTGGAGCAGGCCATCGTCGGTGTCGAGGGCATGCTCTACATGTCGTCGCAGTCGACCAACGACGGCAAGCTGAGCCTGACCATCACCTTCGCCCTCGGCACTGACCTGGACACCGCCCAGGTGCAGGTGCAGAACCGCGTGACCCGCACCATGCCGACTCTGCCGACCGAAGTGCAGCGCCTCGGCGTGACCGTGGACAAGTCCTCGCCGGACCTGACCATGGTGGTGCACCTGACGTCGCCGGACGATCGCTACGACATGCTCTACCTGTCCAACTACGCCGCGCTCAACATCAAGGATGAGCTGGCGCGCCTGGACGGCGTGGGCGACGTGCAGCTGTTCGGCATGGGCAACTACTCGCTGCGCGTGTGGCTGGACCCGAACAAGGTTGCCTCGCGCAACCTCACCGCCAGCGACGTGGTCGCCGCCATTCGCGAGCAGAACCGCCAGGTCGCGGCAGGCTCGCTCGGTGCGCCGCCTTCGGATGCCGGCAACAGCTTCCAGCTGTCGATCAACACCCAGGGTCGTCTGGTCAGCGAGGAAGAGTTCGAGAACATCATCATCCGCGCCGGTGACGATGGCGAGATCACCCGCCTGAAGGACATTGCCCGCGTCGAGCTGGGTTCCAGCCAGTACGCCCTGCGTTCCTTGCTCAACAACAAGCCGGCCGTGGCCATCCCGGTGTTCCAGCGTCCCGGCTCCAACGCCATCGACATCTCCGACTCGGTGCGTTCGCGCATGGCCGAGTTGAAGAAGAACTTCCCGCAGGGCATGGACTACGAAATCGTCTATGACCCGACCATCTTCGTGCGTGGCTCCATCGAGGCGGTGGTGCACACCCTGCTCGAAGCCATCGTGCTGGTGGTGCTGGTGGTGATCCTGTTCCTGCAGACTTGGCGCGCCTCGATCATCCCGCTGGCCGCCGTGCCGGTGTCGCTGATCGGCACCTTTGCCGTGATGCACCTCTTCGGCTTCTCGCTCAACGCCCTGTCGCTGTTCGGTCTGGTGCTGGCCATCGGTATCGTGGTGGACGACGCCATCGTCGTGGTGGAGAACGTCGAACGTAACATCGGCCTCGGCAAGACGCCGGTGGAAGCCACTCGCCAGGCCATGAAGGAAGTGACCGGCCCCATCGTCGCCACGGCACTCGTGCTGTGCGCGGTGTTCGTACCGACCGCGTTCATCTCCGGCCTCACCGGGCAGTTCTACCAGCAGTTCGCGCTGACCATCGCCATCTCCACGGTGATCTCGGCCTTCAACTCGCTGACCCTGTCGCCGGCCCTGGCCGCCGTGCTGCTGAAAGACCACCACGCGCCCAAGGACCGCTTCTCCAAAGTGCTGGACAAGCTGTTCGGCGGCTGGCTGTTCGCGCCCTTCAACCGCCTGTTCGACCGGGCCAGCCATGGCTATGTCGGCACCGTGAAGCGCGTGTTGCGCGGCAGCGGCATCGCCCTGTTCGTCTATGGCGGCCTGCTGGTACTCGGCTATCTCGGCTTTGCCAGCACTCCGGCCGGCTTCGTGCCGCCGCAGGACAAGCAATACCTGGTGGCCTTCGCCCAGCTGCCGGACGCCGCCACCCTCGACCGTACCGAGGCAGTGATCAAGCGCATGTCGGACATCGCCGGCAAGCACCCTGGCGTGGAGAACTCCGTGGCCTTCCCCGGCCTGTCGATCAACGGTTTTACCAATAGCCCGAACAGCGGCATCGTGTTCACTCCGCTCAAGCCCTTCGAAGACCGCAAGGACCCGAGCATGAGCGCCGCGGCCATCGCCGCCGAGCTGAACCAGCAGTTCGCCGAGATCCAGGATGCCTACATCGCCATCTTCCCGCCGCCACCGGTGCGCGGCCTGGGCACCATCGGCGGCTTCCGCCTGCAGGTGGAAGATCGCGGCAGCCTGGGTTACGAGGAGCTGTACAAGCAGACCCAGAACATCCTGGCCAAGGCGCGGCAGCTGCCGGAACTGAACCCGATGTCGCTGTTCACCAGCTACCAGGTCAACGTGCCGCAGATCGACGCCGCCATCGACCGCGAGAAGGCCAAGACCCACGGCGTTGCCATCAGCGACATCTTCGACACCATGCAGGTGTACCTGGGTTCGCTGTATGCCAACGACTTCAACCGCTTCGGTCGCACCTACCAGGTCAACGTCCAGGCCGAGCAGCAGTTCCGCCTGGAGCCGGAGCAGATCGGTCAGCTCAAGGTGCGCAACAACCGTGGCGAAATGGTGCCGCTGTCCACCTTCGTCAAGGTCGACAACAGTTCCGGTCCGGATCGGGTGATGCACTACAACGGCTTCATCACCGCCGAGATCAACGGTGCGGCCGCGCCCGGCTACAGCTCCGGCCAGGCCGAGGCGGCGATCAGCAAGCTGCTCAATGACGAACTGCCCAACGGCATGACCTTCGAGTGGACCGACCTGACCTACCAGCAGATCCTGGCCGGCAATACCGCGATCTTCATCTTCCCGCTCTGCGTGCTGCTGGCCTTCCTGGTGCTGGCTGCCCAGTACGAAAGCTGGAGCCTGCCGCTGGCGGTGATCCTGATCGTGCCGACCGTGCTGTTCTCCGCCATCGTCGGGGTGATCATCTCCGGCGGCGACAACAACATCTTCACCCAGATCGGCCTGATCGTACTGGTGGGCCTGGCGTGCAAGAACGCCATCCTCATCGTCGAGTTCGCCAAGGAGAAACAGGAGGAAGGCCTGGACCGCGTCAGCGCCGTACTGGAAGCCTGCCGCCTGCGTCTGCGCCCGATCCTGATGACCTCCATCGCCTTCATCATGGGGGTGGTGCCACTGGTACTTAGCTCCGGTGCCGGCGCGGAAATGCGCCATGCCATGGGCGTGGCCGTGTTCAGCGGGATGATCGGCGTGACCTTCTTCGGCCTGCTGCTGACACCGGTGTTCTATGTGCTGATCCGCGGTTTCGTGGAAAAACGCGAAGCGCGCAAAGCCCAATCGATTGCTCACGAGGTGCATGCATGAAGCCGTTGCTCCCCGCCCTCCTCGCCCTTGCAGTCAGCGCCTGCGCCGTCGGCCCGGATTACCGGGCCCCGGATACCGAGCCGGCCGAGCTGACCAGCCTGGAGCAAGGCGACTACCAGCGCAGCGACTTTGAAGCGGCCTGGTGGCAACAGTTCGACGACCCGACCCTGAGCCAGCTGGTGCAACAGTCGCTGCAGGACAACCGTGAGCTGCGCGTGGCCTTCGCCCGCCTGCGCAGCGCCCGGGCCATCCGCGACGACGTGGGCAACGACCAGATGCCGGTTATCACCAGTCGCGCCAGCGGTGAGTTCGGCAAGGCCCAACAACCGCCGAGCAGCGAGGAACGTATCCGTCAGGAGCGCTACGACCTGGGTCTGGACATGGCCTGGGAGCTCGACCTGTTCGGCCGTATCCAGCGCACCATCGAAGCCAGCGAGGCACAGAGCGAAGCCGCCGAGGCCGAGCTGTATCAGCTGCAGGTCAGCCTGATCGCCGAACTGGTGGACGCCTACGGCAACCTGCGCGGCGCCCAGCTGCGCGAACACATCGCCCGGGAAAACCTGAAGAACCAGAGCCAGTCGCGGGCGCTCACCGAACAACTGCGGGTAGCCGGCATCGGCAGCGAACTGGACGTGCTGCGTGCCGATGCGCGCCTGGCGGCCACCGAAGCCACCCTACCGCAACTGCAGGCCGAAGAGGCCCGCGCACGTCATCGCATCGCCACCCTGCTCGGCCAGCGGCCGGAGCAGCTCAGCGTCGACCTGTCGCCCAAGCCGCTGCCGGTGATTGCCAAGGCCCTGCCGATCGGTGACCCCGCCGAACTGCTGCGCCGCCGCCCGGACATCCGCGTGGCCGAACGCCAGCTCGCAGCCGCCACCGCCAATGTTGGCGTGGCGACGGCCGACCTGTTCCCGCGGGTGAGCCTCTCCGGCTTCCTCGGCTTTACCGCCGGCCGCGGCTCGCAACTGGGCGCCGCCGATGCGCGGGCCTGGGGTGTGGCGCCGACCATCACCTGGGCCGCGTTCGACCTGGGCAGCGTGCGGGCACGTCTGCGCGGCGCCAAGGCCGATGCCGATGGCGCCCTGGCCAGCTACGAGCAACAGGTCCTGCTGGCCCTGGAAGAGTCGGAGAACGCCTTCAGCGACTACAGCAAGCGCCAGCAACGCCTGGTGTCCCTGGTGCGGCAGTCGGAAGCCAGCCGCGCCGCCGCCGAACAGGCAGGCGTGCGTTACCGCGAAGGCACGGTCGACTTCCTCGTGCTGCTCGACGCCGAACGCGAGCGCCTGGCCGCCGAGGATGCCCAGGCTCAGGCCGAGGTCGAGCTGTATCGCGGCATCGTCGCCATCTACAAGGCCCTCGGCGGTGGCTGGCAGCCACAGCTGGTAGGCCAGGCACAGCCGGCATCGACGCCGCCTGCGGGCTGACACCAGCTCCACAACCATTCCTCCTGGGCCGACACCGCCCTTTGTCGGCCATTGCTCATCCCCGCGGTTCAGCTCCTGGCCGTGGGGATTTTTTTGTCTGCAGGGCATCGAACGAAGACACGCTCGGCCTGCCGAACCGACCAACCAGCACTGCTGCGTTGCCGCTACGGCGCGCAACTGGTACAAGCAGCGAGCATTTTCCCCATGACGTTCTGGAACCTGGAATGAGCCGACGCAACCCTGCTCTCGTACTCCCTCTCTTCATCGCCCTGGCCTGTGTGGCAATGCTGGCCGGCGCGCTGTTCTGCCAGCATGTGCTGGGCTGGGACCCTTGCACCCTGTGCGTACAGATCCGCCTGTGGCTGAGCCTCGCCGCCATCCTCGCCCTGCTGTTGAGCGCCACGGCGGCGCTGAAGCAGAACTGGCTGGGCTTCGTGCTCTGGCCGCTGCTGCTGGCCAGCAGCGGCATGGCCGTGGTCGACAACGCCCATGTGGCGCTGATCGAGATCGGCATCATGGAAAGCACCAGTTGCTGGCCGTTCCCCTTCTATTCCGACTACCTGCCCCTGCATGAATACCTGCCGGGTGTGTTCATGAGCGGCGGCATCTGCGGGCAGAACGACTACACCATCATCGGCATCCCGTTCACCATCTGGACCCTGCTCGGCGTCGCCGGGTTGTTCCTGTTCAGTCTGTTCAGCCTCTGGCGCGCCATTCGTTCGCCACGCAGCTGAAGCGGCATCGGATGGGCTCGGTGGCGCCTTCGCCATCGAGCCTGCCGCTATAATCGCCGCCCCACCCCGCGAGCCACGCTGCATGCACAACGTCCTCATCATCGGCTATGTCTGGCCCGAGCCGCGTTCCTCCGCCGCCGGCAGTCGCATGATCGAGCTGATCGAGCTGTTTCGTGCCCAGGGCTGGCGGGTGACCTTCGCCAGCGCCGCCGCGCTGTCAGAGCATCGCGCCAACCTGGCGGCACTCGATGTGCCGGAAGTGCCGATCACCCTCAACTGCGACAGCTTCGATGCCTTCATTCGCGAATTGCAGCCGGATCTGGTGCTGTTCGACCGTTTCTTCAGCGAGGAACAGTTCGGCTGGCGTGTCGAGAAACACTGCCCGAATGCCCTGCGCATCCTCGAAACCAGCGATCTGCATAGCCTGCGCGATGCCCGTCAGCGCCTGCTCAAGGCGGCCCAGCAGGCTTGTAGCAGCGAAGCGGAGAAACAGCAGCAAGGCCCCTTGCTCGCCAACTCTGCAGAGCTGTTCGCGGCGATGACCTCGGACGACATGGCCCAGCGCGAGATCGCCGCCATCTACCGCTGTGACCTGACGCTGCTGATTTCCGACTTCGAGCAGGCGCTGCTGCTGCAGCGGTTCGGTGTGCCGGGAACCCTGCTGCACCTCTGCAACCTGATGCTGATTCCCACGGCCACCGCGCAGCCGCGGTTCGAGCAGCGCGCGCACTTTCTCAGCATCGGCAACTTCCGCCATGCGCCCAACTGGGATTCGGTGTTGTGGCTCAAGCACCAGCTCTGGCCGCTGATCCGCCAGCGCCTGCCGCAGGCGCAGCTGCACATCTACGGTTCCTACCCGCCGCCCAAGGCCACCGCGCTGCACAATGGCAAGCAGGGCTTCCATGTGCTGGGCTGGGCTGCCGATGCCCACGCGGTAATGGTGCAGGCGCGGGTGTGCCTGGCGCCGCTGCGCTTCGGCGCGGGCATCAAGGGTAAGCTGGCCGACGCCATGGCCTGTGGCACCCCCAGCGTAACTACGCCGATCGGCAGCGAAGGCATGCATGGCCAACTGCCCTGGGGTGGCACTATCGCTAGCGACGCCGAAGCCTTCGCCGACGCGGCCGTGGCGCTGTATCAGGAACAGGCGCTGTGGCAACGGGCCCAGGCCAACGGCGCCCATATCCTTGCCGAGCGTTTCGACCGCCAGCAGTCCGGCCAGGCGCTGATCGAGCGCCTGCATAACCTGCGCGACAACCTGCAGGCCGAGCGCCAAGCCAATTTCGTCGGCAGCATGCTGCGTCACCACCTGCACAAAAGCACCCAGTACATGGCGCAGTGGATCGCCGCGAAGAACGCACGCTCAGCGCGCTGAGCTACAGCGCTGATTCACCTGTAATCAGCCAGGTGCCAGCCTGCACCCCTCGTCCTCGGTCGACGCCAGGGCATGCCTCAGGCGCGCCTGATTGCGTGAACCAGACTCAGCATTTGCCCGAGCACAGCAGCGTTTCCTTGGCCGAATCCGGCACGCCGAACAGCAGGTCGAAGGCCCACTGGAAGGCGAAGGCGTAGAAAAAGAAGAACGTCAGCAGACCGATATCGGCGATGAGTGCCTCCAGCCAGCCGATATCCAGCCACCAGGCCATCACCGGAACCAGCAGCAGGGCCAAGCCCCCTTCGAAGCCCAGGGCATGCAGCAAGCGCCGGCCCAGCGTACGGGTACGCCGCGCCTGCCGCGCCTCCCAGTACTCGAACAAGCTGTTGAAAAGCATGTTCCAGCTCAGGGCCAGCAGCGACAACAGCAGGGCCAGGGCTCCGGAATGCATCAGGCCCTTGTCGAACGCCAGGGCAATTACCGGCGCCACGAACAGCGCCCCGACCAGCTCGTAGAGCACGGCCTGCGTCACTTTTCTCATTGGCCCTTGCATCACTTCATCTCTCTTCACCGCGCGCCGGAAATGGCGTCGCACAGGCCAAGACTCTAGGGAAGACGCCCCTCGCGGACAAATGACCTATAGTTCGCCAAGATGAATTCAACTCACCATTCAGGAACAAGCATGTTCGCCCGTCTGCCGCTCACCGCCCTGCGCACCTTCGAATCGGCCGCGCGCCTGGCCAGCTTTCGCGCCGCCGCGCTGGAGCTGAATGTCACCCCGACCGCCGTGTCCCATCAGATCCGTGGCCTGGAACAGTGGCTGGGCGTGCTGCTGTTCGAACGCCTGGGGCGTGGCGTGCGCGTTACCGAGGCCGGCGAGCGCCTGCGCCGCAGCCTGCACGGCGCCCTGCTGGAAATCGACCACAGCCTGGAAGCCCTGCGCCCGCAGGCCGGGGAACAGAGCATCAGCCTCACGACCATGCCGGCGTTCGCCGCACTGTGGCTGATTCCCCGCCTGGGCCGCTTCTACCGCCAACATCCGGGGATTCGCGTGCGTATCGAAACCAGTCACGAGCTGGTCGACCTGGAGCGCGATGCCAGTATCGACCTGGCCATCCGCTGCGGGCTGGGCGACTACCCGCAACTGTTCCAGCGGGAGCTGATGAAAGAGCGCTTCGCCGCCTATGCCGCCCCGCAGCTGCATGAACGCCTGGCAAACGGGGGCGCCGATCTGATCGGGGTCGGTTGGGAGGCACCGTTGTCCGGCCTGCCGTCCTGGCAGAACTGGGCGGAACTGGCCGGCGAACCCTGGGTAAGCACAGCCACTTGCCGCGACTACCCCGACGAGCACTATGCCCTGCAGGCCGCCATTTCCGGTCAGGGACTGGCGCTGGCCAGCTCGGTGCTGGTGTCGGACAGCCTGGCCAACGGCCTGCTGCAACCCTACCGCGCCGATATCAGCCTGCCCGGCGCCCGCTACCTGGCGCTCTGCGTGCCGGGGCGCGAACGCCAGCCGGCGGTCAAGGCGCTGCTGGATTGGCTGGTGGAGGAAACGGCGCAGCTTGTCGATTGAAGCGTTCGCCGTTCGACCAGTAGCAACCCCTTCACGGAGATATGCGACATGGCCCTGGAACTCTACGCACACCCCTTCTCCTCCTACTGCCAGAAAGTGCTGATCGCGCTGTATGAGAACGCCACGCCCTTCGAGTACCGCCTGCTCGCCGCGGAGCAGCCTCAGAACATGCAGCGACTGACCGAGTTGTGGCCGCTGCGGCGCTTCCCGCTGTTGCGGGACAACGACCAGACGGTGGTGGAATCGAGCATCATCATCGAGCACCTGCAGCTGCGTCATCCGGGGCCGATCAGGCTGATTCCGGACGACCCGCAGCAGGCGCTGGAAGTGCGCTTCATGGATCGCTTCTTCGACAACTACCTGTCCACCCCGCAGCAGAAGTGCGTGTTCGACGCCCTGCGCCCCGTGGAGCTGCGCGACGCGCAGGGCGTGGTCGAGGCCCGCGCGATGCTCGACACGGCCTATGCCTGGCTGGAACAGCGGATGGCGGGCAGAACCTGGGCCGCAGGAGAGCACTTCAGCCTGGCCGACTGTGCGGCGGCGCCCTTCCTGTTCTATGCCGACTGGACCCAACCCATCGGTGAGGCGTTTCCGACCGTACGTGCTTACCGCCAGCGTCTGCTACTGCGGCCCTCCTTCGCCAGGGCGGTGGACGAGGCACGGCCGTATCGCGCCTTCTTCCCGCTCGGCGCACCGGATCGGGATTGAAAGCCTGAAGAGGTTGCAGCACCTATCGCGGCTGAAGCCGCTCCCAAAAAGACCTGCCCCTCGCACCGGTAGGGTCATACTACACCGTTCCTGTGGGAGCGGCTTTAGCCGCGATAGAGGTTCCACTGCGCATTCGCGGCTGAAGCTGAGCGCAGCCTTTCTTTTACCCGCGCGATCTCGCTAGGATCGAACCCGGCCTTCATGCCGAAGGCAGCCACACAAGGATGACCCATGAAGAAGCTCGCACTATCCCTGCTCTGCCTGTTCGCTCCACTCGCCCATGCCGACACCGAGCTGACCGAGGCCAATATCCGTGCCCTCTACGACAAGATGGTCGTCGTCGCTTCGCAGCGCGACATCGAGGGTGTATTGGGGCTGATGAGCGCTGACGTGACCATCCAGATCTCCGCACCCCAGGGCAGCCTGGAGCTGGACGCCGACAAGTATCGGCAACTGCTGAAACAGGGCTGGAGCGGGCTGGACAGCTACCAGATGGCGGTGGATATCGAGCAGATCGACATTGCCGCCGACGGCCAGAGCGCCACCGTCAAGGACACCACGACCGAAACCATGAGCATGCGCGGCCACGAGATGAGCGCCGGCATGCAGGAAACCGCCAACCTGCGCCTGATCGACGGCGAACCGAAGATCACCCGCATCGACGCACAGATCAAACAGTAGGCATCACTCGGCTGGCGCCTCGGGCTGCCAGCCGCCGCCCAGTGCCGCGATCAGCTGCACGCTGGCGGTCAGGCGGCTGCCCTGCAGGGTCAGGCGGGTACGCTCGTTGCTCAGCGCGGTGGTCTGCACGTTGACCACATCAGTGAACTCCACGGTGCCGGCCTTGTACTGGTTGAGCAGCAGGCGCAGCGATTCGCGGGCGGCGTCCAGCGCCTCCTGCTGCACCCCGGCCTCGCGCTCCAGCACGGCCAGTTGCACCAGGTAATCCTCTACTTCACGGAAGCTGTCCAGCACGGTCTGCCGGTAGTCGGCCACGGTCTGGTCGTAGCTGGCCTCGGCCTGCTCGACCTGGGAGCGGATGAGGCCACCGTCGAACAGGTTCAGGGCGAACGACGGGCCGATGGACCAGAAGCGATTCGGCGTGCTGATCCAGTCATCCAGGCCGCCACTGCGGTAGCCGCCGGTGGCGGACAGGCTCAGCTCGGGGTAATAGGCGGCCTCGGCCACGCCGATCTCGGCATTGGCGGCCATCACCCGGCGTTCGGCGGCGGCCACGTCCGGACGACGCTCCAGCAGGGTCGACGGCAGGCTTACCGGCACGCCGGGCAGCGCCGGAATTTCCTCACGCACCGCCAGTTCGAACTCGGACGGCGCCACGCCGACCAGCACGGCGATGGCGTGTTCCAGCTGGGCACGCTGGTACTCCAGATCCACCGCCTCGGCCTCGGTGCCCTTGAGCTGGGTCAGCCCCTGGGTGACATCGGACTTGGGCACTATGCCGGCCTTGTACTGGTTTTCGGCGATGCGGTAGGCCTCTTTGTAGGCCGCTACGGTCGCGTCGAGCAGGCGTTTCTGCTGATCGAGCACACGCAGTTGCAGGTAGTTCTGCACCAGCTCGGACTGCTGGCTGAGGCGCACAGCGGCCAGGTCGGCGGCACTGGCATCGAGGCCGGCGCGCTCGGACTCCAGCTGGCGGCGCAGCTTGCCCCACAGGTCCAGCTCCCAGCTCACCCCGAGGCTGGCCTCATAGCTCTTGGAAACGGTAGAGGTGCCCCCACCGCTGACACTCACGCCGCCGGTGGTGCCAATGGTGCTGTCGCCACCACCCTGTCCGGCGCGGGTGACGCCGGCGTTCAGCCCGACGCTGGGGAAGAACGCCGCCCGCGCGCCGCGCACCAGGGCCTTGGCCTGGCGATACTGCGCCTCAGCGCTGGCCAGGGTCTGGTTGTTGGCATTGAGCCTCTCCACAAGCGCATTCAGCTCGGCATCGTCGTAAAACGTCCACCAGTCGGTGCGCAGCGCGGTGTCGGCCGGAGCCGCCGACTTCCAGCCGGCGGCCTGCTTGAACTCGGCCGACGGCGCACTAGCCGGGCGCAGGTAATCGGGGCCGACGGCGCAGCCAGCCAGAGTCAGGGCAAGCAGAAAAGTCGAAACGCGAGGCAATGCAGACGTCATAGCGGGGTTTCCAGAGCAGCGTCACTGCGTACGCCGCGCCAGCGGTTGACCCGGTGGCGCAGACGGTCGAGATAGAGGTAGACCACGGGCGTGGTGAACAGCGTGAGCAACTGGCTGAGCACCAGCCCACCGACGATGGCCAGGCCCAGCGGGCTGCGCATCTCGGCGCCCTCGGCCTGGCCCAGCAGCAACGGCAGCGCGCCGAGCATGGCAGCCAGGGTGGTCATCATGATCGGGCGGAAACGCAGCAGGCAGGCCTCGCGGATCGATTCCTGCGGGCTGAGCTTCTGTTCGCGCTCCAGCTCCAGCGCCAGGTCGATCATCAGGATGGCGTTCTTCTTCACCACGCCGATCAGCAGGAACAGGCCAAGTAGCGAGATCAGGCTGAACTGGCCGCCGGTGAGCAGGATCGCCAGCAAGGCGCCGACGCCCGCCGAGGGCAAGGTGGAAAGAATGGTCAGCGGGTGGATGTAGCTCTCGTAGAGGATGCCCAGCACTATGTACACCACCAGCAGGGCCAGCAGGATCATCAGCGGCTGGCCCTGAGCCTCCTTCTCGAACTGCCCGCCGGTGCCGCCGAGCAGGCCCTGCACCTCGGTCGGCAGGTTTACTTGCGCCACCGCCCGTTGAATCGCCGCATTGGCTTGTTCCTGAGTCACATCCGGCGCCAGGGAGTAGCCGATGCTCTCGGCGGCGAACTGGCCCTGGTGCTGGACCCGGTCATCCTCCAGGCTGCGCTGCCAGTGGGCGAAACCGGACAGCGGCACGCGCGCGCCGTCGGCGCTGATCACCTGGATCTGGTCCAGTGCCTCGGGGTACTGCGCGTACTTGGGATTGATCTCCATGACCACGCTGTACTGGTTGAGGCTCTCGTAGATGGTGGATATCTGCCGCTGGCTGAAGGCGTTGTTCAGCACGCTGCCGATCATGGCCATATCCACACCCAGGCGTTGGGCCGTGGCACGGTCGACCACCAGAGTGATCTGCTGGGCGCCTTCGCCCTCCTTGGCGTCGATATCGGTCAGCTCGGGCAGGCTGGCCAGCGCATCGCGTACCTTGGGTAGCCATTGGTTGAGCAGATCGAGTTCGCTGGCGAGCAACACGTACTCGTTCTCCGAGCTGCGCCCCTGGCGGCCACCGAACTGCAGGTCCTGGTCCGCCATCAGCATCAATCGCGCCCCCGGCACCTTGGGCATCTCGGCGCGGAGCCGGTCGATCACCTGCTTGGAAGACTGCTCGCGCTCGGCAATCGGCTTGAGGCGGATCACCAGAAAGGCATTGTTGATGCCACTGTCGCCGCCGATGAAGCCGGCCACGCTGTGAATCGCCGGGTCCTTGAGCAGGCCGCGGCGGAACTCTTCCATCTTCGGCTGCATGCGCTGGAATGACAGACCATCGTCGCCGCGCACGAAGCCGATCAGCTGGCCGGTATCCTGCTCTGGCATGAAGGTCTTGGGCACCACGACGAACAGGTAGACGTTGCCGATGATGGTCAGCAGCAGGCTGAACAGGGTCAGCCGCGAATGGCGCAGGGCCCAGTCCAGGCCACGGCCGTAAGCGGCCAGCACGCGCTTCTGCACCCGCGCGCCCCACTGCGCCACCCGACCAGCCTCGCGCGCCTGCTCATCGGCCTTGAGCCAACGGGCGCAGAGCATGGGTGTGAGCGTCAGCGACACGGCCATGGAGATCAGGATCGCCGCCGTCAGGGTGATGGCGAACTCGCGGAACAGGCTGCCGACGATACCGCCCATGAACAGGATGGAGAGAAACACCGCCACCAGCGACAGGTTCATCGACAGCAGGGTGAAGCCTACTTCCTGGGTGCCCTTGAAGGCTGCCGCCAGCGGTTTCTCGCCGGCCTCGATATGCCGCGAGATGTTCTCCAAAACGACGATGGCGTCGTCCACCACCAGGCCGGTGGAAATGATCAGCGCCATCAGCGACAGGTTGTTCAGGGAAAAATCCAGCAGGTACATGACGGCGAAGCAGCCAATCAGCGATACCGGCACCGCCAGCGCCGGGATCAACGCGGCACGCCAGCGACCGAGGAACAGGAACACCACCAGAATCACCAGGCCGACGGCAATCAGCAGCGTGCGCTCGGCCTCATGCAGGCTGGCGCGGATTACCGGCGAGCGGTCCATCGCCACCTCCAGTTTGGCGCTGGCCGGCATCAGCGCTTCCAGCGCCGGCAGTTCGGCGCGGATGTCCTCGATGGTCTGGATGATGTTGGCGCCCGGTTGGCGGTTGACCACCAGCAGCACGGCCTTGTCGTCGTTGTAGAAGCCCGCGTTGTAGCGGTTCTCCACCGAATCGCGCACCGTGGCCACGTCGCCGAGGCGCACGGCGGCGTTGTTCTGATAACGGATGATCAGGTCCTGGTACTGCGCGGCCTTCTTCATCTGGTCGTTGGCCTGGATCTGCCACTGGCGGTCGGCATCGGCCACGTCGCCCTTGGGCCGGTCACGGTTGGCGGCGTCGATGGCGCTGCGCACTTCATCCAGGGCCACACCGTACTGGTCGAGCAGGCGCGGCTCCAATTCCACCCGTACGGCGGGCAGCGAGCTGCCACCGATCTGGATCTCGCCCACACCCTGCACCTGTGCAAGTTTTTGCGCAATCACCGTGGAACCCAGGTCGTACAGCTGGCTCTTGTCCAGCAGCGGCGAGGTCAGCGACAGCACCATGATCGGCGCCTGCGACGGGTTGAACTTCTTGTAGGTCGGCATGCTGCGCATACCGCTGGGCAGCAGGTTGCGCGCGGCATTGATGGCGGCCTGCACCTCGCGGGCGGCGGCGTCGACGTTGCGGCCGATATTGAACAGGATGACGATCTGCGTGCTGCCCTGGCTGCTGCGGCTGGTCATCTCGCTGATGCCGGCGATGGTGCCGAGCGAACGCTCCAGTGGCGTGGCCACGCTCGACGCCATGGTCTGCGGGCTGGCACCGGGCAGGCTGGCGCGCACCACGATGGCCGGGAAGTCCATGTTCGGCAGCGGCGCCACCGACAGCAGGCGAAAGCTCACCAGGCCCAGCAGGACAATAGCCAGGCTCAGCAGCAGGGTCGCGACCGGGCGGCGGATAAAGGGCGCCGAGAGGTTCATGCGCAGCGCCCATGTGGGAGCGGCTGGGCGGCACCCCGCTTAAGCCGCAATGCAGGTACGCAGACGAACACGCTATCGCGGCTTAAGCCGCTCCCACAGAAGACCTTCCCGCTCACGCCGCCACTCCCGCCGCACTGCGCCCCAGCAGGCGCCGCGACAGCCGATCGAAGGCCAGGTAGATCACCGGGGTGGTGAACAGCGTCAGCACCTGGCTGAGCAGCAGGCCGCCCACCATCACCAGGCCCAGCGGCTGGCGCAGTTCGGCGCCCGAACCGGAGGCAAGCATCAGCGGAATGGCACCGAACAGCGCGGCCAGGGTGGTCATCAGGATCGGCCGGAAACGCAGCAATGCCGCCTGATAGATCGCCGCCTCGGGCGCCATGCCCTGCTGCCGCTCGGCCTCCAGGGCGAAGTCGATCATCATGATGGCGTTTTTCTTGACGATGCCGATCAGCAGGATGATGCCGATGATGGCGATCAGGCCCAGGTCGTTGCCGGTCAGCAGCAGCGCCAGCAGCGCGCCGACCCCGGCCGAGGGCAGCGTCGAGAGGATGGTGATCGGGTGTATGTAGCTCTCGTAGAGCACGCCCAGCACGATGTACATGGTGACGATGGCGGCCAGGATCAGTAGCAGGGTCGAGCTCAGCGAGGCGCGGAAGGCCTCTGCGGCGCCCTGGAACTTGCTCTGGATGGCAATCGGCAGGCCGATGTCGCGTTGTACCTGCTCGATCACCGCTACCGCCTGGCCCAGGGAAACGCCTTCGCCCAGATTGAACGACAGGGTCACCGCCGGGAACTGGCCGATATGGTTGACCAGCAGCGTGGCCGGACGCTCCTCGATGCGCGCCAGCGAGGCCAGCGGCACCTGGCCGCCACTGGCGGTGGCAACATGAATGCGCTGCAGCGCCTTGGGCCCGATTTCGCCGGCGCCGGCGCTTTCCAGCACCACGCGGTACTGGCTGGCCTGGGTGAAGATGGTGGAAATCTGACGCTGGCCGAAGGCGTCGTATAGCGCATCGTCGATGTCGCCGACGCTCACGCCCAGGCGCGAAGCGGCGTCGCGGTCAATGCTGAGGAATACCTGCAGGCCACGGTTCTGCAGGTCGCTGGCCACATCTCGCAGCTCCGGGCGCTCGCCCAGGGCGCTCACCAGCTTCGGCGTCCACTCTTCCAGCAGGGCGTTGTCCGGCGACTCCAGGCTGAACTGGAACTGGGTGCGGCTGACCCGGTCCTCGATGGTCAGGTCCTGCACCGGCTGCAGGTACAGGGCAATGCCCGGCACCTGGGCCAGCGCCGGGCGCAGGCGCTCGATCACTTCGCTGGCGGTAACGTCACGCTCGGCATGCGGCTTGAGGTTGATCAGCAGGCGTCCGCTGTTCAGCGTCGGATTGTCGCCGTCCACGCCGATATAGGACGACAGGCTGGCCACATCCGGGTCGCGCAGGATGACCTCGGCCAGGCGCTGCTGGCGTTCGCTCATGGCACCGAAGGAAATGCTCTGCGGCGCCTCGGAGATGCCCTGGATCACCCCGGTGTCCTGCACCGGGAAGAAGCCCTTGGGTACCGCCAGGTACAGCAGCACGGTCAGCGCCAGAGTGCCGATGGCCACCAGCAGGGTCAGGCCCTGGTAGCGCAGCACCCATTGCAGGCCCACGGCGTAGCGGGCGATCAGGTCGTCGATAAAGGCACCCGCGGCCTGGTAGAAGCGGCCCTGCTCCTCGTCCTTCTCGGCCTTGAGCAGGCGCGCGCACATCATCGGCGTCAGGGTCAGCGACACCACCAGGGAAATCAGGATGGCCACCGCCAGGGTGATGGCGAACTCGCGGAACAGGCGGCCCACGACATCGGCCATGAACAGCAGTGGAATCAGCACGGCGATCAGCGAGAAGGTCAGCGAAATCAAAGTGAAGCCGATCTGTTTGGCACCCTTGAGCGCCGAGTTGAACGGTGTCTCGCCCTCCTCCAGATGACGGGCGATGTTCTCCAGCATGACGATGGCATCGTCGACCACGAAGCCGGTGGCGATAGTCAGGGCCATCAGCGTCAGGTTGTTGATCGAAAAGCCGGCCAGGTACATCACGCCGAAGGTGCCGATCAGCGACAGCGGCACGGCGATGGATGGAATGATGGTGGCGGACAGCTTGCGCAGGAACAGGAAGGTCACCAGCACCACCAGGGCGATGGCCAGCAGCAGCTCGAACTGCACGTCCTTGACCGCCGCGCGGATGGTCTGGGTGCGGTCGGTGAGCACCTGCACTTCCAGGCTGGCCGGCAACGACGCGGTGATCTGCGGCAGCAGCGCCTGGATGCGGTCGACTACTTCGATGACGTTGGCGCCAGGCTGGCGCTGGATGGTCAGCAGCACCGTCTCGTTGCGGTCGGCCCAGGCGGCCAGGCGTTCGTTCTCGGCGCCATCGACCACGGTGGCGACATCCTGCAGACGCAGGGCGGCGCCGTTTTCGTACTTGAGGATCAGGCCGCGGTATTCGCTGGCGGACTTGAGCTGGTCGTTGGCATCCAGCTGCGAGACGCGGGTCGGGCCGTCGAAGTTGCCCTTGGGCTGGTTGACGTTCTGCGCGGTGATCAGTGTGCGCACATCGGACAGGTTGAGGCCGTGGCTGGCGAGGGCCTCCGGGTTGACCTTGATGCGCACGGCCGGGCGTTGGCCGCCAGCCAGGCTGACCAGCCCGACGCCGCTGATCTGGGAGATCTTCTGCGCCATGCGGGTGTCGATCAGATCATGCACTTCGGTCAGCGGCAGCGTGCTGGACCGAATCGCCAGGGTCAGCACGGGCGTATCGGCCGGGTTGACCTTGTTGTACACCGGCGGCGCCGGCAGGTCGCTGGGCAGCAGGTTGCTGGCCGCGTTGATCGCCGCCTGCACTTCCTGTTCGGCCACTTCCAGGTCAACTTCCAGGCTGAAGCGCAGGGTGATCACCGAGGCGCCGCCGGAGCTGGCCGAGGACATCTGCTGCAAGCCCGGCATCTGACCGAACTGGCGCTCCAGCGGCGCGGTCACCGAACTGGTGGTCACCTGCGGGCTGGCGCCCGGGTACAGGGTAAGCACGCGGATGGTCGGATAGTCGACCTCCGGCAGCGCCGACACTGGCAGCAGGCGGTAGGCGATCAGACCGGCGAGGAAGATTGCCACCATCAGCAGCGTGGTGGCGACCGGCCGCAGAATGAACAGGCGAGAAGTGTTCATGCGCCCTGCTTCTGCTCGGCCTTGGAGCCAGGCTGTGCCAGGGCGCCCGGCTCTTCACCGATCACCTGTACCTGGCTGCCTTCCTTGAGTTTGTCGGTGCCTTCCAGCACCAGGCGCTCGCCGGCCTTGACGCCCGAATCGATCAGACTGGTCGCGCCGTCGCTGGCGCCAACCTTGATGTCGCGGACCTGCACCTTGTCATCGTCGCCCAGGACGAAGACGAAGGTGCCGCGCGCACCGTACTGCACGGCCGCGGAGGGAATCAGGGTGGCCTGCTGGCGGGTATCCACACGCAGACGCACGTTGACGAACTGGTTGGGGAACAGGCTCTCGCCGGCATTCTCGAAACGCGCCTTGATCTTGACCGTGCCGGTGGCCACATCGATCTGGTTGTCCAGGCTGTGCAGCACGCCCTCGCTGAGCAGCGTGCGCTCATCACGATCCCAGGCCTCGACCTGCAGACGCTGGCTGGCGCGCACCTTGGCCAGCACCGGCGGCAGATCCTTCTCCGGCAGGGTGAAGTTGACCGCGATGGGTTCGACCTGGGTGATCACCACCAGCGGCGTGGTATCGCCACTGCTGATCAGGTTGCCAACATCCACCTGGCGCAGGCCAAGACGCCCGGCGATCGGCGCGCGGATGCGGGTGAAGTCGAGATTGAGGCGGGCCTCGGCGACGGCGGCCTGGTTGCTCTTGACCGTGCCACGGTACTGGCCGACCAGGGCTACCTGGGTGTCGAGGGTCTGCTTGGCGATGCTGTCCTCGGCGTACAGGCCCTGATAACGGGCCAGGTCGATTTCGGCATTCTTCAGCTGCGCCTGGTTCTGCGCCAACGTGCCTTGGGCTTGCAGCAGCGCCACCTCATACGGGCGAGGATCAATCTGTGCCAGCAGGTCGCCCGCCTTGACCAGTTGCCCCTCCTCGAACAGCACCTTGACCAGCTCGCCGTCCACCCGCGAGCGCACGTTCACCGTGTTGAGCGCAGTGACGGTACCCAGTGCCTTGAGTTCGACATTGAAGTCGCCGCGTGTCACCTTGGTCAGGCGCACCGGCACCGGGCCATCCCAGGGGCCGAATGGTCCCTTGCCCTTTGACTCGGGCTCGCCGCCAGGCAGCAGCCGCCACAACAGCAGAGCGGCAAGCAGAATGGCCAGGGCAACCCACCAAAAGCGGGAGATGCGGGGGAACTTGGAGAAATCGGGCATGGTGCGGGATCACTTTCCTGGGGAGGATGAACGATAAGTACTCCCAGCAACCAGGCAAAGGGTCTTTACCGCCTTTTTACCCTTCTTTGACGTAACAAGAAGTTGGAAATTTAAAAACGACAACGGCCTGCACCAGGCAGGCCGTTTCTGCAATCAAGCCGTTGGGGCTCGCGAGCTAGAGAAAAACCAGGCAGATGTGACTGAGGAAGCGCAGCTTACAAGTAGTAAGTGAGCACTCCGAAGCCGCATCCAACGCAGTTTTTCCGACGCGCAGCAGCCCCAAATTACTTCAGTACGGCAATCGCGGCGGCGTAGTTGGGCTCGTCGGCGATCTCACCAACCAGCTCGCTATGCAGCACCTTGTCGTTCTCGTCCAGTACCACCACGGCACGGGCGGCAATGCCGGCCAGCGGGCCGTTGCCGATGGACACGCCGTAGTCCTTGAGGAAGCTGGCGCCGCGCATGGTCGACAGGTTGATCACATTCGCCAGGCCTTCGGCACCGCAGAAGCGTGCCTGGGCGAACGGCAGGTCGGCGGAGATGCACAGCACCACGGTGTTGGCCAGGCCGCTGGCCTCGGTGTTGAACTTGCGCACCGAAGTAGCGCAGGTCGGGGTGTCGACGCTGGGGAAAATGTTCAGCACCTTGCGCTTGCCGGCCAGGCTGGCCAGGGTCACGTCGGACAGGTCGTTGGCCACCAGGGTGAAAGCCGGGGCCTGTTGGCCGGCCTGCGGCAGCTGACCTTCGACCTGGATGGGGTTGCCTTTGAGGGTTACTTGAGCCATTGGCGAGTTCCTTCTGTGTGTTATGCCGGGGTCACGGCACCCAGCGGGAGAAATGCCGGCCAGTGTGACCGTACGGTACTGCCACGGCAAGCGTGCGTTCAGGCGCTGGCCTGCCTGGCCGGTTGCGGGTTGGGATGGAAGAACACATGCTCGCGGATCGGCCCAACCGCCACCTCACCGATTTCCTGGTAGCCCTGGCGCTGGTAGAACTCCAGGTAATGCGGGTTGCCGGTATCCAGCACGACGCCTTGCGAGCCGGCATCCTCGGCACACCAGTCATGCAGGGCGGCGAGCAACTGCTCGCCCAGGTGCTGCCCCTGGAACTGCGGATGCACGCCCAGCAGCGGCAGCACGTGGTAGGGGCCGGGCGGCAGGCAGGCCAGCACCGCGTCGTGGTACTCCAGGTAGCGTTTGGTGCAGCGAAAGCCGGTGGTCATCAGCATGCGCAGGCGCCAGGCCCAGCTCTCGGTGATATCCAGACGCCGCTGCGGCGGCGCGATCAGGGCGATACCCACCAGGCGCTCCTCAATCAGCAGGCCGATGGCTGGCTGATCCTGCAGGAAATGCTGCTGCACCAGCTCGCGCACCGTGGCGCGTACGCGCTGATCGAAGCCGGGGCGCTCGCTTTCGAACAGGTAGGCGAAGGTCGGGTCGTGGCGATAGGCGTGATACAGCAGCGAGCGGGCCTCGCGGGCGTAACCGTGATCGAGCAGGCGAACTTCGGCGGTGCGATGGGGCATCGGGCTGACCTCATTTGTTATAGGGTTTTACGGGTCAGCTGCCACGTTAGCACCGCCGCCCTGCCCCCGCCAGGCGCTGGCCGTCGCCCCGGCGCTGGGCTAGCATCGGCCCTTTCTTATCTGTCGGTGCCTCTCATGAAGATCGTTTCTTTCAATATCAATGGCCTGCGCGCCCGCCCTCATCAGTTGCAGGCCTTGATCGAGAAACACCAGCCGGACGTGATCGGCCTGCAGGAAACCAAGGTCGATGACCCACAGTTCCCGGCGGACGAGATCCGCCAGCTCGGCTACCACGTGCACTACCACGGCCAGAAGGGCCATTACGGCGTCGCCCTGCTTTCGCGCCAGGCGCCGCTGGAGCTGCACAAGGGCTTCCCCGGTGATGAAGAAGATGCCCAGCGCCGTTTCATCTACGGCACCTTCGCCGACGCTCAGGGCAACCCGGTGACCGTGATGAACGGCTACTTTCCCCAGGGCGAAAGCCGCGACCACCCCATGAAGTTCCCGGCCAAGCAGCGTTTCTATGCCGACCTGCAGCAGCTGCTGGTCGAGCGCTTCGACCCGAGCCAGGCGCTGGTGGTGATGGGCGACATCAATATTTCCCCGGAAGACTGCGACATCGGTATCGGCGAGCCCAACCGCCTGCGCTGGCTGAAGACCGGCAAGTGCAGCTTCCTGCCGGAGGAGCGCGAGTGGCTGGCCACCCTCAAGGGCTGGGGCCTGGTAGACAGCTTCCGCCACCTCAATCCGGCGGTGAACGACCGCTTCAGCTGGTTCGACTACCGCAGCCGCGGCTTCGAGGACGAGCCCAAGCGCGGCCTGCGCATCGACGTGATCCTCGCCAGCCAGCCGCTGCAGGCGCGCTTCAAGGATGCCGGCATCGACTACGAGCTACGCGGCATGGAGAAACCCTCCGACCATGCGCCGATCTGGCTGGAGCTAGACTGAGCGTTGTGCCAGTTCCTGGCAGGAAGTGAAGTTACTGGCCAGGCCAGATGGAGTAGATCTTGGAGAGCGCCACTACCAGGCAAGCCTGGTCAGCCGACCTGAAAATCGCCAGCCTGGTCTGCCTGCTGGTTCTGACAGCCTGCCTACTGGGTATTGCCACCCGCCCGCTGGGCCACCTGGCAACCATCTGGCCCGCCAATGCCTTGTTGCTCGGCCTGATGGTGCGTTACCCGCAACTGGCCAGGCCCGCTGGCTGGCTGGGTGGCGTAGCGGCCTATGTGATTGCCGACAGCATCACCGGCGGTGCACCCCTCAAGACCCTGATGCTCACGCTGGCCAACCTGGCCGGGGTGGTCAGCGCGTATCTGCTGTTGTCGCGCCTTAGTGAGGAACACCGTTCCCTGCGCAGCCCGCTCTCGGTGCCTTATCTGGCGCTGGCTGTAACGCTTGCCTCCCTGGCATCCGGGTTGGTTGGCGCAATCATCGACCCCCTGCTGTTTGATGGCACTCCTTTCTCGGGCCTGACGTTCTGGTTCGTTACCGAACTGGTCAACTACATCGCGATATTGCCGGTGCTGCTCACCATGCCGGACTGGCCCGAGCGCCTGAAAGACCGGCGGCAGAGGCTGCTCACTTCAAGGCAGCGGTTGTTGCATGCCCTGCCTGCTGTCAGCCTGGTGGTATTCGGCGTGCTCTGCCTGATGGTGGGCGGTCCCGGCGCACTGGCCTTCCCCGTTCCGGCGCTGCTGTGGTGCGCATTGAGCTATAGCGTCTTCACAACGGCCTTGCTGACTTTTGCCTTCACCAGCAGCTTGCTCGTCGTGCTGGCTGTCGTTGGCATTCCGCTAGCGCCGTTCGATATGAATTCGCACCCCGTGCTGCTTTCCTTGCGTCTCGGCATCACCTTGCTGGCTTTCGCGCCACTGACGGTGGCCAGCGTAATGGCTGTGCGCAACCAATTGCTGCAGCGTATGCAGTACATGGCGTCGCATGACCAACTCAGCGGCCTGCTCAATCGCTGGGCTTTCTATGAGCAGGCCAGGCAACTATCCCCCAATCGACCGCTAGCGCTGCTGATGTTCGACATCGACCATTTCAAGCGCATCAACGACACCTACGGCCATGCCACTGGCGACCTGGTACTGCAAGCCTTCGCCCGCCTCGCCAGTCACGGTCTGCGCGACGGAGACGCCCTGGCCCGTCTGGGCGGTGAGGAATTTGCCCTGCTGCTGCCTGGCTGCTCGCACAACCAGGCTCTGGCGATTGCCGAGCGCATCCGCACGGACTACGCCAATGCCCCGATCAGCCTGGAGGATGGCCAACATGTGCAATCCACAGTCAGCATTGGTGCGGTTGTGGCCTTGCAGCCGCCAGCCGACATCGACGAGCTGTTGCTGAGCGCCGATCGTGTCCTGTATCAGGCCAAGGAATCGGGACGCAATCGGGTTGTCATCAGCCAGTACGCCCCGGACGAGCAGGCCAGAACGGAAACTGCCTGAGTCAACACGGAAGAAATAACGCGCGCAGCTCTGGCAAGGGCCTCTTGCTGCGCCTCGTCATCTTTCCGTAACCATTCCTTCTTATTCTGCGCGCACCCGAACGCCCGTGCCGCCCCGGCACGCCAGCTCACCCACGGAATAAGGTGTCTGCTAAATGTCGCGCGCCCTGCCAGCCAGTGATCGCCCCCTCCTGAGCCAGGCCTGCACCTGGATCATCCTCTGTTTCATCCTCTATGCCCTGCCCTGGTCGGTGTTCGCCGCCGAGCCCACCACGCTGATGCGCATCCAGGGCTCCAACACCATTGGCGCCAAGCTGGGGCCGGCGTTGATCAGCGGTCTGTTCCAGAGCCAGGGGTTCAGCAATATCCGCGTCGTGCCCGCTGGTGCGGAAAACGAGCAGCTGGTGAAGGCCGAAGACAAACTCGGCCGCACCCTGCAGGTCCAGGTCGCGGCCCACGGCTCGAGCACCGGTTTCGTCGCCCTGCAGGATGGCAGCGCCGACCTGGCCGCCGCCTCGCGCCCGATCAAGGCCAGCGAAGCGGCGGCGCTGCAAAGCCTCGGCGACTTGCAAGGCGTGGACGGCGAACAGGTGATCGCCATCGACGGCCTGGCCATCATCGTCAATCCACAGAATCCACTGACCTCGCTGACCACCGAACAACTGGCCAAGGCCTTCTCCGGTGAGGCTCGCGACTGGTCCGAGCTCGGCGGTGCTCCGGGCGCTATCACGGTGTACGCTCGCGACGACAAGTCCGGTACCTACGACACCTTCAAGGAACTGGTGCTGACCGCCCACGGCAAGAGCCTGGCGGCGAACGCCAAGCGTTTCGAGTCGAGCGACCAGCTTTCCGACCTGGTCAGCCAGGACCCGCACGGCATCGGTTTCATCGGCCTGCCCTATGTGCGGCAGAGCAAGGCACTGGCTATTGCCGATGGCGAGTCGCAGCCGATGCCACCGACGGCCACGCTGATCGCCACCGAGGATTACCCGCTGTCACGGCGCCTGTTCCTCTACAGCCCGCCGAATACCCCCAACGAATGGGTACGTTCGCTGGTGCAGTTCGCCCACAGCCCGGCCGGCCAGGCCATCGTCGAGAAGAACGGTTTCATTGCGCAGACAGTGCAGGCAATCAAGGTTACGGCCAGCCAGAAAATGCCCGAGGACTATCGCAAGCTGGCCAACGAGGCCCAGCGCCTGTCGGTGAATTTCCGCTTTCAGGAAGGCAGCGCCACCCTGGACAACAAGGCGCAGCGCGACATCGGCCGCGTGCTGGACTACCTCGAGGAGCACGACAAGCTGCGCAGCAAGGTGGTGCTGGTCGGTTTCGGGGACGTGAAGAGCGACCCGGAGCGCGCCGCGCTGCTGTCCAAGCTGCGCGCCATGGCCGTGCGCCGGGACCTGTCCAAGGGCGGCGTGATCTTCCGCGAGATCACCGGCCTCGGCGAACAGATGCCGGTAGCCGCCAACGATGGCGACGACGGACGCCTGAAGAACCGCCGCGTCGAGGTCTGGGTGTATTGAGTGGGAGCGGCTTTAGCCGCGATGACGGAGCCAAGCCGCTTCTCCGCGTCGCCTGTATCGCGGCTGAAGCGGAGTGCCGCCCAGCCGCTCCACAGATACCCGCTGGCACGCTCAAGTTCCTCCGGGCCTGATCCTCGGACAGCCTCTCCCATAGATTAGCGGCGGCACACGCCCACAATTGCCGAGCCCCAGGAATCGCTCTAGCCTTATTCATGGACGGCCGCGCAAGGCGGCCGCCAGTGACGCCGGGCCCCTCTGGCGGCGAACTCTCGCCGCGATGTCGGAGTCACTGTCTGACCGACAGCGACGGAGGGCCTATGGATCAGTTGCTCGAATTCCTCAGCATGCCCCTGCTCGGCACGGCTACCTGGTTGTGGCTGAGCTTCCTCGGCATCGTCATCGCCCTGCTGGTGTTCGACCTCGGCATCCTGCACCGCGACCAGCACGAGATCGAGATGCGCGAAAGCCTGCTGCTGTACAGCGGCTACTTCGGCGTTGGTGTGTTGTTCGGCCTGTGGGTCTGGCATGAACTCGGCGCGCAGAGCGCGTTGGAGTTCTACACCGGCTTTCTCGTCGAACAATCGCTGTCGATGGACAACGTGTTCGTCATGGCGATGATCTTCGGCTTCTTCGGCATTCCCCGGCGCTACCAGCACCGGGTGCTGTTCTGGGGCATCCTCGGTGTCATCGTGCTGCGGGCGATCATGATCGGGTTGGGCACGGCGCTGGTGCAGCGCTTCGACTGGATTCTCTACCTCTTCGGCGCCTTTCTGTTGTTCACCGGGGTAAAGATGATGCTCAGCCGCGAAGAGCATCACCCTGACCTCGCGCAGAATCCCTTGCTGCGTTTCCTGCGCCGGCATATCCGCGTCACCGATGAGCTGCATGAGGGGCATTTCTTCACGCACAGGCGGCCACCCGGCAGCGACCGTCCCCTGCTCTACGCCACACCGCTCTTGCTGGCCCTAGTGCTGATCGAACTGGCCGACCTGGTGTTCGCCGTGGACAGCGTGCCGGCGGTGTTCGCCATCACCCAGGACCCGTTCATCGTCTACACCTCGAACATCTTCGCCATCCTCGGCCTGCGCTCGTTGTACTTCGCCCTGGCTGCGCTGATGCACCGCTTTATCTACCTGAAGTACACCCTGGCGCTGGTGCTGATCTTCATCGGCGGCAAGATCTTCCTGCACGGCTGGATCGGCAAGCTTCCCGCCCTGCTCTCGCTTGGCGTGACGTTTGGCCTGCTGGCCGGTGGCGTATTGCTGTCGCTGCTCAAGACCCGCAACCGCCGGGGTGATTCCTGATGGCGAATGTGCGTATCGAACGACGCGAAAGTCGAGGTCGCCCGCTGTGGGTGGTGACTTTCGGCAGACACACCCTGAGCTTCCACGAGGAGCTGGCCGCACGCACCTTCGCTGCCCAGCTGCATATGCGCCTGGACTGGTTGCGTGAGCAGGCTCAGGTGGAGAGCCTCGACGAGCATCCGAGCTGAGCGGCCTGTTGCTTCGAGCTGGCTGAACCGCCTGGATTCCCGCCTACGCGGGAATGACGCAGACCACGCAGCACCGCCTATACCTCGTCATCCCCGCGAATGCGGGGATCCAATGGGGGCAGCCCCATCTGTCAATCTGGCTAGCCGCCCCGAGCACGCTCCACCTGAAAACAACAAGGCCCGCATCAGCGGGCCTTGTTCATTGCCAAGCCTGGATCAGCGGCTGGCTTTCATCGCATCACGTGGTACGTACTTGCCGATCTCGTACTTGCCGATGGCGGCGCGGTGTACTTCGTCCGGGCCGTCGGCCAGGCGCAGGGTGCGCTGCATGGCGTAGAAGTAAGCCAGCGGTGTGTCGTTGGAAACACCAGCGCCGCCGTGGATCTGGATGGCACGGTCGATCACATCCAACGCCACGTTCGGTGCCACCACCTTGATCTGGGCGATTTCACTGGCAGCGATCTTGTTGCCCACGGTGTCCATCATGTACGCGGCATTCAGGGTCAGCAGGCGGGCCTGGTTGATCTGGATGCGCGAGTTGGCGATGTGATCAATGTTGCCACCCAAGCGTGCCAGCGGCTTGCCGAAGGCGGTGCGGCTGACGGCACGTTTGCACATCAGTTCCAGTGCGCGCTCGGCCATGCCGATGGAGCGCATGCAGTGGTGGATGCGGCCTGGGCCGAGGCGACCCTGGGCGATCTCGAAGCCGCGCCCTTCGCCGAGCAGCACGTTCTCATAGGGTACGCGGACATTCTCGAAGACCACTTCGGCGTGGCCGTGCGGGGCATCGTCGTAGCCGAATACCGGCAGCGGGCGGAGGATCTTCACCCCGGGGGTGTCGGTCGGTACCAGGATCATCGAGTGCTGCTGGTGGCGCGGTGCGTCCGGGTTGGTCAGGCCCATGAAGATCATGATCTTGCAGCGCGGGTCGCAGGCACCGGAGGTCCACCACTTGCGGCCGTTGATCACCCACTCGTCACCCTCGCGCACGGCATTGGCCTGCATGTTGGTGGCATCGGAGGAAGCCACGCCCGGCTCGGTCATGGCGAAGGCGGAGCGGATCTCGCCGGCCAGCAGCGGCTCCAGCCACTGCTTCTTCTGCGCTTCGCTGGCGTAGCGCACCAGGGTTTCCATGTTGCCGGTGTCCGGCGCGGAGCAGTTGAAGGGCTCGGAGCCCATCAGCGAGCGGCCCATGATCTCGGCCAGCGGCGCATATTCCATGTTGGTCAGGCCGGCACCGTATTCGGACTCCGGCAGGAACAGGTTCCACAACCCCTCGGCCTTGGCCTTGGCTTTCAGCTCTTCCATGATCGCCGTGGGCTGCCAGCGATCACCTTCGTTGACCTGCTCTTCGAACACGGCTTCGTTCGGATAGACGTGGGTGTCCATGAAGGCGGTAACGCGCTCACGCAGTTCCTGAACTTTGGGGGAGTAGGCGAAATCCATGGGAATACCTTGTGGTTGGCTTCGATGTGGAAATGATGCTAGAACAGCACCCACGATTTATCTAAGCTATTTTCCTGCCTTATCAACATTCATAAGCAATATGCGATGAAGCTTGATCTGGCATCGAATCGACGGAGCGGACCATGAACTTGAACAAGGTAGACCTCAATCTCTTCATCGTCTTCGATGCCATCTATACCGAAGCCAACCTGACCCGTGCCGGGCAGATCGTCGGCATCACCCAGCCCGCCGTGTCCAACGCCCTGTCGCGCCTGCGCGAGACCTTCAACGACCCACTGTTTGTGCGCACCGCGCAAGGCATGGTGCCCACGCCCATGGCGCAGAACATCATCGGCCCGGTGCGCAATGCCCTGCAGCTGCTGCGCGTGTCGGTACAGGAAAGTCGCTCGTTCAATCCACTGCAAGCCAACAAGACCTACCGCATCAGCATGACCGACCTCACCGAAACGGTGATCCTGCCGCCGCTGTTCCAGCGCCTCAAGCGCCTGGCGCCGATGGTGCAGGTCGAGAGCTTCCTGGCCAAGCGCCGCGAAACCACCAAGGAGCTGGCCGCCGGGCGCCTGGACTTTGCCGTGGATGCTCCACTGAACACCGACCCACAGGTGCGCCACGTCAAGCTGATGGAAGACCGCTATATCTGCGCCATGCGCCCCGGCCATCCGCTGGCCAAGGACAAGCTGAGCCTGGACGAATACCTGTCGCTGACCCATATCCAGATCTCCAGCCGTCGCAGCGGCCTCGGCTATGTCGACCTATCCCTCGGCAAGATGGGCCTGCAGCGCAAGGTGACCCTGCGTTCGCAGCACTACCTGATGGCCAGCAGCGTACTGCTCAACACCGACATGGCCATGACCGTGCCCGAGCGTTTCGCCCGCCGCCACGGTCTGCACCAGGTGCCGCTGCCGGTAAACGACGTGCCAGCCCTGGAGACCCACCTGTACTGGCACGAAAGCACCGACCAGGACCCGGCCAACCGCTGGATGCGCGAGCAGATCATCGAGATTTCCCAGCAGGTCACCCGCGCCGAGACTGAAAGCATAACCTCATAACCTTCCGCTAACCCATTGAATAAAAAGCCCCGCATTTGCGGGGCTTTCTGTTTCTACCCCCACAAGACCTACCCGTGGGAGCGGCTTCAGCCGCGATTTCTGTTGAGTCCTGGTCACTCCTCCAGACGGCTTCCCCGTCATTACGTTGACGTTAACGTAAACATGCCTTACGTTAACGTAAAGCACTCGACGGTAACCTCCATGCCTGCCCCCTACTCCATCTCCGACCTGGCCCGCGAACTGGACATCACCACCCGCGCCATCCGCTTCTACGAGGAGCAAGGCATGCTCAGCCCCGAGCGGCGCGGCCAGGAGCGCATCTACAGCGCCAAGGACAAGGTCACCCTCAAGCTGATCCTGCGCGGCAAGCGCATCGGCTTCTCCCTTGCCGAATGCAAGGAGCTGATCGAGCTGTACGACCCCGCCAGCGGCAACCGCAAGCAGCTGGAGACCTTCATGGCCAAGATCGACCAGCGCCGCAGCCAGTTGGAGCAGCAGATGCTCGACATCCGCCAGATGCAGCTGGAACTGGATACCGCCGAGGAGCGCTGCCAGCTGGCAATGGCAGAAACCATTAAAAATCAGAAAGTTACTTCCTGAACCTTACAAAGATAATCACAGGTGGAACCATGAGCTACCCAACCCTCAACTTCGGTCTCGGCGAGACCATCGACATGCTGCGCGACTCGGTTTACCAGTTCGCTCAGGCCGAGCTGGCCCCGCGTGCCGCGCAGATCGACCGCGACAACGAGTTCCCCATGGACATGTGGCGCAAGTTCGGCGACATGGGCCTGCTCGGTATGACCGTGGAAGAGGAATACGGCGGCACCAACATGGGCTACCTGGCCCACGTGGTGGCGATGGAAGAGATCAGCCGCGCCAGCGCCTCGGTCGGTCTGTCCTACGGTGCCCACTCCAACCTGTGCCTGAACCAGATCCGCAAGAACGGCACTCACGAACAGAAGGCCAAGTACCTACCCAAGCTGTGCTCCGGCGAGCATGTCGGCGCCCTGGCCATGAGCGAGCCGAATGCCGGCTCCGACGTGGTGTCGATGAAGCTGCGCGCCGAGAAGCGCGGCGACCGCTACGTACTCAACGGCAACAAGATGTGGATCACCAACGGCCCGGACGCCAACACCTACGTGATCTATGCCAAGACCGACATCAACGCCGGCTCGCGCGGCATGACCGCCTTCATCGTCGAACGCGATTACAAGGGCTTCTCTCGCCACCAGAAGCTGGACAAGCTGGGCATGCGCGGCTCCAACACCTGCGAACTGGTGTTCGAGGACTGCGAAGTGCCAGAGGAAAACATCCTCGGCGCCGAGGGTGCTGGCGTACGCGTGCTGATGAGCGGCCTGGACTACGAACGCACCGTGCTCTCCGGCGGCCCGACCGGGATCATGAGCGCCTGCATGGACGTGGTGCTGCCCTACGTGCACGAGCGCCAGCAGTTCAAGCAGTCGATCGGCGAGTTCCAACTGGTGCAAGGCAAGCTGGCCGACATGTACGCCGGCATGAACGCCTCCAAGTCCTACCTGTACAACGTGGCCAAGGCCTGCGACCGCGGCGAGGAATCGCGCAAGGACGCCGCCGCGGTAATCCTCTACACCGCCGAGATGGCCACCAAGATGGCGCTCGACACCATCCAACTGCTGGGCGGCAACGGCTACACCAACGAGTACCCGGCTGGCCGCCTGTTGCGTGACGCCAAGTTGTACGAGATCGGCGCCGGCACCAGCGAAATCCGCCGCATGCTGATCGGCCGCGAGCTGTTCAACGAGACCAAGTGATGCACGACCAGTCCCCTCTCCCACTTGTGGGAGAGGGTTAGGGAGAGGGCCGGAGCGGCCTGCAATACCCTCTCCCCCAGCCCCTCTCCCGTGAACGAGAGAGGGGAGCTAAAGCCTGCAACTCGGAGCGCCCCAATGGCCATCCTGCATACCCAGATCAACACCCGTTCGCCGGAGTTCGCCGCCAACCAGGCCGCCATGCTCGCCCAGGTGAACGACCTGCGCGCCCTCCTCGCCCGCGTTCATGAAGGCGGCGGCGCCAAGGCCCAGGAACGCCACACCTCGCGCGGCAAGCTGCTGCCGCGCGAGCGCATCAATCGCTTGCTGGATCTCGGCTCGCCCTTCCTCGAAGTCGGCCAGCTGGCTGCCCATGAGGTCTACGGCGAGGACGTGCCGGCCGCTGGCGTGGTCGCCGGCATCGGCCGCGTCGAAGGCGTCGAGTGCATGATCATCGCCAACGACGCCACGGTGAAAGGCGGCAGCTACTACCCGCTGACCGTGAAGAAACACCTGCGTGCCCAGACCATCGCCCAGCAGAACCGCCTGCCGTGCATCTATCTGGTCGACTCTGGCGGCGCCAACCTGCCGCGCCAGGAAGAGGTGTTCCCCGACCGCGAGCACTTCGGACGCATCTTCTTCAACCAGGCCAATATGAGCGCGATGGGGATTCCACAGATCGCCGTGGTCATGGGCTCCTGCACTGCCGGCGGCGCCTACGTGCCGGCGATGAGCGACGAGACCATCATGGTGCGCAACCAGGCCACCATCTTCCTGGCCGGCCCGCCGCTGGTGAAGGCCGCCACCGGCGAGGTGGTGACTGCCGAGGAACTTGGCGGCGCCGATGTGCACTGCAAGACCAGCGGCGTGGCGGACCACTACGCCGAGAACGACGAGCACGCCCTGGCCCTGGCCCGCCGCAGCGTCGCCAACCTCAACTGGCGCAAGCTCGGCCAGTTGCAGGCGCGCGAACCCATCGCCCCGCTGCATGCTGCCGAGGAGCTGTACGGCGTCATCCCGGCCGACGCCAAGCAGCCCTTCGACGTGCGCGAGGTTATCGCCCGCGTGGTCGACGGCAGCGCATTCGATGAATTCAAGGCTCTGTTCGGCACCACCCTGGTCTGCGGCTTCGCTCATGTCCACGGCTACCCGGTGGCCATCCTGGCGAACAACGGCATCCTCTTCGCCGAAGCGGCGCAGAAAGGCGCGCACTTCATCGAACTGGCCTGCCAGCGCGGCATCCCGCTGCTGTTTTTGCAGAACATCACCGGCTTTATGGTTGGCAAGAAGTACGAGGAAGGTGGCATCGCCAAGCACGGCGCCAAGCTGGTCACCGCCGTGGCCTGTGCCCGCGTACCGAAGTTCACCGTGATCATCGGCGGCAGCTTCGGCGCCGGTAACTACGGCATGTGCGGCCGCGCCTACGACCCGCGCTTTCTGTGGATGTGGCCCAACGCGCGGATCGGCGTGATGGGTGCCGAGCAGGCCGCAGGCGTCTTGGTACAGGTCAAGCGCGAGCAGGCCGCCCGTGCCGGCCACCCGTTCAGCGACGAAGAAGAGGCGCGCATCAAGCAGCCCATCGTCGCCCAGTACGAACAGCAGGCCCACGCCTACTACTCCAGCGCCCGCCTGTGGGACGACGGCGTGATCGACCCGGCGCAGACCCGCGACGTGCTCGGCCTGGCCCTATCCGCCAGCCTCAATGCACCCATCGAGCCGACCACCTTCGGGGTGTTCCGCATGTAAGACCTTTGACTCCCCTCTCCCTTTGGGAGAGGGGCCGGGGGTGAGGGATGCCATGTGCAACTCGCCCTATACCCTCACCCCAACCCTCTCCCAGTGGGAGAGGGAGCAAAAGCCGAATACCTGGAGCCGCCATGACCGACTTCACCACCGTACAGCTGGAAACAGACCCGCGCGGCTTCGCCACCCTTTGGCTGAGCCGTCCGGACAAGAACAACGCCTTCAATGCCGAGATGATCCGCGAGCTGATCCTCGCCATCGACGCCATCGGCGCCGACAAGAGCCTGCGCTTCCTGCTGCTGCGCGGGCGCGGCAAGCACTTCTCCGCCGGCGCCGACCTGGCCTGGATGCAGGCCAGCGCCAAGCTCGACTACAACGCCAACCTGAATGACGCCCGCGAGCTGGCCGAGCTGATGTACAACCTCAACGGCCTGAAGATTCCGACCCTGGCCGTGGTCCAGGGCGCAGCCTTCGGCGGCGCGGTAGGCCTGGTCAGTTGCTGCGACATGGCCATCGGCAGCGAGGATGCGCTTTTCTCGCTGTCCGAAGTACGCATCGGCCTGGCCCCGGCCGTGATCAGCCCCTTCGTGGTCCAGGCCCTCGGCGAACGCGTCGCGCGCCGTTATGCGCTGACCGCCGAGCGTTTCTCCGGCAGCCGCGCCCGCGAGCTGGGCCTGCTGGCCGAGGCGTATCCTGCCGCCGAGCTGGACGCTCAGGTCGAGAGTTGGATCGGCAACCTGCTGCTCAACAGCCCGCAGGCCATGCAGGCCAGCAAGGACCTGCTACGCGAAGTGGCCAGCGGCGTGCTCAGCCCTGCCCTGCGCCGCTACACCGAGAACGCCATCGCCCGCATCCGCGTCAGCCCGGAAGGCCAGGAGGGACTCAACGCCTTCCTGGAAAAACGCACGCCCGCCTGGCAGGAGCCACAAGCATGAGCCACAAGCACATCGACACCCTGCTGGTCGCCAACCGCGGCGAGATCGCCTGCCGGGTGATGCGCACCGCCAAGGCCCAGGGCCTGAAGACCGTGGCCGTGCACAGCGCCATCGACGCCCAGGCACGCCATGTGCGCGAGGCCGACATCGCGATCAACCTCGGCGGCGCCAAGCCGGCCGAGAGCTACCTGCTGGTCGACAAGATCATCGCCGCGGCCAAGGCCAGTGGCGCCCAGGCCATCCATCCGGGTTACGGCTTCCTCTCCGAGAACGCCGGCTTCGCCCGCGCCATTGAGGCAGCCGGGCTGGTATTTCTCGGCCCACCGGCGTCGGCCATCGACGCCATGGGCAGCAAGTCCGCGGCCAAGGGGCTGATGGAGGACGCCGGCGTGCCGCTGGTGCCCGGCTACCACGGCGAGGCGCAGGACGTGGAAACCTTCCGCGTCGCCGCCGAACGTATCGGCTATCCGGTGCTGCTCAAGGCCGCCGCCGGTGGCGGTGGCAAGGGCATGAAGGTGGTCGAACGCGAATCCGAGCTGGCTGAGACTCTGGCCTCTGCCCAGCGCGAAGCCCAGTCGGCCTTCGGCGACTCGCGCATGCTGGTGGAAAAATACGTGCTGCAGCCGCGCCACGTGGAGATCCAGGTATTCGCCGACAGCCACGGCAACTGCCTGTACCTCAACGAGCGCGACTGCTCGATCCAGCGCCGCCACCAGAAAGTGGTCGAAGAAGCTCCGGCTCCGGGCCTGTCGCCCGAGCTGCGCCGCGCCATGGGCGAGGCGGCGGTCAAGGCCGCCCAGGCCATCGGCTATGTCGGCGCCGGTACCGTGGAGTTCCTGCTGGATGCCCGCGGCCAGTTCTTCTTCATGGAGATGAATACGCGGCTCCAAGTTGAACACCCGGTCACCGAGGCCATCACCGGCCTCGACCTGGTGGCCTGGCAGATTCGCGTGGCCCGTGGCGAAGCGCTGCCGATTACCCAGGAGCAGGTGCCGCTCAATGGCCATGCCATCGAGGTGCGCCTGTACGCCGAGGACACCGAGCAGGACTTCCTGCCCGCCTCCGGCGACCTCAAGCTGTATCGCGAGCCGGTCGCCGGCGAAGGCCGCCGCGTGGACAGCGGCGTGACCGAGGGCGACACCGTCTCGCCCTTCTACGACCCCATGCTGGCCAAGCTGATCGCCTGGGGCGAGGACCGCGAGCAGGCCCGTCAGCGCCTGCTGGCCATGCTCGACGAGACTGCTGTCGGCGGCTTCGCCAGCAACCTGCCCTTCCTGCGCCGCGTACTGGCCCACCCGGCCTTCGCCAACGCTGAACTGGATACCGGCTTTATCCCACGCCACCAGGCCGAGCTGCTGCCGGCCGCGAGCGAGTTGCCCGGCGAGTTCTGGCAGCTGGCCGCCGAAGCCTGGCTGCAAAGCGAGGCGCCGCGGCGTGCCCACGAGGATTACTACTCCCCATGGAGCGGCCATAGCGGCTGGCGCTCCGGCCTGGTGACGGAAACAGACCTGCACCTGAGCTGCGGCGAACAACGCAGCACTGTGCACCTGCGCGGCCCGCTGCGCTCGCACCTGCAGGGCGAGCAGCTGTGGATCGAGCAGGACGGCCTGCGCCGCGCGCACCGGGCGATTCGTCGCGGCAATGCGCTGTACCTGGACTGGAGCGGCAAGCTGCACGAGGTACGCTGCGTCGATCCGATCGCCGAGGTCGAAGCCAGCCATGCCCAGCATGGCGGCCTGACCGCCCCCATGAACGGCAGCATCGTCCGCGTGCTGGTCGAGCCCGGCCAAACCGTGGAAGCCGGCACCGCGCTGGTGGTGCTGGAGGCCATGAAGATGGAACACAGCATCCGCGCCGCCCAGGCGGGCACCGTCAAGGCGCTGTTCTGCGCCGAGGGTGACATGGTCAGCGAAGGCACCGTATTGGTGGAGCTGGAAGAAGCCTGATGCAACACGCTATTCCCTCTCCCTCCGGGAGAGGGTTAGGGTGAGGGCATAACAGGCAACTCAGCTGCTACTCGGGCGCCCCACTCCTTACCCTCTGGAGCGGGGCGCCAAACCAATTTGCGAGGAAATCCATGAACCTGCCCCAACACGTGCGTCTGGTCGAAGTCGGCCCGCGCGACGGCCTGCAGAACGAGAAACAACCGATCAGCGTGGCCGACAAGGTGCGTCTCACTGACGATCTGACCGCCGCCGGCCTGGGCTATATCGAAGTCGGCAGCTTCGTCTCGCCCAAGTGGGTGCCGCAGATGGCCGGCAGCGCCGAGGTGTTCGCCGGCATCCAGCAGAAGCCTGGCGTGGTCTACGGGGCGCTAACGCCCAACCTCAAGGGCTTCGAGGCCGCAGTCGAAGCCGGGGTCAAGGAAGTCGCGGTGTTCGCCGCCGCCAGTGAGGCCTTCTCGCAGAAGAACATCAACTGTTCGATCGCCGAGAGCCTGGAGCGCTTCGTGCCTGTGATGGACGCCGCCAAGGCCCAGGGCATCAGCGTGCGCGGCTATGTGTCCTGCGTTCTCGGCTGCCCCTACGAGGGCGACGTGGCGCCCGAGCAGGTTGCGGCGGTGGCGCGGGAGCTGTTGGCCATGGGCTGCTACGAAGTCTCGCTGGGCGACACCATCGGCACCGGCACCGCCGGCAAGACCCGCCAATTGTTCGAAGTGGTCGGCCGCGACATCTCGCGCGACAAGCTCGCCGGGCACTTCCACGACACCTACGGTCAGGCCCTGGCCAATATCTACGCGAGCCTGCTGGAAGGCATCAGCGTGTTCGACAGCTCGGTCGCCGGCCTGGGCGGCTGCCCCTACGCCAAGGGCGCCACCGGCAACGTCGCCACCGAGGACGTGCTCTACCTGCTGCAGGGCCTGGGCATCCACACCGGCATCGACCTGGACAAGCTGATCGACGCCGGCGCGCGCATCTGTCAGGTGCTCGGCCGCGACAACGGCTCGCGGGTAGCGCGCGCCCGGCTGGCGGCGCGCTGAACCCCGGCGCTGCGACCAAGGTCAGATTGCCCGATGGCCAGCGAACGCTAAGCTCTGCCCCCTCCTATCGCCCGCCGAGAGTACCGATGAAAGACGCCACCACCCTGCGCGACTACCAGCACGTACGCCTGCTGGCGATCCGTTCGCTGTTCGAGATCGTCGAGCAGTCCAGCGAAGGCACGGTGATCGTCGACAAGGACGCGCGCATCGTCTGGATGAACGAGCGCTACGCCCGTCGTTATGGGCTGGCGGATGCCGCGCAGGCCATCGGTCAGGAGGTGGAAAAGGTCATCCCCAGCAGCCTGTTGCGCCAGGTGGTGGAAACCGGCCAGCCGATCCTGCTGGACATGCTCGACACTCCGGGCGGCCCGCTGGTGGTAATGCGCCTGCCGATCCACGACGACGCCGGCACGGTGATCGGCGCCATCGGCTTCGCCCTGTTCGACCAGTTGAAGAGCCTGGCGCCGCTGGTGACGCGCTTCATGCAGATCCAGGAGGAGCTGGCCTCGACCCGTTCGTTGCTGCAAGCGCGCCAGGCCAAGTACAGCTTTGCCCACTTCATTGGCAGTAGCCCGGCGAGCCTGGAGGTCAAGCGGCGCGCACGACGTGGAGCAACCAGCGACTCACCGGTGCTGCTCCTGGGCGAAACCGGTACCGGCAAGGAGCTGCTGGCCCATGCCATCCACAGTGCTTCACCGCGAGCGCACAAGCCCTTCGTCGGGGTCAACTGCGCGGCCATCCCCGAGAACCTGCTGGAAGCCGAGTTCTTCGGCACCGCGCCGGGCGCCTTCACCGGCGCCGATCGCAAGGGCCGCCCCGGCAAGCTGCAGATTGCCCAGGGCGGCACCCTGTTCCTCGACGAGATCGGTGACATGCCGCTGCCCCTGCAGAGCAAGCTGTTGCGTGTGCTGCAGGAAAAGGAGTTCGAACCGGTCGGCTCCAACGAGATCCGCCGCAGTGATGTACGTCTGATCGCCGCCACCTCGCTGGACCTGGAATCGGCAGTGGCCGAGGGGCGCTTTCGGGCGGACCTCTACTACCGCCTGAACGTGCTGCCGATCCCGCTGCCACCGCTGCGCGAGCGCCTCGACGATCTACCGGCGCTGTGCGAAGCCGTACTTGAGGAACTGCCGGGCCAGCATGACCTGGATGCCGACGCCCTGGCCCTGCTGTCCAGCCACGCCTGGCCAGGCAATATCCGTGAACTGCGCAACGTGCTGGAGCGTGCCGCCCTGCTTGGCGACGAGCCGCTGCTGAGCGCGGCCGCCCTGCGCACCGCCATTGGCCGCCTCAGCCCGCTGCCGAAAGTGGCGAGCGCCGCACACTCGGCGGCCGTTGGCGACTTCTACAGAGCCCGTGAAACCTTCGAGCGCGAGCTAATCCGCCAGGCCCTCGCCGAAACCGCCAACAATGTGCCCGAGGCCGCGCGGCGCCTCGGTCTGGGTCGATCCACGCTGTACAAGAAGATGCTTAGCCTGGGCCTGGCGTCCTGAAACAGAGACTTGTCCACGTTCGGAGACAGGCCCGAGATTACGGCGGTACAGAAAGATTGCCGTGGAGTCGCCGTCTCAAAATAGAGACAAAGATGCCGAACCGCAGGTTTTAAATTAAAAATACATCATACTTTTCAATGACTTAGCAATTTGGCATGGAAGTCGCTATCCCCTGCTACGCGCCCGCTCCGGTCGCCGACAACAACAATGAATGCTGCGCATCGACGCGGCGCCAGGAGATAGCTCCATGAGTGTGATCATCGCCCTCGCGGCCCTTGCCTTGCTGATGCTCGCCGCCTATCGCGGCTACAGCGTCATCCTCTTCGCCCCCATCGCGGCCCTCGGTGCAGTGCTACTGACCGACCCTTCCGCGGTGGCCCCCGCCTTCACCGGCATCTTCATGGAGAAAATGGTCGGCTTCATCAAGCTGTACTTCCCGGTATTCCTGCTCGGCGCCGTGTTCGGCAAGCTGATCGAACTGTCCGGCTTCTCGCGCTCCATCGTCGCCGCCGCCATCCACCTGCTCGGCACCAGCCAGGCCATGCTGGTGATCGTGCTGGTCTGCGCCCTGCTCACCTATGGCGGTGTATCGCTGTTCGTGGTGGTGTTCGCCGTGTACCCCTTCGCCGCCGAGATGTTCCGCCAGAGCAACATTCCCAAGCGCCTGATTCCCGCCACCATTGCCCTCGGCGCGTTCACCTTCACCATGGATGCGCTGCCGGGTACGCCGCAGATCCAGAACATCATCCCCACCACCTTCTTCGGCACCACCTCCTGGGCCGCCCCCTGGCTGGGCCTGGTCGGTACCCTGTTCGTGTTCGGCAGCGGCATGCTCTATCTGCGCCGCCAGCTGAACAAGGCCAGGCGCAACGGCGAAGGCTACGGCACCGAGCTGCGCAACGAGCCGGAAACGCCGGACGATATCGCCCTGCCCAACCCCTGGCTGGCACTGTCGCCTCTGCTCCTGGTGGGCGTCGCCAACCTGCTGTTCACCCGCTGGATTCCTGAGCTGTATGGC
The DNA here is from genome assembly GCF_001592875.1 of Pseudomonas sp. BMS12. Classification (GTDB taxonomy): domain Bacteria; phylum Pseudomonadota; class Gammaproteobacteria; order Pseudomonadales; family Pseudomonadaceae; genus Aquipseudomonas. The sequence continues at coordinate 56,335 of NZ_LSOF01000006.1, read as the reverse complement.
AAGACGCACAGCCTGCAACTGGCCGGCATGGCGCAGCCGGTTACCAGTGAAGTGGCCAAGCTCACCGGAATCTGGGCCGTACAGGCCGCACTGCTCCTCGGCATTCTGCTGGTGCTGATCTGTGGTTTCCGCGCGATTCGCGCCAAGCTCGCCGAGGGCACCAGAACCGCCGTCGGCGGCGCACTGCTGGCGTCGATGAACACCGCCTCGGAATACGGCTTCGGCGCAGTGATTGCCTCCCTGCCCGGTTTCCTGGTGCTGGCCGATGCCTTGAAGAGCATCCCCAATCCGCTGGTCAACGAGGCCGTCACCGTCACCCTGCTGGCCGGCATCACCGGCTCGGCGTCGGGCGGTATGAGCATCGCCCTGGCGGCCATGTCCGACACTTTCATCGCCGCCGCCAACGCCGCGAATATTCCCCTGGAAGTGCTGCACCGGGTGGCGTCGATGGCGTCCGGTGGTATGGATACCCTGCCGCACAACGGCGCGGTGATCACCCTGCTGGCAGTCACCGGGTTGACCCACCGCGAGGCCTACAAGGACATTTTCGGTATTACCCTGATCAAGACCCTGGCGGTGTTCGTGGTGATCGCCACCTTCTACGCCACCGGTATCGTCTAGGGATCTTCTGACATGCCATTTACCGTCACTCTCGCGAAGGCGGGAGCTCAGTTACTTAGGGGGGGTTGGATTCCCACCTGCGCGGGAATGACGACTATTTCAGCGTTCCCCTAGTGTGCAGAACACCCTTGCTGTCGCTCCCGCGAAGGCGGGAGCCCAGGTGCCACGGGCTTCTGGATTTCCGCCTGAGCGGGAATGACGGCTTTCAAAATATTCCTACGCAGCGCGGCAAGGAGAAGCAACATGAACCTGCAAGGCAAGACCGCCCTGGTCACCGGCTCCACCAGCGGGATTGGTCTGGGCCTCGCCCTGAAACTGGCCGAGGCCGGCGCCGACCTGCTGCTCAATGGTTTCGGTGACAGTGCTGCCGCCCTTGTAGCCGTGCGTAGTCACGGCGTGCGGGCCGAGCATCACCCGGCGGACATGAGCAAGGTCGAGGAAATCGAGGCCCTGGCAGCCTTTGCCGAGGCCACCTTCGGCGGCGTCGATATCCTGGTCAACAATGCCGGCATCCAGCACGTGGCGCCGGTCGAAGCGTTTCCGGTGGAGCGCTGGAACGCGATCATCGCCATCAACCTCAGCTCCGCCTTCCACACCACGCGCCTGTTTCTGCCCGGCATGCGTGAACGCAATTGGGGGCGCATCATCAACATCGCCTCGGCCCACGGCCTGGCCGCCTCCGCCGGCAAAAGCGCCTATGTGGCGGCAAAGCACGGCCTGGTCGGCCTGACCAAGAGCGTGGCCCTGGAAACCGCCACCACCGGCATCACCTGCAACGCCATCTGCCCCGGCTGGGTGCTCACTCCGCTGGTGCAGAAGCAGATCGACGACCGCACCGTGGATGGCGACAGCGCCCGCGCTCGCGAGGAGTTGCTGGCGGAGAAACAGCCCTCGCTGGATTTCGTCACCCCCGAGCAGCTCGGCGAGCTGACCCTGTTCCTCTGCAGCGATGCCGCCGTGCAGGTGCGTGGCGCGGCCTGGAACATGGATGGAGGTTGGCTGGCACGCTGAACTCCACCTGGCCTGGCAGGGGCTGCCGCTCAGGCAGCGTAACCTGGCCGCCCTGATGCTTCGCTCGACAACAACAAAAATGAGGTCAATCCCATGTTTGCTCGCATCACCCACTGGAGTGTGCAGCTGGTTCAGCGCTACCTGCCCTCGCCCTTCGTGTTCTCCGCCCTGCTTACTCTGTTTGTCCTGGCGTTGGCCATGCTCAGCACCCAGCAAGGCCTGCCGACCATGGTCAAGCACTGGAACGCCGGTTTCTGGACCCTGCTGGCCTTCGCCATGCAGATGGGCCTGATCTTCGTCACCGGCCACGCCCTGGCCAGCGCGCCACCACTGCGCCGCCTGCTCGATCGTTTGGCGTCGATTCCGCGCAGCCCGACCCAAGCGATCCTGATGATTACCCTGATCGCCCTGCTCGGCTGCTGGATCAACTGGGGCTTCGGCCTGGTGATCGGCGCGGTAATGGCGCGCGCGCTGGCCCGTCAGGTCAAGGGCGTGGATTACCCCTTGCTGGTGGCCTCGGCCTACTCGGGCTTCCTGATCTGGCACGGCGGCCTCTCAGGCTCGATTCCGCTGGCGCTGGCCGGCGGCGGGGCCGACCTGGTCAGGATCAGCGGCGGCGTGATCGAGGCGCCCATCGGCGTCGGCATGACCCTGTTCACTCCGCTCAACCTGACCATCATCGCCTTGCTGGTGATCGGCCTGCCGCTGCTCAACCGCGCCATGCATCCGAGCCCCACGGAGTGCAAGGTCGCAGACCCCGCCCTGCTGGCCGAACCGGAAGGCGAACTGCCACCCCGCGACACTCCTGCCCAGCGCCTGGATGACAGCCGCCTGCTGGGTCTGGCCCTGGTGGCCATGGCTGCGCTGTTCTATATCGGCCACTTCATGGCCAAGGGGTTCGCCCTCGACCTCAATACGGTGATCGGCATCTTCCTGTTTTTCGGGCTGCTGCTGCACGGTTCGCCGGAGCGCTACATGCGCGCCGTGGACATCAGCGTGCGCGGCATCGGCGGCATCGTCCTGCTGTTCCCCTTCTACGCCGGGATCATGGGCATGATGACCGGCACCAACGCCGATGGCGTGTCGCTGGCCGGGCAGATCAGCCAGCTGTTCATCCAGGGATCCTCGGCGGACAGCTTCCCGCTGCTGGCCTTCCTCAGCGCCGGCGTGGTCAACGTCTTCGTGCCATCCGGTGGCGGCCAGTGGGCCGTGCAAGGGCCGATCATGCTACCGGCTGGCCAGGCCCTCGGCGTCGCGCCGGCGGTCACCGCCATGGCCATCGCCTGGGGCGACGCCTGGACTAACATGATTCAACCGTTCTGGGCCCTGCCGCTGCTCGGCATCGTCGGCCTCGGTGCGCGCGACATCATGGGCTACTGCCTGATCGCCCTGGTGTACTCCGGCCTCGTCATCGCCGGCTGCTTCTATTTTCTTGCCTGATTGGATGTCTCGATGAACGCTCCCCTCTGGACCCCTTCCGCCGAACGCATCGCCGCCACCCGCCTCGATGCTTTCCGCCACTTCGTCAACCAGCGTCATGGCCAGCAACTGGCCGACTACCCGACTCTGCACGCCTGGAGCGTGAACCAGCGCGAAACCTTCTGGCAGGCCATCGTCGATTTCTTCGACATCCGCTTCAGCGCCCAGCCCGAGTGCGTGCTGCGCGAAGGCAACACCATGCCCAGCGCCCATTGGTTTCCCGGCGCCACCCTGAACTTTGCCGAACACCTGCTGCGTAGACGTGATGAGCATCCGGCACTGGTGGCTATCGGTGAAGATGGCTCGCGCGAGCAACTGACCTACGCCGAACTTGCCGCCCATGTCGCCGGCCTGCAGCAGAGCCTGCAGGCGGCCGGTGTCGGGGTTGGCGATCGAGTGGCCGCCTTTATGCCCAATACCTGGCAAACCGTGGTCGGCATGCTCGCCACCGCCAGCCTCGGCGCCACCTGGTCCAGCTGCTCGCCAGACTTCGGCACCCAGGGCGTGATCGACCGTTTCGGCCAGATCGAACCCAAGGTGCTGATCGCCGCCGCCGGTTACCGCTACGCCGGCAAGAACCTGGACCTGACCAGCAAACTAAACGAAATCCTCGAACGCCTGCCCAGCCTGCAGCACCTGGTGGTAGTGCCCTATTCCAATCAGGCCACCACGCCAGCTGACTTCAAGACACCGGCCCAGGTCAGCCTGTGGCACGACTTCTACCAGGCGGGCGGTGAGCCGCGGTTCACCCCGGTGCCGTTCGAACAACCGCTGTACATCCTCTACTCCAGTGGCACCACCGGCGTGCCCAAGTGCATCGTCCATGGTGTCGGCGGTACCCTACTGCAGCATGTTAAAGAGCTGGGGCTGCATACCGATCTGCACCGCGACGACACGCTGTTCTACTACACCACCTGCGGCTGGATGATGTGGAACTGGCTGGTCTCCGGACTGGCCCTGGGCGCCACGCTGGTGCTGTTCGATGGCTCGCCCTTCCATCCCACAGCGGAACGCCTGATCGACCTGATAGACGCCGAGGACATCAGCATCTTCGGTACCAGCGCCAAGTTCATCGCCGCCCTGGAAAAGGCCGGCGCCAAGCCACGCGAGACGCACAAGCTCAGCCGCTTGAAAGCCGTTCTCTCTACAGGTTCGCCACTGGCTCACGAGAGCTTCGAGTACGTCTACCGCGACATCAAAAGCGATGTCTGCCTCTCCTCCATCTCCGGCGGCACCGACATCGTCTCCTGCTTCGCCCTCGGCAATCCGGTGCTGCCGGTATGGCGTGGCGAACTGCAATGCAAGGGACTGGGCATGGACGTGCAGGTTTGGAATGACGACGGCAAGCCGGTCACAGGGGAGAAAGGCGAACTGGTCTGCGCCCGGCACTTCCCCGCCATGCCGGTCGGTTTCTGGAAGGATGACGATGGAGCCAAGTTCCACGCAGCCTACTTCGATACCTTCCCCGGCGTCTGGGCCCACGGCGATTACGCCGAGCAAACCGAACACGGCGGCCTGGTCATCCACGGCCGCTCCGACGCCGTGCTCAACCCCGGCGGCGTGCGCATCGGCACCGCCGAGATCTATCGCCAGGTGGAAAAAGTCGAACAAGTGCTGGAGTCCATCGCCATCGGCCAAGACTGGGACGGCGACGTGCGCGTGGTGCTGTTCGTGCGCCTGCGCGAAGGCCTCATGCTGAACGACGAACTGCAGGCGCAGATTCGCGAGGTCATCCGCGCCAACACCACACCTCGCCATGTACCGGCGAAGATCATCCAGGTCGCCGATATTCCTCGCACCATCAGCGGCAAGATCGTCGAACTGGCCGTACGCAACGTGGTGCACGGCAAACCGGTGAAAAACACCGACGCCCTCGCCAACCCGCAGGCACTAGAGCTCTATCGCGACCTGCCACAGCTGCAGGACTGAGCGCCCACACAGCCGACGGTGCCCCGCTTCGCCGTCGGCTTGAGCAAATGGCCATCACTGGGGCAGACTGCGGTTTCACTCAACCGCACTCCCCCGGTGACAATATGGATGTTGTCAAAACCCTCAAGCCTGGAAAGAACGGCACCAAACGCCTGGTCGAACGCTACGGCAACCAACTCGTCGCCGTACGCTACCGCCTCGACCGCAAAACCAACACCAGCTACACCACGGTCGAATTGATCGTCGAACAGAAATACGCCCTGTTCCAAACCCAACCCCAAGCCGCCGATCCCATAGTCGCCCTGCGCATCTTCTTCCACGAGAACGACCTGCAGCGCCAGATCAAAAACGCCGGCGGCAAATGGGACAAAAACAACCAGGTCTGGCTGATCGCACAGAGCGAGGCAGAGAGTCTCGGGCTGGCCGGCAGAATCATTCGGACATAATGCCTAGATATGGACATCAAGAATGCCCAGTAATACCCACAAGCACCCAGTATCAAACACAATGCCTAGTCCTAGGCATGTCGTATAAACACTAGTTACATTCTAATGGAGGTAGAGGTTGAAATTAATTAAAGACTTTCGGCATGAGTACGAAGGGTTTGTTCTTGCAAACAAGGGTATATGCCGGATAAGAATTTTTACTGATGAAGATGAATCCAGGTATGTTGGTGTTTGTTCTGCTTTACCGGAAAATTATACTACCTCCACAACTAATGTCATCGAGCATATTTATGTGGATGTTAAGTCAAAGCTTTTCGAGCAAAGTATTGACAATCCTGATTCTACCTCTGAAGAGCGGTTTACTCTTGTCCAAGAAATGGCTAAAAATCTAGATAGCAAAAAGTATTGGACTTTGGCTGTTCAAATTACAAAGGCTCTTTGGGATTTTAAAAGAAAGTACGAAGAGACTAGCAGTAAGCCTAAGAGCCCTCCCATGATGTGGGTTGATCACTGGCCAAAAACGATAGGCTTACGACCTTGGGAAAATGAATTTTCAATCGTTCAGTTCACGGAAGATCTTGTCCCAAATTGGATTCATATTTCGGAAAAGAAGTTTGTAGAAATAACAGGAATAGATATGCGGCTCATAAACGAACTAGAGTTGGCCGGTCAATAATGTAACAAGTTGCTACACGCTGACACATACTGCTACGCTCGTTTTTGTGTCTGTCGCTGCGCTCCATTTTACACAAAAACGTTCTCCGCAGTATGTGCAGGTGAGCAAAGCGTTATGTTTCAAGGAGGAATCGTGCAGTTTCCCAATGACGAAAATGGTGATGTTCTCCGCCGAATGCAAGACTCAGACTTCGACTTCAACAAAGAATATATCTTCGACTACTACCATGTTTTCGAGTCAAAAGATTCTGCAGTGCAATTTGCAGCGATGCTGCAGAAACACAAAATTCACGCCAAAGTACAACCCAACAAGAAAAACCTATGGGATGTAGTAGTCAAAATCATGCACGCCCCAACCCATAGTGAAATCACAGAATGGGAAAGCGACCTTGAAGCTGGAGCCAAGAAGTTTGGTGGCCAGAAAGATGGTTGGGGAGTCATGCAGGAGTGAAACATAACAATACGCTCAACGTCGCTCACTTCGTTCGCCGGACAGCCAAAAGCTACGCTTTTGTCTGCCCGTTAGCTTAACCGTTATGCTTTTCCAGGAACCGCAATGAGCGATTACCAAGAAATATTTTTGGATAGCCCATTAAGTGAGCTAACAAGAAAAGTTCGTAGAAATTTACTGATCTTCTCAACATCACTTTTTATGATATTAAAAGGTGATCTTGTACCAACATCTGTTACACCTCTCGGAATAACCATCTCAGAGGAAAAGCTCAATATAATCCCCAATTTTATAGGCCTTATCGTTATCTACTACCTTGTTAAATTTTTCTTATACATGCAAGTAGACGGAAAGCTGGCTGTATACAAAGCACACAAGGCAGAATTTCCTGACGCAAGAGCGTCAATGGGCTATAAAGATTTCATGAAGCATGTCAAAAACAATCACTCATCAATAACACATCGACACGGTCTCAGCTTTTTATTTTGGTCGCTAGCTAGAAATACGCTAGACATTTTCTTTCCCCTAGCAATCGGTTGTTTTTCTATTTTTTTCCTCTGGTCCCAATAGTTAATGCATAACAATTGGTTCAAATCGCTCGCTCCGCTCACTGGGACCGGCTAAAGCCGGCCCCTTAACCAAACGTTAGGCGCCTACGCCACACATAGCCGGGGAAGAGTCATGCAGAGTCAAGAGGCGAACATTGATTTCTATGAAAAGAACTACGACATAGTTGGGCAATGGCTGGTCCGTCCTGGCGATAAAGTAATTTTGGGTGACATGGAGAATCGTAAGTGTCGCTTCTGTGGAAAACAGCCGCAGGAAGTGACTTTCAAGAAAGTCGCTCACGCCATACCTGAGCTATTGGGAAATAAAAGCATTGTAAGCTCCTATGAGTGTGATACGTGCAATGAAGGGTTTGGTAAAGGAATAGAAAATGATCTAGGGAACTGGTCAAAACCAATGCGCACCCTTATTCGTATCAGAGGAAAAAGTGGCGTGCCTACGCTAAAGAAAGGCGGAAAGGCGCCAGGTTGGAGAATCGAATACGACCAAAGCAGGCTCAATGTCACGGCCAATGAAAATGATCCAATTTTCGAGGTTGATGAGGAGAACAAAACGGTCACGTTCAAACTAAGGAGAGACTCTTATACTCCTGTGGCCGTACTGAAAGCATTCATGAAAATTGGGGTTACGCTGCTGCCTGGTGATGAAATTCCCAATTTCATTGGGTTAATGGCGTGGATTAGGGATACCGATCACTCTAAAGCGTACTTGAACAAGTGCCCCGTTATTTACGCCTTCCAGCCGGGGCCTATGCCAAACGATTTCATTGCAGCTTTAGTTTTGCGCCGCAAAAAAACTGTTACGGGTTACCCGTATGCTTTCCTTGTTCTTGGTTACGGAAACGAAGTATTTCAAGTTCCATTACCATCTGAGAGTCATGACGCCCAAATGAGTGGGCAGTCTATTTCGATTCACCCTTTCCCTGTACCCGGCCATCCTGATCCTGCTCGTTATGGTGAGCCAACGCGTTCTGTTTTGGATTGGATGGATAGCCGCGTGCGTAAAGGGGAAATAATGACAATGCAGATGGGGTATGACTCCAGAGTCCCTATGGAAATTCCAACATCAGATAGCGCCTAACAAATGGTTCAAACCGTTCGCTTCGCTCACTGGGACGGGCTAAAGCCCGCCTCTTAACCAAACGTTAGAAGCTATGTATCAAATACCCCCAAAATTAGACTTGTCGGAAGCAATAGGCCAATGCACAACGCAGCTACGCATTGGGCCATTCGATATCCAATTCAGCTTCGGCAAGGTTAACTTTACTATCCAGTCGCAAGTAATTCTCAAATCCCATGGCAAAACTATTGCACAGTGGGAAGAAGGTACATGGCCTGACGCAACCTTCTATGAAGTTTTTAACGTTGCTATGGTCGACTGGCAGCTGCAAGAAAATAGTATTATTTTGCGTTTAGAAAATGGAATGGAAATGCAGCTCATGGCAGATAACGGCGGGTATGAATGCATGCAAATTTCTATCGAGGGGCAAGATATTCTGTGGGTCATTTAGCCGCTTCTAACAAATGGTTCAAATCGCTCGCTCCGCTCGCTGGGACGGGCTAAAGCCCGCCCCTTAACCAAACGTTAGGCAACAAGAGCCATCAGGAAAGTAAACGCATGGAAAGCGCGCAGGCCATCTTCAAAAACGTGCAGCAAATAAGCAGTCAATTAAGTTCATGGCTGCAGCCGTCGCACCGCCTGCAAGGCCATTGCGGTAAAGCAAATGCGGGGTTTGCGGCATCAGTGTTCGGCTCAACTCCGAGCCTAACAATTGTCTCAAGTCGTTCGCTCCGCTCACTTGGACGTCCGCAAGCTACGCTCGCGGCCGCCCCTT
>NZ_LSOF01000006.1:0-47222 GCF_001592875.1 Pseudomonas sp. BMS12 | reverse complement strand
GCTGGGGCTGCAGCGGCGGCAGGAGCAGCGGCGCTGGCCGGTGCAGCAGCCGGGGCCGCAGCAACGGCGGCGCCGGCATCACCCAGGCGGCCCAGCAGCTCGCCGGACAGCACGGTGTCGCCCTCGTTCTTGACGATCTCGGCAAGCACGCCGTCGGCTTCGGCGAGTACTTCCATCACCACCTTGTCGGTTTCGATGTCGACGATCAGCTCATCGCGCTGTACCGCATCGCCCGGCTTCTTGTGCCAGGTAGCCACGGTGCCGTCGGCGACCGATTCCGGGAAGGTTGGGGCTTTGATCTCGATAGCCATTGTGTGTGTTTCCTTAAATTCGGTTTCTTCAAGGAGGCGACGGCCCTTGCCGCCGCCTCGCTACGCGAAGGCGTTAAACAGTAAAGGCGTCGTTGAGCAGCTTTTCCTGCTGCTCGGCGTGCATCGAAGCGTAGCCGCAGGCCGGAGCCGCCGAAGCCTCGCGGCCGGCGTACTCGAGGAACAGGCCCTTCTTGTGTGCGGTAGCGACGCGACGCATGTGGTGCTGACTGCAGTACCAGGCGCCCTGGTTCATCGGCTCTTCCTGACACCAGACGATGTGCTTGAGGTTCTTGTACGGCGCCAGGGCTTCGGTCAGATCATCCTCGGGGAACGGATAGAGCTGCTCGAGGCGAACGATGGCGATGTCCTCGCGACCTTCGGCACGACGTTTGGCCAGCAGGTCGTAGTAGACCTTGCCACTGCACAGGACCACGCGCTCGACCTTCTTCGGTTCGATCGGATCGATCTCGCCGATAACGGTCTGGAACGAGCCTTCTGCCAGTTCTTCCAGGGTCGAGATGGCCAACGGATGGCGCAGCAGCGACTTCGGCGTCAGCACCACCAGCGGTTTGCGCAGCGGGCGAATCACCTGGCGACGCAGCATGTGGTAGACCTGCGCCGGCGTGGTCGGCACGCAGACCTGCATGTTGTGCTCGGCGCACAACTGCAGGAAGCGCTCCAGACGTGCGGAGCTGTGCTCCGGACCCTGCCCTTCATAACCGTGCGGCAGCAGCATGGTCAGACCGCACAGACGGCCCCACTTGTGCTCGCCACTGGAGATGAACTGGTCGAATACCACCTGGGCACCGTTGGCGAAGTCGCCGAACTGGGCTTCCCAGATCACCAAGGCGTTGGGCATGGTGGTGGAGTAGCCGTATTCGAAGGCCAGCACCGCTTCTTCCGAGAGGAAGGAGTCGTACAGCTGGAAGCGCGGCTGCCCCTCGTAGAGGTTCTGCAGCGGCAGGTAGGTGGTTGCGTCCTTCTGGTTGTGCAGCGCCGCATGGCGGTGCGAGAAGGTACCGCGACCGACGTCCTGACCGGTCATGCGCACCGGATGGCCTTCGAACAACAGCGTGGCGTAGGCCAGGTTCTCGGCGTAGCCCCAGTTGATCGGCATGGCGCCGGCGGTCATCTTGGCGCGGTCTTCCATCACCTTGGCGACCTGGCGCTGCAGCACGAAACCTTCCGGCACTTCCAGCAGCTTGCCGGCCAGATCCTGCAGGGTCTTCAGCTCGAAACGGGTGTCGTGGCGCGCGGTCCAGGCGTGGCCCAGGTAGGGACGCCAGTCGACGAACAGCTCCTTGTTCGGCTCCTTGACCAGGCTCTTGACCACATGCTGGCCATTGTCCAGCGCGTTGCGGTAATCCTCGATCTTGGCCTTCACCGCTTCGTCGGCGATACGACCACCCTGCACCAGGCTCTCGGCATACAGTTCACGGGTGGTGCGCTGTTTGGCGATCTGCTGGTACATCAGCGGCTGGGTGCCGCTCGGCTCGTCGGCCTCGTTGTGACCGCGACGGCGGTAGCAGACCAGGTCGATGACCACGTCACGCTTGAACTGCATGCGGTAGTCGACGGCCAGCTGGGTGACGAACAGCACCGCTTCCGGATCGTCGCCGTTCACGTGCAGGATCGGCGCCTGGATCATCTTCGCCACGTCGGTGGCGTATTCGGTGGAGCGCGAGTCGTCGGCACGGCTGGTGGTGAAGCCGACCTGGTTGTTGATCACCAGGTGGATGGTGCCGCCAGTCTTGTAGGCACGAGTCTGCGACATCTGGAAGGTTTCCATGACCACGCCCTGACCGGCAAACGCCGCGTCACCGTGGATGGAAATCGGCAGCACCTTGTCGCCATTGCCGTCGAGACGACGGTCCTGACGGGCGCGTACCGAACCTTCGACCACCGGAGAAACGATCTCCAGGTGCGACGGGTTGAACGCCAGCGCCAGGTGTACTTCGCCGCCTGGGGTCATGACGTTGGAGGAGAAGCCCTGGTGGTACTTCACGTCACCGGACGACAGACCCTCGACCTGCTTGCCTTCGAACTCGTCGAACAGGTCACGCGGGTTCTTGCCGAAGGTGTTGACCAGTACGTTGAGGCGACCGCGGTGGGCCATGCCGATGACGATTTCCTGGGTGCCGTAGGAACCGGAGCGCTGGATGATTTCGTCCAGCAGCGGGATCAGACTCTCGCCACCTTCCAGACCGAAACGCTTGGTGCCCGGGTACTTGGTGCCCAGGTACTTTTCCAGGCCTTCGGCAGCGGTCAGGCGCTCCAGCACATGGCTTTGCACCTCGGCGGAATAGGCCGGACGACCACGCACGCTTTCCAGACGCTGCTGGAACCACTTGCGCTGCTCGGAATCGACGATGTGGGTGAACTCGGCACCGATGGTGCGACAATATGTCTGCTGCAGCGCCTCGTGGATTTCTCGTAGAGTCGCCTCCTCCTTGCCGATGTACAACTCACCGGTACGGAAGGTCGTGTCGAGGTCGGCGTTGGTCAGACCATAGTGGTTGACCGCCAGGTCGGCCGGCTCAGGACGCTGCCACAGACCCAGAGGATCCAGCGTTGCTGCCTGATGGCCGCGCATGCGGTAAGCCTGGATCAGACGCAGTACTTCCACCTGCTTCTTCTCGTGCTCGCTGCTGACACTGCCGGCAGAAACCGGTTGTGCGCGGCGCTGGTTCTTGGCCAGCAACACGAACTGATCGCGGACTGTAGAGTGCGAGACGTCAGTGGCGGAATTGCCGTCAGTCGGCAATTTCTGGAAGTAAGTGCGCCACTCTTCTGGCACAGCGTTGGGATCGTGCAGGTAGAGCTCATAGAGCTCTTCCACGTAGGCCGCGTTTCCACCGGATAGGTGGGCGCTTTCCCACATGCGCTGCATCACGCTTTCTTGCATGCTTGGTCACCCTCGGTAAGGGGACACCACCGGCGTGGAAGCCATAGCTCGGCCATTCAAAGTCCTGAAGCAGCGACTAGGTAAGCCACTACGGATCCCGCAGATAGTCCGGGTACCAGCCCGGATGCCCCTGCTGGTCGTCATTTCTTTTCAAGTAAGGACTCTGGCTTTTTGGGCTGGAGTCCTGAGTTTTACTGCACCGGCGGATCGTTCCGCCGGGCAGGTGTCACAGGTGCAACGGTGTCGCTATCAGGTACCGCTCTGCAGCAGCATGTTACGTACATGACCGATGGCCTTGGTCGGGTTCAGACCCTTGGGGCACACGTTCACGCAGTTCATGATGCCGCGGCAGCGGAACACGCTGAACGGGTCATCCAGGGACGCCAGACGCTCGTTGGTCTTGGTGTCGCGGCTGTCGGCCAGGAAACGATAGGCCTGCAGCAACGCAGCGGGACCGAGGAACTTGTCCGGGTTCCACCAGAAGGACGGGCAGCTGGTGGAGCAGCACGCGCACAGGATGCACTCGTACAGACCATCCAGCTTCTCGCGCTCTTCCGGGCTCTGCAGACGCTCGATGGCCGGGGCCGGAGTATCGTTCTGCAGGAACGGCTGCACCTTCTCGTACTGCTTGTAGAAGATGCTCATATCGACGACCAGGTCACGAATGACCGGCAGACCCGGCAGCGGGCGAATGACCAGCTTGTTGCCCTTCACCACCGAAGAGATCGGAGTGATGCAGGCCAGGCCGTTCTTGCCGCTGATGTTCATGCCGTCGGAGCCGCACACGCCTTCACGGCAGGAGCGACGGTAGGAGAAGCCTTCATCCTGCTCTTTGATCAGAGCCAGGATGTCCAGCACCATCAGGTCCTTGCCGTCGATGTCGACGGTGAAGTCCTGCATGAACGGCGCGGCATCCTTTTCCGGGTTGTAGCGATAAACGCTGACTTGCAAAGTTTTACCAAGAGACATGCTGGCCACCCTTAATAAGTACGTACTTTGGGTTCAAATGCAGGAACGGTCTTCGGCGCGAAGTTTACATCGCGCTTGGCAACACGTTTCTCACCCGGGAAGTACAGGGAGTGGCACAGCCAGTTGGTGTCGTCGCGATCCTCGTAGTCTTCGCGGGCATGGGCGCCACGGGACTCGGTACGGGTATCGGCGGCGATCGCAGTGGCTTCGGCCACTTCCAGCAGGTTCTGCAACTCCAGCGCCTCGATGCGCGCGGTGTTGAAGGCCTGGCTCTTGTCGGCGATCTTGACGTTGGCGATGCGCTCACGCAGGTCGGCCAGCTGGGCGATGCCCTTCTGCATGTATTCGCCAGTACGGAATACACCGAAGTAGTTCTGCATGCAGGCCTGCAGTTCCTTACGCAGCGGAGCCACGTCTTCGCCAGTGCTGCGCTCGTTGACGCCGGACAGGCGCTTGAGCGACAGCTCAATGTCGGTCTCACTGGCACCGCGGGCTTCGACGCCCTCTTTCAGCGCTTTTTCCAAGTGGATACCGGCAGCGCGGCCGAACACCACCAGGTCGAGCAGCGAGTTGCCGCCCAGGCGGTTGGCACCGTGTACCGATACGCAAGCCACCTCGCCCACAGCGAACAGACCTTCGATGATCTTGTCGTTACCGTTGGCATCCTGAGTGATGGCCTGACCATGAATGTTGGTGGCCACGCCGCCCATCATGTAGTGGCAGGTCGGGATCACCGGAACCGGAGCGACAACCGGGTCGACATGAGCGAAGGTCTTGGACAGTTCGCAGATGCCTGGCAGGCGGCTGTGCAGCACTTCTTCACCCAGGTGATCGAGCTTCAGCAGCACGTGGTCCTTGTCCGGGCCACAGCCGTTGCCGGCGATCACTTCCTTGACCATGGAGCGGGCAACCACGTCGCGACCGGCCAGGTCTTTGGCGTTCGGCGCGTAGCGCTCCATGAAACGCTCGCCGTGGGCGTTGATCAGGTAACCACCTTCACCACGGCAACCCTCGGTGACCAGTACACCGGCGCCGGCAATGCCGGTCGGGTGGAACTGCCACATCTCGATGTCCTGCACCGGCACGCCAGCACGCAGGGCCATGCCCACGCCGTCACCGGTGTTGATCAGGGCATTGGTGGTCGAGGAGTAGATGCGACCGGCACCGCCAGTGGCCAGAACCACGGCCTTGGAACGGATATAAACGGTTTCGCCCGTCTCGATGCAGATGGCGATGACGCCAACCACGGCGCCGTCCTGGTTCTTCACCAGATCCACGGCGTACCACTCGTTGAGGAACGAGGTGCCGGCTTTCAGGTTGGCCTGGTACAGAGTGTGCAGCAGGGCGTGACCGGTACGGTCGGCCGCGGCGCAAGTACGAGCGGCCTGGCCACCCTTGCCGAAGTCCTTGGACTGGCCACCGAACGGACGCTGGTAGATGCGACCCTGCTCGGTACGGGAGAACGGCAGGCCCATGTGTTCCAGCTCGAACACGGCCTCAGGGCCGACGGAGCACATGTATTCGATAGCGTCCTGGTCACCGATGTAGTCGGAACCCTTGACGGTGTCGTACATGTGCCAGCGCCAATCGTCGTTCGGGTCGGCCGAAGCGATGGCGCAGGTGATGCCGCCTTGAGCGGACACGGTGTGCGAGCGAGTCGGAAAAACCTTGGTGACTACAGCGGTCTTGTGGCCGCCCTGAGCCAGTTGCAGCGCGGCACGCATGCCCGCACCACCGCCACCAACGATGATGGCGTCATAGGAAAGAGTACGAATACTAGACATTGATCAGACACCCCAGAGAATCTGCACACCCCAGACGAAGAACGCGAACATCGCAATGCCGCAACCTGCCTGGAAGAGGAAACGCACGACAGTCGCCCACTTGCCCAACGCCATCGGCGTCAGGTAGTCGGTGGAGATGGTCCACATGCCGACCCAGGCGTGAACGCCTAAGGCCACCAGGGCCAGCAGACTGAAGATGCGCATCGCGGTGCAAGAGAACAGGGCGTGCCATTCGGCATAGCCAAGGCCCGGATGGACTACCAGGTAGCCGATCAGGAACAGGAAGAAAGCCGCGAGAACGACCGCAGATACACGCTGAGCCATCCAGTCATAGAGGCCCGAGCGCGAGAAGTTGGTTACGTTGGTTACCATATCCAGACCCCCGCCAGAACGATGACCACCGCCGATACGGCGATGACGATCTTCGAGCCCAGCTTGCCGCCTTCCAGCGACTCGCCGACACCCATGTCCATGATCAGGTGGCGTACACCGGCCACCAAGTGGTACAGCAGGGCGGACAACAGCGCCCAAACAATCAGCTTGGCCAGCGGACTGGTCAGACACGCCTTAACTTCTGCAAAGCCTTCCTCGGAGCTCAGCGACTTGTCGAGCGCAAACAGCAGCACGGCAATGCCTACAAAGAGGATGACACCGGAAATACGGTGCAGAATGGACGTATAAGCTGTGATCGGGAGTTTGATTGTCCTGAGATCTAGGTTTACAGGTCGTTGGCTATTCACGGCTTTTTTCACACTAGAGGCCCCTAACAAACAGGGCAAGTTGTCGGGAAGTGCACTGGTCAGGTACCCCTCACCAAGGGAGTGCCAGCCGCCTGATTACAGGCTTTCAAGGCATCAGCGGCCGGGCGCAGAGTATAGACAGTTAGGTAACTAATGACAACGCAAAGACCCACCCCAAAAAGCGGATTGCGCGACCTATATAAATGTCGTATTAGGCCGATTATGGCGCCCCAAAACAGGGCTGGAACCCCTCTGCCGCCTGGGTTTTCGCAAATTGACTTTCAGATTTATGTCTCTATAGTGTCCCGGGCCCTGCGTGGGGGGCTGTCTGATGATTCCAAGCATAAACAGGAGGCCGCACATGGCTGACAAAAAAGCGCAGTTGATCATCGAGGGCAATGCCCCCGTAGAGCTGCCCGTACTGACCGGCACCGTGGGTCCCGATGTAGTCGACGTGAGGGGCCTGACCGCCACGGGTCGCTTCACTTTTGATCCTGGCTTTATGTCGACCGCCTCTTGCGAGTCGAAGATCACCTATATCGATGGCGACGCCGGCGTTCTGCTGCATCGCGGTTACCCCATCGAGCAACTGGCAGAGAAGTCCGACTACCTGGAAACCTGCTATCTGCTGCTTAACGGCGAGCTCCCCAACGCAGAAGAGAAAGCCAAGTTCGTCAGCACCATCAAGAACCACACCATGGTTCACGAGCAGTTGAAGAACTTCTTCAACGGTTTCCGTCGCGATGCCCACCCGATGGCCATCATGTGCGGCGTGGTCGGCGCCCTTTCCGCCTTCTACCACGACTCCCTGGACATCAATAATCCGCATCACCGCGAAGTTTCGGCCATGCGCCTGATCGCCAAGATGCCGACCATTGCTGCCATGACCTACAAGTACTCCATGGGCCAGCCCATGATGTACCCGCGTAACGACCTGAACTACGCGGAAAACTTCCTGCACATGATGTTCAACACCCCGTGCGAGATCAAACCGATCAGCCCGGTACTGGCCAAGGCGATGGACCGCATCTTCGTCCTGCACGCCGACCATGAGCAGAACGCCTCCACCTCCACCGTACGCCTGGCCGGCTCCTCGGGCGCCAACCCGTTCGCCTGTATCGCCGCCGGCATCGCCGCGCTGTGGGGCCCGGCTCACGGTGGCGCCAACGAAGCCGTCCTGAGCATGCTGGACGAGATCGGCAGCGTCGAGAACATCGACAAGTACATCGCCAAGGCCAAGGACAAGAACGATCCGTTCAAGCTGATGGGCTTCGGTCACCGCGTGTACAAGAACTTCGACCCGCGCGCCAAGGTCATGAAGCAGACCTGCGACGAAGTACTGGCCGAACTGGGTATCAACGACCCGCAGCTGGAACTGGCCATGAAGCTCGACGAGATCGCCCGCAACGATCCGTACTTCAAGGAACGCAACCTGTACCCGAACGTCGACTTCTACTCGGGGATCATCCTCAAGGCGATCGGCATTCCGACCAGCATGTTCACCGTGATCTTCGCCCTGGCCCGTACCGTCGGCTGGATCTCGCACTGGAAGGAAATGCTGTCCAGCCCGTACAAGATCGGCCGCCCGCGCCAGCTGTACACCGGTTACGACCGCCGCGACCTGGTCGCCCTGGAAGAGCGCAAGTAAGACCCACGCCCTCCAGAAAAAAGGCTGCCGATTGGCAGCCTTTTTCGTTTATGCAGCGTTAGCGCTTTTCCACCTTGGCGCGCAGCTGCTCCAGTGTCTTGAAGGGTGCATCCACCACAAAACTGTTGGCCAGCCAGGACGGCACGCTGCCACCCGGCTCGGTGTGCACCTGATAAGTCACCTCGACCTTACCCTCGCCTTTCGGCACCAGATTCCAGTAGCCCTGCAGGCTGGCAACCCGCACATTGTCCGGTTTTTCCGGCAGATACTGCGGCTGACCGTCGAGCTTGCGCAGCAGGCTGCCGTCAGCGCCCTCCTCCGTTACCACATGCAGCACCGAATCGCGGCTCGTCACTGGCCAGGGCATGTCGAAACGGGTGTAAATCCAGGTTTCAGCCCCCTCATGCTTGAGCAGGCGCTGCTCGGCACAGGCATGAATCCAGGCGCAGGAACCATCAACATCCTCCTGCGCTGCGCGCAGGGTCGCCATATCACTGGCGATGGTGGTCACGCCCCGATAAGCCTTGTACTTCGAGCCCTGTACCTCGCTCAGGTAAACCTGGATGCCATCCTCATCCTTGGCCAGCTTCCAGTCCTCGGCCTGCGCCGTTGCACTGGCCAGCAGACCCAAGGCCAGCATGGCCGCCGTTCTAGACGAAATCATCGTTGCTCCTCAGGGGAATAGGCCTGCGTCAGGGCAGGCGTGGTCAATCAGGCTGTGGCGCGCTCAAGCCAGCCGAGCAGACGAATAGCCTCTTCACGACTATCGCCACAGACCTCGCGGTCGGCGGAAAAGTCCGCGCAAACAGCAGGACGTTCGGCATGGCCAAAGATGCCGCATAGAAAGTCGGCCGTCAGATGCAGGCAGCGCTCGCCTGCCGCCTTGCCATTGGGCATACCGGGAATGGGTGAAGTGATGGACGGTGCGATGCAGCAGGCACCGCACCCTGGGCGACATTGCATAGAGCAACCTCACGACAGGCGGATCAGAAAGCGCGCGATTCTAGCGCTTTGCCGGCCAGAAGTGGGCTATTGCCGACGTACACGGGCCGGATTAGGCTTGCCCGTCCTTTCACTGAGCCCCCAATCATGCCCGTCTGGATTCAGACCGCCGCCCTGCTCACCCTGTCCAACGTGTTCATGACCATCGCCTGGTACGGCCACCTCAAGACGCTGAACGCCAAGCCCTGGTTCATCGCGGCACTGATCAGCTGGGGCATCGCCTTCTTCGAATACATGATCATGGTGCCGGCCAACCGCATCGGCTACACCGAGCTGTCGGTCGGCCAGCTGAAGATCATGCAGGAGGTCATCACCCTCGCCGTGTTCGTGCCCTTCAGCGTCTACGTGATGCAGCAGCCGCTGAAACTGGACTACCTGTGGGCGGGACTGTGCCTGCTCGGCGCGGTGTACTTCATCTTCCGCAGCTGACGGCGTTGCAGCTAGGCCCGGCCCTCGCCTAGCTGCTCCCAGCCATTACTCAGGCCTTGCCCGGTGCCTGCTTGAGACGCGCCAACAGGCTGGAAGTGTCCCAGCGCCCACCGCCCATGGCCTGCACATCGGCATAGAACTGATCGACCAGGGCCGTCACCGGCAGCTGCGCGCCGTTGCGCCGCGCCTCGTCGAGCAGGATCGACAGATCCTTGCGCATCCAGTCGACGGCAAAACCAAAGTCGAACTTGCCAGCCAGCATGGTCGAGTGGCGGTTCTCCAACTGCCAGGACTGCGCCGCACCCTTGCCGATCACCTCCATCGCCGCATGGCCGTCGAGGCCCGCGCACTGGGCGAAATGCAACGCCTCAGAAAGCCCCTGAACCAGGCCGGCGATGCAGATCTGGTTGACCATCTTGGTCAGTTGCCCGCTGCCGACCGGCCCCATGCGCTTGATCATCCGTGCATAGCTGTCGATCACCGGCTCGGCGCGCCCATAAAAAGCCGCATCGCCGCCGACCATCACCGTCAAAACGCCGTTCTCGGCGCCAGCCTGACCGCCGGAAACCGGTGCATCAAGGAAACCCAGTTCGCGCTCGGCCGCGACGACTGCCAGCTCACGAGCGACGTCCGCCGAAGCGGTGGTGTGATCGACCAGCACGCTGCCCGGTGCCATTCCCGCGAGCGCACCATCGGCGCCCAGCACCACGCTGCGCAGGTCCTGGTCGTTACCCACGCAGACCATCACGAACTCAGCGCCCGCTGCAGCCTCGCGCGGGGTTGGCGCGCTGCGGCCGCCATGTTCGGCGCACCAACGCGCGGCCTTCTCCGCCGAACGGTTGTACACGCAGACCTCGTGGCCGTTGCGAACCAGGTGGCCGGCCATGGGATAGCCCATCACGCCCAGGCCGATAAAGGTCACTTTCGCCATGCTGAATCTCCTCGAACTGAAGGCGCCAAGCATAGCCCGGATGGTGGCGCGATTTCCCTGCACAGTTGCCTGGCAAAACTGCACCGGACTTTGCCCGCCGCTACAGCTGCGACCATACTGCCCCGACGCTATGGAGAGCCCTTATGTCTAACTGGCTGATCATCGATCTGGAAGCCACCACCGAAGAAGGTGGCTGGCCGCTAGAGGAAATGGAAATCATCGAAATCGGCGCCAGTCTGGTGGCTAACGATGGCCATGAGCTTGCACACTTTCAGCGCTTCGTACGACCGTTGCGCAGGCCCTGCCTGACGGCTTTCTGCAGCGAGCTGACCCACATCCTCCAGGCCCAGGTCGACAGCGCCGCGCCACTGGCGCTGGTATGGAGCCAGTTCGAGCGCTGGCTGGCGCCGCACTTGCCGCATCTGGCCGGCTGGGGCAGCTGGGGCGACTACGACCGTCGCCAACTGCTGCAGGAATGGCAGCAGCATGGCGTGCACAGCGCCCTGCACGAGCTGCCACACCACAACCTCAAGCAGCTCTTCGCCGAGCGGCGCCAACTCAAGCGCTCGGTGGGCCTCAATGGCGCGCTGCAACTGGCCGGCCTGCAGTTCCACGGCCAGCAGCACCGGGCCCTGGAAGACGCACGTAATACCGCGCGCCTGCTACCACTGATTTTCGCGCGCTGATGCCCGTTACCCGGATGACTGCGCAGCCCGGCTTGGGCATACTGGCGAGCCTTTTTTTCACCCCTTCCAAGGAGCCCAGCATGTTCAAGGTCAACGAGTACTTCGACGGCACCGTCAAATCCATCGGCTTCGCCATGAGCGAAGGCCCTGCCACCATCGGCGTGATGGCTCCGGGCGAATACGAATTCGGCACCGCGCAGCTGGAAGTGATGCACGTCGTGGCCGGCGCGCTGACCGTCAAGCTGCCGGGCAACGACAACTGGGAAACCTTCGCCGCCGGCAGCAACTTCACCGTGCCGGGCAACAGCAAGTTCCAGCTGAAGGTCGCCGTGGACACCGCCTACCTCTGCGAATATCGCTGAGTTAGCGCCGCCAGTAGAAGCCGGCCCACGGGCCGGCTTTTTTATTGGCTTCACTGTCGATGCACAACCCTGGCGCGTACACCGCGAAAGGCCCACATTCCAGGCTGCTTCACCGCAAAACGGGAGACGGGCCAAGCGCACGCCCACTGAGCAGCGCTGTATTGGTACCCCATACCTTTCAACTCCATCAGCCCGCACAGGGATAGCCCCATGCCTCGCCCCAGCGCCATCCTGCTACCAATCGCCCTGCTCGTCGTGGCGATGATGTCCAT
Organism: Pseudomonas sp. BMS12; assembly: GCF_001592875.1. Classification (GTDB taxonomy): domain Bacteria; phylum Pseudomonadota; class Gammaproteobacteria; order Pseudomonadales; family Pseudomonadaceae; genus Aquipseudomonas. The sequence continues at coordinate 35,183 of NZ_LSOF01000006.1, read as the reverse complement.
CCAGAGCGGAGCCTCCCTGGCCAAGGGTCTGTTCCCGCTGGTAGGCCCGGAGGGCACCACAGCCCTGCGCCTGAGCCTGGCCACGCTAATCCTGTGCCTGGTCATGCGCCCCTGGCGCAGCCGCCCCAACTTCTCCGCCTGGCGTTCGCTGCTGGGTTACGGCCTGTCCCTGGGCAGCATGAACCTGCTGTTCTACATGTCGCTGAAGAGCATCCCGCTGGGTATTGCCGTGGCCCTGGAGTTCACCGGCCCGCTGGCTCTGGCGCTGCTCTCGTCCCGGCGCCTGCTGGACTTCATCTGGATCGCCCTGGCCGTATTTGGCCTGTGGCTGCTGCTACCGGACACCAGTTCCACCGACCATCTCGATCCGCTGGGCATGGCCCTGGCGCTGGGCGCCGGCCTGTGCTGGGCGCTGTACATTCTCTTCGGACAGAAGGCCGGCGCCGCCCACGGCGCACAGACCGTGGTCTTCGGCACCCTGGTCGCGGCATTGCTGGTGTTCCCCATCGGTCTGAGCCAGGCCGGCAGTGCGCTGTTCTCCCTAGACCTGCTGCCGATTGCCCTCGCCGTGGCGGTGCTGTCCTCGGCGCTGCCCTACAGCCTGGAAATGATCGCCCTGACCCGCCTGCCGGCGCGCACCTTCAGCGTGCTGATGAGCATGGAACCGGCCATCGCCGCGCTGTCCGGCCTGCTGTTCCTCAGCGAACACCTGGCGCCGAGCCAGTGGCTGGCGATAGGCGCGATCATCCTCGCCTCGGCCGGAGCGGCAGCGACGATCAGGCCCAAGGTTGCGCCGCAGATCAGCGAACCCTGAGAACCTGTTTACGAATCCCTGACTCTCGACCAGCCTGCGTTAAAAGCAGCCTCTAATTCAGAGGCTCGTAAAAACAGGCCCTGATCACAACTGGCGCAAGGTGCTGCCGATGGAAAGCTCCGCCAGTTCGGCCAGGTACTCGTCCTGACTGAGCAGCCCCATGCACGGCATGGCGCCGCGTGCCGACAGGCTACCGGCGGCCAGTTTTCGAGCCAGGGCCACGGCGGCCATGCAGGGGATATTCGGCCCGTCATTCTGCTCGGCCAGCAGCTCCCAGCACAGTTCCAGCGCCGCCCCCGCCTGATCCAGGCCACGCAGGCGCAGGAACATGCCGCTACGCCCGTCGCCAAAAGACTCCAGCGCCACGGCGCGGCGATGCAGGAAGTGGGTCAGCGGCACGGCGCTGCGCAACAGACCAAAGCGCACCAGCCAGGACAACGCCCAGGTACCGAACTGGGTAATGCGCAGGCCAACGCCCGCCGAAAAACGCACAGTGCGCACGCTCGGGTAACGGGCCGCAAACAGCTGTAGATCGGGAATATCGCAGTTGGCCACCCAGCGCGGACCGAGCGGTGCGGGGAAGTCATGTCGGGCCAGGTCCTGCCAGCCGTACACGGCCTGCCAGCGGCCGTCGCGCCATTGCTGGAACGGCTTGCCGCAGTAGTCCAGCACCGCCGCCAGGGTCGAAGTGCCCGGGGTTTTCTCCGAGGAACTGATGCCGTGCCAGATCTCATCCAGGCGGGAGAAGCGCGGTAACAACTCGTCGATCACCGCTGCCGCCAGCGCCGGCACCGAGCTAGCACCACTGCACACCAGCACATCGGCGGCCCTGGCCTCTTCATCCAGTTCGTCGATACCGCAGACGAAGGCCCTTGCATCGGCCAGGTCGACATAGTGCAACCCGGCGGCGATGGCGGCACGGGGCACCCGATAGTCCTGGCGCTGAAACGGGCCCGCAGTGGAAATCAGCAGCTGCGCGCCGAGCGCACGTAGGCGCTCGCTCAGGTCGGCGGCGTTCATATCCAGTTGCAGTGCCTGGCTGCCGGTTTCCCGGGCCAGTGCCTCGGCCTTCGCCAGGTCGCGCCCGGCTACCCACACGCGCATGCCGGGAAGAGCTGCCAGCTTGCGCACGATGACCTGGCCGAAATTGCCGTAGCCACCCAGCACGACCACACCGAAATCCTTTTCCACCGCTACTCCTCAGTCGCGCTCGCGGCGCTCGGTATTGAATTGCAATTGCGCCAGCCGCGCATACAGCGGGTTGCTCGCCACCAGCTCCGCATGCGTACCGATGGCCTGCAGGCGGCCCTTGTCGATGACCGCGATGCGGTCGGCGTTCTTGACCGTGGCCAGGCGATGGGCGATGACCAGGGTGGTGCGCCCACTCATCAGCGCTGGCAGGGCCTGCTGGATCAGGTGCTCGCTCTCGGCGTCGAGGGCGCTGGTGGCTTCGTCCAGCAGCAGGATCGGCGCATCCACCAGCAGCGCGCGAGCAATCGCCAGGCGCTGCCGCTGACCTCCGGACAACCCCAGCCCCGCCTCGCCCAGATGGGTCTGGTAGCCCTGCGGCAGGCGCTCGATAAATTCGTGGGCATGCGCCGCGCGCGCCGCCGCTTCGACCTCGGCATCACTGGCCTCGAGCCTGCCATAGCGCAGGTTGTCCGCGACCGTGCCGAAGAACAGCGCCGGGTTCTGCGACACCAGGGCAAAACAGCGGCGCAGGTCGGCGGGGTCCAGCTGGCTAATCGGCAGGCCTTCCACCCGGATTTCGCCCTGCTGCGGGTCGAAGAAGCGCAGCAACAGATCGAACAAGGTCGACTTGCCGGCGCCGGATGGTCCGACCAGGGCCAGGGTCTCGCCAGCCCGTACGTGCAGGTCGATACCGTCGATGGCCGGCTGGTCGGGCCGCGTCGGATAGGCGAAATGCACATCGCGCAGTTCCAGGGCGCCGCTGACGCGTTCCGGCAGCTGCAGCAGCCCTGCGCTGGGCGGCGTGATGGCATTGCGCGTGCGCAGCAGCTCGGCGATACGTTCGGCAGCACCGGCGGCGCTCTGCAGCTCGCCAATCACCTCGCTGATTGCGCCGAAGGCCATGCCGACGATCAGGCTGTAGAACACGAAGGCCGCCAGGTCACCGCCGCTGATGCGCCCGGCGATCACGTCCATGCCACCGACCCAGAGCATCACGCCCACGGCGCCGAGCACCAGGACGATGACCACGGTGATCAGCCAGGCGCGCTGACGGATGCGCTTGCCGGCAGTGGCGAAGGCCGCCTCCACCGTGCCGGCGAAGCGCAGGCGGTCCTGAGCCTGGTGGTTGTAGGCCTGCACCGTCTTGATCTGGCCCAGGGTTTCGCCGACGTAGCTGCCGACATCCGCCACCCGATCCTGACTCTGCCGGGCCAGGGCACGCACCCGGCGGCCGAAGATCAGGATCGGCGCCACCACCAGCGGCAGGGCCGCCATGACGATGGCGGTCAACTTGGCGTTGGTGACGAACAGCAGGCCAATGCCGCCAAGCAGCATGATGATGTTGCGCAGCGCCATGGACAGGGACGAGCCGATCACCGTCTGCAACAGGGTGGTATCGGCGGTCAGCCGCGACTGGATCTCCGAGGCCCGGTTGCTTTCGTAGAAGCCGGGATGCAAGCCGATCAGGTGGTCGAACACGCGCTTGCGGATATCGGCCACGAAACGCTCGCCGATCCAGCTCACCAGGTAGAAACGGGTAAAGGTGCCCACCGCCAGGGCCAGCACCAGCACGAAGAACAGTCCGATGGAATGACGCAGCGCCTGCGGCGACTGGGTGGCCAGGCCCTGATCCACCAACAGGCGGATGCCCTGGCCCATGGACAGGGTGATCGCCGCGGTGAACAACAGCGCTGCCAGCGCACCACTCAGGCGCCAGCGATAAGGTCTGATGAAGCGCCAGGCCATGGCCAGTGCCTGGCGGCGACTGCCGGAGAGCAGACTCATGAGCGCGACTCGCCGTCAATGAAGCGCCCGGCGTGGTCGGCAGTCGGCAGCAGGCAGCTGTCGTAGCGGCCAAACAGCTTGTAGCGGTTCAGTGCGATGCGGTCATAGCACCAGTCGCGCAGCGGGCGGGGAATAACGCGCAAGCCGCCGAGCAGGCGCCAGGCACCGGGCAACTGGGCGACCACGCGCAGCACCGCATCGGAGCGCACGAACAATCTGGCACCCTCGACATAGGCCATGGTCTCGAAGCTATCGGTGGGCAAACCGAACCAGGCGAGAATCGCCTGGCCCTCGGCCGACTGTACGGAGCAGAGGCGAAAACGCCGCTCGCGATCATGGCTGATCAGCAGCTTCGCCCAGCCGTTGCACAGCCGGCACACGCCGTCGAACAGCACAACGCGCTCGTCGGCAGCAATATGAGGGGGCAGCATCCAGCTCTCCTTGTGGCGGTCTGTTCGCCATCCTGCCGTCACGCGACGGTTTTAACCAGCGATACGCGAACCGGGTTCACTCATCAGACTCAGCTTGTCATTAGAATCCGCGCCGGACGCATCAACTCAGCCAAGGAAGGACACGGATGTACAACTTCAAGAACGACAGATTCGAGCACGGCCGCCTACAGCAACTGATCGATGACCTGCGACACGCCGGGCTGCCGGTCCAGGCGCAATGGCTGAAGGGTAAGCATGAAAGCGCCCCCGAGCAGGCCAACAGCCTGATCCTGAGCCTGGGAGAACTACAGGTGTTCCGCCAGGTACAGCACATGGCGATGCTGCGCCCGGAAAGCCTCAGCGAGAATCAGCAGAAGAACCTATTCGCCGCATTGCAGCGCCAGCACATGCTCAAGGAGCCTGACTATGGCCTGGGCATCCTCTGCCTGGTCGTGTATGCCGCATTGCAGTGTTTTGTCCTGCCCCGGATTGCAGAGATCGGGCCGGGCTGGCTGCTCGCGCTGCTGATCGGTTACGCCCTACTGCTGGTCGGCCACGCGCTCTGCGGCATGCGCGCCAACCCGAACCGACAGATCCCCGCCTGGCTGCCATTGACGCTGATGGCGCCGGCTGTGCTGGCAACCGTGCCCAGCTCACTGCTCAATCTGCCACTGCTGACCCAGTACAACCGCGCCCGTTTATACGGCCGCGCCGTTCAACTACTGGGTGACATCTCCGCTGCCACTTCGCTCAGCGCGCCGCAAAGCGATAGTGCCCGGTAATCCGATAGGCAAAGAGAATGTCTTCCTCGCGGGTGCCGGCGCCGATGTTGTGCAGTATCAGCGGGATGCCCTGGGCGCTGGCGCGGTCGGACACTATGCCGATATGGGTCAGGCCGCGACCCAGGTCCCAGGTAACGATGTCGCCGGCGCGGTAGTCCGCAGCCTGCTGACTGACGGCCAGGGCCATGCCCTGGCGCTTGAACCAGGTCATCAGGTTGGGCACGCGGCGATGGTCGATATTGCTGTCGGGACGTTTGAGCCCCCAACTCTGCGGGTAGACGGCGAAATGCACGCGCATGTCTTCGTGCACGCTCTTCTGCAGATCCAGGCCCTGGGCACGCAGCGCGCGGATCAGCACATCGGTGCACACGCCGGTACTCAGCGGCACATCGCCGCCGGGATAGTCGAGCTGACGGTAGAGCGGGTCGTAGCCCAGGGTCACGCCGATCTGGCTGCGTGCATCCTGCACCAGACGCCGCGCCTGAATCGGCTCGGCGAATGCCGGCAGGGCCAGCAAGCAGAGCGCCAGAAGCCCAGCCAGCAGCCTCATGGTTTGAACCCGGGATATTGCGGAAGGTCGTCGTGCAACTCCCACCAGTTGGCCCGCGAAGCAGTGAACGCGTGCGAGGCCGGCCGGGTCGCCAGATCGCCCTCCAGGCTACCGGCGCGGATGCGCAAGACGCCGGGCAACTTGCTGGTACGGCTGTAGATCGGCGAGCCGCAGTGAACGCGGAACACCCGCTGCTTGCCCGGCGAGGACTCGTAGGCCTTGAGTTGCTCGGCGCCGCTCAGCAGCGTGAAGGCAGCTTCCTGCACGGGAATATTGGTCGCAAACGCAGTCCCCTGGGCCTTGCGGCACTGGCTGCAGTGGCAGACCTGGATCGGCGCCAGCTCGCCTTGCACCTGATAACGCACGGCCCCGCAGAGACAACTTCCCTGATACATGACGCGCTCCTTCAATGACCTAGGGGATACAGCAACTCTTCTCTGTAACCGGCCCAGACCCGCACGGCATCGGGGAAGGCATCGTCCAGTACCGGGTCACCGCTATCGACCAGTAGCGGGCGCCCTTCCAGCGTGCCGAGCTTGCGCTTGGTGGCCACTACGCGCAGGTGGTCCAGGCCGATGGCGCGCAGCACGCGCGGGCTGATCTGCTGGTTGCCGCGACCGATGATATGGCCCTGGCCGCCGATGGCGGTCACCAGCAGGCGCGCAGGATAGCCGTCGACCAGTTCGAACAGCTGTGCCTCGGTCACATCGCGAGCCAGCACTTGGCCGTTCTCGATCACGTCCACGCCCAGTAAGGTCGTCTCCAGGCCAAGGTTCTGCGCCAGGCCATGCAGGGTCGAGCCGGGGCCGAACACGTAGCGCACGCCCTCCTCCCAGCTTTCCTGCAGCCAGTCGGCCAGATCGACCAGCACCAGCCCCTCGGACTCCATGCCGCCCTGTTTGACGTGCTGCATGAACTCGCCCTCGACCGGCACGCACAGCTCACCGTAGCGACGGGCGTTGACCCGGCCGTCGCGCAGGGCCGCCTCGTCGATGTCGCGCACCTCGCCACTGCTCAGGCGCACCAGACCGCCCTCGACCAGGCGCAGGGCCATCTGGCCGGCGGCGCGCGGACTGATGGCGTACACCGCGGAATGGATCTTCACTCCGGCCGGGATGCCCAGCACCGGCTGCTCCTCGCGCACCGCACTGCACACGTCGCGCGCCGTGCCGTCGCCACCGGCGAACAGGATCAGCGCGCAACCGGCATCCTGCAGCGCCCGCACCGCGGCCTGGGTGTCCGCCGCGCTGGTCGGCCCCTCGCCCAGGCTACCCAGCACACGATGGGCATAACCCAGTTCACCCAGCAGATCGGCGCCCATGCGGCCGGGAAAAGTAACGAACTGCAGGCGCTCGGTCACTGGCCGCAGGCACTCCAGGGCAATGCGTGTGCGCTCGGCGGCGCAAGGCTCGGCGCCACGAGCCAGGGCCTCGCTGGCCACGCCGTCGCTGCCCTTGAGTGCCGCTGGTCCGCCAAGGCCGGCCAGCGGGTTGATGATCAGGCCAAGATGGAAAACACTCATAACCACTCCAAGCAAGGCGCACCGTTCGGTGCCCCGAATAAACCTCTCGCGCCAGCTGTCACGGCGCCTTCATATGCCCTGCCTAGACTGTTTCTACAGCCAGGAGAATCGGCCATGAAAGCGCAACAGCAGTCCCCGCAACCTCGCGTTACCCCACTCAATCCGCAACAGCCGGTGGGCGGCTCGATCATCGACGCCGAAGGTCGGGAAATCCCCATCACCGAGCAGATGATCCAGCAGGCCTGTCGCGAACTGGACAAGAACTGGCAAGCGCCACGGCACGCCTGACGCGCAATTCTGCCAGTTACAGCAGGCGACAGCCCAGGGCGGTGGCCAGCTGCGCCAGGTGCGGCGCATCACCACTGAGGCGCACCTGCAGGCCATCGATTTCACGACGATAGGGATAGTGTTTACGCAGGGCGTCGAAGGCCGCCTTGCGCTGCGCTGCGTCGCCCACCAGTGAACGGCGGAAGTCAGCATCGTCGCGGCGCGGGTCGTACACCGCCCGGCACAGGCTGGCCAGGCTCCAGTCGATGGCCGCCGTTTCATGCAGTTCCAACGTATTGAGCCAGGGCGCCGGCAACAGATCATTCAGTTGCACCTGCTCCACCAGGCCCATGGCCCGGCAATAGGCCTGGTAGATCTGCGCCGTACCGCGCAGCTTGCCGTCCAGGCTGTAGCCGGCGATATGCGGGGTAGCGATCTGGCACAGGGCCGCCAGTTCGGGGTCGACCAACGGCTCGCCTTCCCACACGTCCAGCGCCACCTGCAGATCGGCACCGCCTTGCAGGTGCGTTTTTAATGCCAGGTTGTCGACTACCGCACCACGGCTGGCATTGATCAGCCAGGCCCCCGGCTTGAGCTGCTGCAGCTGTTCGTCTCCGATCAGGTGGCGAGTACCGGCATCCAGTGGCGTGTGCAGGCTGATCACATCGCACTCGCGCAGGACGCTCGCCAGCTCGACGAAATTACCGCCCTCGGCCGCCTGGCGCGGCGGGTCGCACACCCGCACGTCCCAGCCCATGCCGCGCAGCACCTCCACCAGCCGGCCGCCGACCTGGCCGGCGCCAACCACTCCGTAGCGACGCTCGGGCAGTCGGGCACCCGTGCGCTCGGCTAGGGCCAGCAGGCTGCCGAGTACGTAGTCCACCACGCCACGGGCATTGCAACCGGGGGCGCTGGACCAGGCGATGCCGGCCTCGGCGAAATAGTCCAGGTCGAGATGGTCGGTGCCGATGGTGCAGGTACCGACGAAACGCACCTGGCTACCCTCCAGCAAGGCGCGGTCGACGCGGGTGACCGAACGCACCAGCAGCACTTCGGCGTCGCCCAGCGCGGCACGGTCGATGGCGCGGCCGGGGTGGCGCTTGATCGCACCGAAACCGGCAAAGAACTCGTCGAGCAGCGGGATGTTTTCGTCGGCGACTATCTGCATGGGGCACTCCTGATGACTGGGCGCATTCTAGGCGCTTAGACGCCCAGCGGTAAGCGCTGCTGCACGGTGCTTTCCTGACCATCACGTCAGGGCTAGACTAGCCGCCCGCTCAAGCTTGGTCCTGTCGATGTCCACCCTCACCCGCCCCGCTCGCGTGCGCGCCGAACTACGTGCCCTGCTGAAGCTGGCCATTCCGATCATCATTGCCCAACTGGCCAACACCGCCATGGGCTTCGTCGACACCGTGATGGCCGGGCGCGTCGGTGCCCACGACCTGGCCGCCGTGGCGCTGGGCAATTCGCTGTGGATACCGGTATTCCTGTTCATGACCGGCGTGCTCCTGGCCACCACCGCCAAGGTAGCGCAGCGCTTTGGCGCCGGACAGCAGGCCGAAACCGGGCCGCTGGTGCGCCAGGCCCTGTGGCTGGGGTTGTTCGTCGGTTGCAGCTGCGCCGTACTGCTATGGAATGCCACGCCGGTACTTACCCTGATGCAGGTCGACCCAAGCTTGATCGAACCGGCCATGGGCTATCTGCGCGGCGTCGCCTGCGGCTTCCCGGCCGTGGCGCTGTATTACGTGTTGCGCTGTTTCAGTGACGGTCTTGGCCATACCCGGCCGAGCATGGTGCTGAGCCTGATCGGCCTGCTGCTGAATATCCCGATCAACTATGTGCTGATCTACGGCAAGCTGGGCCTGCCTGCCCTCGGCGGTGTCGGCTGTGGCTGGGCCACCGGCATAGTCATGTGGTGCATGCTGCTGGGCATGCTGTTTTGGGTGAACTGGGCGCCCTACTACAAACCGAGTCGGCTGTTCGCTCGCTTCGAGCTGCCACGCTGGGCAGTCATGCAACGCCTGCTCTCGGTCGGCGTGCCGATCGGTGTGGCAGTGTTCGCCGAGTCGAGCATCTTCGCGGTGATCGCCCTGCTGATCGGTGGCCTCGGCGCCAATGTGGTGGCCGGCCACCAGATCGCCCTCAACTTCAGCTCGATGATCTTCATGATCCCCTACTCCCTGGGTATGGCCGCCACCGTGCGGGTCGGCCAGTCGCTTGGCCGTGGCGCGCCGCGCGATGCACGCTTCGCCGCCGGTGTGGCGATGGGTACCGCGCTTTCCTATGCCTGCCTGTCCGCCAGCCTGGTGCTGTTGCTGCGCGAGCAGATTGCCGCGATCTACACCCCGGACCCGACGGTGATCGCCATCGCCGCCTCGCTGATGGTCTATTCGGCGCTGTTCCAGTTCTCCGACGCGGTGCAGGTCACCGCCGCCGGCGCCCTGCGCGGTTATCAGGACACCCGTGCGACCATGCTGTTTACCCTGTTCGCCTACTGGGGCATCGGCTTGCCGGTAGGCTACGGCCTCGGCCTGGCCGACTGGTTCGGCGAGCCCTCGGGGCCAAAAGGGTTGTGGCAGGGGCTGGTGGTGGGCCTGACCTGCGCCGCGCTGCTGCTCGGGGTGCGCCTGGCGCGCAGTGCGCGTCGGCAGATTCGCCGTCAGTCGTCCAGCGCAGCGGTGGCAGCCAGCGCCGCCCAGTAGTCGGCGGATAGCAGCTCACGCCCGGCCAGCAGGTGGTTCAGGTAACTGACACTGGGCGCCAGCCCTTCCGCGCGCCAGGCCGGGTTGGCGACATAGAGCCAGGCGGCGATGGGCCCGCGAGCGCTATCGATCAGCATGCACTCGCGGCTGTAGTAGACAGGCGTGCCTTCGAAGGGGTCCATCTTGAGGATTTCGTCGGCGCCGGCCAGGCGATAGAGCACGCCCTCGACCACTGCACCTGCCTGGTGGCGGATATTGGCGTAGCCGCGCCCCGGATGATCGTGAGCGCGCTTGTTGAAGCACAGCGCGTAGCCCGCCAGACGCCCCGCCAGCGCCTCCTCCACCCGCAACCCGCGCGCCTGCATGCGCGCAGGGTTCATGTTGGAGCCATAGGCGAAGTAATAGGTCATCAGGCCGGCTTCTTGCGGATCCAGTACAGGTAGGTACCGCCCTCTTCGCTCTGCTCCACTAGCTGGTGGTCGAGGAACACGCAGAACTTGGGGATATCGCGCTTGGTCGAGGGGTCGGTAGCGATCACCTTGAGCAGGCCGCCGGCCGGCAGGTCACGCACTTTGTTGTGCAGCATCATCACCGGCTCGGGGCAGTTGAGGCCGGTGGCGTCGAGAATGGCGTCGGGTTGCAGGGACATGGGCTACTCCGAAAAACTGCCGGCTATTGTGGCGCAAAGGCCGCAAGGAGCCCAGCGCGGGAGGGTAAAAGGTGGCGGACGGCGACCAGAGCTGGTGCGTGATGCGCCTGGATGACAATGGCAACCGATTCGTCGTGCGCACCGCTCTCGGCCGCCAGGCGGCTGAGCGTCTGGCCCGGAAATACCAGGCCAGGGGGCACAAGCAGAGCTACTGGGCCTGCCGCACAGCCGATGCCGGAACGCACCCGGCTCGCGAATGAACAGCCACTGCCGACTACAGCCGACGCAGATGGCAGGTAACTTCCTCGCGGTCGTGGTAGAGCTGCTTGCACGCAATGGAGACCTTGATCTTGCGTGCGGCAAACGACTCTTCCAGGCGCTGCAGCAGCTTGCGCACCTCGGCGTAGCGCTGCTTCATCGGCAGCTTGAGGTTGACCACCGCCTCGCGGCACAGGCCTTCGCCGATCCAGGTTTCCAGCAGCGCGGCGTTGCGCGCCGGCTTCTCGACGATGTCGCAGACCATCCAGTCCACCGGCTGTTTGGGCTTCCAGGTGAAGCCATCGACCATCAGGTGAGTGACCAGGCCGGTATCCATCAGGCTCTCGGCCATCGGCCCGTTGTCGATGGCGGTCACCAGCATGCCGCGCTTGACCAGTTGATAGGTCCAGCCGCCGGGCGACGCACCGAGGTCGACGCCGGTCATCTCATCGGAGATGCGCGTGTCCCATTGCTCGCGCGGGATGAAGAAGTGCCAGGCCTCCTCCAGCTTCAGCGTCGAGCGGCTGGGTGCCTCGCGGGGGAACTTCAACCGCGGGATACCCATGGGCCAGAGCGCCGAGTTGGCCGGCTCGGCGAGGCCGAGGAAGACCTCGCGACCACTCTTGAAGGTCAGCAACAGGCGCGGTTTGTGCGGATCGTCGACCAAGCGCCCGGCCTTTTCCAGGGCCTTGCGCAGCGGCGCCTCGAACTTCTTGCAGAAGTTCGACAGTTCTTTGCCGTCATTGCTGTCGAACACTTCCAGCCACAGGCTGCCGCACTGCGGGTAATCGGCCAGGGCCTGCAGCAGCACGCTGATACGGTCGGTTTCCGGCAATGCCAGATAGTCGCCTCGGGCCCACTGACGCGGGAAGATCAAGCGGTTGAAGCGCTGGCCTTGCATCAGCCGTTCGGCGCCGTCCGGCTCGCTGCAGACGAACTCGGCGTGGGCGCCATTGGCCTTGCCCTTGGCATAGCCGGCCACGCTCAGGCGGGCGGCCTGCTCGGCGATCTCGGCGCAGACTTCGCCCTCGAAACCGGGGCGGCAGTGCAGTAACAGGGTATTCATCTGGGCTCTCCTCGAGGCCGCGCATGATAGCCGACTAGGGAACCCTAAGCGCACTCGACCAGTCCAGTGCAGTGGCGGGAGTTGACCTCAGGGTCTAGTTTCTCAGGGCTCGCCGCCTGATGAGCAGGAGAATCAAAATGCCTTCCTTGGATAGCCTGAATTGCCGCCGCAGCCTGCAGGCCGCCGGCAAGACCTACCACTACTACAGCCTGGCGCAGGCCGCAGAGAGCCTCGGCGATATCGACCGACTGCCCATGTCGCTCAAGGTGCTGCTGGAAAATCTGCTGCGTTTCGAGGACAACGCCACGGTCAGTGCCTTCGACATCAAGGCCATGATCGACTGGCTGAAGGAGCGCCGCAGCGATCACGAGATCCAGTTCCGCCCGGCGCGGGTGCTGATGCAGGACTTCACCGGCGTGCCGGCGGTGGTCGACCTGGCCGCCATGCGCGCGGCCATGGCGGCCGCCGGCGGCGATGCGCAGCGGATCAATCCGCTGTCACCGGTGGACCTGGTCATCGACCACTCGGTGATGGTCGACAAGTACGCCTCGGCCGGAGCCTTCGCCGAGAACGTCGACATCGAAATGCAGCGCAACGGCGAGCGCTACGCCTTCCTGCGCTGGGGTCAGCATGCCTTCGACAACTTCCGCGTGGTGCCGCCGGGCACCGGCATCTGCCACCAGGTCAACCTGGAATACCTGGCGCGCACCGTGTGGACCAAGGAGGAAGACGGCGTCACCTGGGCGTTTCCCGACACCCTGGTCGGTACCGACTCGCACACCACCATGATCAACGGCCTCGGCGTACTCGGCTGGGGCGTCGGCGGCATCGAGGCGGAAGCGGCCATGCTCGGCCAGCCGGTGTCGATGCTGATTCCCGAGGTGATCGGCTTCAGGCTCAGTGGCAAGCTCAAGGAGGGCATCACGGCTACCGACCTGGTGCTGACCGTCACCCAGATGCTGCGCAAGAAAGGCGTGGTGGGCAAATTCGTCGAGTTCTATGGCGACGGCCTGGCCGACCTGCCGCTGGCCGACCGCGCCACCATCGCCAACATGGCCCCGGAATATGGGGCTACCTGCGGTTTCTTCCCGGTGGACGACGTCACGCTCGGTTACCTGCGCCTGTCCGGCCGCCCGGAAAACAGCGTGCAACTGGTGGAGGCCTACAGCAAGGCCCAGGGCCTGTGGCGCGAGCCTGGCCACGAACCGCTGTTCAGCGACAGCCTGAGCCTCGACCTAGGCGAAGTGGAAGCCAGCCTGGCCGGCCCCAAGCGCCCGCAGGACCGGGTGCCGCTGAGCCAGGTCGCGAAGGCGTTCGACGACCTGCTCGGCCTGCAACTCAAACCCAGTTCAAGGGAGGAAGGTCGCCTGCTCAGCGAGGGCGGTGGGGGTACGGCTGTCGGCGCCGGCCATGCCAGTGGCGAAGTGGATTACCAGCACGAGGGCAGCACCCATCGCCTAAAAGATGGCGCGGTCGTGATCGCCGCCATCACCTCCTGCACCAACACCTCCAACCCCAGCGTGATGATGGCCGCCGGACTGCTGGCCAAGAAGGCCGTGGAAAAAGGTCTGACCCGCAAACCCTGGGTGAAGAGCTCACTGGCACCGGGCTCCAAGGTGGTCACCGAATACTTTGCCGCCGCGGATTTGACCCGTTACCTGGATGAGCTGGGCTTCGATCTGGTCGGTTATGGCTGCACCACCTGCATCGGCAACTCCGGCCCGCTGCTCGAACCGATCGAGATGGCGATTCAGACCGGCGACCTCACGGTGGCTTCGGTACTGTCCGGCAATCGCAACTTCGAGGGTCGCGTGCATCCGCTGGTCAAGGCCAACTGGCTGGCTTCACCGCCGCTGGTGGTGGCCTACGCCCTGGCCGGCAGCGTACGCACCGACCTCGCCCGCGACCCGCTGGGCATCGGCAAGGATGGCCAGCCCGTGTACCTGCGGGACATCTGGCCCAGCCAGCAGGAGATCGCCACGGCCGTGGCCAAGGTCGACACCGCCATGTTCAGCAAGGAGTACGCCGAAGTCTTTGCCGGTGATGCCCAGTGGCAGGCCATCGCCGTGCCGCAGGCAGCCACCTACCAGTGGCAGGCCGACTCCACCTACATCCAGCATCCGCCGTTCTTCACCGATATCGCCGGCGATCCACCACATATAGGCGACATCCATGGGGCGCGCATCCTTGCCCTGCTCGGCGACTCGGTCACCACCGACCACATCTCCCCGGCCGGCAATATCAAGCAGGACAGCCCCGCCGGGCGCTACCTGGGCGAGCACGGCGTGGCGGCGGCGGACTTCAACTCCTATGGCTCGCGGCGCGGCAACCATGAGGTGATGATGCGCGGCACCTTCGCCAATATCCGCATCAAAAACGAGATGCTGGGCGGCGAGGAAGGTGGTAACACCTTGCACCAGCCGAGCGGCGACAAGCTGGCGATCTTCGATGCGGCCATGCGCTATCAGGACGAAGGTGTGCCGCTGGTGATCTTCGCCGGCAAGGAGTACGGCACAGGTTCCAGCCGCGACTGGGCAGCCAAGGGCACCAACCTGCTGGGGGTGAAGGCGGTAATCGCCGAGAGCTTCGAGCGCATCCACCGTTCCAATCTGGTGGGCATGGGTGTGCTGCCGCTGCAGTTCAAAGCGGGCCAGGATCGCAAGAGCCTGGGCCTGACAGGACGCGAGAAGGTCAGTATCGGCGGCCAGGACGGCGTATCCCTGCGCCCGCACATGAACCTGGCCCTGGATATCCTGCGCGAAGACGGCAGCCATGAAGAGGTGGAAGTGCTGTGCCGCATCGACACCCAGAACGAAGTGGAATACTTCAAGGCAGGCGGCATCCTGCATCACGTGCTGCGGCAGATGTTGAAGAGCTGATGCCCACACGCGGGCGCGCGGTACGCCGCCCGGCCGGAACGTGAGGTAAGGCAAGGCTCGTAGGGTGTACTCGCCACGGGCAGTAAATTGGCATGGACTCAGCAAGAAAAAGGGCGGCCAACTGGCCGCCCTTTCTGCATCAGCTCACCGTCGCCGGCTTGGCCGGGGTTCGACCGTAGACATCCTCCAGGCGCTCGATGTCGTCCTCACCGAGATAGCTGCCGGACTGCACCTCGATGATCTCCAGCGGAATCTTGCCGGGGTTGGCCAGGCGGTGCACCGAAGCGATGGGGATATAGGTGGACTGGTTCTCGGTGAGCAGGAACACCTGGTCGTCGCAGGTCACCTGCGCTGTGCCCGACACCACGATCCAGTGCTCGGCACGGTGGTGATGCATCTGCAGCGACAACTGCGCACCCGGCTTGACCGTGATGTGCTTGACCTGATGGCGCACGCCATTGTCCACCGAGTCGTAGCTGCCCCAGGGACGGTATACGGCACAATGGCTCTGGGTCTCCTGGCGCCGCTGGCCGTCGAGCACATTGACCAGCTTCTTGACGTCCTGCACCGCGTCCTTGTGGGCGACCATCAGCGCGTCCTTGGTTTCCACCACCACCACGTCGTCCATGCCCACCAGGGTCACCAGCTTGGAGGTGGAGTGCACGAAGCTGTTATGGCTGCTGTGGGTGACCACGTCGCCCTTGAGCACGTTGCCGTCACTGTCCTTCTCGTGCACGTCCCACAGCGAGGACCAGGAACCGACATCGTTCCAGCCGGCGGACAGCGGCACCACGCAGGCACGCTCGGTCTTCTCCATCACCGCATAGTCGATGGAGTTGTCCGGGCAGCACTCGAAGGTGCCGGCGTCGATATTCACCACCGATCCGCTGGTCTTGCTGCGTTCCATCGCCAGCACGCAGGTGTCGTAGATATCCGGCTCGTGGCTGCGCAGTTCGTCCAGGTAGCGGCTGGCACGGAACAGGAACATGCCGCTGTTCCAGTAGTAGCCACCGTTGCGCACGAACTCGCTGGCACGCGCGTGATCCGGCTTTTCGACGAACTGCATGACCCGGTAGGCGCCTGGCACCAGGCTGTCGCCCTCCTCACCGCGCGCCGCCTTGATATAGCCGAAGCCGGTTTCCGGGCTGCTGGCGGGAATGCCGAACAGCACCATTTCACCTTCCTCGGCGGCGATGCGTGCCAGCTCCAGAGCCTTGCGCAAGGCCAGCTCATCGGAGATCACGTGGTCGGCCGGCAGCACCAGCATCAGCTCGTCGCGCCCCTCGGCGAGCAGCTGCAGTGCCGCCATAGCCACGGCCGGCGCGGTGTTGCGGCCAAAGGGCTCGAGCAGCATGCCCTGGGGCGTGATGCCGATCTTGTCGAGTTGCTCGTTGACGATGAAGCGGTGTTCCACGTTGCACACCACCAGGGGCTTGTGCATGCCCTCGAATGCCAGGCGCTGCAAGGTTTGCTGGAACAGCGAGAGCTCGCCGGTCAGGGCGAGGAACTGCTTGGGGTAAAGCTTGCGGGAAAGAGGCCAGAGGCGTGAACCGCTGCCACCAGAGAGAATTACCGGGATCATATGAGTCGTCTCCATTCAATATCCGTTGAAATGTGTCGCGATCCCGCCCAGGCACACGCCATGGCACGGGAGTTAACGCTCAAGGCAGTGGCCCGGAAAACAGCTGGGTCAGATCGCCACCGAGCCGATAAGTGCTCAGTGGCTCGATGGAGCGGCGCCACGCGTCCGTGCTCTCCGAGCACGAATACAGCGCGCAGTAAGGCTCCAGCCAGGCGAACCGACTGCTTTGCTGCAGGTCTACCTGCGCCTGCTCATAGCCGGTCTTTTCTTGGAATATCTTCGGGTTGTGCAGGCCCGCCTCCAGCTTGCGGGCCAGGCGCAACATGGCATCGTCGTTCTCGCCACGCAGGTCGAGGCCATTGGCCTTGGCGAACGCGGAGACCATCAACAACGGGCCGATGCTGTAGTTGTGGTAGGACAAGGCACGGGTCTGGCGCACCAGCTCGCGCGGCAGATAGCCCTCGGCCGTGACCTGATCGACGCCTTGGCGATACTGCGCCACCGACCAGTCGAACAGGTCGCGCCGGTCGAGGACCACCGCCGTGGCCATCACCGACCAGGCCGCCCAGTAGTTGTGGTTGTTGCTGCGCTCCTTGGGGTAGGCGTTCCAGTCCGCCACCACCTTGTCGGCCAGTTGACCGAACCACTGTTCCACCTGGCGACTCTGCTCCTGATGCGCGGCCAACGGCCGGGAACTGGAAAGCTTCAATTTCAGGTAAGCCCCGGCCAGGCTGCCCAGCGTCCATTTGCGCACCGACATACCGGTGTGGTTGTGCTGATCGCTGAGCAAGGCGCCGGCACTGGCCCAACTGCTCAGCCAGATCATGGTGCAGTCGACTTCCTGCGGCCGTCCGTACTTGAAGTAGCGCCCGACCATGCGATTGACGCCCATTTCCAGCTTGCGCATGTCACCGGTGAGCTTGAGATAGCGTTTTTCCGCATCTGGGTTGAGCTTGTCGCGGGCCTTGTCCGAACCTTCGTACTTGCTGGGGAAGTCCAGCTCGCCGGTGTAGGCCGGCGGCGGCGCTTCGCACTCGCGCGGCTTGCCCTCGGCCGGCGGTGCGGCGCGGTAGTAGCCGCTCGGCGCCTGCAGGGCGGCACTCCCCGAGCCATCACCCGAGGCCGCCGAGCAGGCCGTCAGCAGCGCGCTCAGCGCCACCACGGACCAGCGTGTCGGCCTGGCCATCATTACTCCGCCCCCGCCGGACGCTGCACCCAAACCGGCGTCAGACTGCTGCCGCTGCCGGTGACATACAACGCCGCCACCTCGCCGCGCTCCAGCACCACAGGACTGAGGTCACTGACCTTGCGTTCGCCGGCAAACAGCGCCAGGCGTACTTTCACCGGATTGATCTCGCGCTCGCCGCTGGCCTTGCCGGACACGGCCTTGATGACCTCGGTCTTGCCGTCGGCGGTCTTCAGACTGACCGGCGTGTCGGACAGATTCTGCAGCCGTACCAGGGCCTTCTGCCGGTTCTTGAAGGTCGGATCATCGACCAGGCTCAGCTCACCGCCCGGCATCTGCACCAGGGTGTAGTGCTGATCGGCCTTGAGGCTGACCGGCAGGCTCTTGCCCGAGGCGCTGGCGCTATAGCTGCCAGCCGGCAGAAAGGCGAAGTCGCTGCTATCTCGAGGTCCCACATCCTTGATGCTGACCGGTCCCAGGCTAAGGTTCAGTTCGGACGAGCCCGCGTTATAGGCACGTACGAAAGCCGACCCAGCTGGCGCGGTCGGGCCGTAAAGGCCACCTTCGTCGGCATGGGCGCCCGAGATGGCAAAAATCAGGCTCAGGCCGCCCAGGGCCAGAGCCAGCTTGCGAATTTGACTGTTCATCGTCGTCTTCCTTCTGTTGATGGTTGTCAGTGGACCGCCAGCGACTTGCTGGCTGTCTTCAGGGCCAGTTGCTGCGGCGCCTCCGCGCCACCGCGTAGCTGGGCCAGCCACTGCGGATCGAACTCGCTCAAATCGCTGGGCTGAGCCAGGTAACGCTCCGGCACCTCCCACAGCAGTATGCGCAGTCCCTGGGTTTCCTCTTCGCCCTTGGCCAGCAGGCGCAGCATCGGCACCAGCGGCCCGTGGCCATCTTCGGCGTAGTTGTAGAGGTCCGCGTGTAACGCCTCGCGCAGCGCGCCGAGGAAGTTCCACTTCGGATTGGCGCTATAGCTGGTGCCGACCAGTGCCACTTCCGGCGCACTGCTACCGAACAGGTCACCGCCCTCGCCCAACTGTTCCGTCTTGCGTTGCTCAAGACGTTCGGCAGCTGGCTGCAGCGCCTCGAAATAGGGATCGAGCGGCAGATAAGTGAGCAGATCGCCTTTATGCGTCTCGGTGCCGATCACCCGGGTCTGGTAATCGAGATCGCCGCCCTGCCACTGCTTGTGCGCACGCAGGTACTCGGCAGTAGCGGCCGCCACGACAGAGGCCCCGAAAGGCGTCCAGTGCGTGTCGGTACGCAGGAACACGTCCTGCTGGTGCTTGCCCTGGCGCAATGGCTGCAGCAGTTGCGGGCCCTGCAGGCCGAGCTGCTGCATCTGTTGCCGCGAAGCCTGATAGAGAGCCTGTTGCAGCTGTACCGGCTTCTGTTCGGCGAGGTGCTCGGGATACAGGCGTGCCTTGGCCGGCAACAACAGCACCACCAGTTCGATGCCGCGTCGTTTCAGCTCGGCCTGCACGCCGCGGATCAGCTGCCAGTTGTCGGCCACCTGGCCCGGGCTCTTGGGTGGATCGAACTCCTCGGCGGTATACAGCCAGTCGTCGCGCCCGATCACCACGCCCGGTCGCCCCTCACCGAACAGGCCGAACTCCAGGGCAGCCCAGGCGTTGGTGCCAAAGTCCTTGAGCACGAAGCCCTTGTCGTAGTGTTTCTCGAAGGTACTGGCCAGCTTGCCGTCGACCACCGAGGTTTCCGCCGCGCTGGAGAAGCTCAGCGCAGCGGGCAGCGAACTCAGGGCCAGGGCCAGCATCACCAGGATGAAGGCCAGGCTGTACAGGATGTTTGCAGTGCGAGTCATCGTGGCCTCCTCAGAACTGGAAATACAGGAAGGGAGAGAAGCTCTGCGCCGACAGCTTCATGACCGACACGACGAACAGCAGAAGCAGGCAGATACGGGTGAGCAGCAAGCGGCCATCCAGGCTCAACGCCGCCGCGGTGCTGGCCGTGATCGCGGCGGTACCTGGTGCCTTGGGCGCACCGGCATTGCGGAACTGGCGCAGGCCACACCAGGCCATCACCCCGTAGGCCAGCGCTAGAGTGACCATCTGCAGGCTGGTTAGCTTGGCCAGGGTCAGCTCCGACAGGCGCCAGTCGGAGAAGCTGAACATCGCCGCATACATGCGCCAGGCCACATCGAGGTTTTCGGCGCGGAAAATCACCCAGCCGAGAACCACCAGCAGGAAGGTGAATGCCCAACGCCACGGCCTGATCACCTTGGGCGCCGCATCCACGTTGAAATAACGCTCCAGCGCCAGCCAGGCACCGTGCCAGGCACCCCAGATCAGGAAGGTCCAGTTGGCGCCGTGCCAGAAACCGCCCAGCAGCATGGTCAGGAACAGGTTGCGGTAGGTCTTCAGCGTGCCACCACGGTTGCCACCGAGGCTGATGTACAGGTAGTCGCGCAGCCAGGTCGACAGGCTGATGTGCCAGCGTCGCCAGAACTCGGTGATGGACTGGCTGATGTAGGGCTGATTGAAGTTCTCCATGAAGCGGAAACCCATCATCAGGCCCAGGCCGATGGCCATGCAGCTGTAACCAGAGAAGTCGAAGTACAGCTGCGCCGTGTAGCCAATGGCGCCCAGCCAAGCCTCGCCGGTGCTGGGATCGCTGAGGGCGAAGCAATGGTCGACCACCGGCGCCAGGGTGTCGGCGATGAACACCTTCTTGACGAAACCCTGCATGAACCGCGCGGCGCCTTCGGAGAATTTGTCGAAGCTGTGGGTGCGGTCGGTGAACTGGTCGGCCAGGTCCTTGTAACGCAGTACGGGACCGGCGATCAGCTGCGGGAACAGCGCAATGAAGGCCGCGAAGTCGACAGGATGGCGTGTAGGCTCCACATCGCCGCGATAGACGTCGATCAGGTAGCTGAGCGACTGGAAAATGTAGAAGGAAATGCCGATCGGCAGGATCACCGCGGTGAGGACGAAGGGCTCGAAGCCCATCGCCTGCAGCGCCGTATTGATGTTGGCCACCCCGAAGTTGGCGTACTTGAAGTAGCCGAGCACGCCCAGGTCACCCGCCACGCCCAGCAACATCCAGCGCTGCGCCTTGCGCGTGCGCACCCCGGCGGCCCCTATGCGGATGCCCAGCCAGTAGTTGAAGGCCGTGACAGCGACGAACAGCAGCAGGAAGTCGACCCGCCACCAGGCATAGAACGCGTAGCTGGCGATCAGCAACAGCAGGTTCCGGTAGCGATTCCCGCACAGGTAGTACAGCCCGAGAAAGACCGGCAGGAACAGGAACAGGAATACGTTGGACGAGAAAACCATCCTAGTTTCTCCAATAACGGGTTGGCTTCATTGCTCGCTCCGCGCCAGCTGCTGCTGGCTGCCGTCGTGGCGACGGCATACGGTCGCCTCCACCGTCAGGCCTTCGGGCAGGTTTTCTGGCACGGCCACCTCCAACCCCATCAGGGTCAGGTCGGCCCAGTCGCCCTCGTCACGCAGCTCGAATACGTAGCGCCCACCGGTATCGATGCGCTCGCTCTGCTCCAGCTTGTAGGCCTCCTTGCGCCCGCTGAAGTACCACACGGTGGTCTCTGCCTCGTGGATCTTCGGGTCGCTGAAACGCAGGTCGATCATGTGTTTGGCACTGCTCAGCTCCTTCAGGCCGTTGACGCCGTTGAGCAACACTTCATTGCTCCCAGGATGCACTTTGACCTTGTTGCTCAGCAGCGCCGGCTGACCGGCACAGCCGTTGTCGACCATGGGCACGGCTTGGCGATAGAAATCGCGCAAGGACATGTCGTAATGGGTGGCGAATTCCCAGACGATGACCTTCGGCGGGTTCTTCTGGAACTCCTCGCTGGCTAGCAGCTGCAGCATGGCGCTCTCGTAACCACCACCGGTAACGGCCATGTTCATCACCTGCACACCGCTGTACTGCTCCAGATAACCGGCGAAGTTGTAGGCAACGCCGCTGTTGCTGGTACCCACCAGGATCACCTCGGGGCTGGCGCTATCGCCAAACAGGCTGTCGCCATCGCTCTCGTCGGCCGGCTCGGTGGCATAACGGTCAACGTACTCGGTGTCGTAGCTGTTGCCGCAGATATCCCCCGCTGCTTCTCCAGAGCTGCCGGGACTACCGAGAATGCCGACGCGCTTGGTGACGAACTCCTTCTTCGGGATGCTGGCGTAGGCCGGAATCTGCTTCAGCACCTCGGCCGTCAGCCTGGCCGCATCCTTGGCGCCACGGGGCGTCCAGTGATGGTCGTCCTTGAAGAAGAAGTCGGTTTTCTTGCCCTGCTCATCGAACAGTGGCGAGTAATCGGCCGCCCAGATGCCGGCCTTGCGGAAGCTCTCGATGGTCTTGATGTAGTTGGCGCGAGCGGTCTGGTAATCGAACTTGGCGTACCACTCCGGCGTCAGTTTGTTGCGTACCACCAGGCCCTTGGTCGGCTGGAACACGATCAACAGCTCGGTGCCGCGCGCCTTGAGTGCGTCGCGAAAACGCTTGAGCTGGGCATAGCCTTCGGGTGTGGTACCGATCTCCGTACGCAGGTCGTTGCGGGTACGGAACAACCAGCCGTCCTTGCCATCGATCAGGGTGTAGTGGAAGTCGAGCTTCTTGGTGTTGTAGGTGGCCGGATTGGCCGCCGCAGGGCACAGCTTGCCCACCAGTTCGATGTCGTACTGCGGAAACTCCGTAGCGCCGGCCGAAGCCGAGAACAGCAGCCCGAGAGCCAGGCCGTAGCGGCTGGTGAAAGCGGTTTTCATCGTTTGGCCTCCATGTCCGCGCCGAGATAGTCGATCAGTACCGGCTTGTCCTGGCGCACCAGCAGGTCGAGGATCTGGTCCTGGTAAACCCCCAGCACACCGGGCAGTGTGATGCCGGCACTCTTGGTCGGCGAAAGCATCTCCACCCGGTACAGCTCCAGACTCAGCGGCGAGTCCACGCCCATCGGCCCGGAGGCGTTGGAGACCAACTTGCCGCCAACGATGAGCATGGAAATATTGGTTTCGAAGGGATCTAGCAGGATGTTGCGGTCGGTGTTGCTGAGATCCTTGACGTGGCCATAAACGCCTAGCTTGCCGTTGCCGACGACCAGGTTCTCGTACAGCTTGACGTTCATGCTGTTGCGCACACGAATGCCGTGGCGTTCGTTGTTCAACGCCTTGTTGCCCCACAGCAGGTTGTCGCCGCTCTCGTAGATGGTCACGCCATCGGACTTGTTGCGGTACGTCTCGTTGTAGGCAATGACGTTATTCACGCTGCTACGGTCGATGACGATGCCGGACAGGTGGTTCTCGTAGGAAACGTTGTTGAAGATCCAGCTGTCGTTGACCTCACGGGAAATGATGATGCCGTGCTTCTTGATGGTGCCGTAGGCAGTGTTCTCGGCGATGATCAGGCGCCGCGAGCGGTCGTGCGGGTCGATGCCGTAGACGATGTTGTTCTTGTAGGTATTGCCGCGCAGCACCACATCGTCGGCCTCGTAGCAGTAGAAGCCGTACCACATGTCATCGAACAGGGTGTTGAGCAGCCAGCCGGTGGGATGACCGCGGCCCATCTTCGGCGCCATCGACGGACTGTACTGGGAAATGGAGAAGCCGTAGGACTTGCTCTTGGTGTAACCCAGGCTACTGATCGTGGAGTTGGTGACATAGGTCTCGGTACCGCCCCAGCTGTTGATGAAGGGTCGGAAACGGCCCTTCTTCTCGAACCAGTCCTGACGATTGTCGGCCTCGCGCCAGGCCGTCACCCGGGTACTGGTGATGAACAGCTTGCCATCGTTGATGATGAAGGCACCGCGATCCGAGGACAGACGCAGTTCCCGAGTGCTCTTGTCGATATGCAGCGTGGCACCTGGCATCACCACCAGTGGCAGGCGCTGCAGGTAGACGCCTGGTGCGGTCTCACGGAACTGCCCGGGCTTGAGGGCCTTGGCCAGCCCCGCCGGGGTCATGTAGCCCCCTTCGATCACGATCACCTCGGGCATGCCGCCCTGGCGGCTGACCCACTCACGCAGACGCTCATCGCCGCCGGTGAACTCGGTCAGCTGATCCATGCCGGTCATGCGCCTGATGCTCACGCGCCCTGCCGGCTTGCGCTGGATCTTGGCCTGTACGGCGGCCGGAGTGAACGGCGTCAGGTCGGGTAGCTTCGGCGCATCCATCTGCAGGGGCTCTGCCGGTGCGCTGCTGACCCGGTACGCCTCGGGCCTGACATCGTTAGTCAACGCCTGGGCGTTGCTACTCAGGAACAGGCAGATGACGGCGCCAAGTAATGGGGCTTTGCTGGACTGGATCATGCTCGGCTCCTCAGTAGCGCCACACCAGGTCGAGAAAGACCCGGTGCATGCTGGAATCGGTACCGCTGGGGAAGGCGTCGCCGGGCAGGAATACACCGCCACGCAAGCGCACCAGCGCGGACTCTGCCTCGGCCCAACCCAGCTCGCTGCGGTCGAAATAGCGGGTCAGCACCAGGTCGACTTCCTCACCCAGGTCCTTCTCTCCCGGCTCCAGGCCGACGCTCAAACCGCTGGCGCTGTCGAGATCATCATCGACGCGCCAGAAGCGGTGATAGACCACGCTGGCGTCATAGCGCTTGTCCATGGTCCAGCTGCCGAACAGCGAAGCGGCCTGCAGGTTGTTCATCTCGCCGCGGTACGCCTCGCCAAAACGATGCAGGCTGGAACGAGTGCCGGTGAAACGTGAGCGATTGCTCTGCAGGTCGGTCTGCAGGAACTGGTCGGAGTCTTCGGCATCACCGCCACCACTGGCTCGGGTATAGGTGCCACCCAGGCGCCATTGCTCGTCGATGTTCCAGCGCAAGCCGAGGTCCACGGCCCAACCTGAAACATCCTGGTCGCGACCGCCCACGGCACGTCGCTCACCGGTGGCGCTGCTGGTCTGCAGCAGTTCGGCGTCGCCCTGCATGTAGGTCGCCGCTGCCCAGTAGTTCAGCGGCATGGTGCTGCGAGGATTGAAGAAGTCACCATTGAACTCCGCACCAACCCAGGTCAGGTCGCCGGTGTAGGTTTTGCTCAGCTCGTCGACGCGCTCGCCTGGCTTGGGCAGATCGCCGTTGTCGCGGCTGTGGTGCAGCTTGAGGCCAGCCCAGTGGCCCGGCCGCCATTGGGTGGAGATATCGCCGAAATAGTGCTGGCGATCCTCGTCCTGCGGCGCCAGATCGTCGAGGTCGGTGCGGTAGTCGCTGAAACGCTCCGCCACGGCCAGATGTGCATTGAACAGGGTGGTGTCGAAGTTCCAGCGCAGCGCCTCGATGTTGGTATCCCACCACATGCCGTCGGGGGTACGAATGCGTTGGCGACCGAAGCGCAGCGACTCGCCCGGATAAGCGGTCAGGCCGGCATAGTCGACCCAGAACTCGTGCAGTGCGAGAAAGCTGTCATCACGCTCGCGTCCGTCGTTGGACTCAAGGTTGTCGCCCTCTACCTGGGAGGACTCCAGCACGTCGGTACCGGCAAAGGCCTCGCCGCGGACAAAGCCGGACCAGTCGCCCCTGGCACCGAATATCCAGGGCCGTACGCTGAGGCCGAGACCGTTGAAGTCGCCCTCGTCGCGAGTCCCCAGGTCAAGGTCGTCGATGGACTGAGCCGTCAGCTTGAAGTTGAAACCGTAATCGAAACGCGACAGCTCTTCGGCACGCAGGGTACCGCTACCGATAACACCGGCAGCTGCAACGGCCAAACTGAAGAATGATCTGCTGAAGGTCATAGCATGTCCCGTGCTTGATTGTTCTGCTTGCTGAGGCTGACGCGCTCGCCATTCCTGGCTGCTTTCTCACGCGCCACCATCGTTCTGACCCGCTCCATGTCGCCTGGCTGCAGGCGCGGTGCGATACGCTCCAGCCACAGGTCGGCCTGCTCCAGCCCCTGGTCCTTGGCCAGCAGGGCGAAGCCGTAGGCGTACACCGGATTGATCTTGATGCCGCGGCCCTCACCGAACAGTTGAGCCAGCGCCACATCGGCGCTGGGGTTACCCTCGCGGGCGACGATCAACAGTTGTTCGAGCGCTTTTTCCGGGTAAACGCGGCCCAACTTGCCCTCGCGATACAGGCGCGCGAGCATGATGCGGGCCTTGGGTTGTTCAGGCGCTGCCTGCAGCAGGTACTGCTCGGCCTTGGCCGGCTCGGCCGGCACCAGCTTGCCGTTCAGGTAGATCTGCCCGAGGCTGGCCGCAGCCCGGCTCGAACCGGCATCGACGCCCTGCTCCAGGTAAGCCACGACCTCCTCGCTGCTCCCCATCTGCGGGTAGTCGCGCACCAGGTCGGCCAGGCCGACATAGGCGTCTGGCCACACCGGTGCAATGCGCTCGTACAGGCGCTTTGCATCTTCCGGGCGTGGCTCGCCCGGCCCCTCTGCCACCAGGGCGCGCGCTACCGTCTTGAGGTGGCCAAAGCTGATCGCCTCGGCGGCATAGACAATCTCCAGGCGCGCGAGCAGTGCCTGCATCTTTTCGTCGGCACCCTGGATGCGGTAGACGCTGGCCAGCTCCACGTAGCAGTCATTGACCTCGGCCAGCCAGGTTTCGCAGGACTGACGTATCTCGTCCAGGTGCTGCTCATAATCGCCACGGGCGCGGTACAGCATCACCCAGCCCAAACGGGCATGGGGAATGCCTTGGGCCTGCCACCTGGCCAGCTCGCGCTCCTGCTCGGCGGTACCGACCCGTGCGGGGTCATCCAGCTGCAAGCGCAGCAGCGCCAGCAACGCACTCTGGTCGCCGCTGTCGAGGGCCCGGCGCAACAAGTCTGCGGCCTCCTGGCGCTCGACCGGGGTGATGTTCTCCTTGCCGGCCAGCCACTTGCCGAGCTTGACCCGGGCCTGCGGTGACTGCACCGCGGCCTCCCGGTAAATGCTCTCGCCCTCGGTCTGACGCTGCGGATCGGGACTCTGCACCAGCACATCGGCCAAGCCGATACGGGCGTCGACATAACCCAGTTCGGCCAGCGGCCGGAAGTTCTCCTCGGCCACCTGAAGGTCTCCACCCTGACGGGCGCGCTCGGCCAACTCGATATCCGGTAGCTGTGCGCAGCCCGCCTGGACCAGGCACAGCGTCATTGCACAGAGCCGAACGTTCATTTGCCGGCCGCCGCATCAGCTGGCAACAGGGTTCCGGCCAACGCTGCGCCGCCCTGTTTGATACGCGTGTCGAGTTCGCCGCCAAAGGGGCTGATGCGCACATCCACCGGGCGCTTGGCCAGCTCGGTGGGCAGCGGCCGATCAGGTTTGATCATCACGCGGATGTCCGATGCCAGGCCGCCCTCCTGCAGCGCCAGCGTGGTGATATGCCCTTCCCGCTCTGCGGGCTCGCCAGCGATGGTGAACGTGACCCGAGTGCCGGGCTGCAGCTCTTCGAAGGCACGATAGGGAAAGCGCGCCTCGACCGTGGCGACACTGTCAACCGGCGCCATCTGGAACACCGCCTGGCCCTTGCCGGCGACCTGGCCGTCACCGACCAGCTGAGCCACCACGCGGCAGTCGCAAGGGCTGGTCAGACTGCCCTGGAAGGTCTTGCCAAATAGACGCTGCAGGTTGTCCGGGGTCAGGTCCTCGGTCGGCAGAATGCCCTTGAGCACATCCATCATGTTCGAGGAAAAGGTCCCGACCGGCGCGCCCTTGGCCACCACGTCACCGACCTTGACCAGACTCTGCACGCTCCCCTCGCGAGGCATCGACACCTGCTGCCCGGGTACCGCGACCTGCGCCGAGTCGGCATGGGTGACGAAGTACACGTCGTACAGCTGATAGAGGATGTAGGTGCAGGCGCTGACGCCGACCAGGAAAATCCCCAGGCTCAGACCCAGCGCCTTGGTGCGCTGCAACAGGCTGGCCTTGCCCTCCACCCCGTTCTTGCGCGCCTTGGTGAAGTTCTCCCGCTGCAGGGTGCTGATCAGGTCGCCGACATTGATCAGCTCACCGCTGAGGAAAGCGCTTATCAGGTAGCGCAGCGCCGAGATTTCGCGGGGCTTGAGGTTGTGGAACTCGCATCCCGCACGCTTGCCGCCGCTCAACGAGCGCACCTGGAACTGCACGTCCATGACGAAACCGATGCCCTCGATCTCGAACATCAGCTTGCCTTTGTAGTGCTGCCCCTCGGCGAGCAGCGCATTGCCCGGCTCGAAGCCGAAACCTCCGACCGACAGGTCGAGCACCTGCGCCTCGAGCTCCTGCCCTTGCGGGGTGCGATAGCTGATTCTCGCCGGCAGCTTGAGGCGCGCGTACTGGCGCTGGGCTTCGGCTTCATGGACCACATTGCTGTTCGGGCTGATCACTGCGTTCATCTTTCGTTCCTTGTGCAAACTGGAAATAGGTAGGGCTCGCTCACACCACCCACATCAGGGTGGCGACGAAGACGCTGGTGGCAGAGAAGGTCATGGCACGCGACGACCAGGTGTTGAACCACTGCTGGAAACTGCCCAATCCGCGATCCAGCTTGGTTTTCTGGCGGGTCCAGGACTGCTGGTCGAGGCGGAAGAACACGTAGACCTTCACCAGCGCGCCGACGATCTGGTTGTAATAGAGGATCAAGGGGTAAGCGGGGCCGACCTGGTGTCCGGAGGCCAGCAGCAGCAGGGTCAGTACCAGCCGGGTCAGACCGATCCACAGCAGATAGATCAGCAGGTAGGCGAAGCCGTACTTGATGCTGGCGATGATCGCCACCGACGGCCCCAGCAGGCTGGTCCACATCGACACCCGCTGGTCCAGCATCACGATGCTGGTGAAGGCCCCCAGGCGGCGCACGCCCAGCGCCAGAGCGCGCGAGTTCTGCCGCAGGTTGTTGCCATACCAGCGGAACATCAGCTTGCGGCTGGCCTTGATGAAGCTCTTCTCCGGCGGGTGCTCCACCGTGTTGATCGCGGCATCCGGCACATAGAAGGTGTCGTAGCCCAGGCGCATCAGGCTGTACCAGCTGGACTTATCGTCACCGGTGAGGAACTTGAAACGTCCCAGGCGCCAGTGATCCAGATGGTCGTTCTCCACATCGGCAATGAAGCCGGCATCGGTGACCACCTCGGCGCGAAATACCGACATGCGCCCGGTCAGGGTCAGCACGCGCTTGGACAGCGCCATCGAACACATGTTGATGTGGCGCTGGGCGAAGCGCAGCTTGTGCCACTCGCGCATGACGTAGCCGCCGCGCACTTCGCAGAACTCGTTGGTGGTGAGCCCGCCCAGGTTGTCGAACAGGCGGAAGTACGGTGCGGTCTTGCGCACCACACCGGGGCTCAGCACCGTATCGCCATCCACTACGGCCACCACCGCACGCTCATCCGGATGGGCCCGTGAGATAGCGCGGAACCCCTGTGCCAGGCCATCGCGCTTGCCGGTACCGGGAATCCGCACGATGTTCAGACTGACCCGCTCCGGCGGTGTCATGGCTGCCCAGAGGTTCTTCACCAATAGCTCGTCGGACAGCTCGACGATCGAACACACCACAGTGGTGGGATAACTGCAGTCGATCGCTTCCTGAATCACCGAGCGATACACCTGCGCCGTGGTCAGGGCGTCGATGCGAAAGCTGGTGACCATCAGAAAGACGTGCGACGGATCGGCTTCGCGCCCAAGACGACGCGCCTTGCGCCGGTGATAGGGGTAAACCAGGTAGAGAAAAATGATGCCGCGTACGTAGTGGATGGCACCCATCGAATAGCGCCAGATACCGACCACACCCAGCAACAGCAGAAAGTCCGTGGACTCCGGATCGAACACGCTGTGCGGCAGCAGCAAGGCCATGCCACCCAGCAATGCGATGTAAAAAAGCCAGCCAGCACCTTGGTACAGGCGCCCCCGTAGATCATCCATTTCGCCAACCCCGTTTGAGAATCTGCTCTGCAACGGGGGCGCTGTTATTGTTGTTGTAACGCCCTGTGCATCGTCATGAAGGCAGCAGCGCTACCAGCAGAGGCCTTCCTTGACCTCGTCGCTGCACTGGCGCATGAAGCCGACCAGATCGATCAACTTCTTGCCTGGCGGCAGTTGCTGCACCACGGTCTCGAACAGTTCGTCGCCGTTACCCAGCACGATCACGTCGGCATCCGCCACCACCTGATTGAGGTCGGAGCGCAGCAGCGAGGAAACGTGGGGGATCTTCGCCTCGATGTACTCGCGGTTGGCGCCGTGGACACGGGCGTATTCGACGTTGCGGTCGAAGATCTTCAGGTCGAAGCCCTTGCCGATCAGCATCTCGGCCAGTTCCACCAACGGGCTTTCACGCAGATCGTCGGTGCCGGCCTTGAAGCTCAGGCCGAGCATGGCGACCTTGCGCTTGTCCTGGCTGGCGATCAGGTTGTAGGCATTGCGAACCTGCGCCTCGTTGCTCGGCATCAGCGAGCTGATCAGCGGCGACTCGACGTCCAGCTGGGTAGCGCGGTAGTTCAGGGCGCGCACGTCCTTGGGCAGGCAGGAGCCGCCGAAGGCAAAGCCCGGACGCATGTAGTACTTGGACAGGTTGAGTTTGTGGTCCTGGCAGATCACATCCATCACCTCGCGGCCATCGACACCCACCGCCTTGGCGATGTTGCCGATCTCGTTGGCGAAGGTGATCTTGGTCGCGTGCCAGACGTTGCAGGTGTACTTGATCATCTCGGCGACCTCGACGGTCTTGCGGATGATCGGCGCGTCCAGCTCGCTGTAGATCTCCTCCAGCAAGTCACCGGAGGTCTTGTCCAGCTCACCGATAACGGTCATGGCTGGAAAGTCGTAGTCCTTGATTGCCGTGCTTTCGCGCAGGAACTCGGGGTTGACCGCCACGCCGAAGTCGGCGCCGGCCTTGAGGCCCGAATACTTTTCCAGGGTCGGAATCACCACGTTGCGCAGCGTGCCCGGTAGCACGGTGCTACGCACCACCACCGTGTGTCGCGAGCTCTTCTCCGGCAGCACCCGCCCGATCTGCTGGCAGACCTCCTCGATGTAGGACACATCCAGATCGCCATTGCGCTTGCTCGGTGTCGGCGGCGCGAGGAACGAGATGTCCGTTTCCATCACAGCGTCGCGCACATTCAGCGTGCCGCGCAGGTTGCCACTGGCAACCCCTTTCTGCAGCAGCTCCTCCAGCCCAGGCTCGACGATCGGCGATTTGCCGCTGTTGATCAGATCGATCTTCAGCGCCTGCACATCCACGCCAACGATCTGATGCCCCCGGGCCGACAGGCACCCTGCACACACGGCCCCTACGTAACCCAATCCAAAAATGCTGATGCGCATTGAGCGATCTCCTCCTTGCGTTGATCGAAGCGGCAACCACCTGGCTGCACGCCCACCTCGCGAGACCGACTACAGGGACAACAAACTCCACGGCTCTTTAATACCACTGCAAAAATCTTCCGATTCGGCGACATACGTGGCCGAAAGTTCAACTTGGCAGGGGAGCGAATCAAGATGCCGCAATGAGAACGAAAGTTCCCAAAGGGCTATAAGAAAGTTCTTCTTTTAAAAACAGTAACCTAGTTACCACGAGTAACGCGAGAACCAATTCACAAATGCCATTTTTTTGGCGAGTCGCGACAAAGCTCTCTAGAAAGCAGGATACAGCGCACCTTTTAGAAAGTAACACCTAATTTTTTGCAGGGCGAAACAGAAATAAAAAAGCATCTGAAAACTATAAAAATGGAATAACGCCATTTTTATGGCGCCACAACAAAGGCCGCGCACGCCAAACCAATAACAATAGAATCTATCGCTTTATTAATTAATTATTTCGACGACCAAAGCCTCAGACAAAAGTTTCAAACATATTTAGAACTATTAAATCTTCGCCTCTGTAGCTTGCAGAAGAAAATATTCTTATTCCTACGGTCAGGTTAGACTCCTCACTCAGGTGCCATCACCCACTCAACTTTCCCTCCCTGCTGCCGATGTTGCAGGGACGAACCTCCTGCTCAAGAAGCGACAGCCATGCGAAACAATCAGCCGGTCACCCAGCGCGAGCGTACTTTTCCCGCCCAGCAACGACTGATCTCTACTACCGACCTCAAAGGCCAGATCACCTACTGCAACCAGGCCTTCATCGAGATCAGCGGTTTCACCCGCGAAGAACTGTTGCGCGCGCCACACAACCTCGTGCGCCATCCGGATGTGCCGCCTGCAGTGTTCGAACATATGTGGCAGACCTTGAAAAAAGGGCGCCCCTGGATGGGCGTGGTGAAGAACCGCAGCAAGAACGGCGATCACTACTGGGTCAATGCCTATGTCACCCCGATGCTGGATAAAGGCCAGGTGACGGGTTACGAGTCGGTGCGGGTCAAACCCAGCACCGAGCAGGTTCGCCGCGCCGAAGCGCTGTATGCGCGGATCAACGCCGGTAAGGCGGCCATCCCCGCCAGCGATCGCTGGCTGCCGCAACTACAGGCCTGGCTGCCCTTCATTCTGATTAGCCAGATCGGCTTCCTGATTGGCCACTGGATGGGTTCTACCTGGGGCTTCCTGCTGGCTGCCCTGCTCTCGATTCCCCTGGGCCTGATCGGGCTTAGCTGGCAGAACCGCGGAGTCAGGCGCCTGCTGCGCATCGCCGAGCAGAGCACCTCCGACCCGCTGATCGCACAGATGTACACCGACAGCCGTGGCGCCGAGGCACGCCTGGAGATGGCCATGCTCAGCCAGGATGCGCGTCTGCGCACCTGCCTGACACGCCTGCAGGACACCGCCGAACGCCTGACCAGCCAGGCGCAGCAGGCCGACCAACTGGCCCACAACAGTTCTGCCGGGCTGGAGCGCCAGCGCGTGGAAACCGAGCAGGTAGCCACCGCTATCAATGAAATGGCGGCCACCACTCTGGAGGTCGCCAGCAACGTGGCGCGCGCAGCCATCGCCACCCAGGAAGCCAACCGCCTCACAGGTGAAGGCCGCAACGTCGCCGCAGAAACCCGCGAGGCCATCCAGCGCCTGTCGCTGTCGGTCGGCGAAACCGGCGAAACCGTGTCGCGCCTGGCTCAGGACAGCAATGAGATCGGTGGCGTCGTCGATGTGATCAAGGGCATTGCCGATCAGACCAACCTGCTGGCCCTCAACGCAGCCATCGAAGCGGCCCGTGCCGGCGAGATGGGCCGCGGCTTCGCCGTGGTGGCCGATGAAGTGCGTTCGCTGGCGCAACGCACCGCAGAGTCCACCGGCCAGATCCACGGCCTGATCGCCAAGCTGCAGCGCACCGCCGAAGAGGCGGTAATGACCATGGAGATCGGTCGCAAGCAGGCCGACGAAGGTGTCGAGCGGGTACTCCAGGCCGACCAGGCGCTGCTCGGCATCAGCGACGCGGTGGCCAATATCACCGACATGGCCAACCAGATCGCCGCCGCAGCCGAGGAGCAGAGTGCCGTGGCCGACGAGATCAACCAGAACATCACCACCATCGCCCAACTGGCCGACAAGACGGCTGGCGAGGCGAACAACACCGCCCAGCTCAGCGAAGCACTGACCAGCACGGCGAAGGATCAGTACTCCCTGGTGGAACGCTTCAACCGCTGACAACTGCTGCCCCGCAGAACGGCAGGCGTCGCAGGGTGGACTCGCCGCAAAGCAGCAGTCCACCTTGATGTAGTGCCGAACGTCAGATGCATGAAAAAGGCCGGTCGCCCTCGCGGGAACCGGCCTTTTTTCATAGGTGCCAGACGGTGGCAAACACCCCGCTGTGGGAGCGGCTTTAGCCGCGACAGCGGCGCCGGAGGCTACTCCGTGCGGCCTCCGCCTCCGCCAAAAACCGGGCTACCGCCATGGCTTACTTGTGGAACATGGCCTTCTAGCGAGATAGAAATGCCACCACGGCACCTGCCGCCGCCTGCAGGTGCTGCTCATGACTGCAGCCCGATGCCTTGAGCGGTTTGAGGTCATGGTCCCCCGCCACCAACCACTCAAGATTCACGCTCGGCGCCAACCTGTATCCACCTACTGCCTCGCGATTGCCCAGGGCATCGCGCTCACCCTGAACGATCAGCGTCGGCGTACGCAGCTCGGCCAGATGTGCCACCCGCGGCTTCTCAGGCTTGCCGGGCGCGTAAAAGGGATAGCCCAGGCAGATCAGCGCATCGGCGCCCAGCTCGTCGACTAGCAGGCTGGCCATGCGCCCACCCATGGACTTGCCGCCAATCGCCAGTGGCCCCCGTACCAGACCACGCACCTCGCCATAGACCTCGCGCCAGCATTCCAGCAGTTGCCTCTGCGGATTGGGTGGGCGCTTGCCACCGCCATGGCGGCGCTGCGCCATGTAGGGAAACTCGAAACGCAATACGTTCACACCGCCGGTCGCCAGCAGCTCGGCCATACGCTGCATGAACTCGCTGTCCATCGGTGCACCGGCGCCATGAGCGAGGATCAGG
The DNA here is from genome assembly GCF_001592875.1 of Pseudomonas sp. BMS12. GTDB lineage: Bacteria > Pseudomonadota > Gammaproteobacteria > Pseudomonadales > Pseudomonadaceae > Aquipseudomonas. Next base: position 1,217 of record NZ_LSOF01000006.1, on the reverse strand, counting down.
GTGGCCTGCGACATTCCGTCCGCCCCGTTCCACAGCCATCCCCGCGCACGGCATTGATCCTCGTCAATAACCATCACCTTGCCATTACCCATGCTTGCCCTGCTTTTCATAACCGTGGATGGAAGCCCAACACATGAACACAACCAGCAGTACCGCCTACAACTACAAGGTGGTCCGCCAGTTCGCCATTATGACGGTGGTTTGGGGCATAGTCGGGATGGGGCTCGGCGTGTTCATCGCCGCGCAGCTGGCCTGGCCCGAACTCAACTTCAACCTGCCGTGGACCAGCTTCGGCCGCCTGCGACCGCTGCACACCAACGCAGTGATCTTCGCCTTTGGCGGCTGCGCCCTGTTCGCCACCAGCTACTACTCGCTGCAGCGCACCTGCCAGACCCGCCTGATCTCCGACAGCCTGGCCGCCTTCACCTTCTGGGGCTGGCAGCTGGTGATCGTCCTCGCCGCCATCAGCCTGCCGCTAGGCTGGACCAGCTCGAAAGAATACGCCGAGCTGGAATGGCCGATCGACATCCTCATCACCATCGTCTGGGTCGCCTACGCCGTGGTGTTCTTCGGCACCCTGGTGAAACGCAAGACCAAGCACATATACGTGGGCAACTGGTTCTTCGGCGGCTTCATCCTGACCGTGGCGATGTTGCACATCGTCAACAACCTGGAGCTGCCGGTCAGCCTGACCAAGTCCTACTCACTGTACGCCGGCGCCACCGACGCCATGGTGCAATGGTGGTACGGCCACAACGCCGTGGGCTTCTTCCTCACCGCCGGCTTCCTGGGGATGATGTACTACTTCGTGCCCAAGCAGGCCGGGCGCCCGGTGTACTCCTATCGCCTGTCGATCGTGCACTTCTGGGCGCTGATCACCCTGTACATCTGGGCCGGCCCGCACCACCTGCACTACACCGCGCTACCGGACTGGGCCCAGTCCCTCGGCATGGTGATGTCCCTGGTGCTGCTGGCACCCAGCTGGGGCGGCATGATCAACGGCATGATGACCCTCTCCGGCGCCTGGCATAAGTTGCGCTCGGACCCCATCCTGCGCTTCCTGGTCGTCTCCCTGGCCTTCTACGGCATGTCGACCTTCGAAGGCCCGATGATGGCCATCAAGACCGTCAACGCCCTTTCTCACTACACCGACTGGACCATCGGCCACGTACACGCCGGCGCCCTCGGCTGGGTAGCGATGATCTCCATCGGCTCGC
>NZ_LSOF01000005.1:588068-588384 GCF_001592875.1 Pseudomonas sp. BMS12 | reverse complement strand
CAGCGGACGGGACTCGAACCCGCGACCCCCGGCGTGACAGGCCGGTATTCTAACCGACTGAACTACCGCTGCGCGTCGGTTCTCGCAAGAGACTGGTGGGTGATGACGGGATCGAACCGCCGACCCTCTGCTTGTAAGGCAGATGCTCTCCCGGCTGAGCTAATCACCCGAGTAGCCTTGCGAGGTGGCGCAATTTACGCAGCCGCCTCGGCTAAGTCAACACCCCACTTGAAATTTTTTCCACGGAGGGGATTTATCGAGCGGCATCGACTAGCGCCCAAGCCGAGTGCACAGGCCCCCCATTCGGTGCATGGAC
>NZ_LSOF01000005.1:497238-588058 GCF_001592875.1 Pseudomonas sp. BMS12 | reverse complement strand
GGTAGTTCAGTCGGTTAGAATACCGGCCTGTCACGCCGGGGGTCGCGGGTTCGAGTCCCGTCCGCTGCGCCATATAAAGAGAAGCCCTCAGCTCGCAAGAGCTGGGGGCTTTTCGCATCTGGCGGAAAAATTTCTGCTGTCATGGGGCTGTCATCGGGAATCTTCAGGATTCTGGCATGGTCTTTGTTTGGACCATGCAGAACAACAGGAGGAACCCCTATGGATGATTACGTCGAAGAGCTGCTGGAATCCCATGCCCTCGAATACGATCCGGTCGAGCCGGCTGAGGACGCCACCGAGCTGTAATGCCCTATGACATGGCCTGTTGCAGGCGCTGGTGGCGGCGGAACTCCCCGGGAGTCTGGCCGCTCCAGCGCTTGAAGGCCCGCTGAAAGGCCTCCGCCGAGGCGAAGCCGAGCAGGTAGGCGATCTCGCCAAAACTCAATTCGGTGTCGCGGATATAGGCCATCGCCAAGTCCCTTCGCGTTTCGTTGAGCAGCGTGCGGAACTGCGTACCTTCTTCGGCCAGTTTGCGCCGCAGGGTCCAGCTCGGTAGCGCCAGCTTTCTCGCCACTTCTTCCAGTTCCGGCTCGCGGCCATGCAGCATGGGGCCCAGCAGATGGGTCACGCGCTCGCGCAGGCTGCGAGTGCGGGTCAGTTGCTCCAGTTCGTGGTCGGCCAGCTCCAGTAGCTGGTGCCAGGTACTTGGGCAATGTTGAGCAATCTGCTGCTCCAGGCTCGCACAGCTCAGGCGCAGGCGGTTGTGTGCCGCGCCAAACTCCACCGGGCAGGCGAAGCACTGCTCATAGCGTTCGGCATAGCTCGGGGCGGTGAACTCGATCTCGACCTTGTCCAGCTTCAGCCCTCCGGGCAGCAACCCGCCGAGCTGCTGGTGCCAGCCGGCCAGCACCGAGTCCACCACGAAACGGTTGAAATCGTTGTAGGGGCTGATGGAGTAGAAGCTCATCCAGGCGCCACCGGCATCCTCGCTGAAACTGGATTGGCCGCGATAGTTGTGGGCATACAAGGGCTCGAAACGGATCAGGGTGCGGGCCGCCTCGCGCAGGGTCGGAGCCTGGGCGGCGGTAATGCCGGCCAGGCCGGTCTGGCTGATGTGGCTGTGGCGGCCCATTTCCAGGCCCAAGGCGGGGTCGCCGCACAGGGCGATGGCGCTGTGGCCCAGGCGCATGTAGCGTGGAATCGACAGCCGCTCGCGCGGCAGGGCCAGGCGCGTGGCGTCCAGGCGGAACTGGCGCAGCAGGTCGTCGGCAGCAACGCCTTTATGCTGCAGGGCACTCACCAGGCAATGGACGAAGCCGACGGAGAGGTCACCGAGACGTACGCGGGCGGGTTTCATCGCAGGCATTCCCGCTGAGCTGCGGCGCCTCTGGCCGCTGGCGAGCGCATGAGCGCCGTGCGGCGTGGCTGGGGGATGGCAAGAGGTGAGTTGGGCATGGGGCTTTCCATGGTCAGGCGGTTGTCCAGCCTAGGGCAAGGTAGAGGGCTTGCCTAGTCGCTCTGTTATCTAGGGTCATTAACTTGTCCGTTTTGATCATTGAGTGCGAGGCTGGCGCTGATTATCGTCTGCCGCACAACGACCGCGCCCGAACGAGTGCGCGGCGCACCCGTGACAAGCCCGACGCTGTGGAGATGATCATGAGCAACGCCTACCCGAACCTGCTGGCCCCGCTGGATCTGGGTTTCACTACCCTGAAGAACCGCACCCTGATGGGCTCCATGCACACCGGTCTGGAAGAGAAGGCCAATGGCTTCGAGCGTATGGCAGCCTACTTCGCCGAGCGCGCCCGTGGCGGCGTCGGCCTGATGGTCACCGGCGGTATCGGCCCAAACGAGGAGGGTGGCGTGTACTCCGGTGCGGCCAAGCTGACCACCGCCGAGGAAGCCGAGAAGCACAAGATCGTCACCCGCGCGGTGCACGAGGCGGACGGCAAGATCTGCATGCAGATCCTGCATGCCGGCCGCTATGCCTACAGCCCGAAATCGGTAGCACCGAGCGCCATCCAGGCGCCGATCAACCCGTTCAAGCCGAAAGAGTTGGATGAGGAAGGCATCGAGAAGCAGATCCAGGACTTCATCAACTGCTCGCTGCTGGCCCAGCAGGCCGAGTACGACGGCGTCGAGATCATGGGGTCGGAAGGCTACTTCATCAACCAGTTCCTGGTAGCCCACACCAACCACCGTACCGACCGCTGGGGCGGCAGCTACGAGAACCGCATGCGCCTGCCGGTGGAAATCGTTCGCCGCGTGCGTGAGGCCGTCGGTCCGAACTTCATCATCATCTACCGCCTGTCGATGCTCGACCTGGTTGAGGGCGGCAGCACCTGGGACGAGATCGTCCTGCTGGCCAAGGCCATCGAGAAGGCCGGCGCCACTCTGATCAACACCGGTATCGGTTGGCACGAAGCGCGTATCCCGACCATCGCCACCAAGGTGCCGCGCGCCGCGTTCACCAAGGTCACCGCCAAGCTGCGCGGCGAAGTGCAGATCCCGCTGATCACCACCAACCGCATCAATACCCCGGAAGTGGCCGAGCAGGTGCTGGCCGAGGGCGACGCCGACATGGTGTCCATGGCTCGTCCGTTCCTCGCCGACCCGGACTTCGTCAACAAGGCCGCCGCCGGTCGTGCCGACGAGATCAACACCTGCATCGGCTGCAACCAGGCCTGCCTGGACCACACCTTTGGCGGCAAGCTGACCAGCTGCCTGGTCAACCCGCGTGCCTGCCACGAGACCGAGCTGAATTACATCCCGACTACCGCCGTGAAGAAGATCGCCGTGGTCGGCGCCGGCCCTGCAGGCCTGTCCGCCGCCACCGTGGCCGCCGAGCGCGGCCACAGCGTGACCCTGTTCGATTCGGCCGGCGAGATCGGCGGCCAGTTCAACGTGGCCAAACGAGTGCCGGGCAAGGAGGAGTTCTACGAGACCCTGCGCTACTTCAAGCGCAAGCTGGAAACCACCGGCGTCGACCTGCGCCTGAACACTCGTGTGTCGGCCGAGGACCTGGCCAAGGGCGGTTATGACGAGATCATCCTGGCCACCGGTATCGCGCCGCGCACCCCGGCCATTGAAGGTATCGACAACGCCAAGGTGATCAGCTACCTGGACGCCATCCTGCAGCGCAAGCCGGTCGGCCAGAAGGTCGCGGTGATCGGCGCGGGCGGCATTGGCTTCGACGTCTCCGAGTTCATCACCCACGCCGGAGAAGCCACCAGCCAGAACCGCGAGGCATTCTGGAAGGAGTGGGGCATTGATGGCGCACTGGAGGCCCGTGGTGGCGTGGCAGGGGTTCAGGCGCAGCCGCATCCGGCGGCTCGCGAGGTGTTCCTGCTGCAGCGCAAGAAATCCAAGGTCGGTGATGGCCTGGGCAAGACCACCGGCTGGATCCACCGCACCGGTCTGAAGAACAAGAACGTGCAGATGCTCAACTCGGTCGAGTACCTCAAGGTCGACGACGCCGGCCTGCACATCCGCATCGCCGAGGGCGAGCCGCAGGTGCTGCCGGTGGATACCGTGATCGTCTGCGCAGGGCAAGACCCGCTGCGCGAGCTGCACGAGGGCCTGGTGGCCGCCGGGCAGAGCGTGCACCTGATCGGTGGTGCCGATGTGGCCGCCGAGCTGGACGCCAAGCGGGCGATCAACCAGGGCTCGCGCCTCGCCGCCGAGCTGTAAGCCGCCGACGCCCCGCCCAGTGCGGGGCGTTTGCTATGTGGTCAACAATAACAAGGAGAAGCCGATGTCCCTCGACACGCAATTGACCCCCGCCGCTGCGGCCAGCCTGCAGCGTTGGCACCAGTTCATTTCTGCCAAGGACCTGCGCCAGCTGCCCGAGTTGCTGCACCCGCAGGCGGTGTTCCGTTCGCCGATGGCGCATACGCCCTATCCGGGTGCGCAGATGGTCAATCTGATTCTCAATACCGTGCTGCAGGTGTTCCAGGATTTCGCCTATCACCGTGAACTGGTCAGCGCCGACGGCCTCAACGTGGTGCTGGAGTTCAGTGCCAGGGTCGGTGAGCGTGAGCTCAAGGGCATCGACATGATTCGTTTCGACGAGGCCGGCAAGATCGTCGAGTTCGAGGTGATGGTCCGCCCGATGAGCGGTCTTGCGGCCCTTGGCGAGGAGATGGGGCGTCGTCTGGCACCTTTCCTGGCGGCGGCCAAGGCCTGATTCGCCCAACCGCGTCACAGTTTCATCCAGCCGCCATTTCGCGTCCGTCGGGGTGCGGGGCGGCTGCCAACCCAGTCACATTGCCCGTATTGCATTTTCCCCTAGACTTGCTCGAAACAAGGGATTGCGCCTGCCTGGCAGGTTATGCGCCCGCGCGGGGCAAGCCCGCAGTGAGCCGATTGTGATCCTGATGGCCTGAGGGAAATTCATGAGCATGCAGAACAAAGCGCAGATGATCGAAGCCGTGCTGTTCTTCAACGAGCGCGGTATCTGCAAGCAGATGCTTTTTCCCGAGTTCGAGGCGCTGCTCGACGGTGTGGTGAGCATGCCCGAGTACGCCGATGAGCAGATGCGCCTGGTCTACGTGCTGATCAATCCGCGCCTGCTGGTGCGTGCTGCGGTGTTCTTCTATCTGGACTTCGACGAGAAGGGCGCCGCCGATTCGGGCTGGAACCTGCCGCTGCGTCATCTGGCCGACAATGCCGGGCGTGGTCCGGACCTGGGCGCAGGGCCCATCCGTCTGGCCTGCCGCAGCCAGTGCCCGGTGTCCTGGCACCAGATGCACCTGTGGGACCCGAGCCTGGCACCGGGCAAGAACGATCTGGTGCTGATCCGCGACCTGATCAAGCGCAATACCCTGGGTCTGCTGGTGGAGGAGGACAACCCGGTGGTCCTGCCCGAGCGCCTGCAGGTGGCGGACGAGGCCAAGTGGAAGGCGCCGGACCCCGCCGGTGAAGCGGCGGCAAAGGTGGCCGAGGCGAAGGAGCAGGAACATCGCCTGAAAACGGCACAGCTGATCAAGCAGCAACGCTTGCGCATCAGCACTCTGGGCAAGCAGTACGAGGAGGAGCTGGCCCGTAGCAAACTGGCTGCCGAGGAGGGCAAGCGCAGTTTGCAGGCGGAAATTCATAACCTGCACCAGGCTCTGCGCCAGCAGGAGGAGCTGAACGCCAGCCTCAAGACCGAGCTCAATGCCCAGGCCGACAGTGTGCAGAAAGCGCGTGAAGAGCTGTCCCGGCAACTGCGCGACCTGGAGAAGCACGGGCGGACCGAGGCCGATATTCTGCGTGCCCAGTTCGACGGCGAGCTGCAGGCCAAGGTGGCTGCCGCCGTGGCCGAGTTCAAGGAGCAGGTGGCGATTCGCGACGTCGAACTGGCCTACCGTGCCGAACAGGAAGCCCAGTTGCAGCGGGAGCTGGAGCGCCTCACCCAGGAGCGCGAGCAGCAGGCCGGGCAGGATGGTGAGCAGATTCTGGCGCGCCTGGCCAAGCTCGGCGTGGTGTTTGTCGTCTATCACCCCGGCGCTGGTCACCTGACCATTCCGCTGCAGGATATCGCCCGCTACCAGGACAACCCGATGAGCTATGCGGCGGCCAAGTGCTTCGTCTCCGAGGAGCAGTACCGCCAGTGGCTGGCCCACTACCAGCAGCCGACCTGCGAGGCCAGCCTGTCCTCCGGCGAGCGTTGCGCCATGCCGATCGATCGGGTGGAAACGCCCAGCCGCTTCGTCGTCGGCGAGTCCAACTGCTGCGCACGGCACAAGGCGGGTGCCCGTTTGCGTACCGTGAGCTGACGCTCAAACCCTCTGCTGGTGGCGCGCCGGCTATGATGCGCGCCCTGTTGTCCGCTCACTCATAGTCCCTATGCCGATTGCCGTTCCCGACTGGAATCCCCGCGCGCCGCTGCAGCTCTTGCCGTTCGACTGGCTGGCGCGAGCCGGCGTGGAGGTGGCAGCTCTGCGCCTGGACCTGCTCGACCCGCTGCTCTGCGGCAACAAGTGGTTCAAGCTCAAGCCGCATATCGAAGCGGCTGCGCGGGCGGGTGCCGCAGGGCTGATCAGCCTGGGTGGTGCGCATTCCAACCATCTGCATGCCCTGGCCGCTGCCGGGCAGCGCTTCTCCTTCGAGACCGTTGCCCTGCTGCGGGGTGAGCCCCAGGACACCCCCACAGTACGCGACCTGCAGGCCTGCGGCATGCGCCTGCACTGGCTGGGCTATGGTGGTTATCGGCAGCGCCACCAGCAGGACTTCTGGCAACCCTGGCAGGCTCTTTACCCGCAGTTGTGGCCGGTGGCGGAGGGCGGCCTGGGCCTGCCAGCGGCGCTGGCCTGTGGCGCGATAGTCGCGCAGGCGCGGGAGCAGTTGGCGGCTCTGGGCTGGGATGATTACCACGGCTGGTGGCTGGCGGCTGGAACCGGTACCACCGCGGCTGGTGTGATCCTGGCCGAGGCTGGGGCGCGCCCGGTGCATGTTGCCAGCGCGGTGCCGGCCAGCCATGGCGTGGCACCGCAGATAAGCGCTTTACTGCAGGCGGCGGGGCAGGCCGATGCGAGCTACCGCCTGCTCGATGCCAGTCGCGGCGGTTTCGGCCAGCTGGATGCGCAGCTGGCGCGTTTTATCGGCGAATGCGAGCGGGCCGCAGACCTGCCTCTGGAGCCGCTGTATACCGGCAAGGCGCTGCTGGCATTGCGCGATCATGTGGAGGCCGGTTACTTTGCTGCGGGTACCCGCCTGCTGTTTCTGCACAGCGGCGGATTGCAGGGACGCAGGGCCATGGCTGCGCGCCTGCAGGCACTCGCCGCCGATTGAACCGACAAGAACAATGCAAGGACTGGTTGCGATGATCGAGCCGCTGAATCCTGAACAGCTGCGCAGCTTCACTCCGCTCAATGTGCTGTCCGAGCAGCAGTGGCGCGAATTGCGTAGTCAGCTGGTACCGCAGCCCCTGTTGGCTGGTCAGCTGCTGTTCCGTCAGGGCGACCAGGCCCGCACGACGTACTATTTGCTCTCCGGTGAACTGTTGCTGCGCGATGCGGCCGGGAGCGAAATGCACCTGGTAGCCGGCAGTGAGGCCAGCTGCCACCCGTTGTCGCCCAGCCTGCCGCGCTTGCATGAAGCGCGCGCACTGACGGATGTCAGTGTGCTGGCCCTGGATAGCGCCACCCTGAATCGCCTGCTGACCTGGCGCTTGTCCTATCAGGATCTGCTGCTCGATCTACAGGCCAGTGGCGAGGATATCGAGTGGCTGGAGCGGCTGCTGCAGAACCCGCTATTCGCCAAGGTGCCGCCGGCCAATGTACGGGCGATGCTCGATCGGTTGCATCCGATCGACCTGCCTGCGGAAAGTCGGGTACTGGTCGAAGGCGAGGCCGGCGATTGTTGTTATTTCCTCAAGAGCGGCCGTGCCGAGGTGTTCCGCAGTGGCGGCGGTAATCGCCAGGTGCTGGCCGAGCTGGAGGTAGGTGCCTGTTTCGGCGAGGAGGCGCTGCTTTCCGATCAGCCGCGCAATGCCACCGTGACCCTGATCGAGGAGGGCGTGGTGCTGCGCCTGGATCGCCAGGACTTCTTCGCCCTGCTCAAGGCACCCGTGGTCGACGAAGTGTCGTTCGGCGAGGCTGCGCGCCTGCTGTCGAACGGTGCCCAGTGGCTGGATGTGCGCCTGCAACCGGAGTACGAGCAGGCTCATGCCCCGCAGGCGCTGAATATGCCGCTGCACCTGCTGCGCCTGAAGACACGCCTGCTGGATCCGGCGCGCACTTACCTGTGTTATTGCGACAGCGGCAAGCGCAGTGCCAGCGCGGTGTTCCTGCTGTCCCAGCTGGGTTTTGCCGCCTATGCCCTACGTGAAGGCCTGGATGCTCTGCCGGCCATCCAGCGTGCAGGCCTGCTGTGCGAGAGTGGCCCTGGCTATCTGGCACGTTCCGGCGGGCGCACCGAGCGCAGCCACTAGCTCAGGGTTGAGGCGCGGCGAGGGGCCACTGGTCGTTGACCAGGAACATGCGTTCGCACTCCCGCCAGTCACCATCTGCCCTTTGTTGCAGTCTCACCAGTAACTGGGCTGGCGCCCATGCGGGCAGTTGTTCGAACCACTGCGCCAGGCGTTCGGCCGGCCACAGCTGTGCCTCTTCGAGATGTGCCGGGGCCAGCCAGGCGTGGCGGGGTAGTGGCTGCCAGGTCTGTTGGCTGTTCGCCAGTTGTGGCCAGTCGTGTCGATGCAGCCAGCGTCCGCGCAAGTGGCTAACGGCGCTGCCGGTTGGGCTGACGCAAGCGTCGCGCCAGGGATAGAACAGGTAGCCAGCGAGCCAGGCTGCGGCCTGAGGCGGTGTTTCACTCAGTTGCGCCAGTGTTGCGCGTCCGGCGGGGCTGGCGGACAGCGGCAGCTGGTGATTGGCCAGGTGTGCCAGTTTCAGGCCCAGGCGGTCTTCGCTGGCCGGTCCCAGCCAGTTGGCGGCATCCTCACCCGCGTCATGTTCCGGTCCCAGGTAGAGCTTGATCGCCAGTTCCAGGTGGTGCACGCCCTCGGCATCGCGCAGCAGCAGGTCCAGTTCGCCCAGGGTGTGCCCGCCCTCGCGCACCGGGATGTTGGCGGCCAGTAGTTCGATATCCGGCGCGGCTGCCAGGGCGAATTGCCAGAGCCGCTCGTAATAGCGGCCGAGACGCTTGGAACCTTGGCTCAGGTATTGTTGCAGCGCGGCGCTGTCGTTTTCCTGTTGCAGCAACCAGTCGGCCAGTGTCTGCGGTTCGCGCTGCCACAGGCTGGCCGCCAACGGGTGACGCAGGGGCAGTTGGCCGCTGGCCAGCAGCCCCGGTGAAAGCAGGGTCCAGGCCAGGTCGCGGACCTGGGGCTGGCGCAGTTGGTCGAGCAGCGAGTCGAGGATATGCATGGGCCGAGCATAGTGTCAGCGCTGGCGGCACAACAGCCTGGTTTGCTGCTGCCACGGCCTTTCGCCCATAATCCGGGCAATTCTCCCCCGTTGCAGAGCGCCCCATGGAGCAATTTCGCAATATCGGCATCATCGGTCGGCTGGGCAGCGCTCAGGTGCTCGATACCATTCGCCGCCTGAAGACCTTTCTGCTCGAGCGCCATCTGCATGTGATTCTCGAAGACACCATCGCCGAGGTGTTGCCTGGCCACGGCATGCAGACCTGTTCACGCAAGATTCTCGGCGAGGTCTGCGACCTGGTTATCGTCGTGGGCGGTGACGGCAGTATCCTCGGCGCCGCGCGAGCCCTGGCCCGGCACAAGATCCCGGTGCTGGGCATCAACCGTGGCAGCCTGGGTTTTCTCACCGACATCAAGCCGGACGAGCTGGAAGTGAAGGTGGCCGAGGTGCTGGACGGGCGCTTCCTCGAGGAAAGCCGCTTCCTGCTGGAGGCCGAGGTGCGCCGTAATGGCGAGGCGATCGGCAAGGGCGATGCGCTCAACGATGTGGTGTTGCACCCGGGCAAGTCGACCAAGATGATCGAGTTCGAGATCTATATCGACGGCCACTTCGTCAGCAGCCAGAAGGCCGACGGCCTGATCGTCGCCACGCCGACTGGCTCCACCGCCTACTCGCTGTCCGCCGGCGGGCCGATCATGCATCCCAAACTGGATGCCATCGTCATCGTGCCGATGTACCCGCATACCCTGTCCAGCCGCCCCATCGTGGTGGATGGCAACAGCGAGCTGAAGATAGTGGTGGCCAACGACCTGCCGATCTACCCGCTGGTGTCCTGCGACGGGCAGAACCACTTCACCTGTGCGCCGGGTGACGCCATCACGGTGGCCAAGAAGCCGCAGAAGCTGCGCCTGATCCATCCGCTCGACCACAACTACTACGAGGCCTGCCGCACCAAGCTCGGCTGGAGCAGCCGGCTCGGTGGGCACGACTGACATGGAAATCGATTCCGCCCGCGGCTATGACCTGATCGGCGACGTGCATGGTTGCGCCCGCAGCCTGGAGCGATTGCTGGAGCAGATGGGTTATCGCCAGCAGGGCGGCGTCTGGCGCCATCCGCAGCGCATGGCGCTGTTTCTCGGCGATATCATCGACCGTGGCCCGCGGGTGCGCGAGGCGCTGCACCTGGTACACGCCATGGTCGAGGCCGGCCAGGCCCTGTGCATCATGGGCAACCACGAGTACAACGCGCTTGGCTGGCATATCGAGGCGCCCGTGGCCAGCGGCCGCCAATACGTGCGCGAGCACACCGCGCGGCACGAGCGCCTGCTGCTGCAGACCTTTCGCCAGTTCGAGCAGCATCCGGGTGACTGGCACGACTTTCTGGGCTGGTTCCAGCAGTTGCCGCTGTTCATCGATGCCGGGCGTTTCCGCCTGGTGCACGCCTGCTGGGACAACGAGCTGATTGCCGGACTGCAGCGCATGCACGGCGGCGGCAGGGTCGATCGCGCCTTCGTCGAGGCTTCGGCCGTGGCCGGCAGCTTCGCCAACCGGGTGTTCGAGCGCCTGCTGCGGGGCACCGATATGCGCCTGCCGCTGGGCCTGACCCTGACCAGCGACGAGGGCTTCCCGCGTGCGCACTTCCGCACCAAGTTCTGGGAGGAAGACCCGCAAACCTACGGCGACGTGGTGTTCCAGCCGGATGCCTTGCCTGACGAGGTGGCCAGGCTGCCGCTACCGGAGGGCGAGAAGAGTCGCCTGCTGCAGTACGGCGCCGACGAGCCGCTGCTATTCGTCGGCCACTACTGGCGGCGTGGCCAGCCGGGGCCGATTCGCGCCAATCTGGCCTGCCTGGACTACAGCGCGGTGATGTACGGCAAGCTGGTGGCCTATCGGCTGGATCAGGAAAACCGTCTCGATCCCGGCAAGTTCGTCTGGGTTGAAGTTGAGCGTCCGGAGGCGCCGCGATGAGTGTTGTACAAGCCTTGCGCCGACCTTTGGCCGAAGATCTCAGTGGTTTCGTCGCCCTGTTGCGGCGCCTGCAGGTGCCGCACCGGGTTAGCGAGGAGGCAGGCGAGCAGGTGCTCTGGGTGCCGGGTGAGCCACTGGCCGAACAGGTACGCGGGTTGTATCTGCGCTATCCGCAAGGAGCGGGCGAGGCGGAGTTGCCGACCCCGGCGGCCAGCGCGCAGGCCCGGCCAGGCTTTCTCGCGCAGCTCAAGGCCAGCCCGCTGACCGCCGCTGTACTGCTGCTGACCCTGCTGGTGGCGGCGATTACCCTGGGCGGTAGCAACTTCGCGACGATTCGCTGGCTGAGCTTTCAGGACTTCCATATCCAGGGCGACTACCTGTATTTCCAGCCCTGGCTGGAGACGCTGTACGCCGGGCAGTGGTGGCGCCTGTTCACGCCGATGCTGTTGCACTTCGGTCTGCTCCACTTGGCGATGAACAGCTTGTGGTACTGGGAGCTGGGGCGGCGCATCGAGGCTCGCCAGGGCAGCCTGATGTTGCTGGGCCTGACCCTGCTGCAGGGGCTGCTGTCCAATCTGGCGCAGTTCTGGTTCGGTGGCCCTTCGCTGTTTGGCGGCTTGTCCGGCGTGCTCTACGGTCTGCTTGGCCATTGCTGGATCTTCCAGCTGCTGGCGCCGACCCCGGCCTACGTGTTGCCGCGTGGCGTGCTGGTGATGATGCTGGTGTGGCTGGTGGTTTGCCTGAGCGGGGTGATCGACACGCTGGGCTTCGGCGCCATCGCCAATGCTGCGCACGTCGGTGGCCTGCTGGCGGGGTGTGCCACTGGCCTGATCGGCGGTGCGCTGGCGCGTCTGCGCCGGTAAACTTGCCGACCTGTTTAGCTTTCCGTTGTCGGAGCCCGCAATGTCGTCCTTTGCCGAAATGATCGAGAACATCACCCCCGAGATCTACCAGAGCCTCAAGCTGGCGGTGGAAATCGGCAAGTGGCCGGACGGCCGCAAGCTCACTCAGGAGCAGAAGGAGCTGTCGCTGCAGGCCATGATCGCCTGGGAAATCCAGAACCTGCCCGAAGAAGAGCGCACCGGTTACATGGGCCCGCAGGAGTGCCAGTCGCACGCCGAGCCGATCCCCAACCTCCTGTTCAAGTCCAGCGATACCCTGCACTGATGAGTGAATTGAACGAGCTGGGCCGCGGCGCACTAAGCAAAATGGCGGTGCGCCTGGGCGAGACGGCGCAGTACGCCTTTCGCCTGGACGAGCAGGAAGTGCCGGTCAACCCGCTGCTGGGCAAGCGTGTGCGTCTGGAGTTTCTCGGCGCCATCCATTGCAGCCACTGCGGGCGCAAGACCAAGAAGAGCTTCGCCCAGGGTTACTGCTATCCCTGTTTCACCAAGCTGGCGCAATGCGATAGCTGCATCATGAGCCCGGAGCGCTGCCACTACGACGCCGGCACCTGTCGCGAGCCGAGCTGGGGCGAGCAGTTCTGCATGACCGATCATGTGGTCTACCTGGCCAACTCCTCGGGGATCAAGGTCGGCATCACCCGCGCCAGCCAGATTCCCACCCGCTGGCTCGACCAGGGCGCCAGCCAGGCGCTGCCGATCTTCCGCGTCGCCACCCGCCAGCAGTCCGGCTTCGTCGAGGACCTGCTGCGCACCCAGGTGGCGGACAAGACCAACTGGCGCGCGCTGCTCAAAGGCGACGCCGCGCCGCTCGATCTGCCGGCCATTCGCGATGAGCTGCTGGCCAGCTGCGCCGAGGGTATCGAAGCACTGCAGCAGCGCTTCGGCCTGCAGGCGATCCAGCCGGTCAGCGATGTCGAGGTGCTGGAGATCCGCTATCCGGTCGAGGCCTATCCGACCAAGGTCGCCAGTCACGATCTGGAGAAAACCCCGGTGGTGGAGGGTATTCTCAAGGGCATCAAGGGCCAGTACCTGATCCTCGACACTGGTGTGATCAACCTGCGCAAATACACGGCCTACCAGGTCGCCGTACATTCCGAATAAGGGGCCACAAGCCATGCGTACCGAACAGCCGAAGATGATCTACCTCAAGGACTATCAGGTGCCGGATTACCTGATCGACGAGACCCACCTGACCTTCGAGCTGTTCGAGGACCACACCCTGGTGCATGCCCAGCTGGTGATGCGCCGCAATCCCGAGGCCGGCGCCGGTTTGCCGCCGCTGGTGCTCGATGGCCAGCAGCTGGAGCTGATCAGCGTGGCTCTGGATGATCGCGAGCTTGCTGCCTCCGACTACCAGCTCAGCGACAGCCACCTGACCCTGCAGCCGACTCAGCCGAGCTTCGTCATCGACAGCAGCGTGCGCATCCACCCGGAGAGCAACACCGCGCTGGAAGGCCTGTACAAGTCCAGCGGCATGTTCTGCACCCAGTGCGAGGCCGAGGGCTTCCGCAAGATCACCTACTACCTCGATCGCCCGGACGTGATGAGCAAGTTCACCACCACGCTGAGCGCCGAGCAGCACAGCTATCCGGTGCTGCTGTCCAACGGCAACCCGATTGCCAGCGGCAGCGAGGAGGGTGGCCGCCATTGGGCGACCTGGGAGGACCCGTTCAAGAAGCCGGCCTACCTGTTCGCCCTGGTCGCCGGTGACCTCTGGTGCGTAGAGGACCGCTTCACCACCATGAGCGAGCGCGAAGTCACCCTGCGCATCTATGTCGAGCCGGAGAACATCGACAAGGTGCAGCACGCCATGGACAGCCTGAAGAAGTCGATGAAGTGGGACGAGGAGGTGTACGGGCGCGAGTACGACCTGGACATCTTCATGATCGTCGCGGTCAACGACTTCAACATGGGTGCCATGGAGAACAAGGGCCTCAACATCTTCAACTCCAGCTGCGTGCTGGCCAAGGCCGAGACGGCCACCGACGCCGCCCACCAGCGCGTCGAGGCGGTGGTGGCCCACGAGTACTTCCACAACTGGTCGGGTAACCGCGTAACCTGCCGCGACTGGTTCCAGCTGTCGCTCAAGGAAGGTTTCACCGTGTTCCGCGATGCCGAGTTCAGCGCCGACATGAACTCGCGCACGGTCAAGCGCATCGAGGACGTGGCCTACCTGCGCACCCACCAGTTCGCCGAGGACGCCGGCCCGATGGCCCACCCGGTGCGTCCGGACGCCTTCATGGAAATCTCCAACTTCTACACCCTGACCGTCTACGAGAAGGGCTCGGAAGTGCTGCGCATGATCCACACCCTGCTCGGCGCTGAAACCTTCCGCAAGGGCTCGGACCTGTACTTCGAGCGCCACGATGGCCAGGCCGTAACCTGCGACGATTTCGTCAAGGCCATGGAAGACGCCAGTGGTCAGGACCTGACCCAGTTCAAACGCTGGTACACCCAGGCCGGCACGCCGCGCTTGGCGGTCGCTGAACGCTACGACGCGGCAGCCAAGACCTACACCCTGACGTTCAGTCAGACCTGTCCGGCGACGCCAGGGCAGAGCGAGAAGCTGCCGTTCGTGATCCCGGTCGAGCTGGGGCTGCTCGACGCCCAGGGCAACGATCTGCCGCTGCGCTTGCAGGGTGAGGGCGCTGCGATGGGCACCAGTCGTGTGCTATCGGTGACCGAGGCCGAGCAGTGCTTCACCTTCGTCGATGTCGCCGCACAGCCGCTGCCGTCGCTGCTGCGGGGTTTCAGTGCGCCGGTCAAGCTGAGCTTCCCCTATGGTCGCGACCAGCTGATGTTCCTCATGCAGCACGATTCCGATGGCTTCAACCGTTGGGAGGCCGGCCAGCAGTTGTCCGTGCAGGTACTGCAGGAGCTGATCGGCCAACAGCAGCGTGGCGAGCCGCTGGTGCTGGATCAGCGCCTGGTCACCGCGCTGCGCAGCGTGCTGGAGGACGACAGCCTGGATCAGGCCATGGTCGCTGAGATGCTTTCGTTGCCGGGCGAGGGCTACCTGACCGAGATCAGCGAGGTGGCCGATGTCGACGCCATCCACATTGCCCGCGAATTTGCCCGTGCCGAGCTGGCCAAGGCGCTGTGCGAGCCGTTGTGGGCGCGCTATCAGAGCAATCGCGAGCAGTCGCGTGCCAACGCCTATGTGGCCGAGTCCACGCACTTCGCCCGGCGCAGCCTGCAGAACATCGCGCTGTCCTACCTGATGCTCACGGGCAAGCCGGAAGTGCTGGCGGCGACCCTGGAGCAGTACGAAGCCTGCGACAACATGACCGAGCGCCTGACCGCCCTGGCGGTGCTGGTCAATTCGCCGTTCGAGACCGAGCGCGCCGATGCGCTCAAGGCCTTCGCCGAGCACTTCAAGGACAACGCCCTGGTCATGGACCAATGGTTCAGCGTGCAGGCCGCCAGCACCCTGCCGGGCGGCCTGGCCCGTGTGCAGGCGCTGATGCAGCACCCGGCCTTCACCCTGAAGAACCCGAACAAGGTGCGTGCGCTGATCGGCGCCTTCGCCGGGCAGAACCTGGTCAACTTCCACGCCCTGGACGGCAGCGGCTACCGCTTCCTGGCCGACCAGGTAATCACCCTCAACGCCCTCAACCCGCAGATCGCCTCGCGCCTGCTGGCTCCGCTAACCCGCTGGCGCAAGTACGGCGAGCAGCGTCAGGCGCTGATGCGTGGCGAACTGGAGCGCATCCTGGCCAGTGGCGAACTGTCCAGCGATGTCTACGAAGTGGTCAGCAAGAGCCTGGCTTGATCGACGCACAGGCGTTACCGAGCGCTTGCTCGGTAACGCCTGCTGTTACGTCCTGTTTCCTTTCTGCCTGATCAACTTTTACCGCCTTCGAACAACTCCGTTCCAGGCGCGTTATGTCCCTTTCAAGTGGCTGATTCTCAAGGTTAAAGCGCGCCACCCGGGCGACAAATTAAGACATCCTCTGGGGCTGCTGGCGCTTTTTCGCGTGTTCATACCTTGGGATGACAAAGCTGCCGCGAAATGACTCTTTTGGTATCGATCTTGAATAGCCGGTGCTCGGTCATGAATCCCTATGCGGACCCTCGTGATCGCTAGCTAAGAGCTCATAACAAGAACAATCGATCGATGGAGTTGCCGATGGCCGTCCCTTTGCGCAAGTCGCCGCTATGTCTCGCCCCCGCCAAAGCGGGGTATGCCCTCGCCGGGCTCATGCCATTACTGTTTGCCGTGCCGGCGGGAGCGGTTGAATTCAGCTTTGCTGACAATGAGGTCACAGGCTCGCTGGATACCACCCTGTCCTATGGCCAGCTGTATCGCGTTCAAGGCCAGGACAAGACCAACGACGACAGCAATGGCAATGATGGCAACCGTAACTTCGATACCGGCCTGGTTTCCGAAGTGTTCAAGGCCACCTCGGATCTGGAAGCCAACTACCAGAATTACGGCATGTTCGTGCGCGGTACCGCTTTCTATGACACCCAGATCATGGACAAGCGCAACGACAACGACGACTTCCGTCCCAGCCAGAGCTATCCGAACAATACCCACTTCACCGATGAGACCCGCCGCAGCGCCGGGCACAGCGCCGAGATTCTCGATGCCTATATCTATGGCAACTGGGATGTGGCCGACATGCCGCTGACCGTCAAGGTCGGGCGTCAGGTATTCAACTGGGGCGAGGGTATTTTCTACCGCGGCGGTATCAACACCACCAACCCCATCGATGCCGGCAAGTTCCGCCTGCCAGGCTCCGAGTTGAAGGAAGTGCTGGTGCCGGTCGAGGCCTTCAACTTCAACATCGGCCTGACCGACAACCTTTCCCTCGAGGGTTTCTATCAATGGAACTGGAAGGAAAGCGCGATTGATCCGTCCGGCACCTTCTTCTCCGAAACCGACCTGTTCGCCGACGGCGGCAATACGGCCTACACGGTCAACGATGCTTTTGCCAATGCAACGCTGGCCGGTGCATACAACGGCCTGGTTGCGGCCAACCAACTGAGTGGTACGGATTACTACGACGTGTCGACCGGCACGATCAAGGTCGCCAACATATCGAGTGACTTGAACGCCAAGAATGATGGGCAGTACGGCTTTGCGCTGCGCTATATAGTCGAAGAACTGAACTCCACGGAGTTCGGTTTCTACTTCGTGAACTACCACGCGAAGGAACCGCAGATTTCGGCCACCGTCAACGACGCCTATGCGGGCTTCAATCCCGATGTGCTGTGTAACACCGTAAGTGGTTTCACCTGTGCCCAGCTGCAGTCTTTTGGCGCGGCCGGTGCTGCAGGGCTTGCCGCCGCCAACGGTCTTGCTGCCATCGATATCGCCAACCAGGTCGTGGGGCGGCGCGAATATGTGGAAGACATCCGCATGTACGGCCTGAGCTTCAACACCACGGTTGGTGAGGCTTCGGTCTTTGGTGAGTTGGCCTATCGTCCCAATCTGCCGGTCGGCATCAGTGCCACCAATGATTTGCTGGGCGATCTGCTGGGGCAATCCCTGCAACTGGGCGGTGGCGGGCTGGCCAATATTGCCGGGAGCGAAGTGGCACTGGATGGCCAGGTCCGCAACTACGAGCGGGTCGAGGCCTTCAACCTGTCGCTGGGCAGCATTTACAACTTCGGACCGACTGCCGGTTTCGATTCGCTGTTTGGTGTTGCCGAACTGGCCTCGGAGCATGTGCGTGGAAGCTCGCTGACATACACCGCTTATGACGGGGTCAAGCGCCGCTTCTCCGGTCGACCGAACGGTGCCTATATCTCCGGCTATGACGACGGCGATCAGCTCGATCGCGATGCCTACGGCTACACCCTGGCGCTGTCCGGCACCTGGAACGATGTCTATGCCGGGGTCAATCTGTCGCCCTTCGCAGTGTTCAAGCACAACTTCCAGGGTAACTCGCACCAGACCGGCAACTTCGTCGAAGGCGCCATGGCTTATACGGTAGGCTTGCGCGCCAGTTACCTGAACAGCCTGGAAGCCGAGGTGCAGTACACCGAGTTCTACGGTGGCGGCCAGAACAACAGCGGTCGTGATCGCGACAACCTCGGCCTCAACCTCAAGTATTCCTTCTGACATCGAACCCCGCGGCCGGGCGCCATTGGCGTCCGGCTTGCTAGTACGGAGAAGCAACATGCTGATCAAACACACGCTGATGGGCGCAGCATTCGCCCTCGCGCTTTCCGCAGGTGGTGCCCTGGCTGCCGTTACGGCGCAGGACGCGGCCAAGCTTGGCACCACGCTCACCCCGTTCGGTGCGGAAAAGGCCGGCAACGCCGATGGCAGTATCCCCGAGTGGACCGGTGGCATCACTCAGCCCCCGGCGGGGTACAAGGGCAGCGGTGCGCACCATATCGATCCGTTCCCGGACGACAAGCCGCTGTTCACCATCACCAAGGCCAACCTGGCGCAGTACCAGGACAAGCTCAGCGCCGGTCAGATCGCGCTGTTCAACTCCTACCCGGAAACCTTCCAGATGCCGGTATACCAGAGCCGGCGTTCCGGCTCGGCGCCGCAGTGGGTCTATGACAACAGCATCAAGAACGCGACTACTGCCAAGCTGCTCGACGGCGGCAACGGCTTTGCCGACGCCTATGGCGGAATTCCCTTCCCGATTCCGCAGAGCGGCGTCGAGGCGCTGTGGAACCACATCGTGCGTTACCGCGGCACCTATATCACCCGGCGTTCGGCGGAGGTGGCAGTGCAGCGCAACGGCGCCTACTCGCCTGTGGTATCGGAAGTCGAAGCGCTGTTCCGTTACTACAACCCCAAAGGCAGCTACGCCGACCTCGACAACATCCTGTTCTACTACCTGAACTTCACCAAGAGCCCGGCACGCCTGGCCGGTGGTGCCGCGCTGGTGCACGAGACCCTCGATCAGGTGAAGGAACAGCGTCAGGCCTGGGGCTACGCTGCCGGCCAGCGTCGTGTGCGCCGCGCACCGAACCTGGCTTATGACACGCCTATCGCCGCGTCCGAAGGCCTGCGCACCGCCGACGATACCGACATGTTCAACGGCGCACCGGATCGCTATGACTGGAAGCTGCTGGGCAAGAAGGAACTGTACATTCCCTACAACAACTATCGCCTCGCGGCGGATGGAGTGAAGTATGAGGACGTGCTGCAGGTCGGCCACATCAACCCGCAACTGACCCGCAATGAGCTGCATCGCGTGTGGGTGGTGGAGGGCACGCTCAAGTCTGGCGCCCGCCACATCTATTCCAAGCGCACCCTGTATCTCGATGAGGACAGCTGGCAGGCCGCGGTGGTCGATCAGTACGACGGTCGTGGCGAGCTGTGGCGCGTCTCCATCGCCTATCTGAAGAACTACTACGACCTGCCCACCACCTGGTCGGCAATGGAGGCTTTCCACGATCTGCAGAGCCGTCGCTATCACGTGCAGAACCTGGACAGCGAGGAGCCCTCGACGGTCAACTTCGCCAAGCCGATCCCGGCAGACAGCGAATTCACGCCATCTGCCCTGCGTCGCCGCGGTACTCGCTGAGTTAGTCGGCGACGGCAAGGAAAAAGGCCGCTAGAGTGCTAGCGGCCTTTTTTATGCGGCGATCTTTGCCGATTCGGTGCTTAACAAAACATAACGTCATGCCGATTGTCAGATTTTTCCAAAGCCGTATAGCATGAGCCGCCTGCCATAAGGCATGCACCCACTTATAAGAATAAAGGGGGATTTTATGCGTGAGCCCGTCATGCGGCGCACCCGCCCCGGTCGTCCGAACTCCACTTCGGTGCCGGTCCGTCATCAATCGCCGCTGGCGAAAGCGCTGTCCCTGATCAGCGTCTGTTCATTTCTGGCCCTGACCGCCCCCCTGCCACTGCAGGCCGCGGAAGCCGCCAATGTCCTTTCCATCGAATCGCCCAAGGCCGTCACCAGCCTGCTGCTGGACGTTGCCCATGCTGGCAAGCGCCTGGTCGCCGTCGGTGATCGTGGCCACATCCTGTTTTCCGAAGACGCCGGCAAGAACTGGGTACAGGCCCGGGTGCCGACCCGTCAGCTGCTGACGGCAGTATATTTCGTCGATGACAAGCACGGCTGGGCCGTGGGGCACGATGCGCAGATTCTCGCCACCGACGACGGCGGCGCCAACTGGGAACTGCAGTACGAAGACCTGGAGCGCGAAGCTCCGCTGCTCGATGTCTGGTTCCGCGATGCCGACAACGGCTTGGCCATCGGCGCCTATGGTGCCTTGCTGGAAACCAGCGATGGCGGCAAGAACTGGAACGATGTCAGCGATCGTCTGGACAACGAGGATGGCTATCACCTCAACGGCATCACCGCCGTGAAGGATGCCGGACTGTTCATCGTCGGCGAAGCCGGCAGCATGTTCCGTTCCGCCGACTGGGGCCAGACCTGGGAGAAGATCCAGGGGCCATACGAGGGTACGCTGTTCGGCGCCCTTGGCACTGCCAGCAGCAACACCCTGGTGGTCTTCGGTCTGCGCGGCAACCTGTATCGTTCCGCCGATTTCGGCAGCACTTGGCAGGAAATTCCGCTGAGCTCCGGTAGCGGTCGCGTCGAGTTCGGCCTGGCCGGCGGCAGCCTGCTCAAGGATGGGACCCTGGTCATCGTCGGTCATGGCGGTAGCGTTCTGACCAGCAAGGATGCCGGGCGCACCTTTACCGTTATCAACCGCCTGGATCGCGCCTCGTTGGCGTCGGCTGTCGCCGATGCCGCCGGCAACCTGGTCCTGGTAGGGCAGGGTGGCGTGCGTATCGCATCTCCGACTGGCGCCGAGCCAGGCCAAAAACAATAAGCCGGGGCGAATGAGCATATGAGTTCCATGAGTAGCCATCACCAGGACAAGGCGACCTTTCTCGAGCGCCTGATCTTCAACAACCGCCCGGTCGTGATCGCGCTTTGCGCGCTGGTCACCATCCTGCTGCTGTGGCAGGCCTCGCATATTCGTCCCTCGACCAGCTTCGAGAAGATGATCCCGCTGGAGCATCCCTTCATCCAGAAGATGCTCGAGCACCGCAACGATCTGGCCAACCTCGGCAATACCGTGCGTATCTCGGTGGAGGCCAAGAATGGCGACATCTTCGACAAGGACTACATGGAGACGCTCAAGCAGATCCATGACGAGGTGTTCTACATTCCGGGCGTCGACCGCTCTGGCCTGAAGTCGCTGTGGAGTCCGAGCGTACGCTGGACCGAAGTGACCGAAGAGGGCTTCGATGGTGGCGAGGTAATTCCGCAGACCTACGATGGTTCCGCGCAGAGCCTTGACGAGTTGCGTGGCAACATCCTGAAGTCCGGTCAGGTCGGGCGTCTGGTCGCCAACAACTTCAAGTCGAGCATCGTCGATGTGCCGCTGCTCGAGCAGTATCCGGATCCCAAGGATCAGAGCCGTCTGCTCAAGCTGGACTACCGCCAGTTCTCCCATGAGTTGGAGGAGAAGATCCGGGACAAATACCAGGCGCAGAACCCCAATGTGCAGGTGCACATCGTCGGTTTCGCCAAGAAGGTCGGCGATCTGATCGATGGTCTGATCATGGTGGTGATGTTCTTCGGCGTCGCTCTGGTGATCACCCTGGTGTTGCTGTACTGGTTCAGCTGGTGCATCCGCTCGACCATCTCGGTGGTGTCCACCACCCTGATCGCCGTGGTCTGGCAGCTGGGTCTGATGAACCTTGCCGGTTTCGGTCTCGATCCGTATTCGATGCTGGTGCCGTTCCTGATCTTCGCCATCGGTATTTCCCACGGCGTGCAAAAGATCAACGGTATCGCCCTGCAGTCCAGTGATGCCGACAATGCCCTGACCGCAGCGCGGCGTACTTTCCGCCAGCTGTTCCTGCCGGGCATGATCGCCATCCTGGTGGACGCCGTCGGCTTCATCACTCTGCTGGTGATCGATATCGGCGTGATCCGCGAGCTGGCTATCGGCGCCTCCATCGGTGTGGGCGTGATCGTGTTCACCAACCTGATCCTGCTGCCGGTTGCCATTTCCTATATCGGCATCAGCAAGCGGGCTATCGAGCGGAGCAAGCGCGAGGCCAATTGCGATCAGCCGTTCTGGCGCATGCTGTCCAACTTCGCTCACCCGGTGGTGGCGCCGATCTCCGTGGTCATCGCTCTGTCGGCCGGTGTGGCGGCCTTCTGGTACCAGAAAGCCAACCTGCAGGTTGGTGACCTTGACCAAGGGGCACCGGAACTGCGTCCGGACTCGCGCTACAACAAGGACAACGACTTCATCATCAACAACTACTCGACCAGTTCCGATGTACTTGTGGTGATGGTCAAGACGCCGAACGAGGGTTGCTCCACCCACGACACCCTGGCTCCGATGGACCAGCTGATGTGGCGTCTGGAGAACACCGAGGGCGTGCAGTCGGCCATTTCCATGGTCAGCGTGTCCAAGCAGGTCATCAAGGGCATGAACGAGGGGAGCCTGAAGTGGGAGACCCTGTCGCGTAACCCGGACATCCTCAACAACTCCATCGCTCGTGCGGATGGCCTGTACAACGCCGACTGTTCGCTGGCGCCGGTACTGGTGTTCCTCAACGACCACAAGGCTGCGACGCTCAAGCGGGCTGTCGGTGTAGTGGAGGAGTTCGCCAAGGACAACAACAAGGAAGGGCTGGAGTTCATGCTCGCTGCCGGTAACGCCGGTATCGAGGCGGCCACCAACGAGGTGATTGCCACTTCCGAGCTGAAGATCCTGATCCTGGTGTATGTCTGCGTGGCGGTGATGTGCCTGATCACCTTCCGCTCGTTCGGCGCCATGCTGTGCATCATCCTGCCGCTGATCCTGACCTCCATCCTGGGTAATGCTCTGATGGCCTGGCTGGGTATCGGCGTGAAGGTGGCGACGTTGCCGGTGATCGCGCTCGGCGTAGGTATCGGTGTGGACTACGGTATCTATATCTACAGCCGCCTGGAGAGCTTCCTGCGTGCCGGCATGCCGCTGCAGGAGGCCTACTACCAGACCCTGCGCTCTACTGGTAAGGCGGTGCTGTTCACCGGTCTGTGCCTGGCCATCGGTGTGGTCACCTGGATCTTCTCTGCGATCAAGTTCCAGGCCGACATGGGTCTGATGCTGACCTTCATGCTGCTGTGGAACATGTTTGGTGCCCTGTGGCTGCTGCCAGCCCTGGCGCGCTTCCTGATCAAGCCAGAGAAACTGGCCGGCAAGAAAGGTGGCTCGCTGTTCGCCCACTGATCCTTGCTGCGGTAATGAAAGGGCTCCTTCGGGAGCCCTTTTTTATTGCTCCTGTCTCTCGGCGGGGTACATCAGCGACCAGTCAAGGGCGGGCGAGGAGACACATCCTGCAGCTCAAACAGCAAATCACTCCGTGCCTGTGATTCGACGAGCAGACCGAGGAGGCTGCGGACTTCTACGTCGATATCTTTCCTGACTCGCGTATCACACGGGACATTCGTTATGGCGGGGCGGGTTTCGAGGTCCACGGCAAGGCCCTCGGTACGGCAATGACGGTGACCTTCGAGCTGAATGGCCAGCCATTCACAGCCCTCAATGGCGAGCCGGCATTCAGCTTCAGTGAGGCTGTTTCGCTGCGGGTCATGTGCGCCTCGTAGGCGGGATCATTACTGGCAGCGACTCGGTGCTGGCAGCGCTCCCGAGGTGCATCAGTGCGGCTGGCTCAAGGATCGATATGGCCTGTTCTGGCCAGTGGTGCCTGCGGAGTTGCTGGAGTGCTGCAGGACACGGATCAGGCAGCACAGCGAGCGATCGAGGCCATGCGGCGGGGACATGGCCGAGTTGCGGCGGGCTTTCGTCGGGGAATCGCAGGCATGAAAAAGCCGCCTTGCGGCGGCTCCTTCATTGCAGCACGAATTACATGTTGGGGTAGTTCGGGCCGCCGGTGCCTTCCGGAGCCACCCAGTTGATGTTCTGGGCCGGGTCCTTGATGTCGCAGGTCTTGCAGTGCACGCAGTTCTGCGCGTTGATCTGGAAGCGCTTCTCGCCGTCTTCCTGGGTGACGATCTCGTATACGCCGGCCGGGCAATAGCGCTGTGCCGGCTCGTCGTACAGCGGCAGGTTCTTGCTCAGCGGAATGCTGGCGTCGGCCAGTTTCAGGTGGCAAGGCTGCTCTTCCTCGTGGTTGGTGTTGGAGAGGAACACCGAGGAGAGCTTGTCGAAACTGAGTTTTCCGTCCGGCTTCGGATAGCTGATCTTGGTCGCCTCGGCTGCAGGCTTCAGGCAGGCGTAATCCGGCTTGTTGTCGTGCAGGGTGAAGGGGATCTTGCCACCGAACAGGTTCTGGTCGACGAAGTTGAACGCACCGCCTACCAGAGGGCCGAACTTGTGCAGCGCCGCGCCGAAGTTGCGGCTGCGGAACAGCTCGTCGTACAGCCAGCTGGCCTTGAAGCCGTCGACATAGCCAGTGAGCAGGTCGCCGCCCTGGCCGTCGGCCAGCAGCACGTCGGCAACGGCATCGGCTGCCAGCATGCCGGACTTCATGGCGGTGTGGCTGCCCTTGATCTTGGCGAAGTTCAGGGTGCCGAGATCGCAACCGATCAGTGCGCCGCCCGGGAAAACCATCTTCGGCAGCGAGTTCAGGCCGCCCTTGCAGATGGCGCGCGCGCCATAAGCCACACGCTTGCCGCCTTCCAGGTACTGGGCGATCACCGGGTGATGCTTGTAGCGCTGGAATTCATCGAACGGCGACAGGTGGGGGTTGGCGTAGGACAGGTCGACGATCAGGCCGACTACCACCTGGTTGTTTTCCAGGTGATACAGGAAGGAGCCGCCGGTGTTCTCGGTGCCCACGATATCCAGCGGCCAGCCGGCGGTGTGCACCACCAGGCCCTGCTCGTGCTTGGCCGGGTCGATGTCCCAGATTTCCTTGATGCCGATGCCGTAGTGCTGGGCGTCGGCTTCGCTGTCGAGGTCGAACTTCTTGATCAGCTGCTTACCGATGTGGCCACGGCAGCCTTCGGCGAACAGGGTGTACTTGCCACGCAGTTCCATGCCCGGGGTGTAGTAACCCTCTTTCGGATGGCCTTCGCGATCGACGCCGAGGTCGCCGGTGACGATACCGCGTACCACGCCATTCTCGTCGATCAGTGCTTCCTGGGCGGCGAAGCCCGGGTAGATCTCGACACCCAGGTTCTCGGCCTGCTGGGCCAGCCAGCGGCACAGGTTGCCCAGGGAGATGATGTAGTTGCCTTCGTTGTGCATGGTCTTGGGCACGAACAGGCCCGGAACCTTGATGGCGCTGTCGGCGTTCTTCAACATATAGATGTCGTCACGCTTGACTTCGGTGTTCAGCGGGGCGCCCAGTTCCTTCCAGTCGGGGAACAGTTCGTTGAGGGCGCGCGGCTCGAAGACCGCACCGGAGAGGATGTGAGCGCCGACTTCGGAACCCTTCTCGACCACGCAGACGCTGATCTCTTTGCCGGCGTCGGCGGCCTTCTGCTTCAGTCGGCAGGCGGCGGACAGACCGGAGGGGCCGGCGCCGACGATGACGACGTCGAATTCCATAAATTCGCGTTCCACAGAGAATCTCCTACTCAAGGCTTCTTCGGTGTTATTGGATTCTGGCTAGGGCTAGGCTTTCTCTGGCCTGCGCGCTGGGCATTATATCTATAGCCCCCTGCACGTCCAATACAAACGTTTGTTTGAAATTTGTAAAAGCCCGATAAGTCAAGGGTTGGCGGCCGATGGAAGGGGGTTTTTCGAGTTGACCGAAAAGGGCGTTCCGGTCAAGATACGGGCGGTTTTGCGCTCGCCGTATGAGCAAATAGTCGGTTCCGGCCGATCTGCATCACCGGCCAGGCTCGCCTTGGCGACATTCTTATTCACCGGAGAGTAACGAGGAATCCATGAAGGTTCTTGTAGCTGTCAAACGAGTGGTCGACTACAACGTCAAAGTTCGCGTCAAAGCGGACAACTCCGGCGTCGACCTCGCCAACGTCAAGATGTCGATGAACCCCTTCTGCGAAATCGCCGTGGAAGAAGCCGTCCGCCTGAAGGAAAAAGGCGTGGCGAGCGAGATCGTCGTCGTCACCATCGGCCCGACCACCGCTCAGGAGCAACTGCGTACCGCACTGGCTCTGGGTGCTGACCGCGCCATCCTGGTCGAGTCGGCCGACGAGCTGAACTCCCTGGCAGTTGCCAAGCTGCTGAAGGCCGTTGTCGATAAAGAGCAGCCTCAGCTGGTCATCATGGGCAAGCAGGCCATCGACAGCGACAACAACCAGACCGGCCAGATGCTGGGCGCCCTGACTGGCTTCGGCCAAGGCACCTTCGCCTCCAAGGTCGAAGTTGCTGGCGACAAGGTCAACGTGACCCGCGAAATCGACGGCGGTCTGCAGACCGTTGCGCTGAACCTGCCGGCTATCGTGACCACCGACCTGCGTCTGAACGAGCCGCGTTACGCGTCGCTGCCGAACATCATGAAGGCCAAGAAGAAGCCGCTGGAGACCGTTACTCCGGACGCTCTGGGCGTTTCCACCGCCTCCACCGTCAAGACCCTGAAAGTCGAAGCGCCGGCTGCTCGCAGCGCCGGTATCAAGGTCAAGTCCGTGGCTGAACTGGTCGAGAAACTGAAGAACGAGGCGAAGGTAATCTAAATGACTATCCTGGTTATCGCTGAACACACCAACTCCGCTCTGGCTGCTGCCACCCTGAACACCGTGGCTGCTGCCGCGAAGATCGGTGGCGACATCCACGTACTGGTTGCCGGTGCCAACGCCGGTGCTGCTGCCGAAGCTGCCGCCAAGGTCTCTGGCGTGGCCAAAGTGCTGGTTGCCGACAACGCTGCCTACGAGCACCAACTGCCGGAAAACGTTGCGCCGCTGGTTGCCGAACTGGGCAAGGGCTACAGCCACATCCTGGCCGCCGCTACCTCCAACGGTAAGAACATCCTGCCGCGCGTTGCCGCTCTGCTGGACGTTGACCAGATCTCCGAGATCGTCGCCGTTGAAAGCGCCGACACCTTCAAGCGTCCGATCTATGCCGGCAACGCCATCGCTACCGTGCAGTCTTCGGCTGCCGTGAAAGTGATCACCGTGCGTTCCACCGGTTTCGACCCGGTTGCTGCCGAAGGCGGTTCCGCTGCCGTTGAAGCCGTGAGCGGTTCGGCCGATGCCGGCAAATCTGCCTTCGTGGGTGAAGAGCTGGCCAAGTCCGACCGTCCGGAACTGACCGCTGCCAAGATCGTCGTATCCGGCGGCCGTGGCATGCAGAACGGCGACAACTTCAAACACCTGTACGCGCTGGCCGACAAGCTGGGTGCTGCCGTGGGTGCTTCCCGTGCCGCTGTCGACGCCGGTTTCGTACCGAACGACATGCAGGTTGGCCAAACCGGCAAGATCGTTGCTCCGCAGCTGTACATCGCGGTCGGCATCTCCGGTGCCATCCAGCACCTGGCGGGCATGAAGGACTCCAAGGTGATCGTTGCGATCAACAAGGACGAAGAGGCTCCGATCTTCCAGGTGGCTGACTACGGTCTGGTCGCTGACCTGTTCGAAGCCGTACCGGAACTGGAGAAACTGGTGTAAGCCAGCGTCCCGCTCCCACAAAAAACCCGCTCATCGAGCGGGTTTTTTGTTTGTTTATGTGCTGTTTTAGAGCTGTTTTACGCAATTATTTGCTATCTACCCACACTCTGGCCCACACCTCTGCCGGAGCCAACTGATCGGCGGTAGTGTCAAAAAATCAGGTATTGCCGATTGACTGTATAATGACTATACAGTTTGGACGGAAGTACACCTGCTGGGCATTTGCCGTTGCAGTATCAGGCGCCCGATGGAGTAACCATGAAAAAGCTCACTAACAGCCCCACAGCAGCAGACCGAAACAAGGACGAGGCCAACTTCAACCTGGCCCGCATCCGTCAGTCCCTGCAGAGCGGACATAAAGTAGTCCCGGCCGGCCTAAGTACAGAGCAGCTCATCGAATGGATGTCTGGCGGGCGGCAAGCAGAGAATGTCCCTGATCGTTGAACGAAGTGATCTCTTCGCACAGCAATTCCCCAATTTCCCACGCGACGATCAAGTCAAGATCGCTGAGTTCATTATCCATTGTCAGACGCATGGTCTAACCGGACTGCCCGGCAAGATTCGCCGTTCTGACAATGTGCCCGGTACGGACCCTGACTACTACGATAAGGTCAGATATGCCAGGGATAACTACCTTTGGCATTACCACATCGGCATTCCGAAATTTGAGCAACCAACCCCCTGGCTGCCGTACTTCACTTCTGAGTACGTCCTCCATTTCCAGCGTTTCCCTGGGAACAAAGTCATCCGGATTGTAGACCTGGGCGATCATAACCCTATGATCCTGCCGCCCAAGCAGTACATGGTCAGATCCTAGCCTCTCCCCGCGAAGGGCTTTTCATTTATCCAGGCAACCCGACTGGGCTTGCGGTAAGTGCCCCGCTTAACAAAGTTAACAAGCAATCGGTCGCAACCAAATGCGCTCAGCCCTCTAGCCCCAAGGGCTAGGGCATTTGCTGATTTGATTTGCTGATTAACAGGTTGTTAACGGGGGATTTATTCTGCGAATGCGGGAGGGGGGCGGTTTCCAGTCGAAAGGGGTTTGGAGTATCCGACTACCCCCCCTGGGCCTGGGCTCAGATTTCAGGAAAATTGTTGCGGTTAATGGAGAAAGAGTTTCGGTGGCGGTCAGGAATGGGGCGCTCGGCAAGGTTCACCCCACGCCCCATTCCTCATGCGCCGCGCAGATCCTGCGCCGTCTTCTTCGCATGGCAGCCATCAGGGCCTGAGCACAGCACCTGGCAGTTGTCCTCGGTATCCGATCCACCCTGGAACAGCGGCACGCGATGGTCGAGCTCGAAGCCGGCAGGGAAGTCGCAGAGCTTGCCGCAGTTGGCGCAATGAGGATTGCGTGCCCACACGTTCATGCGCCGATCTTGGAGTTTGCGGCCAGTCAGCCGGCGCTCTTTGGTAGTCGGCAGGGACTGGACTTTGCGAGTGGGCGCCATCTGAATGCGCGGCTTGATGGTTGTGAGCCTAGCCATGTGCATCACCTCGATGGGAAGTCGAACGCTTTTTCGATGCTGACAATGTGCTGGCGCACCTCGGCGATGAGGAAACGCCCACCAGCGGCGAAGTCGGGTTTGCGCTCACGGGCCAGGCGGCTCTGATGTCGGGCAAGCATTTCCATCCCGGCACGGTCATCAGTCAGCCCTGACGGGAAGTCCTCAGCGCTCCAGAATGGCGACCTGTACCGATAGGGAATGCGGTCGACCTGGATGTCCTCGCTGCCGACTGCCCGCCTGTACAGATGGCCCACTACGCACCCTTCGGCTTGCGAATAGCCAACGATCACCATCTCAAGGCCAAGGGCTTCCTCCTCGGCTTGGAAGTGCTTTCGGCAGTAGTCGGCCGATGCTTTGAGCAGCTCAGGAATCCCCTCCAGCATCTCTTCCAGCGTTCCGCCAAAACAGACAATGTTGGCCATCAGAGCCTTCAGCAAGTAGTCGGTGCCACGGAAGGCGATAACCGAGTTGGTCAATGGAGCTGCCACCAGCTTGCAGCTCTCAAATATCACGCTGTCTCTCAAGCCGACGGCCTCGGTATCGACGCCAACCAAACCAGATTCAGGCGTGATAAATACGTTGAGAATGCTCATGCGTGGCTGGCCTCCTCGGCAAGGTGATTGGGCTCTTGATGCGGGGCGGGTTCATTCATGCCGGGGATTTGGGCACCGATGGAGTACCCCGTAAATGCGCCAGCAGGGCCGCCAACGAAGGCGCCGATTGCGGCCCCAACAATTCCGCCTACTTGCTGTCCGGTGGTCTGGCCCGGGGCAAAAACATTGCCCCCGAGAATTTGTCCAACGCTCATGGTTTGTACTCCCTATGACGGTTCATTACGAATACCTCGCCGAACCACTGATAGCCCGTGCAACACCCCGGGCAATATCTGCCGTTGCCTTGCGCGCCTCGCGCGGTTCCGCGCTGCCGCTGTAATTGATGTTGATGGTCTGGCTGGAAGAGGAGCTGCTCTTTATCGGCATCACGCGGCCCTCGTTGCCTGGGATCAGATACTGCTTGCCGCCAATTTCTGCGAGCTCTGGCTGGTTGTATTCGCCAACCTCATAGATCCCGCCAGCGCCAACAGGACCGCCAATGGCCCGGCCGCCGCCGAAAACTGAGGCGGCTTGACCCAGAAAGCCTGCAAAACCCCCTGCGCCGGAGTTAGCCTGGCCGTAGCTGCCAATCGCATCAAAAATCTGTGCCGCCGCTGCTTCAGCTGCCATGCGCTGCAATGTCGCGCTGAAGCTCTTGAACATGCCTTCGAGCCCGCCATCGAACGGGTCGAACAGAAAGTCAGCGAATGCACTCTGCATGTTCTGCGCCGCCGACTTGGCGTACTCACTCATCTGGTCAGTGGTTTCTTCAGCCTTATCCAGATTCGCTTCAAGGCCTGCCTGGATAGTGTCGTACTGCTGTTGGCTGATATCTCCAGACAGCAGGGCCGAGCGCAGCGTCTCTATCTTCTCCTGGTAATCCCCTAGGGCCTTGGAAGAGTCGGACCAGGTGCTCTGCTCAATCTGAGCAACCTCAGCCATAACGCGCTTGCGCTCTTCCAGCATCTCCTGCTGCTGCTCGAAGGAAGAGATAGTGCCGAGCGCTGCGCGCGCCTGGGAAAGCTGGGCCTCGGTCGCACCGTCCATGGCGAGCTTGTACAGTGTGGCTTCATCGGCAGTCTTGCCGAGCAACGCGACTTGCTGCTCCAGCGAATCTATCTGGCTGGTGACCGCATCAGTGGTGGCCTTGGCCGCAGTCGCCTTTTCGGTTTCGATCTTGACGAATGCGGCGCCGCTTTCGCGCGCAACTGCGCGACCTGCTACAGACGTCTTCGCTGCCTTCTCGGCATTAGCCTGTACGTCATAATACGCAGCGAGCAACTTTTCGCCGGCAAGCGGCTCTTCAAGAGTGTTTCTCAAGGCCTTGGCAGCCTCGTCAGCAATCCCGAAGTTCTCCTTGGCGGCATCGCCGAACTTCTTCGCCTGGCGCTCGAATTCATCGCCCCCGGCGAAGTCAGGAAGATTCGAAAGCCCCTCTGCCACAGCCGCAGACAGTTGGTTTACTCGGCCGATTGCACGGGAGTAGACGCCGACGAGCGTATTTGCGACCGCTGTGAATACGCGGCCCACACCATCGCCGGCATCGACAACGAAGGCCAAGGCCTTAACACCGCCGCGGGCGGTATCCTGAACAACGGTGCCGAGGCCGCCGGCCTCTTCTGCGGCGTCCAGGAATTCATCCCCTATCGCCTGCAGGATTGGCGCAAGCTCTACCGTCAACTGCTTAGCGGCCCCATCGGTTAGCAGGCCGAAGGTGCTCATGGCGTCGTTCGCCATCTCAACTTTTGCCGCATCGACTTCGGACAGGTTGAGTCCGAATATCTCAACCTGGCGCGCAGCCTCTTCAATGGTTGCCGGGTCAAGGGCCTGGATGGCCAGCGCACCCTCTTCGCCGAATAGCTTGCCGGCGACCGCGGCGCGCTCTGAGGCCTGGACGTTCTCGACAAGGGCCTTGTTGATCTCGGATATGCGCTGGTCCAGAGGTAGATCAGCAATCTCCTGCGCGCTCAGACCAAGCCTATCGAATGCGGCGGCCTGCTCCTTCGACCCCTGGATGGCCATGCCAAGACGCTGCTCAAGCGCCTTGCTGGCCACCTGAATCTTGTCTATCCCCACTCCGGCCAGGTCGCCGGCACGCCCGAGCACCGAGATGCTTTCGTAGGTTGTGCGGAGCTGCTGCGCCATCTTGGCCTGAGAGTCGATCAGGTCGCTCTGCTTGTCGACGATCAGGGCAATGCCAGTTGCCGCAATGACAGCACCAGCACCGATAGCCGTACCAAGCGCTTTGCCAGCCTTAGCGGAAGACTCGGAGAACTGCTTTGTCTTGCGTTCTGCCTTGTCCAGCGGCCCTGTGTACCCGCCAATCTTGGCGATCAGGTCGAGCGTTAGCGTTCCGAGAGATTTACTGGGCATCCTTCACCACCTCCATGGCGATCTTGGCGGCTTCGTCGAAGGCCCTTTGCAATTCTTCGAAGGTGACGTATTCGTCCAAGTCGTTCTCCGCGAAATAGCCTCGCGCAACACGCTCGGCGATGCGCTGGAAGTCCCGCCCGGACAGCCAATCCGCGTGTCTGGCAATACAGTTGCTCAGCTCGTAAACAAGCCGCTCTTCGCGTCGATCGGTCATTGTTTGCCCTCCAGTTCGGCCAGCATTTCGGTCAGCAACTTGATGTCGTCCTCGAGGCGATCAATTTGCTCCAGGGCCTTGATAAGCATTCCGGAGAGTACGGCGCCGGAACCCACAGCGAACGGCTCTTCGATACCGGCGTCGCGGGCCTCGCCGGCGCGCGCCTGACACGCGGCAAGTATTTCTAATGCGCGCGTTTCATAGTCTTTCATCACGCACCCCACGCCACGCTGGTGAGCAGGGCCACACTGCCGTCGCGCTGGACTTCCCAATTGCTGCTCATGATCGACTTGTAGCCGACCAGGTTGCGCTGCCAGAGGCTGACCAGCACCGGGTCAGATTCCGGGGTATCACTCATGGCGACGGTCGCGTGCTCTGCACTTTCGAAGGTCAGGCCGTCCGCTCCATAGGCAATACCGGTCGGGTCGATAAGGGCGAGCTGTCCGCCGTTAGAGTCACGCGGCGAGGCTCGGGAGATCAGCAGCGGGATACCCAGCACGGAACCGCCGCGGGCGCCGACATCGGGGAAAATCAGCCCACCCTCTGCAGTTCGCAGCAGCGCCATATTCGTCGCCGTGGTGGCGTCGGTGACGAAGTAGGCCGTGCCCAGATCGCCACCGAACAGACCTATCAGGGCGGCGATGTCGGCTGCTGCGTCGCTGGTGGCCGCAGTCGAGGGCGCGCCGTAGGTGATGGCAGCGGGGCGTTCATCGACCACGCCGGCATTGCTGGCATCGAGCAGGGCGATGTCGGTGGTGTCCACGATGGCGCGTTCCAAGTCGCGTTGGAATCCGTTCTCGGCGATAGCGCCGCCGGTCTTCAGGGCTTCATCGGTGGCCACAATCATCGCGCAAACCTTCAAGGGCGGCAGGCTGGAGCCATCGAGGGCCGGCTTGCTCAGCGGGACCGGATTGCTTTCGGCAACCCAGTAGCCATTCGAACCGCTGGTGATCTTGAGCATCTTGCGATTGAAGGGGAGGCGGCGCAGGCCTGCGAGACGGCCCAGCAGCGAGCGCTCCATGACCAGGCTGAAGAACTCGGTTGCAGCGATTTCGCCGACATCGCTTTGCATGATCGGTGCGACAGCGGCCTTGGCGATCAGCTCGCCCTGATATTGGCCCCAGCGGGCGGTGGCGATATCGCGCGCGGTCTCATAGGTCAGGTGCTTGGTGGTGGCGCGCAGGATCAGGGAGCGGACGAAGGTTTGCCCTTTCGGGGCGATGGATACTTGGGTCATGGGGTTCTCCAGGGTTGGTGACTATGGAGAAATCTTCCTCGCTCCGGTCCAGGTGGGCGAGGATGGTTCGGGAGGGTTCGGGAACTATCGGGAGGAATCTTTCACGACGAAAGCAGCCAGGTCGCGGATCTCGTAGTAGGTGCGCCCACTCAGGCGGCGCACCGGGATGGGCTGGGCGACCGATTCCCAATTGGCTAGCGTCTTCTCTGCGCGCCCCAGGTACAGGGCCGCATCTGACCGGCGCACACAGTCGCCTAGCAGGATCGCCACGCCGTTGTTCCTGCACCACTGGCGGATGGCTTCGGCTTCGGCCTCCACCGGGTCGATCGGCAGCGCCTGGCCGCAGGTTGGGCAGCAGCTAGTCATGCGGCCTCCGTATCTGCGTCGATTGCGTCGATCCCAATCGTATTTGCGTCGATCCCGTTTGACGCGTTGACGCAAGCTCCAGCGCCATGCGTCGATGCGCTAGGGGGTATTAGGGGGTGACGCAGCGCACTTGCGATAACCAGCCGGGTTGCCTTGTGGCGGTTCGCTTTGACGTATTCCTCGCTCAGAACGACGCACTTGCGAATGAGGGCAGTGAGGGCAGCCCGGGCGCGATTACGGCCAGCTTTGCCCTGTGCGAATGCCTTGGGATACTCGGGCAGTACCTCCAGCGCAGACATGGCCGAGTACGCACCCGGAGTGGTGTTCGCAGGCACAGTAATGCCGGCCTCAGCAGCTGCTTCCAGAGCGCGGAGCATTTCGGCCTGATCGAAGTCAGCGCTAGTCAAACCGCCATCCTGCGGCTGTTGCCCCGGCATCGGTACGCCGTGCTCAGACAGGGTGATTTGAATCGGCTCAGCACGACGCCCCAGGTTGTGCTTTTCGTGCACGAGGGTGACGACTCCATCTTGCTCAATCAGAGCAATGCGGGAGCGGGCGGAGTTGTGCCAGGCGGTTGAGCCTGAGTAGTTGTTATCGCCGCCAGCGCCGCGGGCCGCGGCCTTGTCGATATGCGCCAGCAACACCAGGGCCGCGTCATTCTTGCGCGCAATGCTAGCCAGTCCGCGGACGAAGAGGCGCACGTCGCGCCGGGAGTTTTCATTTGCGTCGAATGCGTCACTGGCATTGTCCACGACAATGAGACCGGCGCCCCTGGCTTGCTGCTCCAGTTCCCAGAAAGCCGGGGTGAACTCGGGGGCGGCGGCATATCCGTCGCTTTCGGATATCAGTGCTGCGGAGGATTGTGTGCCATCCAGCAAGCGCAGCCCGGACACAACCTGCGAGGCCGGAAGCTGGTAGGCCTCGATGATCCAACGCAAGCGCAGCCGCACCATTGCGGGCTCATCCTCCAGGCTGACGAACAGAACGGGCGACTGCTGAACCTCCAGGCCGGCGAATGGCTTCCCGCAAGCGACGTGTGCGGCGATCACCTGCATCAGATAGGTTTTGCCGACACCGCCATGCCCGCCGAAAAGAGTGACGTGGCGGCAGGGCAGTAAGGGCTTAACTGCGTAGCGCGCCTCGGGCAGGGTGGCAGTCATGAGGTCGCGCAGATCCACTTCACGCAGAGATTTAGGGCCCAGCTCTGCCAGCTGGGCGTCGATCCTAATCAGATCGTGCTCAGCTTTGGCGGTAAGCAGCAGATCCTCTTCGGACAGTTCGTCGGCGTTGGCTGCGGCGATATCCAGCAGCAGCCGCGCATGGTTGCGCGCAGCTTCCAGGCACTCGATGCGGTGCCTCTGCCTGGCGGCATTCGTCGGTGCGTGAGGGAAAAGCTCATGCCATTCGAGATTGGCGCTGCTGACGATGTCGCTGACTTCGCAGCCGGCGAAACAATGCAGCAGTACCGTGCCGTCTTCAGTTTCGCGAATGCTCAGACTTGGGCTTTTGTCGTCGTGGGCAGGGCAGCAGGCAATCCACTTGCCGTCGCCAGCCTTCTTGGGCTTCTTGAGCTTGCTCAGGATGGTATCGATCTGGCTCATACCAAGCCCTCGGCTGCCAGCTTGGTCATGTCGTCTGCAGTCAGCTGGTAAACCCCGTAGGCGCCACGAAGGCCGTCGATGGTCACGAATTTATGCCGGTGGCAGGAGATAGTGAGGTTGAAGCGCTGACGCAGGATGGCGATGTATTGAGGGCTGTTGCTGCACGGCGTTACACGGTCGCATTCCTCGCGGCTCAAGCCGAAAGGGTTGGCGACAAGTGCGCGCAGCAGCCTTTGCAGGCGGGGGGGGAGGCGGGTAGAGTTGTTGGGCAACGTTTCGATATGGCCCTCGGCGCTGGCGGCAACCAGCACGGGGGCTTTTTGTTGGTTGGTCATTAGTGCTGACCTCCCAACTTGGCGTTAATCCAGGCCTCAATCTCCAGGCTATCCCAGCCAACGGCGCGCTGGCCGATGCGGCGGGATTTGGGAAATGCCCCCTGATCCATGAGCTCGTAGATGCGGCTGCGCTTGTAGCCGGTGGTGGCGATAACTTCCGGCAGGCGCATGATGCGGCGGGATTGATTCATAACCGTCTTCCTCGGTGCTTAGTGGACGGTTATGGAAATTACGCACGGCGTTTTGGGTATGCGGGCGCTGCTTACCCACTAATTATTTGATGGCTTGCTGATGTGCCTCCGAATGGTCTCTGCCTTCTCTCCTGGCCCAGCAATCCGTCCAGCAACGTCGCGTATGCTCAAGCGAGGGTTTGCAGCCCACTGAGCGTCAGCGAGCATCTGCCATCTATCCCATTCTGGCTTTCGCTCCTCGCGACGTTGCTCGGCACCGGCGAAACCGTTGTGGGTGTTCTGCGCCTCCTCAAATTTCCAGGCTAGCCACGCTTCGGAGACTTCCATGAGCCTCTTGCGGCAATTCTCCCGGCTAATGGCGTCGCCCGTGCGGTAAAGCTGTGCCCACTGGACAATTTCCTGAAACGCTATGTTTATCGCCGGAGTCAGTGCGTCGTCATGCTCGAATTTGAACTTCAATGAGGCGGCCTGGGCCTTCTTCCTGCTCATCAACGCTACCTCTGTAATGCGAGGGCCGGCCTCGTCGACGAGGCCGGGGTCTGCATCTTAGTGCTGCTTCCAAGCAGTCAGCTTTGCCATCGCTTTCGCGTACTCGTCAGCCAATTCTTCCTGGCTGGTCATGTCGTCGGCCAACCCGCACTGGGCAACGGCAAACGTGTGCTTGCTGCTGTTGGCGTTGAAGAAGTCGCATACCGACTGAGCTTCATCCTTCCCAGGAAAAGGACCAAGGAAGCCAAACGGCCCGCGCATGGCGTCGCTACGTTGAATGGCGTAGAACGTCATGAAGGTTGCGGACTGCTCGAAGCGGGGCTCGATTACAATTTGCTTAGCCATGATTTAGACCTCCTGCGGTCTGATTGTGGTCAGGGCCTGCCGGTACCACTAATACCTGCAGGCCCGTTTGCCTGAATCCGTCAGGCGCGGTTCTTCGAATGTATGGGCACAACATTCTCGGTCGGGGCGTTGGTGCAGTACGTAGCCCAGTCAGTCATTAGGGCGCGGCGCTTCTCCAGAAAATCAGAGCGGGAATAGGCAGCTTCTGTCTGACCTCTCTCATCGTGCGCCAACGCCAGTTCGCAGATCTGGCGAGGGAAGTGCGCGCATTCATTGCACCAGTCCCGGAAGGTCGAGCGAAAGCCATGGGCTGTAATGCCTCCCAGATCCAGGCGGCGCAGCGTGTGAAAGAATGCTTTCTCGTACATGTGCCCGGCCTTGCTGCGGCCAGGGAAGAGATACGGGCTGCCCTGTATGCGCGGGATGGCTTCCAGCAACTCGAGTACCTGGGCGGGCAGCGGAACGATGAACGATTTGCGCATTTTCATGCGCTCAGCAGACAGCGACCAAGTGCCGGCTTCCATATCGAACTCATCCCATGAGGCGCCAATTACCATGTGCGATCGTGCGCCTGTCAGTATCAGGAGGCGCAAGGCGTAAATGTCCTGATCCTCCAGCATCGATAGACGTTCCATGAGCGCCGGCACGTCCCTCCAGTGCATCGCTGGGTGATGCTGGTACTGCCTGGCTCGCTTCTTATCAGCCTTACTAAGAAGGTTCTCCAAGTGGCCGCGCCAGCGCGCTGGGTTGTCTCCATTTCGCAGGCCACGCGCCTTGGCGGCATCTAGGACTGCCTCAATCTGCGCGCGTACTTCATCAGCCGTCCGCGGCTTGGTGTTCCACACCGGGCGTAATGCCCCGAGGACGTGTTCCGTCTGAATATCTGCGGCCGACATCTTGCCGATCACGGGGAAGGCATACAGCTCCATCTTGCGGATCCAGCCTTTACTCCATCGATCCGACCAGGCAGCGCCGTGGGCCTGGTGGTGTTCTGTCGCAAGCGTCTCGAATGTAATGCGGCGTGCTTGTGCTTGGCGCTCGGCCTCTCGCTTCGATTCACGGGCGGCATCACGGGCGGCGAGAGGGTCAGAGCCTGTGGCGAGCACTTTGCGTTGGTCTGCTGCCAACTGACGGGCCTCGGCAAGCGTCACGGCTGGATACGGTCCTAGCCCCATCTCCCGACTCTTGCGATCAAGCTTGTAGCGAAATATCCAGCTCGATGCGCCGGCTTTGCTTACCTGCAGGTAAAGGCCATCTCCGTCATTCGTTTTGCCTGTAACGCCTGCCCGGGCAAGGGCTTCGACGGTCTTGCTGGTGAGTTTCCCCATGTGCCCTCCAAATCTACCCACACCTTAACCCACACTATGACGGTGGATTGAGGCGATTATTAGCGGAAGCTAATGGAGAGATATTAGGCTCTATACCCCGTAAAATCTAGGTTGTGGCGGAGATTGCTGATTTTTAGCAGACAATAAAAAACCCGCTCATCGAGCGGGTTTTTTGTTTGGGCAATGGCTACAGCTTGCCGTCGAGGAAGTCCTGATAGTGCTGGGCGGCTTCTTCCGGGCGTTCGAGCATGGGGGCATGCCCGCAGTCCTTCATGATCACCACGCTGGGTTTGCGCAGCAGCGGCTTCATTACGTCGATGCTGGAGACGTCCAGCACGCGATCCTGGTCGCCCCACAGCAGCAGTGTCGGCGCCTGGATTTTCGGCAGTTCGGGTTCCAGTGGCACATAGCGTTCGCGCAGCTGGGTGAAGATCGCATCGTAGTGGGCCTGGTTGGCCATGGACTGTTCGGCGAAGTGCTGTTTGAGGGCGTCGGGCAGCGGCGGCGGGGTGACGAAGACGAACTCCATCAATTTGCCGAAGTCTTCGGCCTGGCGTACGACAAGCGGGTTGGGTTCGCCGCGTTCGATCATCGCGAACATCTCACTCTTGTGTGGCGAGGTGACGCCGGCGTTGTCGAACAGAGCGACGCTCAGTACCTGTTCGGGGTAGCGCGCCGCATACAGTGCGGCGATATGACCGCCCATCGAGTTGCCGATCAGGTGCAGTTTGTCGACCTTCAAGGCCTTTACGAAAGCATGCAGGCGTTCGGACTGGGTCGCCACGTCGTACAGGGCATCCGGCTTGCTGCTTTCGCCAAAGCCGGGCAGGTCGAGGGCGATCACATGGTAACGGGAGGTGAAGGGGCGAGCGAAACGCAGCCAGTTATCGCGGTTGGCGCCGAATCCGTGGATCATCAACAGGGTTTCGCCTGTTGCGGGACCGCCCTCATAGTAGTGTATGGTCAGTCCGTCGACCTGGACTTCTCGTGGCGAAAGCCCTGCCAGTTGGC
The DNA here is from genome assembly GCF_001592875.1 of Pseudomonas sp. BMS12. Lineage (GTDB taxonomy): Bacteria > Pseudomonadota > Gammaproteobacteria > Pseudomonadales > Pseudomonadaceae > Aquipseudomonas. The sequence goes on along the minus strand of NZ_LSOF01000005.1, from coordinate 549,269 downwards.
GTTCTACGAAGCGCATGCTGCCGATCAGCAAGGGCGGAGAGAGGTACAGTGTGCCCGCCGTTGCGGCCAGTAGCAGAATCAGTCCAAGTAGCAGTTTTTTCATGGCGAATCCTTATCGCTAATAATTCTTGAGCCCGCCTGTTACGCTAGCATGAACAGGTTTGAGTCGGTGGGTGCGACTCGTTACATGAACCAGCAACCGGTACTCTAGATGCGTGAGCTTGTGTCGCTGAAAGTCATTTCCCTACTGACCTTCCTTTCTGTCTCCGGCCTGGCCGGAGCAGTCGGCAAATGTGAGCGTCTGGTGGCTACCGGCAATCCGGAGTACCCGCCTTATCTGTGGCGGGACCCGCAGAGCCCCCAGCATCTGATCGGGGCCAACGCCGATCTGCTGACCCTGATCGGCGAGCAGTTGGGGGTGAAGGTAGAAATCATTCACACCGGCCCCTGGTCCAGGGCTCAGGACGAAGTGCGTACCGGCCGCGTCGATTTGCTGGCGGGTGCCTTCCTCACGCTGCCGCGCCTGGAAACCATGGATTACGTGCATCCGGCCTTCTTCAATACGCCCAGCGTGGTCTGGGTGAACAAGGACAAGGTCTTCCCCTACAGCGGCTGGGAAGACTTGCGCGAACGCACCGGCGGTACGCTGGTCAACAACAGCTTCGGCCAGCAGTTCGACAGCTATGCCAAGGCCAACCTCAACCTTGAAGAGGTGCCGAGCCTGACCCAGGCGTTCCAGAAGCTGCTATTGGGGCGTACCGACTATGTGCTCTATGAGCGCTACCCCGGCATGGCCCTGGCCGATACGCTGGGCATGCTGGACAGCCTGGAGACTCTGGAACCGCCGATTTCCAGTGAGGGCCTGTTCCTGACCCTGTCGCACAACTCGGCCTGCAACGACGCCTGGCTGCGCGGACAGCTGGCGAAAAAAATGACAGAATTGACCTCCGCAGGCCTGCCGGAAACCCTCCTGCAGCGCAACCTGGAGCGCTGGAAAGCCCAGCAGTTGCAAACCGCCGTACCCCCGCAAAAGCAGGACGATCCGCAGTGAATCACCGACTCCACATCCTTGCCCTGGCGCTGCTGGCTTTGGCCGGCTGCGCCAATGACCCTGCTCCGCAGGAACAGATGCGTCTGACCCAACAGGCGGTCGAGCAGGCCCGTGCGGTCGGCGCCGGCCCACAGCTGCAAGAAATGCAGTTGGCCGAGAAGAAACTGGCCCGCGCCGAGAAGAACATGGGTGAGGCCGATTACAAGCGTGCCCGTGTATTCGCCGAGCAGGCCGAGCTGGATGCGCGCCTGGCCGAGGCCATGCTGCTCAACCAGAAGAGCCAGCGTCAGCTGGACGAGCTGAATACCCAGATCACGCGTCTGCGCACGCAGTTGGGGGAGTTGCCGTGAGCATGAGGATGACCCCGAGCCATGCTCTGCTGCTGTTCTGTGTTCTGCTCACCGGCTGCGCCAGCCAACAGGGGCGGCTGGCGCTTGATGAGGCTACAGCCAGCTTCCAGCAGGTCAAGGAAGATACGGATGTATTGCGCAGCGCACCCAAGGACGTGATTCGCGCCGGCGAATCGCTGGCCCGCGCCGAACGGCTGTCCAGCTACTGGGGCAGCGAAGATGATGTGATTCACTACGCCTACCTCAGTCAGCGCTATAGCCAGATTGCCCGTCAGCACAGCGAGCTCAATCTCAATCAGGAGCGTCTGGCCAGGCTCGATCTGCAGCGCGAGCGCCTGCAGCTGGCACTGCGCGAGGCCAAGTTGCTCGGCGCCCAGCAGCAGGGCCAGTGGATGGAAGAGCAGATGGTCAGTCTGGCCGCCAGCGAAACCGACCGTGGCCTGGTGATGACCCTCGGGGATGTGCTGTTCGATGCCGGCCGCAGCGAGCTCAAGGCCTCTGCCAGCCGAACCATCCTCAAGCTGGTGCAGTTTCTGCAAATCAACCCGCGTCGCACTGTGCGTATCGAGGGTTATACCGACAACCGCGGTGATGCCACGGAAAACCTCGAACTGTCTCGTGCCCGCGCCCAGGCCGTGGCTGACGTACTCAAAGATCTCGGTATCGATGGCAAACGTCTGGACGTGAAGGGCTACGGCGAAGCACACCCGCTGGCCGAGAATGCCTCGGCCAAGGGCCGGGCGCAGAACCGCCGTGTGGAAATCCTGATTTCCGACGAGCAAGGGCATCTCAGCGCAGATCGCTGAGGCCTTGCTGCAAGACAGAAACCCCGGTGCCCAGGCCCGGGGTTTTTTGTTCGACCAAGGTTGACTGCAAGGTGATCAGAAGAGGGACTAAGCTAAAACAGTCAAAACTGTACTGCCGGCAAATAACCTGACTGTATCGCCAAGCGTGAACTGTATTTGGCTACTGTAACGGTCCAGTTGCGGAGGAAACCTCGAAATGACCAGTTTGTTGCTTTATCAGCGTATCGCCCAGCAACTGGCCGAGGATATTCGTCGTGGTGTCTACCAGCCGGGCGAGCGGGTGCCCTCGGTGCGCAAGATGAGTTCGCAGCTCAGCGTCAGCCATGCCACCGTGCTGCAGGCCTACGCCAACCTGGAGGACATGGGCCTGATCCGCGCCCGGCCGCAGTCCGGCTTCTACGTGCATCAGACCGCCGGGCTCACTGCGCCGACCCCTGATATCGCCCGGGTCGAGCGTCCGGCGCTGGTCACCCGCAGCAGCATCATCAGTCAGGTACTCACCGAATCACGCCAGGAAGGGGTATTTCCCCTCGGCGCCGCCGTGCCGCATGTCGATTACCTGCCGGTGCGCTCGCTGCATCAGCAGTTGGCCAAGGTTACCCGCTTCCAGAGCCCACGCGCCTTCAGCTACATGTTCAGCCCGGGCTACGAGCCGCTGCGCCGCCAGGTGGCGATCCGCATGCGTGATGCCGGTGTGGTGGTGGACCCCTCCGAAGTGGTGATCACTCACGGCTGCGTGGACGCCATTCACATGGCGCTGCGGGTGGTGACCAAGCCGGGTGACCTGATCGCCGCCGAGTCGCCAACCTATTACGGCCTGCTGCAGCTGGCCGAGGTGCTGGGGCTGAAAGTCATCGAGATTCCTAGCGACCCCACCACCGGGCTGAGTCTGGAGGCCTTGCAGTTGGCCGCCAACCAGTGGCCGATCAAGGCTCTGGTGCTGACCGCGCGCCTGTCCAACCCGCTGGGTGGCAGCATTCCCGAGGAGCGGCAGAAGCAGTTGCTGCGCCTGACCGCCGACCACGATATCCGCGTGATCGAGGACGATATCTATGGCGAGCTGCTGTTCGAGCCGGGCCGTAGCAAGGCGCTCAAGGCTCACGACCGCGAGGATCAGGTGATCTACTGCTCGAGTTTTTCCAAGACCCTGTCGCCGGGTGTGCGCATTGGCTGGATCATCGCCGGGCGCTACCAGGAGGAGGTGGAGCGTCTGCAGACCTTCAGCACTCACTCGGCCTGCAGCGTGACGCAAATGGGCGTGGCCGCCTACCTGGAGAACGGTGGTTATGATCGCCACCTGCGGCATATCCGCCTGGAATATCGCAAGAACATGACGGCCTACCAGTTGGCCGTACAGCAGCACTTCCCGGAGGGTACGCAGATGACGCGGCCGCATGGTGGCTTCATCCTGTGGGTCAGCCTGCCCGGCAAGGTAAGTGCCCAGGAGCTGCATGTGCGTGCGCTGCAGCAGGGCATCAGCATCGCGCCGGGACTGATCTTCAGCAACACCGAGCAGTTCAACAACTGCCTGCGTCTGACCTGTGGCGTGCCGTGGAATCGTGAGTCCGAGCGGGCGATCATGACCCTCGGCATGCTGGCCAAGCAGCTCTGCCAGGAAAACCCTTAACCCGAATCCGGCGGCGGCACCGTCTACCCAGGCGAATGGTTTTTTCGTCCGAGGAGCGCCGCCATGAACCACATCACCACCCAACCTCTGCTTGCCGGTTTCGGCGCCACCCTGGCGCTGACTTTGGCTGCTTGCAGTGCCTCCCAGGAAGATCCCGGCGCGGCTGCAGAGCCGGCCGCGCCCGAGGTCAAGCAGGAGGCGCTGCACGAGCGGGCCGCTACCGATGCCGCCTACGCCGCGAAGCGCTCGGTGCATGCTATGGAGGCGCACAGGGCCAGACCCCAGGGCATGCCGATGATTGCTCCGGCTGCGCCGCTGGCCGACAGCGCCGGCTTCGGTTACCAGGACGTCTACCGCGAACAGTATCAGCAGATCGAGAGCAATCCGGTGCAGGCCGTGGCCCAGCAACCGGTGTCGACCTTCAGCATTGATGTCGATACCGGCGCCTACGCCAACGTGCGCCGCTTCCTCAACGGCGGCAGCCTGCCGCCCAAGGACGCGGTGCGCCTGGAGGAACTGGTCAACTACTTCCCTTACGCCTATCCCAAACCCGAGGGTGACGTGCCGTTCAGCGTTGCCACCGAGCTGGCGACCACGCCGTGGAACCCCGAAACCCGCCTGCTGCGGGTAGCGATCAAGGCCGTGGAGATGGATGCCGTCGAGTTGCCGCCAGCCAATCTGGTGTTCCTGGTCGACGTGTCCGGCTCCATGAACCGCCGCGAGGGCCTGCCGATGGTGCAGGCCACCCTCAAGCTGCTGGTCGATCAGTTGCGCCCGCAGGATCAGGTGGCCCTGGTGACCTACGCCGGTACCTCCAGCGTGGTGCTGGAGTCCACCTCCGGCAGCGAGAAGGTAAAGATTCGCGCGGCCATCGAGCAGCTCAGCGCGGGCGGTTCGACCGCTGGCGAGTCCGGTATCCAGCTGGCCTATCAGGAGGCGCAGAAGGGCCTGCTCAAGGGCGGTATCAATCGCATCCTGCTGGCCACCGATGGCGACTTCAATGTCGGCATCAGTGACTTCGAGACCCTCAAGCAGCTGGCCGCCGACAAGCGCAAGACCGGCGTATCACTGACCACCCTGGGCTTCGGCACGGACAACTACAACGAGCAACTGATGGAGCAGTTGGCCGACGCCGGCGACGGCAACTACGCCTACATCGATAACCTGCGCGAAGCGCGCAAGGTGCTGGTGGAGCAGATGAGCTCGACCCTGGCGACCGTGGCCAAGGATGTGAAGATCCAGGTCGAGTTCAATCCGGCCGAGGTCAGCGAATACCGTCTGCTCGGCTACGAGAACCGCGCCCTGAAGCGCGAGGACTTCAGCAACGACAAGGTTGACGCCGGCGAGATCGGCGCCGGGCATACCGTCACCGCCCTGTACGAAGTGGTTCCGGTGGGCGCCAAGGGCTGGCTGGAGCCGCTGCGTTATGCCCAAACCAAGGAGCAGGGCAAGCCTGGCGAGATCGCCTGGTTGCGTCTGCGCTACAAGGCGCCGGAGGGCGGGGCGAGCAAGCTGATCGAACGTCCGATCAACCGAGAGGAAGCCACACCAATTGCCCAGGCCAGCGAGGATCTGCGCTTCGCCGCCGCCGTGGCCGCTTTCGCTCAGCAGCTAAAGGATGCCAAGTACACCGGCAACTTCGGCCTGGCCGACAGTGCCAAGCTGGCGCGAGGGGCCAAGGGCGAGGACCCGTTCGGCCTGCGCGGCGAGTTCGTGCAGCTGGTAGAGCTGGCGCAAAGCCTGCAAACTCCGGAGGACCATGCAAAGCAGCCCTGAGGCTTTTGCGCCGCCTTGTCGTTATCTGCGGCGAAGCGCCTGGTCAGGGGCGCTTCGCTTTCTGCCTGGCCCTCCATTCAAATGAATGAGCAAACCTGCTTGAACCTACCACTGCAAGACGATGACGCCGCGCTGCTGCGGCGCTATCGCCAGGGCGACGCGGCGGCTTTCGCCATGCTCTACGAGCGCCACCGTCTCGGCCTGTTCCGTTTCCTCCTCGGTCTGTGCGGCGATCACGCGCTGGCCGAGGAGGTGTTTCAGGACACCTGGATGAGCTTGATCCGCAGCGCCAGCGAACAACGCGAGGCGGTGCTGTTCAAGACCTGGCTGTATCAAATTGCCCGTAATCGTCTGATCGATCATTGGCGCAAGAGCGGTCGTCACCAGGGAAAGCTCGATGAGTACGATGAGGCGCAGCACGCCAGCGCCGATCCGGGCCCGGGTCCCGAGCAACAGCTGCTGCTCAGTCGCGACCAGGAGCGGCTGCAGGCGGCGTTGGCCGACCTGCCCGAAGAACAGCGCGAGGTGTTCCTGCTGCGCGCCCATGGCGATCTGGAGCTGGCGGAGATCGCCGAGCTGACCCGTACTCCAGCGGAGACGGTGAAGAGCCGTCTGCGTTACGCGCTGAACAAGTTACGTCGGCTGCTGGCCGATCCGGCTGCGGCCGAGGAGGTATCCGCATGAGCCCGCATGACAACCAACTGCCGCAGGAGCGCGAGCTGCTGGAACATTACCGTCGGCACAGCCAGGGCGAGCCCTCGGCGGCGCTGGACGCCCTGATCCTCGACGCAGCGCGCCAGGCCGCGAGCACGCCGGCAACACGCCCGAGCTTCGCCCAGCGCCTGCATACCTGGCTGTTCGGCGCCGGCAGCCGCACTCGCTGGTCGGTGGCCTTCGCCAGCCTGGCCACCCTGGGCATCGGCCTGAGCCTGACCCTGCGCACCCAGGAGCAGGTGCCCAGCGCCTACGACCTGCCGAGTCCTGCTGCTGCCCAGGCGCCGCTATTGCGTGAGATGGCGCCGAAGCTGGCCCGGGAAATGGAACAGAACAAGGCCGAGGTAGAGCGCAAGAAAATGGCGGCAGATGCAGCGGCGGCCTACTCGGCTTCGCCACCGGTGGCCGCGATGCCGCGTCAGGCCGAGCCAAGCAAACCCGCTGCGGCACCGCCTGTGCAGGCATTGAGCGATATGGCGGGTGAGTCGATTGCGCTGTCGCCCGAAGCTCAGGCAGAGGCCCGCGCGGCGGCCAAGGCCAAGGCGCAGGCGGCCGCGCAAGCCAGGGCGAGGGCTCAGATGGCGCAGGCTCAGGCCAGACGAGCTCCAGCAGGGCTTGCCGGCTCGTTGGCCGAGGAGGTAACCCCGCTGCAGGAGCGCCTGCGTGAGGTGCTGCGCTTGCGTCACGAGGGGCAACCGGCGCTGGCCGATCAGCTGTTGCAGCACCTGGCCCAGGAGTACCCGCAGCAGGATGTGCAGGCCGAGCTCGAACGTTTGGAGTCGGCGCAGGACTAGTGCACTGAAGACTCTGCTCGGCGCTCGTGCAGAGCGCAGAGCAGAGCGTCTGGCTTGCCAGAACGCGGGGTAGGGGGGAGCATATGGGGCATCTCTTTGCTGCACCTGCCTGCCATGTCCCGTTTTCGTTCCCTGATTGTTCTGCTCTCGCTGAGCCTGCTGGCGGCCTGTGACAACCCGCCCGAGCCCAGCGCGCCTCCTGCACAGAAGCAGACTGTGTCTGCGCCAACCCCCGCTCAAGCCGTCCCGCCGCCTGGCGAGCCCGAGCCAGCTCAGACGCCCAAGAAACTGCCCGCACTCGGCAGCAAGGCGGTGGAAGACACCAGCCTGCCCAAGCCGGCAGAGCGTCAAGCCAAGCCGGCGGCCAAGGTCGCCAGCCAGAAGCCATTGCCTGCGGCCGAGCTGGATCTGCAACTGCCGCGAGAGCTGGTCGAGCAGCTACAGCCCGACGAGCCCGCCAGCGGCGAGATTGCCCAGCCCGCGTTGTTGCCCGAGATGTTCGTCGAGAAGCCCAAGGAGCCCGGTCCCTTCGAACTCAACGGTCGCTTGATCACCCATGATCGTGAGAAGAGCGACAACTATTGGGATTCGGTCGAGGGGGCCGAGCTGCAGTTCAAGTTCCGTAACTGAAGCGCGACCGCCTCCGGTCGCAGGGATCAGTCGACGAACAGGTCGGTCATCAGCTTGCCGGCCGGGTCGTAGCGGTACTGCTCGAAGTCTTCCTGGCCCTGCTCGCGGAGGATTTCCTCGTCGATCAGCAGGCGGCCGCTGATGGTGCGCTCGCTGCTGGACAGGATGGCGCAGGCGGCGTCGGCCATGATCGCCGGCAGGCGCGCGGCTTTCATCACCGCCGGGCCGCCGGCCTCGAACTCGATGGCTGCGGTGGCGATCACCGTCTTGGGCCACAGCGAGTTGACGCTGATGCCGTACTTCTTGAATTCCTCGTGCATGCCTAAGGTCAGCATGCTCATGCCGTACTTGGTGGTGGTGTAGGGGCCGTAGTTGGCGAACCACTTGGGGTCGAGGTTGATGGGGGGCGACAGGCTGAGGATATGGCCCTTGCTTTGTTTGAGGTAGGGCAGGGCGGCCTGGCTGCAGACCATCACCGCGCGGGTGTTGATCTGGAACATCAGGTCATAGCGCTTGGCCGGCAGGTGTTCGACGCCCACCAGCTTGATCGCGCCGGCGTTGTTGATCAGCGCATCGATACTGCCGAAGTGCTCGGCCGCCCGGGCCATGGCGGCCTTTACCGCCTCTTCGTCGCGCACGTCTAGCTGCAGCGCCAGGGCCCTGCCGCCGGCGGCCTCGACTTCCGCCGCTACGCTGTGGATGGTGCCCGGCAGCTTGGCGTGGGACTCGGCGCTCTTCGCGGCGATGACGATATTGGCGCCATCGGCGGCGGCCTTGAGGGCGATTTCACGGCCGATGCCACGGCTGGCGCCGGTGATGAACAGGGTCTTGCCTTGCAGGGACATGCTTGCACCTCTTCTTGATCTGGTCGGGCCTGGTATTCCCTCACCCCGGCCCTCTCCCGGAGGGAGAGGGGGCTGTTTGGTGAGGTTGGTTGTGTACGGTGTTCAGGTCGCGCACGGATAACTCCCTCTCCCTCCGGGAGAGGGTTGGGGCGGCCCGCGCAGGGTGAGGGCTGTCAGGCCTCTGTGGCCTCGACCTCCACCAGCACCTGGCGATTCTTCACCTGATCGCCCTGGCTGATCTGCACGCGGCGGATCACGCCGTCGATGCCGGCCTTGAGCGGGTGCTCCATCTTCATCGCTTCCAGCACCACCAGCAGCTGGCCCTTGCTGACCTGCTCGCCTTCGCCGACCAGCACCTCGACTATCGCCCCATCCATCGGTGCCTTGACCGTGCCGGAGCTGGCGGCGTTCTGCCCGCCGACCGGTTCGTGGGTGACGTCGCTGAATTCCAGGTTGCCGCTGTGGCCATACAACCAGAGCTGTTCGCCGTCCTGGTGATACGCGTGGCGCTGGCGAATGCCGTCCAGTTCCAGGTTGGCCCAGCGGCCGTCGCAGGCCAGCAGGCGCAGTTCGACCTGGGTTGCGCCGACCTGGGCACGCAGCAGCGGCTGTGCACCGGACTCCAGCACTTCCAGCTCGACCGCATAGCGCTGCTCACCCTGCTTGAGGACGAAGCGCCAGGGTGCGCCGCCGGCGTTGCGCCAACCGGCCAGGCCGCTCTGGTGCGCGCGACTGTTGGCCGAGGCCTGATAGAGCAGGGCGGCGGCGCTGGCCAGTTCGCCTGCGCTAGGTAGTTGCGGCGACAGGCTGGGGTCGTTGGCGAAGTGTTCGCCGATAAACGCGGTCGTCGCGTTGCCTGCGGCGAATTCTGGGTGCTTGAGCAGGTTGGCGAGGAAGCGCTGGTTGCCGTTGACGCCCAGCAGCACGCAGTCCTCGACCGCGCGCGCCAGCTTGCGCCGGGCTTCGTCACGGGTGGCGCCGTAGGCGATGACCTTGGCCAACATCGGGTCGTAGAACGGCGTGACCGGCTGGCCTTCGACCAGGCCGTGGTCGATGCGGATGCCGTCGCGCAGGGCCGGCTCCCAGCGCAGCACCTGGCCGGTCTGCGGCAGGAAGTTGTGCGCCGAGTCCTCGGCGTACAGGCGCACTTCCATGGCATGGCCGGTCAGGCAGATCTCTTCCTGTTTCAGCGGCAGCGGTTGGCCCTCTGCCACGCGGATCTGCCAGGCGACCAGGTCCTGGCCGGTGATCAGTTCGGTGACCGGGTGCTCGACCTGCAGGCGGGTATTCATTTCCAGGAAGAAGAATTCGCCGCTCTGGTCGAGAAGGAATTCCACGGTGCCGGCGCCGACATAGTTGACCGAGGCCGCCGCCTTCACCGCCGCCTCGCCCATGGCTTTACGCAGCTCGGGCGTCATCACCGGGCAGGGCGCTTCCTCGACCACTTTCTGGTGGCGGCGCTGTACCGAGCAGTCGCGCTCGCCCAGGTAGACGATGTTGCCGTGCTGGTCGCCGAATACCTGAATTTCCACATGGCGCGGCTGGATCACCGCGCGCTCGAGAATTAGCTCGCCGGAGCCGAAGGCGTTTTGCGCTTCAGAGCGGGCGGTGCGGATCTGCGCGGCCAGTTCGCCGGCCTCTGCTACCTGCCGCATGCCGCGACCACCGCCGCCGGCGCTGGCCTTGATCATCAGCGGGTAGCCGATGCGCTGGGCCTCGCGGGCCAGGGTTTCGTCGTCCTGGGCGGCGCCTTCGTAGCCGGGAATGCAAGGCACGCCGGCTTCGAGCATGGCGATCTTCGACAGGCGCTTGCTGCCCATCAGGTGGATGGCTTCCACGGTCGGGCCGATGAAGACGATACCGGCCGCCTCGCAGGCGCGGGCGAAGTCGGCGTTCTCGGAGAGGAAGCCGTAGCCGGGATGGATCGCGTCGGCGCCAGTCTTCTGCGCCGCCTTGATGATGTTGTCGATCACCAGGTACGACTGGTTGACCTGGGCCGGGCCGATGCACACGGCTTCGTCGGCCAGTTGCACATGGCGGGCGCCGACGTCGGCCTCGGAAAACACCGCCACCGTGCGGTAGCCGAGGTCCTGGGCGGTGCGCATCACCCGGCAGGCGATCTCGCCTCGGTTGGCGATCAGAATCTTGTTGAAGGCGGGCATCGTCGTGCTCCTGCTGTTGTTATTGAGCCCAGGCGGGCTTGCGCTTCTGCACGAAGGCCAGAGTGCCTTCCGCGCCTTCGCTACCCAGCACGGCCTCGGCGAACTGGCCGGCGGCGTGGTCGAGCAGATTGCCGAGGTGTTCCGTCTCGGTGGCCAGCAGCAGGGCCTTGGTCGCTGCATTGGCGCCGGGGGCGCACTGGCGAATCTGCTGCAGGCATGTGGCGAGGCGATCGACCACGGCCTGGTCGTCGGCTTCGCTGAAGTGCACCAGGCCCAGGCGCAAGGCTTCGGCACCGTCGAAACGTGCGGCAGTCAGGGCCAGGCGACGGGTCTGGGTCAGGCCGATGCGCTTGACCACGAACGGCGCGATCTGCGCCGGCAGAATGCCCAGGCTGGTTTCCGGCAGACCGAACTTGGCGCTCTGGTGGGCGATGGCAATGTCGGAGACACAGGCCAGGCCGAAACCACCGCCGAGCACCGCGCCCTCCAGCACGGCGACCAGCACTTGCGGCGCGCACTGGGCCTCCTCCAGCAGGCTGCCGAAGGCACGGTTCAGTTCGCGGTAGGCGTCGCCACCTTTGGCGCGTGCACCGGCCATGTCCTTGATGTCGCCGCCAGCGCAGAAGTGGCCGTCGGCGCCGCGCAGCACCAGGGCGCGCACGCTCTGGTCACCGCGTACCGCGCGCAGCACGGCGCGCAGTTCTTCGACCATGGCCAGGCTCATGGCATTGCGGCTGTCCGGGCGGTTTAGGGTGACGTAGAGCACGCCCTCGACCAGTTCCAGCAGCAGGGTTTCGGTGTTCGGCAGTTCGGCCATGGTCACGTCCTCAGCCCTTCTTTTTGCCGGGCAGGATGCCCATCAATTTGCAGATGATGCCGAGCATGATCTCGTCGGCACCGCCGCCGATGCTGACCAGGCGCACATCGCGATACGCACGGGAAACCGGGTTGTCCCACATGAAACCCATGCCGCCCCAGTACTGCAGGCAGCTGTCGGTCACTTCGCGGCCCAGGCGGCCGGCCTTGAGCTTGGCCATGGAGGCCAGCTTGGTGACGTCCTTGCCGGCGACGTACAGCTCGGTGGCGTGGTAGACCAGCGCACGCAGGGCCTCGATCTCGCTCTGCAGCTCGGCCATGCGGAAGTGGATGACCTGGTTGTCGATCAAAGGAGTGCCGAAGGTGTGGCGCTGCTTGCAGTACTCGATGGTGGAGTCCACGCAGTACTCCAGGCCCTTGATCATGTTGGCGGCGCCGAACATGCGCTCCTCCTGGAATTGCAGCATCTGCATCATGAAGCCGGTGCCTTCGGCGCCGATGCGGTTGCGCTGTGGTACGCGCACGTTGTCGAAGAACACCTGGGCGGTCTCCGAGCTGCGCATGCCGAGCTTGTCCAGGTGCGGGCTGAGGGTGATGCCCGGGGTGTTCATCGGCACCACGATCAGCGACTTGTTGACGTGCGGTTTGTCGTCGCTGGTGTTGGCCAGCAGGCAGATGAAGTCGGCGGACGGGGAGTTGGTGATCCACATCTTGCTGCCGTTGATCACGTAGTCGTCGCCATCCTTGCGCGCGCTGGTCTTCAGCCCGGCCACGTCGGAGCCTGCGCCGACCTCGGAGACGCCGATGCAGCCGACCATCTCGCCGGCGATGGCTGGACGCAGGAACTCTTCGCGCAGTTCATCGGAGCCGAAGCGGGCCAGGGCCGGGGTGCACATGTCGGTCTGCACGCCGATGGCCATGGGGATGCCGCCGCAGTGGATGGTGCCGAATTCTTCGGCGGCGACCACCGAGTAGCTGTAGTCCAGGCCCATGCCGCCGAATTTCTCCGGCTTGGAAATGCCCAGCAGGCCGAGGTCGCCGGCCTTCTTGAAGATCTCGTGCATGGGGAATTTGCCGGCCTTTTCCCACTCGTCGACGTGCGGGTTGATTTCGTGCTCGACGAAGTTGCGGACGGTGCGGCGGAGTTCTTCGTGTTCCTGGGTGAAGATCATTTTTCTTGTTCTCCGAAGGGTTACAGGCGGGCGACGCCGAACGAGTTGGATTTGAGAGGGCGCACAGCGGCTTCTGCACAGATGTCCAGCAGGAAGCCGAGCAGCTTGCGCGTGTCGCGCGGGTCGATCAGGCCGTCGTCCCACAGGCTGGCGGTGCCGTACAGCGCGGTGGACTGGCTGTCGAGCTTCTGCGCGGTGGCCATCTCCAGCATGTCGAGCATCTTCGGGTCGGCTTCTTTGCCTTCCTTGCGGTGCTTCTCCTCGGTGACGATACGCAGCACCTTGCCGGCCTGGGCGCCGCCCATTACCGCGGTGCGGCTGTTGGGCCAGGCGAAGATAAAGCGCGGATCTAGACCTCTACCGCACATGGCGTAGTTGCCGGCGCCGTAGGAACCGCCGACGACAATCGTCAGCTTGGGCACCGTGGCGTTGGCCACCGCCTGGATCATCTTCGAGCCGTGCTTGATCACGCCGAGCTGTTCGGACTCGGTGCCGACCATGAAACCGGTGGTGTTGTGGAAGAACAGGATTGGCGTGTTGCTCTGCTCGCACAGCTGGATGAACTGGGCGGCTTTGGCCGCGCCGCGTGGGGTGATCGGCCCGTTGTTGCCGATCAGGCCGCAGGGCTGGCCCTCGATCTGCAGGTGGCCGCAGACGGTCTGGCTGTCGAACTCGTTCTTGAAGTCGAGGAACTCCGAGCCGTCGGCGATGCGGGCGATGATCTCGCGCACGTCGTAGGGCTTCTTGGCGTCGGCCGGGACAACGCCGAGCAGCTCGTGGGGCGGGTACAGCGGCTCGCGGTAGCTTTTCACTGGGCGTACCGGCAGCTGGGCATTCCACGGCAGCATGGCGACGATCTCGCGGGCCAGGCGCACGCCATCGGCGTCGTTCTCGGCCAGGTACTCGGCGGTGCCGGCGACCTGGGCGTGCATCTCGGCGCCGCCCAGCTCCTCGTCGGTGGCGATCTCACCGGTAGCCGCCTTGAGCAGCGGCGGGCCGGCGAGGAACATCTTGGCCTTGCCGCGCACCACCACCACGTAGTCGGACAGGCCCGGCTGATAGGCGCCGCCGGCGGTGGAGGAACCATGCACCACGGTGACCTGCGGGATGCCGGCGGCGGATAGGCGCGCCTGGTTGGCGAAGGCGCGTGCCCCTTCGACGAAGATGTCCGCCGCATAGGTCAGGTTGGCGCCGCCGCTCTCGGCCAGGGTGATGATCGGCAGCTTGTTCTCGCTGGCGATCTGCTGCAGGCGCAGCGATTTGCGCAGGCCGGTGGGGGAGATGGTGCCGCCCTTGATCGCGCTGTTGCTGGCGCTGACCAGGCAGCGCACGCCGGCCACGTAACCGATGCCGGCGATGATGCCGCCACCGGCCTGGGTGCCGTCCTTGTCGTCGTGCAGCTTGTAGCCGGCCAGGGAGCACAGTTCGAGGAACGGCGCGCCGGGATCGAGCAATAGGTTGAGGCGCTCGCGCGGCAGCAGCTGGCCGCGCTTGTCGAACTTGGCTTTGGCCTCGGCCGCCTTGTCGAGCACCTTCTGTTCCACCTCGCGGAAGCTGGCGAGGGCGGCGAGCATCGCCTCGCGGTTCTGCGCAAAGGCCTCGCCATGGACATCGATGTCGCTCTGGATGACGGGCATCGCCTTACTCCTTGAACACGTCGGGCAGGTAGGCCCGGTGGAAGCCGTTGTAGGTCTCGCTGGTTTTCGCCTTGCCCAGCGTCCAGGCGCGGGTGCCCTGGCTGGCGGCGCCGTCGATGCGGATGGTGTTGCCGCTGATGAAGTTGGCACCGGGGCTGAGCAGGAAGACGATGGCGGCGGCCACCTCCGACTCGCTGCCGATGCGCTGCAGCGGCACGTGGTCCTTGAGGTTGCGGATCATGGTCTTCATCGACTCGGGGTAGGTGTCCATGCCGCTGGAGGCGATCCAGCCCGGCGCCACGGCGTTGACCCGCACGCCGGCGTGGCCCCATTCGTAGGCGGCGGTCTTGGTGAAGTTCTCCATGCCGGCGCGGGCGGCGCCGGAGTGGCCCATGCCGGGCATGCCGCCCCACATGTCGGCGAGCATGTTGACGATGCTGCCGCCGGTCTTGCTCATGCTCTGCAGGAAGACTTCCTTGGCCACCAGGAAGCCGCCGACCAGATTGGTGCGCACCACGGTCTCGAAGCCTTTCTGGTTGATGCCGATCAGCGGCGCGGGAAACTGGCCGCCGGCATTGTTGACCAGGTGGTGGATATGCCCACGCTCGGCCAGCACGCCGGCGACCATGGCCTTGACCGCGTCTTCTTCACGGATATCGCACACGGCAAAGCTGGCACTGCCGCCGTCCTCGCGGATCTCGTCACAGGTGGTTTCGAGCTTCTCCAGCTTGCGCCCGACCAGCACCACATGGGCGCCGAGGTGGGCCAGCTCATGGGCCACGCAGCGACCGATGCCGCTGCCACCACCGGTGACCAGGATGGTCTGGCCGGCGAACAGGCCGGGTTTGAAGACTGAGTCGTATGCCATTGTTATTGTCCTTGTTACAGGCTGTCAGCCAGTGCGCGCGGCACCGGAATAGGGAACTCCAGCAACTGCTGGGCGAAGGCCTTGCCCTGCGGGTCGATGCGCAGGCTGGCCACGCCGCCGCCGCCCAGGGCGTTCTCCAGCAGGAAGTTGAGGCTGTGGCTGCCCGGCAGGACCCAGCGGCTGACCTTGCCGGTCTGGCCATCGAGCACATGCTGCATCCATTCGGCCACGGCGCCTTCGGAAAGCGCAGCGGCGATCCAGGCCAGATATTCGGGCTTTCTGGCCATCACGCCGATATTGCTGTGGTTGCCCTTGTCGCCGGAGCGGGCCACGGCCAGCTTGACCAGCGGCACGCTGGCGTCGGCCTGGCCGCTGGCGACCGGCACGGCCATTTCGGCGGCGATCTGTGCCGAGCTGAAGGCATCGAGCTGGGGCAGGGCGAGCGGGCTGCGCTCACCATCGAGCTCCACTTCCAGGCTGCAGGCGCTCTTGTCCACCAGGAAGCTGAACAGGCGAATCACCGGGTACACGGTGGGGCGACCGCCGACGATGCCGGTCAGACCCGGCGCCATGCCGGTCGCGGCCTGGGCAATCTCACGAGAGAACAGGATCAGCGCCTCCTTCTTCGCATGGCGCACGCCGAGCTTGATCACCACCTCGCGGGTGTCCTGGCGTTGACCATGCGGGCCGTAGGTCGCCTCGGCGCCCAGCAGTTCGATATTCACCTCGCGGTAGGGGCCCCAGCCGCGCTCGGCGAAGATTTCCTCGGTCTTGGCGATGATCGCCTGGCTGACCCGCTCGGCCTTGGCCACGGCGTCGATGCCGGCGATCAGGCAGCTGGCTGTGCAGCGGAAGCCGTCGGGGTAGGTGGCGCTGACCTTGTATTGAGTGGTCGGTGGCAGTCCGCGCGCGCCCTTGAGCTCGACGCGGTTGTTGCCGGCTTGCCGGAGCTCGACTCGGGTGAAATCACAGACCACGTCCGGCAGCAGATAGGCGCGCGGATCGCCGATCTCGTAGAGCATCTGCTCGCCCACCGACAGCACGCTGACCAGGCCGCCGGTGTTCTCGGGCTTGGTGACCACGAAACTGGCGTCGGCCTGCACCTCGATGACCGGGAAGCCGATGTGCTCGTAATCCGGCACGTCGCGCCAGTCGGTGAAGTTGCCGCCGGTGCACTGCGCGCCGCATTCGATGATGTGGCCGGCCAGCGCGGCCTGGGCCAGCTTGTCGTAATCGTTCCAGGCCCAGCCGTGTTCATGCACCAGTGCGGCACTGACCACCGCGCTGTCGACCACGCGGCCGGTGATGACGATGTCGGCGCCGGCTTCCAGCGCCGCGACTATGCCCGGCGCGCCCAGGTAGGCATTGACCGACACGCACATGCGCGGCAGCGGGATGCCGCTGAACATTTCCACGGTGCCGGCCTTGGCCAGCTCGCCCAGCTTGGGTTGCAGGTTGTCGCCATGCAGTACGGCGATCTTCAGGTTCACTCCGGCCTTCTCGCAAGCGGCCGCCAGGGCTGTGGCGCAGGAGGCCGGATTGACCCCGCCGGCGTTGCTGATGACGCGAATCTTCTTCTGAGCGATCTCGCCGAGCAGCGGCGCCAGCACTTCAACGAAGTCGCTGGCATAGCCTTCGTCGGGCTTTTTCATCTTTGCGCCGGCCATGATCGACATGGTGATCTCGGCCAGGTAGTCGAACACTAGGTAGTCCAGCTCGGCACCGCGCACCAACTGGGCGGCGGCGGTGGAGGTGTCGCCCCAGAAGGCGGAGGCGCAGCCGATGCGAACGGTTTTCGTGGTCATGGGTGTATCCACGGGCAGGGAATGACAGTGGGAAAACACTACCAAGCAAGCGCTTGGTTGAAAAGCCTTTGTCGCACGTTTTTCCCCAAGCGCTTGCTCGGGCGTCCGGCAACGCCTAAATTCGCCAGTCAAGACAGCCACTTGCGCAGTGGCGTAGTGGGCTTCAGGTTGGGGGAAGAATGAGTCTGGACGAGAAAAAAGCCCGTAAGGTCATGCAGCAAATGGTCGCCCAGGGCGAGCTGACCGATCCGGACAGCGCGCGCGGCAAGCTACTGCAAACCGCCGCGCATCTGTTCCGCAGCAAAGGTTACGAGCGCACCACGGTGCGTGATCTGGCCAGTGCGGTGGGCATCCAGTCCGGTAGCATCTTTCACCACTTCAAGAGCAAGGACGAGATCCTCAAGGCGGTGATGGAGGAAACCGTGCTCTACAACACCGCGTTGCTGCGTGCGGCCCTCAGCGAAGCGCACACTCCGCGCGAGCGGGTGCTGGCGCTGATCCGCTGCGAACTGCAATCGATCATGGGCGGCACCGGCGAGGCCATGGGCGTGCTGGTGTATGAGTGGCGCTCGCTGTCCGACGACAGCCAGGCCTATATCCTCAGCCTGCGCGATACCTACGAGCAGATCTGGCTCGAGGTGCTGGGCGAGGCCCGCAGCGCCGGTTATTTTCAGGCCGACCCCTTCATCCTGCGGCGCTTCCTCACTGGCGCGCTGAGCTGGACCACCACCTGGTTCCGCCCCGGCGGCAAGGTCAGCCTTGATCAGTTGGCCGAGCAGGCGCTGAGCCTGGTCATCAAGGATATAGGCTGAGCGCCTGCTAAGCTTTTCCCTGAGCCGGCTCCACCCGGCTGGACGACAGGGACATGTCGGACATTGCGTCTTTCCCGTTCCGAGGTAGTTGCGTTGCCCCTGTCCTTGCGCCTGTTGCTTATCGTCTTTTCGTGCTGGGCGCCCATGCTCGCCGCCGAACAACTCGTGCGAGTCGGCGCCTATCACTTCCCGCCCTATGTGGTTAAACCCGAGAGCGAGTCGCCCGAAGGCCTGCTGCCCGAGCTGCTGGCGGCCCTCAATGGGGCTCAGGGCGACTATCGTTTCAGTCTGATCCCCACCTCGGTAACCCGGCGCTACCGTGACTTCACGCAGGCACGCTATGACCTGATCCTGTTCGAGTCACCGGACTGGGGCTGGCAGGGCATACCTCTGGACAAGCTCGATCTGCAGATCACCGACGCCGAGGTGTATGTCGCCCATAGCAAGCCGGGCCGCGATCAGTCCTTCTTCGATAGTCTCAAGGGCAAGCGCATGGCCCTGTACAACGGCTATCACTATGGCTTCGCCGACTTCAACGCCGACCAGGAGTTTCTGGTGCGCAAGTTCCAGGCGTCGCTGACCTACTCCCATGACAGCAACCTGCTGATGCTGCTGCATGACCGTGCCGATGTCAGTGTGGTGACCCGTTCCTACCTGCGCATTTTCCAGCGCGAGCACCCCAGGGAGAGTGGGCAGCTGCTGGTGTCGCAGCGGGCCGACCAGGTCTATCACCACCATGCGCTGTTGCGGCCCGCCAGCCCGCTGGACTCCGCTCGGCTGGCCAGTCTGCTGCAGATGCTGCGTGATAGCGGCAAGTTGCCGGAACTTCTCGCCCGCTACCATCTGCAGGGCGTTGCCGAGACGGGGGACGAGTTGGCCGATCCGATTCGCGATTGATCGACGTTTACCTGGCCTGACGCCTGGGCTAGTCTCTGCCAAGCGAATTTGTCCTAGGGGTCAATATGTTTCGGTGTCCACAGGGATGTCTGAGGGCGCTGCTATTACTACTGGCGTTATGCAGTCAGGGAGTGGCAGCTGAGGAAGAGGTGCTGATCGCGGCCGTGCATTTTCCCCCCTATGTGATCAAACCCGAGGAAAACCTGCACAGCGGTCTGTTGGGCGAGCTGGTGGCCGCGCTCAACAAGGCGCAGAACCAGCATCGTTTTGGTCTACGCGCCACCTCGTTGAACCGCCGTTTCGATGATCTGCGCACTGGTCGCACCCATGTGGCCATCTTTGAAAATCCGGACTGGAACTGGCAGGGCATTCCCGGTACGCGCATCGATATGGGCCTGGAGGATGCCGAGGTACTGGTCGCTCGCGCCCAGGCTGGCCGCGACCAGCATTACTTTGACAACCTGCAGGGCAAGCGCATGGCCCTGTTCAATGGCTACCACTATGGTTTTGCCGGCTTCAACAACGATCCCAAGTGGTTGGAGAAGAATTTCAACGCGGTCCTGACCTACTCCCACGAAAGCAATCTCAAGCTGGTGCTGCGCGGGCGGGCCGATGTCGCGCCGATTACCCGCTCCTGGCTCGGCGCACGTTTGCGCGAGCAGCCGCAGCTCAAGCCACAGCTGTTGATTTCCGAGTGGGAGGACCAGCGTTATCGACACTATGCGATTCTCAGCCCGCAGGCGCCGATCAGTGCCGAGGATTTCCGTCACGCCCTCGATCTGCTGCGCGAGAATGGCGAGCTGCAGCGCATCTTCGCGCCCTACGGCATCGTCGTCAGGCCATACGCAACGGGTAGCTCAACAACAGTACGTGCAGAAGATTGACCGCGCCGTGCAAGGCCACGGCCGGCCATAGTCGCCCACTGCCATAGAACACCAGCCCGTAACCGAGTCCCGCCAGCGTCGCCACCAGGGCGAATAGCGGGCTGAACGGAATGTGTGCGGCACCGAACAGCAAGGCGGTCAGTCCGATACCGCCCGCCACGCCCAGGCGTCTGCAGAGCACCGGCTGCAGCCAGGCGCGAAACAGCAGCTCCTCCGCCAGTACCGCAACCCCAAGGTTTACCGCCAGCCACGCCCAGAGGCCGTCCGGCCATTTCGGTTGCCAACCCACCAGTCCGAGCGCCAGCGCCAGCAGCGGCACTGTGACCAGGGGCAGGCCGGTTGCCAGCCAGGCCAGGGGTGTCCGTGGCGCTGGGCGACGGGCCTGGCCGAGCCACCAGGCCAGCAGTGTCATGCCCAGCAGCAGCTTGTCCCAGGACAGGCGCAGGGCGTAGGGAGGCGCGTCCGTACTGAGCTGGCGCGGTGACCATAGCGGCATGGGTTGAAAACCGGGCAGCAGATGGGCCGCCAGGGCGATACCACCGAGCAGCCCGCCACTCCACCACAGCCAGTCGGGCAGACGCTGCTGGCCGAGCAGTATCCAGGCGACGAACACGCTGCCGAGCAACAAGCCAGGTATTTGTATGAAGTCCAGCGCCAGGCCACAGGCCAGGACCAGCAGGGGCAGCAGTGCGCGCAGGTGGAGCGGAGGCATGCACGTCCTTGTCGAAGGGAATTGCGCGCCCCGGTCAGAGGGCGGCAGGTGGCTTGGAACCTGTTCACGATCTCGCGAGCTAGAGAAGAACAAGGCAAAAGTGGCTGAGGAGGAACAGTTTACGGGTGGTAAATGAGCATTCCGAAGTCACTTTTAACGCAGTTTTTCCGACGCGCATCAGATCGTGAGCAAGTTCCTAGCGGTTCTCGGCGTCCTTGGCATCCTGTTCGGCATTGCGCTGATGGATGCGGGCGAGCTGTTCGTCGCTCAGGGGCAGCTTGCGGGCACTGTCGCGCAGCAACAGCAAACTGCCAAGGATGGAGCCGAGCGCCAGGACGATGATCAGCCAGGCATACCAGGGCATGGGATTCTCCTTGATGTGTGTTCTTCACCATAGACCTCCGCGAGGTGGCTGTCAGTTCCTCCTTCTGTTGCATTTCCTGTCGTCGCCGGCGGCGTATTGGTGACGGCTGTCACACGCTGGCAACCTGCGACTGCTTGAATGCCGGCCATTCGATCGTTCGGGAGTCGTTCCATGGAAGTTGTTCCCGCGCTGAACCGCTTGTTGCGGCCCGTGGCCGCGTTGCCGGCGCAGATCAGCATCAGTGATGTCGCCGACCGCCTGCTGATGCCCGAGCACAAGGCCTTTCTTTCCCTGCCGGTGGTGGACGAAGCGGGGCGCCCTCTGGGGCTGGTCAGCCGCGCGACCCTGCAGGACATCTTCATGCAGCGCTTCGGCCGCGACCTCTGGGGACGCAAGCCCGTGGTCGAGGTGATGAACCCGGCGCCACTGCTGGTCAGCCTCTCGACCAGCCTGGAAGAGGCGGCGCGGCAGATTACCGCGCAGCTGCAGTCGCCGATCCGTGACGACTTCATCCTGGTCGACCCGCAGGGGCTCTATTGCGGGTTGGGCACCGTGCTCGACCTGCTCAAGGCCATGGAAAGCCGCGTGGCGCAGCGCAACCGGGTGCTGCGCAAGGCGCTGGTCGACCTGAAGGAGTCCCAAACTCAGCTGGTGCAGTCGGAGAAGATGGCGTCGCTCGGGCAGATGGTCGCCGGCGTGGCCCACGAGCTGAATACCCCGCTGGGCTACGTGAAGAACAATGTGCAGCTGCTGCAGGACCTGACCCGGCCGCTGCTGGAGCTGGCCGACGCCCAGGCCGCCCTGGGCGACTGTCTGCATAACCCGGCCTGTGCCGAAGAAGACCTGGCCCAGGCGCTCCAGGCCGCGACCCGCGCTCGCGAACTGGCCGCGCCGGAGCTGCTGGCCGATGACCTGGGACAGCTGTTCGGCGACACCCAGTACGGTCTGCAGCAGATCGGTGAACTGGTGCTCGGCCTTAAGGACTTCGCCCGCCTGGACCGCGCCATGAGCGAGGAAGTCGACCTCAACGAGTGCATCCGCAGTTCCCTGTTGATCGCCCGCACCAGCATCAAGGACAAGGCCGAAGTGCGCCTGCAGCTCGACGAGCTGCCGCGCATCGCCTGCGCGCCCTCGCAGATCAATCAGGTGCTGCTCAACCTGCTGACCAATGCCGCCCAGGCCATGGACGACTACGGCTGCATCCAGGTGAAGAGCTGGAGCGACGGCAGCCAGGTCTTCGTCTCGGTGCAGGACAGCGGTCGCGGCATGCCGCCCGAAGTGCTCAAGCGCATCTTCGACCCGTTCTTCACCACCAAGCCGGTGGGGCAGGGCACGGGGCTCGGCTTGTCCATCAGTTTCAAGATCATCCAGGACCACGGCGGCAACATCCGCGTGGCTTCCGAACCGGGGCGCGGTACGCGCTTCCTCGTCAGCCTGCCCCGTATGCAGGCCGACGACATGAAAAGGAGCGCATGAACATGAGCCAACCGATTCGCGTGATGTTCGTCGACGATGAGGAGCGCATC
Organism: Pseudomonas sp. BMS12; assembly: GCF_001592875.1. GTDB lineage: Bacteria > Pseudomonadota > Gammaproteobacteria > Pseudomonadales > Pseudomonadaceae > Aquipseudomonas. The sequence continues at coordinate 527,021 of NZ_LSOF01000005.1, read as the reverse complement.
CTGCGCAGCCTGGCCCTGCAGTTTCGCCGTGACTACGAGGTGCTGGTGGAGAGCGACCCGCGCCGCGCCCTGGAGCGCCTGCACAGTGAACCGGTGCAGATCCTGGTCAGCGATCAGCGCATGCCGCAGATGAGCGGCGCCGAGCTGCTGGCCCAGGCCAGCGAGATCCAGCCGCAGGCCATGCGCATCCTGCTGACCGGTTATTCCGACCTGGATGCGGCCATCGAGGCGCTCAACAGCGGCGGTATCTTCCGCTACCTGACCAAGCCCTGGGACCCGCAGGAGCTGGCCAACACCCTGCGTCAGGCCGCGGAGCTGGCGGCGGATGGGCGCCATGTGCCGAGCGCGCCCGTGGTCCGCGCCCTGGCCGATACCCGTCTGAACCTGCTGTTGCTGGATGACGCTGAGCAGACCCTGGAGTGCGTAGACGCCTTCTGCCGCGACACGGGCCATCGCCTGCTGCGCGCGGCCAGCCTGCAGCAGGCCGTGCAGCTGCTCAACGAGGAGCCGGTCGACTTGCTGGTCAGCGACCTGCGCCTGGCGGGTGCCGACACCGCACCGCTGCTCAAGAGCCTGGCTCAGGCCCATCCGCGCCTGCTCAGCCTGGTGGTTACGCCATTTCGCGACACCCAGGCGCTGCTGGCGCTGATCAACGAGGCGCAGATCTTTCGCTACCTGCCCAAACCGGTGCGCAAGGGCATGTTCGACAAGGCCCTGCAGGCCGCCGCCGAACAGGCGCTGGTCTTCCGTGCCCAGCCGCGTCAGCTGGTCAGCCGTCTGGCTGAGGCGCCACGCGAGGCACCCGAGCGGGAGCGGGTCGGCAGCCTGCTGGGCATGCTCGGCCGGTTGCGCGAGCGGCTCAGTGCATGACCATGGAAGGTGCATGGTAGAGCGGTGGGTGCGTCGTTTTGATTCATAACCGGGCCACCGCTTGCTTAGTATTTTTTGGACTTTTGAGCTGCAACTTTCCTGGCCTAAGCTCGCCTTGCCGGGCCAATCCACTCAACAGGGGGATTTTATGGATATCAGCATGAGCGAAGCCGCCGAACGCGGTTGGATCGTCAAACTGGGGCTTTGTGCCGTGCCCTTCCGTACCCAGCAGGCCGCCGACCAGTTCGTCGAGCGCCTCAAGCAACGCCTGGAAGCGCCCCATTGGTTGCCCGGTGAGCCACAGGATCGTCATCAAACGGTCACACAAGAATTGCAGCATCACTCCTAGTGCATCTGGTGTGTGCTACTCACTCTCTCGCCGCGGTTTCGCGGCGTTTTTTTGTCTGCTTGCCAGCTCTGCGCGGCTATGGAATATCTAGAGCTTTTGCTCTAACTTCGCTGCATGTCCCGCAGGAGTCCCTCCATGGTCGATGTTGTGGCGTTCGCCGACGGCAAGTTCCACTGTCCGGTCACCCTCTATTCAGCCCCCGCTGCCCGTTACAGCCTGGTGCTATTGCCGGCGCTGGGGGTGACCGCACGCAAGTACGAGAGCCTCGCCCGCTGCCTGGTCGCGGCCGGGCACAACGTGCTGGTGGCCGACTGGCCGGGGCAGGGCGAGAGCTTCCCGCGCCCGGGATGGCGCTTCAACTATGGCTATCGTCAGTTGGTCGAGGAGTTCCTGCCCAAGCTGCTCGATCTGGCCCGGCAGCAGTTCCCCGCGGCGAGCCCGATTCTGCTGGGCCACAGCCTGGGTGGACACATGGCGACCCTGCATGCGGCGGCACGGGCGCAGCAGGACGCGGTGCCGGTGATCGGTGTGGCCTGCGGCAATATCCACTACCGTCACTGGCAGGGCTTGGGCAGGTTGCTCACGCCCAGTGTCGCCGTCTTGTTCACCCTGATCAGCTCGGTGCTGGGCTACCTGCCGGGGCGCCGCCTCGGCTTCGGTGGTCAGGAGGCGCGGCAGTTGATGCGTGACTGGGGGCGGGTTGCCTTCAGCGGGCATTTCCGTCACCTGGGCCTGGCGTTGACGCCGGCGGAGCAGAACCGGGTGCGCTCGCTGTTTATCCAGCTCGAGGGCGACAACTTCGCCCCGCCGGCCTCGACCCGTGGCCTGGCGGCACTGATTCAAGCCGAGCCACAGCTGGTGCATTTGCCTTCGCCGCGGCCGCCGAGCGAGAACCCGCACAGCGCCTGGTTGCGCGCGCCGCAGAGCGTGGTTGCCTGCATCGATGTCTGGCTGGCGCGCGAGCTGGCTGTCAGTGCGGAATCAGCAACAGCAGGCTGAGTACCAGCAGCACCAGCATGGTCAGGCCGTGGCTGGCCTGGCGCAGCAGCAGGATGCGGGCGAACAGGCCGACGCAGTACAGCAGGCGCAGCATGATGAAGGCGAAGCCGAGGGCGGCGGTCAGGGCCGGACTGAGCTGGCCGGTGGTCTCGCCCAGAAAGAGCAGCACGATGAACAGCACCGACTGCTCCAGGCTGTTGCCATGGGCGCGCACCGCCTTGGTCAGGTCGGCTTTGCCGCCGTCGCCGAAGGCCACCTGATGGCGCATGCGCAGGCGCGAGACGTTGAGCGACAGGGTGATCAGCAGCAACGAGAGGATGGCGGCGATATAGATGCTGTAAGGCATAGGGATTCCTTGTTCTTGTCATGACTGCCGTTGAGCCTAGGTGGCCCAATGGCGCCTGCACAAGGGGCGCTTCGGCCACTTTGCAGCAGCCATGAAAAAGCCCGGCACAGGGCCGGGCCAAGGGAGCCGGGCAGGCCGGTGAATCAGGCGGCCGGCCGCTGCTGGCGCTGGTAGAGGAACTCCAGCACGGCGGCGCGGCAGTGGTGGTACTGCGCGTCGTTGGCCAGCGCCAGGCGATCGCGTGGGCGGGGCAGGTCGACCCTGAGGATGTCGCCGACGGTGGCGGCCGGGCCGTTGCTCATCATCACGATGCGATCGGACAGCAGCACGGCCTCGTCGACGTCGTGGGTGATCATGATCACCGTGTTGCCGAGATCGCGGTGGATCTCCATCAGCGAGTCCTGCAGGTGAGCGCGGGTGAGGGCGTCGAGGGCGCCGAACGGCTCGTCCATCAGCAACACCTTGGGCTGCATGGCCAGTGCGCGGGCGATGCCGATGCGCTGCTTCATGCCGCCGGAGATTTCGCCGGGGCGCTTGTCCTTGGCGTGCAGCATGTGCACCAGCTCCAGGTTGTGCAGGGTCCACTCGCGCACTTCCTTGCGCGACTTGCCCTTGAACACCTGGCGTACGGCCAGTTCGACGTTCTGGTAGCAGGTCAGCCAGGGCAGCAGGCTGTGGTTCTGGAACACCACGGCGCGCTCCGGGCCGGGTTCGTTGACTTCGCGACCGTCGAGGATGACCCCGCCGGTGGTGGCCTGGTAGAGGCCCGCGACGATGTTGAGCACGGTGGATTTGCCGCAGCCGGAGTGGCCGATCAGCGAGACGAACTCGCCCTTGTCGATCTTCAGGTTGACGTTCTGCAGGGCGCAGAACAGGCCCTTGTCGGTGGGGAAGTCGATACCGACGCCGCTCAGTTCGAGGTGTGCTTGATTCATGGCGATGCTCCTTAGCGCAACACGGCGTTCTTGTCCCAGCTCACGGACTTCTGCAGCAGGAGCATGAGGCGGTCGAGGAGGAAGCCGATCAGGCCGATGACGATCACCGCCACCATGATGCGGCCGAGGGAGTTGGAGCTGCCGTTCTGGAATTCGTCCCAGATGAACTTACCCAGGCCCGGGTTCTGCGCCAGCATTTCGGCGGCGATCAGCACCATCCAGCCGGTGCCCAGCGACAGGCGCAGGCCGGTGAAGATGGCCGGTACCGCCGCGGGCAGCACGATGCGCCGCACATGGTCGAGCGGCGACAGGCGCAGCACGCGGCTGACGTTGGTCAGGTCCTTGTCCAGACCGGCCACGCCGACGGTGGTGTTGAGCACGGTGGGCCACAGGCAGCACAGCGCCACAGTGATCGCCGAGGTAATGAAGGACTTGGCGAACAGCGGGTCGCTGCTGGTGTAGATGGCGCTGACCAGCATGGTCACCAGTGGCAGCCAGGCCAGCGGTGAGACCGGCTTGAACACCTGGATCAGCGGATTGACCGCGGCGTGGATGCTCTTTGACAGCCCGCAGAGGATGCCCAGCGGCACGGCAACCAGGCTGGCCAGGGCGAAGCCGGCCAGCACGGTATAGAGGCTAGTGACGATCTGGTCGAAGAAGGTCGGCTTGCCGGTGTAGGGGCGGATCTTCACCTCGGCGTCCGGGTTCTTGGCCAGCTTCGCCGCGTTGCGTTGCTCCTGACGCAGGTAGAAGGCATCGGCCTTGGCGCGCTCGGCAACATGTGCGTCGACCAGCGAGCCGAGCTGGCCGTAGACCTGCACCGGGCCGGGGAACTGGCCGAGGCTGGTCTGGATATTGTTGGCGACCAGCTGCCAGAACAGCAGGAAGAACAGGATGCCGGCCAGCGGCAGGATGACCGCCGGTGCCCAGCGTTTGATCAGGGCCTGGCTGCGCGCCGTGTCGACGGTCTGCTTGATCGGGGTGGCGACGTTCGGATTGCTCATCGTCCGGTCCTCTCGTGGGTACGGGCGGAGCCGGACGGCTCCGCCTGCACGGGTTTACTCGGTGCCTTTCAGGCCGATCTGGAAGGAGTTCAGGTAGGCGTTGGGCTTGTGGCCGTCGTAGGTCACGCCGTCGATGAAGTCGCTGCTCGGATCGCGGTAGCCGTCTTCGTCGGCAGCCGGGAAGTCAGCGGCTTTGGCTTTGCCTTCGCTGACCAGCTCGTTGGCCGCCTCGCGATACAGGTCCGGGCGGTAGACCTGCTTGGCCACATCGGCATACCAGCTGTCCGGCTTGGCCTCGCTGATCTGCCCCCAGCGGCGCATCTGAGTCAGGTACCAGATGGCGTCCGAGTAGAAGGGGTAGGTGGCGTCGTGGCGGAAGAACACGTTGAAGTCCGGCACTTCACGCTTGTCGCCCTTCTCGTACTCGAAGGTGCCGGTCATGGAGTTGGCGATCACCTTGGCGTCGGCGCCGACGTATTCCGGACGAGAGAGGATTTCCACGGCCTCGGCGCGGTTGGCGTTGTTGTTCTCGTCCAGCCACATGGCCGCGCGGATCAGTGCCTTGACCAGGCGCTTGTGGGTTTCCGGGTTGGCCTCGGCCCAGGCCTTGGACACACCGAAAACCTTCTCCGGGTTGTTCTTCCAGATTTCGTAGTCGGTGATCACCGGCACGCCGATGCCTTTGAACACGGCCTGCTGGTTCCACGGCTCGCCCACGCAGTAGCCGCTGATGGTGCCGGCCTCCATGGTCGCCGGCATCTGCGGCGGCGGGGTGACCGAGAGCAGTGCGTCGGCATTGATCTGGCCGCTGATGTCGCCTTTCTCCGGCGCATACAGGCCCGGATTGATACCGCCGGCGGCCAGCCAGTAGCGCAGCTCGTAGTTGTGGGTGGAGACCGGGAACACCATGCCCAGGTTGAATGGCTTGCCCTTGGCCTTGTACTGCTCGATCACCGGCTTGAGCGCGTCGGCCTTGATCGGATGGACCGGCTTGCCGTCCTGCATCGGTACATGCTTCTTCATCTCCTCCCAGACTTCGTTGGAGACGGTGATGCCGTTGCCGTTGAGGTCCATGGAGAAGGCGGTGACTACCTCGGCCTTGGTGCCGAAGCCGATGGTCGCGCCCAGTGGTTGGCCGGCCAGCATATGCGCGCCGTCCAGTTCACCGTCGATCACCCGGTCCAGCAGCACTTTCCAGTTGGCCTGGGCCTCCAGGGTGACGAACAGACCCTCATCCTCGAAATAACCCTTCTCGTAGGCGATGGCCAGCGGGGCCATGTCGGTGAGTTTGATGAAGCCGAGCTTGAGCTCTTCCTTCTCCGGTTCGGTGGCCAACGCCATTTGTGCGCAGAGCGGGGACAGGGTCAGCAGGGCGGCGCCGAGCAGGGATTTCAGTGGGGTACGGCGGGTCTTGCGCATTGAAGATTCCTCGTGGTCAGAAACGAAAAAAGACGTCGAGACGAACCGGCCCGGATGAGCTGATTGTCTTGACGTCTTTGTCTATTCGTCCCGATCACCGCCGTTGGCGATCCGAAGACGCTGTTGCTGGAAGTCCTTCTGCAAAGGCCTTGCCAGCTTTCACGGCGTGTTGCGGAATGCCTGGGAATTTCTTTTAAATCAGTCTGATAGAGCTTTCTATCAGTCTCCCGAGGGCGCTGTGATGGCGTGATTACAGCGAACCAAGGCGGTGCATCGGTGTGCGCGGTTCGTGCATTTGCGGGCAGAGCATCAGCCGCTGGCACGAGCCTCCTCGGCGAAGTCACGCAGCCAGCGCAATACCTGTACCGCCTCCCAGCGTGCAGGGTCGAACAGGGCGTATGCCTGTCCCTGATAGCCCACCACATCCAGTTGGCGGTGATAGCCGGCGCGCTGCAGCAGGGCCTCGATCTCGGCGAAGCAGCCGTTGAAATGCGAGCGGTTGAAGGGGGTGCGGCCCTCGGTGACTATGCCCTCCAGCAGCAGCTCCTCGACTGTGCTGCGCACCCGTTCCGGACTCATCCGGTTGACCGTGTGTTTCAGCTGCACGATATCCAGCATGGCAAAGACTCCTGTGTCGCGATGGCTCTGCCCGCTTTGGCGGGCATCGGTAAGTCGGGCGATAGCCTAATAAAAAACACTGTACAGATAAACAGTATTCGATGATAGGATCGCTCCACATCCTGAATTCATGCGCGCAGACCCTGCTGCTAGGAGCTGCCGTCATCCAGAGGAGCTCCCGACAATGCAACAGAAGCTGATGACAATTGTGCTGCTGGCCCTGCTCGCCGGTTGTGCCCAGTCCAACACCGAACAACCCCGGGCCAACGGTGCCTATCTGGTAATCGACGAAGGGCGGGCCTGGACAGTCCTGGTGGCGAACGGCGAGCGCCGGGAAGAGGCGGGTTGGGTGGTGGACATCATCCGCCTGCCAGAACAGCAGTCGGGCGTGGTGGCCAGCTATCTGATCGAGACACCCAATTGCGGGCGGGTGCAATGGCTGAGCCAGCGCCAGGATGACTCTCAGGGGCTGGGGGCACGTTTGCAGGCGGTGCCCGGCGAAGCCTTGCAGCGCCCCGGCTGCCTGGTCGGCCAGGGGCGGTTGTGGACGGCGCTGGACTATTCGGGTTGATGGCAAGAGGCCCCGGCGGTTTCCCGTCGGGGCCTCTGGGTATTACTGGGCCGGTGTCTTGCGGGTTTTGGCGGGTGGTTCCTTGAGCAGGCCGTCGGCGCGGAACATGGCCTTGATGCCACGGATCGCCTGGCGGGTGCGGTCCTGGTTCTCGATCAGTGCGAAGCGCACGTGATCGTCGCCGTAGTCACCGAAACCCAGGCCCGGCGAGACGCAGACCTTGGCCTCCAGCAGCAGCTTCTTGGCGAACTCCAGCGAGCCCAGGTGAGCGTAAGGCTCGGGGATCTTGGCCCAGATGTACATCGAGGCCTTGGGCTTCTCGACCATCCAGCCAGCCTCGTGCAGGCCCTTGACCAGCATGTTGCGGCGCTGGCGGTACTGCTCGGCGATATCACGCACGCACTGCTGGTCGCCTTCCAGGGCGGCGATGGCCGCCACTTGTAGCGGGGTGAAGGTACCGTAGTCGTGGTAGCTCTTGATCCGTCCCAGGGCGCTGACCAGCTCCGGGTTGCCGACCATGAAGCCGATGCGCCAGCCGGCCATGTTGTAGCTCTTGGACAGGGTGAAGAACTCCACGGCAATGTCCTTGGCGCCTTCCACCTGCATGATCGACGGCGCTTTCCAGCCGTCGTAGACGATATCGGCGTAGGCCAGGTCGTGTACCACCAGCACGTCGTACTGCTTGGCCAGAGTCACCACACGCTCGAAGAAATCCAGTTCCACGCACTGCGCGGTGGGGTTGGAGGGGAAACCGAGGATCATCATCTTCGGCTTGGGGATCGACTCGCGAATGGCCCGCTCCAGTTCGGCGAAGAAGTCCACACCGGGGACCAGCGGCACCGAGCGCACCTGGGCGCCGGCGATTACCGCACCGTAGATATGGATCGGATAGCTGGGGTTGGGCACCAGCACGGTATCGCCGTGGTCCAGGGTGGCCAGCATCAGGTGGGCCAGGCCCTCCTTGGAGCCGATGGTCACAATGGCCTCGGTTTCCGGGTCGATCTCCACCTCATAGCGCTCCTTGTACCAGCGCGAGATGGCACGGCGCAGGCGCGGAATTCCGCGCGAAGTGGAGTAGCCGTGGGTGTCGTCGCGCTGGGCGACCTGCACCAGCTTCTCGACGATATGCGGCGGGGTGGCGCCGTCCGGGTTGCCCATGCTGAAGTCGATGATGTCCTCGCCACGGCGGCGGGCGGCCATCTTCAGCTCGGCGGTGATATTAAAAACGTAGGGGGGGAGACGATCGATGCGCGCAAAGCGGCGCTTGGCGTTATCAGCCATGGCTTCCTCGAAGTACGTAAGCGCCCGGAACCGTCCGAGCGACGCTGGCCACCTGCATGTGGCCTGGCGGCGAAGATAAGGGCGACAGAGTCGCCCTGTCCAGTGCAGTTTGCCGGCGAAAGGGCGGAGCAGTTGCGAGGCGCTGCACAGCGCGCGGCGCGCAACTCACGCAGCGATCTGACGTTTCAGGCGCAACAGCAGTTCGGCCAGGGCCTGGATGTCGGCATCCGAAGTGCGCCAGGACGAGACGCTGAGGCGAAAGGCCGGTCGACCCTGCCAGATGGTCGGGCCGAACCAGACCTCGCCGCTGGCCTGCGCGGCCTCGCGAATCGCCACTGTCTGCTCGTCCGAGTCGGCGCGTACCAATACCTGGTTGAGCCGTACGCGATTGAGCACCTGATAGCCGCCCTCCCGCAGCGCGTCGGCCAGCGTGCCGGCCTGGCGGATATGGCGGTCGATCATCTCGCGCAGACCGTCCTGCCCGAGGCTGGCCAGGGCGGCCCAAATCGCCACACCGCGCGCGCGCCGGGAGAATTCCAGGGTCAGGTTCTTCTGTGCATCCTTGCTCGCCGTGGCGTAGGCCGCGTCGCTGTTCATCGCCGCGGCCAGGGCATCGGCATCGCGGCAGATGGCCATGGCGCTGTCGTAAGGGGTGTTGAGCCACTTGTGTCCATCGGTGGTCCAGCTGTCGGCTTGCTCGATGCCGGCGGCCAGCGTCGCCGAGGACGAGGCACGGGCCCACAGACCGAAGGCGCCGTCGACATGCACCCAGGCCCCGGCGGCGCGTGCGGTGGGCATCAGCTCGGCAAAGGGATCGAACTCGCCGGTATTGACCTCGCCGGCCTGCAGGATCAGCAGGGTGCGGTTGTCCAGTGCCGGCAGACGCGCCGGATCGATACGGCCGTGCTCATCAGCGGGGGCGTAGATTAGCCGATTCATGCCGAAGCCGAGTATGCGCAGGGCCTTCTTCACCGTGATATGCGCGGTTTCCGAGAGCACTACGCGGATTTCCGGCGCGCCCATCAGCCCGTCATTGTCGAAATCCCAGCCGAGGCGGGCGAGCAGGCTGCGCCGGGCGGCAGACAGGCAGGCCAACGTGCAGGCCGTGGCGCTGGTGCCGAAACCGACGGCGCTTTGCGCCGGCAGGCCGAGTGCCTGGCACACCCAGCGTCCGGCCAGATTCTCCAGGTGGTCGGCCACGGGCGAGTTGTCGAAGGAGGAGGCGCACTGGTCCCAGGCCAGGACCAGGCGCTCGGCAGCAGCGGCTGCGGGTAGCGTGGCGCCGATGACAAAGCCGAAATAGCGTGCCCCATTGCTGGTGACGGTGGCGGGGGAGCCGAGTTCGTCCAGCTGCCTGAGCACCTCGGCCGGGTTCTGTCCGCCGGCCGGTAGTGACTGTTGGAAACCCTGCAGGGCGGCGATGGCGGTGGCATCGGGGAACACCCGGCGGCTGGCGCTGCCATCCAGGTAGGCGAGGGCGCGGCGGTCGGCATCGGCCAGCAGCGTACGTTCAGCGGTCATGGAGTGAGCTCGGTAGGGTGGAAGAGAGCTTTACCCTAGCGGAGCCGGCAGGGTGCCGGCAGATACAGGCGCTGATGTGTGTGAGCGGAACAGTCTTGGTTGTGGTGCGAGAGTGACCGGTACAGTTGTGTTGGCCGGCGGTACAGTTGCGCACCACCGGCCGTGCGCCGCGCTCACGGACCGAGCATGTCGTGCATGGCGATGATCTGCTCGGCGACCTGGATCAGTTTCTGCTGACGGCTCATGGCCTGGCGGCGCATCAGGGTGTAGGCGTCCTCTTCGTTGCAGCTCTTCATCTTCATCAGCAGGCCCTTGGCCAGCTCGATGCGTTTGCGTTCGGCCAGCTGGGCGTCACGGGCCTGCAGCTGGGCGCGCAGAGCCTGGTCGCTCTCGAAGCGGGCCATGGCCACGTCGAGGATCGGCTGCAGACGTTCGGCATGGATGCCCTCGACAATGTAGGCGCTGACCCCGGACTGGATGGCCTGGCGCATCACCTGTGGATCATGTTCGTCGGTGAACATGACGATCGGGCGCGGCTGGTCGCGGCTGACCAGGACCACCTGTTCCATCACGTCGCGGCCGGGGGACTCGGTATCGATCAGGACCACATCCGGGCGGATGGCCTCGACTCGCTCGGGCAGGTCGATGGTCAGCCCGGATTCGTCGATCACCTCGAAACCGGCTTCGATCAGCGCGCTCTTCAGGCGGCCGACCTTCTTCGGGGTATCGTTGATCAGGAGTATGCGTAGCATCGTGCTGTGATCTCGGTGTGTTACAGGGCGATGGCGGTTTGGTCGCTGCGCGCGTGGATGGCAAAGCTGTTGGCATAGGCAGCCGGATCGCTGCCGTCCCAGACACTGCCATCAAGCAGGGTAGAGCGGCGCATCGGTTGCTCCGGCACCTCGACACCAACGGCTTCTGCGGCCTGACGATAGAGCTCCAGCTGGTGTACGTCGCGGGCGACGGCGAGGTAGTCCGGGTCATCGCGCAACAGGCCCCAGCGGCGGAACTGGGTCATGAACCAGATACCGTCCGACAGCCAGGGCATGTTCACCTCGCCGCCGGCGAAGAAACGCAGGGGATGGGCGTCCAGCCAGGCGTGGCCGAGGCCGTCCTCGTACTGGCCGAGGAAGCGCGGCTGGATGGCCGACAGCGGCGCATCGACATACTCGCTGCTGCTGATCAACTGGGCAGTGCTGCGGCGGTTTTCCTCGCTTTCGTCGATGAAGCGGCTGGCTTCCAGCACGGCCATGGTCAGGGCGCGTGCGGTATTGGGGTATTGCTCGACGAACTCACGAGTGACCCCCAGCACCTTTTCCGGGTGATCGGCCCAGATCATCTGGCTGGTGGCCAGGGTGAAGCCCTGTTCCTCATCAACCGCCAGGGCGCCCCAGGGGCCGCCGGCGCAGAAGCCATCGATGCGCCCGGCGCGCAGGTGGGTGACCATCTGCGACGGTGGCACCACCACGGTGTTGACGTCCTCCAGCGGGTGAATGCCCTGGGCCGCCAGCCAGTAATACAGCCACATGGCGTGGGTGCCGGTGGGGAAGGTCTGGGCGAAGGTGAGTTTTGCACCGCCTTGGCGCACGCGTGCGGCGAGTGCCTCGGCAGTGGTCACGCCCACTCGCTTGAGCGGTTCCGACAGGTTGATGGCCTGGCCGTTCTGGTTCAGCCCCATGAGGATGGCCATCTCGGTAGCGGGGCCGCCGATACCCAGGTGAATGCCGTAGACCTGGCCATACAGTGTCTGCGCTGCGTCCAGCTCGCCGCTCAGCAGGCGGTCGCGCAGGCCTGCCCAGGAAGTCTGCCGCTGCAGGTTGAGGCTCAGGCCGTACGGCTGGGCGAAGCCCTGAGTGGCGGCGACTATCAGTGAGGCGGAGTCGGTGAGGGCCATGAAGCCCAGGTTGAGTGCGCTCTTCTCTGGTGCGTCGCTGCCGGCGACCCAGGCCAGGGCGTCGTGTTTGGAGGTGCTGCTGTCGGTCATGTGCTTGTTCCGCCGTTGAACAAAAAGGCGCCGCCCCGGCTACCGCTTAAGCGGGTAGCTGGAAACGACGCCATTGTCTATGAACCGGCTCCGCCGTTGGAGTGGGTTCTGCTACAGACGGTAAAGCAAGCGATGTGCCAGTAAAACAAAACCCCGCATTGGCGGGGTTTGGTCTTCGCGGTTGCAGCTTTCAGCGTTCCAGCATCTGTTTCACGTTGGCCTGCGGAATCTGCTGTTTGCGCCCCTCGCTGTCTTCGAACTCGATCATGCCGGTGTCTTCATCCAGTTCGGGCTTGTCGGCTGTGGTGAGCATCTGCCCGTCGGTGGTGGTGATGATGTACTCGGTGGCGCAACCGGCCAGGGCAAGCAGGGCAAAGGCGGCGAGAAGGAAATGCTTCATGCAGAGAGCTCCATTCGAGGCCCGCATGCCGGGCCGACAGGACAAACCTAGGCGCGGCGTGCGGGGAGTTCAAGTTTCCCGCGGCAAAGAAAAAGGGGATGCCTGAGCATCCCCTTTTGGTTTGTCGCCTCAGGCTCAGACCTGCGGCTTGGCCTCTTCCTCTTCCACCGGCTGGGTGGCTGGAGTCGAAGCCTGTTCAGCCTCGGCCTCGGCGGCGGGTTGTGCCACCGGCTCGCTGCTAGTCGCTGCGGCTTCTACTGCTTCGGCTTCAGGCGCAGGGGTTGGTTCGGCTGCTGCCTCAACAGGTGCGGCTTCCTGCACGACAGGCTGCTCGACGACCTCGGCTACGGCTGCTTGCTCGGCCTGAGCCGCGGCTGCGGCGGCCAGGCGTGCGGCTTCCTGCTTGCGGCGACGCACCTCGCGTGGGTCGTTGGGCGCGCGGCCACTGCTGGTGGCTGCAACTGCGGGGGCGGCGGCCGGAGCTGGTGCTGGCGCGGCTTCTTCCACGACCACGGGCGCTGCCGGCGCTTGCTCGACTGCAGCTTCAACCACAGGCGCTTCCACCTGCTGAGCTTGCTCTACCGGGGCCTGTACGGCCGGGGCGGCGGGTTCAACAGCTTCGGCAGGGGCGGCTGCCTCCACGGTCTCAGCTTCGGGCGCAGGGCTAGCTGGGGTCGGCTCTGGCTGGGCCTGAGGCTCTTCGCTGGCAGCAGTCAGAGCGGCTACAGCGGCGACAGCAGCACTTTCCGCCGAAGTGGTGGTGGCGCCTTCGGTCGCCTCTTCAGCGGCCTCTTCACCTTCCTCGGCAATCGGGTTGCCGTCGGCATCGCGCAGGCGCTCGCGGCGGTTGCTGCGACGACGCTGGCCACGGGAGCGACGACGTGGACGATCGCCACCTTCGTTGGTTTCCTGGCCATCTTCCTGCTGTTCGACGTTTTCCAGTGCTTCTTCGGCCGGTTCGGCGTTCAGCTCGGCGCGCGGTTGGCGCTCCTCGCGTGGCGGGCGCGGCTGGCGCTCTTCGCGCGGTTTGCGCTCGGCGTTCTGCTCACGGCTTTCGGTGGTGGCACCATCCAACGGTTCACGCAGTTCACGGCGACGCTCATCGCGCGGCTCGCGGCCTTCGCGCGGCTGGCGCTCGCGACGGTTTTCCTGGCCTTCGCCACGCGGCTGGCGCTCTTCGCGCGGCTCACGGGCTTCACGCGGTTGACGTTCTTCACGCGGCTCGCGGGCTTCGCGTGGCTGGCGTTCCTCGCGAGGTTTGCGCTCTTCGCGCTCGGCACGTTCGCCACGCTCACTGCGGTCACGGTTGCCACGACCGTCGCGGCGGTTCTGCTGGCGGCCACCACGGCGTTCATCATTGCGCGGCTTGCGCTCGGCAGGCTTGGCCTCGACAACCGGCTGCTGCTGTTCTTCTTCCTTGCCGGCGAAGATGCTCACCAGCGACTTGACCAGACCCTTGAACAGGCTCGGTTGCGGCGTGGGGGCGGCAGGCGCCAGCGGGGCAGCCGGAGTCGGTGCGGCCGGGCGCGGCGGTGTGGTTTTCAGTGCGGCTTCCTGGCGGACCAGGGTGCGGGTGGCGCTGACCGGCTGGGCATCTTCAACTTCAGTGGCGGCCATTTCATAGCTGGATTGGCCGGTCATCACTTCCGGGCTGTCATCGCGCAGACGCTGCACTTCGAAGTGCGGGGTCTCCAGATGATCGTTCGGCAGGATGATGATGCGAGCGCGGGTGCGCAGCTCGATCTTGGTGATGCTGTTGCGCTTCTCGTTGAGCAGGAAGGCGGCAACCGGGATCGGCACCTGGGCGCGGACTTCGGCGGTGCGGTCCTTCAGGGCTTCTTCTTCGATCAGGCGCAGAATGGCCAGCGACAGCGATTCGACGTCGCGGATGATGCCTTGGCCGTTGCAGCGCGGGCAGACGATGCCGCTGGTCTCGCCGAGGGACGGACGCAGGCGCTGGCGGGACATTTCCAGCAGGCCGAAGCGCGAGATGCGGCCGACCTGAACGCGGGCACGGTCGGCTTCCAGGGCTTCGCGGACTTTTTCTTCCACGGCGCGCTGGTTCTTGGCCGGGGTCATGTCGATGAAGTCGATGACGATCAGGCCGCCGATGTCGCGCAGGCGCAGCTGGCGGGCGATTTCCTCGGCCGCTTCCAGGTTGGTCTGCAGGGCGGTTTCTTCGATGTCGCCGCCTTTGGTGGCGCGCGCCGAGTTGATGTCGATGGACACCAGGGCTTCGGTCGGGTCGATGACGATGGAACCGCCGGACGGCAGCTTCACTTCGCGCTGGAAGGCGGTTTCGATCTGGCTTTCGATCTGGAAGCGGTTGAACAGCGGCACGCTGTCTTCGTACAGCTTGATCTTGCTGGCGTACTGCGGCATGACCTGCTGGATGAAGGCCAGGGCTTCTTCCTGGGCTTCGACGCTGTCCACCAGCACTTCGCCGATGTCCTGGCGCAGGTAGTCGCGAATGGCGCGGATGATGACGTTGGATTCCTGGTAGATCAGGAAGGGCGCGGCGCGATCCTTGGAGGCATCCTTGATCGCGGTCCACAGCTGTACCAGGTAATCCAGGTCGAGTTGCAGTTCTTCACTGGAGCGGCCGAGGCCGGCGGTGCGCACGATCAGGCCCATGTCGCCCGGGGCATTGAGGCCGTTCAGCGCTTCACGCAGTTCGTTGCGCTCTTCGCCTTCGATGCGACGGGAGATGCCACCGGCACGCGGGTTGTTCGGCATCAGTACCAGGTAGCGACCAGCGAGACTGATGAAGGTGGTCAGGGCTGCGCCCTTGTTGCCACGTTCTTCCTTCTCGACCTGGACGATGACTTCCAGGCCTTCCTTGAGCACTTCCTTGATGTTGACGCGGCCGCCTTCTGGCGACTTGCTGAAGTATTCGCGGGAGATTTCTTTCAGGGGCAGAAAGCCGTGGCGCTCGGCGCCGAAGTCGACGAAGGCGGCTTCGAGGCTGGGTTCGACGCGGGTGATGCGGCCTTTATAGATGTTGGCCTTCTTCTGCTCGCGGGCGCCGGACTCGATGTCCAGGTCATAGAGCTTCTGGCCGTCTACCAGGGCGACACGCAACTCTTCGGGCTGAGTTGCGTTGATCAGCATTCTTTTCATGTTGTACCAATGGTTTCCGGGGCTTGCGGAAACGGCGTTTGGCACACACGACTCTCACGGTCGGTGTCAGGGTGCGCCCGGAGTGGTCGTAAATCACTCTGGTGTCTAGCGGTTTGGCCAGTGGGGCCTGTACCGCGACAACGCTCCTGTTTGCTGTGGTGACAGAAGCACTCAGTCAGGGGAGGAATCAACCGTTCGCTGCGGACGAATGTGAAGCGTCTTGGTAATGCCTGTAGCTACGCAGTTCGACGGTTGTGCATCTCCACCCTACACGTATCGCTGAAATCGGGTGCCGCTCGCAGTATCTGCAGCGGGTTTGCATTATCGCAGGCTAGGCCTGCGCGTCTGTCGAGCCTGGTTGGCGATCTCGCGGCAGGCTCGTTGGCTCAAGGCTTTGTTTCCGGAATTCATCGCGCTCTGTGCGGCGAGAGTTCCGTCGGACGGCCTTACGTCCTGAATGGGTTGCGCTCGGCAGGGATGGCATGGATGTCGATCATCCGCTGACCGGGCCGCTTTTGGCGGCGTTCGCGACTATAGCAGCAATGATTAAGTGCTTCAATTCCATAAAAAATTGTTATGATCGCCGCCATGACTACTCCTGCCTCCCCGACCTCCGGCGTTCAGCTGCTTGAGGTCGCGCCTGAGCTTGCCGGCCAGCGCATCGACAACTTCCTCCGCACCCAGCTCAAAGGTGTGCCGAAAACCCTCATCTATCGCATTCTGCGCAAGGGCGAGGTGCGGGTGAATAAAGGGCGCATCAAGCCCGAATACAAGCTGCAGGCTGGCGACATCGTGCGCGTGCCGCCGCTGCGTCTGGCCGAGCGTGACGAGCCTGCGCCGCTGGCCTCAAGCCTGCTGGAGCGCCTGGAGGCAGCTATTGTCTATGAGGACAAGGCGCTGATCGTGCTGAACAAGCCGGCCGGTATCGCCGTGCATGGGGGGAGTGGTCTCAATTACGGCGTGATCGAGGCTTTTCGCCAGCTGCGTCCGGATGCCAAGGATATCGAGTTGGTGCATCGTCTGGATCGCGATACTTCGGGGCTGCTGATGATCGCCAAGAAGCGCAGCATGCTGCGTCATCTGCACGAGGCGCTGCGCGGCGATGGCGTGGACAAGCGTTACATGGCGCTGGTGCGTGGTAGCTGGCCGACCTCGAAGAAGAAGGTGGCGGCGCCATTGCTGAAGAACAATCTGCGCTCCGGCGAGCGGATGGTCGAGGTCAACCCCGAGGGCAAGGAGGCGCTTACCGAGTTTCGCGTGCTGCGCCGCTTCGGTGAGTTTGCCACCTTGGTCGAGGCCAGCCCCATCACCGGGCGTACTCACCAGATCCGCGTGCATGCCAAGCATGCAGGGCACTCCATCGCGGGTGACAGCAAGTATGGCGATGAAGAATTCAGTCGCGAGGTGCGTGAGTTGGGGGGTAAGCGTCTATTCCTGCATGCGTACGCGCTGAAGATCGAGCTGCCTGATGGGCAGTTCCTGGAGCTGCAGGCGCCCGTCGATGCGATGTGGGAGCAGACTCTGGAGCGCATGGGTGCCTGATTATCAGCTGTTGATCTTCGATTGGGACGGCACGCTGGTCGACTCGATAGGTCGGATCGTCGAGTCCATGCATCGTGCTGCAGGCTCCTGCGGTTTGTCGCCGCTTACCGATGAGGCGATCAAGGGCATCATTGGTCTGGGGTTGCCGGAAGCGATTCAGGTGCTTTACCCGGACCTGAGCGACGAGGTGCTTATCGCACGCCTTCGTGACGGCTATGGTGAGCACTATCTGGCGCTGGAGCGTGAGCCGTCGGCATTGTTTCCGGGTGTCGAGGAGTCGTTGGTCGCGTTTCGCGAGCAGGGTTACAGGTTGGCGGTGGCTACCGGCAAGACTCGGCGCGGCTTGCAGCGAGTGCTGGAGGGGCGTGGCTGGCTCGAGTTCTTCGACGTTACTCGTTGTGCCGACGAGACGGCGAGCAAGCCGCACCCGCGTATGCTGCATGAGATCATGGCGCACTGTGCGGTGCCGGCAGAGCGGGCGCTGATGGTGGGCGATTCTTCCTTCGATCTGCTGATGGCGCGCAATGCGGCGGTGGATTCGGTTGCGGTGGGCTTTGGTGCGCAGCCGCTTGAGAGTCTGCTTGCCCATCGGCCGCGTTTGGCGATCAATGAATTTTGCGAACTGCGTGCCTGGCTGGAAGGGCGCGCTCCCGTTGGAACGGTTGAGGTGGGTGCGTATGTCGGATGAATGGAAAGCGTCGGCTGGCGATGATAAAGCCTGGAAGTTGCTGGAGAAGACCCTGCAGGCTGGCGTGGTCGAGCAGCGTCGGGCGCGACGCTGGGGTATTTTCTTCAAGTTGCTGGCGTTCATTTACCTGTTTGGTGCGCTTGCGCTGTTCAGTCCGCTGATGAAGCTGGGCAAGTCGGCTTCCGTGGCTGAAAGCCATACGGCGCTGATCGAGGTGCGCGGCATGATCATGGCGGACGAGGAGGCCAGTGCCGACAATATCGTCAGTGGTCTGCGCGCGGCATTCGAGGATGAGAAAACCAAAGGCATCATCCTGCGTATCAACAGTCCGGGCGGCAGTCCGGTGCAGTCCGGCTACATCTATGACGAGATCAAGCGCCTGCGCGGCGAGTATCCGGACACCAAGGTCTATGCGGTGATCAGTGATCTGGGGGCTTCCGGCGCCTACTACATTGCCAGCGCGGCCGACGAAATCTATGCCGACAAGGCTAGTCTGGTAGGTTCCATCGGTGTGACGGCGGCGACTTTCGGTTTCGTGGGTGTCATGGAGAAGGTCGGCGTGGATCGCCGTGTCTATACCTCTGGTGAGCACAAGGCGTTCCTCGATCCGTTCCAGCCGCCCAAGGAGGAGGAGACTCGCTTCTGGCAGGGTGTGCTGAAAACCACGCACCAGCAGTTCATCGATAGCGTGAAGCGCGGGCGCGGCGAGCGGCTCAAGGTGGATGGTCATCCGGAGTTGTTTTCCGGATTGATCTGGTCCGGTGAGCAGGCGCTGCAGCTGGGGCTGGTCGATGCGCTGGGCAGCAGTAGCTACGTGGCGCGCGAGGTGATTGGCGCCAAGACGATCGTCGATTACACCCGCGAGGAGAGTCCTCTGGATCGCTTTACCAAGAAGCTCGGGGCCAGCGTGGCCGAGCGTCTGGCCATGTGGATGGGGTTTCAGGGGCCTGCGTTGCGTTGATCTGTTGTGAATGAAAAAGCCCGGTCTTGTGCCGGGCTTTTTCATTTATAGGGCGTGAGTGCTCAGGGGATGGCGACTCCGGCATTGCTGAGCATGCTCACCAGGCGGATCAGGGGTAGGCCGATCAGGCTGGTATTGTCTTCGCCTTCGGTGGCACGGAACAGGCTGATGCCGAGGCCTTCGGCCTTGAAGCTGCCGGCACAGTCGTAAGGTTGCTCGGCTTCGAGGTAGCGCCGGACCTGCGCTTCACTCAGTTGGCGGAAGTGCACAGTGAAGGGAATGGCGTCCACCTGGCAGTGGCCGCTGTTGCTGTCGAGCAAGGCCAGGCCGGTAATAAATGTCACGCTGGAGCCGCTTGCGGCCAATAGCTGGTCGCGGGCGCGGTTGAAGTCGTGGGGCTTGCCGAGAATCTGGTTGCCGAGGATCGCTGCCTGATCCGAGCCTATGATCAGGTGCGCCGGGTGCTGCTTGCTCAGTGCGCGGGCCTTGGCTTCGGCGAGGCGGCGGACCAGGGCTTCGGCGCTTTCCCCGGCGTGTGGGGTCTCGTCGATGGCGGGTGCTGCGCAGGTGAAGGGGTGCCGGAGGCGGGCCAGCAGTTCGCGGCGGTAAGGCGAGCTTGAGGCGAGCACCAGAGGTTGCATGGGAATCTCCTGTCTGAGCGCGCGATTTTAACGATCACGGCTGCCGACGGACAGGGTGGAAATTCCTTTGACAGTCGCAGGGTGCATCCCTAGAATGTCGCGCCTATGTCGAATGGGCCGATTCCACCTCACGTTGATCCGCGTAAACTCGCCGATCGCGGTGTCACCCTCCAGGGGGAGATGCTGCTGGCCAGTTTCGAGCGTCTGTGCGACCCGCTGGCCGATAAGGCTGGTTCGGTTCACGCGAAGCTGGTCTTCGAACGTGGCGAGCGTCGTGCTGTGACTATTCACAGCGAGCTCGAGGTTGAGGTCAAGATGGTTTGCCAGCGTTGTCTGGAACTGGTCGCCCTGCCGATCCGCAGCGAGTGTCATTACGCGGTGGTAAAGGAAGGTGCGGATACCCAGTCGCTGCCCAAGGGCTATGACGTGCTGGAAGTGGGTGAGGATCCTCTGGATCTGATGGCGCTGGTCGAAGATGAGCTTTTGCTCGCTCTGCCCATTGTTCCGGCCCATGCCCCTGAGGAATGCCAGCAGCCGGTCGGTGCAAATGAGCCCGAGCCGAGCGAGGACGAGGTACCGCGGTCCAACCCGTTCAGTGTTTTGGCGCAGTTAAAGCGTGACCCAAACGTTTAGGAGTTATTGAGTTATGGCTGTTCAGCAGAACAAAAAATCCCGCTCTGCCCGCGACATGCGCCGTTCCCACGACGCGCTCGAGGCTAATGCCCTGTCCGTCGAGAAGAGCACCGGTGAAGTTCACCTGCGTCATCACGTGTCCCCGGAAGGTTTCTACCGTGGCCGTAAAGTGATCGACAAGGGCGCCGACGAGTAATCCTTGTCTGCTCCACTGATCGCGATCGATGCAATGGGTGGGGACTTCGGTCCCCACTGCATTGTTCCAGCCTGCGTCGCCAGTCTGGTTGAATTCCCCTCGTTACACCTGGTCCTTGTCGGCCAAGCTCCTGTCCTTGAAGAACTGATCTCTCGCCACCCTGGTGTCGATCGCGCGCGCCTGCGTGTCGAGCACGCCACTGAAGTGATCGGTATGGATGAGCGCCCCACGCATGCCTTGCGGGGCAAGCCAGATGCGTCCATGCGCGTCATGCTTGAACTTGTTCGCAGTGGTCGCGCTCAGGCGGCTGTCAGTGCGGGCAATACCGGTGCGCTGATGGCGCTGTCCCTCTATGTGCTCAAGCCTCTGCCCGGCATCGATCGGCCGGCGATGGTCACCGCAGTGCCGACGGCCACGGGCTTCTGTCATCTGCTCGATCTGGGCGCCAATGTCGATTGCAGTGCGGATCAGCTCTATCAGTTTGCGGTGATGGGCTCGGTGGTGGCCGAGGCGCAGGGCATTCATCAGCCGCGGATCGCATTGCTCAATGTCGGCACCGAAAGCATCAAGGGCAATCAGCAGGTGAAATTGGCGTCGAGCCTCCTGCAGCAGGCTGCAGGGCTCAACTACGTTGGTTTTGTCGAGGGCGATGGTCTGTATCGCGGTGAGGCGGATGTGGTGGTGTGTGACGGTTTCGTCGGTAACATCCTGCTCAAGTCCAGTGAGGGGCTGGTATCGATGATTTCCGCGCGCATCGAGGCACTGTTCAACGAAAGTCTGGTATCGCGCATGGCTGGTGCGGTGGCGATGCCCTTGCTCAAGCGCCTGCAGGGTGAGCTGGCGCCGGCGCAGCATAATGGCGCCAGCTTTCTTGGCTTGCAGGGTATTGTGGTGAAGAGCCATGGTGGGGCCAGTGTTGAAGGTTTCCAGAGCGCTATTCGTCGGGCTGTAATCGAGGTGCGTGAAAATCTTCCGCAGCGCTTGTACGGGCGTCTGGAAGACCTGCTTCTCTGAGTGGCAACTACTTCGTCCAGCCGTTCTGCGCTTGGAACTCAGGGGGGTTGTCGGTCTTGAATCGTCCGCGGGTGTGACCGCTGCCGCGAGTGCTTCATCCAATCTGCAATTGCCGGTTCGGCCATGTCGTTCCGTTCTCTTCGACCCACGATCATAAAAGGGTACGTTTGATGTCAGCCTCTCTCGCCTTCGTTTTCCCTGGCCAAGGTTCGCAATCGCTCGGCATGCTCGCCGAACTCGGTGCTCAGCAGTCGCTGGTACGCGACACTTTTGGTGAGGCTTCCGACGCGCTTGGTTACGATCTCTGGGCGCTGACTCAGTCAGGTCCGGAAGAGCGCCTCAATGAAACCGACAAGACCCAGCCTGCCATTTTGGCTGCATCCATCGCCCTGTGGCGTCTGTGGCTGGCTCAAGATGGCGTGCGTCCGGCGTTTGTTGCAGGCCACAGCCTGGGCGAGTATTCGGCGCTGGTGGCTTCTGGTGCTATCGAATTTCGCGATGCCATCAAGCTCGTAGAGCTGCGCGGCCAGCTGATGCAGCAGGCTGTGCCGGCAGGGCAGGGTGGTATGGCCGCGATTCTTGGCCTGGAAGATGCCGATGTACTGGCGGCCTGCGCTGAAGTGGCCAATGGTGAAGTGGTCAGTGCTGTCAATTTCAACGCGCCAGGTCAGGTCGTCATTGCTGGCGCCGCCGCGGCCGTCGAGCGTGCCATCGAGGCCTGCAAGGCGCGTGGTGCCAAGCGCGCCATGCCGCTGCCGGTCAGTGTGCCGTCGCATTGCGCGTTGATGCGCCCAGCGGCGGAAAAATTTGCCGGGGCGATCAATGATCTGGCCTGGCAGGCCCCGCAGATTGCTCTGGTGCAGAACGTCAGTGCTGCCGTTCCGGCGGACCTGGATCGCCTCAAACAGGATCTGCTGGCTCAACTGTACAGTCCCGTACGCTGGGTTGAGTCAGTCGTCTTCCTGGCGGCTCAGGGTGTCACCGAGCTGGTCGAGTGCGGCCCGGGCAAAGTGCTTGCAGGCCTCAACAAGCGCTGCGTCAAAGGTATCAATACTCACAATCTGGAAACCCCGGATGCCTTCGCTGCCGTGCGCGCGGCGCTGGCCTGAGCCACAAGGAGAGAATCATGAGTCTACAAGGTAAGGTCGCACTGGTTACTGGTGCTAGCCGTGGTATCGGTCAGGCCATCGCGTTCGAGCTGGGTCGTCAGGGCGCAGTCGTAATCGGCACTGCTACCAGCGAGGCGGGTGCTGCCCGCATTGGCGAGACCCTGAAAGCTGAGGGTATCCAGGGTGCCGGCCTGATGCTGGACGTGGCCAGCGATGAGTCGGTGAGTGCTGTGCTGGAGCAGATCCAGAAGGACTTCGGCGCGGTGACCATTCTGGTCAACAACGCCGGCATCACCCGCGACAATCTTATGCTGCGCATGAAGGACGAGGAGTGGTTCGATGTTATCAACACCAACCTCAACAGTCTGTTCCGTCTGTCCAAGGCAGTGCTGCGTGGTATGACCAAGGCTCGCTGCGGGCGTATCGTCAACATCGGTTCGGTGGTCGGTGCCATGGGTAATGCCGGGCAGGTCAACTATGCGGCAGCCAAGGCGGGGCTTGAGGGTTTCAGTCGTGCTCTGGCGCGCGAAGTCGGCTCTCGTGCTATCACCGTCAACTCGGTCGCTCCCGGTTTCATCGATACCGACATGACCCGCGAACTGCCGGAAGCGCAGCGCGAGGCGCTGTTGACCCAGATTCCGCTGGGGCGCCTGGGGCAGGCGGAGGAGATCGCCAAGGTGGTTGGTTTCCTGGCTTCCGAGGGCGCTGCCTACGTTACTGGCGCCACGGTGCCGGTGAATGGCGGCATGTATATGAGCTGAATGTGACTCGGCTCTGCAGGAAACTGTCATAAAAGCCGTCTAAAGTCCGTTACAAAAGTGCAACCGGCGGCAGGCAACAGTTCGAGGGGCCTGGCATTCAGCTTGAAAGTTAGAAAACCCTTTCTATACACTGCAGCCCAGCTGCACGGATCTTTTTCCATAGGAGTGAAAACAAGACATGAGCACCATCGAAGAACGCGTCAAGAAAATCGTCGCCGAGCAACTGGGCGTGAAAGAAGACGAAGTGACCAACAGCGCCTCCTTCGTTGAAGACCTCGGTGCCGACTCCCTTGACACCGTTGAGCTGGTAATGGCTCTGGAAGAGGAATTCGAGACCGAGATCCCGGACGAGCAGGCTGAGAAAATCACCACCGTTCAGGAAGCCATCGATTACGTTACCGCGCACGCTTAAGCGCTAGTAATCGCCGGTTTTCGGCCCAGGAAAAGCCGCACTGCCCGAAAAGGCGTGCGGTTTTTCTTTGTTGGGCCTGGTTCAACAAGAAAGAGGGTTGTGCAGTGTCGCGTAGACGCGTCGTGGTTACCGGTATGGGCATGCTGTCGCCGCTGGGTACTGATGTGGCCAGCAGCTGGCAGGGCATTCTGGCGGGCCGTAGTGGTATCGGCCTGATCGAACATATGGATCTTTCTGCCTTTGGCACGCGTTTCGGCGGGTCGGTGAAAGGGTTCAATGTCGAGGATTATCTGTCGGCTAAAGAAGCCCGCAAGATCGATCTGTTCATCCAGTACGGCTTGGCCGCCAGCTTCCAGGCGATGCGTGACTCCGGTCTGGAGATTACCGACGCCAATCGCGAGCGCATTGGTGTGGCCATGGGTTCCGGTATCGGCGGTCTGACCAATATCGAGACCAACTGCAAATCCCTGTTCGAGCAAGGGCCGCGGCGTATTTCGCCGTTCTTCGTGCCTGGCTCGATCATCAACATGATTTCCGGCTTCTTGTCGATCCATCTGGGTCTGCAGGGGCCGAACTACGCCATCGCTACCGCCTGCACCACCGGTACCCATTGCATTGGCATGGCCGCGCGCAATATCGCCTACGGCGAGGCGGACGTGATGGTCGCCGGTGGCGCCGAAATGGCGACCTGTGGCCTGGGTATGGGCGGCTTCGGTGCTGCCCGTGCGCTGTCCACCCGCAATGATGAGCCGGCCAAGGCCAGCCGCCCGTGGGACAAGGATCGCGATGGTTTCGTGCTGTCCGACGGTGCCGGTGCATTGGTGCTGGAGGAGCTGGAACACGCCAAGGCGCGGGGCGCGACCATCTATGCCGAGCTGGTCGGTTTCGGCATGAGTGGCGATGCCTATCACATGACGTCGCCGCCCGAGGACGGTGCCGGCGCGGCCCGCTGCATGGCCAATGCCCTGCGGGATGCCGGCCTCAATGCCGAGCAGGTGCAGTACATCAACGCCCACGGCACCTCAACTTCCGCGGGCGACAAGGCCGAAGCCTGCGCCGTGAAGTCGGTGTTCGGCGAACATGCTTACAAGCTGTCTGTCAGTTCGACCAAGTCCATGACGGGTCACCTGCTGGGTGCTGCGGGTGCGGTGGAGGCGATCTTCAGCGTGCTGGCCCTGCGCGATCAGGTGGCGCCGCCGACCATCAACCTGGATGAGCCGGACGAGGGTTGCGACCTCGACTTCGTCGCGAATCAGGCCAAGCCTTTGGCGATCGACGCGGTGCTGTCCAACTCCTTCGGCTTCGGCGGCACCAACGGTTCGCTGGTGTTCCGTCGCTTCAACGGCTGATGCTGAGCTGGGTCGACGGCCTCCCGGCCGCGGAGCTGCCACTGAGCGACCGCGGCCTGGCCTATGGCGATGGCCTGTTCGAGACCATCGCCGTACGCGGCGGTCGCGCGGTTCTGCTGCCGCGTCATCTGGCTCGCCTGGGTGAGGGGTTGCGCCGGCTGTCCATCAATCTCGACCTGGTTGCGCTGGAGGCCGAGCTGTCGGCCTTCTGTACTGAGCTGGGCGAGGGCGTGGCCAAGCTGATCGTTACCCGTGGCGATGGCCTGCGCGGCTATGCGCCGCCGCAGCCGGCCAGTGCACGGCGTATCCTGCTGGGCAGCCCGGCGCCGAGCTATCCCACTGTGAATGCCGAGCAAGGCGTGTGCCTGTTTCCCTGCGCCACGCGCCTGGCCGAGCAGCCGCTGCTGGCCGGGCTCAAGCATCTCAATCGCTTGGAACAGGTGCTGGCGCGTGGCGAATGGCAGGATGCGGCCTTTGCCGAAGGTTTGCTGCGCGATATTTCCGGGCGCGTGATCGAAGGCGTGTTCAGCAACCTGTTTCTGGTGCGTGAAGGTGTTTTGCTGACGCCGGATCTGTCGCGTTGCGGGGTCGCTGGCGTAATGCGTGCCGAAGTGCTGGCGCTGGCTGAGACGCAGGGAATTGAGCAGCGGGTGAGCGATATCGACTACGACGAGTTGCTCGCCGCCGACGAAGTCTTTCTGTGCAACAGCCTCTATGGCATCTGGCCGGTGCGGCAACTGTCCGCAAGCGTCTGGCCGGTTGGCCCGCTCACCCGTAAACTGCAGGGCCTTGTCCGCAGTCTTCTGGATTCCTGATTCGTGATTCGCAAGTTAATGCAGCTGCTGGTTGCCGGCCTGCTGGCCATTCTGTTGGCGCTGGTAGTGGCGGGTTGGCAGCTGCAGCGCGCACTCGAGCAACCTTTGCAACTGGAAGCCGAGCGCCTGCTGGAAGTCGTGCCTGGTGATACCCCGGGCGGCCTGCTCAATCGCCTGCAGGCCGAGGGCGTAGTGAAAGGTGCTTTCTGGCTCCGCCTCTATTGGCGCTTCAACCTGCCCCATCAGGCCCTACACAGCGGTGAATACCGGCTGACGCCCGAGCAGCGCGCACGCGATCTGCTCGGTCTATGGCAGCGCGGTGAAGTCGTGCAGTACAGCCTGACCCTGGTGGAGGGCTGGAATTTCCGCCAGGTGCGCGCCGCGCTGGCGCGCCAGGAGGCTCTCACGCAGAGTCTCGCCGCGCTGAATGACAAGGCGCTGATGGAGAAGCTGGGCCTGCCAGGTGTCAGTCCGGAGGGTCGCTTCTTCCCCGATACCTATCGCTATGTTCGAGGGATGAGTGATCTTGACCTGCTCAGACAAGCCAGCACGCGTCTGGATCAGGTTCTGGCCGAGGAGTGGGACAAACGCGCCTCGGGCCTGCCGTACCGCAAGCCATACGATGCCTTGATCATGGCCTCGATGGTGGAGAAGGAAACCGGCGTGGCCGAGGAGCGCGGACAGATTGCCGGTGTCTTTGTCCGGCGCCTGGCCATTGGCATGCGCCTGCAGACCGACCCGACCGTGATCTTCGGCCTGGGCGAGCGCTACAAGGGCAATCTGACCCGGTCTCACTTGCAGATGCCGACGCCGTACAACACCTACGTGATCGACGGCATGCCGCCGACCCCCATTGCCCTGGCCGGTCGCGAGGCGATCCACGCGGCCCTGCACCCGGTGGCGGGGCGCAGCCTGTACTTCGTCGCCCGTGGCGACGGCAGCCATGTATTCTCGGAAACCCTGGTGCAGCACAACCGTGCGGTGCGCGAGTATCAGCTCAAGCGCCGCGCCGGCTATCGCTCCAGTCCCGCGCCCAGATAAGGAAACCCTGTGAACGGTCTGTTCATCACCCTGGAAGGCCCGGAAGGGGCAGGCAAGAGCACCAATCGCGAGTACCTCGCCGAGCGTCTGCGTGAGCGTGGTATCGAGGTGCTGCTCAGTCGCGAGCCGGGCGGTACGCCGCTGGCCGAGCGTATTCGAGAGTTGCTGCTCACCCCCAGCGACGAGGCGATGAGTAGCGATACCGAGCTGCTGCTGGTATTCGCCGCGCGTGCCCAGCACCTGGCCGAAGTCATCCGCCCGGCATTGGCGCGCGGTGCTGTGGTCCTGTGTGATCGTTTCACCGATGCCACCTATGCCTATCAGGGCGGCGGTCGTGGCCTGAGCGAGGCGCGCATCGCCGAGCTGGAACGCTTCGTTCAAGGGGCGCTGCGGCCCGATATTACTCTGGTGTTCGACCTGCCGGTGCAAGTCGGCCTGGCGCGTGCCGCTGCCCGCGGGCGCCTGGATCGCTTCGAGCAGGAAGGGCAGGGCTTCTTCGAGGCGGTTCGACAGACCTACCTGCAGCGCGCCAACGCAGCCCCGGAGCGCTACCGCGTGCTGGACGCCGCACAGACGCTGGAGCAGGTTCAGCGCGAGATCGATAGCCTACTGCCGGAAATTCTGGAGCGTTGCCGTGGCTGAGGCCTATCCCTGGCAGGAGTCGCTCTGGCAGCAGTTCGCCAGTCGTCCCCAGCATGCTCATGCCTACCTGCTGCACGGCCCTGCCGGCATCGGCAAGCGCGATCTGGCCGAACGCCTGATGGCTTTTTTGCTCTGCCAGAGCCCGACGCCCCTAGGGGCTTGCGGACAGTGCAAGGGCTGCCATTTGCGGGCGGCAGGGACTCATCCGGACACCTTTGTGCTGGAGCCGGAGGAGGAAGGCAAGGCCATTCGCGTCGATCAGGTGCGTGAGTTGGTCAGCTTCGTCGTACAGACCGCCCAGCTCGGTGGACGCAAGGTCGTGCTGCTGGAACCGGTGGAGGCGATGAACATCAATGCCGCCAACGCCCTGCTGAAAAGCCTGGAAGAGCCCGCAGGCAATACCGTGCTGCTGCTGGTCAGTCATCAACCCAGCCGCTTGCTGCCGACCGTGAAGAGCCGTTGCGTGCAGCAGGCCTGTCCGCTGCCGAGCGAGGCCGCCAGCCTGGCCTGGTTGACCCAGGCGCTGCCCGAGTGTGGTGAGGAGCAGCGTCGCGAGCTGCTGACCCTGGCTGGCGGTTCTCCCTTGGCCGCGCGCCGCCTGCATGGTCAGGGTGTGCTGGAGCAGCGCGCTCTGGTGGTCGAGGGGGTGAAGAAGCTGCTCAAGCAGCAGGCCAGCCCCAGCCAGCTGGCCGAGGCCTGGAAAGCACTGCCGATGACCATGCTGTTCGACTGGTTCTGCGATTGGGCCCAGCTGATGTTGCGCTACCAACTGAGCCGCGATGAGGAGGGGCTGGGCCTCGCCGATATGCGCAAGGTCGTGCAGTACCTGGCCGACAAGACGCCGCAGCCCAAACTGCTGGCCATGCAGGACTGGTTGCTGCAGCAGCGGCAGAAAGTCCTGGGCAAGGCCAACCTCAACGGTGCACTGCTTCTCGAAGCCCTGCTGGTGCAGTGGGCAAGCCTGCCCGGACCGGGCTAGAATCGGTGATTGGAATGATTGCCAGGAAAGCCGCATGAGTTTGCCACCTAACCTCGGACCGCGAAACGGGATCCTGTCCCTGACCATCAAGGACAAGTCGGTGCTGTACGCCGCCTATATGCCTTTCATCAGGAATGGCGGTCTGTTCATCCCCACCAGCAAGAGCTACAAGCTGGGCGACGAGGTGTTCATGCTGCTCAACCTGATGGACGAGCCGGAGAAGATTCCGGTCGCCGGCAAGGTTGTCTGGATCACTCCCAAGGGTGCCCAGGGCAACCGCGCCGCGGGTGTCGGCGTACAGTTCAACGATGGTGACAACACCGCCCGCAACAAGATCGAGACCTACCTGGCCGGCGCCCTCAAATCGGATCGCCCGACCCACACCATGTAAGTCGCGTGGACAAGCTTCAAGGCAGAGGCGCCCGGAATGGGCGCTTCGTCATTTCAGAGATAGAGAAATTCCATGCTGGTTGATTCCCACTGCCACCTTGATCGCCTCGATCTGACGGCCCACGACGGCTCCCTGGATGCGGCGCTGCAGGCTGCCCGAACCCGTGGCGTGCAGCATTTCCTGTGCATTGGCGTCAGCGCCGATAACGCCGGCGCGGTCAAGGCGCTGGCCGAGCGCTACACCGATGTCGACTGCTCTGTCGGGGTGCACCCGCTGGATCTGGAGCAGGGCACGGCGCCGGCGCTGGACTGGCTGCTCGGCGAACTGAATCATCCCCATGTAGTAGCCATCGGCGAGACCGGCCTGGACTACCACTACGAACCCGAGGCGGCCGAGTTGCAGCAGCAATCCTTCCGCCTGCACCTGGAGGCGGCCACGATCACCGGCAAGCCGGTGATCGTGCACACCCGTGAGGCGCGTGCCGATACCCTGGCACTGCTGCGTGAGGCGGCGCTGCCGCAGGCCGGGGTGCTGCACTGCTTCACCGAAGACTGGGACATGGCCAAGGCGGCCCTGGATATCGGTTTCTATATCTCGCTGTCCGGCATCGTCACCTTCCGCAATGCCGACGCCCTGCGCGAAGTGGCGCGCAAGGTGCCGGCCGACCGACTGCTGGTGGAAACCGATTCGCCTTATCTCGCGCCCATCCCGCACCGTGGCAAGCCCAACCTGCCGCAGTATGTGCGCGAGGTGGCCGAGTTCCTGGCTATGGTCCGTGGCGAATCGTTCGAGACTCTGGCAGAGCAGACTACGGCCAACTTCAAGCGTCTGTTTCCGCAGGCGCGGGTCGTCTAAAGCGATCCGTGGGGCGAAAGCGCTATCAGAGTGGCCAGGCATCGATCCGCATATGGCGAAGGGTGCCGAAGTGGGTTAGCTCGGTAAGTGTCTTTCAGCTATCTACCTGAAGCAGTCTGATGAGACCGGCTGCCTTGGTCCGTGGATGGTGGTCTCGCTTAATTGGTGTTGATAGTGCCATAAGCTCACGCTGGCATTAATGAGCCTGTAATCACCTGTTGAGTGGCCGAAAGACTCAAGGTTTGAACCCTTCGTCTTTGCTTTCATCTGGCGGGGCGATGTTCCAGAAGTTTTCACTGGCGGCCTGCTGATTAGCGTTCTCTTCGTCCTCTGAGGT
>NZ_LSOF01000005.1:497085-497152 GCF_001592875.1 Pseudomonas sp. BMS12 | reverse complement strand
GAGCAGGAACAGCGATCTAAGGACTTCTGGGATATGGGCGGTCCAACTGACCGCAGCAAGAGCAAGG
>NZ_LSOF01000005.1:496802-497075 GCF_001592875.1 Pseudomonas sp. BMS12 | reverse complement strand
GTTTGAATCCCTTGCTCTTGCTGCGGTCAGTTGGACCGCCCATATCCCAGAAGTCCTTAGATCGCTGTTCCTGCTCTTTGGCCTTCTGTTCGGCCTCAGAGTCTCCGCACCCGCTGAGTAGCAGGGCGGAGACGGAGGCGATGACGGCAGCAGTGATGATGCGTTTCATAGTCAGTACCCCTTGTCTTTGCTGCGGTCGGTCGGACCGCCCATATCCCAGAAGTCCTTAGATCGCTGTTCCTGCTCCTTGGCTTTCTGTTCGGCCTCGGAGTC
>NZ_LSOF01000005.1:401334-496792 GCF_001592875.1 Pseudomonas sp. BMS12 | reverse complement strand
GTTTGAATCCCTTGTCTTTGCTGCGGTCGGTCGGACCGCCCATATCCCAGAAGTCCTTAGATCGCTGTTCCTGCTCCTTGGCCTTCTGTTCGGCCTCAGAGTCTCCGCACCCGCTGAGTAGCAGGGCGGAGATGGAGGCGATAACGGCGGCGGTGATGATGCGTTTCATGATCAGAACCCCTTGTCTTTGCTGCGATCGGGCTCATCACCCATATCCAAGATTTTCTTAGAGTGTTCGGCCTGACTTTCGGTCTTTTGCTGGGAGTCTGAATCCCCGCACCCACTGAGCAGCAGGGTGGAAATGGTGGCGATAACAGCGGCGTTGATGATGCGCTTCATGGTCAGAGGTCCTTGTCTAGGCGGCGGTCGGCTGTCTTCTACCTGATCAGCCCTTTGGTTGCGGTGCTAGCCTTAAAGCCGCCAGTACCGCTCTGCACTTGATTGGGGCATTTGTCTCGCAGGCTTTGCATCAGGTTCGGGTACTTCTCTTCCTGTTTTTTCAGCATTTCGCTGTTGTTTCTCTTAAGGTCGGAACAAGTCGGTTCTTTAACTTCTTCAGCGCATCCCGTTAGGAGTTGCATGGCTAGTGAAGCGCTAATTGTAAGTATCAGTATTTTTTTCATTGTTTCTGCCTTGTTTAATACGTCGCTACTTAATGCGTTGGTGTGGCTTAAATCGTGAGTTTCTTGCGTTTATTGTCTGGCAAGGCGCTTGTGTGACGCTGGTTATGATCGGCCTTTCTTTGTTTATGAGGTTTATTGATCGGCGGTTCATTACCGAAGGCCTGTTGGAGAGTTGAAATAGAAATAGCCTTGGCGAATACTGCTTTGAAATGGTCGATCGATTGGTTTTCGATAGTTGTTTCGCTGTTCTCTTCTGTACGCCGTCGCTGATGGCAACGCTGGTAGGGGTGTTAGGTGTTCTTTAGTGCCGTTGCAGAATGCTTTCCACTACCGAGTTGAGTGCATGAGCCGGCATCAAGCGTGTGAGTACTGAGTCAGGCGGCGGAATCAATTTCGAGGTGTCGAATAATTGGGGGTAAGGATGTTTCAATATGCATCTTCTGGGCTCTTTTTGAATTTCCATTCAGTCATTTTTTGAGCCTTTAGATAACCTTTGCACGCGACAGTGAATTCGTCCCTGCTGGAGTCGTTAGATAACGCCGCCAAGTGCTTCTCGTATGTTCCGGGAGAGCAGTTCTCGGCTGTTGGTTCAGGGGGTTTTTCGTCGAGGCAGCCAGTCAGACTGGCAGTTAGGATAATTACTGCGGATAGCGTCAAAGCTTGAGGGTGCATATTTCCATCCTTGGAAATGACTTCAGGGATATTTTCGCGCCAGCGCGGAAGCTTCCTTGCTTAAGACGGATGCCGGTTTTTTCATCTGGGCTCGTGGGCTGAGCCAAGTCCCGTGCGGGCGGTAAGTTATGTGGCTGTGCGTCGATGATAAAGGGCCAAAGCGACTTTCTGCATGTAAGCCTTTTCTTACGGCTATGACGTAAAAAGAACTTCGTCACAAAGGCCTGAAGGCCGGTCAGTGGAGTCGGGCTGCCCTGGGTGAGTCGATTAGGTTCTGCCTCGCAGTCTGATTCGGGTCTCAAGGGCACGGTGGGCGTTTCTAAGGCCTATGGCGGCACGGGAAACCAGTGGATGGCTACCCGTAACACCATGCCAAACAACCGAGCGGCTACCTTCATCGGCATGCTCAATTTGAGGGCAAACTGCGGGCAAAAAAAACCCGGGTTCTGGGGGATGAATCCGGGTCAAGACCATTAGGAGTAAAAACAAGGTACGCGGTCCACGGTACCTTGGCTGGCGGGGCACTTGGGGGGAGATGCCGCGCACCAGTAATCTCAAGTATTGGCCAGGATTCCCCATCGTCCAGATTGGTTGCGACGCTTTCTTAAACGTATTTGGAATACCCTGGCGCCTGCTGAGCACTCAGCCTTGCTGCAACTGGCCTAGTACGGCCAGGGTTTGCTCGATCACTGCAGGTTCGGTGTAGAAATGTGGGGAGAAGCGCACACCTTTGCCCCGCTGTGCGCAGATCACCTGGCGCTCCCTGAGTTGAGTGAACAGGCGCTGGTTATCCCAGCCCGCCAGGCTGAAGGTGATAATGCCGGCCCGGCGTGCTGGGTTCAGCGGGCTGTGCAGCTGCATTCCGGCGAATCGCTGCAGGCCTTCCTGCAACTGCAGCATGCGTTCCTCAATCCGGGTCGCGACTTGCGCCATGCCGACTTCTTCAAGCAGCGTCAGGCTGGCTTCGAGCGCCATGGCTCCGAGCATGTTCGGGCTGCCGCACTCAAAGCGGCGGGCGCTGCGTGCGGGTTGCCATTGCGTGCGGTCGTAGTCGCCCGCGTGTTCCAGCATGTGCCAGCCGTATTCGTGCAGGGCCAGTTGCTCGCGCAGATCGCTGCGGCAATAGAACACCCCGAGGCCTTCCGGGCCGAGCATCCATTTGTGCCCGTCGGCCATGGCGAACGCGCAGTTGCAGGCCTGGGCGTCGAAGGGCAGGGCGCCAAGCTGCTGGATGGCGTCGACGCACAGCAGCACGCCGCGCTGCTGGCAGCCGGCACCGAGGCGCACCAGATCCAGACGCAGGCCGCTGGCGTACTGCACGGCGCTGATCGCCAGCAAGCGGGTGCGCGGGCCGCAGGCCGCCAGCAGCGCGCCTTCCGGGTCGGCGCCGGCGAGGCTGACCTGAATGACCTCGACACCCTGAGGTTGCAGGGCTTCCCAGACGACACGGTTGGAAGGGAACTCCTCGTCGCTGATGACGACCTGGTCGCCGGCACGCCAGTGCAGGCCGAAGGCGACGAAGGACAGGGCTTCCGAGGTGTTCTTGACCAGGGCGATATCTGCCGTGGTGGGGGCGTTGAGCAGGCGCGCGAGGCGCTCGCGCAAACGCCGTTCGACCTGCAGCCACTGCGGGTAATCGCGGGCGCCGAGCGTCGAGTTTTCCCGGGCGAAGGCCGCCACGGCTTCGCTGGCCCGGCGAGGCCAGGGCGCCACTGCCGCGTGGTTGAGGTAGCAGATATCCGACTCTAGAGGGAATTCGTCGCTTATTGTGATCATTGGGTCGATGATCCGTGCATTTCCGGACTGAATAGGCATAATATCGCCCCTCGATTTTTCATCCTGTAGTCACTTTATGAACAAAGAACCTCGCAAAGTCCGTGAATTCCGCCGTCGTGAACAGGAAATTCTCGATACCGCGCTCAAGCTCTTCCTTGAACAGGGTGAAGACAGCGTTACTGTCGAGATGATCGCCGACGCAGTCGGAATCGGCAAAGGCACCATCTACAAGCACTTCAAGTCCAAGGCCGAGGTCTACCTGCGCCTGATGCTGGACTACGAGCGCGACCTCAACTCGTTGTTCCACTCCGAAGACGTGGCCCGCGACAAGGAAGCGCTGTCGCGCGCCTACTTCGAG
Source organism: Pseudomonas sp. BMS12 (assembly GCF_001592875.1). GTDB lineage: Bacteria > Pseudomonadota > Gammaproteobacteria > Pseudomonadales > Pseudomonadaceae > Aquipseudomonas. The sequence continues at coordinate 493,363 of NZ_LSOF01000005.1, read as the reverse complement.
TTTCGCATGCGTGATCCGCAGCGCTATCGTCTGTTCGACCGCCTGGAAGAGAAGGTGGTCAAGGGCAATCAGGTGCCGGAGATGATCGAGCAGCTGCACAAGATCCGCGCCTCCAACTTCGAACGTCTGACCCTGCTGATCAAGGGCCGCATCGAAGAGGGCAAGCTGGAGAACGTGCCGCCGTATTTCCACTACTGCGCCGCCTGGGCACTGGTGCACGGGGCCGTGGCCCTGTACCACTCGCCGTTCTGGAGCAGTGTGCTGGAGGATCAGGACGGCTTCTTCCAGTTCCTCATGGACATTGGCGTGCGCATGGGCAACAAGCGCAAGCGCGATGGTGAGGCGCCAGGCGCCTGAGATGGTATTCAGCCCGCCAATGAAGCACATGGTGGCAGCGGCGGCGGGCATATACTCCGGGAATAGTCGCTTCGGAGTCGCTTCATGATCGTTGACCGTCAGGGCAGACGCTTTCGCAACCTGCGTGTCAGCCTGACCGCTGCCTGCAACTACGCCTGCACGTACTGCGTACCGGACGGCAAGCGCCTGGTGGCGGCGCAGGACGAGTTGTCCGCCGCGGCCATGGTGCGTGGCGTGGCCTACCTGATCGAAGCCGCCGGCATCGAACGCCTGCGCATCACCGGCGGCGAACCGCTGGTCAGCCCCAAGCTCGATCATTTCCTGCGCGAAGTATCCCAGTTGGGCCTGGCTGACATCAGCCTGACCAGCAACGGCCAACTGCTCTCGCGCAAACTGCCGCTGCTGCTCGAATGCGGGCTGCAGCGCATCAATGTGTCCCTCGACACCCTTGACCCCGAAGCCTTCCGCCGCATTGCCCGTGGCGGCGATCTGCCGACCGTGTTGCAGGGCCTGGAAGAGGCGCGGGCGGCCGGCTTGAAGATCAAGATCAACATGGTGCCGCTGCGTGGGCAGAACCATGAGCAGGTGCTGCCGATGCTCGACTACTGTCTGGAGCGTGGCTACGAGCTGCGCTTCATCGAACTGATGCGCATGGGCCACCTGGCGCGCGATGGCGCGAGTTTCCAGCAGCAGTTCTACGGCATGCCAGAGCTGCTGGAAGCGGTCGCCAGCCGCTACGAATACGTGCAGGCGGCAGCCCCGGTAGATGCCACTGCGCTGCGTTACGAGATTCCCGGGCACGGCTTCTTCGGCGTGATCGCCAACGAGAGCGTGCCCTTCTGCCGCACCTGTTCGCGCCTGCGCATGTCCTCCACGGGCTGGCTGCATGGCTGCCTGTCGTCGAGTAACCGTCACTATGTCGGTGACCTGCTCGACAAGCCTCGCCATCAGGCGCTGCCGGCCCTGCAACGCCTGCTGGTACGCGCCCTGGCGGACAAGCAGGATCTGGCCTTCGCCGGCGGCGTCACCATCATGAAAATCATCGGCGGCTGATACGCCGCCCCGAAGCCAGCACGAATCCATGTCTGCCGAATTCCCTATTGCCTATATCGAGCCGGTATTCCGACCACCGAGCGAAGCCCACTCGCTGATCCTGCCGGTGACCAACGGCTGCTCCTGGAACCACTGTACGTTCTGCGAGATGTACACCCAGCCGCAGAAGAAGTTTCGCGCTCGTGACGAGGCGCAGGTACTGGAGGAAATCCGCCGCGCCGGCGAGCGGCTGATCGTGCAGCGGGTGTTCCTCGCCGATGGCGACGCCCTGGTGCTGCCGACGCGGCGCCTGCTGAACATTCTCCAGGCCATCCGCGAACACCTGCCGGAGGTGCAACGGGTCTCCAGCTACTGCCTGCCGCGCAACCTGCGCAAGAAGTCGGTGGCCGAGCTCCAGGAACTGGCTGACGCCGGCCTGCGCATGGCCTATGTCGGTTGCGAGTCCGGCGATGACGAGGTGCTGGCGCGGGTCAACAAGGGCGAGACCTACGAGTCCAGCCTCAGTGCCCTGGAAAAACTTGGCGAGGCGGGGATCAGTCGCTCGGTGATGATCCTCAACGGCCTCGGCGGCACCGCCCTGAGCGAGCAGCATGCGGACAACTCGGCGCGGCTAATGAACGCCGCGCAGCCGGAGTTCCTGTCCACCCTGGTGGTCAGTTTCCCTCAGGGTGAGGCACGCCTTCGCGAAGGGTTCGAGGGCTTCCAGCCACTCGACCAGCAATCCCTGTTCCTGGAAGTGGAGCGCCTGCTGCAGGGGCTGGAGCTTAAAGACACGGTGTTCCGCAGCGACCATGCCTCCAACTACCTGGTGCTCAAGGGCAACCTGGGCGCGGACAAAGCGCGCCTGCTGGCCCAGGTGCGCCAGGCCATCGAGCGCCCGCAAAGCGCGCAGCTGCGCCAGGAGTGGCAGCGCGGTCTTTGACCGTCTCCAGGGTTGGCGCGGAAGCTGCTATGACTACCCATCCGCCGGTTTTCCGTCACCGGCACGGGAGGAACTGCAATGCGTAGCTTGATTCTGCTGCTGGTGCTGGGCGCACTCGGTGGCTGCATGAAGACCAGCGACCTGGCCGCCGGCGCCGAATACCAACTGCGGGACGTCGGTGTGCTGGACCACAGCGAGACGCGCCGCTCCGCCTCCTGGCGTTTGCAGGCCGACTCCTTCGTATTCATCGCCCAGGCCCACTACACCCCGCCCGGCGGCGCCAAGCCACGCCCCAACGTGGTGGCGGACGAGGCGTTCAAGGCCTTCGTCGAGTATTTCCCCCTGGTGCGCCGTTCGCCGCACCCGCTCGGGCTGGATCAGGCCATGAGCGCGGCTCGGGAGGCCGGCGCCCACTACCTGCTGTACACGCGCTTTGCCGGCGCCGACGACCGTATCGGTACGGTGGAGGAGTGGGAGGACGAGGAGGCCCTGGATCGGCTTGGCGTTGATACCGGGGTAGTCCAGCTGATGCTGATCGAGATCAGCACCCGCTACCTGGTGGATACTGCACGCATCCGCAATCGTGGCGGCTTTCTGACACTGTATGACAACCAGCCCGCCGACCAGCTGCGCGCGCCCTTCGAGCAATATGCCCGTACCCTGCTCGGGGTGAGCGAGCGCTAGGCGCCGGGCAAAAAGGAGAAAACGATGAGCGATGCAGACAAGGCCGGCGGCCTGTTGGCACAGATTCCCAAGAGCGAAGGCAAGGGCCTGCCTCCGGTGCATCTGTGGAACCCCGACTTCTGCGGCGACATCGACATGCGCATCGCCCGCGATGGCACCTGGTATTACCTGGGCACGCCGATCGGGCGCAAGCCGATGGTCAAGCTGTTCTCCACCATCATCCGCCGCGACGACGACAAGTATTTCCTCATCACCCCGGTGGAGAAGGTCGGCATCATCGTCGACGACGCGCCCTTCGTGGCCGTGAGCCTGCAGGTGAGCGGCGAGGGCGAGGCGCAGGTGCTGCGCTTCACCACCAATGTCGAGGATGAAGTCGAGGCCGGCACCGAGCATCCACTGCGCGTGGAGCTCGATCCCGAGACCCAGGAGCCGTCGCCCTACCTGCATGTGCGCAGCAACCTGGAGGCGCTGGTGCACCGCAATGTGTTCTACCAACTGGTCGACATGGCGGTGGAGCGGGAGATCGACGGCCAGCTCTGGCTCGGCGTGTGGAGCGGCGGCCAGTTCTTCCCCATCGGCCCGCAGCCCGAATAGGCCTGCCCGTTACTTTTTGCTGCATGTGGGAGCGGCTTTAGCCGCGAAGAGAAGTTGCCTAGGTTTTTCGCGGCTAAAGCCGCTCCCACAAAAGCAGTGTTACAGCGACAACACTCAGCGGGACAAAGCCTAGCCACCGGCATAGCCCTGCGCTGATCTGTGCGCCGCGTCAGTCATCGGCCCAGAGGCCCCGGGCTATTGCGGCAGCCGGGCGATCACCTTGATCTCGAAGTCGAAGCCAGACAGCCAGGTCACGCCGATAGCGGTCACCGTCGGGTATGGCGCTTCGCCCCAGTACTCGGCGGCTACTTCCCAGATGGTCTCGAATTTCGAGTCCGGGTTGACCATGAAGATGGTCGTGTCGACCACATCATCGAAACTGCAGCCTGCCTCGGCCAGGATCGTATTGAGATTGGCAAAGGTAAGGCGTACTTGCGCGCTCAGGTCCGGCTCGGGCGAACCATCCTTGCGGCTGCAAACCTGGCCGGACACGAACAGAAAGCCGTTGGAGCGAATCGCCGGCGAGTACCGATGCAGCTCGTACAGCGCATGGCGGTTGGGTGGGAATACCACATCACGTTTACGGGTCATTGCATGCTCCATCGTGGCCATTGCGGCCGGTTGTTTACGATGGAGTCACTGTAAAAAGCCGGTGGGTGGCGATAAACGAGCAACACTGTTCAGCACTGTTTGTAGAATCCAAACAATCCCGATCAGTCCGGAGGCGCGATGGATCGTTTCGATGCGATGCAGGCATTCGCCCGCGTGGTGGAAACCGGCAGCTTCACCAAGGCCGCCGACACCCTGCACATGAGCAAGACCAGCGTCACCCAGCTGGTGCAGCAACTGGAGGCGCGACTGCGTGTGCGCCTGCTCAACCGCACCACGCGCAAAGTCAATGTCACCGCCGACGGCGCCGCCTATTACGAGCGGGTGATCCGCCTGCTGGCCGATATGGACGATGCCGAAACCAGCCTGTCCGCCGCTTCGGCCGTGCCCAGGGGCAGGCTGCGGGTGGACGTGCCCAGCCCATTTGCCAGCATGATCCTAATCCCGGCGCTGCCTGCATTTCACCAGCGCTACCCCGAAATCCAGCTCGATCTGGGTGTCAGCGACCGCTATGTCGACCTGATCGGCGACAACGTGGACTGCGTGGTACGCGGCGGCACAATCACCGATCAGTCATTGATGGCCAGGCACCTGGGTGATCTGCAGATAGGCGTGTACGCATCGCCCGACTACCTGGCGCGCACCGGAACCCCTGCACACCCGAGCGAGCTGGCGGAGCACGCTATCGTCAGCTTCCTCGGTGCGCGCAGTCGCAAGGCTTTTGCCGGCGTCATGCAGCGCGGCGAGGAACGCATCGGCCTGCTGGGCCGCCCGGCGCTGGCGGTGGATGACGGCAACGCCTACCTCGCTGCCGGCCTCGCGGGGCTGGGCATCCTCTGGCTGCCGGAATACATGGCCAAACCCCATCGTGCCAGCGGCGCGCTGGTGCCGCTGTTCAAGGACTGGCAGCTGGACCCCATGCCGCTCTACCTGGCCTACCCACCCAATCGGCACGTCAGCGCCAAGCTGCGGGTGTTTATCGATTGGGTGGTGGCGCTGATGGCATAGCATGCGCCGCGCGGTATTTGAACTGTGTACGGCGCGGGTAGGTGATAAGGCGTTGCTTGAACAGTTTTGAATTTTTGGGGGACTGCTTTCGGCCAAAAGCGGACTTCAAATGCGTATGAGAGAATCTGAGTCAGGTCTGATCGTTCCCACGCAGAACGTGGGAACGATCAATTAAAGGAGTTTTCAACTGCATAAATATCAAGGGCGCTTCGGCGCCCTTTGAGTATTTTCTGGGGGAAGTTGTGAAGTGCATATATTGCGATCATGAAAGGGAGTTCAATGGGGAGCATGTCTTCCCCGCAGGGCTTGGCGGTGATGATTCGAGATATATTCTTGAAAAAACAGTCTGTGCCGTTTGCAACACGCTTTTCTCAAAGCTAGAGACGGAGTTGATGCAGAAATCTCCAACGGCTTTGGCCAGGATTGGAATGCAGCCGTCAGGCCGAAATCGAGGGAGGCAGACTAAAGAGCCAACGTTAACGACGAACGCAACTTATATTGTTGGAGAGGATGGTCGTCTTTTAGAGGCGTATATAGGAGGTGGGTTTAAATCTATTATCCTTCCGCAACTCCACATAGCTGGAAAAACGGCCAATCTAACCGCCGGTAATGGTGATTCATTACTGGGCTTCCTAGCCGAATTGCGCAGCCTGATTGAGAGCGAGGAATTTAATTTAATTAGGAAGGTGAAAGGGGATGGTGAAGCCTCATTTGAAGTTTCGATAGTACGAGCAGTAGGCGAAAGCTATGCAATAGGGCCTTCGATTAGGGTAGGGAAAGCACCGAAGAAGGGGCTATGGGTGCAATTCGCAGAGCAGGGGAAAGAGATCGAGAATAGATTTTATCGCACGAAGTCCAATACCCTGACATATAAGACATCTGTAGAAGACTCATTATTGCCTTCACTGGAATTTATTAGGGCTTACTTCAAGAAATACAGTAGTCCTGGCGAGTGGGCGGAATCTGTGGTTGAGCAGCCGCTGGTTCAGGTTGAGACTTCTGTGAATTTAGGGATGGCAGATAGAGCAATTGCAAAGATAGGCATAAATTTTCTTGCATATTTGAAAGGTTCTGATTACGTGCGCCACCCAGGATTTGAAAGTGTGAAAAAATCTATCCTTTCGGACGAGCCGCATTTACCGTGGACGCATACGGAGAATCAGCGAATTGTTCAGTTGCTGGGTACTCCCCCTGCATCGCACCATGCACTAATGATCGCAGCCTCTCCGGACCCTAGAGGTATGACAATGATTGTCATGGTGCTGAAGTTGTACGGTGGAACTGTGCATCAGGTTCGCTTAGCAGAGTCCGTTCCACATCCTGGCTGGACTGAGTCTCAGTATTTTTTAATTAATTACGTCTCTCATGAGATTCGGTCGATAGAAATGCTCGAATACATGGCAAGGTATTGTGATATGGACGCAGTGCTTGGCTTACTCCAGGAGGATGGGGGCCAGTTGCAATCCTAACTGCTGAGCAGACGCGGTCTTCGCCGTGAAGCCCATAGCATCGGTCTTATGGTTTCAGCCGTGGTTGCAAAGGCATTTGAGGACAAAGCGCTCGTTGATAGCCTGTATGAGTTTTTAGCGCATTACGAGGCGCCTAACAGTTACAACAAAAGTGCCGAGGTCTAGCTACTCCATCAACGGGCATGCTCCGGCTAGCTTTGCCTGCTGCGCATATCGTTATGCCAAGCGTTAATGACCGCTCATGGCCGATCAGCGCCAGTCGTATCAGGCACGAAGCGTTCATTAGAAGCCTTTATCATCTACCTCGCCCTTAAGCAGCTCCTCATCAAGTCTGATCGAAATTAGCTGCATGCCCTCCACAAAATCCCTGCTGAAACCCTCAACAGGAGCGGAGTGGGGAACAAGTACCTTCAAATTTGCGAACGCTTCGTGCTGCTGAAGTTGGTGAAGGTAACGTTGCAAGAGGTCTGGTTTGGTAGCAGACCTTGAAAGGTGCTTCTTCACACGTTCCTCGTATTGCCCCACCTCTTTCTCATTCGCACAGTCACCCTCATCAGTCATCGCAAGAAGCTCACGGGAGAAGCGTTTTTGCGACCAACCCAGCTGCTTGATCAACTTTTTGATTTCCCGCTGTAACAGCTCTGTTTCTGTCCCCATCTGTCCCCATGCACCTAGCTAATGTTCGGGTCGTCCCAGCGGGGACACCTAAAACCACTGATGGAAGGAAATGAAAATGTCCAAAAAAATGACTCAAGCCGACGCTTCGCGCATTGCCTCCGCTACCGCAAGGTTAAATGGAGGCCAGATTCCAAAAGCCTCTTTCGCCTCGCGCGCTCAATCGGCCGCAAGCAGCAAGGGTGCTGGTTGGCCGAGCAAAAATGATGGCATGCCCTCCGGCGGCGGTCGTGATAACAACCCGCCAGCTCCAAAACGGTAATATCCAGCGTTAGTAGGACAAGGACGTCCTAGTATGCTTGCACTGCCTGGCTGCCGACTCAAAGGCCGCCAGGTATTTATCCGTGTTCTCGTTGAAATCCTTGACCTTGAAAGTCTTCTGCACCGCACCTAAAGCGCAGATACAGTCATCCCTCTTACCTGCGTATTTGTAGCTGTCCAAAGGTCGCTGCGATGAACTAAGACACATATCGATAATCGCATACTCATTCGTTATGGAGTAGCGATCCATATATCCCTTATGGTCGACCAACTCTTTAGTTCCGATTACACCAACTCCAAAGGCCACAACTACAGCTCCTACCGACTTCTTGATCTTTCCGTAGGTGTGTCCAGTCAGCGGCTCTTTGCAGTGCCCACAATTAACTTGAGTAGACAGATTTAGATCATTTGATTTAGAGCAGCCTGGGCATTTGATCAGCATGACAATCCTTGTACTTTCATACACAGCTCATAGGGCTACTGGAGGAGAGGTTAAAATTGGTGAGCAGTCTACAGCATGCCATGCCTGACATGATTGCAATTAACTATTCCAAGGGGCCTTCAGTAGGCAGCTGTAGCCTGTGGACAGGCGCAGAATTGCCTAGACCGACGGCCGCTTCTGGCCGATTACAGACTTTCGGCAAACTCTGCACAAATCGAGAAACGGACAGCCTCTACATATTCTGCGCGATATGCCAGAGCACCCCGCTCGGGTCGAACAGTACGAACTCCCGCATCCCCCAGGGTTGGTCGACCAGGTCTCCCATGCGCACGGCAAAGCGTTCGGCCAGGCCCGACTCGCTAAGGTGGCGGTGCCAGGCATCCACATCTTCCACCAGCAGGTGCATGACGAAGTTTTCCGCCTGCTCGCGTACGTAGAAGTTCTGCAGCAGGAAGCTGCAGGTACCGTGGCGCATATAGGCCAGGTTGTCGTCGCGCCAGGGCATGCCGAAGCCCAGGGCCTGGTAGAAGGCCTGGGAGCGGGCGAAGTCCTTGGCGGGCACTAGGGTCTTGAGTTCCACGCTGTTGAGGTTGCTCATCGGCGGTCTTCCTTGTGCTCAGTACAGGTCGTTGCGTTTGGCTGGCTTGATTACCTGGAAGAAGCTGTAGCCCAGGCCGATATCGGTCACCACGCGGGTGCAGACGGCAGGGATGGCGATCAGCGCGTGGATGAGCATGGCCGTGGCGGCGTAGGCGGTGAACTCCAGGCTGCGCAGGGCGAGTGGCAGAGGATCGCAGCGGCTCTCCAGCAGTGCCTGGCGCAGGGTGGGTAGGTCGGGCCAGTGCTCGCGATCGATCTTCGTGCGCATGGCCTGCGGGTAGAGGTTGCGGCTGCGGCAGCCACGGCGGAAGGCGCGCCACATGCGTTTGGGTTCGAGCACCAGGCCGGTGGAGAGGGCGATCAGGTTCATGGTGCCGAGCAGGGGTGAGTTGAGCATCGAGCCGGTGCCCAGCTCCCAGGCGCTGACTTCGCCTTCGCCGATGCGCCCGGTGCTGTAGCCGGTCGCGACGTGGTGCAGGTCGTGGTACTTGAGATAGCGGTGGCGGGTTTCGATATTCGGCAGCGGTACCAGCAAGCACCCGGTGTAGACCGGCACCGTGCAGGCCTGGCGGTCGGCGCTGTCGCTGAAGCCGCAGCGGCGGTAGAAGGCGGCGAGTTCTTCCTTGAGTGTCATGTTTCCGTCCCTGGAATCCTGATCAGCGTGGGTATAGCGGCGGCAGCGGGCTGGCTTCCTGCGGGTGGGTAGCGGTTTCGAGCGGCGGCAGGCTGCGGATCGCTTTCCACAGGCTCTCGCCTTGCCATTGGTGGCCGCTCTCGCTGTACAGCGCGCCGTTCAGACCGTCGAGGGCTTCGGACAGCGGCAGGAAGCGTTCGGCCATGTCGGCCAGGGTTTCCGGTTGCTGGCGCGCCCAGGCGTCGATGGCCTGGCGGCTGGCTTGGCTGTCGTTGGCCTGGCAGGCGCGCTTGATGTCGTCGAGCAGGGTGCGTGGGCTGGGGCCGGTCTGCGCCGTGGGCAGGATCGCCGGCTGGCGGCGGGCGCGCCACCACAGGCCGAAGCCGAGCAGGGTGCTCAGGCTCAGCAGCAGGCAGGCCAGCTGCCAGGGCCAGAGGGGGGATACGTCGCTGGGGCTGATTTCGCCGACGTTGTCGACCGGTGCCTCCACCTCAAGGCTGGGATTGTTCGCCACCTGCAGCTCGCGGGCGGGCAGGCTGGCGGTTTCCAGGCGGTCGGTCTCGGTGTTCCACCAGCGTACCTGTACGGCCGGCAGGCTGATGTGGCCGCTCTGGCTGGCGACCAGCGCCTCGCTTTCCTCGCGGCTGCCGGCCAGGCCCTTGTCATTGGTCTGGTTGCGCAGCTGCGGCTGGTCCGGGTAGCGGCGCAGCCCGCTCACGTCCTGAATCGGCATTGGCGGCAGCTGGGCGCTGGACAGTCCCTCGGCACGCAGCATGAGGTTGCGCGTCAGCGAGTCGCCGATGTTCAGCGTCGCGCCCGGCTCGGGGCTCCAGGCTTCGCTGAGGGTCAGCGCGCGGGCCGGCAGCCAGGGGGCGTCGGCCGGCCAGGCCGCTGGCTTGGGTTTCACCTGCAGGGGAATCTGCGGCGAGCGCACGCGGGTCAGGCGCCCCGGGCGCGGGCCGAAGGGGTTGTAGTCCTGGGCCGACGAGCGCAGCGCCGGGGTGGCGCTGAACACCTGGGAAGGGATGGTCAGCTCGCCGCTCTGCTGCGGGAAGATGGCGTAGCGCAGCTCGATCACGCCATGGCGCACGCCGTTGACATCGGTTTCGTAGGTGCGCGGGTCGCCCAGCTGCTCGACGCGTGCATCGGGGATGTTCAGCGGCGTGAGGCTGCTGTCGTCGTACAGCGAGACCGAGTGGTAGATGCGCAGGGTCAGCACCACCTGGGCCTGCACGTAGACGCTCTCATGATCCAGGCTGGCGTCGATGAAGATCGGTGCCAGCTTGCCGCCGGCTTCGGTCTTGACCACTTCCAGGGTGATCGGCTGACTCTCTGCATCGCCCAGCTTGAGCGGCGGCACCACCACGAAGCCGGTCTGCAGCGGCAGCAGGGTGACGATCCAGCGTGTGCTGGCGCGGGCCTTGCCGTCGAAGCTGGAGAGGCGGTTTTCCTGGCGTGTGCTGACGACCTCGAACTGCTGCTTGAGCGGTTCCAGATCGGGCATGCCGAACACCGTGACATCGTCCGATTCGAGGATAAGGTCCAGCGACTCGCCCTCGTTCAGGCGGGCGCGGTCGACGGTGGCGGAGAAGCCGGCGGCACTGGCCTGCAGGGTGGCGAGGCAAAGGAGGAGGGCGCAAAGCAGGCGCTTCATCGGGACTGTTCCTGGCGTTGCTGTTGTTCGTAACGGAATTTGCGCCGCAGCAGCTCGCCCGGGTCGTCCGGGATCTGCCGCAGCCATTGCTCCAGGGCGTCGCGCTGTTCGCCGTCGAGAGGTTCGGCGGTGCTGCCCTGGGTGTCGGTTTGCGTTTCGCCTTCGCCAGCTTGCTGGGCATTGGCCTGCTGTTGGCGCTCGGCGGCTTGTTCCTGGCCTTCCTGTGCTTGCTGCTGCCCCGCCTGCTGCTCGGGCTGAGCCTGTGGCTGTTGCTCGGACTGCTCGCCCTGGCCGGGTGATGTTTTCCCGGTGGCGGGTTGTTGCGATTCCTGCGGGCTCTGCTCTTGCTGTTGCCTGTTCTGGTTCTGCTGCGATTGCTGCTGTTGCTGCTGGCGCAGCAGCTGCTCGACCAGGGCCTTGTTCTGCAGGGCCTGGGGAAATTCGGGCTGGCGCTCCAGGGCCTGTTCGTAGGCGTCCAGGGCGGCTTCCAGTTCGTTGCTCTTGGCCAGGGCGTTGCCGCGGTTGTAGTGGGCAGCGGCGGTGTCGGCCTGGGCGAAGCGTTCGGCGGCGGCGGGGTAGTCACCGGCGCGGTACAGGGCCTCGCCCTGCCACTGCGGATCCTGGAAATGGCCGGCGGCTTCCTTGGGCTGGTCTGTCTGCAGCAGGCGCTGGCCCTGCTGGTCCGGGCGCAGCCACAGGTCGTTCCAGCCGAAGGCGTAGCTGGGCTGTGGGCCGAGTAGCAGCAACAGCGGCAGGCAGAACAGCCAGCCACGGCGCCCGGCGCAGGCGGCCAGCAGCAACAGTGGCAGCAGCAGCCAGTGGCCCTGGTCGGCCCAGGCCGCCAGCTGGGTCGGCTCGCCGCTGTCGCGCAGTTCCTGCGGGCCGTCCAGCAGGCCGAGGGCCTGCAGGTCGTCATCGCCAGGGCGTGCCCTGCGGTACTGGCCGCCCAGGTCGTTGGCGAAGCGGCGCAGGCCGGCCTCGTCCAGGCGCGGTACCAGGATGGTGCCGTTGGCGTCCTTGAGGAACGTGCCGTTCTCACTGCGAATCGGCGCGCCCTCGAGACTGCCGACACCGAGGATCGCCAGGCGCTCGCGGCGGCCCTGCAGGCTCGCGCGAATGCCATCGCGCTCGGCGTCGCTCAGTTCGCTGCCGATCAGCAGCAACCGGCCGCGGCCCTGGGCGCCCTGTTCGAGCAGGGCCAGGGCCTTGGCCACGGCCAGGTCCGCCTGGCGGCCGGGCTCGGGCATGATCGACGGCTTGACCGCTTCGAGCAGGTTGCGCGTGGTGGCCAGGTCGTCGGACAGGGGTACCAGGGTATGGGCGCTGCCGGCATAGACGATGATCGCGGTCTGTGCGTCGCGGCGGGCCTGCAGCAGGTCGAGCAGCTTGCGCTTGGCCTGTTCCAGACGGTTCGGCGCGGCATCGCCAGCGAGCATGGCCGGGGTCAGTTCGAGCAGCACCACCAGCGGGTCGGCGCGTTTCTGGCTGGCCTGTTCCATGCGTTGCCAGCTGGGGCCGAGCAGGGCCAGCACGGCCAGCAGCCAGGCCAGGCCGAGGGCGATCCAGGGTAGGCGGTTGCTGCGGGCGCGGCCACCGGACAGCAGTACCGCCTGAAAGGCGGCCGGCAGCAGTGTCTGCCAGCGTCCGCTGCGGCGCTGGCGGTGCCAGAGCAGCCAGAGCAGCCAGCCGAGCAGCGGCAGCAGGAGCAGCCAGAAGGGGCGCAGCCATTGCGGCCAGAGCCATTCCATCAGGCGGCCCCCCCGAAGCGTGAGGTGAGCGTCTGCCAGTGCTGCGGCCACAGCTCGCGGGCGACCAGCAACAGGCTGATGAGCAGCGCGATGGCCAGCGGCCAGGCGTACAGGGCGTGTGCCGGGCGTGCCCGGGTTGGCAGTTGGGCGGCCGGTTCGAGGCGGTCGAGGGTGCTTTCGATGTCCTGCAGTTCTTCGCTGCTGCGGGCGCGGAAATACTGGCCGCCGGTCTGCTTGGCGATGGCGATCAGGGTCGCCTCGTCCAGATCGACTCCGGGATTGAGGCCGAGCATGCCCATGATGCCGCTCTGCTCGGGGTCGGCGCCGATGCCGATGGTGTAGATCTTCACCCGCTGCTCGGCGGCCAGGCGCGCTGCGGTACGCGGTTCGATCTCACCGCCGTTGTTGGCACCGTCTGTGATCAGCACCAATACGCGACTGTCGGCCGGACGCTCGCGCAGACGCTTGACCGCCAGGCCGATGGCGTCGCCGATGGCGGTCTGCGGCCCGGCGATGTTGATCAGCGCTTCGTCCAGCCAGGTGCGCACGGTGTGGCGGTCGAAGGTCAGCGGCGACTGCAGGTAGGCGCGGCTGCCGAACAGGATCAGGCCGACACGATCGCCGCGACGATCCTCGATGAAGTCGCCGAACAGGCGCTTGACCAGTTCCAGGCGCGGGATGTCCTCACCGTCCCACTGCATGTCGTCATGTTCCATGGAGCCGGAAACGTCCACGGCCAGCAGCAGGTCGCGGCCGCTGGCCGGCAGCGGCAGCGGTTCGCCGACCCATTCCGGGCGGGCGGCGGCCAGCAGCAGGAACAGCCACAGCAGCACGAAGGGGGCCTGCTGGCGCCAGGCCGGCAGGTTGGCGCGGGCGCGGCGGCCGCTGAGGCCTTCCAGCTCATAGAGGAAACTGACCTTGAGTGCGGCCTCGCCGCTGTCGGCCGCCGGCAGCAGCAGGCGCAGCAGCCAGGGCAGGGGCGCGAGGAGGAAGGCCCAGGGCCAGGCGAACTCAAACATGCTTGCGGATCCAGGTGGCGACGGCCTGCTGCAAGCCTTCGATGGCCTTGTCGTCGAGGCTGCAGTTGGCCCGGTAGCCGCCTTCCACCAGGATCATCCAGCGAGTCAGGCCGGCGGCCGGACAGCGGCTGTCGAGGAAGGCCAGCCAGGCCCGGCCGCTCAGGGTATGGCTATGGTCCTGTGGGTAGTGGGCGCGCGCCATGCGTTTGAGCAGGGCGTTGAGCTGCTGTAGCCAGGGCCCGGCGGGGGCGCCGTCGTAGGGTTTGGCCAGGCTGGCTAGTTCGTCGAGGGCGGCCTGGCGCAGCGGGTCCAGCGGTTGTTCGGCGAGCTGGCGCTGGCGGCGCCGGGGCAGGTAGCGGCGCAGGTACCAGAGCGCCCAGCACAGCAGGGGCAGCAGCACGGCGAGCAGCCACCAGCCGGGCGCTGGTGGCCACCAGGCCACGGGCGGCGGGGCGATGGTCGGTTGCAGCTGGTCGAGCGGGTTCATGGTCGCTTGCCCGTCTGCTGGCCGCTGAGGTGTTCGCGCAGCTGTTCGACCAGGTCGTGGCCTGTGGACAGCGGCAGCAGCGGCACGCCGAGCTTCTGCGTCAGGCGCTGCCAGCGTGCTCGGCGCTGTTCGGCCAGTTGCTGGTAGGCGTTGCGCAGGTCGCTGCCGTGGGTGTCCAGCTCCAGCTGCGCGCCGTGTTCGGCGAAGCGCAGCAGACCGGCGGCCGGCAGGCCATGGTCGAGCGGATCGGAGACCGGCAGCAGGAGCAGGTCTGTGTGCCGGGCCAGCAGACTCAGCTGCTGTTCGGCGGCGTCATTCAGGGCGCGCTCGTCGCACAGGATGATCGCCAGGCTGCCCGGGCGCAGCACTTCACGGGCGCGGCGCAGGGCCAGGCCGAAACTGTCGCGGCCGTTCTGCGCTTCGGTATGCAGGCCCTGGTTGGCGCGGGCCAGGCGGTTGAGCAGCTGCAGCAGGCTCTGCTTGCTGCGCCGTGGCTTGATCTCGTGATGCTCGGTATCGCCGAACACCAGGCCGCCGATACGGTCGTTGTGCGCCAGCGCGGCCCAGCCGAACAGGCTGGCGGCCTGGGCGGCGAGTACTGACTTGAATTGCAGGGTAGAGCCGAAGAACAGCCGCCGGCTCTGCTCGACCATGATGAAGATGGGCCGTTCGCGCTCCTCGTGGAACAGCTTGGTGTGCGGCTCCTGGGTGCGCGCGGTGACGCGCCAGTCGATGGTGCGCACGTCGTCGCCTGGCTGGTACACGCGCACCTGGTCGAAGTCTACGCCGCGCCCGCGCAGCTTGGAGTGGTGCAGGCCGATCAGCGGGCTGCGCTTGGCCGGGGTGGAGAACAGCTGCACCTCGCGCACGCGGTGACGCATCTCGATCAGCTCGGCGAGGCTGATGCGGATGCCCGGCGGGGTTGGCTGCAGGTGCATGGTTCGGGTTCGCCGGCAGCCGTCAGGCCACCGCCACCACGTCGAGGATGCGCTGGATCACGCGGTCCTGGTCGATGCCGGCGGCTTCGGCCTCGAACGACAGGATGATGCGGTGGCGCAGCACGTCGAACAGCACGGCCTGGATGTCCTCGGGGCTGACGAAGTCGCGGCCGGCCAGCCAGGCGTGGGCACGGGCGCAGCGGTCGAGGGCGATGGAGCCGCGCGGGCTGGCGCCATAGGCGATCCACTCGGCCAGTTCGGCGTCGTGCTTGGCCGGGGTGCGGGTGGCCATCACCAGCTGTACCAGGTATTCCTCCACGGCGTCGGCCATGTACAGACCTAGGATTTCCTGGCGTGCGGCGAAGATCGCCTGCTGGCTCACGCGCTGTTCCGGCTTGGCCTCGCCGTGCAGAGCGTCGCCACGGGCCTGGGCGAGGATCTTGCGCTCCACGCTGGCGTCCGGGAAACCGATCTTCACATGCATCAGGAAGCGGTCGAGCTGGGCTTCGGGCAGCGGATAGGTGCCTTCCTGCTCGATGGGGTTCTGCGTGGCCATGACCAGGAACAGCGGCGACAGGTCGTAGGTGCTGCGACCAATCGACACCTGGCGCTCGGCCATGGCTTCGAGCAGCGCCGACTGCACTTTGGCCGGCGCGCGGTTGATTTCGTCGGCCAGCACTAGGTTGTGGAAGATCGGCCCTTGCTGGAACACGAAACTGCCGGTCTCCGGGCGGTAGATCTCGGTGCCGGTGATGTCGGCGGGCAGCAGGTCGGGGGTGAACTGGATGCGGTGAAACTCCGCCTCCAGGCCTTCGGCGAGTTCCTTGATGGCCTTGGTCTTGGCCAGGCCTGGCGCCCCTTCGACCAGCATGTGGCCGTCGGCCAGCAGGGCGATCAGCAGGCGTTCGATGAGTTTTTCCTGGCCGAGGATCTGGCTGCCGAGAAATTGCCGCAGCGCGAGAAGCGCCTCACGATGTTCCATCGAGATGGTTCCTGGAAAGGGACTGACTGGGCGCCGAATACACCCGTTCGGGTTGGCAACTTTACTGCATTGGCTGCGTCTCGACTAACCCTTCATCCAGGGAATGAGTGGCACCGCGCAGTGCCTGTCAGCGGCTTCTGAAGACCGCAGGCGCGTCCTCTAGTTCAGCCAGGTCGAGCTCCAGTAGAAGTTGCTCGTGTTCGATCAGCACGCCGACAGTGAAAGCCCCCCAGGCCTTCAGGCGCAGCTCGATGATGCCGCTGGGCGGCGTGTCGATGCTGATGCGCTGACGGGCAAAGGTGGGGTGCAGAAAGATTTCCACCGGGCCGCTCAGCGGCTGGCGTGGATTGGTCGAACTCAGGTGCAGGTGGACGAGGAACCAGTCCTCGCTGCCGGCAAAGGGTTCGACGCGGGCACTGAGGCGGCGCTGGTCGCGTTCGGCAAGGCCGCCGAACTGACCTTTCCAGGGGTCGTCGGCGATTGGGCCGGGCTCGATGTGTGGGCGCTCCAGCACCTGCTCGGTGCCCGCTGGCTCGGCCTGGGGCTGGCCCAGGCCAAAGCGTGCGGCATCCTCGGCGACTTCGGCCGTTTGCTTGGCCTGCTCGGCGATCTCGCGGATCTGCTCGAACTCGACCTTGAGGTCGCCAAAGGCGAAGGTCTTGGCCTGGCGCAGCAGGAGCAGGGCGCCGGCGCTGCAGAGGTAGAGCAGGGTGGTGTCATCGATCCGCTGCAGGATGTCGGCCTTGCTGAACAACATCCGCAGCAGTGCGCCCAGCGCACAGATTGTCGCCAGCAGCATCAGGGCCAAGTCTATCGCGCGTTGTTTGCCGTCCCTGGCCATGTGAGCCTCCGCCGCAGGTTGGTATCTCCGTCAGGCACTTTAGTCCAGAGTTCGGTGGCTGGCCGTGGCGTACGTCCGGTGCGCCGAACAGGCGCACGGCCAGGTAGTAGGCGAAGGCGGGCAGACGCGCCATGCCGGCCTCGCGCAGCATGCGCAGGAACAGCAGATCGGCCTCGTGTTTGGCCACCGGGGCGACGTTGAGATACTGGTACAGGGCGTCGTGGATTAGGCTGGCAGGGTGGGCCAGCGGCCAGAACACTTCGCGCTCGGCCACCTGGCCTTCGTGCAGACCGAGTACGCGGTGGCACTTCTCCCACCAGTCCGGGGTGCCGATGATGGCCAGCCAGTAAAACGGCACCTTGGGCGTGCAGCCGTCCCAGGCGTAAGTTTGGGGACTGGCGAAGTCGTACTGCACTTCGCCGCGCAGCAGGTCGACCCGTGACTGGCCGGGGTTGACCATCAGCAGGCCATCGTGGATCAGCAGCCACTCGCTGTAGAAATAGCGCCCGGCGAACTCCGGGCAGTGGCGCAGGAGGGGCTGGTCGATGAAATTCAGCCAGGGGCCGACATGGTCGCGACAGGGGAAACCCCACTTGGCCTGCTCGCCGGCCAGGGCAGCCTCGGCACGGCGCTGGCGTTCCTTCCGGCCGACCCAGCGCGGCAACAGTACGCCCAGGTAGACCGGTATGCCGGCCCATAGCAGTGGGGCGATCCACGCGGGGTGCAGCCAGGCGGCGAGGCCGAGCAGGGCCAGACCGATGGCGGTGATCAACAGGTTGCCGTAGTGGCGGATCAGCGAGCGGGTGAGATGTGGGTACTGCATGGAATCCCTGCCATCGTGCAATGCGCCCGAACCTTAGCAGCTTGCCGTGTGGCGCGGGAGTCTGGCGCCGGGGTCGTCCGGCAATGAACGAATATGTCGCAGCGCCGCAATCCAGAGCGCCGCGCTATCGCTAAGCTTGCGCGTGACCTTGTGGTCGTTACGCGCACTGGCAGGTTCTACCGATCGCCTAGACTGCTTGGACACAGATCTGCCGTGCGCCCTATCCGGCATCCGACGAATAACAAGCCCAGCGGAGCATCACCATGGCGTTCTTCACCGCGGCCAGCAAAGCCGACTTCCAGCAGCAACTGCAAGCGGTACTGGCTCAGCATCTCGGCGACAAGGCGCTGCAGCAAGTCGCGCTGTTCGCCGAGCAGTTCTTCGGCATCGTATCCCTCGACGAATTGACCCAGCGCCGCCTCAGCGATCTGGCGGGCTGCACCCTGTCTTCCTGGCGCCTGCTGGAGCGCTTCGATAGCGCCAAGCCCGAAGTGCGGGTGTACAACCCCGACTACGAGAAGCACGGCTGGCAGTCGACCCACACGGCCGTCGAAGTGCTGCACCTGGACCAGCCGTTCCTGGTCGACTCGGTGCGCATGGAGCTGAACCGCCGCGGCTACAGCATCCACACCCTGCAGAACAGCGTGTTCAGCGTGAAGCGCAAGAAGAACGGCGAGCGCCAGGAGCTGCTGCCGCGCGGTACCAGCGGCAAGGACATCCAGCAGGAAGCGCTGATGTACCTGGAGATCGATCGCTGTGCCGGCGCCACGGAGTTGCGTGCTCTGGAGAAGGCGCTATACGAGGTGCTGGAGGAAGTGCGCCTGGCCGTTTCCGACTTCTCCCCGATGAAGGCCAAGGCCGAGCAACTGCTGGCCTGGCTGGACAAGGCCAAGCTCAAGGTCGAGGCCGCCGAGCTGGAGGAGATCAAGACCTTCCTCGCCTGGCTGCTGGACAACCATTTCACCTTCCTCGGCTACGAGGAATTCACCGTGGTCGAGGAGAAGGACGGCGGCCACCTGGTGTATGACGAGGGTTCCCTGCTGGGCCTGTCGCGCCGTCTGCGTACCGGCCTGAAGAAGGACGAACTGCATATCGAGAAGGAGGCCATCGACTACCTGCGCGAGCCGCAGCTGCTGTCCTTCGCCAAGGCCGCCACGCCGAGCCGCGTGCATCGCCCGGCCTATCCGGACTTCGTCTCCATTCGCGAGCTGGATGCCAAGGGCAAGGTGGTCAAGGAGTGCCGCTTCATGGGCCTGTACACCTCCTCGGTGTATGCCCAGAGCGTCAACCGCATCCCCTATATCCGCCGCAAGGTCGACGAGATCGCCCAGCGTTCCGGCTTCGATCGCCAGGCCCACCTGGGCAAGGAGCTTGAACAGGTATTGGAGGTGCTGCCGCGCGACGACCTGTTCCAGACGCCGGTCGACGACCTGTTCAACACCGCCATCGCCATCGTGCAGATCCAGGAGCGCAACAAGCTGCGCCTGTTTATCCGCCGCGATCCATACGGCCGTTTCGCCTACTGCCTGGCCTACGTGCCGCGCGACGTGTACTCCACCGAAACGCGGGTGAAGATCCAGCAGATCCTCATGGAGCGCCTGGGCGCCAGTGATTGCGAGTTCTGGACCTACTTCTCCGAGTCGGTGCTGGCACGGGTGCAGTTCATCCTCAAGGTGGACCCGAAGAACCGCGTGCCGATCGACCAGGCGCGCATCGAGAAGGAAGTGGTGCAGGCCTGCCGCTCGTGGAAGGACGACTACGCCAGCCTGGTGGTCGAGAGCTTCGGCGAGGCCCAGGGCACCCAGGTGCTGGCCGACTTCCCGCAGGGCTTCCCGGCCGGCTACCGCGAGCGTTTCGCCCCGCACTCGGCGGTGGTGGACATGCAGCACCTGTTCAGTCTGTCCGAGCAGCGCCCGCTGGTGATGAGCTTCTACCAGCCGCTGGCCCAGGCCGAGAGCGAGTTGCACTGCAAGCTGTACCACGCCGACACGCCGCTGCCGCTGTCCGACGTGCTGCCGATTCTGGAGAATCTCGGCCTGCGCGTGCTTGGCGAGTTCCCCTACA
Organism: Pseudomonas sp. BMS12; assembly: GCF_001592875.1. GTDB lineage: Bacteria > Pseudomonadota > Gammaproteobacteria > Pseudomonadales > Pseudomonadaceae > Aquipseudomonas. The sequence goes on along the minus strand of NZ_LSOF01000005.1, from coordinate 473,499 downwards.
AGCTGCGCCGCGAGGACGGTCGTGAGTTCTGGATTCACGACTTCGCCTTCACCGCCGCCGAAGGCGTCAGTGTCGACATCCAGCAGCTCAACGACACCCTGCAGGAAGCCTTCGTGCAGATCGTCGGTGGCGCCGCCGAGAACGACGGCTTCAACCGCCTGGTGCTGACGGCCTCCATGCCCTGGCGCGATGTGGCGCTGCTGCGCGCCTACGCCCGCTACCTCAAGCAGATTCGCCTGGGCTTCGACCTGAGCTACATCGCGGCGACCCTGGTCAACCATGCCGATATCGCCAAGGAACTCGTGCGCCTGTTCCGCACCCGCTTCTACCTGGCGCGCAAGCTCACCGCCGAGGACCTGGAAGACAAGCAGCAGAAGCTGGAGCAGGCGATTCTCGCCGCCCTGGACAACGTTGCAGTGCTCAACGAGGACCGCATCCTGCGGCGCTACCTGGACCTGATCAAGGCAACCCTGCGCACCAATTTCTACCAGCCGGGCGAGGGCGGCCAGGCCAAGCACTATTTCAGCTTCAAGATCAGCCCACGGCTGATTCCGGATATTCCGCGGCCGGTGCCCAAGTTCGAAATCTTCGTCTACTGCCCGCGCGTCGAGGGCGTGCACCTGCGCTTCGGCGACGTCGCCCGCGGCGGCCTGCGCTGGTCCGACCGCGAGGAGGACTTCCGTACCGAAGTGCTCGGCCTGGTCAAGGCGCAGCAGGTGAAGAACGCGGTGATCGTGCCGATGGGCGCCAAGGGCGGCTTCATCCCGCGCAAGCTGCCGCTGGGTGGCACCCGTGACGAGATCCAGGCCGAGGGCATCGCCTGTTACCGCATCTTCATCAGCGGCCTGCTGGATGTCACCGACAACCTCAAGGACGGCCAGGTGGTACCGCCGGAAGGCGTGGTGCGCCACGACGCCGACGACCCCTACCTGGTGGTGGCCGCGGACAAGGGCACCGCGACCTTCTCCGATATCGCCAACGGCATTGCTGAGGAATATGGCTTCTGGCTGGGCGACGCGTTCGCCTCCGGCGGCTCGGCCGGCTACGACCACAAGGGCATGGGCATCACCGCCAAGGGCGGCTGGGTCAGCGTGCAGCGCCACTTCCGTGAGCGCGGCATCGACGTGCAGCAGGATCACACCACGGTGATCGGCATCGGCGACATGGCCGGCGACGTGTTCGGCAACGGCCTGCTGCTGTCGGACAAGTTGCAGCTGGTGGCCGCCTTCAACCACCTGCACATCTTCATCGACCCCAACCCGGATGCGGCCAAGAGCTTCGTTGAGCGCCAGCGCCTGTTCGCCCTGCCACGCTCGTCCTGGGCCGATTACGACAGCAAGCTGATTTCCGAAGGTGGCGGCATCTTCCTGCGCAGCGCCAAGAGCATCGCCATCAGCCCGCAGATGAAGGAGCGCTTCGATATCAGCGCCGACAAGCTGGCGCCCAACGAGTTGCTCAATGCCCTGCTCAAGGCGCCGGTCGACCTGCTGTGGAACGGCGGTATCGGCACCTACGTCAAGTCCAGCAAGGAAAGCCACGGCGATGTCGGCGACAAGGCCAACGATGGCCTGCGGGTCAATGGCAACGAGCTGCGCGCCAAGGTCGTGGGCGAGGGCGGTAACCTCGGCATGACCCAGCTGGGCCGGGTGGAGTACGGCCTCAATGGCGGCGCCAGCAACACCGACTTCATCGACAACGCCGGTGGCGTGGACTGCTCCGACCATGAGGTGAACATCAAGATCCTGCTCGGCGAGATCGTCTCCGCCGGCGACATGACCGGCAAGCAGCGCAACAAGCTGCTGGCCGACATGACCGACGATGTCGGCAGCCTGGTGCTGGGCAACAACTACAAGCAGACCCAAGCCCTGTCCCTGGCCGAACGCCGCGCTCGCGAGCGTCTGCCGGAGTACAAGCGCCTGATGGCCGCGCTGGAAGCGGCCGGCAAGCTGGACCGTGCCCTGGAGTTCCTGCCCGGTGACGACGAGCTCAACGAGCGCGCCGCCAACGGTCGCGGCCTGACCCGGCCGGAACTGTCGGTGCTGATCTCCTACAGCAAGATCGACCTCAAGGAAGCGCTGCTCAAATCCCGCGTACCGGACGATGACTACCTGGCCCGCGAGATGGAGACCGCCTTCCCGGCGCGCCTGACGCAGAAGTTCGCCGAAGCCATGGGCCGTCACCGCCTGAAGCGCGAGATCGTCAGCACGCAGATCGCCAACGACCTGGTCAACCACATGGGCATCACCTTCGTGCAGCGCCTGAAGGAGTCCACCGGCATGAGCGCGGCTAATGTCGCCGGCGCCTATGTCATTGTGCGCGACGTGTTCCGCCTGCCGCACTGGTGGCAGCAGATCGAGGCGCTGGACTACAAGGTGCCGGCCGAGCTGCAACTGGCGCTGATGGACGAGCTAATGCGCCTGGGCCGCCGGGCTACCCGCTGGTTCCTGCGCAGCCGTCGCGACGATTTGGACGCCGCCCGCGATGTCGGTCACTTCGGCCCGCGCGTCGCTGCCCTGGCCGGACGCCTGGACGAACTGCTGGAAGGCCCGGCCCGTGAGCAGTGGCTGGCGCGCTACCAGAGCTTCGTCGAAGCCGGCGCGCCGGAGGAGCTGGCCCGCGTGGTGGCCGGCACCAGCCACCTGTACACCCTGCTGCCGATCATCGAAGCTGCCGACGTCACCGGCAAGGATGCCAGCGAAGTGGCCACCGCCTACTTCGCGGTCGGCGATGCCCTGGAGCTGAGCTGGTATCTGCAGCAGATCACCAGCCTGCCGGTGGAGAACAACTGGCAGGCCCTGGCCCGCGAGGCGTTCCGCGATGACCTGGACGGACAGCAGCGCGCCATTACCATCGCCGTGCTGCAGATGGCCGAGGGTCCGAAGGACATCGAGGAGCGGGTGGCCTTCTGGCTGGAACAGCATCGCACCCTGGTCAAGCGCTGGCTGGCCATGCTTGCCGAACTGCGCGGCGCCACCGGTACCGACTACGCCATGTACGCCGTGGCCAATCGCGAGCTGATGGACCTGGCACAGAGCAACAAGCTGGGGCTGAGCGCTTCCTGACGGCCTAAGGCGGCGCTGTCGCCGTTGTGGGAGCGGTTGGGCGGCACTCCGCTTTAGCCGCGATAGTGGGCAACTGGGTGTCGCCTGCATCGCGGCTAAACCGCCCCACGAAAACCTAGCCCATCGTCTGGGCTCGGCGCTGCACATTGCGTCGTAGCAGGGGCCTTGGCCGCGACAAGGGCAGTGCCAATCTGCCCGCCTCGCGGCCAAAGCCGCTCTCACCCAAAGCCCTCCACAGATTACGTGCCGGCACTAGCCGGTCATGCCCACCTCGGTTAGCCTGCTCGAAAGAATAAGTCCGCCAGATCGCGGCAGGTTCCGTGTTCCGGCACGATCCTTGCTCTGGCAAGCGGACAACGGAGAGTAGTCATGACCGACATCCTGATTTTGACCCACGTCGATTATTGTCCTCCGGGCCACCTCGCCACTGTGCTTGAGGCTCAGCAGCTGGATTTCACCGTGTTGCGCGCCGACCTCGGCGAGCTCGACGGCTATGACCTGGATCGTCCCCTCGCGGTGGCGGTGATGGGCGGGCCGATGAGCGTCAACGACCCGCTGCCCTGGATAGCGGCAGAAGTGGCCGCATTGCGGCACTTCATTCATCGTGACATCCCCATCATCGGCCACTGCCTGGGCGGTCAGCTGATCGCCCGCGCCCTGGGTGCGAACGTGCATCGCATGCCCTACACCGAGGCCGGCTGGCAACCCTTGGTGCGCCGCGACACGGCCAGCCCCAGCCCCTGGTTGGCGCATTTGCCCAGTGAGTTCCCGGTGTTCCAGTGGCATGGCGACACCTTTGCCCTGCCTGCTGGCGCCGAATGGCTACTGTCCAGCCCCTGGTGTCCGAACCAGGGCTTCGCCTGGGGCAACAAGGTGCTGGCCCTGCAGGGCCATCCCGAAGTCACCACCGAGATAGTGGAGCTGTGGTTGCGCGACTGGTCACACCTGCTCGACGAAACCCAGGCCAGCCAACAGGGCCTGAACCAGATGCTCGCCGACCTGCCCAGCCGGGTCGCCGCGCTTAACTGGGTGGCAGAAGGGCTTTACCGGCACTGGCTCAACCTGGCCTTTGGCGAACCCGCGATAGCTTGCGCCGGTTAACTCTATCTCTAGTGGGAGCGGCTTAAGCCGCGATAGGGGCAGCTACTGTTCCGCCTGCCTCGCGGCTAAAGCCGCTCCCACCAGAGCCACGGTGCTCGCCGTCTGGGCGCAGTGGGCGTCACTCCGTCTTGGCCGCGATGCTTCTGCACGGCCTGAATCCCGTCCAGTCCCCCCTACAGCGCAATGACAGACCGCGCCGGCTTTCCACTCGACATAAAAAGCCCGCCCGAAGTCGAGCGGCCAGCAGGCGTGGTCGACCAAAAGGCGAGGGCCGATCGGGCGAGATGGCAGGCTTGATGAGCCATCACCTGGATGCGGCGCAGCCTGCGCAGCGGCTATCGTCGCGGCAAGTCGAGACTGCCTATCCCGTCGGTCACCAGGCTGCCACGCGCTGGGGCGTGCCCCATTCGGGGGCCTGGCAAAGCGCCCCGAACTGGTGCGATAGTCATCTGCTATTTACTTAAGCTATTGAATTAAAACGATAAAAAATCGTGGCACGGCCCTTGCGATGCCTCTCTTGTCCGGGTGACAAGGAGCCACGGCATGCCCCGCACTTTTTTTGATGAGATGAACGACGCGAGCGGCGCAGTCCGTTCGCACTATCGAGAGTTTGCCCGCTGGCTGGCGGATACGCCGGCCGAGTTGCAGGCGCAGCGTCGTCGTGAGGCCGATCTGCTGTTCCATCGGGCCGGCATCACCTTCACCCTCTACGGGGACGAGCAGGGCACCGAGCGCCTGATCCCCTTCGACACCATCCCGCGCAGCATCCCCGCCAGCGAATGGCGCATCGTCGAGGCTGGCTGTATCCAGCGCGTACAGGCGTTGAACATGTTCCTCGCCGACCTCTACCACGATCAGCGCATCCTCAAGGCCGGCATCATTCCGCCCGAGCAGGTGCTGGCCAACGAAGGTTACCAATTGGCCATGCAGGGCCTCGACCTGCACCGCGACATCTACGCGCACATCGCCGGGGTCGACCTGGTGCGCGACGGCGACGGCACCTACTACGTGCTGGAAGACAACCTGCGCACACCCAGCGGCGTCAGCTACATGCTGGAAGACCGCAAGATGATGATGCGCCTGTTCCCCGAGCTGTTCGCCATGCAGCGCGTGGCGCCCATCGATCACTACCCGAGCCTGCTGCTCGACACCCTGAAAAGCTCCAGCCCGCTGGACAATCCCAACGTCGTGGTACTGACGCCGGGGCGCTTCAACAGTGCTTATTTCGAGCACGCCTTCCTTGCCCGCGAGATGGGCGTGGAGCTGGTGGAAGGCGCCGACCTGCTGGTGCGCGACGACAAGGTGTTCATGCGCACCACCTCCGGGCCGCAGCCGGTGGACGTGATCTACCGGCGCCTGGACGACGCCTTCCTCGATCCGCTGGCCTTCAACCCAGACTCCATGCTCGGCGTACCCGGACTGCTGGCTGCCTATCGCTGCGGCAACGTGATTCTGGCCAATGCGGTGGGGACCGGGGTGGCCGATGACAAGTCGGTCTATCCCTATGTCGGCGACATGATCCGTTTCTATCTGGACGAGGAGCCGATCCTCAAGAACGTGCCCACCTGGCAGTGCCGCAAGCCCGAGGAGTTGTCCCACGTGCTGGCCAACCTGCCCGAGCTGGTGGTCAAGGAAACCCAGGGCTCCGGTGGCTACGGCATGCTGGTCGGTCCGGCCGCCAGCAAGGCCGAGATCGAGGCCTTCCGCGCCCGCCTCAAGGCCCGCCCCGAGGCCTACATCGCCCAGCCCACGCTGAGCCTGTCGACCTGCCCGACCTTCGTCGAGAATGGCATCGCGCCCCGCCACATCGACCTGCGTCCGTTCGTTCTTTCCGGTCGCGAAACGCGTCTGGTACCGGGCGGCCTGACCCGCGTGGCACTGCGCGAGGGCTCGCTGGTGGTCAACTCGTCGCAAGGCGGTGGCACCAAGGACACCTGGGTGGTCGAGGACTAAGGAGGGCAGGGCGTGCCCACGGTAACCGACGGTCACGCCGCCGCTCAGAAATGCGCAACGCTTGGGAGGAGAAGGAGTTTGGTGATCGCCAATGAACAACGAATGATGCCGGGTTGCGCATGTCTGAGCGCGTCCCTTCGGGTTGACGCTGCGGACCACGCATGCGGTGTTGCGGGACTTGGCGAGGGGCTGACCAGCGCCTGCGTCCCGCGCCTAGCCTGCATGGCCCTCAGCGCCAACGTGATCCGCCATTTACCATGAGCACGCCCTGATCATGCTTTCGAGAACTGCCTCCGATCTGTACTGGATGTCGCGCTACCTGGAGCGCGCCGAGAACCTCGCGCGCATGCTCGACGTCAGCTATTCGCTGTCGCTGATGCCCCACGACGGGCGTGGCGACGGCCTCGACGAACTGGCCCTGCCGCTGCTGATCACCGGCACCCTGGACGAATACCTCACGCGCCACGGCCAGCTGCACGCCGAGCGCATGCTGCACTTCTTCGCCCTCGATGCGGAGAACCCGGCCAGCCTCTACTGCTGCCTGCAGGCCGCACGCAGCAGTGCCCACGCCGTACGCGGGCGCATCACCGCAGACATGTGGGAGAACATCAACGCCACCTGGCTGGAGATGCGCGGCATCGCCGCCGAGGGGTTGGGGCGCTACGGCATCAGTCGCTTCTGCGAGTGGGTCAAGGAGCGTTCGCACCTGTTCCGCGGCGCCACCTTCGGCACCATCATGCGTGGCGAGTCCTACCGCTTCATCCGCCTGGGCACCTTCATCGAACGCGCCGACAACACCCTGCGCCTGCTCGATGCACGCTATGAAATGCTCGGCGAGAGCGCCGACGAAGTCAGCGACACCTCGGCCCGTGGCTTCTACGAGTGGAGTGCGCTGCTGCGTGCGCTGTCGTCCTACGAGGCCTTCACCGAGATCTACCGCGGCTCGCCACGCACCCACAAGATCGCCGAACTGCTGCTGCTGCGCCCCGAAGTGCCGCGCTCGCTGCGCGCCTGCATGGAAGAACTCAACCTGATGCTCTCCGGCCTGCCCGGCGAGAACGGTCGCCCGGCGCAACGCCTGGCTGCTGAACTGGATGCGCGCCTGCGCTACACCAGCATCGACGAGGTGCTCGACGAGGGCCTGCATACCTGGCTCACCGATTTCATCCTGCTCGTTAGGCAGTTGGGCAGCGCCATCCACACGTCCTATCTGGAGGTCGTATGAGACTTTCGATCCGCCACGACACCACCTACAACTACGACGACCAGGTGCGCGCGAGCATCCAGTACCTACGCCTGACCCCGCAGGAGAGCGCGCGTCAGCGCGTGATCAGCTGGCAGCTCGACCTGCCGCGCCCGGTGCGCGCCCAGCGCGACCCCTACGGCAATATCCTCCATGTACTGACCATTGACGAACCCCACGAGGCTTTGGTGATCGGCGCGCGCGGCCAGGTGGAGATCGACTCCCACTGCGAGTCCGAGTGCGATACCCGCTCGCCCTTGCCGTACCTGCGTTTCACCCGCCTTACCCAACCCGACGATGCCTTGCGTGCTTTCGCCGAAATCGGCAGCGCCGGGCGCCGCGACCGCGATGGTCTGGTCGCGCTGATGCACGGCCTGCATGAGCAGATGCCCTACAGCCCGGGCTCCACCCAGGTCGACAGCACCGCCGCCGAAGCCTTCGCCGGCCGCGCCGGGGTGTGCCAGGACCATACCCACGCCTTCCTGGCCTGCACCCGCAGCCTGGGCGTACCGTCGCGCTATGTGTCGGGCTACCTCTACACCGAAGACAGCGGCCACCTGGCCAGCCACGCCTGGGCCGAGGCCTGGCTGGGCGATGGTTGGTACAGCTTCGACGTGACCAACCAGCTGGCGCGGCCGGAGCGGCATCTCAAGTTGGCCGTGGGGCTGGATTATCTGGATGCCTGCCCGGTGCGGGGGATGCGCCGGGGAGGGGGCGGGGAGCAGATGCATGCGCGGGTGAATGTGGCAGCGCTGATGCAGACGCAGCAACAGCAGCAGTGAGCTATGGCGCGCGTAGCGCGCTTTGCCCGTAAAGGGTGAGGGGTATGACTTCCGCGGGAGCGGCTAAAGCCGTTTCACCGAAGAAGAATGACAGGTAAAGGCACCGATCCCTGGGGTGACGGTAACAGCGGGGCAGCAAAGGCCTGATATCGTCTTGCTAAGGCTAGTAAGAAGTTTTTTCATTATCTAATGAGGATTATTACCATCTGATCGTTTTACAATGCGGCCGTAACCAATGCTTGCCACGCAATCATGGTGCCCAGTCCCATTGCTAAGACCTGCAGTCAATGTCCAAGAAGTCCCGCTCAAAACTCTGGTTTCTCGTCCATAGCTGGCTGGCGCTGCCGGTCTGGTTCTTTCTGCTGATCATCTGCGTGACCGGCACGCTGGCCACCGTCAGCCAGGAGATCGTCTGGCTGGCCAACCCGGATGTCCGCGCCAGCAAACCGTCGGACGATGCCGAGCGGCTCAGCTATGGCCAGATACTGGCGGCGATCAACCTTGCCGAGCCGCAGCTGGTGGTGCACAGCATCGACCGCCCGGACGAGGATCACTTCGCCCTGACGGCCCGGGTCAGCTACCCGGACGGCAGCTCGCCGACCCTCTACGTCAACCCCTATACCGGGGCGATCCAGGGCGTGAGCCCGCAGTTCGATTTCCGCCAGTTCACCCGTGCCCTGCATGGCTGGTGGCTGGTGCCGTTCACCAACGGCTTCAGCTGGGGTTGGTACCTGGTGTCGCTGACCGGCATCCCGATGCTGCTGTCGCTGATCACCGGGCTGGTGGTCTACAAGCGCTTCTGGCGCGGCTTCTTTACCCCGCGTCTGCGCTTTAACCAGGGCACGCGCATCTTCTGGGGCGACTTCCATCGCCTGTCCGGCATCTGGTCGATCTGGTTCATCGCGGTGATCTCCATCACCGGCATCTGGTTCCTGATCCGCGCGCTGCTGTTCGACTTCCATATCTCCATCTCCACCGAAGGCGTGCCGCCGGTGGTGGCCCGCGAAGAGGTGCCGCTGGCAGCCAGCGCCAAGGAGGTGCCGCGAATCGACCTGGATCAGGCGGTGAGCATCGCCCAAGGCGCCGTACCGAGCCTGGAGGCCAGCTCGATCGACCTGCCCATCTATGCCTATGGCCATATCACCGTGTCGGGGCGCGGCTGGTATCCACTGATGTTCCAGTCGGTGACGGTCAACCCGTACAACGGCGAGATCGACGCCAAGCGCCTGCTCGACGACCGCTCCACCCTGGAATTCGTCACCGAGTCCATGCGTCCGCTGCACGTCGGCGACTTCGGCGGGCTGTGGGTCAAGCTGATCTGGTTCTTCTTCGGTCTGCTGCTGAGCATGATGGTGCTCAGCGGCCTGCTGATCTGGACCAAGCGTACGGCCCATGCCACGGCGGCGCTGGTCAAGCGCGCCGAGCGTGGTCCGCGTCGGAGCAGGGCAGCACCCATCGCCATTGCTGAAGTTTCGGAGGGCCGCCCATGAGCAAGGTTGCAACTGCCCCGACCCCATCGGCGCTGGGCCGCTGGTGGCACAAATGGCGCTTTCATCTGAATGCGCTGCTGATCCTGATCCCGCTGGGCTTCATGCCCAAGTACTTCCAGGACGTGGCGCTGTTCCGTGGCGACAGCGGCCTCGGTGAGCGCGAAGTCGGCGAGGTGCAGGTCGGCCCCTGGAGCCTGCGTCTGGCCGAGTTCCGCAACATGGCGCCGCAGCTGGAAGGTCCGGCCGGTTACATGAAGGCCTTCAATGCGGCGCTGTGCCAGGGCTGTGGCGATCAGGTCAAGGCCACCTATCTGCGCATCGGCAAGCCGCGCAGCCTGCGCGCCGCCGGCGGCCTGTTCTTCGGCAGCCCCTATCGCATGGGCGCGAACATTCCCGTGCCGCCGCGCACCAAGCCCGATGCCGAGCTGTGGATCACCGCCGAAGGTTGGGACGGCACGGTGCATCAGGCATCCATTCCGCTGGCCGAGGCCTCACCCGCGACCGTCGCCTGGCTGAAACAACAAGGAGGCAAACCATGATCCGTACTTTCCGCGTTGGCCTGTTGCTGCTCGGCAGTGGGCTGTCCTCTCTGGTCTGGGCGCATAACCCGATCTGCGAGTGCGAACCTGCGGCGAGCGATGAAGTCGTCTGTACCGGTGGTTTCTCCGACGGCAGCGGTGCGCCCGGCGTGACCCTGGATGTGATCAGCTACGACGAAGAAGTGCTGGTGCCCGGCAAGCTCGGCGACGACTCCAAGCTTCGCTTCAAACGCCCGGACGGCGAGTTCTACGTGCTGTTCGACGCCGGCCCCGGCCATGTGGTGGAAATCGACCACACGGAAATCGAAACGCCATGACCACCCAGGTAGTGCGTCCGGCCGGTGCCGGCCATGAGAGCCTGCAGGTACTGCTGCTCAGCCTGGTGATCCTGTTGGTTGCCGGTCTGGTGGTGATGCTGCGCAGCGAGAAGGATGAACAGCACAGCGTCGCCAGCCATCAGCTTGATGCCCGCCGCGATCTCAACGCGGCGGAGCAGGGCATCCACACCGACCTCAGCGTGGCGCTCGACGAGATCCGCCTGCTGCAGGAAGAGCAACAGGCCCTGCCCAGCCCCGAGCTGCTCGCCGAAGAAACCCTGCCGCCCTTTACCGACGATGCCAGTGCACTCAAGCGCGGCGCCCATCACTGGCAGCTGCTGCAGCTGGGCGACCAGGTGGTGTACCTGGGGCTGAGCGGTGACGCCAGCGTAGCCGGCTCCTTCCTGCTGTTTCCGGCTCACGAGGGCTTCGATGTGTGGCTCAACCGCAGCCCGAGCGCGGCCGCGCCGACCGATCTGCAGGCCACCGCCCTGACCGCGGCCGGCTGGAAGCAGGTCGCCGTGCAATACGACGCCGGGGTGACCCGCGAGCATCGTCACTGAATCTGGAAGTGTCCTTCATGTCCAAGCGTTCCCTGTTCTCCCGCCGCCTGTTCGGCGCGTTCTCGCTGCTGCTCGGCGCCTTGCTGCTGCCGGGGCTGGCCAGTGCCGATGAGGCCAAGCGCCTGCGTATCGGCATCACCCTGCATCCGTACTACAGCTATGTGAGCAACATCGTCGGCGACAAGGCCGAGGTGGTGCCGCTGATTCCCGCCGGCTTCAATCCGCATGCCTACGAGCCACGCGCTGAGGACATCAAGCGCATCGGCACGCTCGATGTGGTAGTGCTCAACGGCATCGGCCACGACGATTTCGCCGACCGCATGATCGCCGCCAGCGAGAAGCCGGACATCCCGGTCATCGAGTCCAACGAGCGCGTGCCGCTGCTGGCCGCCACCGGCCAGGCCGCCCGTGGTGCGGGCAAGGTGGTCAACCCGCACACCTTCCTGTCGATCAGCGCGTCGATCTCGCAGATCAACAACATCGCCCGCGCGCTGGGCAAGCTCGACCCGGCCAACGCCAAGTTCTACAGCAAGAATGCCCGTGCCTACGGCAAGCGCCTGCGCGGCCTGCGTGCCGAGGCCCTGGCCAAGCTCAAGGATGCCCAGGGCCGCGACCTGCGTGCGGCCACCATCCACGCGGCTTACGACTACCTGCTGCGCGAGTTCGGCCTGGAGGTCACCGCGGTGGTCGAGCCGGCCCACGGCATCGAGCCCAGCCCCAGCCAGCTGAAGAAGACCATCGACCAGCTCAAGGCGCTGGATGTGCGGGTGATCTTCTCCGAGATGGATTTCCCTTCCAGCTACGTCGACACCATTCAGCGCGAGTCCGGGGTCAAGCTCTACGCCCTGACGCACATCTCCTATGGCGAGTACACCCAGGACAAGTACGAGAAGGAGATGCGGCACAACCTCGACACCGTGGTGCGGGCGATTCAGGACGAAGGCGTATGACTGCTCTGGAAGCGGCACCGGTCAGGGTGCAGGGCCCGGCCATCGATTTCGAGCGGGTTGAACTGGATCTCGGTCGTACGCGCATCCTCGATAACGTCAGCTTCCAGGTGCAGGCCGGCAGCGTGCATGCGCTGGTGGGGCCGAATGGCGGCGGCAAGAGCTCGCTGATCAAGACTCTGCTCGGCCAGATGCCCCATCGCGGCGAGCTGCGCCTGCACTGGCCGGATGCGCCGGGCACTATCGGCTATGTGCCGCAGGCCCTGGAGTTCGACCGTGGTTTGCCGATGACGGTGGACGACTTCATGGCCGCCATGTGCCAGCGTCGCCCGGCTTTTCTCGGCCTGTCGCGGCGCCAGGCACCGGCCATCGAGCAGGCGCTGGCGCGGGTCGGCATGCTGGACAAGCGCAAGCGGCGCATGGGCGCGCTGTCCGGCGGTGAGCGTCAGCGCGTGTTGCTGGCCCAGGGCCTGGTGCCCGAGGCGCAGCTGGTGGTGCTCGACGAGCCGATGTCGGCGCTGGACGAGCCGGGCGAGCAGGTGTTCGAGCAGCTGCTGCGCGACTGGCGCCAAGCCGGTACCACGGTGCTGTGGATCGAGCACGACCTGCAGGCGGTCGGCCGCCTCGCCGACCGCGTGACCGGGCTCAACCGCAGCGTGCGTTTCGACGACGAACCGGTGCGGGTGCTCAATCCCGAGCGCCTGCTCGATCTGTTCTCCAGCCATCCCCGCAGCCAGCGCGAGACTGCCGTATGAATTTCGAAGACATCCGCCTGGCCATCCAGGCCTGGGCCAGTGCGGGTTATCTGCCGGAGGCGCTGGCCTACGGTTTCGTGGTCAACGCGCTGTTCGCCGGGCTGCTGATCGGCCCGGTGCTGGGCGGCCTGGGCACGCTGGTGGTGGTCAAGCGTCTCGCCTTCTTCTCCGAGGCGGTCGGCCATGCCGCGCTGACCGGCGTGGCTGTCGGCATCCTGCTCGGCGAGCCCTACACCGGGCCTTACGGCAGCCTGTTCGGCTACTGCCTGCTGTTCGGCATTCTGCTCAACTACCTGCGCAACCGTACCGGCCTGGCGCCGGACACCCTGATCGGCGTGTTTCTCTCGGTGTCGCTGGCGGTCGGTGCCAGCCTGCTGCTGATCCTTGCCGGCAAGATCAACATCCATATCCTGGAGAACGTGCTGTTCGGCTCGGTGCTGACGGTCAACGCTCAGGACCTGGCCGTGCTGGCGCTGGTTTCCCTGCTGGTGCTGGGGCTGGCGCTGCCGCTGTACAACCGCATCATGCTGGCCAGCTTCAACCCGCAGCTGGCTGCCGTGCGCGGGGTGGCGGTGAAGTCGCTGGACTACCTGTTCGTGATTCTGGTGTCGCTGGTCACCGTGGCGGCGGTCAAGGTCATTGGCGCCATCCTGGTCGGCGCGCTGCTGGTGATCCCGGCGGCGGCCGCGCGCCTGCTCAGCCAGTCGCTGAAAGGCTTCTTCTGGCTCTCGGTGCTGATCGCCACGCTCAGCACCCTGGCCGGTATCTTCGTGCCGATCGCCTTGGAACTGCCGGTGCCGTCTGGCGCGGCCATCATCATCATCGCCGGCATCGTCTTCGCCTGCGCGGCCATCGCCCGCGGCATAGTGCCGAGCCTGAAAGGAAACCTGGGATGAAACTGCCTCTTGTCCTGGCGGCCAGCCTGCTGCTCGCCGCTCCGCTGCACGCCGAGCAGCAGCCGGTACGGATTCTCGCCAGCCTGCCGATCACCTACGGCCTGGGCGCCACCCTGCTGGCCGGCAGCTCGGTGCAGCTGCAACGCGCCGCCCCGGCCAAGCTGCCGGCCAGCCGGCAGATCTCCTATTTCAGTGGCCGTGGCGCCAAGGCACTGGAGAAAGTGGCCAGCCAGGCGGACGGGGTGATCGCCCTGCGCTCGCTATGGCCGGATGACCCGCTGTACCCGATGGCGCGGCGCAGCAATATCCGCATCGTCGAGGTCGATGGTGCGCGTCCGGTGGACGGCGCTCTTCCGGGGATTGCCGTGGAGCCGGGGGCCACTGATGCGCTGGCCAGTCAGCCCTGGCTGAGCATCACCAATCTTGGACGCATGGCCGACGTGACGGCGGCCGATCTGGTGCGCCTGGCGCCGGCCGACAAGGCGCAGATCGAGGCCAACCTGGCCGATCTCAAGCAGCGCCTGCTCAAGCTCAGCGCCGACAGCGAAGGGCGCCTGGCCGAGCTGGACAACCTCACGGTGGCCAGCCTGTCGCCGCACTTCGATTACCTGATCAGCGGCCTCAACCTGGATCGCATCGAGCTGGAGCTGCCGGTCGATCAGCAGTGGACCACCGAGGCCTTGGCGCAGCTGACCAGTAGTCTGCAGGGAGACGAAGTGGCCGTGGTGCTCGCTGACCGCCAGCCCGCGGCCGAGTTGGCCAAGGCCGTTGCCGACGGTGGCAGCCAGCTGCTGGTGCTCGATAGCCAGGGCGACGATCCGCTGGCCAACCTGGAAGCGGTCATCGCCCAACTGCTGGATGCGCTGGCCGGCTAGAAGCCACTCTCGCGCAGCAGTACGGCCAGGCTGTAGGTCAGGCCTTCACCCAGCAGGCTGCGGCGGCTGCCCTCGATCTGCACCTGGCCGAGGGTCTCGCGCAGACTGGGGGGCGGGCTGTCCAGTTGGATCAAGACGTGGAACAGCGATTCGCTGGGCGCCAACCCTTCATCTTCGCTGCCGGTGGTGACGGGGCCGCCCTGGCGCGCGCTGAGCATGGGATGGCTCAGGTGGTTGACTCGCGTGCTGCCGATGGCCAGTACCTTGCCGTCGATCGGCGCCGGTTGGCCCTGCGGGTAGAAGCGCACCCGGCCGCCGTTCTGCAGGCGATGTACCTGATCCTGAGCGATATAGGCGTCGACCTGCCAATGCTCGGGGTCGATCAGCACGCCCAGCATCTCCCGGGGGCCGACCCATTGCCCCGCCTGCCACTGCGGGTTGACGTCCTGCCATTGCCCGACGAAGGGCGCCTTGAGGGTGAGGCGGGCGATCTCCGAGCGAGCGGCATGCACTTGCCCCAGTTCCACGTCCAGGCGTTGCAGGGTCGAGCTCTGCTGGGCCAGGCCTGTGGGGTCGGCCAGCAGGCCTCGCAGGCGCGCCTGGTAGCTGCGGATGCTGGCTTCGTTGCCACGCAGGCGGGCAGCGATATCGGGCTCGTCCAGCACCGCCAGGGTCGCGCCACGCTCGACCGGGCCGGCTTCGTGGACCTGCTGTAGCAAGGCCGGGTAGGGGGTGAACAGGCGCAGCTGCTGCTCGCTGCGCGCCACGCCGTAGCCGTGCACCTGGCTGCGCCAGGGAATGGCGAGCAGCAGCAGGCAGAGGCTCAGGGCCAGCCACAGCCCACGCTTGCGTGCGCCGGGGATCTGCGCCCGCGCGCCCCACCAGTGCTTCACCTCGCGCCACATCGGCATGACCACGAACCAGGCGATTTCCACCGCGAACAGGAAGATCCCGAGCAGCTTGAAGAACAGCAGGTACACCGCCACGGCGATGCCGAGGAACAGCACCAGGCGATACAGCCAGGTGATGATGGCGAAGGTCACCAGCAGGCGTCGTTTACCGGCGGGGAAGCGCTCCGGCCAGGGCTCGTCGAGGCCCAGCAGAGTGCGACGCAGGGTGGCGCGGGCCAACGCGGAAGAGCGCTCGTGCAGGTTGGGGAAATCCAGCAGGTCGGACAGGATGAAGTAGCCGTCGAAGCGCATGAACGGACTGGCATTCAACGCCAGTGACAGTATCCAGCTGGTGGTCGCCAGGTAGAGCAGGGCGTTGCGCAGCATGCCCGGCTCGCTCAGCGCCCAGCCGAGGGTGGCCAGGCCGGCCAGCGACAGCTCGGTGAGGATGCCGGCGGCGGCAATGGCCAGGCGCTGGCGCGAGCTGCGTAGCTTCCAGCTCTCGCCGGTGTCGGTGTAGAGCATGGGCCAGAGCACCACGAAAGCCACGCCCATATGGGCCACCCGCAGTCCCAGGCGCGTGGCCACCAGGGCGTGGCCCAGCTCGTGCAGCGTCTTGGCCAGGCACAGGGCCAGGGCGAAGCTGACCAGCCCTTCGGCAGAGAAGGATTCCACTACCGCGTGGGTGAAGCTGTCCCACTGTTGCAGCACCATGACCACGCCGAGCAGGCTGAGCAGAAACACCAGCCAGGCGGTAATCGGACGGAACAGCCAGTCCAGGCTGCTGGCCAGCCGCTGCAGGCGGGTTTGCGGGTGCAGCAGGGGAATACGGAAGAACAGATAGTGGTGCAGCCACCATTTCCAGGTCAGCCACTGCTTGCCTTCACTCTGCTCGCGCAGGCGTTTCAGGGCATCGGCGTCCGGGCGCAGCAACTGATGTTGTTCGAGAAAGCGGCGCAGCCCCAGCACCTGCTCGACTTCGGGCTTGAGTGGGGTCTGTTCGCTGATCTGGCTGCAGATCTGCCGGGGTGTGCGCTCCCAGCGCAACAGGCATTCGAATTCCAGCCAGCCGATGCGATAGAAGCGATTGACCACGGTGTCGTGAATCATCCAGCAGGGCTCGCCATCATTGCCGGGCAGCGCCTCGCTCAGGCGCAGGTCTTCGCGCAGCGGCGGGGTCGGCAGGTCGGCGGGCTCGAGCATCACCAGCCACTCCAGGCACGCAGGGCTGCCAGGGGACGGCGCAGCAGGTAGTAGCCGAGCAGTACCCGGTCGCCATACAGCTTGGCGGTGCCATGCAGCCCCAGGCGGGCGTGCTCGGGCTGGCCCTCGATGCTGGCCAGCAGGCGATAGGAGGCGACGCCGTCTTCGCCGGGACGGGCCTGGTAGCTGGTCTCCAGCACTTGTCCCTGGAGCGGCGACAAGGGATAGGCGGTGAGAAACAGGGTGACCTCGGCGCCGGGCTCCAGGGCAATGGCGTCGGCCACCGGCAGCTGGATGCGCATGGCCGGCTGGCCGGGGTCGGCCAGCTGCATGATGCGTTCGCCGGTGGATACCGGCTTGCCCAGCCAGTCGTTGGGGTCGCTGAATACCGCTACTCCGCTGCGTGGCGCATGAACCTGGGTGCGCTCCAGCTGTGCCTCGACCGCGGCCAGTTCAGCTCTGCGCTGCTGCGCGCGGCCGTTGAGCAGGGTCAGCTCGGCCTTGCTTTGCAGGTTGTCGAAGGCGCGCTGGCTGGCGGCGATCAGTTCGGCGTCGGCAACCGCCACTTCCTTGCCCAGCACTTCGGCTCGGTTGCGCAGGGTGGTTTCGTCCAGCGACAGCAGCAGCGTGCCGGTCTGCACCTCCTGATTGGGGCGCACGTGAATGTCGGCGACCACGCCGTCGATGGGCGAGCTGATGATCTGCGCCTGGCGCGACACCACTTCGGCCGGAGCCAGCACGCTCTGGCGTACGGGCACCAACAGCAGCAGGGCGGCCAGGCCGAGCACGATCAGCAGTTGCCGGCGCGTTGGCCGCCAGCCCAGCAGCTGGCGCTTCTGGGTCAGCGCAGCCCAGCAGTACTCCCAGGTGCGAAACAGGCCGCCGAGCAGCTCCGGTAGGGGCGCCTGAGGTTCGGTGTCGAGCAGGTAGAGCAGCAGGCCGAGACGTTTACCCTGGCGGTCGTGTAGCGGCACACACCAGACGCCGCTGGGCCACCACTCCTGCCAGCCTGCGGCAACTTCGCTGGTCGGCTCGACGGCGTCGCGTGCCAACCACTGTGGTTGTGTGCCCTTGGTCTGGGCACTCAACCAGCGCCCGGCGTTGCGTAGCCAGATCAGGTAGGGCGAGTCTTCGGTAGGCCGGGCCAGACCGGAGATGCACAGGAGCTCCAGGCTGTCGTCATGCTGGGCCAGCACCAGGGCCTGGTGAAAGTGCAGCAGTGGATGCAGGTCGTTGGCCATGCTGAAGGCCAGGGCGTTGAGGGTGTCGCAAGACAGCGCGCGGTCGCGCAGGCTGGCCAGGCTGAGCAGCAGCTGCGGGTGCGGCAGGCGTTCGCTCATGGATTTTCCGCGAATTGCGCCACGCCGCTCATGCCGGCCACCAGTTCGGGGTGGGCGGCGTCGAGAGTCGCCTCTAGCTCGATGGTCTGGGCCACGGCATCGACCCGCGAGTTGATCGCGCTGACCTTGGCCGCGTAGGTCTTGCCGGTTTCGGCGATGCTGACCTGCACCGGCGTGCCGGGTTGCAGGCTGCTGAGCATGCGTGAGGGCACGTTCATGCGGACCTTGAGCGCGCCATCGCTGAGCAGATCGAAGAGTGGGCTGCCGGCGCTGACGGTCTGGTAGGAACGCGCATGCACCTTGGCGATGCGCCCGGCGAAGGGCGCGACAACCTTGCAGTAGCTGCTCTGGGTCTGCGCCATGCTGCGTGCGGCATCGGCCTTTTCCACCTCGGTGGCAGCCATGGCCACTTCCAGATCGCCCACGGCCTCCAGATTGCGCAGATGGCGCTTGGCCTGCAGGTTCTGCTTGGCCATGGCCAGCTCGGCGTTGGCCGCCTTGGCGCGCGCCTGCCCCTCGCGGCAATCGAACTGGGCCAGTACCGCGCCTTTCTTCACGCGTTGTCCGAGGCTGGTCTGTAACTCACCCAGGGTGCCGGTCATTTGACTGGACAGGGTGGTTTCGGTCTCGGCGGCCAGTAGCACGCGAATCGCCGAAGGGTCGGCGAAGACGGCACCGGCCTCAACGGCGAAGGCGGAGTGGGAGACGAACAGAAGCATGGGCAACAGGCAAAGCTTACGGCTGCGCAGCATCGGCACTTCCTTGTGTCGCGGTGAACAGGTTCTGCGCTTGCTGGGCCTCCAGCGTGTGCTGGATTTCCTGGGCCAGGGTCTGGATATCGTGCTTGTCGATGGATTCCGGCAGCACATCCAGGCCTATCGAGTTGTACAGGCGACCCCAGGCCGCCTGGGCGCTGGAGTACGCAGCTTCGCGTTGATAGCGCGACAGCAGGTAGCGACCTTCGGCGCGAATCACCTCCAGCTCCGAACCGACCGAGCTGCTACGGGCTGCGCGCGCATAGTCGAGCAGGCCTTCGTCGACATGCAGGCCTTTTTCGGCGAACTCGACTTCCTGCAGCGCCAGCTGGTAGCGCAAGGCACCCACCCGTACCTGGGTGAGGATGGCCATGGACAGCGCTACGCGGCGGGTGTCGTCGGTACCGCCCTGGGTGCCTTCGGCGTCGAGCAGGGCCGGCAGCTGCATCAGGCGCAGCAGGTTGAGGGACACCTGTACGCCGGTCTCGGACCAGTGATTGTTGTACAGGTATTTGTTGGAGTCGTACTGGTAGCCCCAGTTGAGGCTGACGTTGGGCCACAGCTGGGCCTTGGCGATCTTCAGGTCGTTCTCGTTGACCCGCTTGCGATACCACTCCTCCATGATCTCGGGGCGGTTTTTCAGGGCCAGTTGCTCCAGACGATCGCCATCGATGGTCAGTTGCTGCATGGCCGGCTCTGTCTCTTCGGCCAGTACCAGACGGGTGCCAGGCGGCAGGGACATCAGCGCGGCCAGTTCGGCCTGGGCAAATTCCAGGTCCTGGCGGCGCACCGTCAGCAGAGAAATCGAGTCGAGCAGGGCGCGTTGGTAGGCGAGGATTTCCTGGCGCGGCAGCAGACCCTTGATCTCAGCCTGGCGTGCCGACTCCAGAGCCTGTTCGGTGCGGGCCAGCAGGCGGTTGACCTCGGGCAGCAGGCGTTGGGCGCCGAGCGCACGCCAGTAGGAATTGCGCACATCCTGCAGGACGTTCTGGGCCACCTTGCGCCGGCGTTCCTCGGCCATGAGGATCTGGTCGGTCTTCTGCTGGGTGCGGTAGTAGGCCATGCCGAAGTCCAGCAGGCTCCAGCTGGCGCCAAGCCCTGCCAGGTCACGGTAGCGTTCCTGGGAGGTCGAGGCGCGCAGGCTTTCCTGACCATCTTGAATGCCGATGGAGGTACCGCCGGAGTCGTTGTTGCGTCCGGAGTAGCCGGCCGAAGCCACCAGGCGCGGCAACATCTCGTGGCTGGACACATCGCGCAGGTCCGCCGCCAGCGCACTTTCCATCAGCTTGAGGCGATAGTCGAGGTTGTACTTGAGGGCCCGGGCTGCGGCTTCGTAGAAGGTTATCGGTGCCTTGACCGGCTCCTGCTGACCATACATCTGGGCGCGATCATCCAGAATGCGCTCGCTCTTTTCCTCCTCGGTGTACGGCCTGGGGTTGATGGCCGAGCAGGCACCGAGAAACAGGCTGGTAGCTACGACAAGACTCAGGGCTTTCGGTGTGTGGCTGGGCATGAAGAATCCTTATTCATACTAGCTACGCGGAGTGCTCTGGTTGAAAGGGCTCAGCCGTTTGGCCGCGGTCTGCAACTGGTGCTGGAAGCTGCGCGCGGTCTGCGCTGGCGGCTCTTCACCGCCCGCTTGCTGCTGATTATGGATCATGTCCGCCGGATCGCTGGTGAACAGCGATGGGTCACTCAGTAGACCATCGGCGGTCAGCTCGATGCGGCTCTGGCGACCGAGGATCCAGGCCAGATCCAGTTCGCTGTCGAAGCGGCTTTCGTTGATGCTCTGCTGCACAAACTGGCCGGGAACGACAGGCATCAGGCGTTGCATGAAGGGGCTTTGCATCTCTATCGGTAACGTCATGCGCAGGTCGCTACCATCGGACTCCCAAGAGAACACTTCTTCGAGCTTGTTGCTGCTCTGTACAACAGGCGTGACGAAGATTGCTGGCTCGAAATCCAGAGTCGGTGCTTCCTGCGTTTGCTCGAAGTGTTGATAGGGGCGCCAGCCGCCATGCCCATCCAGTCCCCCGTTGTCTGGCGGCGGGACATAGGGGGCGGCGATATCCAGTGTTATCACCAGTTCAGCCTGGTCGCTGGCGCCCCAGAAGTCTTCCACGGTGTAGGTGAAGACATCCTGCAGTACCTGGCCGAGCCCTGCGGCGGCCAGCACTTGCGGATTGGTCAGGTCGATGAAGTACTGGTAGCTGCCATCGGCATTGAGTACCAACCAGCCATATTGGCCCTGCAGACGTGTACCCAGTGTGCCGCTGGTGCCGGTGCTGGCCTCTGCGCCGGTACGCACGGCGGTTACCAGTAATTCCTCGTCGATGGAGGCATCGAGATCGATGTCGAAGTCGTTGGGCAGTACATTGCCCTGGGCCTGTGGCTCCGGTGTCTGGTCGCTGGCCAGGTTGCTGTCGTCGACGGCAACCGGGGCTATGTCCTGGCCGCGAATATAGACGGTCAGTTGGGCTACATCGGTCAGGCCGCCGAGATCGGTGATCTGGTAGGTGAAGGTCTCTGTGACAAACGAGGTGGGGCCGAGTGCCAAGATGTCGGGATGCAGGGAGTTGACGACAAAGGTATAGCTGCCATCGGCATTGATGGTCAGCTCGCCATAGTTGTTGGCGCCGGACAGGGCTACTCCCAGGGTGCCAGCTGTGCCACTACCGGCTTCGCTTCCGGTGCGGATGCCGCTGACGACCAGCACGTCGCCCTGGTCGATATCGCTGTCGGCCGGGAAGAAGCGCGAGTCGGTGAGGACATTGCCGCTGCCGTCTAGTCCGGCTGCGGCTGGTGTGGTGGCGACTGCATAGGCCAGGTTGTCATATGCCACCGGCGCATCCCAGGCGCCCTGGATGACGACATTGAGCTGCGCCGTATCGGTTAGGCCGGCCGTATCGCGCATGCGATAGGTAAAGGTTTCGCTCAGCGATTGGCCTTGGCGCAGTTGCTCGACCGCAGGCAGGTTGTTGTTCACCGCATATGAATAGTTGCCGTCTGCGTAGATGGTCAGGGTGCCGTACTGGCCCTGGATCACCTGACTGCCACTGACGCTGGTGAAGCTGCCGCCCGCGGCCTCGCTGCCGGTGCGGATGCCGTTGATGGTCTTGCTGTCGCCGGCATCGACATCCGTGTCGTTGGCCAGCAGGTTGGCGAAACTGCCGGGGTTGCCGATCGAGTCCGGATCGATGCCGGGCGTGCCATTCGCAGTGCCTCCGGCTTCCTGTGCCGTGATGCTGTCATTGGCCGCCACGGGAGCATCGTTCTTGCCGGAAATCACCACCAGCAACTGCGCAGGGCTGGTGCCGCCTTGGCCGTCGCTGACGGTGTAGGTAAAGCTTTCGCTCAATTGATCAGTATTCACGCGTAGGGCCTGCACGGCTGGCAGTGCGTTGTTGACCACGTAGGTGTAGCTGCCGTTGGCATTGAGGGTCAGGGTGCCGTAGGTGCCGACCAGGGCCTGGCCGACGGTGCCACCGGTGATGGCGCTGACGCTGAGGCTATCGCCGTCCGGATCGCTGTCGTTGCTCAGCACGTTGCCGGTCGGATTGACCCCTGGGGTCTGGTTGTTGACGCCGCCAGCCTCGACGGCCTGCGCGGTGTCGTCGACCACGACCGGGGCATCGTTGACGCCGCGGATGGTGATGGTCAGCTGGGCCTGGTCGGTAAGGCCGGCGGTATCGACGATGCGGTAGGTGAACAGCTCATTGATAGTGGCGCCGGGAGCCAGGGCCCTGACCGTGGCGTTACTGCTGTCGACATCGTAGCTGTAGCTGCCGTCGGGGTTGATGGTCAGGCTGCCATACAGACCGGTGATGACGGTGGCGCCGCCTAAGGCGGTGAAACTGCCGCCTGCAGCTTCGCTGCCCTGGCGGGCGCCGTTGACCAGCAGCTCGGTGCTGGTGGGGTTGTCGATGCTGTCGACATCCGTATCCGCCGCCCCGGTTCCGGGTAGCGCGCTGGTGATGGTCCCGGTGATGACATTGCCGCTGGCCAGCTCTTCGGCAATGCCGAGTTCGACCGAGCCGGCCTGGGCGGTGTTGCTGTCGTTGTTGGCGACCGGGTTGTCCTGGTTGCCTTCAATGGTGATGGTCAGCGCCGCCAGGGCGCTGAGGCCGCCAGCGTCGGTCACTGTGTAGCTGAATTCTTCGGTCAGCGTATCGCCGTCGGCCAGGGCCTGAACGGTGGCGTTGGCGTTGTCGATGACGTAGCGATAGCTGCCGTCGGCGCCGATACGCAGGGTGCCGTAGAGCCCGGCGACCGAGGTGCCATTGGCGCTGGTGGTGCCGGTACTGACGGGCACGGTTGGGCCGGCAGTGCCTTCGACGATGCTGCGTATCCCGGAAACCCGCTTGGTCTCGCCATTGATCGTGGTATCCACATCGGTATCGTTGGGCAGCACATTACCGGTGGCGTCCTGGCCGCCGGAGCTGTTGGCCACGCCGCCAGCCTCGATGGCCGTACCGGCATCATCGACGCCGACCGGGGTGTCGTTGGCGCCGCGAATGGTCACGGTCAGCGTAGCGGTGGAGTTGGCTGTGGGTGCCGGGACACCACTGTCGGTGATGGTGTAGCTGAAGCTCTCGCTCAGGGTCTGGCCGGACGTGCGCAGTGCCTGGACCAGGGCATTGTCGTTATCGACTACGTATTCGTAGCGGCCGGTGGCGTTGATCTTCAGGGTGCCGTAGAGGCCGACGATCTCGTATTCGGTGCCATCGTCGACCAAGGCCTGGGTCACATCGTCGCCATTGCCGGCACCTTTCAGGGCCGTTACCGAGACGACACTGAGCACGTCGCCATTGGTGGCGATATCCACGTCGGTGTCGTTATCCAGTACCGTGCCGCGTGGGTCGATGCCAGCGGTGGCGTTGTTCAGACCGCCGGCTTCGGTGGCCAGGGCGGTGTCATCGTTGGCGACCGGCGCGTCGTTGATGGGGCTCAGCACTATGGTGACGCTGTCCTGGTCAGTCAGGGCATCGTCGCTGACTTCACCGGGGATACCGTCACCATCGACGTCCCCATAGTTGCCTCGGTCATTGGTCAGTACGGTCAGCGTGTCATTGCCGTTGTAGTTGGCATTGCCCAGGTAGCTGAGGCTGGCAAGCGCTCCGTTGATATCGCCGACCCGACCGAGTAGCACGACAGTAGCAGTGCCTGCGCCGGTAACACCTACGTTGGTAGTTGCACCGGTGAAACTCAGAGTGCCGTGCAGGACGCTGAGGGTGACCTGCACGAGGCGGTCGGAAACCACTGGATTATGCTCGGCGTCGATATCGCTGATGCTTACACCGCCAATCGCCAGCAGGGTATCTTCCAGGCCGTTGAGCGGCCCGCCGGGCAGGCTGTTGACGGGAGCATCGTTATTTTCCACATAGCCGCTGTTGGCCTCGCGCATCACTCCTTCGCCCAGGTTCAAGACGACTTGGCCAAGGTCGTTCTGGTCGCTGTCGATGCGAATCCTTAGATCGCCAAACCCGCCCAACCCGGTGATGCTAGTGGGAGCATCGATCTGGTATAGGCCGCTCGGCAGCACACCAAAGGTGAAGCGTCCGTTGCTGTCGGTCGTGGTGCTGAAGGTGCTGTCGTCACCGGTGCCGAACAGGCCATCAACGCCGGCCCAGATCAGGTCGATCTGTTGGCCGTTCAGGCCCAGTTCGTACGCCGGAGTGGCGGGTACGGGGTCAGGGTCAGGGCTAGTATCGTCGCGCGCACCAGCAGCAGTGGAGGTGTCGTCCCACAGGGTGCCGGCGATGATGCCCAGGCCGGCACCGGCGCTGAGGATATAGTCGTTGACGCCACCGGAGCCGTCCCGCTCTCCCGTTGTTGTGCCGTCCGTACCGACCGTGCTGTCACCCCAGTCGGTGAAGTCCTCCGGCAAGCTGGACCAGCGCAGGGTAGCCAGAGCATCGGCCGAAGCGACCAGGGCGTCGTTAGGTACGGTCACTTCATAGATCACCTGAACCTGAGTGCCGATATCCAGTTGATCGAAGTTGACGGTCAGGCCGCCAGCCTCGCTGAAGTTGATGCCGTCGGCCGGAAGGTCACCGGGCAGATAAGTGGTGGCGCCCACGGTGATGCTGATCAGGTTGTAGGCACTGCCGCTGGGGAAGGCATCGGTCAGCACCACGTCATAGGCGGGCAGGGTGCCGCTCTGGGTGAAGTCGATCTGTACCGTGGCATCGCCGGTATTGCCGGTCGGGTTGGGGTCGAAGGCGGTGACCGTCTTGTCCATACCGCTGAAGCCCGGTTCGACGATGCGCTCGTAGAGCGTCGCGCTGCTGGAGATCTGTGTTGCGCCGTTGTTCACATAGTCACGCGCGGTGACCGCCAACTCATCGCCGGCCTGGTTGGATGCCTGATTGCTGACCCGTACGTTGAACTCCAGCGCTAGGCCTTCGAGGTTGCCGTCGTTGAAATCATTGTTGGTCAGGTTGCCGAGACTGAAAGTGACGGTGCGCCCATCGGCGGAAACAGAGACCAGAGCAGCGTTTAACACCGCGGTCAGCGGATCGCTCAGGTCCGCTGCAATCGGCCCTGACTGGGGCGTGTCCTGATCACCCGTGATCGCCGGGTCGCCACTACTGACCAGGGCACCGCCAAGGCTACTGGTCAGGCTGGTGTTGGAGATCAGACCGATCAATATGTTGTTCAGGTTGGCTGGAATGAACTCGAGGCCGTCATCCAGGGTGATCTGAATCTGGTAGCCGACACGTCCACCTTCCGGCACGTTGGCCACAACCCGGTAACGTACGATTTCGCCGATGCTGACCGTTTCGCTGCTACCGCTGGTAGGGACGGCCGCGGCGGTGTCATCGAGGCCACCCACCCGGGAAATCCTGAATCCGGTGGCGGCAGGGATGACCAGATTGGCGCTGTGCTGATAGTCGTTAAGCGCGCCACCGTTGAGGGGACCATCGACCCCGGTGCGTTCACCGCTAGGGTCTGCCGTACCGCCTGCACTGCCATCCAGACTGGTCCATTGTGCTGTGGCAGTGTTGGTGAAGTCGGGGGCCAGGTTGGCCGTGGCATTAACAGTACCGCGGACTGTCAGCACTATGCTGTCGCCGGCGCCGATATCGATATTGGCACCGCTGGCGGTACGCAACTGGCCGCCAACTAATTCAAAATCTACGCCACCATTATTGGTGGCACCGCCGTTGTACAGGGTACCGATCAGGGTCAGCCCATCCAGTTGGGTGGGTAGATTGTCGAGCAGGCTGATGTCGAAGGCGTCATAGCTGCTGCTGTTGGTCAGGGTGATGGTGAAGTCGATCACCGAACCCAGGTCGAAGCCGCCGATGGGCGGGGCGGTCAGGAGTTGCTGGCTGACGGTCAGCGTCGGCTCACGCACGGTAATGGTCGGGGTGCCGTTGCTATCTACGGTGCGATCCGTTGCCGTGCTGCCATTGGCGGTGTCGCCATCGGGGTCGCTGTACACCAGTTGAGCGTCGTTGTTGCGGGTAACGCCGTCCTGATTGCTGGTGACGTTGTCGACCACCAGGCGCACGCGGATCACGAAGCTGTTGTTGCCGGTGTCGTTATCGGCGTCGGCACTGGCGGTGGTGAAGGTAAAGCGCGCATCGACGCCCTCGGCGCCCAGGGTGCCGGAAATGCCGCCAACGCTATCGCCGCTCAGGGTGCCGGCGAAGTTGGCGCTGAGTGCGCCTCCGGCGGTGGTGATGATTTCGTAGCCCAGGCCACCATTGAAACTGGTATCCAGGCGCATGCCAGGCGGGATCAGGTCGTCGACCCGCAGGGTCTGGGTGGTGCCTTCCGGCAGAGTGACGACGATGTCATAGAGCATGCTTTCGCCGATCACCAGGTTGGCGCCGGTGGTGTGCTCGGCGCTGGAGTCGCTGTCATCCAGGCTGCCACCAGCGAAACCCTTGTCGATCTCCGGCGCGGCGACCTGCTGGTCGGCGGTGTCGGACAGTGGGGCGCCGGCGATGAAGTTGTCGCCACCCTCGGTGCTGGCGTAGTGCGACAGGCTGGCGCTGCTTTGCAGGGTGCGGCTGGCGGCGATGCTGTCACTGACTTCCACGTCATAGGTGATCACCACCAGGTTGGCGCCGCTGATATCGTTGCCGGTGCCGGAGCGGCCCGGCAGGAGGGCGCCTGCCCCTGCGCCATCGATGAAGGTGATGGTGTTGCCACTCACGCTGTAATCCACGTTCAGCTGCAGCTCGGTGCCATCACCGCGATAGATCTGCAGGTTGGCGCTGGCCAGACCGCCGCCCACGAAGGCCAGCCCGCTGGGCAGGGTGACACTGGTACTCACGTCGTAGGCCGCGCCGCCACCGCTGTTCTCGATGGCCGTGGCGAGGCGCAGGACGTCGCCGCCATCGATGTCGATGACATCGCCGTTGACCGAAGCGATATCGGTGATGTTGCCGGTGAAGGGCTGCCCGCCTGTACCGGGGGCGTTCCAGGTGCCCGTGGTGCCGCTGACCGTGCCGTTGCTGCTGGAGACCACGCCATGGCTGATGCTCAGCACCGGTTCGGCGATGGAGGCGATGATGGCGATGCTGTCAGATGACAGCAGGGTCTTGTCCAGAGTCGTGGTCTGGCTGGACTGTGCCAGTACATCGAATTCGCGATTGTCGGCATAGGGTTGGTCGCCGACCTGCATGGTGAACTCGATCTGGATGCGGCTGCCGTTGGTGATGTCGGTGGCTTTGACGTAACTGCCAAGGTCGAACACCACCGAGTTACCCGGGCCGTTGCTGACGCTGATGCTGCTGTCGGCATTGGTATTGCCGGCAGTCAGCACCCATTGGCCAACATTGGCCTCGGTGCCGGCGACGAACTGCCAGTTGATACCGCTGACATCGAACAGCGGCAGGGGCAGGTAGGCCGTGAGCTTGAGGTTTTCGTAGTCGCCGGTCACCAGATCGTAGGTGAGCTGGAAGGTCACTTCGTCACCCGGCTTCAGCTCGGCGCCGGGTGCCGGTGCGCCGCCGTCGTTGAGATCGGACAGGATGAGCTCGATATGCCCTACGGGCACGCTGCTGACGGTGCTGGAGTCGTCACTCTCGCTGCTGCCGGTGAGGTTGATGTAGTCCTCGAGGATGCTGGCGGTCACCGTGGCGCTGTTGCCGACCTGGTCACCCTCGTTGATCTCGCTGTGGGGGTTGCCGGCGGGCGGGGTATAGCTCTGGCCAACCAGCGCGGTGTAGCTGATCAGCGCTGTAGTCGCGCCTTCCTGGGCGCTGTCGAAGGCCAGGTCGCCGTTCAGCCAGCCGCGGTCACCGAAGGCGTCGAGCAGCGACTGACCGATATCGAAACTCAGCGAAGTACTGCCGTCGCTGTTGACCACACTGCTGGTAATCAGGGTGATGACCTGGGTCGCGCCGTTGAAGGTCACGCTGAGGGTCGGGGTGCCTTGCAGGGTCTGGCCGTCGCCGAGGGCGTCGGCAATGGTGAACTGGCCTTGTTCCAGGAAGCTCTTGCCGAAGGCGAAGTAGTCGGAGATGGCGATATTCAGATCGTAGCGAATGACATCGCCAGGGGTCAGGCCGGTGGTGCCGTTGTCGGTGGTGATGGTGGCTTCCTTGAGCAGGGTGATCGATTTGGCGACAAAGCTGGTGTCCGCACCTGTGCCGCCGAAATCGATCTGGGTGGCCGGGGGCGTCAGGTCGCGACCATCGAGGGGGACCCATGTGCCGGTGGCGCTGGGGCCGCCGAAGGTGATGGTGACGTCGTCGCCGGTCACCGGGTCGAGTATGGGTTGGCCGTTTTCATCGGTGTCGGGTACGAAGAAGGTGACATCTGTGGTGGTGGTCGCGCTCAAGGTCGCGTAGGTGATTTCGAATTCGCTGATATAGAAGTCATTGCTCAGGTCGGCGTCGCTGTTGCGGGCGAGCACGGCGGCAATGTCCGCCGGGTTCGAGGAGGTCCGCCCGTCGTACAGGGTCATGGAGGTGATGGTGCCGCCGGCACCGGGGGTGATGCCTGTGACTATCACATCGCCAGGTACAGGCTGAGTGACCACCACGTTGGTCAGGGTCTGGCCATCGGCGGGCGTCACATTGAGCTGCAGGGTGCGTTCGAAGTTGGGGCCGGTGGCGGTTTCGCCCTCCGGGGAGATTACGCTCTGGTCGAAGGTGATGATCGTGGGCCGCACCACCAGACTCTGGCTGCCAGCCTCTACCAGGCTGGGGTCTGCTGCGGGATTGTTCAGCGAGTCGTTACCGTACTGGAAGCCGCTGCGGGTGCGGATGGTCAGTTCGGGGGTGCCATTGGAGAAACTGGTGTCGGCCAGGTTGCTGAGATGGGCGGTAACGTTGATGCCGATGGTGGGCTGGCCGTTGATCACGCTGGCGAAGGGCAGCTCCAGCACCACCAGCTGGTCACCTGCCTGCATGCCATAACTGGCGGCATCGATCACCAGCGCGTTGCCGCTGCTATCCACTGCCAGAGGATGAGTGGCCTGGCCATTGGCATCGAAGGTGATGACATGGGCGGTCAGCGCCTGGCCTAGATAGCTGGCGGAAACGAAGGTGATACCGTCGTCGATTTCTGCGCCTGCACCGTCCTTGCCCGTGGCGGGCAGGAACAGGTCGATGAAGGGCCCAAAGCCGGCCTGGCTGGAACTGTTGCTGAAATTCACCGTGAATTCGAAATCGTCACCCAGCAGCGCCTGGGTAGTGGTTTCTGGCAGGCTGGTGGTTGGGCTGGCATCGGCGAGCAGGCCGTCATAAGCGCTCAGTGCCTCGGCAGCGAGTGCGATGGGCTGGTCGATGTCGCCGCTCTGCACCTCCAGCTCCCAGTCGCCACCGGCGGAGAGGCTGCCGGTGTCGTCGTCGGAAGCCGCCACGTCGGCCCCGGTCCAGCGCGCCAGTTCGGCTACCAGGGTCTGGCCGGCACTGCCGGCGCCGATATTGCAGCCATACAGCTGGATATCGGCACCGGCACTGAGGTTGTCGCTCCACTGCTGCAGGCGGCCGCCTAGCTGGGCGATGTTGTCTGCCGAGATGGTGGTGGCGCCCAGGGTGAACTGGCCGGCGCCACCATGGGAAAGGATCTGGATCGAGTCGACCTGGCCGAGGGCCTCCAGAGTCTGCTCTATGGCGGCGATACCGTCCTGACCCAGTTCCACCACCAGCGCCTGTACGCCACTCGGTAGCTGGTCGATCAGTTGTTCGCGATTTTCCACCCGGCTGTCGAGCACCAGCAGATGACGTGCCCCAGGTTGCGCGGGGGCGGCCGCGGGCGCCTCGACCGGCGTGGCTGGCGCGTGGTCGGCGCTATCGCCCGTGTCGTGCTGCTGGTCGACCGCCACTGCGGCAGCGCCGTCGAACAGAATCCGTGGCTCGAGTGCGAGCGTGTGACTCTGCGGCCGGAACATCGAACGAGGCGATAACCCTGACATGGCCAATCTCCCTTGGCGCGAACAGCACGCGAATTAATATAGTTGGCATATGGGAATATGCCGCAACGCATGAGGCGCTCTATGTATAGGGTTTCGGATGAATGGCTGCATGGCAGTTGGCCAGTAAAGCTGACCTGTCGATCATCTATCCGGGCTGGGCAGTCGTGCCGTTAACGACTAAGGTGCCCGCGCATTCATCCTGGAGCTAACGATGGGCGGTCGGTGGGACATCTTCTGCAGCGTGGTGGACAACTACGGCGATATCGGGGTGACCTGGCGTCTGGCTCGCCAGCTGGTTGCCGAGCATGGCCTGGCCGTACGCCTTTGGGTGGATGAGCCGGCGGCCTTCCTGCGCCTGTGTCCGCAGGCCGATGCAGGGGCTGCGCGCCAGCACGTCGAAGGTGTCGAGGTGTGCCACTGGCTGGCCGATTTCCCGGCGATAGAAGCGGCCGATGTGGTGATCGAGGCCTTTGCCTGCACGTTGCCGACCCGCTACGTCGAGACGATGGCGGCGCGTCCGCGCAAGCCGCTGTGGTTGAACCTGGAATACCTCAGCGCGGAGGACTGGGTCAGCGGCTGCCACGCGCTGCCGTCACCGCAAGCCAGCGGCTTGCAGAAGTTCTTCTTCTTTCCCGGTTTCGTCGAAGGCACGGGCGGATTGCTGCGCGAGGCCGATCTGCTGGCGCGGCGCCAGGCATTCCAAGGCGCTCCGCAGGCGCGGCGCGAGTTCCTGGCGCGGCTTGGGGTTAGCCCACGGGAGCATGAGCGACTGATTTCCCTGTTCGCCTACGAGACCCCGGCGCTGGCTGGCTGGCTGGACGCCCTGGCTGCCGATCCGCAGGAGACACTGTTGTTGGTGCCTCAGGGGCGCATCGAGGCCGATCTGCGTCAGTGGCTCGCTGTCGACGAGCTAGGCGCGGGGGACAACTGGCAGCGCGGCAACCTGCGCGTGCAGCTGCTGCCATTTCTCAGCCAGGCCGACTACGACCTGCTGCTGTGGAGCTGCGACTTCAATGCGGTGCGCGGCGAGGATTCCTTCGTGCGGGCGCAATGGGCGGGGCGGCCATTGCTCTGGCATATCTACCAGCAGGAGGAGGGCGCTCACTGGGACAAGCTCGAAGCCTTCCTGGACATCTATTGCGCCACGTTGGCGCCCGTGGAGGCTGACGCGCTACGGGCGCTGTGGCGAGCCTGGAACGGACGCGGCGACATGGCTCGGGCCTGGGTTGTCTGGCAGGAACGGGCCAAGCCGCTCGCCGCCCAGGCCGAAGCCTGGTGCCGGCTGCAGGCCTCTCGTCCTGATCTTGCTGCGGCACTGGTGCAGTTTTACCGAAATTGGCTATCATGCGCGGCCTAGAAATCTGTACCTCCATCCAAATCCGGATACTCGTATGAAAACCGCACAAGAAATGAAGCCCAACAGCGTGGCTCTGATCGACGGCCACCCGTGGCTGATTCAGAAAGCCGAATTCACCAAGTCCGGCCGTAACAGCGCCATCGTCAAGATGAAGCTGAAGAACCTGATCAACGGCTCCAAGACCGAGACCGTTTACAAGGCCGACGACAAGATGGAGCCGGTCATCCTTGAGCGCAAGGAAGTGACCCTGTCCTACATCAGCGGTGAGGACTACGTTTTCATGGATCCGGAGTACAACTCCTACGAGCTGCGCGCCGAAGATCTGGAAAGCGTTCTGCCGTTCATCGAAGAAGGCATGACCGATATCTGCGAAGCCGTGTTCTTCGAAGGCAAAGTGATCTCCGTTGACCTGCCGACCACCATCGTACGCAAGATCGCGTACACCGAAGGTTCCGCCCGTGGCGATACCTCCGGCAAGGTGATGAAGCCGGCCAAGCTGGCCAACGGTACCGAAGTCAAGGTTGCAGATTTCTGCAACATCGACGACTGGATCGAAATCGACACCCGCGACGGTTCCTACAAGAGCCGTACCCAGGCGCCGTCGGCCTAAGCCAACGCCCTGTACCGCGAGTACGCAAAAAGCCCGGCCTAGTGCCGGGCTTTTTGTTGCCTGGGTTTTTGTGTGGGCAACCAGGGCGCTAGTGGGAGCGGCTTCAGCGGCGCCTCGGTCTGGTGAATGGCGCTTTCGTGGCTGAAGCGGAAGGCCGCCTAACCGCTCCCGCAGGTTTTCCTCTCCGGTTCAATCCATCTTGAGCCCGCGCTGCAGGGCCAGGTCCCAGGGCGGCACCGGGCCGAAGCGGGCCTGCAGGAAGTCCAGCAGCAGGCGGCTGCGCGAGCTGGCGCCGCTGGCCAGGCGCAGGGCGTAGATGCCACTGGGCTCGGGGGCTGGCAGGCCGTTGTCGCAGAGCAGCGGCAACAGCTCGCCGCGTACCAGGTAGTCGCTGATCAACCAGGTCGGCAGGTGGGCGATACCGAGGCCGGCGAGGGCAGCGAACAGCAGGGTCTCGGCATTGTTGGCCGTCATGCGCAGGCGTCCGGGGCGCAACAGTTGCGGTCGGCCGTCTAGCTCGAAGCGCCAGGCATGCGGTGGCGACAGGGCGTCCCAGTCCAGGCCGTCGTGCTGCGGCAGTTCGCGCACGTCGCGCAGCAGGCCACGGCGCTTGATGTACTCGGGGCTGGCGCACAGTACCCGCACCAGTGGCGCCAGTGGCGTGGCGACCAGGCGAGTGTCGGCCAGCGGGCCGATGCGCAGCACCAGGTCCACTTCACCCAGATGCTCGCCGTGCAGGTCGATGAAGCTGTCGATCAGGCGTAGCTGCACGTCCAGGCCGGGGTAGAGCGTGAGGAACTCGGCGATGGCCGGCGCCAGATGGCGGCGACCGAAGGGCGCCGGGGCATCGATGCGGATCAGGCCCTCCGGCGCACTGCTCAGCGATACCGCCTCGGCTCGTGCCTGGTGCAGTTCAACGAGGATGCGCCGGGCGCGTTCGGCAAAGGCCAGGCCCGCTGGTGTGGCGCGCACCGCGTGGGTACTGCGCTCTACCAGTTGGCAGGCCATGGCCCGCTCCAGAGCGTCGATGCGTCGGGCCACGGCCGAGGGCGTGAGTTGCTGGCGGCGCGCGGCGGCGGAGAAACTGCCGCTCTCCAGCACATCCAGATAGAGGGCGAGCTGTTCGGTGAGTTGATCCGGTTGCATGGTCTGCCTTTGCGTGAAATGCAAAGCCATTGTGCGCGGCTATGCGTTTCCGTGCCATACGCCAGGGCTTAGCATGCCGACCTGCGTTGTGGAGGTGGCATGAGTCCTATCGATCTGTTGGTGAACCTGTTGCTCGGCCTGGCGCTTGGCACTGTTGGCGGGCTGTTCGGCATCGGCGGTGGGCTGATCGCCATTCCGGCCCTGGGGGTGCTGTTCGGCCTGGACCAGCAGTTGGCCCAGGGCACGGCTCTGGTGATGGTGGTACCCAACGTGTTGCTGGCGTTGTGGCGCTATAACCAGCGCAATCGCATCGAGCCCAAGTACGCCTTGCTGCTGGCGGGCTCGGGCATCGTCTGCGCCTGGCTGGCTTCGTTGTATGCCGTCGAGTTGCAGGCTGAGCGCATGCGTCTGGCCTTCGTGGTTTTTCTCGTGGCGTTGGCGCTGTACAACCTGGCGCGCCTGTTCATGCGCACGCCGCCGGTGTCTCAGGAGTTGCGCCATCCCTGGCCCTGGCTCGGCGTGGTGGGCGGGGCGGCAGGTGCGCTCGGTGGCATGTTCGGTGTCGGTGGCGCGGTGCTGGCCGTGCCGGTGCTGACCAATGTGTTCGGCGCCGGCCAACTGATGGCGCAGGGCCTGTCGCTGGCCCTGGCATTACCGAGCACCAGCGTGACGCTGTTGACCTACGCGCTGCATGGCCATGTCGACTGGGTCATGGGCATTCCCCTGGCCGTCGGCGGCCTGCTCAGCATCACCTGGGGCGTGAAGCTGGCCCACGCGCTGCCGGAGAAGGTCTTGCGTGGTCTGTTCTGTGGCTTTCTGGTGCTCTGCGCGGTGTTGCTGGCCCTGGAGTAGGCAGCTGTGGTTTTGTGGGAGTGGCTTTAGCCGCGATGCTCTTACGCTGTTTCAATCAGGGCCGAAGTGGGGACGCCCTGTGACGTATCGTCCAACCGTTCCCAACCCGCCGATGCCCCAATAGCGCTACAGGCGGAACCCCTCGACTATGTGTTCGGCCAGGGTGTCGATGACCTGTGAGCTGCGCTGTGAATTGCGCAGCAGGACGATGCTGGTCATCGGCAGGCTGGGCAATCCTTCCGCTTCGCCGAGGATGCGCATGTCCGGGGTGATCAGGCTCTGCAACTGGGCGGTGAGCGCCAGGCCGGCGCCGACCACGGCGAAGATTGCCGACAGGCTGGGGCTGGTATAGGCAATGCGATAGGGGCGTTCGATGGCGTCGAGGGCGTTGCAGGCCCAGGCGCGGCAAAAGCAGCCGGCGTTGAACATGGCCAGCGGCATGGGGTTCTGTTCGTGCGGGCTGAAGCCCTGGGCTTCGGCCCAGACGAAACGCTCCTGGCGCAGCAGCTGGCCGATCTCCTTGCCGGGCTCGCGGGTAACGATGGTCAGGTCGAGGTCTTGGCGCTGCAGCAACTGGCCGGAGGTCTCGCAGTGCACTTCCACTTGTACCAGCGGATAGGCCTGGGCGAAGCGCGAGAGAATGTCCGGCAGAAAACGCATCACGTAGTCGTCCGGCGTGCCGATGCGCACGGCACCGACCATGTGCGGTTCGCGCAGGGTGTTGAGCACTTCGCCGTGCAGCTTGAGGATGCGTCGCGCATAGCCCAGCAGCACCTGGCCTTCCGGGGTGAGGCGCACCTGGCGGCCGTCGCGTTCGAACAGCGAGCGCTGCACCACGTCGTCTTCCAGGCGTTTCATCTGCATGCTCACCGCCGACTGGGTGCGATTGACCACTTCCGCCGCGCGGGTGAAGCCGCCGTTGTCGGCGATGGCGACGAAGCTGCGCAGCAGTTCGGTATCGATGCTGGGGTAGTGGGCCATTCATCAATCTCCAAGATGCATTGCATAAGAAACATTCGTTGGATTGATCTTAAGCGCGAACCGAAACTGACGCCAACCCCACAGGGAGGGCGTGATGATGAAAGGTCAAAAAGGTTTTGCCATTGCACATTCCATTTCACTGGACGGCCTGCATTGGCCACGCCTGCGCTGGTGGCAGCGGTTGCAGCGCGGCTTGCAGTTGGCGCGTGAGCGCCGGCAGTTGGCGATGCTCGACGATGCGGCGCTCAAGGATATGGGTCTGACGCGCGGCGATGTAATGCAGGAAAGTGAGCGGTCGTTCTGGGATGATCCGCTGCAGCGTTGAAGGGCCAGGCCCTGGTGAGGAGTGATGATGGGTGGTTCCGCTGTGCGCAAGGGCGCCGATGGTTTTCTCTTTCAACTGATGCTGGTGCTGTGCGCCATCTGGGGCAGTCAGCAGGTGGCGATCAAGCTGGCGGCCGAGGACATCTCGCCACTGCTGCAGGTGGCGCTGCGTTCCGCTATCGCCGCAGCTCTGGTCGGCATGCTGCTGCTCTGGCAGGGCACCTGGCGCGGGTGGCTGCGGACTACCTGGGCCGCCGGCGCCTTGGCCGGAGCCTTGTTCGCTCTGGAATTCTTCTTTATCGCCCGTGGCCTGCAGTACACCTCGGCCTCGCACATGGCGGTGTTTCTCTACACTGCGCCGATCTTCTCCGCGTTGGGCCTGCACCTGTTGTTGCCCAGCGAGCGCTTGCGCAGCCTGCAATGGCTGGGCATCGGTCTGTGTTTCGGCGGCGTGACCCTGGCCTTCGGTGGCGCCGGTGAGTGGGCACTGCTCGATTCGCGCATGTTGCTGGGCGACGCCCTCGGCCTGTGCGCTGGCATGGCCTGGGGCGCTACCACCCTGGTGGTGCGTGGCTCGCGGCTATCCGAGGCGCCGCCGGCGCTGACCCTGTTCTACCAACTGGCGGTGGCCTTCGTGCTGTTGCTGGCCTTTGCCGCCTACAGCGGTGCCCTGAGCCCGGTGCGCTGGACGCCGGTGGCTATCGCCAGCGTGCTGCTCCAGGGGGTGGTGGTGTCCTTCTTCAGCTACCTGACCTGGTTCTGGCTACTGCGGCGCTATCTGGCCTCGAACATGGCGGTGTTCTCCTTCATGACCCCCCTGTTCGGCGTTACCTTTGGCGTGCTGGTGCTGGATGAACCGCTGACCCTCAACTTCGTGGTCGCTGCCGTGCTGGTGTTGCTGGGTATCAGCCTGGTCAGCAGCCACGCCTGGTTGCGCAGGCGCCTGGGCGCCTGGCGTGGCATCACCGGACAACCCTGACGGATCGACAAGGAGTCGCCATGTCCCGTTATCAACTGGCCCAACTGAATATCGCCACCTTGCTGGCACCACTGGACTCGCCGCAGCTGGCTGACTTCGTCGCTAATCTGGAGCGCATCAATGCCCTGGCCGAGGCTGCGCCGGGCTATGTCTGGCGTCTGCAGGACGAGGATGGTGACGCCACCGCGATTCGCCCATTCGGCGACGAGGTACTGGTCAATATGTCCGTCTGGCGGGACGTGCAAGCGCTCAGCGATTACGTCTACAAGTCGGCCCATACCGAAATGCTCAAGCGTCGTCGCGAGTGGTTCGCCAAGGTGGGGCAGGCGCACATGGTGCTCTGGTGGGTGCCGGCCGGGCATCGGCCCAGTGTCGAGGAGGCCGCTGCGCGATTGGCTCACCTGCATGAGCATGGCCCGAGTGCGTTTGCCTTCAGCTTCCGTCAGGCCTTCGCTGCGCCGGCCGCTGCCCTGAGCGAGTCTAGCGTTTGACCCTGACACTGTCGCTTGCCGAAGCGAGGCGGCTGGCCCTTGCCGCACAGGGCTTTACCCGCCCGCCGCGCGGCGTGGTAGGTGCGCGCCAGCTGCAGGCGCGGATAGAGCATCTCGGGGTGCTGCAGATCGACTCGGTCAACGCCCTGGTGCGCTCTCACTACTTGCCGGCGTTTTCCCGGCTGGGGCACTACGATCCCGTGCTGCTCGACCGCCTGGCCTGGGGCGCAGCGCGCCAGCGCCGCCTGTTCGAGTACTGGGGGCATGAGGCTTCGCTATTGCCGCTGGAGCTCTACCCGTTGCTGCGTTGGCGCATGCGCCGTGCGGCGGCCGGGCAGGGCATCTATCGCCAGCTGGCCGAGTTCGGTCGCGAGCAGCAGGATCTGATCCGGCGTGTGCTGCAAAGCGTGCGTGAGCAGGGTGCCCTGGGCGCCGGCAGCCTGAGCTCGCGCCGGGAGAAGGCTGGCCCCTGGTGGGACTGGAGTGCGGAGAAGCATGCGCTGGAGTGGCTGTTTGCTGCTGGCGAAGTGACGGTGGCTGGGCGACGCGGGTTCGAGCGTCTGTACGATCTGCCGCAGCGGGTGATTCCTGCGGCTCAGTTCGAGTACCCCGAGATCGATGAAGCCGAAGCGCAGCGCAGGTTGCTGCTGAAGTCGGCCGCCGCCCTCGGCGTGGCAACGGAGCGCGACCTGCGTGATTACTACCGCCTGGATGCCGACACTGCCAAAACGCGCATCGCCGAATTGGTCGAGGCAGGCGAGCTACGCCGGGTGGCTGTCGAAGGCTGGAAACAAGCGGCCTACTGCCATGGCGAGCCGAGTATTCCGCGGCGCGTGAAGGCCAGTGCGCTGCTGTCGCCCTTCGACTCGCTGATCTGGGAGCACGAGCGCACCGAACGCCTGTTCGGCTTCCGCTACCGCCTGGAGATCTACACCCCGCCGGCCAAGCGGGTGTACGGCTACTACGTGCTGCCCTTTCTGCACCACGAACGCCTGCTGGCGCGCCTCGATCTGCGCAGCGAGCGGGCACACGGGCGCCTGGCGGTGCATGCCGTGCATCTGGAGGAGGCGGTGTTGAGTGAGGAGGCGCTGCATGCCCTGGCTGATGAACTGCGCGCATTGGCGCAGTGGCTGGGGCTGGTGGAGGTGGCGTTGAACTGTCGTTCGCCGGTGGCTGGGCTGTTACGGCCGCTGTTGAGGTAGCGACCGTAAGCCCTTATTGGAGAGGGGTATAGGCGTTTACCAACGCATAGCTGCTCCAACTATGTCGCAGTCCTCAGGCATCTTTTCTCTGACTGTTTTAACGTAAGCGTTCCATTCATCTTTTTGCAGAGACTTGTTCGCGGCAACCTGCTCTTGCAACTCCCCGCAGATCTTTTCGTCCTTCTCGATGGCCGCCAGCTTGGCCTTGAGGTCGTCGCTACTGATCCTGGTGCCATTGATGGGGCCGAAGTACAGGGTATTGCCGTCTTCGGAGAGTTTGAGTGGCGTGTTTCGGTAGGACAGCCCCTCGTCCGACTCGCTCAGAGCCATGGCGTCGGTGTTGTTCAGGACGTTCTCGATGAACAGGTAGGTATCGCCGTCCTTCTTGATTTCGGCAACTCTCTCCGAACCGGTGAACTTGTTCTCGTACTGGTACAGGCCTATGGCTTTGTCGTGGTCGCTGCCGCAGCCCACCAACAAAAGGGTCAGGGCCGCTATCAGCGTGGCTTTGATCTGCATGTTTACCTCCATGTGGTTGTTGCTCCGTTGTTACTCGGCGGCGATGCGCTGACGAATGTGCGCGGCACGATCGGCCGAGCCCGGGTGGGAGTCGAACATGCTGCTGTCGCCGCCGCCCAGTTCGGCCAGTTTGTCGAAGGCGCTGGCCAGGCCCTGCAGCGGAATCTGGCGTTCTTTCAGCAGATCGAAGGAGAAGTCGTCGGCGGCGCTTTCCTGGGACTGGGAGAACTGCGCGTTGATCAGCGCCTCACCCAGGTCGCCCAGTTGCGAGCTGGACAGCGCCATTGCCGCGCTGTTGCCGGAGGAGGCGATGGCGCCACGGGCCACGGAAGTGGCGTAGGCGGCCTGCATGGCCTTCTTGGTGTGGCCGAGCGCGACGTGGCCCATCTCGTGGCCGAGTACGCCTTCCACCTCGTTGTCGTTCATCAGGTCCATCAGGCCGCTGTAGACGCGCACGCAACCGTTGGCCATGGCCCAGGCGTTGACTTCGTCGGTGAGGTAGACCTTGTAGTTGACCGGGGTGCCGTTGACCTGGCTGCCGAGGTTGGCGGCGATGGTTGCCAGGCGCTTGCTGTACTTGCTGTCGGCCGGCGCGATGGGCGACTGGGCATCCATCTGCACGCAGGCATCGTCGGCCATGGTCTTCACTTCGGCATCGCTGAGGGTCGCGGCCTGCATGGCTTGCAGTCCGGTGTTGAGCATGGCGTCGGGGCTCATGTTCTGGCAGCCGGCGAGCAGGGTGGCGAAGGCGAGGGCGGAAAGGGAGTACTGCAGTTTCATGGTCATCGTCCTTGAAAGGTAAGCCTGTAGAAATGGCCGAGAGGCGTCGGCATCCCGGCCGGCGCGGCATTGTCGGCGATATGGCGGGAGTGGCAGTGTGCGCTGGGTCACATTGGTGGCCCGCCTGGCCGTGTCCATGGCCAGCGCTTCTTGCCCTGATCCTAGCGGGCTGCGATAGGCGCCTCTGTTGCAGGTGGCTGAGGTTGACGGGGTGCGACAGTGCGGCGTGACACCAGCAGCACCCCGGCCAATACCAGGCCGGCCCCCAGCAGCTGCGCCAGCGACAGCGGTTCGGACAGCAGCAGCCAGCCGAAGAAGATGGTCAGAATCGGGCCCAGGGTACCGATTAGCACAGTGCGGGCCGAGCCGATGCGCTGCACGGCGGCGGATTGCCAGAGCACCGGCAGCACCGTGGAGAACAGGGCCATGGCCGCACCGTAGGCGTACACGTCCAGCGGCTGCTGCAGGGCGGAGAGTGGCTGGGTGGCGAGGAAGTGGATCTGCGTGGCGAAGGTGGACACGATAATCGCCAGCGCGGCGAAGCGCAGGGTGCCGAGGTTGCGGATGGAGACTTCGGCACCGGCGCTGTAGAAGGCATAGGACAGCGCCGAGGCGAAGACGAAGGCCGCGCCGATCAGCACCGTGGCGATGTCGTCGGCGAGCTCCAGGTCATGGGTAAACGCCAGGCCGATGCCGGCATAGGACAGCACCAGCGCGCCAATCTGCCGGGGTTCCAGGCGCTTGCCCATGAACAGCACGCCGATCAGTACGGTCAGCGTCGGGTAGATGAACAGGATCAGGCGCTCCAGTGCGGCGGAAATGTACTGCAGGCCGATGAAGTCCAGGATGCTGGCGCCGTAGTAGCCGAGCAGACCGAGGGCGAGCAGCAGGCCCCAGTCGCGGGGTTTGAGCGGCGGTGCCGAGCGGCACAGCCAGAGGGCGGCCACCAGGGCGAAGGGCAGGGCGAAGGTCATGCGCAGGGTCAGCAGCGTGACCGGGTCCACCGGCGCGGCGGCGTAGGCCAGCTTGACGAAGATCGCCTTGAAGGAGAAGCCGAAGGCGGCCAGCACGGCCAGCACGACACCCATACGTTCGGCGGACCAGGTTTTCCAGTGCATTGACGTGTACATCCCAAAGAGTTTCCCTGGGACGAATGATTGCCCGTGTAGAATCCGTTTGAAATTGGCCTTTTCACAACTGATCGTTCGGATTTGACCAACGCTATGCAATACGACCTGACCGATCTGCGCCTCTTCGTGGCGATTGCCGAGGCGCGGAACCTGACCCGTGGCGCCGAGCGCGTGCATCTGGCGCCGTCCTCCGCCAGCCATCGCATGCGCCTGCTGGAGGAGGCCATCGGCACACCATTGCTGGTGCGTGAGCCCCGTGGCGTGAGTCTGACCCGCGCCGGCGATGCCTTGCTGCGTCACGCTCGCCAGGTCTTCGCCCAGCTCGAGCAGATGCACGCGGACCTCGCGCCCTATGCCCACGGCGTGCGCGGCCATGTCAGCCTGTGGGCCAATACCCACGCCACCCACACCTTCCTGCCGGACAGCCTGGCGGCCTTCCTGCGCCAGCATCCGCAGGTCAGTATCTCGCTGGAGGAGCACACCAGTCCGGAAGTGGTCATGGCGGTGGCGCGCGGCGAGGTGGAGGTCGGCGTGGTGGCGGACCTGATCGAGGGTGCCGAAGTCGAGCTGCTGCCCTATCGCGCCGACCGCCTGGTGCTGATCGCCCCGCCCGAGCATCCGCTGGCGGCACGTGCCAGCGCGCCCTTCGCCGCAGTGCTGGCGCATCCTTTCGTCATGCTGCATGCCGGCTCGGCCATCCATACCTTCACCATGAACGCGGCGGCCGCGCTCGGGCGGCATCTGGAGGTGCGTATTCAGGTGCGCAGTTTCGAGGCGGTGTGCCGCATGGTCAGTGCCGGCGTCGGCATCGGCATGGTGCCGCGCAGCGCCATCACGATGAGTGCTTCCCGCGTGCCGCTGGCGGTCATCGAACTGGACGAGTCCTGGGCGCAACGCGACCTCAAGGTCTGCGTGCGCAAACGCGAGCTGCTCTCGGGTTTTGCGGCGGATCTGGTCGGCTGCCTGGTGGGGGGCGAGCTGGCGAGCTAGTTGGTTGCGGCTGCGTGCTTCGGCAGGGCGATGGAGATCAGCGCGGCCAGCAGGACGAAGACCGTGGAGATCCACAGGCAGGCTTCCAGGCCATGATGCTGGTAGACCCAGCCCGACAGCAGGGTGCCGATCAACCGGCCCAGGGCATTGGACATGTAGTAGAAGCCCACATCCAGCGAGACGCCGTCTTCCTTGGCGTAGCTGACGATCAGGTAGCTGTGCAGCGAGGAGTTCACCGCGAACAGCGCGCCGAACAACATCAGGCCGCCAATGAGCACGAGCTGTGGCGACCCGCCGACGGTCAGGCCCAGGGCGATGGCCGCCGGCAGGCTTGCCAGGAGCGCCGCCCAGGCGCAGGCGCTGCGCCCGTCGGGCACCTGGCCGCGCTGCTTGCCAGTGATATGCGGGGCGAGCGACTGCACCATGCCGTAGCCAATGATCCAGGCAGCCAGGAAGCCGCCCACCCACCAGAAGTCCCAGCCCAGCACGCTGCTCAGGTACACCGGCAAGGCCACCACGAACCACACGTCGCGGGCGCCGAAGAGGAACAGGCGCGCGGCCGAGAGGATGTTGATCGCCCGGCTCTTGGACAGCAGGTCGCGGAACTTCGGCTTGGTCTTGGCTTTGCCCAGGTCCTTTTTCAGCAGCACCAGGCTGGCCAGCCAGATCAACGCCAGCACGGCGGCCATGGCCAGCACCGCGCCGGTGAAGCCGAGCAGGGCCAGCAGCGCGCCGCCGAGGAAGAAGCCGACGCCCTTGAGCGCGTTCTTCGAGCCGGTAAGGATCGCCACCCACTTGTAGAGGGTGCCCTGCTGGCTGTCTGGTACCAGCAGCTTGATCGAGCTCTTGGCGCTCATCTTGTTGAGGTCTTTGGCGATACCCGACAGCGCCTGCGCGCCCATCACCCAGGCAATGGTCAGCCAGGCGGCGGGCACCGTGAGCATCAGCAGGGCCAGCACCTGCAAGCCCAGGCCGATATTCATGGTGCGGTTCAGGCCCAGGCGCGCGCCCAGGTAGCCGCCCACCAGGTTGGTGATAACGCCGAAGATCTCGTAGAACAGGAACAGCGCGGCAATCTGCAGCGGCGTGTAGCCCAGCGTGTGGAAGTGCAGCACCACCAGCATGCGCAGGGCGCCGTCGGTGAGGGTAAAGGCCCAGTAGTTGCCGGTGACCAGCAGGTACTGGCGCACTTCCGCAGACAGAGCTGACAACGCCTTCATGATCGCCGATTACCCTGCCGCGCCGACCATTCGCGCCAGCGCCACCGCGCGGTTGGCGTATCCCCACTCGTTGTCGTACCAGGCGTAGATCTTCACCTGGGTGCCACCCACCACCATGGTCGACAGCGCATCGATGATCGACGAGCGCGGATCGGTACGGTAATCGATGGACACTAGCGGCCGCTCCTCGTAACCGAGGATGCCCGCCAGCGGCCCAGCGGCGGCCGCCTTGAGCAGGGCATTGACCTCGTCCACCGTAGT
The DNA here is from genome assembly GCF_001592875.1 of Pseudomonas sp. BMS12. Lineage (GTDB taxonomy): Bacteria > Pseudomonadota > Gammaproteobacteria > Pseudomonadales > Pseudomonadaceae > Aquipseudomonas. The sequence continues at coordinate 430,566 of NZ_LSOF01000005.1, read as the reverse complement.
GGCGCGCTCGACCTCGAACACGCAGTCGGTCAGCGAGGCGTTGGCCAGCGGGACGCGTACCGCGTGGCCGTTCAGCTTGCCGCGCAGTTCGGGGAATATCTCGGCAATCGCGGTGGCCGAACCGGTGCTGGTGGGGATCAGGCTCATGCCGCTGGCGCGGGCGCGGCGCAGGTCCTTGTGCGGCTGGTCGAGGATGCTCTGGGTGTTGGTCAGGTCGTGAATGGTGGTGATCGAGCCGTGGCGAATGCCGAGGTTCTCGTGGATTACCTTGACCACCGGGGCCAGGCAGTTGGTGGTGCAGGATGCAGCGGTGACGATGCGGTGCTGCGCCGGGTCGAACAGCTGCTGGTTGACGCCCATGACGATATTCAGCGCGCCGGCTTCCTTCACCGGCGCGCAGACCACCACGCGCTTCACCCCCTGGTCGAGGTAGGCCTGCAGTACGGCGACGGTCTTCATCTTGCCGCTGGCCTCGAGCACCAGGTCGCAGCCACTCCAGTCGGTGTCGGCGATGGTCTTGTTGGCCGTGACCTGGATGCGCTTGCCATCGATCACCACGGCGTCGGCGTCGCTGCCCGCCTCGTGTTGCCAGCGGCCATGCACCGAGTCGAAGTTGAGCAGGTGGGCGTGGGTGGCGGCGTCGCCAGCCGGGTCGTTGATCTGCACGAACTCCAGCTCGGGCCAACTCCAGGCTGCGCGCAGGGCCAGACGGCCGATGCGGCCGAATCCGTTGATACCGACTTTGATGCTCATGGTCATGCTCTTTAGGGATGGGGGAGGGAACCGGGGATTCAGCAACAGGCCGCTTGGCGCTGCGGGCGATTGCCCATGGTGTCCAGGCGCCTGGCATCGTCGTCGAGCCAGTGCGTGTTGGCCGCCAGCACGTCGGCCAGCATCTGGCTGACCCAGTTCGGCAGCTCGGGGTGCAGGCGGTAGTAGACCCACTGGCCTTGCCGGCGGTCCGCCAGCAGGCCGCTGGTGCGCAGCTGCGCCAGGTGGCGGGAGACCTTGGGCTGGCTCTCACCGAGTGCGCAGGTCAGTTCGCACACGCACAGCTCGTTCTCGCGGGCGATCAGCAGCATCAGGCGAGCGCGGGTCTCGTCGGCCAGACATTTGAAAACGTCGGTGGGAGTCATGCGGGTTTCCAGGGCTGGCTGGAGGATGAATATATGTTTTGGCGAATATATGGAAATTCGCATGTGCTGTGAAGGCTCTTTTTCCCATGCAACGCCAGCCCAAAAAAAACGGGGCCCTGGGGCCCCGTGCTGTCCTGAGTGTGGATCAGGCTCGTGCTTGTTTCAGCGTCTCGGCAATCATGAAGGCCAGCTCCAGCGACTGGTCGGCGTTCATGCGCGGGTCGCAGTGGGTGTGGTAGCGGTCGGACAGGCCGTCCTCGGTGATCGGCCGCGAGCCGCCGATGCACTCGGTGACGTTCTGCCCGGTCATTTCGATATGAATGCCGCCGGCATGGGTGCCTTCGGCGCGGTGCACCTGGAAGAACTGCTTCACCTCGGAGAGGATCTGCGCGAAGTCGCGGGTCTTGTAGCCGCTGGAGGCCTTGATGGTGTTGCCGTGCATCGGGTCGGAACTCCACAGCACCTGGCGGCCTTCTGCCTTGACCTTGCGCAGCAGGCGCGGGAAGTTGGCCTCGACCTTGTCGGCGCCCATGCGCACGATCAGGTTGAGGCGGCCCGGATCGTTGTCCGGGTTGAGGATGTCGATCAGGCGGATCAGCTCGTCCGGGTCCATGCTCGGGCCGACCTTGACGCCGATGGGGTTCTCCACGCCGCGCATGAATTCGACATGGGCGCCGTCCAGTTGGCGGGTACGGTCGCCGATCCACAGCATGTGTGCGGAGCAGTCGTACCAGCGCCCGGTGAGGCTGTCCTGGCGTACGAAGGCTTGTTCGTAGTTGAGCAGCAGGGCCTCGTGGGCGGTGAAGAAGCTGGTTTCGCGCACTTGCGGTTGGGCGTCCATGCCGCAGGCGCGCATGAATGCCAGGGTCTCGTCGATGCGGTCGGCCAGCTGGCTGTATTTCTCACCCAGTGCCGAATTGCTGATAAAGTCGAGGTTCCACTGGTGCACCTGGTGCAGGTCGGCGAAGCCGCCCTGAGCGAAGGCGCGCAGCAGGTTGAGGCTGGCGGTGGCCTGGTGGTAGGCCTGCAGCAGGCGCTCCGGGTCGGGCACGCGGCTGGCGGCGTCGAAACCGATGCCGTTGACGATATCGCCACGGTAGGCGGGCAGGGTCACGCCGCCGATGGTCTCGTCGTTGGCCGAGCGCGGCTTGGCGAACTGGCCGGCCATGCGCCCGACTTTCACCACCGGGCAGCCGGCGGCGAAGGTCATGACGATGGCCATCTGCAGCAGCACCTTGAAGGTGTCGCGGATCTTCGCCGCGCTGAACTCGGCGAAGCTCTCGGCGCAGTCGCCGCCCTGCAGCAGGAAGGCGCGGCCCTGGGTCACTTCGGCGAACTGGCGGCGCAGCTCGCGGGCCTCACCGGCGAATACCAGCGGCGGGTAGCCGGCCAGGGTCTGCTCCACGCGGGCGAGGTGGGCGGCGTCGGGGTACTGCGGCTGTTGCTGGATCGGCTTGCCTCTCCAGCTATCGGGACTCCAGGCGTGCATCGGCTTCTCGGCTATCGGCTAGTTCATGCGGACGGGCATGGTAACCCCGTGCGCCTGCGCAGGTCAGCCGATAAGCGCGATAGAGCGGCTGAATGGCGCAGTCGGTGGTGCATGTCCTTGTAGGCGCGGTTGCCTTGATCGGGCCGGCTCCAGGCGTGGCTAAAGCGGAGTACTGCCCGGCTCTCCTGCGAAAGCAAGAGCGGCTTGGGTGTCGGCTATGGCTCTTCGGTAGTGGTTTTAGTCGCGATGGGCTGCGTGTACGGATCGCGGCTGAAGCCGCTCCCACACCGGAAGTTCGTGCGAATCACCCTGTTGGTTACGGGAGAGAGGGCATCCGCAGGGGCCTGCCTACCAGCGAATACTCGGCTGCTGGCAGGGAGGCCCCTGGCGGATACGTAACCGGCGTCTGCATCCCGACAGCACAGCTGGGAGGGCAGGCGACTGCGTTTCCGGATTGGCTCCGGTGTGCGGTGCTCTTGACGGCACCTGCAGACTGGCGAGGGAGTGCCCTCTGCCTAAGCCTCTCCTGCGAGCGGGAGAGGACACGAGATTGTCCGGACTCGGGGTGAACCCCGAGCCAGGCGATCCCGCTCCCGGATTGCATCCGGGACGGTGCTCTTGCTGGCACCTGATGAGTGTCGAGGGCTTTACCCCTCTGTCAGTCCCTCTCCCGTGAACGGCAGAGGAACTGGTACATGGCCCGCAGGCGCAGATGCCGGCCGGAAGCCGGCAGCTTTGCCCTTGGGTTACATGGCGCTGGCCGGCTGCAAGGCCCCGGCCGCTGCCTGGCGCGGCAGTACGTCGCGGGCCGGCAGGAATTTTCCATAGCCCCGGGTCTTGCCCAGGTCTTCCGGGTATTCCAGGCCACGGCGGTAGGCGATGCGGCCGTTGATCAGGGTGACGTCCACCGCCGCGTCGTTGCGCTTGACCACGCGCTCCAGGCCGATCACTTCCATGGGCGCTTCGCTGATTTCATCCAGCTCAGCGGTCAGACCCTCGGGGTTGATCACCACCAGGTCGGCGCGGTCGCCGACGCGGATATGACCGGCGTCGACGCCGATGAAGTCCGCCAGTTCGCCGCTGCAGCGGCGCACGGCCTGGCCCAGTTCCATGAAGGGCTCGCCGGCCAGCTGGGCGTCACGCACGTACTTGAGAAAGCGCAGCGGGAAGTTGTACTGGGCAATGGAGCGCAGGTGCGCGCCGGAATCGGCGAAGCCGGGGTGGGTCCAGGGGCTGGACAGCAGCTTGCGCATGATCGGCTCGCGCTGGTTGCCGTAGCAGGTGGTCCACTTCAGCGCCTCGCGGTACTGGCAGGCCAGCTCGAAGTAGGCGTCCACCGCGTCCAGGCCACGGCTTTCGCCGAGCTGCTTGAAGTTCTTGCCGACCATCGAGGCGTCCGGGCACTCGGTCACCCAGCAGTCGGAGAAGTCGCGGTGCCACAGGCCCTTGGTCAGCACGGCCTTGACCTGTTTCTTGAACAGGGCGCGGAACTCCGGCTCCTTGACCTTGCTGTACAGCTCGTCCGGGTCCTTGATGTCGCGCAGGATCTCGCCGGCGCCGAACTCCTCGAAGGCGTTCACGTTGAGCCCTTCCAGGCGCAGGGTGAACGGCCCCGGCAGGGTCTGCCAGCGGAAGTGGCCGCGCAGGACCTTGTTCGCCAGCCAGCCGGAGAGGCGGGTGAAACGGTGCAGCAGCGGCTGTGACTTGAGGTCCAGGGCGGTGAGCATGGTGCACTTGAGCGGTTTGCGGAACCAGCCGTGGGCCTGCCAGAGGAAGGCGAACACGTTGACCTTGGTTACCGCGTTGGGCGCGCCCTGCATCACCGCGCCGCGGCGGCGGAGGATGGCGAACAGACGCGAGAATTCCTTCCAGCTGGCGAAGGTCGAAGGCAGCGGGCTGGACCAGGCACGGTCGCCGTCCATCTTGTCCAGGCGGGTGGTCATCACCGACAGGCCGATGCAGCCGGCGTCCAGCGCCTCTTCCAGTAGCTGCTCCATGCGCTGCAGTTCGGCTTCGGTCGGCATCACCTTGCTGGTGGCGCGCTCCAGGCCCATCACTGCCACGCGCAGCTCGGAGTGGCCGAGGAAGGAATTGACGTTGGGGCCCAGCGCCAGCTGGTCGTAGAAGGCGCGGTAACCGGCGGCATCGCGCCAGGTCTTTTTCTCCTGCAGGATCGGCAGCACGTATTCGCGCGGCACCGCCTCGACGCGGGTGAACAGATCCGAGCAGTCCTCGGCGTCGGCCAGCACCATGCTGATCGAGCAGGAACCGATGGTTACGCTGGTCACGCCGTGGCGTACCGATTCCTTCAGCGCCGGCGCGGCGATCACTTCGGCATCGTAGTGCGAGTGGATTTCCAGAAACCCTGGCGTGACCCATTTGCCGGCGGCGTCGATCACCTCGCCACAGCCGCTTTCATCCAGCGGGCTGAGGCTGAGTACATCGATGCGTCCGTCCTTGATCCCGACATGCCGCTGCGCACCGGGAGCGCCGCTGCCGTCGAAGTAGAGACCGTTCTTGATGATGATGTCGTAGCTCATGGGAACTCCTCAGCGCGGCCAGAGCAGCAGGGCGCCGGTGACCAGCAACAGGCAGTAGATGGCGATGCGGAAATGTTGCTCGCTGACACGGCGGTGCAGGCGCTCGCCCAGCCACACGCCGAGCAATAGCAGCGGGGCGTAGGCGGCGACCTGTGGCAGCGCCGGCAGCAGGCGACCGTCGGCCAGGAAGGCCAGAGTCAGCAGGCTGTTGAGGGTGAACCAGACCGTGACCAGGGTGGCGCGCAGGCGCGCCTTGTCCAGCTCGGTGCCGGCCAGGCCGTAGACCAGCAGAGGCCCGCCGGAGGCGAACAGGCCATGGCTGATGCCGGCGCCGAGGGTGATCAGGCGGGTCAGCCAGGCGGGGCGCACCTTGGCCGTGGCGCCTCGTTGCAGGCGCCACAGTTCGCGTCCGGCGAACCACAGGATCAGGGCACCGAAGCCGACCTTGAGCAGCGCCGCGTCCAGCCAGGGCAGCAGCAGGTAGCCGAGCAGCGTGCCGGCGACCATGCCCGGCAGGATGGTGCCGAGTAGCAGGCGGCGGTCGATGAGGCGCCAGTGGCGGCTGACCAGGTAGCCGGTCATGCAGATGTTCAGTGGCACCAGTACCGGCAGCAACTGGTCGATGGGCAGCAGCAGCGCGCCCAGGGATAAGGCGATGACGATGCTGCCGAAGCCGGTGATGGCCTCCAGGGTGTAGGCCAGCAGGATGAAACCGCCGAGGGCGTAGGAAGCGATCATGCACTCGCTCCTGCGGGGGCTGGCAGTTCGCCGGCGAAGCGCTGGCTCATCTTGCGGTAGTACAGGCCCGGCGCTGCGCGCCAGAGCAGGCTGGCCAGCCAGCTGCCGCGGTCCGGGAACAGGCGTTCGCGGCCACTCACCAGGGCCTTGAGGATTTCCTCGGCCATCCAGTCGGCACCACGCACCTTGCCAATGGTCGAGCGCGCATGGCCGGCCGGCTTGCCGTCGGCGCCCAGGGCATTGCGATCGATGGGGGTGTCGAGAAAGCTCGGGTATACCATCAGCATGCCGATGCCATCCTGCGCCAGCTCCGCACGCAGCACCTCGAAGGATTGGCTCAGCGCGGCCTTGGCGGCGCAGTAACCGGCGCGGCCGAGCACCGGCATCCAGCCGGCCATGGAGCCGATGGCGGCGACCTGGCCTCGGCTTTCGCGCAGCAGCGGCAGGGCGGCCAGGGTCAGCTCCAGCGGGGCGTGGTAGTCCACCGCCATGACCTTGCGGAACACGGCCGGGTCGGTCTGCACGGTCGGCGAGCGGTGGGTGATGCCGGCGTTGTTGAGCAGCAGGTCGAGGCGACCGAATACGGCGCGGCAGGCGTCGATCAATTGCCGATGCAGCGCGGGATCGGTGATGTCGCCGGACAGCCCTTCGACCCGTTCGCTGCCCAGCTCGGCGACCCGCGCGGCCAGGCCGGCGGCGTCGATGTCGGTGAGCAGCAGGTTGTCGCCGCGGGCATGGCAGGCCTTGGCCAGCTCCCAGCCGAGGCCGCTGGCGGCGCCGGTGATGAGGACGGTGCGCATCATTTATCTCCCACGGCGGCCAGCGATGTGGCCGGGATTTCGACGGGGCGGCGCGACCACAGCAGCGCCAGGGAAAGGCCGGAGACCAGATGCCAGGTGCCCCAGAACGCGGCGATCAACAGCATGCCGCTGGCCTGGGGGAAGAAGGTGAAGATGATCACCAGGCCCAGTGCCGAGTTCTGAATGCCGACTTCCAGGGTCACTGCACGGCGGTCGGCCACTGGTAGTCCGGCCAGGCGGGCACTGAGGTAGCCGCACGACAGCGCCAGGGCGTTGTGCGCCACCACCAGCCAGAAGAACAGGTGGAAGTGGCTGAGGAACTGGTCGAAGTTACGGCCGAAGGCCAGGCCGACGAAGGCCAGCATCACCAGCAGGGCAAAGACCCGTAGCGGCTTCTCCACCTTGTGGGTCAGCTGCGGGAACCGGCGGCCGACGACCATGCCCAGCACCAGCGGTACGCCCAGTACCAGCAACACCATCAGCAGCAGGCTCAGCGGGTCCATGGCGATTTCGGTGAGCAGTGGCCGGGTATGCGGGTTGAGCCAGGCGTACAGGCCGAAGTTGAGTGGCGTCATCACGCTGGCCGCGAGGCTGGAGACGGCGGTCATGCTCACCGACACGGCAACGCTGCCGCGGGCCATCCAGGTCATGATGTTGGAGAAGCTGCCGCCCGGGCAGGCCGCTACCAGCAGCATGCCCAGGGCCAGCTGCGGATCGATGTCCAGTGCCCAGGTGGCGAGGCAGGTCAGCGCGGGCAGCAGGATGAACTGCGCCAGCAGGCCTATCATCGGAGCCTTGGGCTCGCGCAGCACGCGGCGGAAGTCGTCGACGCGCAGTTCCAGCGACACGCCGAACATCATCAATGCGACGATCAGGTTGATCAGCACCAGGCTGGAGGGGTCGAACTGCAGGTGTACGTCACCCATCTCAGGACTCCCGCGCCAGGTTGGCCGCTGGTGCCTTGGGGGTGTCCTGGTCGAGTTCGGCCTTCAGCTCGGCGATATGCCGGGCGATGGCACTGCGATAGCTGTCCTTGTGCACGTAATAGGCCATGCGCTCCAGCTTCAGGTAGGCGAAACCACCATCCAGGCGCTGGCCAACCTGGGCCTGCACGGTATCGCGCAGGCGTTTGGCCGCCGGCGTGGCGTATTGCTGGTGAACAATCGCCAACGCCACCAGCTCGGCCTGTTCGGCGCGACCTTGCCAGCCCAGGCCGGACGCCTCGACCATGCCGAGCATGAACAGGTCGTCGTGCAGCGGGTGGAAGACGTTGAGATACAGCTGCGGTGCACCGGCATCTTGCGGCCAGTTCAGCTCGGCGCGGTCGATGAAGGGGTAGTCCAGCTTGTAGCCGGTGGCCTGCAGGATCAGGTCATAGTCGGCCTTGTCGCCATTGGCGAAGGTCACGGCGTGACCGTTGACCGCCTGGATGTCGCCGCGCGGCTGAATATCGCCATGGCCGAGGTGGTGCAGGACCAGCGAGTTGAGCACCGGGTGCGATTCGTAGAGCTTATAGTCCGGGTCCGGCAGGCCGTACTGCGAGGGCTTGCCGACCAGCACACGCACCAGCAGGCCGTCGATCAGCTGCTTGAGGCGGCGTGGCAGCTTCACGGCGCCGCCGAAGGTGTCGGTGGGCTTGCCGAGGATGAACTTGGGCAGGAAGTGGTAGCCGCGACGGACCGAGAGGTCCACCGACTTGGCGCGGTGCACGGCATCTACCGCGATATCGCAGGCCGAGTTGCCGCAGCCGACCACCAGCACGCGCTTGCCAGCGAAGATTTCGGCGCTCTTGTAGGCGCTGGAATGCAGCAGTTCGCCGGCGAACTGGCCGGGCAGTTGCGGCTGATTGGGCGTGTGCAGGGTGCCGTTGGCGATCAGCACGCCATCGAACAGCCACTCGCGCTGGCGTCCCTCATGCTCGCTGACCAGGCGCCAGCCGCGGTCGAGGCGCTCGACGCGCACGACTCGGGTGTTGAACTGGTAGTGCTGGCGCAGGCCGAAGTGCTCGGCGTAGTCGCGAAAGTACTGGCCGATCTGGCTATGGTGCGGGTAGGACGGCACCGAGTCGGCCATGGGGAACTCGGCGAAGGCCGTGGTGCCCTTGGAGGAAATCAGGTGGGCCGACTCGTACATGGTGCTGTGCGGGTTGGCGATGTCCCACAGGCCACCAACATCGGTATTCAGCTCGAAGCCGACGAAGGGAATACCGTAGCGCTGTAGCTGGCGGGCAGCGGCCAGACCCATGGGGCCGGCTCCGATGATGGCATGCATGCAAGGCGTCTCGATTGTGTTTCTATAGTTGTTCCGCAAGCATATGCAGCCCCGTCCGAGTCGTAACGGCTCAATCAGGACGCTTCCTCGGTTAATTCAGGACCTCATGAGCAGCACGCCTTCCGTCACCGTTCACTACGCCCAGGCCATCCTCCAGGCCGCCGAGCGCCTGGCTCTGCCGTTGCCCGATGCCCTGCGCGAGCTTGGGCGCGAGGCGCGTATCCCCCTGGCTCGTCAGGACGACCTGTGGGAGGCCTTCTGCAGCGCCGCTGAAGATCCGCTGGTGGGCCTGCGCCTGGGCAATGCCCTGCAGGTCGGCCATCTGGATATGGTCGGCGCGCTATTGATGAGCTGCGAGACCCTGGGCGAAGCGCTGGAAGCCCTGCTGGAGTACTACCCCATCGTCGGCGAGGGTGGCGAGTTCAGCCTGAGTGAGGAGGGCGCCGCGCTGCGCCTGGCCTATCAGCCGCATTACCGGGTGCGCCGCGAAGAACGGGTGGAGGCCGTGCTGGCCAGCCTGGCGCACATGACGCGCTGGATCACCGGTGAGCGGGCGCAGCCGCTGGAATTGCGTTTCGCGCATGGCCCGCAGGCGGGCGAGGCGCGCTATGTCGAGTTGCTGGGCTGCCCGCTGTCGTTCGCCAGTGGTGAAAACGCCCTGCTGTTCGAGCGCGCGGACCTGGCCACTCCGCTGATTCAGGCCAATGCCCTGATGCGCGAGCATCTGCGTGGCCTGGCCAACGATCTGTTGCAGCGCCTGGGGCAGCAGAGCCTGGCGGTGCAGGTGCAGCAACAACTGCGTCAGCAGCCGCGCTGGGGCAAGGAGCGTATCGCCGAACAGCTGGAGCTGAGCGGTCGCCACCTCAACCGCAAGCTGGCCGAGGAGGGCACCAGCTTCAAGCTGCTGCGCGACCAGGTGCTGCACCAGATGGCCGAGCAACTGCTGCGCGACTCGCCACGCCTGGCCGATGTGGCCGAGGCGCTGGGCTTCTCCGACGAGAGCGCCTTCGCCAAGGCCTTCCGCCGCTGGAGCGGCATCACGCCGGGCCAGTTCCGCCAGGGGCTGGGCGCATGAATCCGGAGCTGGAAGAGGTCCTGTTGGAGGAAGTGCGCGACGCCTGGGGCGTGATCCGCGTACTGGAGGTGGGCGACTATCGCTTCCTCGAGTTCGGCGAGGCCATCGAACAGAGCTGTACCTACACCCGCGATCCCAGCTGGCTGGAGTACGACTACACCCGCGCCATGCTGATCGGTGCGCTGTGTCATGAGCAGCCCGAGTCGGCGCTGTTCCTTGGTCTCGGTGGTGGCACCCTGACCCAGGCCTGCCTGGAGTTTCTCGAGCTCGACGATGTCGAGGTGATCGAGTTGCGTCCGGAGGTGCCGCGTCTGGCCATCAAGCATCTGGGCCTGGCTGACGATCCACGCCTGACCATCCGCATCGGTGATGCTCTGGAGCTGGTTAGCACTGCGGAAAGCTGCGATCTGCTGTTCGTCGACCTCTACACCGATACCGGGCCGGCCGCCGCACACCTGGCCTGGAAGTTCCTCGAAGCCTGCCAGCAGCGCCTCAACCCCGGCGGTTGGCTGGTGATCAACCAGTGGGGCAACGACGAGGGCAAGCCACTGGGCGCCGCCTTGCTGCGCGGGCTGTTCCACCGCCATTACTGGGAGATTCCGGTGAAGGAGGGCAACGTCATTCTGCTGGTACCGGCTGGTCTGGAGCAGCCACTCGAGCTGGACGGTTTGCAGGCTCGTGCCGAAGCCCTGGCGCCGCGCCTGCGCTATTCACTGCAGCCGCTGCTGGATGTCTTGCGTCCGGCCAGTTGAGTACGCGTCATTCCCGCGCAGGCGGGAATCCACAGGCAGGCAGTACCTGGGCTTCCGCCTGTGCGGGAGCGACGATGAGTGATCGTTCAGCGTTCTAAGCATTTCGCGTCGAGGGTCTTGCGGAACCCTACCAGCAGGGCCGCGTTGCCAGCCCGAATGCCACACCTGTCGTCGGCAGTTTCGCTTGTCTTGGCAAAAAGCCTGCCATGTTGTCAGTTTTTTCCTGTATGATTCGCGCCCGGCCAAAACCGGGCCCGTTCAGGTAATGCAATTTCACGAAGCGCTGCTTCGCTGCTGGTTCGCGCTGCGAACTACCCTTGACGTTTCAATCCATTTTCGTTTTCGCAAACACCCGCCGATTGGCTGCCAGGTTGACCCACAAGGTCCTTCACGGCACGTGCAGCCTTTGTTCCTGGGTCTTTGCGGATGCACATAGAGGCAGACCCATGACCCAGGAAGTAACCGGCACTTTCGCCGAACTCGGCCTTCATCCTTCTATTCTCGCTGCACTGACCGCAGTAGGTTACGAAGAGCCGTCCCCCATTCAGGCCCAGGCGATCCCGATGATCCTGGCTGGCCACGACATGATCGGCCAGGCCCAGACCGGTACTGGCAAGACCGCCGCCTTCGCCCTGCCGATCCTGTCCAAGATCGACCCGGCCAAGCGTGAGCCGCAGGCGCTGATCCTGGCGCCGACCCGCGAGTTGGCCCTGCAGGTAGCCACCGCCTTCGAAACCTACTCCAAGCAGCTGACCGGTGTGTCCGTGGTGGCTGTTTACGGCGGCGCGCCCATGGGCCCGCAGCTGAAGTCTCTGCGCATGGGCGCCCAGATCATCGTGGCCACCCCGGGTCGCCTGGTCGACCACCTGAGCCGCAACGACCAGCTGCTCAAGACCATCCGCCACCTGGTACTGGATGAGGCTGACGAGATGCTCAAGCTCGGCTTCATGGATGATCTGGAAGTGATCTTCCAGGCCATGCCGGAAAGCCGTCAGAGCGTGCTGTTCTCCGCCACGCTGCCGCATTCCATCCGTGCCATTGCCGAGAAGCACCTGCGCGAGCCGCAGCACGTCAAGATCGCTGCCAAGACCCAGACTGTCTCGCGCATCGAGCAGGCGCATCTGATGATTCACGCCGATCAGAAGATCAACGCCGTGACCCGCCTGCTGGAAGTCGAGGAATTCGACGCCCTGATTGCCTTCGTGCGCACCAAGCAGGCCACCCTGGACCTGGCTGCCGCCCTGGAAGCCAAGGGCTACAAGGCCGCCGCGCTGAACGGCGACATTGCCCAGAACCAGCGTGAGCGCGTGATCGAGTCGCTCAAGGATGGCCGTCTGGACATCGTCGTCGCCACCGACGTGGCCGCCCGTGGTATCGACGTGCCGCGCATCACCCACGTGCTCAACGTCGACATGCCGTACGACCCGGAGTCCTACGTACACCGCATCGGCCGTACCGGCCGCGCCGGTCGTGAAGGTCGCGCCCTGCTGCTGGTAACCCCGCGCGAGCGCCGCATGCTGCAGGTGATCGAGCGTGTCACCGGGCAGAAGGTCGGCGAGGTCAAGCTGCCGAACGCCCAGCAGGTGCTGGACGCCCGCATCAAGAAGCTCACCAACGGCCTGGCGCCGCTGGTGGCCGACGCCGAAGCCAGCCACGGCGAGCTGCTGGACCGTCTGGTCGGCGACATCGGTTGCAGCCCGCGCGCCCTGGCCGCGGCCCTGCTCAAGTTGGCCACCAAGGGTCAGGCCCTGGATCTGGCCAGCGTCGAGCGCGAGCAGCCGCTGGTGCCGGGCGTCGGTGCCCCGCGCGAGCGTCGCGAGCGTGACGGTGGCGATCGTCCGCACGAGCGCGGCGAGCGTGGCGAATTCCGCGACCGTCGCCCGATGGCCGGCCCGAGCGAAGGCAAGGCTCGTTGCCGTACCGCCCTGGGTACTCGCGACGGCATCGCCGCGAAGAACCTGCTGGGCGCCATCCTCAACGAGGGTGGCCTGCAGCGCGACGCCATCGGCCGCATCCAGATCCGCGAGACCTTCAGCCTGATCGAGCTGCCGGAAGACGGCCTCGACCGCCTGCTGGGCAAGCTCAAGGACACCCGCGTCGCCGGCAAGGCCCTGAAGCTGCGTCGCTACCGCGAGGATTGATCCTCGTGCTGTAAAGAGAGCCCCGCCTATGCGGGGCTTTTTTATGGCGCTGTGTCGCCCTGAGCCTAAGAGGCGTGAGGGGAATGGCCTTGTTACGAGCGCGTTGACAGTCCGGCGGGTGGCCAACAGTATTTTCCGGATCGACCAGGCAGAGCGGAATTGATGGCAGCGGAAAAGCCCCTGAAGTTGTGTTTCGCCGGCTTCGAGCTGGATGAGGCCAACGCGCGTCTGAGTCACGACGGGCGGCCGGTCGCGCTGCAGCCCAGGGCTCTGGCGCTGCTCTGTGAACTGGCTCGCCAGCCGGGGCGCCTGCTGAGCAAGGAAGCGCTGCTGGACGCTGTCTGGGGGCATCGGCACGTCAGCGAGTCAGCACTTAAGACCGCCGTCAGCGCGCTGCGTCAGGCGTTGGGCGACGACCCGCGGCAGGCTCGCTTCATCGAGACCGCCGCTCGCCAGGGGTATCGCTTCATCGGCTTACCGGTACTGCCGCCGACCAACCATCCGCTGATTGGCCGCGGCTCCGCGCTGCAGCAGTTGCAGCGCGCCTGGCAGCGCAGCCTGACGGGGCGGCAACTGGTATGGATCACCGGTGAGGCGGGCATCGGCAAGACATGCTTGCTGGAAGCTTTCATCACCGAGTGCACGGACACGCTCTGCGTACGTGGTCAGTGCCTCGAGCATTTCGGCAGTGGTGAACCCTATCTGCCCTGGTTGGAGCTGTTGGGCGAGCTGAGCCGCCGTGATGGCCAGTTTGTCTCCCTGCTGCGCACGGTGGCGCCGATGTGGCTGCTGCAGTTGCCCTGGCTGTGTGCAGCGGGCGAGCACGAGACGCTGCGCAGCGCCTGTGGCGGCGCCAATTCGCAGCGCATGTTGCGCGAGATGGCCGAGCTGCTGGCCCGGTACAGCAGTCAGCGGCGGCTGTTGCTGGTATTGGAGGATCTGCACTGGTGCGACACGGCCAGCCTGCGACTGCTCGAATACCTGGCGAGGCGCCGCGAGCCGGCGCAATTGCTGCTGCTGTGCAGTCTGCGTGCGGGTGAGTTGTTGGATAGCGGGCATCCGCTCGCCAGCGTGCGTCACGATCTCAACTTGCGAGGCCTGAGCGAGGAAGTCGCTCTGCAAGCTTTTTCCCTCGACGAAGTGACCGAATATCTCGCCCGTCGCCACCCCCGACTGCAGGCGGGCGACGAGATGGCGAGGCTGCTCTTCCAGCGTAGCGGTGGTTTGCCGCTGTTCGTCGAGAGTCTGGCGGGTGATCTGCATGCCAGCGGTACGCGGCCGGACTGGCCGCTACCCGGCGATCTGGATGGCCTGCTGCGGCGTCAGGTCGAGCATCTGGGCGGCGAGGCGCGCGCGATGCTGGAAGTGGCCAGCGTCTGTGGTGCGGAGTTTCGCGTGGGCGTGCTGGCCGCCGTCCTCGGTCGCGACGAGGCCCGGCTGCAGTCTGCCTGTCAGGCGCTGACCAGCGGGCACGGTTGGCTCGTCGCGCAGGAGCTGGTGGCCTTGAGCGACGGTACGCTGGAGGGGCGTTTCGCCTTCCGGCATGCACTCTACCGTCAGGTGTTCTATCTGCACCTCGACGCTGTACGTCGGGCGCAGCTACATCGGGCCGTGGCAGCGGTGCTGCTGGCCAAGGGCCTGCCGATGGCGGCCGAATTGGCCGGGCACTTCGAGCAGGGCAAGGATCTGCCCGCCGCCGTAGAGCAGCTTGCTCACGCCGCCGAAGGGGCGTTCGAGCGTTTTGCGCCGCTGCAGGCGCTGCAATTTGTTCGACATGCTCTGGGGCTGCTGGAGCAGCTCGGCAATCCCGAGTGCCTGGCCGAGAAGCAGCTGGATCTGCTGCTCAAGGGCGCTGTCGCTAGCGCGCAACTGCACGGCATGGCTTCGAACCAGGCCAGCGACTTCTATGCACTCGCCCAGGCGTTGGCCGAGCGTATGCCCGATTCGGCCCAGCTTGGTTGGGGCTTGGCTGGCATTGCCCAGGTGCGCTACGGCCGAGGCGAATACCAGGCTGCGCGGCGGTTGAGCGAGCGTGTGGCTGAGCTGGCGGATCGACTGGCGGAACCGGCTCTGGATATCGCGGCATGCCATCTGGGCGGCATGGTCTGTGCCGTGCTGGGCGAGCATGAGCGCGGGCGGCAGTTGCTGGAGCGTGGTATCGAGCTTGGCCAGGCCCTGGCTGAGCGGTTGCCACGGCAGCGTTTCATGGTCGACCCGCTGGTGACCATGCTTGGTCACCTGGCCCTGCACCTGTTGCCGCTGGGGCTGTTCGAGCAGGCCTCCGGGCTCGCCGAGGCAGCGTTGGTGCGGGCGCAGGAGCTGGCTCAGCCGGTGTCGCTGGTGGTGGCCACCCGCTGTGCCGGCATGCTCGACCTGCTGCTCGGACGGGATGTTGTGCGGGTCGCCAGGCGAGCGGATGAGTTGGCGCACCTGCATAGTTGCTACGGCCTGCCCCAGGCAGCCGGAGCCTGGCGCATCCTCTCCGGCTGGGTTATGGCGCAGACTGGAGAGCCCGCAGCCGGCTATGCGTGCATTCGCGAGGGTGGGGCTACCCTGCAGCGACTCGGCATGCTTGCCGGTCACGTTCAGATGCTGGCTTTCGCCGCCGAGGCCCTGCTGCTCGGCGTGCAGCAGGAGGCTGCGCTAGCGCTGATCGAAGAGGCCGAGGTGCTGGCGCTGCGCCTGGGCGAGCGTGCGCGTCTACCGGAGTTGTGGCTGCTGCGGGCTCGCGCGGCGCTGGCGAGCGGCGACCACGACAGTGCTGAGCACTGGCTGCGTCAGGCCCTGGCCGAAGCCTGTGGGCAGGGCGCGCCAGGGACCCAGTTACTCGCGCTGCTGGCCCTGAGTCGTTTGCCAGAGCCGGCCGCAGATGACATCGCGGCGCTGCGCAGCCTCTGTCGCACGTTGCCGCCAGCAGCGCAGGTGCCGGTACTGTGCGAGGCCCAGGCTTTGACCGAAAGCTGACCCTTTGCTGACGACTTTGTCGGGGGCGGCTTGCAAACTCTCCATGCACCCGCTTCGGCGGGGTGGCCAGTGAGGAGAGTTCGAGTGAGTGAGGCGCTTCTGACCTGTCGCGGTGCGGTCTATCCCTGGCACTGCGACCATATGGGACACATGAATGTCATGTGGTACACGGGCCGGTTCGATGAGGCTACCTGGGCTCTATTTGCCCAGCTGGGGCTGACTCCGGCGGCTCTGCGCGACAGCGGGCGTGGAATGGTGGCCGCCGATCAGCACATCCGCTACTGCAGTGAGCTGTTGGCGGGTGATCTGCTGAGCGTGCGCACGAGCGTGCTGGCGGTGGGCTGCAAGTCGATCCGTTTTCGACACGAGATGCGCCGAGAACCGGATGGCAGTCTCGCCGCCGTCGCCACTCTGGTGGGTGTGCATATCGACACGCGCCTGCGGCAGTCCTTGGCGTTACCGGAGCGGGTGCGTGAGCTGGCCGAGCCGTTCTGGAGCTGCGAGGAGTCGCAATGAACCGAGAAGCGCTGGCCATGGCTGTGCTCGAGGATGGTCGCGAGCTGGCCTATCAGCAGTACGGCTGTGCGGATGGGGCGCCGTTGCTGGTGTTTCATGGTTTGCCCGGTTGCCGCCTGCAGGCGGCCTTGCTCGATGAGCCGGCGCGCCGTCTCGGTGTGCGTCTGATTGCCGCCGATCGCCCTGGCGTCGGCAGCTCCAGCCCGCAGCCGCAGCGCAGCATCCTGTCCTGGGCCGCCGACGTGGAGCAGCTGGCGGAGCATCTCGGCCTGGCCCGGTTTGGCGTCCTCGGTATTTCCTGCGGTGGGCCCTATGCATTGGCGTGCGCGTTGCGCTTGCGCGAGCGACTGAGTTTCGCCGGCCTGGTGGCAGGCATGGGGCCGATGGACATACCGGCGCTACGTCGCGGGCAACATCCGGCGCTCAGGCTGTTGTTCGGCCTAGCTCGTCTGTACCCGGCGTTGACGGCGCCGATGCTAGGGCTGGATCGGCGCATGTTCCTTGGCGATCCGCTGGCGGCGCTGCACAAGCTGGCAGGCATGCTGACCGAGCCGGATCGGCGCTTCATATCGATTCAAACGCACTTGGCCGACTTGTTCGCCAGCAGCCTGGCCGAGGCCTATCGGCCGGGTGTCGCCGGTGTTCAGCAGGAGGTACGGTTGATCGCTTTGCCGCGCGGTTTTGCCGCCAGCGAAATCGCGATGCCGGTGCATCTGTACCAGGGCGGGCAGGACCGCAATGTGCCGCCAGTCATGGCCGAGCATATGGCGCGCGAACTGCCGCAGGCTCGCTATCGCTTCTTTGCGGACGAAGGTCATCTGTCGATTCTGTGGAACTGCGCCGAGCTGTTTCTCGCGGACTTCCTGGCTGCTCATGCCTAGCGCCTGCGGTGCCCGGCGCCGCGCTTGGCGGCTCAGGCGAAGCTGTAGATATCCATGCCCAGCGCGCCATAGGTGAAACCGCTGTGCTCGATGCGCACCGCATCCCCGGCGCCGCGGGCGAAATACAGCGGTAGCAGGTGTTCCTCGCTGGGGTGGCTGCGTCTGGCGTGGGGTGCCTGGCGGCGGTAGTCGAGCAGGGCGGCCGTATCGCCAGCCTGTAGCTTGGCGACCATCCAGTCGCGGAATTCGCCTGCCCAGGGTTCGATGACTTCCGGGCCGGCGCGCCAATCCAGCTCGCCGAGGTTGTGGGTGATGCTGCCGGAGCCGATCAGTAGCACGCCCTGTTCGCGCAGGCTACGCAGGGCGCGGCCGACGCGCTCCTGCAGGGCTGGGCCATGGCGGCTGGGGAGCGATAGCTGGACCACGGGAACGTCGGCCTCGGGATACATCAGCGACAGTGGCACCCAGGTGCCATGGTCCAGTGGGCGCTGCTCATCCAGGCGCGCCGGGAGTTCAGCGGCAGCAAGTAGCTGACGAACCTGCTCGGCGAGATGCGGCGAGCCCGGGGCCGGGTATCGCACGGCATAGAGCTCGGCGGGGAAGCCGCCGAAGTCGTGCCAGGTGGCTGGCTGCGCGGCACTGCCGACCAGCAGTTCGTCGCTCTCCCAGTGTGCGGAAACCACCACTATCGCTTGTGGGCGGGGTAGTTCGGCGGACAGTCTGGCCAGGGCCGGTCCGCTGGCGCCCGGCTGCAGGGCAAGCATGGGGGAGCCGTGGGATATGAAAAGGCTGGGCGGCATGGCGTTCTCCTCTGAGTGACGCCATTGTCTCGCGCTAGACCTTCGATGAATAACGCAGGTTTCTCGGCTTTTTGATCGATAGGTTCGATGGTTGGCTCAGGGCAGGTTGTCACCGAAGGCCGTTTCAATATTGATGCCCAGGCTGATGACACCAAGCAGGCGGCCATCATCCGGATCGTACAGCGGTGCAGAAGCCTTGCTCTGGAAGCTTTGCGTCGAGCCGTCGTACTCGATGTCGCTGATATATACCTGGCCTGGCGGCAGACGACTGGCCTGCTGGAAGTCCTCCTCGTCAGCCTGCCAGTAATCGCTGGTGACTTCGCTGATGGCCACCAACTGGCCACTGCTGTCGCTGATGAATATCTCGTTGAACAATGGCCGGTACTGTTCGGTGATATTGGCCAGCAGTCTGGACGGTTGTGCCTGCAACAGGCGCTTGATCAGCGGTTTTTCCTCCAGCAGGCGTTCGCGCATCCATTGCCGATCCAGTTCGCGGATGCGCTCCTCGCTGTTGCTGCCGAGATCGTTGTGGCGCAGGGCTTCGAGCAGGTCCGGGTGCTTGCCCCAGCGGGCCAGGTGGCGATTGACCAGCTTGCTCAGATAAGTCTGTTCGGCAGCGCTCAGCGGCGTGCCACGGGGCGCGCAGCCTTCCACCTGGCGGTTGAAGGCTTTCAGGAAATCCGGGTGCTGGTTGAGGAACTCATGGGAAAAATACACGCCCAGCGGCGAGTAGCGTACGAAGCGCTGCAGCACCCGTGGCTCCTCGGGGGATGATTCGAGCAGGCTGTTCATGACATTACCGTCGGCCAGCAGCAGGTCGATGCGTCCGCGCTGGAGCAGGGCGAGCAGTTGCTCCAGGCGTGGCACCTTTTGCACTACGGGGATACCGCGAGACTCCAGCCAGGTCAGGCTGTTGCTGCCGAGCACGCTGCCGATGCGCAGGTCGTTGTCCCAGATAGGGCGGTTGAGAAGATGCGGATCCAGGGCATACCAGTACCACTTCTCGATCAGCAGCGGGGCGGAGAGCTGGGCGTAGCCATCTACCTGGCTGTCGGGTGCGGAACTGAAGAAACCGTCTGCGACCTGCTTGCTGACGTTCTGTCGGGCGCGACTGAAGGAGGTGAGGCGAATGCTGTAGGGCTGCTGCAGGCGCTCGAAGATGCACTCGAGCACACCGACCGACAGGCCGCTGAGCTCGCCGTCGACCACCACCTGGTAGGGTTCCTCGGCGCTGGTATCGAGACGGACGGGTGAAGCTTGGGTGGCGTGCAATGTGGTGCTGAGCAGCAGGGGGCAGATGAACAGAAATATGCGCATGCCGGCCTCTTGTGGGCGAGGTTCTCACGCCAGTCTAGGCAAGCGCCCTCGGCATTGCTCGGAAATGACAAGGGCGCCCTGGGGCGCCCTTGCGTTGCTGTTGTGAATCAGCGCTGTTGACGCAGCGCGGCGATGCGCTCTTCCAGCGGCGGATGGCTCATCAGCAGGCCGGCCAGGCCATTTTTCAGGCCGCCGTTGATGCCGAAGGCGGTGAGACTGTCGGGCATCTGCACCGGTACGCCCTGTTCGGCGCGCAGGCGCTCCAGTGCGGCGATCATGGCGCCGGTGCCGGCCAGGCGGGCACCAGCCTCGTCGGCCTTGAACTCGCGCTTACGCGAGAACCACATGACGATGATGCTGGCCAGAATACCCAGCACCAGTTCGGCGAAGATGGTGGCGACGAAATAGCCGATGCCGTGGCCTTCCTCGTTCTTCAGGATCACTTTGTCGACGAAGTTGCCGAAGATGCGCGCAAAGAACATGACGAAGGTGTTCACCACGCCCTGGATCATCGCCAGGGTGACCATGTCGCCGTTGGCGACGTGGCCGATCTCGTGGGCCAGTACGGCTTTCACTTCATCCGGAGAGAAGCGCTCCAGCAGGCCCTGGCTGACCGCCACCAGGGCGTCGTTCCTGTTCCAGCCGGTGGCGAAGGCATTGGACTCGTAGGCAGGGAAGATGCCGACTTCCGGCATCTTGATGCCGGCCTCGCGGGACAGTTCCTCGACGGTCTGCAGCAGCCACTGTTCGTGGCGGGTGCGCGGCTGGGTGATGATCTGGGTGCCGGTGCCCATCTTCGCCATCCACTTGGACAGGAAGAGCGAGATGAAGGAGCCGACGAAGCCGAATACGGCGCAGAAAACCAGCAGGCTGCCGTAGTTCTGGCCGGTGTAGCGATCGACCCCGAGCAGTTTCAGGGTGACGCTGGCGATCAATAGCACCGCCAGGTTGGTGGCCAGGAACAACACGATGCGCATCATGGTAGGAAATTTCTCCTCAGGGCGAGAGACGGTCTAAGTATGCGAGCTATATAGGGGGCGACCGCTCCGGCTTCAACCAAGGCTCTATTTCAAACTATGTCGCTTGCCGGGCTCAGCGCGCTTTCGAACAGCAGGCGGGTGAGGCGCGCGACCTTCTCACTGTTCTGCTGGGCCAGCGCTTCGCGCAGTTGCCAGGCCAGGGTGGCGCGCACCCGGCGTACGCCGGCGGGCTGGCTGTCGCCTTCCGGCAGGGCGTGGGGAATGCCGCGGGACAGGCGGATGAAGCCCTTTTCCGTGAGTACGGCCTGATCCAGGGCGTCGTAGGCAATGGTCGAGTCGTAGCGGATATAGCCTTCCTCGGCCAGCCATAGCAGGGCGCCCAGGCAGGCCTGGTGGCGCTTGCTGGGCAGGCCGAATTCGTCGGGCTCTTCGCGGCCGATCAGGTCTTCCACGTACAGCGCTACCTTGCGCGGGAAGGCCTGGTAGAGCAGCAGCATGCCGGCGGCGGCATCCTTGTAGAACTCGTCGATCTGCAGGTCCATGGGCTGCCGTCTTCCGTTACTGGCGGTAGGTCTTGAGGAAATTGCCGATGCGCCCGATGGCCTGTTCCAGGTCGTCGACGCGGGGCAGGGTGACCACGCGGAAGTGATCGGGCCAGGGCCAGTTGAAGGCGGTGCCCTGGACGATCAGCAGCTTCTCGGAGAGCAGCAGGTCGAGGACGAACTTCTCGTCGTTGTGGATCGGGCAGACCTTGGGGTCGATCTTCGGGAAGGCGTACAGCGCGCCCATGGGCTTGACGCAGCTGACCCCGGGGATGTCGTTGAGCAACTCCCAGGTGCGGTTGCGCTGCTCCAGCAGGCGGCCGTTGGGCAGCACCAGGTCGTTGATGCTCTGGTAGCCGCCGAGGGCAGTCTGGATCGCGTGCTGGCTCGGCACGTTGGCGCACAGGCGCATGTTGGCCAGCATGTCGATGCCTTCGATGTAGCTCTGGGCCTTGTGTCGCGGGCCGCTGATCACCACCCAGCCGGAGCGGAAACCGGCCACGCGGTAGCTCTTGGACAGACCGTTGAAGGTCAGGCACAGCACGTCCGGGGCCAGGGAGGCGGTGCAGATGTGTTGGGCATCGTCGTAGAGGATCTTGTCGTAGATCTCGTCGGAGAACAGCACTAGGTTGTGCTGGCGGGCCACTTCCACCAGTTCTTCCAGTACGGCCCTGGAATACACCGCGCCAGTGGGGTTGTTCGGGTTGATCAGCACCAGGGCCTTGGTGTTCGGGGTGATCTTGGCCTTGATGTCGGCGATGTCGGGGAACCAACCGGCCTGCTCGTCACACAGGTAGTGCACCGGTTTGCCGCCGGAGAGGGCTACAGAGGCGGTCCACAGCGGGTAATCGGGCGCCGGGATCAGCACTTCGTCGCCGTTGTTGAGCAGGGCCTGCATGGCCATGACGATCAGTTCGGAGACGCCGTTGCCGAGGTAGATGTCCTCGATGCCAACGCCTTCTACCTGCTTCTGCTGGTAGTACTGCATCACTGCCTTGCGCGCGCTGAACAGGCCCTTGGAGTCACTGTAGCCTTGCGCGGTGGGCAGGTTGCGGATCACGTCCTGGAGAATTTCCTCCGGGGCTTCGAAGCCGAACGGTGCCGGGTTGCCAATGTTCAGCTTGAGGATGCGCTGGCCTTCCTCTTCCAAACGCTTGGCGTGTTTGAGCACCGGCCCACGGATGTCGTAGCAGACGTTGGCGAGCTTGTTCGATTTGCTGACCTGCATGATGCTGTATCCCGATGCGAATGCTGCGCGCCTGTCTGTAACGCTGCGGGCAGACTGGCGTCCAAAGAGGCACGCATGATACGTGTGGCCCGGCACCCGGAAAAGGTATCGACCGGGCATTTTTCTGCCGATGAGGAGTACCCCGTGGAAAAGATCGACAAACCCCTGGAAACCTGGCGCGAAGAGCTTTCCGAGACGCAGTACCACGTCTGTCGCCTGGGCGGCACCGAGCGTGCCTTTACCGGCGAATATCACGACAGCAAGGTGCCGGGCATCTATCACTGTGCCTGCTGCGGTGAGGCGCTGTTCGACTCGGACGCCAAATACGACTCCGGCAGTGGCTGGCCGAGCTATTTCCGGCCTGTGAATGACGAGGTGATCGCCGAGAAGGAGGATTTCAGCCACGGCATGCACCGTATCGAGGTCAAGTGTGCCAAGTGCGATGCCCACCTGGGCCACGTCTTTCCTGATGGCCCACGGCCGACCGGGCTGCGTTACTGCATCAACTCGGTTTCGCTGAAGCTGGTACCGCGGGCTTAGCCCATTGCTGTTGGCTTGCTGAGGCCCGTGTATCACCGGGCCTTATGTTGAGCTTGATAAATTGCACGCAATTAAATTGCCCGCTATCTTGTCGGGACTTTTCTTGTCCATGCGGAGTGGCAGACATGAGCGACAAACTTTTCGACATCCCCGTTACCACCATCAAAGGCGAGCAGAAAACCCTCGCCGACTTCGGCGGCAAGGCCGTGCTGGTGGTCAATACCGCCAGCAAGTGCGGCTTCACTCCGCAGTACAAGGGGCTGGAAAACATCTGGCAGCAGTACAAGGACAAGGGGCTGGTGGTGCTGGGTTTCCCCTGCAACCAGTTCGGCAAGCAGGAGCCGGGCGACGAGGGGGCCATCAGCGAGTTCTGCGAGCTGAATTTCGGTGTCAGCTTCCCGCTGTTCAAGAAGATCGACGTCAACGGCAGCGAGGCCCATCCGCTCTATGTGCAGCTGAAGGATCGCGCACCGGGCCTGTTGGGGAGCAAGGGCATCAAGTGGAACTTCACCAAGTTCCTGATCAGTGCCGACGGCAGCCAGGTCAAGCGCTTTGCCCCGACCACCAAGCCTGAAGAGCTGACCAGCGAGATCGAAGCCCTGTTGCAATGAACCAGCCGCTGAACATCGACGCCCAGCTGCGCCTGGACAACCAGCTGTGCTTCAAGCTCTACGCTGCCTCGCGTGCGGTGATCCGTGGGTACAAACCGATGCTCGACGAGCTGGGCCTGACCTACCCGCAGTACCTGGCCATGCTGGTGCTGTGGGAATGGCAGGCCGAACCGCCCGAGCAGGCCACGGTCAAGGCTTTGGGCGAGCGTTTGATGCTCGACTCCGGCACGCTCACTCCGCTGCTCAAGCGTCTGGAGCAGTTGGGCTTGGTACGGCGCCGACGTTCGGCGACGGATGAGCGTGAGCTGCGTCTGGCCCTGACTGACGAAGGCGTGGCGTTGAAGGCACGAGTGCTGCCGCTGAAGACTCGCCTGCTCTGCGAGAGCGGCGTAGAACTTGAGCAGCTTGACGGCTTGCGCGAGGACTTGGGGCAGCTATTGCAGCTACTCAGCTCGCGGTCGTGAGCGGCAACCAGCTGTCCAGCAGGGCGGCCAGGTCCTCGCGGCGGAAGGGTTTGGCCAGGTAGTCGTTCATGCCCGCCGCCTGGCAGCGCTCGCGCTCATCCGGCAAGGCATTGGCGGTCAGGGCAATGATCGGCAGGTTCGGCCAGCGGCCACTCTGACGGATGCGCCGAGTGGCTTCATAGCCATCCATGATCGGCATGTTGCAGTCCATCAAGACCAGGTCCACGGCATTGCGCTCCAGGTAGTCGAGGGCTTCGCCGCCGTGGGCCGCAACTGCTACCTCGCAGCCCAGTTTGCCGAGCATGCCTTTGGCGACCAGTTGGTTCACCGCATTGTCCTCGACCAGCAGTACGCGAGCCTGGTGCATACGCTCCTGGGGTGCGGCTGGTGCTTGGCTGCTACCTGCCCGCAGCGGCTCCAGCAGGCTCTGCAGGGTCTGATGCAGGGTGTTGCGGGCCAGCGGTCTGGCCAGCTGTGCGAAAGGCGCCAGGCGTTCGGCCTGCTCGGAGTGGATGAAGGCGCCATAGGGCGAAACCAGCAGCAAGGGCGTTGCCAGTTGTTGACGCAGTTGCGCCAGGCGTTCGGCGCTATCGCAGATCAGCAGTTCGGCTTGCAACTCGCTGGCGGGTGTATCCGGGGCTCGCCGCTGCTGTTCCAGCCCCCAGTGCGGTAGCCAGCTGGCCAGCTGCTCGGCCAGGCCGCTGCCGGGCGCGCACAGGGTCACTACTCGTCCCTGCAGTCTGGGCCAGCTGCTCGCAGGGGCATGGCTACTCAGGGGGAGTTCGGCGCAAAACTGGCTGCCGAAGCCTTCCTGGGAGTTGAAGGTCAGTTCGCCCTGCATGGCTTCGCACAATCGGCGGGTCAGGGCCAGGCCCAGGCCGGTGCCGCCGAACTGGCGGGTGATCCCGGCTCCGGCCTGGATGAAGGGCTGGAAGATGCGCTTCTGCGCCTCTTCGGGGATACCGATCCCGGTGTCGCTGACGGTAATGCGGATGCCCTTGGCGGTAGGCTCGATGCGCAGGTCGACGCGACCGAAGCGGGTGAACTTGAGGGCATTGGACAGCAGGTTGCTGACCACCTGGCGCACCCGGGTCGGATCGCCGAGCAGTTGCGCCGGGAGTTGAGGGTCAATCAGGCAGGTCAGCTCGACATTGTTGCCGGCATTCTGCGACAGCAGGCTGGCGGTGTCCTCGGCCAGCGCGCCGAGATCGAACGGAATCTGCTCCAGTTCAAGCTGGCCGGCCTCGAACTTGGACAGGTCGAGGATGTCGTTGAGCAGGTCCACCAGTACCTTGCCCGAGTCGTGGGCAATGGACAGCTGCTGGCGCTGTTCGCTGGTCAGTGGTCCGTCCAGAGACAGCGCCAGCATGCCCAGCAGACCGTTGAGCGGGGTGCGGATTTCGTGGCTCATGTAGGCCAGGAAAGCAGCCCGCACATGGGCCATTTCCAGGGCGGTGGCCCGGGCCTGTTCCAGCTCGCGGTTGGACAGGGTCAGGCGGGCGTTGGTCGCCTTGAGCTCGGCGGTACGGGCCGAGACGATGTTTTCCAGTTCGGCCAGGTATTGGGTCAGGCGATCCTCGGCCTCGCGTCGCTGGCTGATCTCCTGGTGGGTGTTGCTCAGTTGCTGGTTGGTTACCGCGACCAGGATGCCGATCTCATCGCGCTCGTGGCCGGGCGGGCAGGGCACCGGGCCGAGGTCGCGGCGCGGGTCGCGGTCGCTGAGCGCGCGGATGATGCCGACCACGGGCTTGGTCAGCATGGCGTAGAACAACACCAGCAGAATCAGCGACAGCAGCAGACTGCGGGCGAAACCAGTCAGCAGGGTGAGCAGGGCGCGACGCAGGAAGTCGCTGCCGAAGGCGAAGGTATCTACCTCCAGGCGCAGAACGCCGAGGGCTTCGCCAGGGGCATGGCTGACGAACAGTGGATCTTCGAACTGGCGACGCTCGCCAAACAGGAAGTCGCTAAACACGCGGTAGCCGCTCTGCGCCGGAGGCCGATCCACCGAGGCCAGCACCAGGCCGCTGTTGTCGACGATTTCGGCGCGCATCACCGCCGGGGAGCGCAGCAGGCCGAGCACCAGCTCCTGGGCCAGCTCGGCGTCGATGTTGTAGGAAATGCGCGCCGCCGGGTTATGGCTGATTTCCAGCAGGGAATGGATTTCCCGGTCGATGGAGGCGTCTTCGCTGGCATAATCCAGCCCGATCTGGATCACGCTCAGCAATGTCCCCAGGATAAAGGCCACCAGCACCGTCAGACTGGCCTGTTTGAACGACAGGCGGTGGGTGAGGGAAATATCCATGGAGTGCTGATCTGATCCTTGACTAGATGCCTGCCAAGCATAGCCCATCGGACCCTTGCGCCGGCAGGGTCTGGCTAGATATGAGGAGTGAGTCGTGGATTCCCAGTTGCACAGTTTTCTGCAGCGCGCCGAGGCGGCGCTGGAGCGGATCGAGCCGCTGTTGCCCGCAGTGCGGGTGGCGCTGGATTGGCAGCAGGTAATCGCCGCCCGCTGGCAGCGTGAAGGGCGGGGCGGTTACCTGCAACCGCTCAAGGTCAGCCTGGATCTGGACCTTTCCGATCTGGTCGGCGTGGACGCACAGCGCGAGCAGTTGGCGCGCAACACCCGCCAGTTCGTCAGCGGCCTGCCGGCCAACCACGCCTTGCTCTGGGGTGCGCGTGGCACCGGCAAGTCCTCGCTGGTGCGGGCCTTACTGGCTGAGCATGCACAGGCGGGGCTGCGTCTGATCGAGATCGAGCGCGACCACCTGGCCGATCTGCCCAAGGTGGTCGAAGCCCTGGCCGGACTGCCGCAGCGCTTCGTGCTGTTCTGCGACGATCTCTCGTTCGACTCCGGCGAGGGTGATTACCGGGTGCTGAAGAGCGTGCTGGACGGCTCTCTGGAGCGCGCGCCGGACAACCTGTTGCTGTACGCCACCTCCAACCGGCGCCATCTGGTGCCAGAAAAGGAGAGCGACAACGACAACTGGCAGCGGGTCGAAGGCGAGCTACACCCGAGCGAGGCGGTGGAGGACAAGATCGCGTTGTCCGATCGTTTCGGCCTGTGGCTGTCTTTCTACCCTTTCACTCAGGATCACTTCCTTGCCGTCGTGCGCCACTGGATCGGTACCCTGGCTAAGCAGGCCGGACTGCAGTGGCAGTGGAGTCACGAGCTGGAGATCCTGGCCATTCGCTGGGCGCTCGGGCGAGGTAATCGCAATGGTCGCTGCGCTTATCAGTTCGCGCGCAGCTGGGTTGGCCAGCAGTTGCTGGAGGTGGCGCGATGATCGATCTGCAGCAGATTGCACAGGGGCGCGACGGCTATGAGCTGTTGGCGGCGCAGCTGGAGGCGTTGCTGGCCGATGAGCGTGACTTCATCGCCAACGCCGCGCAGTTCGCAGCGCTGCTGTTCCATGAGCTGGAGGGGCTGAACTGGGCGGGTTTCTATCTGGCGCGCAGCGAGGAGCTGGTGCTGGGGCCATTCCAGGGCAAGGTGGCTTGCGTGCGCATTCCGTTTGCTCGGGGCGTATGCGGTGCGGCGGCGCGCACGCGGCAGACGCAGCGTATCGAGGATGTACATGCCTTCCCAGGTCACATCGCCTGCGACAGTGCTTCCAACAGCGAACTGGTAGTGCCCTTGGTCAAGGAAGGGCGGCTGATTGGTGTGCTCGATCTGGACAGTCCCAGCCTGGCGCGCTTCAGCGCGCAGGATCAGGTGGGCATCGAGGAGCTGGTGGCTATTTTCCTGCGCTTGAGCGACTGCTGACCTGGTCCGGCTTTGCGCCGGGCATGTTGATGGCAAGGTCGCTCAGGCCTTGCCGCTCATCTTGGCGATGACCTTGAGTTCGCCGGGCAGCACGCTTTGTACCGACTCGCGGGCCTTGATCCGCGCATAGTGGGCGACCAGCGCCGGCCAGCGGCTGGCGTCCGGCGTTTCGCCGCCATGTTCCATGTTCTGCAACTGACAGTAGATGGCCAGGTCGGCCTGGCTGAGGCGATCGCCGACAAAGTACTGAGCATCGCCCAGGTACTGCTCCAGATAGTCGAAGTGCCTGGGAAGCTTGTCGTTGAGTGCGCTTAGTACGATTTCTTCGTCGCAGACCTGACCCAGCATCGGCTTGAGCAGGCGATTGCGGAATACGCCAAAAGTGCACAGTGGCACCAGTTCATAGTCCGCGTATTTTTCCAGCCAGCGTATCTGGGCCTTATGCGCAGCGCTGTGGCCGAACAGTGGTTGACACTGGGGATACTGCTCTTCCAGGTACTGGCAGATCACACTGGAGTCTGCCAGGGTCAGGTCGCCATCGCGAAAGGCGGGGATGCGGCCCAGTGGGTTGAGCTCGCAGTACCAGTCAGGCTGGCCGAAGGGAGTGATGATTTCCAGCTGGTAATCCAGCCCCTTTTCCAGCAGGCACAGGCGCAACTTGCGTACGAACGGCGACAGCGGCGCGCCGTAGACGATCAGGCTCATCGGGATTCCTTGGGCGATCAGTCGTAGATGTTCTTCTTCTTCCAGTCGTCTTCTTCGAGAGACTTGAGGCCCTCTGTCAGTTCGCTGGATTCATCTTCCGCGGGCTTGGCTTTTTCCAGTACCACGGCGTTGGCGCGTGCCAGCAACTGCTCGAACTTCTGCAATTGGGACTTGTAGCGCTCCGCGTCCGGTTGCTTGCGCAGGTACTGCACACCGCGCTCATAGGCCAGGCGGGCCTGGCCGGGCTGACCTTGTTGCATGGACTGCTGGCCCAGGTTGCCAAAGAACTCGGTATGCACCTGCACCAGCATGTGGCGGATCTCGCCCAGCCAGCGCTTGCATTCGTTGGCTGGCAGCAGGCGCTCCTGAGCCGCACGAGTGATCTGGCCGTGGAAGTTTTCCAGCAGGAAGCGAATGTCCTTGGCCTTGGCTTCGGTCATGATCTGCTGCGGTGGGTTGCGCACGGGAATGTCGTCGCCCTTGGCCACCTGCTCGCGCAGTTCGGCGATGCGATTGCGCAGGTTGGCATTTTGCTTGTCCAGTGCCTGCAGGCGCTCACTATGTTGCAACTCGAAGCGGCTGAGCAGCAGCTTGAGCGCAGGGTTCATCAATTGCCCCGGCATGTTTTCGGAGACATCACGGCTACGCCGCACCCGATCATTCAGATCGGCCTTGAGTCGGGCCTTTTCCAGCTTGTTGTTCTCCACCATGTGGTTGATGTAACCGATGGCGAACAACACCACTATGCCGCTGATGATCAAGGCAGTGATGACGAGTGGGGACACCGTTGAACCTCCCGTACGCTGTTTTTTCTTCGAGTGTAGTGTGTTGGCCGAGATGCTCATAGCACTGTGTCAGTTTATGGGGCGAAGTCTTTGATTTAGAAAAAGTTTTGAATGGAGGTTGACGCTTATCGAAAGGCTCCATAGAATGCGCGCCACTTTCAGCGGATAAGCGCAAGCGAATACGCAGAAAG
>NZ_LSOF01000005.1:401215-401295 GCF_001592875.1 Pseudomonas sp. BMS12 | reverse complement strand
TGGAGCGGGAAACGAGACTCGAACTCGCGACCCCGACCTTGGCAAGGTCGTGCTCTACCAACTGAGCTATTCCCGCAAAT
>NZ_LSOF01000005.1:401022-401173 GCF_001592875.1 Pseudomonas sp. BMS12 | reverse complement strand
CGGGAATAGCTCAGTTGGTAGAGCACGACCTTGCCAAGGTCGGGGTCGCGAGTTCGAGTCTCGTTTCCCGCTCCAGATTCACGAAGCGTCGTTTTCACGAGCGATGTTTTGGTTAAAGTTTCAGGGCCGATGGCAACATCGGTTCGGAAAA
>NZ_LSOF01000005.1:352460-401012 GCF_001592875.1 Pseudomonas sp. BMS12 | reverse complement strand
GCGGGAATAGCTCAGTTGGTAGAGCACGACCTTGCCAAGGTCGGGGTCGCGAGTTCGAGTCTCGTTTCCCGCTCCAAATAAACAAAAACGCCGCTCATCCGAGCGGCGTTTTTGTTTGCGCGCGATTTGTCCCGCAGGAGAGGCCGGGCCTGCTCCTGCGTTACGGGTATTCAGTGCTTGGCGCTGTCCTGGGGCAGGGCAAGCAACTGCTTTTCCTGGTTCCAGTCGAAGGGTTCGTCGTTGGCTTCGGCCTCGTAGCGACGCTCGTCCAGCTGCTGGAACATCTCGATCTCTTCATCCGGCATGAAATGCAGGCAGTCGCCGCCGAAGAACCAGAGCAGGTCGCGCGGCACCAGGTGGGCGATCTGCGGGTAGCGATGGAAAACCTGGCTGATCAGGTCCTGGCCCAAGTACTGGCAGTTCTCCGGATCTTGCGGCAGTTGCACCAGCAGCTCGTCGAAGCGTTCGAGGAACAGGGCGTGGGTGTCGTCCAGCACCTGCTCGGCCTCGCCCAGGGCAACCAGGATGCCGCGCAGGTGAGTGAGCAGGGCGAGGTGGTGGTCGAGGTAGCTGCTGGCCATGACGATGATCCTGAAAGCGAAAACGGGCGCGGGATTATAGAGCCCCACGCCCTCGCTGTCCTCAGCGGACCTTGCCGCGACTGAGCTTGAGGTCCTCCTTGGCGAAGTCGTCGACATCGATCACGGTGCGACGGGCAGCTTCGGCCTGCTGCAACTGCGTCGCTTCTTCCGCGCTGAGCAGGCCGCAGCGAGCGGCGGCCTCTATCGCGGTCTCACCAGGCTGTATCTGCAACTGACCATCGCGTTCGGCCTGGTCCAGCTTGCGCCGCAGCGGTTTGCTGTTGTCCAGCAGTGCGATGGCCTGGCCGAGGGCGGCGACCGGGTCGTGCTCCTGGGTTGGACGGAAGCAGCCATCCAGCAGACTCTCCAGTGCCGGGTCGTTCTGTGGGCGGCCAAGGGTTGCGGCGATCTCGGCATCCAGCTCATCACCTGGGCCGCGGTGGCGGCGGCCGAGGGGAAAGACCAGCAGATACAGCAGGCAGCCCAGCCAGCGGTTGGGGAAGTTGCCGAGAATGCCTTGCAGGGCAGTCTCGGCTTTCTCCAGGCTCTCCTCCATCGCCCAGCGCAGGAGCGGCTGCAGGGCCTCCGGGCTGCCCAGATCGTGGTAGCGCTTGAGTGCGGCGGAGGCCAGGTAGAGGTGGCTGAGCACGTCGCCCAGGCGGGCGGACAAGCGTTCGCGGCGCTTCAGTTCGCCACCCAGCAGCATCATGCTGCAGTCGGCGAGCAGGGCAAAGGCCGCAGCCAGGCGGTTGAGCGCGCGGAAGTAAGGGCGGCTCAGGCTGTCACCGGGTACGTCGCCAAAGCGGTTGAGCGACAGGCCGTGGAGCAGGGTGCCGGCAGCATTGCCGACGGCGAAGCCGACATGCTTGAGCAAGAGTTCGTCGAACTCGATCAGCGCCTGGTCCTTGTCCTCGCGGCCCGCCAGGGCCATTTCGTCGAGGACGAAGGGATGGCAACGGATCGCGCCCTGGCCGAAGATCATCAGGTTGCGCGAGAGGATGTTGGCGCCTTCCACGGTGATCGAGATCGGCGCGCCTTGCCAGGTGCGGCCCAGGTAGTTGCGCGGCCCCATGATGATGCCCTTGCCGCCGTGGATGTCCATGGCGTGACTGATGCATTCGCGACCGCGTTCGGTCAGGTGGTACTTGAGGATGGCCGACAGTACCGAGGGTTTTTCGCCCAGATCCACGGCGCTGGCGGTGAGGCGGCGTGCGGCATCCATCATCCAGGCGTTGCCGCCGATGCGCGCCAGGGCTTCTTGGATACCCTCGAAGGCGGCCAGCGGCACGCCGAACTGTTCGCGCACGCGACAGTACTGGCCGCTGACCAGGCCGGCGAACTTGGCTGCGCCGGTGCCGCCGGCCGGCAGGGAGATGGAGCGGCCAACCGAAAGGCAGTTCATCAGCATCATCCAGCCCTTGCCCAGGTATTCCGGGCCGCCGATCAGGTAATCCAGCGGGATGAATACGTCCTTGCCCGAGTTGGGGCCATTCATGAACGCGGCACCCAGAGGTAGGTGGCGGCGGCCGATTTCCACGCCGGGGGTGTCGGTGGGAATCAGTGCCAGGCTGATGCCGAGGTCTTCTTCCTCGCCTAGCAGGTGCTCCGGGTCATACGCCTTGAAGGCCAGACCGAGCAGGGTGGCGATGGGGCCGAGAGTGATATAGCGCTTCTCCCAGGTCAGGCGCAGGCCGATGACCTCCTCGCCGTTCCACGGGCCCTTGCAGACGATGCCGGTATCCGGCATGGCGCCGGCGTCGGAGCCGGCCAGCGGGCCGGTCAGGGCGAAGCAGGGAATTTCCTCGCCGCCGGCCAGGCGCGGCAGGTAGTGCTGGCGCTGTTCATCGGTGCCGTAGTGCAGTAGCAGTTCGGCTGGGCCGAGGGAGTTGGGCACCATCACGGTGGAGGCGAGGTCGCCGGAGCGGGTGGCGAGCTTCATCACCACCTGGGAGTGAGCGAAGGCGGAGAAACCCTTGCCGCCGTATTCCTTGGGGATGATCAGGCCGAAGAAGCCGTGCTGCTTGATGTGTTTCCAGGCCTTGTCCGGCAGGTCCAGGTGTTGACCGATGTCCCAATCGCTGACCATGGCGCAGAGCTCTTCCACTGGGCCGTCGATAAAGGCCTGCTCCTCGTCGCTGAGCTGGGTTGTGGGGTAGTCGAGCAATACCTGCCAGTCCGGCTTGCCGCTGAAGAGCTGGCCGTCCCACCACACGCTGCCGGCTTCGATGGCTTCGCGTTCGGTGTCGGACATCGGCGGCAGGACTTTCTGGAACCAGGCGAACAGCGGGCCGGTGATCAGCTTGCGGCGCGGCTCGGGCAGTGCGATGGGTAGGGAGACCGCCAGCCAGCCCAGCCAGAGCAGGGTCTTCAGCCAGCCGGGGGCTGGGCCAAACAGGCTGAGCAGTAACAGGTAGGCGGCGACCAGGCCGAGGGCGGGCAGGGCGGCGGTGCGCTTGTAAGCCAGGCAGGCGATGCCGAGCAGCAGAATAAGTAACCAGACAACGAGCATGCACAGTCCTCCATGGGCCAGCCCTGGCGAGAGGGCGGGCTAGCTTGGCCGGATCGTCGTGCCCCTGGCAGGGACAGCCTGGATAGACTGCTGAAAAGCACGGAGCAACCCCATGCAAGCCAATCTACAACCCGGCCGGTTCGTTGATAGTGACCACCCCAGGGTAGTCGAGTTCGCCGAGCGCTGGCGCGGAGCCAGCCGTGATCCGCGTCAGCAGGCGGTGAGCCTGTACTACGCGGTGCGCGACCAGATTCGCTACAACCCCTATGTGTTCAGCCCCGATCCCGAGACGCTCAAGGCCAGCCATGCGCTGGCGGCCGGTGAGTCCTACTGCGTGCCCAAGGCGCTGCTGCTGGCGGCCTGTGCCCGGCATTGCGGGATACCGGCGCGCATCGGCCTGGCGGACGTGCGCAATCACCTGTCTACGCCGCGCCTGTTGGAGATGCTGCGCAGCGAGGTGTTCGCCATGCACGGTTACACCGAGCTGTTTATCGAGGATAAGTGGGTCAAGGCCACGCCGGCGTTCAACCTGGCGCTATGCCGGGTGTTCAAGGTGGCGCCGCTGGAGTTCGACGGGCGCAGCGACAGCGTCTTCCACCCCTTCAACGACGAGGGCGCGCGTTACATGGAGTACCTGGTCGATCATGGCCAGTTCGAGGATCTGCCGCTGGAGCTGTTCTTCACTCACCTGCAGCGTTGTTATCCGCATCTGTTCGAGGCGGGCTCGGCTTTTCTGCGCGGCGATTTGCTGGCCGAAGCGGCAATCATGAAGCGACTCGATAGTTAACATCAGTCGTGAGGGCTTTTTTCCTGGGCCGCAGACAGGCAGGCTACCCTGAAATCAATGGTTGCAATTGTCCCTCGCGGCCCCTATCTAAGCCTTCCCTTCGCTGAGTAGCTATCTCTCATGAGTTCTGCGCTGTCCATCCGGCAACTGACCAAGACCTACGCCAACGGCTTCCAGGCCCTCAAGGGTATCGACCTCGATGTCGCCGAAGGTGATTTCTTCGCCTTGCTCGGCCCCAACGGGGCAGGCAAGTCCACCACCATCGGCATTCTTTCCACCCTGGTGAACAAGAGCGGCGGCAGCGTCCAGGTGTTCGGCCACGATCTCGATCGCGACCCGTCTGGCCTCAAGCGCTGCCTCGGCGTGGTGCCGCAGGAGTTCAACTTCAGCCAGTTCGAGAAGGTCTTCGACATCGTCGTGACCCAGGCCGGCTACTACGGAATCCCGCAGAAGGTGGCGAAGGAGCGTGCCGAGCAGTACCTGACCCAGCTCGGCCTGTGGGACAAGCACAACGAGGCCGCGCGCATGCTCTCCGGTGGCATGAAGCGGCGTCTGATGATCGCCCGCGCGCTGGTGCACGAGCCGCGTTTGCTGATCCTCGACGAGCCCACGGCGGGCGTGGATATCGAGCTGCGCCGTTCGATGTGGGGCTTTCTCACCGAGCTGAACCAGAAGGGCATCACCATCATCCTCACCACGCACTACCTGGAGGAGGCGGAGCAGCTGTGCCGCCATATCGGCATCATCGACCACGGCAGCATCGTCGAGAACACCAGCATGAAGGCGCTGCTCAAGACCCTGCACGTGGAAACCTTCCTGCTCGATCTCAAGGAGTCACTGCTGGTGCCGCCGCAGCTGGTGGGCTACCCGGCAACGCTGGTCGACCATCACACCCTGGAGGTGCAGGTGGAGAAGAGCCTGGGCATTACCGAACTGTTCCGCCAGCTGGCGGCGCAGAACATCGAGGTGCTCAGCCTGCGTAACAAGAGCAACCGTCTCGAGGAGCTGTTCGTGTCCCTGGTCGAGAAGAATCTGGCGAAGAAGGTGGCGCAATGAGCCCGGAACTCAGCTCCAACTGGATCGCCCTGCAGACCATCGTGCGTCGTGAAGTGCGCCGTTTCATGCGCATCTGGGCGCAGACCCTGTTGCCGCCGGCCATCACCATGGCCCTGTACTTCGTCATCTTCGGCCGCCTGATCGGCAGTCAGGTGGGCGGAGTGGGGCAGTACTCCTACATGGAGTTCATCGTGCCTGGGCTGATCATGATGTCGGTGATCACCAACTCCTACAGCAACGTGGTGTCGAGCTTCTTCTCCAGCAAGTTCCAGCGCAACGTCGAGGAGCTGCTGGTTTCGCCGGTGTCGCCGCACACCATCCTCATCGGCTACACCATCGGCGGTGCTCTGCGCGGCCTGGCGGTGGCTTTCATCGTCACCCTGCTGTCGCTGTTTTTCACCCAGCTGCAGGTGCATCACCTGGGCGTGACGGTGCTGGTGATCCTGCTCACCGCGATAACCTTTTCGTTGGGCGGCTTCATCAACGCGGTGTATGCACGCAACTTCGACGACATTTCGATCATCCCGACCTTCGTGCTGACGCCGCTGACCTACCTGGGCGGGGTGTTCTACTCGATCAGCCTGCTGCCCGAGTTCTGGCAGCACGTATCTCTGATCAACCCGATCCTGCACATGGTCAACGCTTTCCGCTACGGCATCCTCGGCGTGTCCGACATCAATATCGGCATCGCGATCGGCATGATGCTGCTGGCCAGCACGGTGCTCTACATCGTCTGTATTCGCCTGTTACAGAGTGGGCGCGGCATGCGCCAGTAATACCGGTCTGGCGCTCGGCAGCGCCAGGCATCGACGCTAGACTCGTGCACTTGAACGGCACGGGGGCGAGTGATGGTGCTCAGGCGCGCAGTACAGCTGATCGCAATGTGGGTGTTGGCCGGCCCCGTGCTGGCCGAGCAGGCCACGCTGGTGGAAGTAACGCAGCCCGAGCGCACCCTGGTGCGCGACGAGCTGGTCACCTTCGGTTCGCTACGTTCCGACGAGTCGACCATGATCCGCCCGGAAGTGGACGGGCGTATCGCCGCCGTGCACTTTCGCGAGGGCCAGGCGGTCAAGGCCGGCGAGCTGCTGGTCAGCCTGGATGACGCCATCGCCCGCGCCGAGCTGGCCCAGGCCCGGGCCAATGTCGATCTGGCGGAAAAGAGCTTCGCGCGCGCCCAGATGCTGTTCAAGCGCGGCGCCAGCAATGCCCAGGCCCTCGACGAAGCCAGCTCGCAGCAGCAGGCCTCCCGTGCGAGCCTGGCCCTGGCCCAGGCGCGCCTGGACAAGACGCAGATTCGTGCGCCCTACGATGGCACGCTCGGCCTGCGCCTGGTCAGCGTCGGCGATTACCTGAGTGCCGGTGACGATATCGTCAACCTGGAAGTGCTCGACCCGCTCAAGCTGGATTTTCGTGTGCCGCAGAAGGCGGTCAGCCAGGTGCGCGTCGGCCAGGCCGTGGAGCTGTCGCTGGATGCCTACGGCGGCGAGCGTTTCCCCGGGCGGATCAGCGCCCTCAACCCGCGCCTGGACGACGTCGGGCGCAGCCAGGCCATTCGCGCTGAGGTGGGCAATGCCGACCTGCGCCTCAAGCCCGGTCAGTTCGTCAAGGTCTCGGTGATCCTCGCCGAACGGCCTCATGCCCTGCTGATCCCGGAGGAGGCGGTGATGCCGATGGGGCAACTGCTGTTCGTCAACCTGGTGGTGGATGGCAAGGTCGAGCGCCGGCAGATCCGCATCGGTCAGCGCCTGCGCGGCAAGGCCGAGGTGGTGGAGGGGCTCGATGGCAGCGAGACGCTGATCAGCGCCGGCTGGCAGAAGGTCAGCCCCGGACACGAGGTACGCACCGTCCAGCGCGGTGAGGGCGCA
The DNA here is from genome assembly GCF_001592875.1 of Pseudomonas sp. BMS12. Classification (GTDB taxonomy): domain Bacteria; phylum Pseudomonadota; class Gammaproteobacteria; order Pseudomonadales; family Pseudomonadaceae; genus Aquipseudomonas. Next base: position 394,214 of record NZ_LSOF01000005.1, on the reverse strand, counting down.
TGAGCCTGTCCGAGATCTGCATCCGCCGGCCGGTGTTCGCCACCGTGCTGTCGCTGATCATCGTGCTGCTCGGCCTCATGGCCTACCAGCGTCTGGCGGTGCGCGAGTATCCGAACATCGACGTGCCCATCGTCACGGTCAACATCACTTACCCGGGGGCGAGCCCGGAGATCATGGAGTCCCAGGTCGCCCAGCCTGTCGAGGACGTGCTGTCCGGCATCGAGGGCCTGGATTTCGTCAGCTCCATCAGTCGCTCGGAAAACACCCAGATCACCGCCCAGTTTCGCCTCGGCAGCAACTCCGACGAGGCGGCCAACGATGTGCGCGACCGCCTCGGCCGTGTGCGTGCGCTGCTGCCGGAGGAGATCGATGAGCCGCTGGTGCAGAAGGTCGAGGCCGACGCCCAGCCGGTGGTCTGGCTGGCCTTCTACAGCGAGCGCTTCTCCGCCATGGAGATCACCGACGTGATCGAGCGGCGGGTGCAGGATCGCCTGCAGACCATTCCCGGTGTTTCCGAGGTCCAGGTGCGCGGCGCGCGCAGCTATGCCATGCGCATCTGGCTCGATCCGGAGAAGCTGGCCGCCCACGATCTCACCGTGCAGGACGTGGAGGAGGCCCTGCGCCGGCAGAACGTGGAGATTCCCGCCGGGCGCATCGAGTCGGTGCAGCGCGAGTTCAGTGTGCTGTCGGAAACCGACCTGAAGACCCCGGATGAATTCAACCGGCTGATCCTCGACGACTCGCGCGGTTACCTGCTGCGGCTGTCCGACGTCGGCCACGCGGAAATTGGCGCCGCCGACGAACGCACCCTGGTGCGCTTCAACGGGCGCTCGGCGGTGGCGGTGGGCATGGTCAAGCAGGCCACGGCCAACCCGCTGGATATTTCCGATGGGCTCGAACAGGCCTTGCCGGATATCCGTGCGCTGCTGCCCGAGGGCATGCAGATGGCGGTGGCCAACGACAACTCGCTGTTTATCCGTGAGTCGATCAGCAACGTCTACACCACTATCTGGGAGGCGGTGCTGCTGGTCATCCTGATCATCTTCCTGTTCCTGCGTTCACTGCGCGCCACGCTGATTCCGCTGGTGACCATCCCTGTGTCGCTGATCGGCGCCTGTGCGCTGATGGCTCTGATGGGTTTCACCCTCAATACCCTGACGTTGCTGGCCATGGTCCTGGCCATCGGCCTGGTGGTGGACGATGCCATCGTCATGCTGGAGAACATCCACCGGCATATCGAGCGGGGCATGCAGCCGTTGCAGGCGGCCTTCGTCGGCAGTCGCGAGATCGCCTTAGCGGTGATCGCCATGACCCTGACCCTGGCTGCGGTCTACGCACCGATCGGCTTCATGCAGGGCACCACTGGCAAGCTGTTTACCGAGTTCGCCTGGACCCTGGCCGGCGCCGTGCTGGTCTCCGGCTTCGTCGCCCTGACGCTTTCGCCGATGATGTGCGGCCATCTGCTCAAGGCTCATGTGCCGCAGGACAGGCACAGCCGCTTGTACAACCTGATCGAGCGAGGCCTCGACGGCGTGACCCGCAACTACCAGCGCCTGTTGCAGCAGGTCCTGCGCGCCTGGTGGCTGGTGCTGGCGTTGCTGCTGGGCATCCTGCTGTTGTGCGCCTGGCTGTTTGGCAGCCTGCACAGCGAGCTGGCGCCGACCGAGGACACCGGCACCATAGTCGGCTCGATCAACGGCCCGGATGGCGCCACCCTGGGCTACACCAGTCACTATGCCAGGCAGCTGGAAGCCGCCTACGCGGCGGTGCCGGAGACCAATCGCTACATGGTCATCATCGGTTTCCCCACGGTGGCCCAGGGCCTGTCGTTCATGAAACTGGAACCCTGGAACGAGCGTTCACGCAGCCAGTTCGAGATTCGCGACGAACTGCTGCCCAGGCTGCGTGACATACCCGGCGTGCGTGCCTTCCCGATCAACCGACCGCCGCTGGGGCAGAGTGCGCGCAACCAGCCGGTCAACTTCGTCATCCGCTCCTCGCTGGAGTACGCCGAGCTGCAGCCCTATGTCGATCAGCTGCTGGCCGAGGCGCGCGGTTACCCTGGGTTGGAGAGCCTGGACAGCGACCTCAAACTCAACACGCCGCAGCTCAAGGTCACGGTCAACCGCGAGCAGGCGGTGGCGGTGGGCACCGACGTGGCCACCATCGGCCGCAGCATGGAAAGCCTGTTCGGCAGCCGTCAGGTCACGCGCTTCAAGCAGAATGGCGAACAGTACGACGTGCTGGTGCAGCTGGCCGATGTCGACCGCAGCAATCCGGACGATCTCAACCGCGTCTATGTGCGCGGGCGTAACGACAACATGGTGCAGCTCTCCAACCTGATCGAGGTGCGCGAAACCGTGGCACCGCGCGAGCTCAACCACTTCAACCAGCTGCGCGCGGTGACGGTCACGGCCAACGTCGGTTCCGGCTACACCCTGGGCGAGGCGCTGGATCACCTGGAGACGCGGGCGCGGGCAATCTTCCCGGCGGACACCCTGTTCGACTACACCGGCACCTCGCGCGACTTCAAGGACTCCAGCAGCGGCGTGGCATTGATCTTCGTGCTGGCCCTAGTGTTCATCTACCTGGTGCTGGCGGCGCAGTTCGAGAGCTTCCTCGACCCGTTGATCATCCTGTTCAGCGTGCCGTTGTCGATGGCCGGTGCCTTGCTGGCGCTCAAGCTGTTTGGCGGCACCCTGAACATCTACTCGCAGGTGGGTTTGGTGACGCTGATCGGGTTGATCACCAAGCACGGCATTCTCATCGTCGAGTTCGCCAATCACCTGCTGCGTGAGGGCCGCGTACTGCACGATGCCGTGCTGGAGGCAGCGGTGCAGCGTCTGCGACCGATCCTGATGACCACCGGGGCCATGGTGCTCGGTTCGCTGCCACTGGCCATCGCCACGGGCGCCGGCGCCGAGAGTCGCCAGCAGATCGGCATGGTCATCGTCGGCGGCCTGTTGGTCGGCACTTTCTTCACCCTGTTCGTGGTGCCGACGTTGTACAGCCTGCTGCGCCGCTGGCGACCAATACGGGTGGAGCAAGGGCAGGCAAGCCCGCTCTGAAGTGCTTGCCTTGTCACTATGGCAAGGTTTTAGGCTGGAAACCCTTGTCACGGATCAAGAAGGTATTCCATGCGCAATCTCGTTCTCTGCGGTCTGCTTTGTACGCTGAGCCTGTCGGTACAGGCGGACGCCGGTCATGATTCCCACGGTGCTGCTGCAGGGCATGGCGCCAGTCCGTTCGGTCAGCCAGCCGAGGCGGCAAAGGCGACGCGCACGGTCGAGATCGTGCTCGGCGACATGTACTACCGTCCGGCGTCCCTCGAGGTTCAGGCCGGGGAGACAGTGCGTTTCGTGCTGAAGAATGAGGGCAAGCTGTTGCATGAGTTCAGCCTGGGGAATGCAACCTCCCATGCCGAACACCAGCAACAGATGCTGGCCATGCAGCAAATGGGGCACAGCATGCAGCATGAGGATGCCTCAACTGCTTCGGTTCGACCTGGCGAGCAGGCCGAGCTGACCTGGACATTCACCCAGGCCGGGGAGCTGCAGTTTGCCTGCAATATTCCCGGGCATTACCAGGCCGGCATGGTGGGGCGGTTGCAGGTACGACCGAACTCCTGAAGCGCTGTGGCGGGCGTATAATGCCCGCCGATTTCCGCTTTCCAGGCCCTCGCCATGCACCATCCCGCCGAACACTCGCCGCTGGGCAAGTCCAGTGAGTACGTCTCGCAGTACGCCCCCGAGCTGCTGTTCCCCATCTCGCGCACCACCAAGTGGGCCGAGTTGGGGCTGAGCGCCAGCACCTTGCCGTACCAGGGCGTGGACTTCTGGAACTGCTATGAGCTGTCCTGGCTGACCCCCAGTGGTAAACCGGTGGTGGCCATCGGCGAGTTCGCCATCCCGGCCGATTCGCCGAACATCATCGAGTCCAAGTCGTTCAAGCTCTACCTCAATTCGCTGAACCAGACGGCCTACGCCAGTCGGACGGAAGTCGAGGCGGTGCTGGCCAAGGACCTTTCCGCCTGCGCCGGGGCGCCGGTCCTGGTGCGTGTCCGGGGCCTGGACGAAGTGGCTGCCGAGGGCGTGGCGCAGCTGCCGGGGCGCTGCGTCGATGATCTTGAGATCGCCGTGAATGACTATGCCCATCCGCGTCCCGAGCTGCTGCGCCGTGACGACGAGGTGGTGGAGGAGGTGCTCTACAGCCATCTGCTCAAGTCCAACTGCCCGGTCACCGGCCAGCCGGACTGGGGCTCGCTGGTGGTCGACTACCGCGGCCCACGCCTGGATGCGGCCAGCCTGCTGGCCTATGTAGTGAGCTTCCGTCAGCACCAAGACTTCCATGAGCAGTGCGTGGAGCGGGTCTTCCTCGATCTGCAGCGGCTATTGCAACCGGAGCGCCTGACCGTCTACGCGCGCTATGTGCGTCGTGGCGGGCTGGATATCAACCCTTACCGCAGCACCGAGGCCATCGCCCCGGACAACCGCCGCCTGGTGCGTCAGTAATGAAAAAGCCCGCGAATGCGGGCTTTTTTCTGCGCGGGCGAATCAGATGCCCATATTCGCCAGGCTCTGCAGGATATTGCGCAGGGTGCCGGTCAGGGTGGGGTGCTGGCTTTCGAAGCTTTCTACCGCCAGGTTGACGCCATCTACGAGGCTGGCGTCCGGATCACCGGCCAGTTCCCTGGCCAGCTTCAGGTCAATCTGCTGCATGAGTTCGAGTAGCGCGGCGCGGTCCTCGGTATCCAGTGGCGTGTCGCCGGAAAGCTCCTCGCTCAATTGCTGGAGGTGTTGCTGCAGGCGTGCGGGCATGGGTGTCTCCTTCTGCGAATGACTGAGCATGGACCTCGGTGTGTGGGACGAGGTTCGCTGTGTCCTGCTTGAAGGTTACTCCAGGCGGCGGCGATCTGCCTGATCCAGGGCAACGAAGGGTTCAGGGTTTCTCACCTTTGTGGCGGCGCACGGCCAGATCCTGTAGGCAGGCCGGTAGCTCTCCGGGGTGGTCGATCACCGAGTGGGCGCCGAGGCGATAGAGGTCGAGCGTGGCCTGGGCACGCAGGCTTTCCCGCTCCTGGTTGCCGAGCGCCTGCCAGTCGCCCAGGGCCAGGCCGCAAAGTGGGCCGCAGGTGGCCAGGCCTATGCACCAGACGCCCGCATTCAGGCCCGCCTGAAGCAGGCGTGGATCGCTGGCGATCAGTACGCAGCCGTGCAGGCTTGTCACCTTCAGCTCGCTCAGGGCCTGCCAGATGGCATCCGGCGCCGGCCATGGGCGAGCGCCATTCATGTGGCTGCCGTGCACGCCAGCTGGCAACGCCGCGGCAAGGCGCTGGGCGACGCCGTCAGGGAGTTCATCCAGCCAGGCGCAGGGCATGGCCTGCTCGTGCAGCTCATGGAGCAACAAGGGGACGGCGGGCAGGGCTTCGGCACATTCGTCGGCGCTGGCCAGCAGGGCCGGCAGCAGGCTAGGGTGCGCCAGGTCTGCAGGGCGTGCCGACAGTCCGCTGTGTTGTTGAGCTATCGCCAGGGTGCGGGCGCCATGGTCGACCAGACAACCGGTCAGGCCGAACAGCAGGGCGTTGAAGGTGGGCGCAGACATGGCGGGCTCGCTTCCCGGAGTGAGGCGGGCAGGGTAGCGAGCGCGGATGACGATTACATGACGACTACAGGTCAGGCACCCATCACCTGGCGCAGATGCTCGGGTACGGGAACCGGGGTGTTGTTGGCATGGTCGATCCAGACCAGTTTGCAATGGCCCTCTCCGTAGCAGATGGAGGGGCTTTCCAATGTGCTCAGGCGATGCTCGACCACCAGGCTGCTGCGGCCTACGGCGCCGGCATACAGCTCGACCACCACGGTGGCCGGATGGACCACGGGTTTCAGGTAGGTGTGCAGGGTTTGCAGCACGACCGGGCCCTGGGCCACGTGATCGATATCGATGCCGATACTGGAAAACCACTCGACTCGCGCTTCCTGGACGTACTCCAGGTAGATCGTGTTGTTGACGTGGCCGTAGTTATCCATGTCGCTCCAGCGAACCGGGATATGGGCGGTATGGAGGAGGCGTTGTTCCGACATGCTGGCATTCACTACTGCTGCTTATAAGGGCGACGACGTTTATACTGCGCGGCATAGGTTGGCCGCGGGCCGCCACACTACTGATGCCAAGGAGAGACTGCAAATGCCAATGATAGGTACGCGCTGGAGCGATCGCCTGACACGTCTGTGCGCATGCGCCGTGCTGGCGGTATTGCCGCTGGCGGCCAATGCTGAAGATGACCCCTGGGAGTCCTTCAACCGCCCGGTGTTCACGTTCAACGATACGCTCGACACATACGCCCTGAAGCCCGTAGCCAAGGGCTATCAGGCAGTGACGCCGCAGATTGTCGAAGACGGCGTGCACAACGTGTTCAACAACATCGGCGACGTGGGCAATCTGGCCAATAACCTGTTGCAGGGCAAACTCCACGACGCGGGCGTCGATACCGGACGCCTGCTGTTCAACACGACCTTTGGTCTGCTCGGGTTCTTCGATGTGGCCAGCCACATGGGGCTGCAGCGCAATGACGAGGACTTCGGCCAGACGCTTGGCGCCTGGGGCGTGGGCAGCGGCCCATATCTGGTGATTCCGTTCCTCGGCCCGAGCACCTTGCGTGATGCCCCAGCCAAGATTCCTGACAGCTTCCTGGAACCCTATCCCTACATCGACCACGTGCCGACCCGCAACGTGACCCGTGCGGTGGATGTGGTCGATACACGCGCCAGCCTGCTGTCGGCCGAGAAGATGATCAGCGGCGACAAGTACATTTTCATCCGCAACGCCTATCTGCAGAACCGCGAGTTCCGCGTCAAGGACGGCGAAGTGGTGGACGACTTCTGAGGTCATCCACTGGATGTAGAAAAGGCGGCCTAGGCCGCCTTTTTTGTTTCAACTCATGGACAGTATGGCGAGTCCTATGGAGCTCCGTCCGTCGTCCATTGCACTGATTCGCACCACTTCCGCTTCGGCTTCGAGCCCTTTCAGTTCAGTGTGCTCGGAAGGGATCAGCACTTTTACTCGGTCACCCATGGCTACCTGGCAGTTGGCTTCCAGTTGCATGCCTGTGCTGGAGAGGTCCAGGCACTGGGCCTGAATTTCCTGGCCGGCATGCTGCAGGATGACTGGGGCTTCCAGTCGCATGCGGATAAAGTCGCGTTTCTCGCTGTAGGCATGATCGTTCTGGCTCATGGACCCTTCCTCTTGTTTTTTGGGCACTCCCCGGGGGTCTTATAACCCCCGTCGATTTGAGGTGTAAAGGCGGCTGGCGACAATCGGCAGCGGCTTGAATCACCCTGCGGATGGGAGTACCGTCTGCGCCTTGAATCGTCCGAGCACAGATGTCCCTTCCTGGCTCGGTGCGCTAATTGTCAATCTCTCTCCGGCGTCGTTTGCCTGGATGGCCCATGCACAATCCCAGCGCCAAGCTGCTGATAATCGACGATGACGAGGTAGTGCGGGCGAGTCTCGCGGCTTACCTTGAAGACAGTGGTTTCCAGGTTCTGCAGGCCGAGAACGGGTTGCAGGGGCTGGAGGTTTTCGAGCGTGAACAGCCCGATCTGGTTATCTGCGATCTGCGCATGCCGCAGGTGGATGGCCTGGAGCTGATCCGCCGCATCAACAAACTGACCAGTGAAATGCCGGTGATAGTGGTTTCCGGCGCAGGCGTCATGAGTGATGCGGTCGAGGCCCTGCGGCTGGGCGCGGCCGATTATCTGATCAAACCCCTGGAAGATCTCGCGGTACTCGAACACTCAGTGCGGCGCGCGCTTGATCGCTATCAGCTGCGCCTGGAGAACCAGCGCTATCGCGAGAAGCTGGAAGCGGCCAACCGCGAGTTGCAGGCCAGCCTGCACTTGTTGCAGGAAGACCAGAACGCCGGTCGTCAGGTGCAGATGAACATGCTGCCGGTGACGCCCTGGCGGACGGATGATCTGGAGTTCACCCACCAGATCATTCCTTCGCTGTATCTCTCCGGGGATTTCGTCGATTACTTCCGGGTGGACGAGCATCGAGTGGCTTTCTACCTGGCCGATGTCTCAGGCCATGGCGCTTCCTCGGCCTTCGTCACCGTACTGCTCAAGTTCATGACGACGCGCCTGCTCTACGAGTGGCGGCGCAACGGCACGCTGCCGGAGTTCAAGCCGTCCGACGTTCTCGGCCATATCAACCGCGGCCTGATCAACTGCAAGCTGGGCAAGCATGTAACCATGCTCGGCGGGGTAATCGACGAGCAGAGCGGTCAGCTGACCTACAGCATTGGTGGGCACCTGCCGCTGCCGGTGCTGTTCGTCGAAGGCGAGGCCAGTTATCTAGAGGGGCGCGGCTTGCCGGTAGGGCTGTTCGAGGAGGCTGCATATAGTGATCTGGTCATGCCACTGCCGCAGTCCTTCAGCCTGACCCTGATGTCCGATGGCATTCTGGATCTTTTGCCGGGCGACACGCTCAAAGAAAAGGAGGCCACGCTGCCGAAGTTGGTCAGCCAGGCCGGAGGCACGCTCGACGGGCTGCGGCAGGTGCTCGGGCTGGCCAATCTGCACGATATGCCGGATGATATCGCCTTGCTGGTGTTGAGCAGGAACCTTGCATGAATCCTGGGAATAGCCCCGGTAGAATCCAGTTTGCCGAGCAGGATGGAACCTTCGTCCTGAAGTTTGTCGGCGAAGTCCGTCTGACCTTGTGTTCGGCACTGGATTCGACAATCGAGAAAATCTTCACGGCGCTGAATTTTTCGGCAATCGTCATTGATCTGACGGAAACCCGCAGCATCGATAGCACGACCCTTGGCCTGCTGGCCAAACTCTCCATTCTGTCCCGGCAAAAGATCGGCCTGTTGCCCACCGTGGTTACTACCCACGAGGACATCACGCGGCTGCTGCAGTCCATGGGCTTCGACCAGGTGTTCAACATCGTCGACCGCCCTGTGCCCTGTCCGGAGTGCCTGAGTGATCTGCCATCCCAGGACCAGTCCGAGGAGGTGGTCAAGGCCAAAGTGCTGGAGGCGCACCGCATTCTCATGGGGCTCAACGACTCCAATCGCGAGGCCTTTCATGATCTGGTGAGTGCGCTGGAACGCAGTTGAGCCTCTGCAAAATACGAAAAAGGGCGATTTCCGCAGGGAGATCGCCCTTTTTCGTGGTGTCCGGGAGGATTAGCGGCGTGCGGCGAGCAGCGCTTCCAGCTTCTCCTGATCGTGGGCAAACAGACGGATGCCCTCGGCCAGCTTCTCGGTGGCCATGGCGTCTTCGTTCATGGCCCAGCGGAAGCCTTTTTCATCCATTGGCTGGCGGCTCTCGCTGGTTCCGGCGTTGAGGGTGCGCGGCAGGTGGCCTTGGTCGTCGGCCAGTTGTTGCAGCAGTTCGGGGCTGATGGTCAGGCGGTCACAACCGGCCAGCTGTTCGATCTGGCCCAGATTACGGAAGCTCGCACCCATTACCACGGTGTCATAGCCATTGGCCTTGTAGTACTGGTAGATGCGCGAGACGGACTTCACGCCTGGGTCCTCTGCCCCTACGAAGTCACGACCCTCGGCCTTCTTGTACCAGTCATAGATGCGCCCAACGAAGGGCGATATCAGGAATACGTCGGCATCGGCGCAGGCCACGGCCTGGGCGAAGGAAAACAGCAGGGTCAGGTTGGTCTGGATGCCGGCCTTTTCCAGCTGTTCGGCGGCGCGTATGCCCTCCCAGGTCGAGGCGATCTTGATCAGCACCCGTTCGCGGCCGATGCCGGCCTGATCGTACAGTTCGATGATGCGCTCGGCGCGGCCCAGGGTAGCGGAGGTATCGAAGGACAGGCGGGCGTCCACTTCGGTGGAGATACGCCCCGGAATGACCTTTAGGATCTCCTGGCCAACGGCCACGCCGAAGCGGTCGCAGGCCAGTCCCAGATCGCCGCCGCAGCCAGCCACTGCCTGATCCAGTAGCTCGGCATAGCGTGGTAATGCGGCGGCCTTGAGCAGCAGGGAAGGGTTGGTGGTGGCATCTACCGGTTTGAGGCGGCTGATGGCATCCAGATCACCGGTATCGGCAACCACGGTAGTGAATTGTTTGAGTTGATCCAGCTTGGAAGTCATGACTAAACCCTGTCGTGGCGTATGGGCATGACCTTACCCGAGCAGTCGAGGCCGCTCAACGGCCTGGCGTGGGCTTTTCAGCGATCCCCCAGGAGTTCGATGGCCTGATCGAGCAGTTTCAGTGGTTCCTGGGTCTTGTGTACGTCGACCGAGAGCAGCTGGCGAAAGCGTCGAGCGCCGGGGAAGCCCTGTGCCAGGCCCAGCACATGGCGGGTGATGTGGTGCATGGCGCCGCCCTCGGCGAGGTGGCGCTCGATGTAAGGGCGCATGCGTGCCAGGGTCTCTGCGCGGCTGATGGTCGGAGCCTCTTGGCCGAACAGCTGCTGGTCTACCTGAGCCAGCAGGTAGGGGTTGTGGTAGGCCTCGCGACCCAGCATGACGCCGTCGAAAGTCTGCAGGTGCTGTTGGCACTCTTCCAGGGTCTTGATGCCGCCGTTGAGGACGATCTCCAGTTCCGGGAAGTCTTGCTTGAGCTGTGCGGCGACTTCGTAGCGCAGCGGAGGCACTTCGCGGTTTTCCTTGGGCGACAGGCCTTCGAGGATGGCAATGCGCGCATGCACGGTGAAGCTGGTGCAGCCGGCCTCGCGTACCGTGCCGACGAACTCGCACAGCTCTGCATAGCTGTCACGACCGTTGATGCCGATGCGGTGTTTGACCGTGACCGGAATACTGACTGCGTCCTGCATGGCTTTGACGCAATCGGCGACCAGTTGCGGGTGACCCATCAGGCAGGCGCCGATCATGTTGTTCTGCACCCGGTCGCTGGGGCAGCCGACATTGAGGTTCACCTCGTCGTAGCCATGTGCCTCTGCTAGCTGGGCACAGGCGGCAAGATCGGCTGGGTTGCTGCCTCCCAGCTGAAGGGCAATGGGGTGTTCGCACTCGTCATAGCGCAGAAAGCGCTGCCTATCGCCATGCAAAATGGCGCCGGTGGTGACCATTTCGGTGTACAGCAGGGCCTGGCTGGACAGCAGGCGCAGGAAGTAGCGGCAGTGGCGGTCTGTCCAATCCATCATCGGTGCCACAGAAAAGCGGCGCGAAGGTGGGGAAAGGTTTTGTTTGGAGGTGGGGTGCTGGGGCATGGGGAATCGAAGACTGCAAGACGAATGTCCTGAGCATTTTACCCCACTCGGTGGATGTGCCTGCTATACCATCAATTGAGGGGATGACTTGGTGCCGTGCCGTCCCCTAATGGATCGTTCAGGGAGTGCATGGTATGCAAAGTAAATACTGGTTGGCGTTGTTGGTGCTGGGCTGCAGCGTGCAGGTGGGGGCGACCAGTTTCGTGGTCACCACCGATGCAATGGTCAATACGGTGGAAGGTACTACCGATGTCACCTCGTCCAGCTTCGGTGACGACAAGGTGGTCCGGGAGGCCAGAGATGATGCGGCGAGTTTCGTGGCCAGCCAGGGCGCGATTCGTGGCGCACATCTGGAGGCGGCGCTGCTGCACATTCGCGGCAAACTGCCTGAGCTGCAGGCAGATGACATGCAGCTGGCTCAGGCCATACTGGCAATCTGAGTTTTTACCCCCAAACAAGAACGGCGCCCAAGGGCGCCGTTCTTGTTTGTACTTGGTGTTACACGCCCAGTTTGTCGCGCAGGCTGTAGTACCAGGCACCCATGGCGCTGAAGGGGACCTGGAACAGGCGGCCGCCGGGGAAGGGGTAGTGCGGCAGGCTGGCAAAGGCGTCGAAGCGCTCTGCCTGGCCGCGCAGTGTCTCGGCCAGGAGCTTGCCGGCGAGGTGGGTGTAGGTCACACCGTGGCCACTGCAGCCCTGCGAGTAGTAGATGTTGTCGCCGAGACGGCCGACTTGCGGCAGGCGCGACAGGGTCAGCAGGAAGTTGCCGGTCCAGGCGAAGTCGATCTTCACGTCTTTCAGTTGGGGGAAGGTCTTGAGCATCTTCGGGCGAATGATCGCCTCGATATTCGCCGGGTCGCGAGCGCCGTAGACCACGCCGCCGCCGAAGATCAGGCGCTTGTCGCCGGAAAGGCGGTAGTAGTCGAGCAGGTAGTTACAGTCTTCGACACAGTAGTCCTGTGGCAGCAGGCTCTTGGCCAGTTCGTCGGACAGCGGTTCGGTGGTGACCACCTGGGTGCCGCAGGGCATCGATTTGGCGGACAGTTCGGGTAGCAGGTTGCCTAGATAGGCGTTGCCAGCGACTACCACGAATTTGGCCTTAACTCGGCCTTCAGGGGTGTGCACCACCGGATTGGCGCCACGCTCGACGCGGATCGCCGGGCTCTGTTCGTGGATGATGCCGCCCAGCGATTCGACTGCGGCTGCCTCACCCAGGGCCAGGTTGAGCGGGTGAATATGGCCGCCGCTCATGTCCAGCATGCCGCCGACATAGGTGTCGGTATCCACTACTTCGCGGATGCGCTTCTCATCCAGCAATTCCAGCTGGGTGTGGCCGTAGCGCTCCCACAGCTTCTTCTGCGATTCCAGGTGCTTCATGTGCTTTGGGGTGTTGGCGGCGAATACACCACCATCCTTTAGGGCGCACTGGATGTCGTACTTGGCGATGCGCTCACGAATGATGCGGCCGCCCTCAAAAGCCATCTGGCCGAGCAACTGCGCATGCTTCGGGCCAACAGTGCGCTCAATCACATCGATATCGCGACTATAGCTGTTGACGATCTGGCCGCCGTTGCGGCCGGAAGCGCCGAAGCCAACCTTGGCTGCTTCAACGATAGTGACCTTGAAACCGTTCTCCAGCAGGAAGAGTGCAGTGGAGAGGCCGGTATAGCCGGCGCCGATGATGCAGACATCGGTCTCGGTCTCACCCTGCAGGGCCGGGCGCTGCGGTACCGGGTTGGCCGAGGCGGCATAGTAGGACTGGGGGTATGGAGTGTGCGCCATATTTGAACCTATGTTCTTTATTTTTTACGAAGTGAGTGGATGCTACCCGAGAGATTCATGGGCGGCTAGCCTCTGTGCAAAATTTTAAACGTCCCGCTGTGCGGCAAAAAATCCACTTTTTCAGAGGGTTAGCGGAAAAAGGTGTTGACACCTCAGGGAATCTCCCTAAAATGCGCCTCCATTGCAGGCACATAGCTCAGTTGGTTAGAGCACCACCTTGACATGGTGGGGGTCGTTGGTTCGAGTCCAATTGTGCCTACCAAATCCGAAAGGGGTCGTTCATACGACCCCTTTTTTTATTGGCTGCTTGCCAGAGAATAGGCTTTCTGGAAGCATCCGCGATTCTGTATACCTCCAGTGATTGTGGTTCGCCCCGGTTTGTCGCAAGACTCCTGCCATCGTTTGGCAGGTATGCCGCCGGATCGCTTCCTGGCTCATCCCAACCCACGTGACCTTTGGTAGGGGTCACCACTAGGAGAGGAGGCGCCATGCCCATCATTACTCTTCCCGACGGCAGTCAGCGTTCGTTCGATCATCCCGTATCCGTGCTCAAGGTCGCCCAGTCCATTGGTGCCGGCCTGGCCAAGGCTACCTTGGCTGGCAAGGTCAACGGCAAGCAGGTCGATGCCTGCGATCTGATCGAGGCTGATGCAACTCTGCAGATCATCACGCCGAAGGATGAGGAGGGGCTGGAAATCATTCGCCACTCCTGTGCGCACCTGGTTGGCCATGCGGTCAAGCAGCTGTACCCGGACGCCAAGATGGTTATCGGGCCGGTCATCGAAGAAGGTTTCTACTACGACATCGCCATCGGTCGGCCTTTCACGCCGGAAGATATGACGGCCATCGAGAAGCGCATGGTCGAGCTGATCGACAAGGACTACGACGTCATCAAGAAGATGACTCCGCGTGCCGAAGTCATTGAGCTGTTCCAGTCCCGCGGCGAGGAATACAAGCTGCGTCTGATCGAGGATATGCCGGATGAGCAGGCCATGGGCCTGTACTTCCACGAAGAATACGTCGACATGTGCCGTGGCCCGCACGTGCCGAACACGCGCTTCCTCAAGTCCTTCAAGCTGACCAAGATCTCTGGTGCCTACTGGCGCGGCGACTCGAAGAACGAGCAGCTGCAGCGCATCTACGGCACCGCCTGGGCGGACAAGAAGCAGTTGGCTGCCTATATCCAGCGCATCGAGGAGGCCGAGAAGCGCGACCATCGCCGCATCGGCAAGCAGCTGGATTTGTTCCATCTGCAGGAAGAGGCGCCTGGGATGGTGTTTTGGCATCCGAGCGGCTGGACCGTCTATCAGGTGCTCGAGCAGTACATGCGCCAGGTGCAGCGCGAGCATGGTTACGTCGAAGTGCGTACGCCGCAGGTGGTCGATCGTATTCTCTGGGAGCGCTCAGGGCACTGGTCCAACTACGCCGAGAATATGTTCACCACCAATTCGGAGAATCGCGATTACGCGGTGAAGCCGATGAACTGCCCGTGCCATGTGCAGATCTTCAATCAGGGCTTGAAGTCATACCGCGACCTGCCGCTGCGCATGGCTGAGTTTGGTGCCTGCCACCGCAATGAGCCTTCTGGTGCGCTGCACGGCATCATGCGGGTTCGTGGCTTCACTCAGGATGATGCGCACATCTTTTGTACTGAGGATCAGGTGAAGAAGGAGGCTGCCGACTTCATCAAGCTGACTCTGCAAGTGTACGCGGACTTCGGTTTCTCCGATATTTCGATGAAACTGTCCACTCGTCCGGTCAAGCGTGTCGGTTCCGACGAGCTGTGGGATCGCGCCGAGACGGCACTGGCTGATGCGCTGAACGAGTCTGGTCTTGAGTGGGAGTATCAGCCGGGTGAGGGTGCTTTCTACGGGCCGAAGATCGAATTCACTCTGAAGGATTGCCTGGGGCGTAACTGGCAGTGCGGCACTCTGCAGTACGATCCGAACCTGCCAGAGCGGCTGGATGCCAGCTATATCGCCGAAGATAACAACCGTAAGCGCCCGGTGATGCTACATCGAGCCATCCTCGGTTCCTTCGAGCGCTTCATTGGTATGTTGATCGAGCACTATGCCGGTGCGTTCCCGTCCTGGTTGGCGCCAGCTCAGGCGGTGGTGATGAATATCACTGACAAGCAGGCCGATTTTGCTCTGGAAGTGGAGAAAACTCTCAACCAAAGCGGGTTCCGTGCCAAGTCCGACTTGAGAAACGAAAAGATCGGCTTTAAAATCCGCGAGCATACTTTGCTCAAGGTTCCCTATCTCCTGGTTATTGGCGACAGGGAAGTTGAGACACGATCCGTTGCTGTGCGTACTCGCGAAGGTGTCGACCTGGGCTCCATGCCTCTGGAACAATTCGTCGAACAGCTCAAGCAAGCGGTTTCCCGGCGTGGTCGCCAAGATTCGGAGTAATCATTATTAAGCGTGAAATGAGACAGGATAAGCGGGCTGTACCTAAGCCACCGATCAATGAGAACATCTCCGCCCGCGAAGTCCGCCTGATTGGTGCGGATGGTGAGCAGATTGGTATCGTTTCGATTGATGAGGCGCTGCGTGTGGCCGACGAGGCCAAGCTTGATCTGGTCGAGATCTCGGCCGATGCAGCCCCGCCAGTTTGCCGGATCATGGACTACGGCAAGCACCTGTTCGAGAAGAAGAAGCAAGCTGCGATTGCCAAGAAGAACCAGCATCAGCAGCAGATTAAAGAAATCAAGTTTCGTCCAGGGACGGAAGAAGGGGATTACCAGGTAAAGCTACGCAACCTGGTACGTTTCCTTGAAGATGGGGACAAGGCCAAGGTATCTCTGAGATTCCGCGGTCGTGAGATGGCCCACCAGGAACTGGGCATGGAGCTGTTGAAGCGGGTCGAAGCCGACCTCGCCGAACTCGGCACCGTTGAACAGCATCCCAAGCTGGAAGGACGCCAGCTGATGATGGTCATCGCTCCCAAGAAGCGTAAATAACCTCCCGGGCACTGGCAGGCCTGATGGTTATCAGTTGTTAATGAATGCGGAGTACCAAACATGCCAAAGATGAAAACCAAAAGCGGCGCGGCCAAGCGTTTCCTGAAAACCGCGGCCGGCTACAAGCACAAGCACGCTTTCAAGAGCCACATCCTGACCAAGATGTCCACCAAGCGTAAGCGTCAACTTCGCGGTAGCGAACTGATGCATCCGTCGGACAAAGCAAAAGTCGAGCGCATGCTGCGCGTTCGTTAATTCGGTCAAGATATTTTAGAGGTAGTTACTCATGGCTCGTGTTAAGCGTGGCGTTATCGCTCGTGCTCGTCATAAAAAAATCCTGAAACTCGCCAAAGGCTACTACGGCGCGCGTTCGCGCGTGTTCCGCGTTGCCAAGCAGGCTGTGATCAAGGCAGGCCAGTACGCCTACCGTGACCGCCGTCAGCGTAAGCGTCAGTTCCGCGCTCTGTGGATCGCTCGTATCAACGCCGGTGCCCGTCAGAATGGTCTGTCCTACAGCCGTCTGATCGCTGGTCTGAAGAAAGCGACCATCGAAATCGATCGTAAGGTTCTGGCCGATCTGGCAGTGAACGAAAAAGCGGCGTTTGCTGCGATTGTCGAGAAAGCTAAGGCCGTTCTGGCTTAAGTCCCCCGACAATCACCGGGCTTGCTCGGTGGCAACGTCAAAGATAGGGGAAGAGCCTTCAAGCTCTTCCCCTATTTCGTATCTGGAGTCCGTACATGGAAAACCTGGATGCATTGGTCTCGCAAGCGCTAGAGGCCGTGCAAAATACCGTAGACGTGAACACCCTGGAGCAGCTCCGGGTGCAATACCTTGGCAAGAAGGGTGAACTGACCGCCCTGATGCAGACCCTCGGCAAACTCTCCGCCGAAGAGCGTCCGCAGGCCGGCGCCCTGATCAATGCCGCCAAGAACCAGGTTCAGGATGCTTTGAGTGCCCGCAAATCCGTGCTTGAGCAGGCCTTGCTCGCCGAGAAGCTGGCTTCCGAGCGTATCGATGTGACCCTGCCGGGCCGCGGTCAGACCACTGGTGGTCTGCACCCGGTGACCCGCACGCTGGAGCGTGTCGAGCAGTTCTTTACCCATATCGGCTACAACGTGGCCGAGGGTCCGGAAGTCGAAGACGACTACCATAACTTCGAAGCCCTCAATATCCCCGGCCACCACCCGGCGCGGGCGATGCACGACACCTTCTATTTCAACGCGAACATGCTGCTGCGCACTCACACCTCGCCGGTACAGGTGCGCACCATGGAATCGCAGCAGCCGCCGATTCGTATTGTTTGCCCCGGCCGCGTCTATCGCTGCGACTCCGATATCACCCACTCGCCGATGTTCCACCAAGTCGAAGGCCTGCTGGTTGACGAAGACATCAGCTTCGCGGACCTCAAGGGCACCATCGAGGAATTCCTGCGCGTGTTCTTCGAGAAGCCGCTAGGTGTGCGCTTCCGTCCGTCGTTCTTCCCCTTCACTGAACCCTCGGCTGAAGTCGACATGCAATGCGTGATGTGCTCCGGCAAGGGCTGTCGCGTATGCAAGCAGACCGGCTGGCTGGAAGTGATGGGCTGCGGCATGGTCCACCCGAACGTGCTGCGAATGTCCGGCATCGATCCGGAGAAATACCAGGGCTTCGCCTTCGGTATGGGGGTCGAGCGCCTCGCTATGCTGCGCTACGGCGTCAACGACTTGCGCCTGTTCTTCGATAACGACCTACGGTTCCTGGCGCAATTCCGCTAGGCCGCATGACCCGTATCGAATTCGCTTAAGGAGAACAGACAGCATGAAATTCAGTGAACAGTGGCTGCGCAGTTGGGTAAATCCGGCGGTATCGCGTGACGAACTGGTAGCCCGCCTGTCCATGGTTGGCCTCGAGGTGGACGCCGTGATCCCGGTCGCCGGCCAGTTCAGCGGCGTGGTGGTAGGCGAGATCCTCAGCGCCGAACAACACCCGGACGCCGACAAGCTGCGCGTGTGCCAGGTCAGCAACGGCAGCGCCACCTTCCAGGTGGTCTGCGGCGCGCCAAATGCCCGCGCCGGCATCAAGATTCCCTTCGCCATGATCGGCGCCGAGTTGCCGGGCGACTTCAAGATCAAGCAGGCCAAGCTGCGCGGTGTGGAGTCCCAGGGCATGCTCTGCTCGGCCTCCGAGCTGCAGATCAGCGACGACAACAGTGGCCTGATGGAGCTGGCGGCGGACGCCCCGGCCGGCCAGGACATCCGCGCTTACCTGGGCCTGGATGATGCCAGCATCGAGATTGGCCTGACTCCCAACCGTGGCGACTGCCTGTCGCTGGCCGGCCTGGCTCGTGAAGTGGGTGCCATCTACGGCACGCCGGTATCGGTGGTGTCGGTCGCGCCGGTTGCTGCAGTCCATGACGAAGTGCGCCCGGTCGAAGTGCTGGCGCCCAAGGCCTGTCCGCGCTACTTGGGTCGTGTCATCCGCAACGTCGACCTGTCCAAGCCGACTCCGCTGTGGATGGTCGAGCGCCTACGCCGCTCCGACATCCGCAGCATCGATGCCGCAGTCGACATCACCAACTACGTGATGCTCGAGCTCGGTCAGCCGATGCACGCCTTCGACCTCGCCGAGATCAACGGCGGCATCCGCGTGCGCATGGCGGAAGAGGGTGAGAAGCTGGTTTTGCTGGACGGCCAGGAAGTCAGCCTGCGCGCCGACACCCTGGTGATCGCCGACCACAACCGCGCCCTGGCCATCGCTGGCGTGATGGGCGGCGAGCACAGCGGCGTCAGCGGCAAGACCCGCGACCTGTTCCTCGAAAGCGCCTTCTTCGACACCATCTCGGTGGCTGGCAAGGCCCGTTCCTATGGCCTGCACACTGATTCCTCGCATCGCTTCGAGCGCGGCGTCGACTCGCAGCTGGCGCGCAGTGCCATGGAGCGTGCCACTGCGCTGCTGTTGGAGATCGTCGGCGGCGAAGCCGGCTCGATCATCGAGGTGGCGAGCGCCGCTGACCTGCCGAATGTCGCGCCGATCACTCTGCGTGCCGAACGCATCAGTCAGATGCTGAGCATGGATATGGACGGTGCCGAGGTCGAGCGCCTGCTCGTCGCGCTGGGTCTGGGCGTGACCGCCCAAGGCTCCGGCCAGTGGCAGGTCAGCGTGCCTAGCCACCGCTTCGACATCAGCCTGGAAGTGGATCTGATCGAAGAGCTGGGTCGCCTGTACGGCTACAACCGCCTGCCGGTGCGCTACCCGCAGGCCCGCCTGGCGCCGCAGGCCAAGGCCGAGGCCCGTGCCGAGCTGCCAGCCCTGCGTCGCCTGTTGGTTGCTCGCGGCTACCAGGAAGCCATCACCTACAGCTTCATCGACCCCAAGCTGTTCGAACTGTTTAACCCGGGCGTGGCGCCGCTGCAGCTGGCGAACCCGATTTCCGCTGACATGGCCGCGATGCGTTCTTCGCTATGGCCGGGCCTGGTCAAGGCGCTCGAGCACAACCTCAATCGCCAACAGTCGCGTGTGCGCTTGTTCGAGAGCGGCCTGCGCTTCGTCGGCCAGCTCGAAGGCTTGAAGCAGGAGGCCATGCTGGCTGGCGTGATCAGCGGCAGTCGCCTGCCGGAAGGCTGGGCTAACGGCCGGGAGAGCGTGGACTTCTACGACCTCAAGGCTGATGTCGAAGCGCTGCTGGGTTATGCCGGCGCCGCCGATGACTTCAGCTTCGTGCCGGGCGAGCATCCGGCCCTGCATCCGGGCCAGACCGCACGCGTTGAGCGGAAAGGGCGGCTGGTTGGTTTCATGGGGGCGCTGCACCCGGAGCTGGCCAAGACCCTCGGGTTAAGTCAGCCGGTATTCCTGTTCGAACTGGTGCTGGCGGAAGTGGCCGTTGGGCGTATGCCACTCTTCAGCGAACTGTCGCGCTTCCCTGAGGTGCGTCGCGACCTGGCGCTACTGGCCGATCGCGAACAGCCGGCGGAAGCGCTCCTCACCGCCATCCGCGAGGCAGCGGGCGAGTGGCTTACCGACCTCAAGCTATTTGACGTCTATCACGGTAAAGGTATTGATCCGCATAGAAAAAGCCTGGCTGTCGGCTTGACCTGGCAACATCCATCGCGCACTCTTAATGACGATGAGGTGAATACAACTACGCAAAACATCATCACCTCGCTGGAAGAAAGGTTCAACGCCACGTTAAGGAAGTAGCGTATGGGGGCTCTGACGAAAGCTGAGATGGCGGAACGTCTGTATGAAGAGCTTGGCCTGAATAAGCGGGAAGCCAAGGAGTTGGTGGAGCTGTTTTTCGAGGAAATCCGCCACGCGCTGGAAGACAACGAGCAGGTCAAATTGTCCGGTTTCGGCAATTTCGACCTGCGCGACAAGCGTCAGCGCCCGGGTCGTAATCCCAAAACAGGCGAAGAAATCCCGATCACGGCTCGCCGTGTCGTCACCTTTCGTCCGGGCCAGAAATTGAAGGCCAGAGTAGAGGCATATGCTGGAACCAAGTCATAACGACGAGCTACCGCCTATACCTGGCAAACGCTACTTCACCATTGGCGAAGTCAGCGACCTCTGCGCCGTCAAACCTCATGTTTTGCGTTACTGGGAACAGGAGTTCCCCCAGCTCAATCCGGTAAAGCGTCGAGGTAACCGTCGCTATTATCAGCGCCAAGACGTGCTGATGATCCGCCAGATTCGAGCGCTCCTGTATGACCAGGGCTTCACCATTGGCGGGGCGCGGCAGCGTCTCTCCGGTGATGAGGCCAAGGACGACACCACTCAGTACAAGCAGATGATTCGACAGATGATTGTCGAGCTTGAGGATTTGCTGTTGGTACTTCGCAAATAAGCCTGCTGCGGTAAAAAAAACTTCCACAATTCAGCAGCTTATTGTAAAGTCCTCCCCGCTTGCAGTAACACGTAAGCATCGTCGGGGCGTAGCGCAGCCCGGTAGCGCACTTGCATGGGGTGCAAGGGGTCGAGTGTTCGAATCACTCCGTCCCGACCAAAAAACCCTAAAAAATCCAGTCACTTAGCGGTGACTGGATTTTTTTATGGGCGATGATTTTTACTGAGTCGAGTTTTTGTGCCACTTTTTGTGCCACCGCTGAAAATGGCGTTGCAGAATCGGATAGGGGCGCCAGTCCACCTGCTGCAGCATAGATGACGTCGGCTTAGGGTGAGGGGCGACTAACGGCCAGAAGCGGTCATTCTGGGTCTAGGAAAACAGGGGCGATTCAACACGGTATTCCCTCTGTATCTGCGATTGGGAATAGGGGTTGGCTTTGATCTGCAACTGATGCTTTTCAACCACCGTTAGCCAGGGCTTAGTGCCCTGGAACAGTCCAACAAAGCGAGCATAGAGATTAGGAAAGGCTGTCTCTTCAAGCTCCGTGATCACTTGGCAGCTCCTTAGAGTTACATGTGGAAAGGGACGGAAACATGAGCTGATTTATTTATAAGCCAAAACCGTCCGCTTCTGGCCGCTTTGAGGCAGTCGTGACCTAGGTCGACCGGATTTTGCCCATCTAAGAAAGCCTATCCTCGCACCCCAATCACTTCATCCCAACGCGTCGTATACCTCTGGCTCAGCATTTCTCTGCGCATTGCCCACTTCGGCTTCACCGGAATCCGTCCAATCCGCACCGCGCCCCTTCCTTGCAGCTTATTGATTTGGTCGACAGTAGCCATGAGCTGCTCTGAGCCTCTGCGTGGTTTGGGTGCAAACAAATCTGGCGTTAGCTCGCCTCGCTGACTCAGATCCATGAGCAGGATGCTGCACTTAGAGAATGGATAACCTGGTCTGTAGATTTGACTCAGGCCGCGCTGGGCGAGCGCCAGAATCTCCCGAGTGTCATCTGTTGGGGAAGGTAGAGCCAGGGTCACTGCGTTTGCATAGCGGGGCCCATCCAGGTCAGCCAATTGGGTCTGAAGGCCTACGTGAATCGTGCTGCATAGTGAGCTCTGAGCGCGTAGTTTCTCAGCGGCTCTAGCCACATATGCGGCAAGCGCTTCGCGAATCGGTGGCAGCTCTGTTTGGCGCGCACCGAACATCTTGCTACTGCAGATTGCCTCCTTCGGAGGAGGGCCTTGATTGAAGCCAATGCAGCTCACGCCGCGCAGCTCACGTGCAGTCCGCTCCATGGTCACCCCAATCCGCAGCTGGCGGCGCTGGAATATAGCGTCATGACTTACCGCTATCTGTTGAGTCATGGAGTCCTCGGCAGACAGTTGAGCAACTCCTGGGCTCGGTGCAGGAATATCGGCGTTTCATGGGGCGGGATGAGTAGACCATGACAGTTATGCAGCAATTGCCGGGACAGCATGCTTGATCACGGGAGTATTCAGCGGCCTGAAATGGAGTGGGTGCCAGTGAAAACCGAATCACTGGCGGGTGAGCGTCAGGCTAGCGTCCAGATATCCTCGACCACCACAGCCGACTTCGGAGTAGAGCCCATCAGGGCATCAAACGGCCGATGGATGGTGGTGGAAAATAGCAGCCACCTTGGGCCGGTGGGCAGGTGAGAAGGGTGATCTGTGGCTGTGGACGCGGTGTCAGCAGCAGGCCGAGAGCCAGGCCGGCGATGGCAAGCAGCAGGGTTGCGCAGGTGGATGTTTTCATGGCGAGCCTCGGCGCGGGCACGATTGTTGTTGTGACTTCACCTTAGGGGCTGCGCAATAGTCCGGCCTCGTCCAAATGGACTAGATCGCCGAGCGAGTGACAAACCTGTTCAGACGCGTCGGGCCAGGGCGCCCATGGCCATGAACAGCGCTGCAATGGCGCGCGCCTCCTGCAGTTCGCCATGGGCCACCAGATCGTGAAGTTCGCTTAGGGGGACCCGCACCAGTTCCAGGGCTTCCGGCTCGTCGCCATCGCCGCTGGCGGGCTGTAGATCCTCGGCGAGTACCACCTGGCAGCGGTGACAAAGATGGCCGGGCGCCAGGGTAAGCTCGCCCAGTTCGGTCAGGCGCCTGGCGCGCAAGCCTGTTTCCTCGATCAATTCGCGTTGTGCTGCCTGCAGGTAGCTTTCGCCGTGTTCGGCACCGCCCTTGGGCAGGCCTAGCACGCGACCTTCCACGCCCACTGCGTATTCACGCACCAGCAACACGTGTTCGGGATCGGGCAAGGCGACCATGAGTACCGAGCGGTAGCCAGTGCCGCGCAGACGCTCGTAAATGCGCTGCTGGCCGTTGCTGAACTGCAGGTGCAGGGCCTCGATCTGGAAGTGGCCGCTCTCGGCGAGCAGCTCGGTCTTGAGAATGGTGGGTAGCTGGCGCATGGCTCTCGCCCCTGCGGGGTGGACACTGGCACAGCATCTTCCGGCTGCGACTGCTCGGCATCGTCCCGACGGACTAGGTGGGTGGCCCCTCTCCGGTGAGTGGATGAGGGGAGCTCTAGGCCCTTAGCCGAGGGTGGCCACGCTGCGCAGGATCAGGCGCACCAGCATGGTCTGGCGGGTTACGCCGGTCTTGGAGAAGGTCGAGCGCAGGTGCGCGCGCGCGGTGTTGCGACTGATGCCGAGTTCCTCCGAGGCCTCGTCTAGGGTCAGGCCGTTGGCCAGCAGCATGGCCAGCTGGGTTTCCGCCGGGGTGAAGTCGAACAGGGCGCGGACGATCTCCTGCGGCGCACTGGATTGCTGCTCGGGGTCGCTGATGAAGATCGCGACCGAGGGGCACTGCTTGCCTTCGTTCCATTCCGACAGCGGCACCGAGCGCACGATGATGCCCAGGTCGGCGCGACCGGACGGGCGTTGCACGCGCAGCGCCTCGACCACCGAGGGGTTGTTGCTGCGTTGCGCCAGCAGGGCCTGTTTGACCAGGCGGCGGAACTCCTGGTTGTCGCGTGGGTTGCCGACCTGCAGGCCGTCGTCGACGCGCTTGAGACCGTCCTTGCTTTGCAGCAGCTGTTCGGCCACCTGGTTGGTCTGCAGCACCTTGCCGTCCTCGTCGAGGATGATGGTGCCCACCGCCATCTGGTCGACCGCGCCGGCATACAGGTTGCGCTCGGATTCGTAGCGGTTGAGGCGCACGTGCAGCTGCACGGAGCGCTCCAGATGCGGCACGAACAGCGCCAGCAGCTCCTTGTCCGCAGTGGTGAAGGGCGGGTGCTCGGGGCCGCGGCTGATGCGGATGCGGCATTGCACGCCGTCGCTGGTGTTGATGTCGGCGCCGAGGATGTGCAGTACCCCCACTGGTTCGAGGAAGTTCTTGTAGAACTCCGAACCGGTCCACTCCTCGAGCGGAATGAACTCGGTATTGCACACCACCTGGCGGTTGGGCAGGCCGACGAAGGGGTCCATCGCGTAGAAGTGTTTGTTGTAGGACGCCGTGGCCTCGGCCGAGGTGCCGTTGGTGTTGACCATCAGTCCGTCCACCGAGTGGCTCGGTGGGCGCAGGATGAAGGTGACGTACTTGCTGGCGAGCAAATGGTTGAGTTGGCCGAGGAAGCTCGACCACGGCACGTTTTCCAACGGACCCTGGTAGAGGTTGCCGAGCATCTCGCTGAAGGCATCGAGGGGTAGGGGGTGAGCCATGATGGTTGCGCTCTGTTGTTTTTATAGGCGTCCGAGGATAGGCGCTACCTGAGGGTCCAGGCAACGCCACTCGGCGGCGCGGGATCAGCCCTTGACCAGGTATTCGCGGCGTTCGGCGGTTTCGGCCGGTACGGCGGCCTGGTCGGTGTAGAACTGCTCGTACCATTTGCGCAGCTGGTAGACGGGACCGTCGCCGTCGCACAGTAGGGGATTGTCCACCCGGGTCTTGCTGTTCCAGATCGCCACGTCCTCGTAAAAGGCAGCGCGCGCCTGCTCGACGTAGGCCATGGCCATGGCGCGGTTGTCTTCCTCGCTCAGGCCGGGGATCTTCTTCACCAGCACGCCGTAGCGCAGGGTGAAGCTGTGCTGGTCGATCGGCACGTGGCAGTTGAGCAGGATCGAGTGGATGGTCTGGCCGTTCATCGCACCGGTCATGTCGGTGATCTGGTAGGCCGGGCCGTAATAGCTGGCCACGGTGCACAGCTCGTCATCGCCGGACAGGCGCGCGCTGGTGCCGCGCATGATCTGGATGGCGACATGGCCCTCGAAGACGTTGCTGAAGTAGTGCAGCGGCGCGCCGTGCACGCTGTCGAAGTGCGCCATGTCGGCGACGTTGTCCACCAACTCGCGGCAGTTGGTGTTGATGGTCATCTCGGCGATGGCCCAGTCGGCCCAATCGTCGTCGAAGCAGGCGTCGATGCGCGGAATGGCCTGCTCGGGTAGCGGTGGATTGCCTTCCGGATCATTCCAGACGAACAGCAGGTTGTTCTGCTCGAGTACCGGCCAGGCCTTGATCTTGGCCCGCGGGGGGATGCGTTTGGCGTAGGGAATGTCGTCGCACACACCGTCGGCGCCCCAGCGCCATTCGTGGAATGGGCAGCGTAGCGAACTGCCTTCGACGCAGCCCTCGCTGAGGTCGGCGCCCATGTGCGGGCAGTAACCGTCGAGGATATGCAGCTGGCCATCCTCGCCCTGGAAGGCCACCAGACGGGTGCCGAAAGCATCGATCCGGTGTGCCTTGCCATCACGGTAGTCGGCCGCCAGGCCCAGGCAGTGCCAGCCGCGGGCGTAGCGCTCGGGCAGCTGTTTCACTTCGATACGGTGCAGTGCAGTCATCTTGTTGTTCTCCGGTTGCGCGCTCAGGCAGACGGCGCGGCTAGGCTTTGCCACGTTCCGGATTCTGCCGTCCTGAGCCGGCGCGGCATCGTCTGAACGGACGATGGCCGCGCTACGGGGGGCAGTTCTACTGGCGCCACTGAGAACAAGAAGTGGAGCCCTAGATGAGCAACCTCAATTGCCGCGTCGCGGTCATCACCGGCGCCGCCAGCGGTATTGGCCGTGGCCTGGCCGAACATGCAGCCCGTCTGGGGCTACGCCTGGTGCTGGGGGATGTCGATGCACGGCGTCTGGCTGACCTGGCTGCGGAACTGGGCGGGCAGGGGGCCGAGGTCGCCTGGCTGCCTACCGACGTGAGCCACCCCGAACAGCTGGATGCCCTGCGCGATCTGGCGCTGGAGCGCTTTGGCGGCGTCGACCTGCTATTCAATAACGCCGGGGTGATGCAGACCGGGCTGTGCTGGGAGATCGAGGCGGCGAAGTGGCAACGCATGCTGGATATCAACCTGAACGGCGTGCTCAATGGCATCCGCAGCTTCGTGCCGCTGCTGCTCCAGCAGAACCGCCCGGCGCATGTGATCAACACCGCGTCGCTGGCCGGGTTGATCAACAGTCCATTGATGGGCCCCTACAACGTCAGCAAGCAGGCAGTGGTGGCGATCTCCGAAACCCTGCACTACGAGCTGGCCATGCTCGGCGCCCAGGTCGGCGTCTCGGTGCTCTGTCCCGGCCCGGTGGCCAGCTCGATAATGACCTCCAATCGCACCACCGGCGCTGCCGACGCGCCGCTCGAAGCGGTGCTCGACAGCAGCATCCGCGAGGGCATGAGCCCGCTGCAGCTGGCCGAGCTGGTGTTCGCCGCGGTGGAGGACAAGCGCTTCTGGATCCTCCCGCACAAGTTCTTCAAGCCGGCGCTGCAGAGTCGCCTACAGAGCATCCTCGACGAGACCAACCCGATATTCCAGATGGCCCAGGAGAACTCCCATGCCGCTCGATAAGCAGATCGCCGCCGTTCTTCAGCAGTTCAGTGGCCTGCCACAGCCAGACTTCAGTCAGCTCGAGGCGGCCGGCTATCGCCAGGTCGCCGACCACATGATGCCGCCGTTGCCCGGCGAATCCATGGCTGAAGTGCGCGACCTGCGGGTGGCCGGCGCGGCCGGTGCGCTGCAGGCGCGCCTGTACCGTCCGCGTGACGAGGCGAACCTGCCGCTGCTGGTGTTCTTCCATGGCGGCGGCTTTGTGATCGGCACACTGGATACCCATGACAACCTGTGCCGCAGCCTGGCCGCGCAGAGCGGTGCGCTGGTGGTTTCGGTGGCCTATCGGCTGGCGCCGGAAAGCCCGTTCCCGGCGGCACCGCTGGACTGCTACCGCGCCACTCTTGACCTGTTCGCCCGCGCTGACGAGTTGGGTGTGGACGCCTCGCGCCTGGCGTTGGCGGGTGACAGCGCCGGTGCCAACCTGGCCATCGCCGTAGCTCGGCAGGTCGACGCCAGCGGCGGGCCACGGATTGCCGCGCTGGGCCTGTTGTACCCGGTCACCGATGGCCGTTGTGGCAGCAGCTCCTATCAGGAGCTGGCCGAGGGCTACTTCCTGACCCGCGAACAGATGCTCTGGTTCTGGCGCCAGTACCTGGCCGAGCCCGCCCAGGCCGATGATCCACTGGCCTCGCCGCTGCTGGCCGAGGATCTTGACCGGCTGCCGCCGACCAGCCTGCTGACGGCCGAGTTCGACCCGCTGCGCGACGAGGGCGAGGCCTTCGCCGAGCGCTTGCGCCAGGTCGGGGTGCCGGTGCGGGCCAAGCGTTGCCTGGGGATGATCCACGGGTTCGCCAGCATGGCGCCCTTCGTCGAGCAGGCGGCGGCCGAGCTGGCGGAGTTCTCTGCCGACCTACGCCAGGCACTGAGCTGAGAGGGCTGGCAATGAGTTTCGACAGCGTGCAAACACTGCTGGACGCCCTGGGCGCCGGGCGCATGGTGGTGATCTGTGACGATGAGCAGGATGGCGAGGGCGTGCTGTTGATGGCCGCCGAGCGCACCGACGCCGAGGCGGTCAATTTCATGGCCATGCACGCGCGTGGCCTGATCTGCCTGGGGCTTGGCGAGGCGCATTGCCAGCGCCTGGGGTTGGACCTGATGGTGCCGCACTCGCGGGCCGCGCATGGCCTCGGCTTCACCTGTTCGATCGAGGCGCGTCAGGGCGTGACCACTGGTATTTCCGCCGCCGATCGTGCGCATTCCATCCAGGTGACGGTCGATCCTGCCAGCACGGCCTTCGACATCGTTCAGCCGGGGCATGTGTTCCCGGTGCAGGCGCTGCCCGGAGGGGTGATGCAGCGTGCCGGCCATGTCGAGGCCGCCTGCGATCTGGCGCGCCTGGCCGGGTTCCAGCCGGCCGCGACCCTGGTCAGCATCCTCGATGAGGCGGGCGAGCTGGCCCGCGGCGAGGTGCTGCAGGATTTGGCCGCCCAGCACGGCCTGCCGATCTGCAGTATCGCCGAGCTGATCCACTACCGAATTCTTCACGAAGGCACCATCCGCCGGGGTGAGCAGTACCCGCTGTCTACCCGTCACGGCGAGTTCCGCGTGGTGAGCTACCAGGACACTTACCAGGGGCAGGTACACCTGGCCCTGGTGTGCGGCGATATCGACAGGGCGCGCCCGACCCTGGTGCGGGTGCAGGCCCTGGAAACCCTGCGCGATGCTCTCGGTTGCGACAGCGAGGGTGCTGCCCGGCAATGGAATCTCGACCGTTCCCTGGCTCATATCGCCGCCGTCGGCAACGGCGTGCTGGTGTTGTTGGCCCAGCGCGAGAGCGGCGAAGCGCTGCTTGAACAGTTGCGCCTGCGCAGCGCCGGGCAACCGCGGCCTCCGCACTTTCCGCAGCGCACCCTGGGCATCGGTGCACAGATCCTGCGTGACGTCGGGGTGCGACGTATGCAGCTGATGAGCTCGCCGGTGCCATACAAGGCAGTGTCTGGCTTCGAGCTGGAAGTGGCCGAATTCGTCCCCTATAGCGGCGATGCCGCGCTTGCGACCTAGTTGGAGCTGCGGACAAAAAGAAACAGGCTCCAGGCCTGTTTCTTTTTTGCTGTGCCCGCCGAGTCCTTGGCGGAGTCTTGTCAGGGCCTGAGGCCGCGCAGTTCCTTGCGGATATGGTCCTGCAGCTTACCGTCCACACTCAGGTTGCCGTCCATCACGCTGATCACCGCTTTACCGCTGAACAGCTGATAGGCGTCGTAGTGCTTCTGTTCTGCGCTCGGTGTGGGCGGTGCGACCAGGTTGATTCGCACACCGCCATCGTCACTGCGCTGGGCAAGGAAGTTGACCGCGCTCCAGTCGCCGATCGGCGCATAGGCCACACCCCTGACCTCGTGGGCCTCCAGTGCCGGGTAGTTGATATTGAGCCCGGTGCTCCCCGGTAGACCGAGGACGTTCAGGTCGCAGGCCTTGTGCTTCTTGCTCTTGTCACAGGCATGTCGAGTCTTGTCGGCCTTGGCGCTGAGTTCGCCGATCACCCGGGTGGCAAAGGCGGCGGTATCGTCCAGGGCGTTGAGGGTTTTGGCGTAGCCGGCCTGCGGGTCGCGCATGATCAGTTCCATGTCGATGGCGGTGGACACCGCCACTGCCGGCACACCCTTGAACATGGCACGCACTGCCGCGTTGACCGTGCCGGACATCTGCGTCAGCGGGCCGACGTTCTCGCCGAAGTTGCTGCCGGAGACCACCAGGTCCGGGCGGTTGTTCTTGAGCAGCAGGTCCAGGCCGACATTGACCGCATCGACCGGGGTGCCGATGGCCGAGGTCTTGCCGGCAGGCGGGGTGTAGCCATCCGGGGCGCCGACGCAGTACTTGCCTGGCTCCAGTTCGGTCACTGCGACCGCCTGGCCGGGGCTGACCACGCTGGCGGCGCCGATGCCGCTGCTGTCGTTCTGTGGGCCGACCAGGGTGACCTGGTGGCCGGCGGCGGTGAGTGCCTGATACAGCGCACCGATGCCGGGCGCGCGGCAACCGTCGTCATTGGTCAACAGGATGTTGAGGGCATTGGCCTGGCCTGCGAGGCCGAGGCTGGCCAGGGCGATACCCGTAGCGAGGAGCTTGTGCATTCTTGTTGTCTCCGTGGATGTATCGATGGCCCTGCAGGGCCGGTTGATGCCACGCTACCGACGGCAGACTGGGCGTGGCAAAACTGTTCTGGGGAATGAGCCGAAAAGCCGGGGCCCCGACGCGGTTGCGGCGAGGCCCTGGTAGCGAAACTGCGCCTTGTGGGCAAGGTTCTGCGGGCTTGGCTCAGCGAGTACCCAGCTTGCGCAGGTTGGCCGGAGTGAACATGTCGTCGCTCCACTTGCTGACGTTGAGCAGGGCAGGCTTCTGATCGTCCAGCAGACGGTCGACCAGGTAGGAGCCGGCGATCAGGTCCTGATAGATGCCCAGGCGCGCATGGAAGCGCTGGATGTCATAGGCGTAGATCGAGGTCTGCATATTGGTGCGCCACAGCTGCCCGCGGCCGTCGTAGTTGTCGGCCATGGTGGCCGACCAGCTGTCCTCGTCCAGATAGATCACACGCTTGGCGTAGATGTGCCTTGTGCCGGGTTTGAGGTTGCCTTCGAGAACCCAGACGCGGTGCTTCTCGTAGCGCATCAGGTCGGGGTTGACGTGGCCGGTGGTGGCGAGGATCTGCTCGGTGGTGACGTCCGGCGCGTCGAGACGGTAGTTGTGGTAGGGGATGAACAGCTCGCGCTTGCCAACGATCTTCCAGTCATAGCGGTCGGGTGAGCCGTTGAACAGGCGGTCCTCGTCGTAGGTACGGAAGCCACCGGCACCGGTCGGCGAGTCGTAGCCCACGGTAGGGGCGCGGCGCACGCGGCGTTGGCCGGGCGCGTACTGCCAGGCCTGGCGCGGTTGGCTGAAGGCATCGATGAACTCGTGGCCGGTAACGATCTCGCCTTTTTTCCGTACCGGCTCCAGGTTGGTGACCATGAAGTTGGTAAAGATGCCGTTGGCGCCCTCTGGCGACTGCTTGGGGTTCGACCAGATCGACTGAATCTTGTAGTTGACCTTGTCGATGGCGCGGTTGCCGTCCGAGTAGCTGACGGTCTGGATGTAGTTGGCTTCCTCGGTATAGGCGCGACCCTGCATGGTGTGGTTGAGAATCAGCTGATTGCCGTTCTGCGGGATGGGAAACGGCGAGGCGCCCCAGGCGTTGCGGGCTTCATAGCCATTCTCACTGAGCGAGGCGTTGAGGGCGTTGCGCTTGATCAGCTGCTCAAGCTCGGGGTCGACACGGAAGTCGCGGTGGCTCGGGTAGACCGGGATGCGGAAGCTCTTGGGGTAGCGCTTGAGCAGGGCCTTCTGGCCGTCGCTGAGGTAAGCGGCGTACAGCTCCATGTTGGTCGAGGTGATGACGAACAACGGCTTTTCGTCGGCATAGGGGTCCGGATAGGGTGTGCCCGGGCCGGCGAACTGCACGTGCGGCGGGGTGCCCAGCCACTTGCCGGTCCAGGCAGGAATGGTGCCGTCGGCGTTGCCGGCCTTTTCTGCGCCGATGGGGGTCAGGTCCTGGCCGAGGCGGGCGGCTTCGGCCTCGCTGACCTTGGCCTGGGCGCTCAGGCAACTGCCGAGCAGGGCAACGGCCAGGGCCGAGCGAATCATGCTGTGAGTGTTCATGGGGTTCTCCTCCGTCCGGCTCAGAAGCGGTACTTGAAGTTCAGGGCGACGTTGTCGCGGTCGGCCAGGCCGGTGTTGTTGGGGTTGCCGAGGTAGGCGTTGTAGCGGGCTTCGACGGTGAAGTTGTTGAGGTAACGCCAGGAGGAACCGATGCTGAAGCGGTTGTCGTGGGCGCCGTTGTTGATCGCCCCGTTGATCGCGCTGTCGCCGTCGGCGGCACTGCTGTAGGTGATCGGCACGGACATGTCCCAGCCGTTGATGATGTTGTTGTAGTCGAGCGTCGCCTGCACGGTGTAACCCCAGGCGTCGCGGTCGAGGGCCAGGCTGTCCGAGCTGGAGCCGGGCAGGACGAAGCCGGGGAACAGCTCGATGGGCTGCGAGGCGTCGTTGTCCAGCACGTGGATATGCACGACCTCGCCGACCAGGGTGAGGTTGTCGGCGAAGCTGGTCGGGCCGAACACGTAAACGGTCGACAGCTGGCTCTGCAGGGTTTCGCCACGCACCGGGGTGGAGAACAGGTCGTCGACCATCACCGACTGACCGTCGCGGTAGCTGATCTCGCCGGCGATGCTGGCGTCGCCGACGTTGGTGGCGAAGCTGACGCCGTACAGGTCGATATTGTCGAAGTAGCGCACCTGGTAGTTGCCGCTCAGCGAGGGGCGGAAGTCCAGCGAGGGCTGCTTGTCGTGGAAGCGCACGTAGTACAGACCGAACTCGGTGTTGTTCAGCGACTCGGCGGCATAGCTCAGGGCCACGCCGTACTGGCCACTGTCGCTCGGCTCGTCGTCCTTGAGGCGAGTGAGGAAGCCGCTGGCGTCGTTGAAACCGCCCTCGTCGATGTAGTCGGTGGTGGAGAAGTAGCTACCGACGCCGAACAGCTCGGTCTTCTCCCATTTGTATTGGTAGTAGGCCTGCAGGTTGAGGGCGTCGGTCAGGTTGATCTGGCCGAACACCTGGCCCACCGGCAGGAGGATTTCCTTGACCTCGACCCCCGGCGTGGTGGCCTTAGTCGCATCGACCGGGCTCTGCGCGCCGGAGATGCCCGGGTAGAACATGCTCTCACCCCAGCTCACCACCTGGTCACCGACGCGCAGGTTGAGGTTGTGATCGGCAATGCTCCAGTTGCCGTAGACATAGGCGTCGAGCATGCGCAGGTCTTCGCGGTGCTGGTCGATGGTGTCTTCGGAGAAACGGTCGGGCCGCGAGCAGTGACCACCGGCGAAGCAGTTGGAGCTGCCACTGCCGTTGTCGTTGCCCCGGTCGTAGACGTTGTCATAGAAGCCGGTGGCGCGCAGGAATACGCCGTAGTCCTGACGCCAGCTGAGGTTGGCTTCGGTGAGGAAGCTGACCCGGTTGTTGATCAGGCTGCCCTTGTCGAAGGCGTTGTCGCCGTCGTTACCGTCAGCATTGGCGGTCAGCTCGTGGTCGCGGTCCTCGACGCGCCAGGCCAGGCTGTAGGACAGGGTGGTGTCCAGGTCGAGGTTGAGGTCTTCGTTGGGCTGGAAGTTCATGGCTTGGGCCTGGCCGGCCAGTGTCAGGGCAGCCAGGTGAATGGACACGCGCAGCGGTCGCAGGGCGTTTGTTGTTTTTATCATCTCGTCCTCGTTACGGCGGTCGGGCGGCCCCGACCAGCATCTCGGGTGAAGGGGTGCAGCCGGGTGTGACTATGGAGTCGCGTTTTGGCTGCAACATCGTCCAAGCGGACTAACCCGATTGGCCGGAGCAGAGCCCGCGCGGCGGCTAGTCCGCATGGACGATGCCCGCTGCCGGCCCCGCTCCAACAATCCCTGCGACCGTGCAGCACCCGGCTGCCGGCACTTGCTGCAGGGAGACCGAAGCCGTGAGCGACTGGGACGAGGTGTGCGATGTGTTGGTGGTCGGCTCAGGTGCTGGCGGCATGACGGCCGCGCTGTGCGCCCACGACCTCGGGTTGAAGGTGCTGCTGATCGAGAAGAGCGAGCTGTATGGCGGCACCTCGGCGGTATCCGGCGGTGGCATCTGGATTCCCGACAACCATCGCATCGCCGGTCTGGGTGGCAGCGACTCGCCCGAAGAGGCCATCGCCTACCTGCGTGCCGCGACCTTCGGCGAGATCGACGACGGCCGTATCGAGACCTACGTCGCCGAGGGGCGTGCCATGGTCGAGTACCTGGAGCGGCACAGCCGGGTACGTTTCGAGGCCCAGGCAGCCTATCCCGACTACTACCCCGAACTGCCCGGCGGCAAGCCCGGCTACCGCTCCATGGACCCCTTGCCGTTTGACGCCGCCGAGCTGGGCGATGAGTTCCTGCGCATGCGCCCGCCATCGCCCGGCACCCTGATGATGGGGCGCATGGCGATGACCATGAAGGAGGCGCGCGTGCTGCTGTGTCGCGGCCCAGGCTGGATCGGCCTGACCTGCAAGGTGCTGTGGCGGTACTGGCGCGACCTGGCCGGCCGGCGTCTGTCGCGCCGTGATCGTTACCTGACCCTGGGCAATGCGCTGATCGGCGCACTGCGTTGTTCCCTGCTGGATCGGCAGGCACCGCTGTGGCTGAACTGTGCGCTACAGGAGCTGATCGAGGCCGATGGCCGGGTCCAGGGCGCACGCCTGCGCTATGCCGGGCAGAGCCTGCGCGTGCAGGCCCGCCATGGCGTGGTGATCGCCGCTGGCGGCTTCGAGCGCAGCCAGCAGATGCGCGAGCAGTACCTGCCGCAGCCGACCCAGGCGAGCTGGAGCGCCACCCCGCCGCACAACAGTGGCGATGGCATCCGCGCCGGCCAGGCCCTGGGCGCGCAGACCGCATTGATGTCGCACAGCTGGTGGGCGCCGACCAGTCATGTGGCGGGCGAGGAGAAGCAGCGGGCGATGTTCGTCGAGCGCAACCTGCCGGGCTGTATCCTGGTGAACGCCGCCGGGCAGCGTTTCGTCAACGAGGGCGCACCCTACAGCGATATCGTCTACGCCATGTACGAGCAGGCCAGCGTGCCGTGCTGGATGGTGTTCGATGCCGAGTTCCGCCGCAAATACCCCTGCGGTGCGCTGTTGCCCGGCTACGCCCAACCGGACTGGCAGGTGCCTGCACAGCTGCGCGACTACTTCCACAAGGCCGATAGCCTGGCTGCGCTGGCCGAGCGCATCGGCGTCGATGCCCAGGGCCTGGAAGCCACGGTCGAGCGCTTCAACCCCATGGCCGAGCAGGGTGTCGATGTGGATTTTGGCAAGGGCGATTCCTTGTTCGACCGCTACTACGGCGATCCCGGTGTCAGCCCCAATCCCTGCCTGGCGCCGCTGCGCCGGGGGCCGTTCTACGCGGTGCGTCTTGATGCCGGCGACATCGGCACCAAGGGCGGCCTGCTCACCGATGTGCATGCCCGCGTGCTGCACGACAGCGGGGTGCCCATCCCTGGCTTGTATGCCATCGGCAACAGCGCCGCTTCGCTGATGGGCCGTACCTATCCCGGTGCCGGCTCGACCATCGGCCCGGCCATGACCTTCGGCTACATCGCCGCTCGACATATCGCCGCGCAGGCTGCCGCCGTGGCCAGGGCCTCGGCCGAACTGCCGGCCTGATACACGCCATCCAACCCCGCAGTCGCATGCGGCAGCGGGGCCTTTTGCCTTGCGAGGAACCCGCATGACTCAGCAGAACCGCATTGCCCTGGTCACCGGCGCCAGCCGTGGCGTCGGCCGCGGCATCGCCCAAGCCCTGGGCGCCACCGGCATGACCGTGTACATCACCGGCCGCCAACCCGGGCAAGGCGACTCGCGCCTGTACGGCCAGCGCCTGAGCGGCTCGCTGGAAGACGTGGCCGCAACCATCGACGCGGCCGGCGGGCGCGGCATCGCCGTGCCCTGTGACCACGCTGACGATGCCCAGGTCCGCGCCTTGTTCGCCCGCATCGAGGACGAGCAGGGGCGTCTGGATCTGCTGGTGAACAACGTGGCGCATATCCACGAGCAACTGATCGAGCCGGGGCCGTTCTGGGCAAAATCGTTGGAACTGGTCGGTATCCTCGACGTCGGCCTGCGCTCGGCCTATGTCGCCAGCTACCACGCCGCGCCTTTGCTGCTAAAGAGTCGCCAGGGCCTGATCTGCTTCACCTCGTCGTTCGGCGGCGCCTGCTACATGCACGGCCCGGCCTACGGCGCGCAGAAGGCCGGGGTGGACAAGCTGGCGGCAGACATGGCGGTGGACTTCGAGGGCACGGGCGTGGCCGCTCTGTCGCTGTGGCTCGGCCCGCAGCTGACCGAGCGCACGCGCCTGGTCGGTGCCCAGCATGGTGAGCAGTACCAGGCCTTCCTGGCCCAGGCCGAGACGCCGGAGTTCAACGGGCGGATCATTCACGCGCTGCTCGACGATCCCGAACTGGCGAGCCTGTCCGGGCAGACCCTGATTAGCGCCGAGATCGCAGCGCGTTATGGCATCTGCGAGGCGGAGGGGCGGCAGCCGCCGTCCTACCGCGAGATGCTCGGTGCGCCGCGGGTGGCGCATCCGGCGCGGGTCGTTTGAGGTTCTGATTGGGCTGACTGCTTATGTTCGTGCCGCTGCTGGTTTTCGCGTTGGTGGCGGCATTGGTTCCGCCCTGTTGGGCGGGTTCCTTTTGGCATTGCCCCAAAAGGAACCAAAAGGTCTAGCCCCTGCATCCGGCCCGACGCTTCGCTTCGGGTCCGTTCGCTCCATCGCCGCTCCTAGGGTCGGCTTAAAGGGCCATCCATGGCCCTTTAAGCCTTTCGCCGCATCCATGCGGCTCATCCCTCTACGCAACGACTCCGCTCTCCCTTCTGAAGGGGCGCTTTGCGCTGCCGGGGAGTGATTTGTCTCCCCTCTCCCGAAGGTAGAGGGGCCGGGAACGAGGGGAGCTCTGTAGCGGTGCAGCCTGGATGAAATTCGCTGCATCGGCTGAACGCGCCTTCTTCCAGAGAGAGTGCGTGCGAAACCTTCAGGCAGCCCGAAATGCCCCTTCAGAAGGGTGAGTGGAATCATCGTGGAAGGGGTTGAGCGGCATGGATGCCGCGAGAGACGCGATGGGCCAAGGATGGCCCTTCGCGACGTGCCCCTGGAGCGATGATGGAGCGAACGGACCCGAAGCGAAGCGTAGGGCCGGATGTAGGGGCAAGCGGTTTTGGTTACTTTTGCCGCGACTGGCAAAAGTGACCCGCCCAGTAGGGCGGAACAGAAAGATTCAAGCCGAGCAATAAACAGCAGCGGCACGGATTGGAAGTCGATAGAGGCGTACGTAGCCTCAACCGCGCCCAGCCATCTCCCGCAACACCTGCTTGGTCACCTTGCCCGAGGCATTCAGCGGCATCTGTGCCAGCAGTTGCACACGGCGTGGCACCTTGTAGTTGGCCATGCGCTCACGGCACCAGGTGATCACGCTGGCGCAGTCGATTACCTGGCCCGGCGCGGGGAGCAGGAAGGCCATGGCCACCTCGCCCAGGCGTTCGTCGGGGATGCCGATCACCGCGGCCTGGGCCACGCCGGGGTAGTCCAGCAGCCCCTGCTCGATCTCCGCCGGGTAGACGTTGAAGCCGCCGGTGATGAACATGTCCTTGAGCCGGTCGGTGATGCGCAGGTAGCCCTGCGCGTCGAGCACGCCGACATCGCCGGTGTGCAGCCAGCCCTCGGCATCGATGGCTTCGGCGGTGGCTTGCGGGTCGTTGAAGTAGCCGCGCATCAGGTTGTAGCCGCGCACCAGGATTTCCCCGGGCTCGCCTGTCGCCACCGGCTGACCGGCGCCATCCACGCAGCGCACCTCGACTCCGGGCATGGCGCGGCCGCTGGTGTTGGCGACCAGCTCGGCGCTGTCGCCGGGGCGGCAGATGCTGACGAAGCCGCAGCTCTCGGTCAGGCCGTAGGCGGTGACCACGGTGGCAAAGCCCAGCTCGTCGCGGATGCGCTGCACCATTTCCACCGGAATGGCGGCTGCGCCGGTCACGGCCACGCGCAACGAGGACAGGTCATAGTCGCCGCGGCGCGGGTGGGTCAGCAGCGACTGGTACAGGGTCGGCGGACCGGGCAGCACGCTGATGCGTTCGCGCTGCACGCAGTCGAGTACGGCGTCCACGTCGAACACCTGCTGTGGCAGCAAGGTGCAGCCGCGCATCAGTGCGGCGAGCCAGCCGGCCTTGTAGCCGAAGGAATGGAAGAACGGATTGACGATCAGGTAGCGGTCGCCCTCGCGCAGACCGACCACCTCACTCCAGTCGCGCACCACCTGCAGGTTCTGCGCATGGCAGCACATCACGCCCTTGGGCTTGCCGGTGGTGCCGGAGGTGAACAGCAGGTCGGCCAGGCTGTCGCCGTCCACTTCGGCCTCGCGGGCGGCCAGTTGTGCGTCGCTGTGGCGCTCGGCCAGCGCCAGGAAGTCGTCCCAGCCCAGGCAGCCCTGGCTCTCGCCACGCAGCACGATGCGCTGACGCAGGTTGGGTAGGTCCTCGCCATGCAGTTGCGCGGGGTAGTCCGTGCCGAGGAATTCGCCGATTACGAACAGCGCCGCGGCGCCGCTCTCGCGCAGGATGAAGGCCGCTTCGCTGCCTTTCATTCGCGTGTTCAGCGGTACCAGGGCGGCGCCGACGCTGTGCAGGGCGGTGGCCGCCACCACCCACTCCCAGACATTCGGTGCCCAGATCGCCACCCGCTCGCCGGCCTCGATGCCGAGGGCCAGCAGGGCGCGGGCGGCCTGGCGGCGCAGGGCGTCGAGCTGGTGGTAGTCGATGCGCCGGCCGGCATCGTCGATGGCCAGGGCATTTCCATACCGGGCGGCGGCACTGGCGATCAGTTGCGAAGTGGTGGCGGGCGTCATGGGGCCTCCCCGGGTAGAGGATGAAAAACCAAGAAGGAAAGGACCGGGCAGGGCGCCCGGCCTCGGGTTCAGGCTGCGGGTGGGGCGAAGCGGCGGCCGGCGGAGAAGCCGCCGTCGACGGCGATCATCTGCCCGCTGACGAAGGAGGCTTCGTCGGAGGCGAGGAACAACGCGACATTGGCCACTTCGTCGGGCCGACCGGCGCGGCTGAGCATGTGCTGCGAGGCGAAGTAGGCGTGGAACTCGGCATGCTCCTTGACCATGCTGGTCATCGGCGTGTCGATAAGCCCCGGGCACAGGCCGTTGACCCGCACGTTGGCGTGGCCGTAGTCGATGGCCAGCGAGCGGGTCAGCTGGTTGATGCCACCCTTGGCCACGTTGTAGGCCAGGTTGTTGTCGCAACCCTGCAGGCCGAAGATCGAGCCGAAGGTGATGATCGAGCCGCTGCGCTGTTCCACCATCTGCGGCAGCACGTGGCGGCAGGCGAACAGGCAGCCGTTGAGGTGGATGTCGAGCATGCGCTGCCAGGTGGCGGTTTCGATCTGGGTGGCGCTACCCTGCGAGGCGATGCCGGCGGCAGTGACCAGCACGTCGATACGGCCATAGCGCTCGACGACCTGCTGCATCACGGCCTGGGTCTGCGCTTCATCGCTGACGTCCAGGCGCAGGAACAGCGGGGCCGGGTTCAGGTCCCAGAGCTGGTCGGCGGCGGGTTCGCCGAGGTCCAGACCGACCACCTGGGCACCTTCCGCGGCGAAGCGGCGCACGCAGGCCAGGCCGATACCTGAGGCGGCGCCGGTGATCACCGCCACTTTGTTGTGCAAACGAGCCATAGCAAACCTCTTGTTCTTGTGAGCTGGCGCCGAGTCTACCCGGCGCAGCCGCTGTGGTTGATCGTCCGATGGGACTAGGCAGATGCCCGTCAGGCGGGGAACTTCAGGCGCACCCTGGGCGCGTCCGGGCGAGCCTGGCAGGCCAGGGTCCAACCCTCGGCCAGCTCCTGGGCGCTGAGCACGTCGTTGCGCGCCAGGCCCAGCGTGCCCTCCTCGACCTGGCACATGCAGGCGCCGCAGAAACCCTCTTCACAGGAGAAGGGTACATCCAGACCGGCCGCCCGGCAGCTTTGCAGCAGTGTGGCGCCAGGCAGGCTGGGCACCTCATGGGCGACGCCGTCGACTTCGACGATCAGGGCCTGGCATTCGACCGTGCTGGCGATCGGCGCCGGCTCCGCGACCTGGTCGGGATCGGGCGGCGAGACGAAACGCTCGACATGGATGCGCTCGCGCGGCTTACCCAGCTCCAGCAGGGTGTTTTCGACCGTGTCCATGAACGGGCCCGGGCCACAGATGAAGAACTCGCCGTCGCCCACGCCACGCACCTGGCGGCGCACCTCGGCGGCATCGACGAAGCCTTGCAGCGAGTCGAGCAGATGCACCACCTGCAGCTGCTCGGGATGGGCCTTGAGCAGCGCGCGCAGTTCGTCGCGGAAGATCACCGAGGCCTCGTCGCGGTTGGCGTACACCAGCTTGACCGACCGCGTGCCGGTGCGCAGCGCCGACTTGAGGATCGACATCACCGGGGTGATGCCCGAGCCGCCGCCGAACAGCACCAGCGGATGCGTACCGGGCTTGAGATAGAAGTGCCCGGCCGGCGGCAGCACCTCCAGCCAGTCGCCGGCCTGCACCGCATCGTTCATCCAGTTGGACACCCGACCCTCGTTCACCCGTTTGATGGTGACCTTGGGCTGGGCGTCGCAGTCCGGCGAACTGGCCATCGAGTAGCAGCGGGTCAGCAGCTTGCCGCCATGCGGCACGCGGAAGCTGAGGAACTGCCCCGGGCGATAGCGGAAGCGCTCGCGCAGCTCCGCCGGCACGCTCAGTACCAGCGAGCGGGCGTCGGCGGTTTCGTCTATCACCGCGGCGACCTGCAGGCGGTAGGTGCCGGCGCTCGGTTGCTGGACGGGCTGCGCGCTCATGCTCATCTCCGTTACAGGCCGCTGATCAGCTGGGCGTTGTCGACGCGGATCTCGGCGCCGCTGATGAAGCGCGACTCGTCGCTGGCGAGGAACAGCACCACGTTGGCGATGTCCCGCGGGGCGGCCATGCGGTTCAGCGGGTCGGCGTCCAGCACGTCCTGGGGAATCGCCTGGCCGCCGGCCAGGGCCTGGGTCATCGGCGTGTTGATGCCGTCCGGGTGCACGCTGTTGACGCGAATGCGGTAGCCCTGCTGCTTGCAGTGCAGGGCGATGGAGCGGGTCATGGCGGCCACCGCGCCCTTGGACGCCGAGTAGGCGCAGAACATCGGCATGCCGCCCAGGGCCGCCACCGAGGACATGTTGACGATGGAGCCGCCGCCGGTTTCCTTCATCGCCGCGATGGCGTACTTGCAGCCGAGGAAATAGCCGTCGCTGTTGATCTTCTGCACCTTCTGCCACTGCTCCAGGCTGGTGTCCTCGATGCTGCCGAGGGCGAGGATGGCGGCGTTGTTGACCAGCACATCGAGGCGGCCGAAGCGTTCCAGGATGGTCTTGATGGTGTTTTGCCAATCGGCCTCGCTGGCGATGTCCTGGCGGATGAACAGGGCGTTGTCGCCGATCTCCGCAGCGACCAGGCGGCCGGCCTCCTCGTTGAGGTCGGTGAGCACCACCTTGGCGCCCTGGCTGGCCAGCAGCAGTGCGTCTTCGCGGCCTACGCCGCTGGCGGCGCCGGTAATCAGGCAGACCTTGCCTTGGACTCGGTTCATGGTGTTCTCCTTCAGGCGATTTCGGGTTGGGCGGTCGCCGCGGCTGCCGCATGGGCGGCGGCGCGGCGGCCGGAATAGATGCAGTCGGCCAGCGACAGGCCGGATACGTAGAGGTTGGAGGCGATGCCCACGGCATTGCGCCCGGCGCTGTACAGCCCGTCGATAACGCTGCCGCCGGCGTCGAGCACCCGGCCGCTGGTCTCGCACACGCGCAGGCCGCCGAGGCTGATGGTCGGGCAGGGGAACAGACGACTGGCGAAGGACAGATCCAGCGCATACCAGGGGCCCTGGCTCAGGTCGGCGAGCATCGCCGGCGACTTGCCGAAAACATCGGCACATTCACCGCGGGCGGCGGCGCCATAGGCGGCCAGGCTGGCCTGCAAGTTCTCCGCGGGCAGCCCGCAGCGCCGGGCCAGGCGTTCGGGCGTGGCGGCACGCTTGGCGTTGAATAGCAAATTGAGCAATACCGGCAGGCGCTGGAACTGCCAGACCTTGCCCGGGCCGACCTGGCGCAGCGCCTCGCCGACCAGGGCGCGGTTGAGGATGAGGATGGCGCGGCCGTCCTGCTCCTCGACCATGGCGTGGCCGAGCTTGGCGCCGTACACCTCTTCGTTGCAGTAGCGCTGGCCGTGCGCGTTGACGATCAGGCCGCAGGCCCAGGCCAGCGGCGGATTGATGAAGCGCCAGGCGCTGATCCTGTCCATCCGCGCGGTCGCGCCGCCGACACTGCTGCCCAGGGCGATACCGCTGCCGTCGCAGCCGGCGCTGCCCAGGGGCAGCCCGGCCAGGTAGGCCGGCGCGTGCTGGCGGACCAGTTCGCGGTTGAATACGAAACCTCCGGCGCACAGCAGCACGCCGTGCTCGGCGCGAATCAGGCGACGCTGGGCATGAGCCAGCTCGATGCGCCGAGCCCGTGCGCGCAGGCGCTCGGCCAGGGCTGGGCTGTACATGTGCAGCGCCTGGGCCCAGCGCGACAGCCGCGCGTGCCGGCGAGCC